>NZ_JBHTJI010000001.1:0-1083 GCF_042675665.1 Mariniflexile jejuense
CTCTTTGTCAATCACATAATTATTGTAGGACATCCAAATTCCGTTAATATCTTGTGCTTTGCAAGATGTTAATGCAATAACTAAAAATATTAATTGGAGTACTTTTTTCAACTTGTTTATAACGTTTGGTATATAGAAAGTTGCGTTTTTGTGAGCGAGGATTTTCCGAAGGAAAATCGGAAGCCAGCAAACAGGCAACTAACTTTGTGCTAGCTAAAACCAGCAATTTTTTATATACTGTGTTGGCAACAGTCTTTATGTCCAACCATTAGCTTCTATAACTACAGCGTGACTTTTATCATCTTCAAAAATTGGACTTTCTAAATCCCAATAAAAAAAATGTGTTGTAGTTCCAGATTCATTTTCTTTTATAGACTTTTCACCTTTTTTAGTATATAAAACAATTAAATCATCTTTATCAATTTCTTTATCAGGAAACCAGAAAACTTCTTTGGGATTACTTGAAAAAGACTTTTCACCTGTCATTTTTGTCAAAAAGACTATATAATAGCCAATGTCAATATTCGAGAGTGCTCTTATAACTATTCGTTCTTTTTTTAAATCTCCACGATTTTTAATATCTACTACTTTTATATTCATTTCAAAAAGAATTTAGATATTAAACCACCAATTATTAAAATTAATCCACTAAATAATATTATGTGTCCGTTATTGTTGTCAGCAGACCAAATAGAATTTGATAAACCAATAAGTGTTGCACCTAATGAAATTGCAACTGTATATAATACTTCTTTTGAAATTGATGCAGTTAGTTTTTCATCAAGTATAGCTCTTTTTTTATCAGATTCGTAATAATCATCTCTGAATTTTTTCAAGTCATCTACTTCGTCCTCGAGTCTATCTAAATCACTTAAGAGTAATTTTTGTGTTCCAGGACTATTAAGTTCTTCCTCACTCAAATCTCTTTTTAGTTTTTGATAGGCTCCTTTTTTCTTATGCAGAGTTTTCTCCGATGAGGAATCGTTTCCTTCTTTTGGTTCTTCATCTATGTCTTGTTCTGTACTCATAAATCTTGTTCTATATGGATTTTATATTGTTGCCAACGGTCTTGTATAAGATTAG
>NZ_JBHTJI010000001.1:1223-3307 GCF_042675665.1 Mariniflexile jejuense
GTTGCCATTAGTACTTATTTCCATTCCCAATTCAATTCGTCAACATATTCAGCTCCTAATTCAGTCACACGTTTTTTAAATTCGGTTTGATTCTCAATCGCGTGCTTTGGTACAATTAGAGATAAGTCAGTTGTTAGTTTAATAAAGAAGTGGTTTTTCGTTTCAATTAATTCTTTTAGTTCAGTTCCGTTTATTTTACTTTCAGATGTGAAATCTTTGGCATTAACAGAATTTTCATCAAAGTCAATTTCCACAGGTTTATTAATCCGATTTTTATAATTTTCTTCAACGTGTTTTTTAAAATGTCTTTCGTATCTCCATTTAGAATACATTGGATATAGCATAAACCACAAAAGAGCTGTGATTCCAAAAACTAAAATTCCGATGTAGTTTTCGTCTTTTTGAGTTAAATAAAATCCGTAGAGCAGAAATAAAATGGGAATTATAATTCGACTATTTCTGCGCCTTTTTTTATGCAATTCAGATTTTGAAGAAGTATAAAGCTGATACTCTAAAAAATCCGAATTTGTAAGTTGATAGTTTATGTTCATCGTATTAATGCCAACGTTGCGTATAAGAATAGTGCGTTTTTGTGTGCGAGGATTTTCCGCAGGAAAATCAGAAGCTAACAAAAAAAGCACTAAGTTTTGATTAAGTATAAAACTAAGCATTATTTTTATACATTGTTACCTTGCGTTTTTATTGTCCGTTAAATATAGCGTTTTTTCTTTCTTTTTTTTTCTTTTTTTAATTGATTTTCTGCGTTTAACAATTTCGCAAACTTGCTCATTTTTCCGCTGCGATTGGATTTTCCGCAAACATGGTTTTTCTGTTTTTGTTTATTCCACAAACGGGCTAAAATTCCGCAATCTTGTTTTTTTTCTGTTTTTAAATTCCGTGAAAATTTGCTTTAAATCTCAATATTTTTTCCGCAAAACTTGCGTTTGAGTGCGTGTTTTTAATGCAAGGTAACGGTTTTGTATATGGTTTGTTGCGTGTTTAAGCACCTAATTTAGCAAATAAAAACCGAATAGAAAATCCGCAAGGATTTTCGTAAGCAAGCTAAAACTAGCAATAAAATATATACGTTGTTGTAAGTAGTGCTTTATTCAGATGCTTCTTTTTTCCAATATTCTTTTTTTGCTTTTTTCTGTTTATAATATGCTACAAATATTAATGAAAGAGGAAAAAACAGGATTATCAAAATCCACTTAAAAATGTTCAAAATCAGATTCACTTATTATTCTTTTTTTATGCAATGTTTTTTGAGCATTTCTCTTGCTTCTTTATCTCCTAATTTGGCAGACTTAATAAAATTTTCACAAGCATTTATTGAATCCTTTTTTCCGATAAAAGCTTTGCCAAGTAAGAAATAACAATCTCTTTTAGCGTTATTTGCTTTAATTGATTTATTAAAATCAGAAATGGCTTTGTCAAATTGTTCTATTTCTAAATATTCCATTCCACGCTCGAAATAAATCTCACAATCTAGCATACTATAATCTCTATCACTATCGAAGCTTTTCAAGTCGAAATTTGTGTTAAGAGCAAAAGCTCCACCATCAGAACTTGCAAAACTTTTCAGAGCTCCTTCAGTTTGAAGTGCTTTTGAGTAATAAGCAATTGCATTTTTACTATCATTTAAACTACTGTAATTATTTCCAATATTAAAAAGAGCGAACGTGTTGTCGTTATCAAATTCTAATATTTTATTATAATCTTTAATTCCTTCTTCAAATTTTTCTAATTTACTTTTGTAAAATCCTCTATTAAGCAATGCTGGTCTAAATTTAGATTTTTTGTCTATAGCTTTATCAAGTGAAATAATAGCTTCGTTATATTTTCCTTGTTTGTCAAGTTCTATTGCTCTATTGTAATATTCATCTGCGGAAGTGAAATCACAAGAGATGAATAAAAACGAAAATATTAATATGTAGATGAGTTTTTCTCGCATTACTTACAACGTTTTGTATAATTTTTAGTTGCGTGGATTAGGTACTAAAATAACAAAAAAACGCAAGCCAAAGGAAAAATCCGCAGGATTTTTCCGATTAAGTAACTACAAGCAATTAAATTTATACCAT
>NZ_JBHTJI010000001.1:3563-160269 GCF_042675665.1 Mariniflexile jejuense
GTTCGTGTAAGGATAGTTGCGTGATTAAGCAACTAACTTAGCAAAAATGGAACGAACCAGAGGAAAATCCGCAGGATTTTCCGAGTAGGCTAGAACCAAGCAATTATTTTTACACTTTGTTGTAATGCGTTTTTTATTCTATTATATTTTTATGAATGTCCGTTTGATAAATCTGGTGTTCAAAATCATTTTTATCAATTATTGTGTCAACTTTTTTTGCGAAATCTATTTCAAAAACATCTTTATCAGATTCAGCAATTCGGATTAAATAACAGTCGTTTATTTCAATTCCGAGATTGTTTATTTGTTTATCAGGAATATCTTTAATTAAATGGAAAACAGTATCATTTTTTTCATAATACAAGTAGACTACATCTTTTCTATCTCTGATGCCTTTACCACTTGCCGAATAAGGTTTTAGTTTTTCTACAATTCCATAAACTTTAAAATTTCCGCTATTAATTTTTTCCGATTTATTTTTCTCTTTTACACTATCAAATAAAAATCCACTTGCCATAATTCCTGCAATAAAAGTCGAATAAATAATTTTCTGTTTTAAAGAGTACTTTTTCTTTCCCAATCAGTTTTGTTTAAATGCATTACAACGTTGCGTATAAGAATAGTGCGTTTTTGTGTGCGAGGATTTTCCGCAGGAAAATCAGAAGCTAACAAAAAAAGCACTAAGTTTTGATTAAGTATAAAACTAAGCATTATTTTTATACATTGTTACCTTGCGTTTTTATTGTCCGTTAAATATAGCGTTTTTTCTTTCTTTTTTTTCTTTTTTTAATTGATTTTCTGCGTTTAACAATTCCGCAAACTTGCTCATTTTTCCGCTGCGATTGGATTTTCCGCAAACATGGTTTTTCTGTTTTTGTTTATTCCACAAACGGGCTAAAATTCCGCAATCTTGTTTTTTTTCTGTTTTTAAATTCCGTAAAAATTTGCTTTAAATCTCAATATTTTTTCCGCAAAACTTGCGTTTGAGTGCGTGTTTTTAATGCAAGGTAACAATTGTATAACCACAGGTAATACGAATTATTGTAGTTATATCGTTTATGTGTGCAATATATTACTTTTTAACAATGTATCCAATGGACTTGTAATAGTTTTATTGTTAATTTCAATAGTCTTAGTATATATCTCAGTTGTTTTTGGCGAGCTATGACCCAACATATTCTGTAAGTGCCGAACATTTATGTTGTTTTCAATACAATGTGTTGCAAACGAATGTCGCAAAGTATGTACCGTTGCCCAAGGGTTTGAATTCGTGTCGTTCACGGCTTTTCTAAATATAGATCTAATACTGGCTGTACTGTATTTACAACCCGTTTGCCCTTCAAATAACCAGTACGACGGTTTATAAGCTTTATAGTAATCTCTTAATAATACTAATAACTGTTCAGGCAAAATAGTCTTTCGGTCTTTTTTGCCTTTACTGTCCTTTATAAATAAATAGCCGTCTTTAGAGTGTACATCTGCAATTCTTAAATTCAAAAGTTCCGATATGCGTAATCCACTACCATAAATAGTATGCAAAATTGCTTTGTGTTTTATGTTTTGAGGTGATTGGATAATATTCAACACCTCAATTTTGCTTAAAACATTAGGTATAGATACTGCTTTTTTAGGTCGTTGAATTTCATAATATTCCCTAGGTAGTTTAAGTGCATGTTCATAATAAGCCTTAATGGCATTAATTAATTGATTTTGATAACTTTCACTAATCTTACTCTTTTTTATAAGTTCATAAACAAAACCTTCAATGTCTTCTTTTGTAACCTCTTTTAGGTTACGATGCATAAATTTCCCCAAAAATACACTAAACATTTTTTTATAAACTTGAATACTCGATTGGCTATATTGCTTTAAAACCAATGCTTTCTCAAGTTCATAAAGAGCATCCAAAGCATTTTCAGTTAATAAAACACTAGGAACGGGGGTAAAACGAACATCCTTTTCAATTTTACAGCATTCTCCACATATGCTTTTTAATTGCTCAAAATTTTGGGTTGTATTAATTACCGACCACAGTTTTTGGTGTGGATGCCAGAAACTACTGTCCATTTTTTTTATCGCTTCCCTAACATTAATCATGGCGTAAGGTATAAAAACCTTTATACGCTTAGCTTCTTTAAATGGCTGATATATAACAGGTTGCATAGTTTTGTTTTTTTAAATTAATTTGCCCTACTTAAAAATAATTAAAAATACTACAAGTTAAAGTGATTTGTTATAAATAGTAGTATTTTAACCGTTAAAAACGATTAAGTGTATAAAATTAAAAAACACAATGTTAAATTAATATTTTATAAAACAATGAATCAAAAGAAATGTAAAATATGTAGTAAACTTTTAGTAGGAAGAAATGATAAAATGTTTTGTTCTGTAAAATGTAAAAATTATTACCATGTTAATTTAAGAAAAGTTACCGATAAGGTTGTTAAAGATCTTGATAACATTTTACATAGAAACAGAAGTATTCTTTTGGAAATTTTAGGTAAAAGAAAAGGACATACAACCATAGATAGAATGACGCTTGTTAAAAAGAGATTTACTTTTAAATACCATACACACTTACATATTAATAGCAAAGGCAAAACCTATTATTATTTATATGACCTCGCATGGATGGAATTTTCAAATGATGAAATATTGATAATTCGAAATAAAGAATAGTTTTAAAAATTAACTTAAAACATTAAAGGGTTTAATGTAATGCCAAAGAAACTTTTTTAATGTGTCATGCTTCTTTACTAGGCTAATTTTCATTTGTAATTATTAAAAATTTCCCATAATTAATAATTGATTAAGTAACAATAAAGCTATAATATGCTATGTTATTTGTTTCAATCGTTTCGAGAGTTAAAAAAAATATATATTAACTATTTTTTACTAAAACGCCATTAAATTTATAAAGTAAACAAAATTTATTATGTTAAAATTTTGCTAGCTTTATTTAGTGTTTTTTTTTATAAAATTGACCACCGTTTAAAAATAACACTATTTTATTTTAAAAATCACCAAATTAGTACCTTAAAATGATGAATTAAAATCACAACAAATAAAAAAATGTCAAAACAAGCATTAAGCATAGGAATAATAATAGGAAATAGAGATTTTTTTCCAGATAGTTTAGTTGAAAAAGCAAGAACAGAAATAATAGAAGTGTTTTCTAAATTAAAATTAAAACCAATTTTATTAGAAACTACAGATACAAAACTTGGTGGGGTAGAAACGTATAAAGATTCTCAAAAGTGTGCCGAACTTTTTAAAAAACATTCTGAAGAATTAGCTGGAATTTTAGTGCTTTTACCAAATTTTGGTGATGAAAGAGGTGTTGCAGATACTTTAAAGTTGGCTAACCTAAATGTGCCAGTTTTAATACAAGCTTATCCAGATGAATTATCTAAAATGAATGTTGTAAACCGCAGAGATTCTTGGTGTGGTAAAATTTCGGTTTGTAATAACTTATATCAATACGGTATAAAATATACATTAACAAGTCAACATGTTTCGCATCCATCAGATCCAATTTTTCAAAAAGATTTAAAAGATTTCTTAGCAGTTTGTCGTGTGGTAAAAGGTTTAAAAAATATTAGAATTGGAGCCATTGGCGCAAGACCTGGAGCATTCAATACCGTTCGCTATTCAGAAAAAATATTACAAAGAAATGGTATAACTGTTGTTACTGCCGATTTATCTGAAATTCTTGGAAAAGCAAACAAACTAACTAAAGATGATGCTTCAGTTAAACAACATTTAGAAAAAATAAATGCCTACGCTTCAAAAGGAAAAACACCTAATGATGCCATGATACAAATAGCAAAATTAGATGTGGTATTAAACGATTATGTTGATGAATACCAATTAGATGCTACAGCAATTCAATGCTGGACATCTTTACAGCAAAATTTTGGCTGTAATGTTTGTACAAGTATGAGTATCATGTCAGAAAATATGTTGCCTTCAGCTTGTGAAGTTGATGTTACTGGAACTTTAAGTATGTATGCCATGCAATTAGCTTCAGGTTCACCAAGTGCTTTAGTAGATTGGAATAATAACTACGCAAACGATCCAGAAAAATGCGTATTATTCCATTGTGGAAACTGGGCAAAGTCATTTTTACCAGATGTAGAAATAAGCAATGCTCCTATATTAGGCACCAGTGTTGGTGTTGAAAATACTTATGGTGCTTTAGATGGTAGAACTCCAGCAATGCCATTAACCTATGGAAGAATAAGTACAGACGATCCAAAAGGCATCATAAAAGCCTATATAGGTGAAGGCGAATTAACAGACGATCCATTAAAAACGTTTGGAAATAGAGCTGTAGCCAAAATAGGAAACTTACAAGGCTTAATGAACCACGTTTGTAGAAATGGTTTTGAACATCATGTCGTAATGAACGCTTCTAAAACAGGAGCTATTCTTGAAGAAGCTTTAGGAAATTACATGGGTTGGGATATTTATAACCATAAAGGATAATTTCAAAAAATACAGAAAAGAAGGAAAAATGACGAATAAAGAATTGAAATTGAAATCTGTATTCTTGAGAAAAAATCTTCTCAAATACATCTACAAAGCAAAAGCAGGTCATACAGGAGGTAGTTTGTCGTGTGTAGATACATTGAATGTACTTTACAATCGTGTATTAAATGTTGACCCAAATAATTTTAAAAATCCAGATAGAGATAGATATATTCAAAGTAAAGGGCATTGTGTAGAAGCACTTTTTGTAACATTAGCAGATCGTGGTTTCTTTCCAGAATCCGATTTAGAAACACTTTGCAAATATCAATCACACTACATTGGCCATCCTACAAAAAAAGTAAATGGTGTAGAGCAAAATACAGGTGCGCTTGGTCACGGACTGCCAATTTGCGTAGGTGAAGCTATTGCTGCAAAATTAGACAACAAAACCCATCGTGTATATACTTTAATTGGCGATGGCGAATTACCAGAAGGTTCAAACTGGGAAGCTTTTCTTTCTGCAGCACATTACAAACTCGATAATTTATATGCCATTTTAGATTATAACAAACAACAAATTACAGGAAATAATAGTGATGTTATGAATACAGCTTCGGTTGCTGAAAAACTGAAAGCATTTGGTTGGGCAGTAAAAGAAGTTGACGGTCATAATCTTGAAGCATTAGAAGAAGCTTTAAACAATGGTCCTTTAGAAAAAGGTAAACCAAACTTCATCATAGCGCACACTATTAAAGGTAAAGGTGTAAGTTACATGGAAGGCAATACGAAATGGCATCATGGTGTGCCAACACCCGAACAGTATGAATTAGCGCTTTCAGAATTAACAGAAGCACAAGCATTAATTTAAAGATTATGGAGTTAGATAAAATAGAAGAGAAAGATTTAAAAATGGGTAAAGCCAACCAAGAAGTGTTTGCTGAAATTATGGAAGCACTGGCTGAAACCGATAGAAATATTATAGCCGTAACCAGCGATTCGCGTGGTTCAGGAAAATTAGTGCCTTTTGGACAAAAATATCCAAATCAAATAGTTGAAGTTGGTATTGCCGAACAAAATTTAGTAGGTGTTGCTGCAGGTTTAGCTTCCGCAGGAAAAAAAACATTTGCCGTATCTCCAGCTTGTTTTTTAAGTGCTCGTGCTTTGGAACAAATTAAAAATGATGTTTGCTATTCTGATAATCCTGTAACCTTAGTTGGTATTAGTGCGGGCGTTAGCTATGGTGCTTTAGGCACAACACACCACAGTTTACATGATTATGCCGTACTTCGTGCTATAAACAACCTAATTATTGTAGCACCTGCCGATAATTTTGAAACAGAACAAGCAGTACGTTTAGCAGCTAAAACCAATAAACCTATTTACATGCGATATGGCAAAAAAGCCATGCCTTTTTTAAATGAAGAAAACAAAACATTTGAATTTGGTAAAGGACGTGTTGTTAGAGAAGGTAGTGATATGGCTATAATAGCAACAGGTGAAACCGTTTATCCAGCATGGTTAGCAGCTAAAAAATTGGAAGATGAACATGGCATCAAAACAACCGTGGTTAGTATGCATACCATTAAACCTTTAGATATAAAATTATTAGAAGAATTAGCATCAAATGGTAGACCAATTTTAACTGTTGAAGAGCATATGATAAATGGCGGTTTAGGCGAAGCCTGTGCATCTTATTTATTTCAAAAAGGTTTCAGAAATAAATTCAAAATAGTTGGAATTCCAGACGAATATACAATAACAGGTTCTCAAGTAGAAATTTTTAACCATTATAGTATTTCAAAAGACGGTTTATATGAAATTAGCAAAAAACTGTTAGATATTTAAATTCTAGGATACCAAACTGAAAGAAAAGTGAATTATTTTGTAGATTTAAAAATTAATTATAAGCATGTCAAAATCCTATATTTTATCTATAGATCAAGGAACAAGTGGAACAAAAGCTATTATTTTTGATGAATTTGGAAAGCTAGTTATTAAAGCAACCGCACCATTAAAATCATATTACCCTGAAGCTAGTTTTGTAGAACAAAATCCACAAGAAATATATCAATCGGTTATCGATGCTGTAAAAAGTTGTATTACAAAATTTAATGCCGAATTTCCAGGTGAAGAAGTAAATATTATATCTTGCGGCATCTCAAACCAACGAGAAACCTTTATTTTATGGGATAAAGATGGAAATTCGCTTTATAACGCTATAGTTTGGCAATGTAAACGTTCCGTAGAAGTTTGCGAGCGGCTAAAAGAAAACCATTTAGAATCTGATATAAATAAAAGTACTGGCTTAACCATCGATCCCTATTTTTCTGCAACTAAAGTTACTTGGTTGTATGAAAATAATGATAAAGTAAAAAAAGCTATTGATTCAGGAAATGCTTTTTTTGGAACTGTTGATACTTGGTTACTGTACAAGCTTACCAATGGTAAAAGCTATAAAACAGATCATACTAATGCATCAAGAACTCTGTTTTATAACATCTATAATTTGGAATGGGATGCATCACTTTTAAAAGTATTTAAAATACAAAACTTAAATTTACCAGAAGTCACGTTTTCATCTGATTATTTTGGTAATTCAACTTTTGATGATGTTTTTATAACGCCAATTCCAATAACTGGAATGATTGGCGATTCGCAAGCAGCTTTTTTTGGTGAAGAATGTTTTTTCAATGGTATGGCAAAAGCAACCTTAGGCACGGGTTCCTCCATTCTTTATAATACCGAAAGCATATCAAAACAATCAAATAATGGAATGCTCACAACAATTGGGTGGAGCGTAAACGGACAGGTAAATTATGCTTTAGAAGGTATAATAGTAAGTTGCGGTTCTACTATTGAATGGTTAAAAAATCAATTAATGGTTTTTGATTCTTATAGTAATATTGAACCTATGGCTACATCATTAAAAACAAATGAAGGTGTTTATTTAATTCCTGCATTTAGTGGTATGGGCGCGCCCTATTGGCAAAAAGACTGGAAAGCATCTATACATGGAATAACATTCGGAACTACTAAAGAACACTTTGTTCGAGCTGCTTTAGAAGCTATTGCTTTTCAAATAAAAGATGTAATATATTCTATTGAAAAAGAAACCAATTCGTCTTTAAAAGAATTAAAAGTAAACGGAGGCATTACCGCTAATGGGTTTTTAATGCAATTTATTGCCAATTTATTAAAAACGCCAATAATAAATATGGGCATTACAGATGTTTCGGCTTGGGGTGCAGCTTTAATTTCAGGGTTAGGTGTTAAACATTGGAAAAACCTTGAAACACTTCCAAAATTACCTTCACAAATGATTAAAAAATATATTCCAAATAGGGATAATGATATTGTAAATGAAGCTTATTTTGGATGGCAACAAATATTGAATGATAAGAAACAGTAAACAATATATAGTTCAGATTTTTCGCCTTTCCTCGAATATAAAATTTATGATTATTCCTAATAATAAAAAAACTTAGAAATTTAAATACAAAATTATGTTTTTGAGTTTTTTTTTGTTCATGTAAGATGATAAAACAGAAAACAATTACAATTTATTTTTTAGTTATAAATCCTACACACTAATTTAAAGTTATTTTTACGAGTTAAAATATTGTTTATTTATTTTAATAGATTATATTCAT
Source organism: Mariniflexile jejuense (assembly GCF_042675665.1). Taxonomy (NCBI): domain Bacteria; kingdom Pseudomonadati; phylum Bacteroidota; class Flavobacteriia; order Flavobacteriales; family Flavobacteriaceae; genus Mariniflexile; species Mariniflexile jejuense. The sequence continues at coordinate 11,687 of NZ_JBHTJI010000001.1, forward strand.
TTCTATAAATTATAAACTCCATGTAAAAAATAATCATAAAAATTAACTTTTATTAAAAATATCTTAAACTAAAACTTTTATAGAGATCAAAGTTTTAGTTTTGATAAATATTTTTTAGATTGGTATATTGATAATGAAAAAACTACTAGTATTACTTTTTTTAAGTTTAAACCTAACAGCAATGGCTCAAATTCATAATCCAGTTAAATGGACTACTAAAGCCGTTAAAATTTCAGATTCCGAATACCAATTAGTAGCAACAGCAAGTATAGAAGGCGAATGGCATTTATATTCTCAATCGGTTCCGCAAGATGGACCAATTCCAACCAAATTTGTTTTTCAAGGTAATGCAAACTACCTAAAAAAAGGAAATACAACTGAGGGCGAGGGAAAAACGATAGATGATCCTGTTTTTGAAATGAAAATTAAGTATTTTGCACACAAAGCCGATTTTAAGCAGCGTATTAAATTAAAAGGAAAAATACCATTTGAAGTAAAAGCAACCGTAGAATTTATGGTGTGTAATGATACACAATGTTTACCACCAACTGAAGTAGACTTGGTTTTTAAAGTCGCTAAGTAATTCGAACCAATCACTATGAGAAAAATTTTAGTAGTTCTTTTTTGCTTGTTTTTTGGCATTTTTCAAAGTATGTCACAAATGGTAGATCCTGTAAAATGGACAACTTCAGTAGAAAAAATATCTGAAACTGAATATTATTTAATATCAAAAGCAGAAATTCCTTCAGGGTTTCATTTATATGCACAATCTATGGCAGCAGATGGGCCAATACCAACATCATTTATTTATGACGATAGTGAAGGTAACTTTACAATTATAGGAAATACTGAGGAAGAACAAGGAAAAACCGTAAACGATCCTGTTTTCAACATGGAAATTAAATACTTCGAAAAAACAGCAACGTTTAAACAAAAAGTAGAAGTAAAAAGAGGTGTAACAACAATCAATGCTTTTGTTGAGTATATGATTTGTAACGACACACAATGTTCACCACCTACTGAAGAGGAACTGGTATTTAATTTTTCTGAAAGTTCAAAAGCAGTAGTAGCAAATGTTGCATTAAATACAACTTTAATGTCAGATTCATCTAAAGAATCTAAAAAAGGACTTTTGGGTATATTTTTCATTGCTTTTTTATCAGGTTTTGCAGCACTATTAACACCATGTGTATTTCCTATGATCCCAATGACGGTTAGCTTTTTTACTAAACAGAGTAAAACAAAAGTAGCAGGAATAAAAAATGCAATTATTTATGGCATTTTTATAATTATTATTTACGTTCTTTTAGGAACAGCCGTTACAGCTTTGTTTGGAGCTGATTCTTTGAATGCATTAGCATCAAATCCATGGTTTAACATTGTTTTCTTTCTATTATTGATCGTTTTTGCTGTGTCTTTTTTAGGTGCATTCGAAATTATGTTACCAAACTCATGGGCAAATAAAGTAGATTCACAGGTAGATAGAGGAGGACTTATTGGTATTTTCTTTATGGCATTGGCATTGGCAATCGTATCCTTTTCATGTACAGGACCTATTGTAGGTACTTTATTGGTAGAAGCGGCATCAAAAGGAGGTATTGCGCCAGTTATAGGAATGTTAGGTTTTTCGCTGGCAATAGCTCTACCATTCGCATTGTTTGCAGCCTTCCCAGGGTGGTTAAATTCATTACCAAAATCCGGAGGATGGTTAAATACTGTAAAAGTAGTTTTAGGATTTTTGGAACTTGCATTAGCCTTCAAATTTTTATCCAATGCAGATTATGTATTACAACTACATTTGTTTGAACGTGAATTGTTTATAGCTATTTGGGTAGCAATTTTTGGAGCATTGACATTTTACCTTTTTGGAAAAATACAGTTACCACACGATTCACCATTAACTCATATTTCTGTAGGACGGTTAAGTTTAGGTTTATTAACATTAGCCTTTACTATTTACATGATTCCTGGACTTTGGGGTGCGCCATTGAATTTGATTAGTGCTTTTCCGCCACCACCAGATTATAGTGAATCACCATATGGTGTAGGATTTACAAAATTAGAAAATAGTTCTGCATCGGTAAATGGATATACAGATTTACCTGAAGGAGCGCATTTAATGGCACCACATGATATAATGGCTTTTCATGACTATGATACAGGTTTGGAATATGCCAAAAAAGTAGGAAAACCAGTGATGATTGATTTTACGGGATATACCTGTGTTAATTGTCGTAAAATGGAAAACAATGTATGGATAAAACCTGAAATTTTAAATATTTTAAAAAATGAAGTCGTTTTAATATCTCTTTATGTCGATGACCCAAAACCGTTGCCTAAAAGCGAAATAAGGGAATATTCCTTAAGACCCGGAAAATATTGGAAGGATTATGGAGACAAATGGGCTGATATGCAAGCTGTAAGGTATAGTGCTAATTCACAACCATTTTATGTATTAATGGATCACAATGAAAAGAACCTTGTAGCTCCAGTAGCTTATACACCCGACGTAAAGGTTTATCAAAGTTGGTTAAAAGAAGGGATTTCAAAATTTAAATAATAGTTTTTATTTTAGTCTTTAACCCCTAATTTTTCTAATATAGTATCCATTAAACACCATTTTGTTAATGATGATTGTAGTAAGTTTGCACCAACAAATGCTGTAAACCATAACCAATTAATATTTATGTAGATAGCTAATAGTAAGCTAATTATAATAAAAGTACCAGCTATACCTCTTACAATTCTATTTTTCATTTTATTTAAGTTTTAAATTGATTTTTCAATAGGAACAACAATCGCTTTTATTGGATTGTTCGTTTCCAAATTTGTATTAAATTCTTTAATTAAGGTGAATAGCGCATCAATATTTTCATCTTCTGTAAAAGAAAAAAACATACTAGATTCGTTACCACTTTTTTCTACTGAAAACCAATTTGAAGCCATAAATAACGATGAACCATTTTTGTAGCCATCAATTTCTGTACTGCTAAAGTTTTCAATATGTGCTTTTTTGAAGAGTTGCAAAACATCTTTTTGAAACTGCTTTACTGCTGTTACGATTACTAATTTCATATGTGTATTTTTTATGGATTTGATGGTAGTCGAAATCAAATACTGTTTTTCCCGACATTGCTCAACTAAACATGTTATTTATAATTCTTTTTTTCAATCATGTAATACACCAACGGCACTACCAATAGTGTAAGTACTGTAGAAACAATAGTTCCGCCCATTAATGAAATAGCTAACCCTTGAAAAATTGGATCAAATAATATAACGAACGCTCCAATTACAACTGTTCCAGCGGTTAATAAAATAGGTGTTGTTCTTACAGCTCCAGCTTCAATACATGCTTGTTTTAATGGAATGCCTTCGGCTGTTCTTAAGTTTATAAAGTCGATTAATAATACAGAGTTTCTAACCATAATGCCAGCCAAAGCAATCATACCAATAAATGAAGTTGCTGTAAAAAACGCACCCATCATCCAATGTCCTAAAATAATACCTATTAGAGATAGCGGAATAGCCACCATCATAACAATTGGTGCTTTAAAGTTTTGAAACCAGCCTACTATTAATATGTAAATCAATATAATAGCGCCTAAAAAGGCGATACCTAAATCTCTAAATACTTCTAAAGTAATTTGCCATTCGCCATCCCATTTTACTGTGTAATCATCTTCAAAATCGGGTTGACCTAAATACATTTCATTAATTTTGTAACCTGTTGGTAATGGAATTTCTTTTAGTTTTTCTTCCATACCAAGAATAGCATATGCAGGACTTTCTAAATCGCCAGCCATATCTGCCATAACATACACAACTCGTTTTTGGTTTTTATGATAAATACTTTTTGCGCTTGTAACTTCTTTAATATCAACTAAATCTGCAATAGGTATCATGTTGCCTTGTTTCGATTTTAATTTAAGTTGAGAAATATCAGTAATAGTCGATTTTTCCCTTTCATCTAAAGCTAATACTAAGCCAATTTGGTTTACAGCATCTTCATCATACAAATTGGTAATGGCTTTTTTGGACAATGCCATATTCATGGTATATGCAATTTGTTGAGGCGCAACACCGTATAACATTGCTTTTTCTTTGTTAATATCGAATTGGAATTCAGTTTGGTCGCTTTCAACCATCCAATCGATGTCAACCACATCATTAGTGTTTTTAAGAATGTTTTGAACGTTGTTTGCAATTTTTATTTGCTCTTCATAATCAGGTCCGTAAACTTCAGCAACAATTGTAGATAATACTGGTGGTCCTGGTGGTACTTCAACCAATTTTACATTCGCATTGTATTTTGCAGCAATTTTTTGAATGTCTGGACGCAGTAATTTTGCTATATCGTGACTTTGTGCAGAGCGTTTTTCTTTATCTAATAAATTTACTTGGATATCTGCCATATTACTACCACCACGCAAATCGTAATGACGTACCAAACCATTAAAAGTAATTGGAGCCGATGTACCAATATAATTTTGATAATTTACAACTTCAGGGCGTGATGCTAAATATTGAGAAATTTCTTGAGTAATAACAGCTGTTCTTTCTAGCGTTGTACCTTCAGGCATATTAATAACAACTTGAAACTCGTTTTTATTATCAAAAGGCAACATTTTTACAGCAACCGATTTTGTAAAAAACAGCACTATTGTACCTAATAAAAGAACAAATGTACCACCTAAAAACAACCAACGTCTGGTTTTGTTTTCTAATAAAGGTGTTTCAAATTTATTGTAAACTTTATAAATGTAAGTGTCTTCAATAGGTTTTTCTTCTTTTTCAGCTGCACCTTTTTTATCTTTTTCTCTTAAAAAAATATATCCCAAATAAGGTGTAATAGTTAAGGCTACAAACAAAGAAAGAATCATGGCAATAGATGCACCAATTGGCATTGGCGCCATGTATGGACCCATCAAACCAGATACAAACGCCATTGGTAATACTGATGCAATAACGGTAAAGGTTGCTAAAATAGTAGGGTTTCCAACTTCGTTAATAGCATATAATGCGGCTTGTTTAAATGGCAAACGTTTCATTTTAAAATGCCTGTGCATGTTTTCGGCAATAATAATCGAGTCGTCTACAACAATACCTGTAACAAATACCAAAGCAAATAAGGTAATTCGGTTTAGTGTATAATCAAGCATGTAATAGCTTAATAAGGTTAAAGCAAACGTAATTGGAACCGATAAAAACACCACTAAACCACCACGCCAACCCATGGCTAACATTACCACAAGTGTTACGGCAAAAATAGAACCTATAAGATGCCATAAAAGTTCAGATACTTTGTGCGAAGCGGTTTCGCCATAGTTTCTAGTAATTTCAACATGAACATCATCTGGAATTAAATTTTTGCGTAAATGTTCAACTTTATCAATAATTACTTCTGAAATTTTCATCGCATCAGCACCTTTGCGTTTTGCTACCGAAATGGTTACCGCAGGATATTCAGATTTATAATTTGATGCTTTTTCGCTTCCTTTTCCAAAGCCTAAACTCACATAATTTTGTGGTACTTCTGGACCATCAATAATGGTTGCAACTTGCTTTAAATAAATAGGTTGGTTTTGTTGCACCCCAACTACTAAATTTTCAACATCAGTTGCCGATGCTAAAAATTTTCCAGTATTAACAAGAAATTCAGTATCACTTTTATCAAAGCTACCAGAACTTAATTGTGTATTATTGGCTTTAATCATTTCAGAAACGGTTAAAAAATCTAAACCACTAGCAGCCAATTTATCTTTATCTAAAACTACACGTAATTGACGGTTTCTACCACCAATTTTGTGCGTAATCGCTACATCGTTTACCTTTTTAATTTCCGCTTCCATTTCTTGTGCCATTTGGCTTAATTGGTAATCGCTGTAGTTTTTACTCCATAAGGTTAAACCCAACATAGGCACATCATCAATAGCGCGCGTTTTTACTAACGGAAACGTAACACCTTGTGGCATTTCGTCCATATGTTTATTGATTTCATTGTAAAGCTTTACAAATGAACGCTCAATATCTTCGCCCACATAAAACTGCACAATCACCATACCTTGTTCTTTCATGGCTGTAGAATACACATATTCCACGCCTTTAATATTCGAAATTAATTGCTCCAAAGGTTTAATTACCCTAGATTCAACTTCCGTAGGACTTGCTCCTGGGTAGCCCACAAAAATATCGGCCATTGGCACATCAATTTGTGGTTCTTCCTCACGCGGAATTAAAAACGAACTATACACGCCAACAACCATAAACACAATCATTAACAGGACTGTAAGTTTCGATTGTATAAATATTTTTGCAATTTTTCCTGCGATTCCTTCTTTCATAATAAAAGCCCCTTTTAATTTCCCCAAAGGGGAAAAAACGATTATGGGAATTTTTTAGTTAATACTTTTTATTTTTTATACCCACAAAATTTTTGAAACCTTGCAGGAAACTCATGATTGCTACTACTTACTGAATACTGACTTTTGCGCCATTGTAAAGTTTACCTTCAGCTGAAATTATGTAGGCTTCATCTGCATTTAAACCAGATAATACTTCTACGTTGTTTCCAAAAGTTCTACCCAAACGCAACCAACGTAGTATAGCAGTATTTCTTTGGCTAACGGTATAAATACCAGTTAGTTGACCATTAGTTATAATGGCTTCATTAGGAATTAAAACCAACTCCGATTTTGCTTTTCGTTCCACAGGAAATTGGATTGTTGTAAACATGCCAGAAAGGATGTTTGCATCCGTTTTTTCTAAAGCAATTTTCACTAAATATTGGCCGCCTGTATTTTTAGCTGATGTGCTAACTTCGGTTACTTTTCCTTTAATGGTTTGGTTTATAGATTTTACTAAAACATCTACATTAGTACCATTTTTAATTTCAGAAATTTCAGTTTCAGGTACCATAGCCATTACCTCAAAACTACCCGGTGTTTCCATACTTATTAAAGGTATTCCTGGGTTTGCCATATCACCAACTTCAACGGTTTTACCAGTGATTGTGCCGTTAAAAGGTGCGGTTATATTAGTATATGCAAATTGTGCATTTACTTCGTTTTTCATTTGGTTTGCCGATTCTAATCGTGCTTTTGCCATTTCAAAATTAGCAGTCATATCATCCATTTCTTTTTGAGAAGCACTATTTCCTGCAAATAAATTTTTATAACGGTTATAATCTTTTTGCGCATTATTGTAGGCCGCGGTAGCTTCGGTAATTCCTGCATTTAATTGAGCACGTTTTGCTTGTAAATCGGTATTATTAATTGAAATTAATAATTGGCCTTTGCTAACTTTGTCGCCAACTTTTACATGTATTTTGTTAATGTATCCCATCATTCGGGTACTTAAATCGGCACTATTTGTAGCTTGAATTTTTCCACTTACACTTAAAAAAGGACGTGTTCCATTGGAATGAACTTGACTCACTTTTACAGCAATAGCAGGTGAATTATCTACACTAACTTCTTTGTTTTTATTACCGCAACTAGCTAATGCTAAAACTGCTGTAAATGCTACGATGGTATATATTTTTTTCTTCATTTTACTTGTGTTTATTTAGGTCTCGACTGCGTTATACCAGACAATATTCTGTTTCTTCGAGCGCAGTTTAGCGGTTATTCTTTAGTTAAAAATTGTAAGTAAGCTTGCGCATAATTGTACTCAAAAACAGTTTGATAGTATTCTAATTGTTTTTGGGCGAATTGTGTTTCGGCTTGTAATAAATCGGATGTTTTTTCTAAACCTTCTTTAAACCGATTTGTTCTAATCCTTAATGATTCTTCAGATTGTTCTAAGGCTAAACGTGTTAGTTCTAATTTGTTTTCAGCATCTAAAAAAACTCGTTTTGCTTTGTTAAGTTCTAATGTTGTTTGATTTATATATTGTTCGTATTCTAGTTTTGATTTTTCTAATTCAGATTTGCTTTTTTGTGTTTTTCCAAAACGTTTTGAACCTTGAAAAATATCCCAACTTAATTGTGCACCAATAAGATAACCGTTAGCATCTGCCTGAAAAATTTCATTATCGTATAATTCGTAACTTCCAAATGCGTTTAAACGAGGTAAAAAAGCCATTTTATCTGCTTTATTCATAGCCTCATAAGCATTTGTAGCAAATTCCATTGCCTTAATATCTGGTCGATTTTTAGAAATGTTTTTGTTTTCTAAATTGGTTTTTAAAATAGTTAACGAATCGGATGGTTTGTAGGTTGTATAAGAAGTATCATTCATTAAAAATGATAAGTAATTTGATGCATTTTGAACATTACTTTTTGCTGTTTGTAGTTGGTTTTTAACCTCGGTAACCCGTACTTCAACATTTAAAACATCGGCACGTTGTAAATACCCTTGTTTAAAACTGTTATCGGCCAGTTTTTTAGTAGCATTTGCAGCTTCCAAAGCTTTTTCAAGTACTACTACGGTTTTATAAGCTAATTGTAATTGCATGTATGCGTTATCAACTTCAAAAGCTAAATAATCTTGTGTGCGTTCTGTTTTAAAATGCATCGCTTCCATTTTAGATTTGGCAGCTTTGCGTTGGTAAATACCATCTAAATTTAGTAATGGTTGCTGTATTTCTAGCTTTGTTCCAAAGTTTTTAACTTGGTTTGGATTGTTTAAAAGCGTTGGATTAAAATCGGCTTGGGTTAATATAGCTTGGTTAAGTTTAGAACCGAATGCCATTAATGGGTTGGTGGTTGATAATGCGGTATAGCTTGCAGTAATATTTGGTAAAAACACTGCATTAGTTTGAGCATAATCTGCTTTGGCTTGGTTAAATTCTGCTTCAGATATTTTAATAGATGTATTATTTTTAGAAACAATATCTAAAACTTCTGCTTTAGATATTAGGCTAAATTCTTGAGCATTTAATACCAATGCATTTATTAAAATTGAGAATATGGATATAAAAATAGGTTTTTTCATTTCACTTTATAATTTGATAAAGCAAAAGTAACCCGAGATTATGAGGTGGAAAGTAACCTATGTTACCAAACAAAAAACATTTCCTAAGAAATGTTTTTTGCTGTGTTGAATTATATAAAATGCCATGTTTTTAATGATCGCCATAACCTACATCATCCATTTTTCCTTTAAAAACTTTGTATTGTATTGTGAAATAGATAACTACTAATACAATGGCTACTACAAACCAATACACTCCAACGGAAAGTCCATATTGGTCAGCTGCCATATTGTAAATGGTTAAATCTGGATTTACACTATTTGTTGAAGGTAAAAGTTTTGGAAAAATAGAAGCAACAGTTGAAGTGATACCACCAAATAAGAATAATGATGAAAATAAAAACCCTAAGCCATCTTTTGTGAAGGTTTTAATTTTGAATAAACCAAAAAGTCCTGTAAAAGTTATAATTGGGAATATGAAAAGCCAAGGATTTTTTAAAAAATTGTGAAATGGTTTAGGTTCAATAATATGCCAAACAAGTAAAGAAATTATAACTAAACCAAGTAATACAAAATTAAGTTTGAAGATGATGCTTTTAAGTTTTGAATTTAAATTAGAATTGGTTTTGTAAATAATCCAATTTGCACCATGTATTGTTAAAGCAACAACACCAATAATGCCTAAAAGTATTGTAAACCAATCAATAATACCTAAATGTTCGGCATGTGGACTAAATGTTGGGTTCCATAATGGTAAAAAGAAATAATGTGGTTCGTGAGCAGAAACGCCATTTGTTACCACGCCTAAATTTACACCTCTTACTACATTACCTAAAGCTATTCCAAAAAATAAAGCTAAAAATAAACTAGCTAAACCGAAGGCTTTATCCCAAATGGTTTCCCATAGTTTGTTATGTATTTGTCCGCGTAATTCCAAACCAATAGCTCTAAAAATAAGAAGCCAAAGAATCATAATTAAGGGCAAATAAAACCCACTAAACGAAGATGCATATAACGTTGGAAATGCAAAAAACAACACGCCACCAGCCGCAATAAGCCAAACTTCGTTTGCATCCCAAAACGGACCAATAGCATTTGTAATGGCTTTTTTGTCTTTTTCGGTTTTCGCAAAAAATAAATGAATAATACCAGCACCAAAATCATAACCATCTAAAATAACGTAAACAGTTAACATGGTCATTAATACAATATACCAAAATAATTCCATAGTTAGTGTTTTAAAGTTTGAGGTCCTTTGTTGATGGTTTTACCAGCAAGCATTAAAAATAAAAGCCCTAATAAAAGATATAAACCAATAAAACCTAATAGTGTAAATAAGGTGTTTCCAGCCGAAACAGTTGGTGATGCACCTTCTGATGTTTTTAGTAAATTATAAACCAACCAAGGTTGTCTGCCTAACTCTGCAGTGTACCAACCTGTTGTATTTGCAATATATGGAAATGGTAGCATGAACATGATAGACCACAATATCCATTTGGTTTCATAAAGTTTTTTTCTAAATAATTGAATTACTGCCAACAACATTAAGCCAATAAAAATAGTACCTAAACCAACCATAATATGGTATGCGTAATATAAACCAGGCACATTAGTAGGGTGTAAGGTTTCGTCAAATTCATTTAATCCTTTAATTTCGGCATCCCATTTTTGATAGGTTAAAAAGCTTAAGATATTAGGAACTGCAATTTTATTATCTAGCTTTTTTTCTTTCATATCGGGTTGTCCTATAAGAACAATTTCCGATCCGCCAGTTTCAGTTTCAAAAATACCTTCCATAGCTGCAAAGGTTACGGGTTGATGCTTTACAACGTTTTTTGCAACTAAATCGCCTGTTGGAAAGGCAACAATGATACTTGAAATTAACCCAAAAATAACACCCGTTTTTATAAATAATTTACCAAATTCATGATGTTTATTATTTAACACATAAAAAGCACCTACAGCAGCTACAACAAATGAAGCTGTAACCAAAGATGCAGCTTGATTGTGTAAATATGAAGGCCATAGCCAAACATTGGTAAATAATGCACCAAAATTGTTTAAAACAAATTTGCCATTTTCTAAAATTTCAAAACCTACAGGATGTTGCATCCAAGAGTGTGTAGCAATAATTAAAAAACCACTTGCCCACGACCCTAAAAAGACTAAAAAGCCAGTTATAAAATGAAGTTTATGCCCAAGTAGTTTTTCACCAAAGAGAAAAAGTCCTAAAAAAGACGATTCTAAAAAGAATGAAAACATACCTTCCATAGCCAATGTTTGCCCAATAATGCCACCAGTAAGCTCTGAAAATTTAGCCCAATTAGTTCCAAATTGAAACTCCATAGGAATGCCTGTAACAACACCCATTGCAAAATTAAGCGCAAAAATCTTCATCCAGAATTTTGCTGCATCGTTGTATTGATCAATTTTTGTTTTGAGGAATTTCCACTTAAAATAGACAATCATTAATGAAAGTCCCATGGTTAGTTGCGGAAATAAGTAGTGAAATGTGATAGTAAATGCAAATTGCATTCTATCATAAAAGAGCATGTCTTCCATAGATAGTTTTTTTTGTTCTTCAAAAATACTACACACTTTTTAAACCATAAGCAACTTTTATTACAAAAAAAGACTGCCAGAAAAGGCAGTCTTTTTAATTGCTATTAATTACAGTTAAATGGGTATTTTAACTTAAATCTTAATTGTTACAAACGTATAATTTAAAACTCATTTTAAATGTAACATTTGTTACAGTAACTATAATTATTGATTAAATTTTAAATTAATTAATAGCTAAATTTTTGTACTAACGTCATTAATTCATTTTTTTGAATAACACCCGATTGTCTCCAAAGTTGTTTGCCATTTTTAAAAACCATTAGTGTAGGCACGCCTCTTACCTGGTATTTACTTGCTAGTGCTTGGTTTTTATCAACATCTATTTTTATTATAGAAACTGCATCTCCTAAACTATCTTTTAAATCTTTTAATATTGGAGACATCATTTTACATGGACCGCACCATTCAGCAAAAAAATCAATTAAAACAGGTTTATCTTGATTTATTATTTCATCAAATTTGCTCATTGTCTTTTAAATATTTTAGTTTTCAAAATAAAAATTTATAACAGATATAATTCTTATAATTTAGAAGGACATACATAATTAGTTACAGGTATTCCAGCTTCTTTTATAGCTTTAAAACCACCGGCAACGTCAATTAAGTTATGAATACCACGACTTTTTAAAATGGAAGCAGCAATAACAGAACGATAGCCGCCAGCACAATGTATAAAGAAGGTTTCATCTTTTGGAAATTCTGATAGGTACTCATTTAAATAATCTAAAGGAGTGTTATGAGCATTTATTACATGTTCTGATTGGTATTCACCTTCTTTTCTAACATCAAAAACTGAAGAGGCACTTTGGTTAATTTTATTTTTAAATTTTTCTGCGGAAATAGATGAAATAGTATCATATTCAAAACCAGCATTTTTCCAAGCCTCAAAACCACCATTTAAGTATCCTAATGTATTATCAAAACCAACTCTTGATAAGCGAATTATAGTTTCTTCTTCCCGACCTTCTGGCGTTACTAAAAGGATGGGTTGTTTTACATCGGCTATTAAAGCACCAACCCAAGGTGCAAAACCGCCATCAATGCCTATAAAAATAGATCTAGGAATGTGGCCTTGAACAAAATCATTTTCGTTTCTAACATCTAATACAATAGCACCTGTTTTATTTGCTATGGCTTCAAAAGCTTGTGCAGTAAGTGGCTTAGTTCCGCGTTCTATAACATGTTCAATATCATCATACCCTTCTTTATTCATTTTTACATTTAAAGGAAAATATTGTGGTGGCGGTAGTAAACCATCGGTTACTTCTTTTATGAACTCTTCTTTTGTCATATCTGCACGTAAAGCATAATTGGTTTGCTTTTGTTCGCCAATGGTACCAACGGTTTCTTTACTTAAATTTTTTCCGCAAGCTGAACCTGCACCATGTGCTGGATATACAATAACATGGTTAGCTAATGGCATTATTTTGGTACGTAAACTGTCAAACAATAAACCTGCAAGGTCTTCTTGTGTCATGTTTGCTACTTTTTGCGCCAAATCTGGTCTTCCTACATCACCTAAAAACAAGGTGTCTCCACTAAAAATAGCATAATCGTTTCCGTTTTCATCTTTCAATAAATAGGTTGTGCTTTCCATGGTATGTCCTGGCGTGTGAAGAACAATAAATGTTAAACTACCAAGCTTAAATTCTTGTTTATCTTTTGCCACAATTGCCTCAAAAGACGGATTTGCAGTTGGACCGTATATAATTGGAGCGCCAGTGAGTTTAGATAAGGTAACATGCCCACTAACAAAATCGGCATGAAAATGTGTTTCAAAAATGTATTTTATTTTAGCATTATTTAATTTAGCTTTCTTTATGTAAGGTGTAACTTCTCTTAATGGATCAATAATAGCAACTTCGCCATCGCTTTCAATGTAATAAGCACCTTGCGCTAAGCATCCTGTATATATTTGTTCTATTTTCATAATAGTGTATTTTAATATTTTTGATTTAAACTTTTTAGTAGATTTCTTTAATCATTATATAAAATGCCATAATCATTACAAGCCATCCAAAGCTTTTCTTTAATTTTTTATTTGAAATAAATTTCGATAAATACCCACCCAATAAAACACCTAAAATGGTTAATGAAGTAAATATTAATAGAAATTCCCAATTTATTTCCAAGTTATGTAAGTCGCCTGAAAAACCAATAATGGAATTTATTGCAATAATTACTAATGAAGTACCAACAGCTTTCTTCATTGGTAAACCCGCCCAAAGTACCAAAGCAGGTACGTATAAAAACCCACCACCAGCACCAATTAATCCAGTTATGCATCCTATTGCTAAACCTTGAAAAAATATTTTATAATATGGTAGTTTTATAAATGGTTGATTATCTTTTTTTGTGTTTTTTATCATTGAAGTTGAAGCCATAATCATAACCATAGCAAAAAACATCATAATTGCCATGCCTTTTGTAAGTACAAAATTATTTGTGCTAAAAATTACTTCAGGAATATTAGGTACTAAAAACCTTCTAGATAAAAAAACTGCTAAAAAAGATGGAAATGAAAATGCAAATCCTGTTTTAAAGTCAACTAATTTTTCTTTGTTTTTTTGAATAACACCAACCATTGATGAAGCACCTACAACAAATAATGAATAAGCAGTTGCCACTACTGGGTTATATCCTAATAGATATACAAGTAAAGGCACAGTAAGTATTGAGCCGCCGCCACCAACAAGACCTAAAACAATACCAATTAAAAATGCAATAAAAAAGCCTAATAAATCTACTAAATCCATAGTTGTATTAAAAGCTTCAAAATTAGACTAAACAATAGTTTTTTAAAGTAACAATAGTTACAAACACTATTAGATTTGTAAGATTCTAATGCTGTTTCTGTGAAGGGTTATTTTTCCTTCATTCTCTAAGTTTTTTAGCAATCTAGAAATCACTACTCTTGATGTATGTAAATCGAAAGCTATGTTTTGATGGGTAACATTTATAATATCATCATGGTTTACCATAGCTTTATCTTTTAAGTATTTAAAAAGGCGTTCGTCCATTTTCAAAAAAGCTATTGTATCAATGGCTTCTAAAAGTTCGGTCATTCTATCGTGGTAGCTTTGAAGAATAAAATTTTGCCAACTTTTGTATTTACCCATCCATTCGCTCATTTTTTCAACAGTAATCATAATAAGTTTTGTTGGGGTTTCTGCAACTGCTCTAATTTCACTCTTTTTTTGACCCATACAACAAGATAAAGTCATGGCGCAAGTATCACCTTTTTCTATAAAATAGAGTAGAAGCTCATCACCGTTATCATCTTCACGCATTATTTTTACTGCACCACTTACTAATAATGGCATCGATTTAATGTAATCGCCAATATTCATTAATTGATAACCCTCCGGAACTTCTTTAAAAGTACCTACACTATTTATTTCCATTAGTAGAGCATCTTCAAACAAATACCCATAATTATCCTTTAATTCACTTATCATTTAAAAGCTTTTTCTAGTATATAAAGATATGGACTTATATTTACAAATGCATAATGAAATAAGTATCGAGCCTATTTTTAACACTTTACGGTTTTAAAAAAAATAAAAAATAATTGTTTTAAAAAATATAAAGAATAATCTTTGTTAGAATTATAGTTAATTTTATATTTGCACACCGAAAACAAAAACTTTGTTTATCGTGTTGAGGGCTCTTAGCTCAGCTGGATAGAGCACCTCCCTTCTAAGGAGGCGGTCTCAGGTTCGAATCCTGAAGGGCTCACAAAAAGCTTCACTAATTTTTAGTGGAGCTTTTTTGTTTTTATATGTATCTTCGAAAAAAAATCAGGGTTAATAATGAAAACCTTCTTGTTTAAAAGAATTCATTTAAATAAATACGTTTATTTCTTAGTAATATCATTAAGTATTACAGCTAATTTGTTTTCACAAGAAGCGAGCATTTCAACTGAATTTTCACAAGAAGGCATCTTGTATAAAAATTTTAATAATTTTTCTAAAGTATTAGTGCATTTTGAAAGTAATGAACCATGTATTGTTATCGATTATTTTGGAAAAGATATTTTTAAAGTGAAATATAAAGATTGGACTGGTTATGTTGATTCTCAATATTTAGTTTTTACGGATGCTATAACAGACTTATTTTATGCCTATCAAGAAAGAGAACGTATTAAAACTATAGAAGCAGAAAAAAAGCGAAAAGAACATATTCAAGAAGTTGTAAGTGAAAATGAAGAAGCAAACCGTCAGTTAGCTCTTAAAGAACTTGCAAAAAAAGAAGAAGCCTTAAAAATTCAGAAAAAAAGACAAGATTCTATAGCTAAATTATATGCTGAAACTACAAAAAAAGCAGAAGGAAAGACAAGTTTAAAAAATCAGGAAGTTGATGTAAAAGAACCAAAAGTTAAAAGGATAGATAAAACTTCAAATACTTGTGATTTTTCTATTAATGAATTTGACCCAATTGATAGAGTTGAAATTGTTAGAATTAACCCTGAAACACTCTCAAAAAATTTAACAGTTGAACTTTTTAAACGTGGTAAAATTAAAAATGTGTTTTTTAATTTGTTTGAAGATTTAGGTTGTACTAGTTATTTGCCAGGTAATAGGTCTTTTGTAAAAGTAACTCTTGAAAATAACCAAACAATAACATTTTACCATTCTTGGGATATGGATTGTGGCGAATTTAGTTTAAAAGGCAATATATCTAATTCGCAAATTAGGAGTTTAAAAAATTCACCCATTAAATCAATCTTTTTAAAAGGCACAAAACTATCTAGAAATATAGTAGATATAGACTATAAAACCTTTTTTATTGATAAATTAAACTGCATAGATTAAGTAGTATCTACTTTTGAAACTATAATAACAATTTTGTTATCGTCTAAACCGGTAGTAAAAAAAAGATAATCATTACCACCATCTTTTATATTTAACTTTTTGCGTAGTTGTTCAACCGTTTCACTAAAATTTCGGGTAGTAATATTGGCTTTGTTTATGCCTAAATTTTTAATTGTTTTTTTGTTATAAGGTAGCAAGGTTTCAATTTTAAATCGTCTACCAGGAAAATCAATTAAACTGCTACTAGTGTATAAATGCGAATGTTTATGCAGTTTATAAACCTCTAATTTATTTGTAATTGAATGAAATCCGCCTGATTTTAAAATAGCACTATTGGGTTCGTATAAATAGGCTAGTGGTTTGCTATATTTCGATTCAGCAACTTTTTCGTTTTCAAGTAAAAACTTAAAATAATCGCTAGTGTCTTTTTTAATATTTACGGTTTCAATTAAAATGTCAGCTTCAAAACCATGTTCTAAAACCCATAATAATTCTTTTACTTCATTGTTTACTGCAACTACATGAATGGCTTTTACGTGTTTTAATTCGTTAATACCAACTGAAAAATCGAGTAAAGGTGATGTTTTTATTAAAATGTTTTTTGAATGTTTAAACAGTAAATCTATATGTTCTGGTACGTTTGGTAAACAATCGTTTAGAAAAAATACTTTGCCTTTGCTATCGTGTCGTCTTGATGGGTCAATATAAATCCAATCGTAAATTTTGTTGTTGGTTTTTAAATATGCAACACCATCAACATTTAGCGTTGTAATGTTTTGAATATTTAATTGTTTGTAATTATGATTTACTATTTCAGAAAGAGCTTCGTTAATTTCACAATGTGCAACCGTTTTAAATACTTTTGAAAACTGAAAACAATCTACTCCAAAACCTCCAGTTAAATCAATAAGTGATTCACCTTGTATTAAACTAGCTTTGTATTTTGCAGTTATTTCAGATGATGTTTGCTCAATATTAAGCTTATTTGGATAGTAAATAGCCTTACAATGAAACCATGTAGGAAGCTTATTTTCGCACCGTTTTTTAGCTTCAATTTGTTCAATAATATCTTTTGTTTCAACCGAAGAAAATGAGGTTCCTTTTAGTAGTAACGATGCAATGTTGGAATTTAAATTTTTATTTATAAATTCTTGAATATCAGTATTTAAAATAGCTTTATTCAAATGAAACTATAAATTTTTAGTAAGCTTTTTTACAATTTCGTTTTCCGATAAAAACTCTTTTAAAATTACTTTTATTGCTGTGTACGCTGGTACAGCAACAATTAAACCTATTATTCCAAATAGAATGCCCGCAATTAGAATTACTAAAAATATTTCCAACGGATGCGATTTTACACTTTTTGAAAATATAATGGGTTGACTAAGAAAATTATCAATTAATTGCCCAATAATAAACACAACAAAAACCCACATTGTTTTTGGTAAAATAACAGTACTAAAACTTTCACCAAGGTTACTAGTCATGGTTAAAGCCAACATTATAAAAGCACCAAGTAGTGGACCAACATAGGGTATAAGGTTAAGTAAGGCACATAAAAAGGCAATAACTATAGCGTTTTCTACATTAAGAATTAACAATCCAATAGTGTAAATTATGAATAGTATTAAAATTTGAAAAATAAGTCCAACAAAATAGCGCGATAGTAAATCTTTAATTTTTGTAGATGAATTTTTCCAGCGCTTTTCTTTACTATCTGGTATAAAAGTAAGCACGCCACTTTCAAATAAACGACTATCTTTTAAAAAGAAAAACGATATAAAAAGCACTGAAAACAAACCTATACTAAAGCTTCCTAAACCACTAATTATTGAGTTTAATAAATTTGGAATAAGCGAATAATCTATTTTTGAGAGTAAGTTAGATTCTTTTATAGATTGCTCAATATCAATTTGATATAAATCGAAATAGGTTACTATTTCAACATACAAATCTTCAATATTGGTTTGTAGTTGTTCAATATCTAGTAAGGCTAAATTATGACCTTGCTTAACAACCAATGGAATAAATAGCCATACCAAACCTACAAATATTCCAATTAAAATAGCCATGGAAACAATAACAGCTATGGTGTTTTTAAACTTTAAACGTCGTTCTAAAAACAGGACAATTGGTCTGCCAATTAACGAAATAACCGAGGCTATGGCAATGTAACCAATAACCGATTTTATTTTGTACAATAGCCACAATACCAGCACAATACCACAAACAATAGCAATTGCTTTTAAAATACCGTTGGTTATAGTGTTTGAATTCATTTAGTAAATATATAAAAACAGTTACAAAAGTTGCTTAGTCATTTCATATAAAGCAATATTAGTAGCTTGTACCACATTCATACTGCTATTTTGCCCATACATATCAATATGAATAATAGCATCTGAAGTATTTAAGATAGCTTCAGAAACACCAAAATTTTCATCACCAACAACTAATGCAATAGGTTTTTCTTTAGAAAATTTTATAGAATGAATGGGTTTGCTTGACGATGTAATTTCAAGTGAAATAATTTGATAACCGCTATTTTTTAAATCATCAACTACTTTTGAAGCATTATCGTATATTTCAAAATTCACCACCTTTTCAGTAGCTCTAGATGTTTTTGTTAGTTTCCTTCCAATTGAAATAGTTTCACCACAAAGTATCAATTTCTCAACCCCAAAGGCATCAGATATCCTAAATAAACTTCCCAAATTTGGTGCGTTTGTAACATTATCGCAAACTAAAATTATTGGAAATGTACGTTTTAAAAAGTTGGTATTGTAATGGGTTAGTTGCACTTATTGTTAGTTGTTTAGTTGTGCGGTGTTTAGTAGATTTTGCCACTAATACACGAATATTTTTATTTTTTAACCAATATTATAATCCAATATAGAATTGAAAAAGCTAAAAGTAGTATTATGATTTTTAGAATTATGACTCCAATTATTCTAAAATTAAATTCTTCTTTTGTGTTTAAATCAAAAATATATTCAATTAAGGCAATAAATATATCTTTCATAAAAATTTGCGAATTAGCGGTTATCTAATTTTCAAAAGCATACTTTACAATATTAGCACCCATTTTCAAGGCTTTTTCTCTAACATCAGCAGGATCATTATGTACTTCTTGGTCTTCCCAACCATCACCCAAATCGCTTTCTACGGTAAAAACAAGCACCAATCTGTTTTCATTAAAAATGCCAAATGCTTGCGGACGCTTACCATCATGTTCGTGTATTTTTGGTAATCCGTTTGGAAATTTAAAAGCATTATTAAAAATAGGATGGTTTGCAGGAAGTTCAACCAAATCTTTATTTGGAAACACTTTTTTCAGTTCTCTGGTTATATAAGGTTGAAATCCATAATTATCATCAATATGTAAAAAACCGCCTGATATTAAGTAATTCCGAAGGTTTTCAGCATCAGGTTCACTAAAAAAAATATTTCCATGTCCTGTCATGTGCACAAACGGGTATTGAAATAAATCGGTACTACCAACTTCAACATCTTGTGGTTTTGCAGTTATTTTTGTATTTATATTGCTGTTGCAAAATACAATTAGGTTGCGTAATGCTGTTGGGTTTGCATACCAATCGCCACCACCTTTATACTTAATAAGTGCTATTTCTTGTGCAGATAGTGTTAAAAGTAGTAAGTTGAAAGTTAAAAGTAAAATAGCTTTTTTCATAATACCTCATTTGTAAATGCAACGCTATGACATGCAACTATTGCTGCTGTTTCTGTACGCAACCTTGTTTTGCCCAAAGTTACTGGTATAAACTTGTTTTTAATTGCTAATTCAATTTCTTTTGAGCTAAAATCGCCCTCAGGACCAATTAAAATAGTAATATTTTGTTTTGGTTTTAGTTGCTGTTTTAACGATTTTCTATCGGTTTCTTCGCAATGGGCTATAAATAAATCGTCTTCAAAATCTTGTGAAATAAACTCTTTAAAAGCAGTAGCTTCGTTAAGTTTCGGCATGTAGCAACTTAGTGATTGTTTCATAGCCGATTGTAAAATTTTCTCAAAACGCTCGGGTTTAATGATTTTTCGTTCACTATGGTCGCAAATAATTGGTGTTATAGTATCAATACCAATTTCGGTAGCTTTTTCTAAAAACCATTCGTAGCGGTCGTTCATTTTTGTTGGTGCAACTGCTAAATGTAAACTATAATTATGTTTTTGTTGTTTTTCTTTAGCTATGATTGTTACAACACATTTGTTAATGTTAGGAATAGCAACTTCAGCAGTAAATAACCAACCGCTACCGTTTGTAATGTGCAATGTATCTCCAACAGCTTTACGAAGTACTTTTACAATATGTTTGCTTTCCTCTTTTTCAAAAGAAAATTGCGTGGTGTTTTCGTTTATGTTTGGATTGTAAAAAAGTTGCATTAATTTATAGCTTCAACAATTTTTAATACTTTAATTTCTGAAATGTCTTTAGGTTCGTGTGTTTTTAAAACCACGTAATACCAGTTGTTTTCAGGAATATCTACTGTAAATATAGCATTTAAAGCATGATTTTTGTTAATAATTTCATTTTCAAACGTTGCATACAATTCACCTTGTGTAAACCATCCTAAATCGCCACCTTTATTGGCGTTTTCATCCATAGAATAGCGTTTTGCTAAAAAGTCAAAAGGCGCACCATTTTTATATTCGTTTATTAGTTTTGTTCTTAGAGTGTTCAAATCGGTTAAATTATATTTTGAACCATCTAAATAAATGTAAGATGCTCTGTAATAGGTTGTTTTTGTTTTTTCAACTACTTTGTAAATGGTTTTTTCAAAGTTAGATGTTACTGTTTTTATACCTCCTTTTGGTAGTTTAAAAAGTTCGCCCGCAAGTATTGTTTTGTGTTTTTCTTCATTAAAAGTAATCAATTTGTTGTCTTTTGATTTCTTTAATTCGAGGTAGTTATTAATTTGCTCTGGCGTTTCAATACCTTCTAATTCTTTTTCGGTTGAATTTTGGGCATTTAAAATTGTAGAAGTACCAATAAGTACAGCAAAGAGTAGGTTTTTTGTCATGATTTGGGATTTAAATTCAATTCAAATTTAAAATTATTGATACATAATAATAATGGAAATGAAATAAGTTTTTAAGAATTGGTTGTTTACAACTTTTTAGTTTTATTGTTAAAGTAGAAATGTGCTAATGTTGAATTACATAGATTGATAATGAATAGTATTTGAATAACAGAAAAAATAATAAAAAATAAAGTGATAAAAGAATTGTTATCGATGGTATCATCGAACAATGGAAATTCATTTTCTGTTTTGATATTGTTATAATAAAGTATGCCGATATAAAACATAATAACACATGAAATGCTTGTTATAGAATGGATTTTAGTTAAAAAAATGTTTAGTTTTAAGCTTGTTTTACTTAAAAACCAATAAACAAAACCTATTAAAGCAAATATAGAAGCAAAAATTATCGAAGCATCGAAATTTGAAATTACAAAGTACGTATCATGATTATTTAAAACAATCACATCTTCACTGGTTTTATAAAACATGCTAATACTAAAAATCATAATAGCAGTGAATACAAACCAGAAATACGCTTTTGAATATTTCATTCTTTTATATCTTCAACCGTGCCGAAGCAGCCACATTTTGTTTAGCAAAATCGCCATCTAAATATTTTAGGTAGCCCACAATGGCAATCATAGCAGCATTATCGGTAGTGAATTCAAATTTAGGCACGTAGGTTGTCCATCCAAATTTTTGTTCACCATCTTTTAAAGCTTGTCTTATACCAGAGTTTGCCGAAACACCACCGCCAATGGCAATATGTTTAATGCCCGTTTGTTTAGATGCCAACTTTAATTTATCAATTAAAATACCAATAATAGTGTATTGAATGGAAGCACAGATATCATTTAGGTTTTCTTCAATAAAGTTAGAATTCGTTTTGGTTTCATTCTGAATAAAATATAGAATAGCAGTTTTTAATCCTGAAAAACTAAAGTTTAAACCGTCAACTTTAGGTTTGGTAAATTTAAAGGCTTTTGGGTTTCCTAATTTGGCACGTTTATCAATTTCTGGTCCAGCAGGATAACCTAAACCTAAAATTTTCCCACTTTTATCAAAAGCTTCACCAACGGCATCATCAATTGTTTCTCCAATAACGGTCATGTCAAAATAGTTGTCAACCTTTACTATTTGTGTATGTCCACCAGAAATAGTCATAGCTAAAAACGGAAATGGCGGTTTGTTAAAACCGTCTTCATCAATAAAATGCGCTAAAATATGCCCTTGCATGTGGTTTACATCAATTAAAGGAATATCCAAACCATACGCCAACGATTTTGCAAATGAAGTTCCAACCAAAAGCGAACCCATAAGTCCTGGACCACGCGTAAAAGCTATGGCATGTAACTGATCTTTAGTTATTCCAGCTTTTTCTAAAGCTTGATGCACAACCGGAACAATGTTTTGTTGATGCGCTCTAGAAGCCAATTCAGGTACAACACCGCCATAGGCTTCGTGTATTTTTTGGTTTGCAATAACGTTGCTTAAAATACGACCGTTGTGCATTACAGAAGCTGCAGTATCATCGCACGACGATTCAATTCCTAGAATATAAATATTTTGTGAAGCCATTACTAAATTTTAGGCATAATAATTGTTAATTTTGAATCAGAATTAAAGTCTAATACAGTACTTTTATTCGTAAATGCAAAACTACTTAATTATATTTTTTAATTGAAGTTAAAAATTAGTTTATGTAGTTTACCTTAGTCAATAGTTTAAAATAAAAAATTGCTAAGAAAGTGTAAGCCATTCTTAATAAATTCAAAAATACAATAAGTATCAAAAAATTATTCAAAATAGCATATAAAATAGTAGGTATCATACTACTGCTTTTCATCATTTTGGTGCTTGTACTTTCTATTCCCGCAGTTCAAACAAGTCTTGGTAAGTATGCCACAAAACGCTTAAACCAAGAGTTTAAAACCAACATAAACATTAGTCAAGTTAGTTTGCAATTTAATGGTGATGTAGAGCTTAAAAATATTTACATTGAAGATTATAAAAAAGATACACTTATTAATATTGCAGAATTAAACACTTCTATAATAAGTATTAACAATTTAATTAATGGAAAATTAACCTTTGGTGATATTGATGTTGAAGATTTAATATTTAACATAAAAACATACAAAGGTGAAAAAGAAACCAATTTAGATGTTTTTGTTAATAAATTTGAAAGTGATAACCCCAGAAAATCTACAAGTACATTCCTTTTGTCGTCTAGTGATGTATCAATTTATAACGGTATTTTCAGATTACTAGATGAAAACAGAGAATCCACAAAATTACTCGAGTTTACCAAATTAAATATTAACGCCACCAATTTTTTAATAAATGGTAGCGATGTAAGTGCACGAATAAACACCTTGGCATTTAATGATAGTAGAGGTTTGATTATGAAGAATATGATGACCAATTTTAAATACACACTTACAAGTATGACCTTTGCTGAATTGGATGCAAAAACACAACATTCAGAATTAAAAGGAAACTTGAAATTTGAATACAAACGCGAAGATTTACAATATTTTACCGATAAAGTTAAAGTTAAAGCCAACTTTAAAGATTCTAATATAAAATTGGATGAAATTAATGTTTTTTATAATGAATTCGGAAAAAACCAAACAGCAAATATAAGTGTAGATGTTTATGGAACTTTAAACGATTTAAAAACTAAAAACCTAATACTAACCTCTGGTTCAAATACCGAAGTTGAAGGCGATTTTTATTTTAAAAACCTATTTAATAAGGAGGTTAATAATTTCTACATGGATGCCAGGTTTAAAAAGTTAGCATCAACCTATCAAGATTTAAAAGCGTTATTACCAAATATTTTGGGAGCTTCAATCCCGTCGTCGTTTGATAAATTAGGTAAATTTAACATCGTTGGAAATTCACAAGTTACAGCTTCAACCGTAAACGCAAACGTTTTTATAGATACCGAATTGGGTTATGTAGATTCAAATTTACAAATCACTAAAATAAATGATATCGATAATGCGTCCTACAACGGCAAAATAGCTTTTGAAGGTTTCGATTTTGGTACATTTTTAAATGACCCAACCGTTGGAACAGCTTCCTTAAATTTTGATGTTAATGGTTACGGCTTTACAGCTGCAAATTTAAATACAAAGGTTACGGGCGAAGTGTTTGAGGTAATGTATAATAATTACAACTACACCGACATTAAAGTTGTAGGCAACGTTAGAAACAAAATTTTTGATGGAAACCTAATAGCTAATGATAAAAATTTGAGATTAAACTTTTTAGGATTAGTAGATTTTTCTGAAGCAGTAAAAAAATACGATTTTGAAGCCAAAGTTGACTATGCCAACCTAAATGCTTTAAATTTTATAAAAAAGGATTCTATTTCTATTTTTGAAAGTCATGTGAAAATGAACATGAATAGTAGTAGTTTAGATGATGCCTACGGAAAAATATCGTTCACAAATACCTTATATCAAAACCAAAACGATAGCTATTATTTTGATAAATTAGATTTAACTTCCAGATTTGAAGATGATATTCGATTTATAGAAATAAAATCGCCCGATATTATAGATGGCGAACTTAAAGGGCGTTTCGTTTTCAAAGATTTGAAAAAATTGTTTGAAAATTCTATAGGACATATTTACACAAATTATATACCTCACAAACTTAAAACCAACCAAAGTGTCGATTTCAATTTCAAAATTTATAATAAAATTGTTGAAGTTTTTTATCCAGAAATTGAGTTAGGTAAAAATACCTTTATTAGAGGTCGTGTAGAAAGTGATGAAAAACAATTTAAGCTTACGTTTAAATCGCCACAAATTAAATTACTAGACTATTTTGCTAATAATATAGAACTTCAAGTAGATAATAGTAATCCACTGTTTAATACCTATGTAGAGGTTGATAGTATAAAAACTAAATATTACAACGTTTCAAAGTTTAGCTTAATTAATGTAACGGTAAACGATACCTTGTTTATGCGTTCGGAGTTTAAAGGCGGTAAAAAGAATAATGATATTTTCAACCTAAGTTTTTACCATACCATTAACAAAAATAAAGAATCGGTAGTTGGTTTTAAAAAATCGGATGTAACCATCAAAGATCACAAATGGTATATAAATAATAATAAAGATAATTTTAATAAAATTTCTTTCACAAAAGATTTATCAAAATTCAATATAGATAAGTTTGAAATTAACCATGGCAATGAAGAAATAAAGCTGTCCGGTTTCTTAAAAGATTCTACCCAAAAAGATATAAAGCTTAATTTTAAAAACGTCGATTTAGCAAAAATAATTCCAGATATTGATAGTTTAAAATTAGAAGGACGCGTAAATGGTAAGTTAGATTTGCTTCAAAAAAATGGCAGCTATTTACCTAATTCAACCATAGTAATAAACGATTTAAAAGTGAATAATTTCGATTTTGGCTCGTTTGATGCGAATATAAAAGGCAACCAAAATCTAACCAATTACAACGTAGATGTTAGTATAAAAGATGATATAAATAAAACATTTAGAGCCATTGGCGATATAAACGTAAACGGAAATCAATCAAATATTAATATCGATTTAGATTTCGATACCTTTAATTTGGCACCATTAAATCCGTTTTTAAGTAGCGTATTGTCTAATATTCGGGGTTATGCATCAGGTAAAGTAAATGTGGTTGGAAATTTACAACAACCAAGTATTAATGGCGATTTAACGTTAACCAATGCAGGTTTAGGCGTTCCATACTTAAATGTAGATTATCAATTTGCTAATAAATCTTCAGTAACTCTTAAAAATCAAACGTTCACGTTTAATAAAATTCAATTAACAGATACCAAGTACAAAACCAAAGGGCAATTAAACGGCTCTTTAAGTCATGTTAATTTTTCAAAATGGCGATTAGATTTAAACTTAAACACATCAAAACTATTAGTTTTAGATACCAAAGAAGCCGAAGACCAATTATACTATGGAACAGGATTTGTTGGTGGTAGAGCAAGTATTTCAGGTCCAACAGAGCAATTAGTAATAAGTGTGGTTGGTGAAACAAAAGCAGGAACCGTTTTTAAAATTCCGTTAAGCGATACCGAGTCGTTTGGTGATAA
This sequence comes from Mariniflexile jejuense, assembly GCF_042675665.1. Lineage (NCBI taxonomy): Bacteria > Pseudomonadati > Bacteroidota > Flavobacteriia > Flavobacteriales > Flavobacteriaceae > Mariniflexile > Mariniflexile jejuense. Next base: position 38,178 of record NZ_JBHTJI010000001.1, read on the forward strand.
TAGTTATATCCATTTTATAACTAAAGAAGAAAAAGAAGCTAGACGATTAGGAAAAGAAGCTATTTACAGCGACATAAAAGGACTAGAATTAGATTTTGATTTAGATATAACCGAAGACGCCGAGGTTGAAATTATTATTGATAAAAATTCAGGTCATGCCTTAAAAGGTCGTGGTCGTGGTGGTTTATTAGTTGAAATCAATACCAACGGAAAATTTAATATGTGGGGAGATTTCTCGGTTTTTGAAGGTGTTTACAATTTTGCTTATGGAGGCTTAATTCAAAAAGAATTCACGGTACAACCAGGTGGAACTATTGCTTGGGAAGGCGATCCATTAGATGCTTTATTGAATATGAAAGCAATTTATAAAACACAAGCAAACCCATCGCCACTACTTGATAATCCTATAAATAGAAGTATACCTGTAGAGTTAAATATTAGTTTAACAGGAAATTTAGAACGACCAGACCCAATTTACGATTTTAAATTTCCAACCGTAAATTCAACCCTAAAATCAGAGCTTCAATATCGTTTAGAAACTGATGCAGAACGAGAAAACCAAGCACTATATTTACTTTCTACCGGTGGTTTTTCTAGAGGTTTAAGTGAACTAAATTTTTCTGGAACCATTGCAGAACGACTCAATGGTATTATAGGAAACTTGTTTAGTTCTGGTGATGGCAAATTTAACATGAATCCATATTTTGAAGCTGGTCAAAATAGCACTAATTATCAAACGGATGATAGAGTTGGTTTTACATTACAAACACAAATTAGCGATCGCGTTTTAATTAATGGAAAAATGGCAGTGCCAGTTAGTGGTGCAGGTGCAAGCGAAACAGTTGTTGCTGGTGATGTTGAAATTAACTTTCTATTAAATGAAGATGGGACTTTAACAGCTAATGTGTTTAATAGAGAAAACAGCATTCGAAATTTTGGTGATGCTGTAGGTTACACACAGGGTATCGGACTATCATACAGTGTAGATTTTGATACCTTCAAAGAATTACTTCAAAGCTTATTTAAAAGTGCCAAAAAAGAAGATGAAATAACTATTGAAAATGAAGACGAAAAAACTAAAAGCGTATTTCCAGATTATGTAAAAATGAAGTCGACTTCAAATAAATAAAAAGTAATTTTTTAGTAAAATAGTACAAATTAAAAGTTGATTACTATTTTTGTCATTAACTAAAACGTTATAGTTTAATAAGTCTCATTTTAATAGCTAAATACTAGTAATATATGATTTTTGTTTATTAATTTTACCTTTGATAAATAGAAGAATTAATGCCAAAAACAATAAAAAAATTAGCAGTTTTAACATCAGGAGGCGACTCTCCAGGAATGAATGCAGCTATTCGTGCCGTAGTTAGAGCGTGTGCTTATCATAATATAGAATGTATCGGTGTTTATCGCGGTTACGAAGGATTAATTGAAGGCGATTTTGAATCAATGGATGCCAGAAGTGTAAAAGGTATCATTAATAAAGGTGGTACATTTTTAAAATCGGCACGATCAAAAGAATTTAGAACAGCAGAAGGCAGACAAAAAGCCTATAAAAAATTAGTCGAAGCAGAAATAGATGGCTTGGTAGCTATTGGTGGAGATGGTACATTTACAGGTGCTATGATATTTAATCAAGAATTTGGATTTCCAGTTATAGGAATTCCTGGAACTATTGATAATGATATTTTTGGAACATCGCATACCTTAGGTTTCGATACAGCATTAAACACTGTAGTTGATGCTATTGATAAAATTAGAGATACCGCTAGTTCACACAACCGACTTTTCTTTGTGGAAGTAATGGGGCGTGACGTAGGGCATATTGCATTAAATGCGGGTATTGCTGGTGGAGCTGAAGAAATTTTAATACCTGAAGAAGATTTAGGTTTAGAACGCTTAGTAGATTCTTTAAATAGAAGTAGAAAATCTGGTAAATCTTCAAGTATCGTTGTTGTAGCTGAAGGCGATAAAATAGGTAAAAATATTTTTGAGCTTAAAGACTTTGTAGATCAAAATATGGAAGGTTACGATGTAAGAGTATCAGTACTTGGGCACATGCAGCGTGGTGGCGCACCATCATGTTTCGATCGTGTTTTAGCAAGTAGAATGGGTGTAAAAGCAGTAGAATCATTACTAGAAGGTAAAACAAACTACATGGTAGGATTGCTAAACGGTAAAATGGAACTAACACCTTTAGAAAAAGCAATTAAAGGAAAAACAAAAATAAATTTAGAATTATTGCGTGTCTCAGACATCATGAGCACTTAACATTTATAAACAAGAACATGTCAAAATTAAAATTAGGAATTAACGGATTTGGTAGAATAGGTAGAATTGCATTTAGAGTAGCTGCAAGCAGACCAGATATTCAAATAGTAGGAATTAACGATTTGTTAGATGTAGATCATTTAGCATACTTATTAAAATACGATTCAACTCATGGACGTTTTAACGGAACTGTTGAAGTAAAAAACGGTAACCTTGTAGTTAACGGTAATGAAATTAGAATTACTGCAGAACGTAACCCAGAAGATTTAAAATGGGATGCTGTTGGAGCAGAAGTAGTTTTAGATTGTACTGGTATCTTCACAACCTTAGAAGGTGCTCAAAAACACATTACTGCAGGTGCTAAAAAAGTAGCAATTTCTGCACCATCGGCTGATGCGCCAATGTTTGTAATGGGTGTAAACAACAGTAAAATTACAGCAGCAGATACTATTGTATCAAACGCATCTTGTACTACAAACTGTTTAGCGCCATTAGCAAAAGTTATTAATGATAACTTCGGAATTATTGAAGGTTTAATGACAACCGTTCACGCTACAACTGCAACGCAATTAACTGTTGATGGTCCTTCAAGAAAAGACTGGAGAGGTGGTCGTAGTGCATTAGCAAATATCATCCCTTCTTCAACAGGAGCCGCTAAAGCTGTTGGTAAAGTTATTCCAGAATTAAATGGAAAATTAACAGGTATGGCATTTAGAGTTCCAACACCAGACGTTTCTGTAGTAGATTTAACTGTAAGAACTGAAAAATCTGCATCTTGGGATGAAGTTAAAGCTGTATTGAAAAAAGCTTCAGAATCAGGTGAATTAAAAGGTGTTTTAGGTTATACTGAAGAAGCTGTAGTTTCTCAAGATTTCGTTTCAGAAGCTATGACAAGTATTTTTGATGCTGATGCAAGTATTGCACTTAATGATAATTTCTTTAAATTAGTATCTTGGTACGATAACGAATTTGGTTATTCAACTAAATTAGTTGATCTTGCTCAATATATTAGCAAAATATAAGTAAAGAATATAAATTATTAATGACTCCACAGATTTATTGTAAATTGAATACAAAAGTCTGTGGAGTTTTTTATTTAAAAAGATATGATTTTAATAGTTGATAGTGGTTCTACAAAAAGTGATTGGATTGCAGTAGATAATAATGGAAAGCAAATTTTGGAAAAATTAAGAACAAAAGGGCTTAATCCTGAAATTTTAAAAGAAGATAAACTAAAGAAACTAATTAAAAAAAATCCAGATTTAAAAGCACATAGAAAAGAGGTTACTCATGTCTTTTTTTATGGCGCAGGCTGTGGTACAGAGCGTGGTAAAGAAATAGTTTACACCGTTTTAAAAGACGTTTTTGAAAACGCTATTGTAAGAGTTGAAGAAGATACTATGGCTGCTGTTTATGGCACTATTAGTCATGATACCGAAGCGGCAGTAGTGTGTATTTTGGGTACAGGATCAAATTGCAGTTATTTTGATGGTACTAAATTGCATCAACGCGTGCAATCGTTAGGTTATATTTTGATGGATGATGCCGCAGGAAATTACTATGGCAAAGAATTAATACGAGAATATTATTTCAATAACATGCCTGAAGATATTAAAGTGGCATTTGGCAGTAAATACAATTTAGAAGCCGATTATATAAAATATAACATCTACAAACAACCAAACCCAAATGCTTATTTAGCAAATTTTGCAGAGTTTATGTTTTTAAATAAAGATTCAGAATATATTGTAGAGCTTATTAAAAAAGGCATACGCCTATTTGCAAACAATATGATTATGCAATACAAAGAAGAGCTAAAAACAGTTCCTGTACATTTTGCTGGTTCTATAGCCTTTTTTGCTCAAGATGAAATTAAAGCAGTAGCAAAAGAAATGGGCTTTACTGTTGGTAACTTTGAACGCAGACCAATTGAAGGCTTAGTAGCATTTCACACTAAAAATTTATAATTCTAAAAGTTTTTTTTGAACACGCATTTTGCAATTTACATTTCAAATAAAGATGATAAACCTCAACTTATTGAGCATATCATGTTTAAAAATAGTATTGCAAATGTTTCAAATTTAAAAGGCGAACTTTTTTCTGAAATAACCTTGAATAAATTTATAGAAGAAGAAATTATTCATGGTCATTTTAATGTAACAACTACCACTAGCAACAGTTTATTACATTCCTCTGAAGGCGAACGTAAACAAGCATTATTGCAGCATATTATTTCAAAAAAGCCTGATTATATTATTGTTGATAATGTATTTGGAAATTTAGATGTTGCAAAGCAAGCTGCTATTGAAAAAGAACTAACCCGTTTAAGTAATTCTGTTCAAATTATACAAATTACAAATAGGGTAGCAGAAATACTTCCATTTATAACTACTATCTATCAACTACACGAAGGTAATTTGGTTGCTTTCAAACCTTTTACAGCTTCAACTAAAAATGAAACGTTGCAATTTGTTGAAGCACTGCCAAAAGCCTATTATCCTGTATCAAAAAACTTTAACCCGTTGGTTAAGTTTGATAAGGTTTCGGTAAGTTATAACAACAGACCAATTTTAAATAACATTAGTTGGGAAATTAACCACGGTGAATTTTGGCAACTTATAGGTGCAAACGGTTCAGGAAAAAGTACCTTGTTAAGTATGATTTATGGCGATAACCCAAAAGCATTTGGGCAAAATATTACTTTATTTGGAGTAAAAAAGGGTAGTGGTGAAAGCGTTTGGGATTTAAAACGAAAGATAGGTTATTTTTCTTCGGAAATGTTGAGAGGTTTTAAGCGATTAGATTCCATTGCAAATATGATAGTTTCTGGTTTTTTCGATTCGGTAGGTTTGTATAAGGAACCAACCAACGAGCAAATTAAAATTACCGAACAATGGCTACGTGTTTTGAAAATGTATGATAATAGAAAAGAAAATTTTTTAGACCTATCAAAAGGTCATCAACGTTTGGTGTTAATTGCCCGTGCTATGGTAAAACATCCGCCATTGCTTATTTTAGACGAACCTACCAATGGTCTCGACGATTTTGATATTAAACTATTCTCCGAACTTATAAATAAAATAGCCAAAGAAACCGATACCGCCATTTTATATGTGTCTCACAGAAAAGAAGCTGGTTTAAACCCAGAGTTTGTTTATGAATTAGTGCAAAATGATTTTGGTTCTGAAGGTAGAAAATTATAAATACTTATTGAATTAGGATTTTTGTGTCTTGTCCTGAAATATGGCTACAGGTTAAAATTGATTTTACGCTGTTAAATTGTATACCATATTCGGTGTTTTAAAATCTAAAGATAAGTGTAATCTTATTTCGTTGTATAAATTAATTGCATTTTTAGTAGCTCTTTTCGCGTGAGCTATATTTGTAAAGGTTTGATCGAGATAAAATTCGTCTTTAAGAATCCCGTTAACCCTTTCTGCGAGGGCATTTTCATAGCAATGATTTTCTTCTGTCATACTAATATCTATCTTTTTCCTTTTCAGGATTTGGGTGTATACATTGCTACAATATTGTATACCCCTATCGGAATGATGTATGAGTCCATGAATGCTTTTAGCTTGATAAATAGCTTTGTTAAGGGCTCTCACACATCCGTTTAGTTCTAAGCTGTCACTCAGGTCATAACCAACAATCTTTCTGGAATGCATGTCTGTAATCAGGGCTAGATAACAAAATCCTTTAATAGTTCGGATATATGTTATGTCAGATACCCAAACAAGGTTAGGTCTTGTGACTTGAACATCTTTAATGATGTTTTTATACTTGTAGAACCTGTGCAAAGAGTTTGTAGTTCTAGCACTATATTTCTTTCTGAGTGTAAGCATTTGATGTTTCCTAAGGACGTTAAACAGTGTGTCTCTACCGACTTTAAGGTTGGCTTTGGTAAACTCATTATCTAAGGATTTAACAAGTTTACGCACACCTTCTCTAGGTAGGGATTTGCGTCTTTTCTTTATTATCTCAATAATCTGCTGTTCTATTTTTAAACGCTTATCAGCTCTGTTTTTATACTTATAATAAGCATTGCGTTTATGTCCGAAACAATGGGTTATGGTAGTTAAAGATGCAAATCCCTTAGCTTTTTCCTTGGCCTTGATTAAGGCTTTATACTTAACTTTTTTTTTAGCTCAGCAACTGATTTATAGCCTAGATCTTCTGCAGCTACTTCCAGGTATGAATCTAATACCAAAGCATCTAAATCCTTTTTTAAGAGTAGCTTTTTAAGCTGTTCAATCTCCTTTTGTAGTTCCTTAATTCGTGTTATCTCGTCTTTTGTTTCCACTTTTACTCTGGTGTTCATAAGGTCTTTACGGTTGTATTTTCTAATCCATTCATTGATGGTGGTAGGCGCAATTCCATACAGTTTGCCTAATTGGTTTTTGTTAAGTTTACCTGTTGTAATTTCATCTAAAATTTTCAGTTTAAAAGGTTCTGAATACCGTCTGATTACTTTGTCGTTTCTATACATAATGTTTAAAATTATGTAGCCTTATTTCAGGACGGGTCATAATGACGCACAACGTATTTGTGTATGGTTAGTTGCGTGGTTAAGCAACTAATTTAGTAAACAAAAACTTGCCAGAGAAAATTCCGAAGGAATTTTCCAAATAAGCACTTGCCAAAGCAATTAATTATACACGTTGTTGCCAGTAGTAGTTTTATCTTTCATTTAACCTTCGAAGGCTTTCAACTTGTCTTTGTTCATAATCTAACTGCATTTCAAAATCGTCAGGCCATTCTTTCCTACCGTTTTTCCTAATAGTTTTGAATTTATCTTGGTCAATATCAATTGGGTTATGTTTCTTAAGTTTTTCAATTGCATTTTTATGTCTATCGATATAGTCGAGTTGCATTTCAAAATCATCAGGCCATTCTTCTTGACTTTTTGATTTTATGATGTCATTTTGGTTATCATAAAAGTTAATGTCTAAGTTTTCTTCAGTTCGTTTAGTTTTATTGATTTCTTTATTTTCTGTAGAGTTTGAAACTGATTCTAAAAGCACTTTTAAGTCTTTTAAGGAATTATCTCGTTTACGTTCCCAAACAGAATTATTAATTGGTTTTAAATCCAAAAATTCCTCAATCACACTTTTTAGACTATTGTATTTTACTTTTTCATTAATTTTCATTCCATTTGTCGTCGGAATAACTCCTTTTACATCACTATAATCAAATGGTGGTATTAAAACTGGAATGTGATTATTCGTTTTGACCCAAGTTGCACCCATTTCGCAAAGACTTACTACACTTGAATAAAAATTCTCAGATAAAACAAAAATAACTAATACGTTACTATTCAGCCTTTCTCTAATGTCTTCAAGGAAATCATTTCCTAGCCTCACTCCGTAACCTTCAAAAGAAGAGCAAAATATTTTATTGCTTGGAACACCAATAACTTCGAAAATATCAATTAATTTTTCAACGTATTTTGCATCTAAACTGGAATGACTGATAAAAATTTCTTTCATTTCTTTTTTTTGATTTAAAGGAACAAATTCAGCAGGTGATTCTGAATAATATTCTACAGTTTTTATGAATTTTGTCTTTCTCTTCAATAGATTAAGAACATCTAATTTTTTCTTGATTTGGTTTAGTGTATGGACATATTTGTTTTTAACCATATCAACTTTTTCTCCAGCGAAAGCATCAACTATAGGCTTTAAATCAAGTTTATTTGTTCCTTTAAAATTTGTCAAAAATTCATTGTCAAAAATGGTAGTCAATCTGATTTTTAAAAATTCTTGAACCTCTTCTGTCCAATAAATAAATTCTCGTTCTAATGATTCGAGATTGTCAGGATTAATTGGTTGTAGTTTGAATTTTTTATGTAAATCTTTACCTTCTTGAATATAATTTTCAAGTTCTTTTATAAATTCATTTCGCGGGAAGTCTATTTCTATGTCCAAATGTTTCTTTCTATTACTGGCAACTCTAATGATATGAAATCGTTTTAATGTTTTTATATCAGAAGTTAAACGAAGTTAGTTTTTTTTTCTGACAAAATCAAGTCGCTAAAAAAATGCTATTTTTTAAACTGCAGGCCGAATATCTACAGCAACTTCCATATTATTTTTTCCGGTGCTATAAATAACACCTTTTAGTGGTGGTACATCATAATAATCGCGTCCCCAAGATACTGTAATGTGTTGGTTTTTTGGTATTTGGTTGTTTGTTGGATCAAAATCTACCCAACCAAACGTTGGTATATATACAGAAAACCATGCATGTGATGCATCGGTACCAACCAATTTTTCTTTGCCTGGTGGTGGTAAGGTTTCAATATAACCGCTCACATAACGTGCTGGCAAGCCCATAGCACGTACACAGGCAATACCTAATTGCGCAAAATCTTGACAAACACCTTTTTTTTCCTTAAAAACGTCGTGAATTGGTGTTGAAATGGTGCTGAATTCCGAATCAAATTCAAATTCGGTATAAATACGTTGCATCAACTCATAAGCAGCTTCAAAGACTGAACGGTTTGGTTTAAACGATTTTTCAGCATAGGTTTTTATATCATCCGAAATTCTGGCAATAAAAATAGATTCTAATATAAATTGCTTAACATCAATAGTTTCGGGCGTATTTATTTTTAATGTTTTTATAGCATCATCTAAAGTAATTGTTTTACCTGAAACAGATTTTTCAATATCTGGTTGTAAACTATAATCTCTTACTATTTTGCTTTTTGCTGTTACTTTTAGTTCAGTATGGTGTTTTTGAATTGAAAAACGGGTTACAGTATTTCCAAAAAAATCTAAACGTTCTGTAATTTCTGAAGGTGTTGGGCTAATTTCTAATTCATAAGCTTCCAAGGTTTGCCCCACCATGGTTTTTGGTTTTAACGTAGCAATGTTATGGCAAAAGGTTACGCCACTTTCGTAGTTATATCGTGTTGTATGTGAAACTTGAAATTTCATATGTAGATTTTATTTGTTTTTTAAAGGTCAAATGCAATCGCCTAAATCTTCATTAGTGTCTATCGCACTTTTCATAATCGCGATTTCATAATTAAAGTGGGAAATTTTGATTAACCAATTGTTTTTGTTGGTATGCATGATTAAAATATGTGTCTGATATTGCCAGCGAGGTTTCGTGTAATAAATCGCTTAATTCTGATAAAGTATCATCTAGATTTTGCCTAATTACAGCAGCATCATCCAATTTTAGTAGAGATTCTATATTTAGGCTTCTAATTTTAAAATCGGCTTCCGAAATAAACTTTTGGCTATCGGTTGCTTTTCCTGTAACTTCAGAATGTGGTAATCTATCAATATCTTTTTGAATACGACGTAATTGGTAGGTTAACGATTTTGGGTATTCTTTATCTAACAAAATAAGATTTATCACATTTTCAATACTTAAATACGAGCGGTAACTGTAACGGTAAATATTTAAACTTTCGTGGCTTGTTAGTAGTGCTTCTAATATTTCGTACTGCGGTTGTTCTTTATAATTTACTACTAATAGCGAACGGCATTTTGCTATATTCATCATGGCTTGTTCGGTTTGTAAACCAATGAAATAAAGTAGCAAACCTTGTTCAACTAAAATACTTTCTTCAATTAGACCCATAAAAGCAATGAGTCTTGTAATAATTCTATCTAATACTTTAATGAGTACAGAAATGGATGTTTTATCATCTTCTTCTTCAAAGCGTTTCCATATTTTTTGAATACCATCAAAAACACGCCACATATCTTTAGACCATAAATTGCGTAGCGTATAATATGAATGATTAAAACTAGATAGTGTTTGTGCAAAACTACCAATTCTGCTTTTATCAAGCATTAATGAGACAATTTCTTCAACAGGATTTTGTAAAGCATCTTCGCCTTCTTCATCACCTACAAAGCCAGGAAATGTGGATGTTATATTTGTAATAGATTGTAACAGTAATGTTAAACTTTCCGATTGTTGTTTGTTATGGTTATACTGTTCATTATTCATTTTGTTTAGTACGGTTCGCAAAAAACGAGCGGTAACTAAAGCGCGACCTAAATACCTGCCAGACCAATATAAGTTTTCGGCAGTATTACTTGGTAAATCGTTTATGCCTGAAATTGAAATTTTACAGGTGTTATCCCAAGCGTAGTTTTGTATGCTTGTTTGGTGTTCATCTGTAACTATCCAACAATCTTTACTTACACCACCACGTTGGTTTGAAACAAATAGGTTTTCACGTTCGGCAGCAACCCGTACCAAACCTCCTGGCATAACGGAGTAACCATCATTGTGTGCAATTGAAAATGTTCTGCACATAACTTTGCGTGGTTCTAATGTTCCTTTTACAAAATCTGGTGCTGTTGAAAATGAAATTTTTTCTTGAGCTACAAAGCTATAAGGGTTTGAAAGTATTTCTTTTTTTAAGTTTTCTAATTGTTTAGGTTTTAAAAATTCACAGAAAAAGATGCTTTCGCGATTAGATCTATCGATGCGTTTTACTACTAAATTAGACAGATTATTTAAAACATAATTACGTTCTTTTTCTTGTCCACACCACCACGATGCTATTTGTGGTAAAATTAACTCTTCATTTAAAAAGTATTTACAAATGGCATTCATAAACGGTATTAAACCAGAATTTTCTAAAACACCACTACCAATTGGGTTAACTATGGTTACGTTTTGTACTCGAACTACATCTAGCAATCCTGCTACACCTAAATAGGAGTCTTCACGAAGTTCTAAAGGATCCATAAACACATCATCAACACGCCTGTAAATTACATCAACTTGTTTAAGTTCTTTTAGGGTTTTCATCCATACGTTTCCGTCTCTAACAACCAAATCGTTTCCTGTTACTAACGGATAACCTAAAAATGATGACATATAAGCATGCTCAAAATAGGTTTCGTTTAATGGTCCTGGTGTTAAAATAACAATGTTTGGATTGTTATTATTTTGAGGAGCAGCTTCGATAAGCATTTGATTAAAATCATAAAAGAAATGCGTAGGATGCTTAACATTAATATTATTGAAAATATCGGGTAATACTCTACTAACAGAATACCTATTTTCTAAAGCATATCCCATACCTGAAGGTGCTTGGGTTCTATCATTAACTACCCACATACGACCATCGGGTCCACGTGCTAAATCGGCAGAATAAATTAATAAATTTTTTGCTGTTTTGTATTGAATTTGGTCGCACTGTCTTAAAAAACCTCTGTGTGCATAAACAACTTCTGGAGGTATGATACCGTTTTTAATAAGTTTGCGTTCACCATAAATGTCTTTCAAAATTAGGTTTAGTAATTCTGAACGTTGTTTGATGCCTTTTTCAATAGTTTCCCATTCTTTTTGATGCAATAAAAAAGGAACAATATTTAACTCCCAAGTGCGGTGCATGCCTTTTGGATCGTTGTAAACATTGTAGGTAACGCCATTTTCGTCCATTAACCAATCAATCTCATTTTGTTTTGATATTAAGGTTTCTGTACCCATTTGGGTTAAGTTATCAAGTAACTTTTCCCAATTGGGGTTAATGGTCATGTTTGATTTTAGAACTTCGTCATAATTCTTAAAATCGGAGAAATAATTTTGAAATAATATATTTGAACGGGTTGTCATTTAATTAGTTAGCTTACTTTTTTCTTAAATCGAGGGTGTTTGGAAATTCAGCATTTACCTCTAATTCAGTGTATTTGAATTTTTTAGGATTTGCTTTAATTCTATAGTTTTCAATTTCCTTTTCCTCAATTTTAGTATCCATTACTTTTACTACATCGCCTTGTGTATGTCCAATTTCCCAAAAACGATTTATTCGTCTTGATTCTGCCTCGTAACTATTTACAGGATAGGTTTCATATGAACGCCCTCCAGGATGCGAAACAAAATACGTAAATCCACCAATGGAATGTTTGTTCCAAGTATCAACTACATCAAACACCAAAGGCGTATCAACACCAATAGTAGGGTGAAGGGAAGAATATGGGTTCCAAGCTTTATATCGAATACCAGAAACATACTCTCCTTTTACAGTTGTTTTTTTCAAAGGGACTTTTACACCGTTGCAAGTTAATATATATCTTTCATTAATGAAGTTAGAAACTTTAATTTGTACACGTTCTGTTGAAGAATCTACATAACGCGATGTACCACCGCCAGTCATTTCTTCACCTAACACATGCCAAGGTTCTATTGCAGCACGTAATTCTAGATGAATATCGCCAACGGTTTGTAGCCCAAGTAATGGAAATCTGAATTCAAAAAACGGATCGAACCAATCTTCACTAAACTCATAACCTGCTAAGTTTAATTGTTCAACAATACTTTTAATGTCTTCTTTAACAAAGTGTTCTATTAAAAATTTATCATGTAATTCTGTTCCCCAACGAATTAATTTGTGTTCATAAGGTGTTTTCCAAAACCAAGCCACTAAAGTTCTAACCAATAAATTTTGCATCAAACTCATTTGTGGATGTGGTGTCATGTCAAAAGCACGAAGTTCTAAGATGCCTAATCGCCCTGAAGAAGAATCTGGCGAATATAATTTATCAATACAAAACTCAGCACGATGTGTGTTTCCTGTTAAATCTGTTAATAAATGACGAAATAATCTATCAGTTAACCAAAAAGGCACATCGCCATCTTTAGGGATGTTGCTAAATGCAATTTCTAATTCATATAAATTTTCTAATCTGCCTTCATCAACACGTGGCGCTTGACTTGTTGGACCAACAAAAGCACCAGAAAATAAGTAGGATAACCCAGGATGGTGTTGCCAAAACGTAAGTAAACTTCGTAATAAACTTGGTTTTCTTAGTAATGGGCTATCTGCAGGAGTAAGTCCTCCAAGTGTAACATGATTACCACCACCAGTACCTGTATGCTTACCATCTACCATGTATTTTATGGTGCCTAATCGTGCTTGTTTAGCATGGTCATACAGTTTAAATGTTGTGTTGGTTAACTCAAACCAATTTTTAGATGGATGTACATTAATTTCAATTACACCAGGATCTGGTGTAATTTTTAGAGACTCTAAACGGTTGTCTTTTGGTGCGCCATAACCTTCTAATACTACAGGTATTTTTAATGCAGACGATGTTGCTTCAATGGAAGCTATAAGGTTTAAAAAAACTTCAGCTGAAGTTGTAGGTGGTAAAAATAGATGTAATTTTTCATCTCTAATTTCAGCACATAAAGCTGTTCGTATAAAAAATTCATCGTGATGTTCATTCAATTTGTTTTTTAGAAATTTTTCTCGACGAACCAAAACAGAGTAGAAATATTGTGGCAACTCATCTTGCTTTGAAAATTGATCTGGTTCAAATATTGGAAATTCTTGTTGTTGTGGTTCTCTTAAAAGTGAGTCTAGTGGTAACCTTAAACCTATGGGTGAATTACCTGGAATTAAAAAAATGTGTTTGCGCCTAAAAGACCAATTGCAAGTAAACCATTTATCTTTATAATTATTTAATGGTACTATATAGCCCACAGGTTTTGTAGTTCCTGATTTTAAAATTTCTTTTAGTTTGTTTTTAATTAACATATTACCATCTTCTTTGGTTGGGTCAATGTCAATAGGTAGTTTGCCTTCTTCCCACAGAAAATAGAAACTGTCTTCGTAAACAGGTTTAATAGTTTTGTCTGTAATACCTAGAAAACTTGTTAATGTTTCTAAAAACAATTTATCGGCATCTTTTGGTAATTTTGCATTTTCAGAGAATACAGAAAATAAGTTTTTATTTCTGTTTCGCCACATGGCTTTACCATCTTTTCGCCAGCATAATTCTATGTTCCATCGTGGTAATGGTTCACCAGGATACCATTTTCCTTGTGCTTGATGTATAATTCCGTTTTCGCTAAACTCATCATACAATCTAGCCGCTAAGTTTTTGGCTAATGCACGTTTATGGTCGCCATCTGCTTCGGTATTCCATTCTTCACCTTCCATATCATCAATAGAAATAAAGGTTGGTTCACCGCCCATAGTTAGTCTTACATCGCCTTTTTGTAAATCTTTTTCAACTTTTAAACCAAGTTCATTTATAGCATCCCATTGTTGTTCGGTATAGGGTTTTGTAACACGAGGCGATTCAAAAATGCGGGTTACAGAGTTTTCAAAGAAAAATTCGGTTTCGCAAATATCGGTCATACCAGAAACTGGTGCAGCACTTTCAAATGAAGGAGTACAAGCTAAAGGAATATGCCCTTCACCAGCTAATAAACCAGAAGTAGCATCAAAACCTATCCATCCTGCACCAGGAAGATATACTTCTGCCCAAGCATGCAAATCGGTAAAATCTTCTTCAGGACCTGAAGGACCATCTAATGATTTTTCATCCGATTTTAATTGAACTAAATAGCCCGACACAAAGCGAGCGCCAAAACCTAAATGTCTTAATGTTTGTACAAATAACCATGCATAATCTCTACACGATCCACTTTTAAGTTCAAGTGTTTCTTCGCAGGATTGTACACCTGGGTCTAATCGAATGTTATATTTAAGATATTCATATATTTTTCTGTTAATATCAATTAAAAAATAAATGGTTTTTCTAGGTGTTTTATCGATGGTTTTTAAGAAGTCTTGTAAAAGTTTCCCTTTTTCTGTAATTTCAAGATAGGGAAGTAGTTCTTTCTTTACTGTTTCATTATATTTAAACGGGAATTCTTCGGCATATTCTTCAACAAAAAAATCAAAAGGATTTATGGTTTTTAAGTCGGCAATAATTTCAACTTCAATGGATAATTCTTTTGTTTTCTCTGGAAAAATTAAACGTGCTAAATAGTTTCCAAATGGGTCTTGTTGCCAATTGAAAAATTGATTTTCGGGTTTTATTTTTATTGAATAGGCTTCAATAGGCGTTCTGCTATGTGGTGCCGGACGAAGCCTGAAAATATGTGGTGATAATGATACAGATCTATCGTATTTGTATAAAGTTTTGTGTGAAATTACAATTTTTAAAGCCATAAATAATCCAATTAAAGAGCTTACAATTTAAGTGATTTTTATCTGATAAATTAACGAACAGACTAAAAAAGCAAAAGAATATAAAAAGTTTATTTTTTCAATTTTAAATTGCTATTTCTATAATTTAAGGCATGGTTTTTTTCTGATAAAAAAATAAAAATCTAAGAAATACCCAAGTATTGCTCAGATTTTTTTTAATAAGACTATTGTTTTAATAAATAAAGGCGGTTTTTAATGTTTAATTATCTATTAAACCTACCCGACGTATTTCCATCTAAAATTCCCATAACTTCAGGAACGGTAGCATAGTTAACATCGCCTTCATAAGTATGTTTTAAAGCACATGCAGCACTAGCGAATTCCATAGATTTATAATCGTCAAACTGTTGCAAACCATAAATTAAACCAGCAGCAAACGCATCACCTGTACCAATTCTATCTATAATGTGTGTAATATCGAAATCACTTGTTTCTCTAAACTCTTTGCCATTCCACATTCTAGCTCTTATTTTATGCCAAGAAGCGTTTATTGGTGTTCTTATTTTATCAAACACTTTTTCAATTGAAGGAAAGCGTTCCATTAATTTTTTGCTGGCTTCAATAAAATCGTCGTTTGAATAGCTATAATTAGTATCTAAAACTTCATTAATTTCGTTTATACCACCTATATAAATTGTTGAGTAATTTATTAAATCTGAAAGGACATCTTTTGCGTTTTCACCATATTGCCATAAACCTTTTCTATAGGTAGGATCAGCAGAAACAGCAATTCCCATTTGTTTTGCAAGCATTAAACCTTCTTTTAGAGTAGTGTATGCGCCTTTGGTTAGTGCTGGTGTTATTCCTGTCCAATGAATCCATTTTGCTTTTGATAATATTTTTTTCCAATCAACCATTTCTGGTTGTATATCTGAAAACGATGAATGCGAACGGTTATATGAAATTGAACTTGGGCGCATAACTGCACCAACTTCTAAGAAATAAACACCTAATGGTTTTTTTGAACGCACAATGGCCGATGTGCTAACACCAAATTTTTGAATGTATGATAAGGCTGTATCTCCAACAAAATCGTTTGAAACACAGCTAATATGTTTTACTTTTTCACCAAAATTTGCTATTGAAATGCCAACATTTACTTCAGTACCACCAAAATAGAATTCTAACAAGTTAGCTTGTATAAATTTTTTATTTCCTTCTGGCGATAAACGCATTAAAACTTCTCCAAATGTTATTATTTGCTTCATAGCTTAAATTGTTGGTTTAATTAATTTTATTGTAATATATTAATTAGTTTGTATAAACTCTGTTTTCTTGCTCGTTAACTCTAATAAATGTTGTTCGTTTTGTTAATTCTTTTAAACGTTGCGCGCCAACATAGGTACATGTACTTCTTAAACCACCTAAAATATCTTGCAATGTGTTTTCTACATCACCTCTATAAGGTACTTCAACCGTTTTTCCTTCGCTTGCTCTATAATCGGCAACACCACCAACATGTTTTTCCATAGCTGTAGAAGAGCTCATACCATAAAATTTCCTGAATGGTTTGCCTTCTTTTTCAATTAGTTCGCCGCCACTTTCAGTATGTCCAGCAAGCATGCCACCAAGCATTACAAAATCGGCTCCTGCACCAAATGCTTTAGCAATATCGCCTGGTATGGTGCAACCACCATCACTAATTATTTGTCCGCCTAAACCATGTGCAGCATCAGCGCATTCTATAATGGCAGAAAGTTGTGGGTAACCAACACCCGTTTTTACACGAGTTGTACATACAGAACCAGGACCAATACCAACTTTAACAACATCGGCACCAGAAAGTAATAACTCTTCAACCATTTCACCAGTAACAACATTACCAGCAATAATAACTTTATCTGGATATAATGCTCTTGTTTGTTTTACAAAATTTGCAAAATGTTCAGAATACCCATTGGCTACATCAATACAAATAAATTTTAAATAGGGGTTAAATTTAAAAACCGCAGCTAAATGTTCAGAATCTTTTTTGCTTATGCCTGTGCTTACAGCAATATAATTTTCTATGCCTTTAGGTAAACTTGATGAAAATACATTCCAATCTGATATTGAATAATGTTTATGTATGGCTGTAAATAGTTTTTTATTGGCTAATGCACGAGCCATTTCAAAAGTGCCAACGGTATCCATATTTGCTGCCATTATAGGAATTCCTGTCCAAGAATACGGACTGTGTAAAAACTTAAATTCGCGTTCTAAACTAACTTCCGATCTGCTTTTTAAGGTAGAACGTTTTGGACGAATCATCACATCTTTAAATCCTAGTTTTATATCGTATTCTATTCGCATGTAATTATGAATTTATGAAGCTTAAAAGTATTTTATCTAAAGTTATAAAATTAAAAAAACAAAATAAAAATATAGCAGTTAATTACAACTAATACTTTTGTTAATTCGTATAATTATAGATATGTTTGTTAAAACGTGCGTAAAATAAATGAAATCCCCATTACAGCTAGTAAAATCTATAAAAACAAAAAAAATACTTTCAATCATTATTTTTGTTTCTATAACAATAGTCTTAATATTAGCTTATTTTTTTCTTGAGCAAATAATAAGCAACACTATTTTGATTATAATTTTATTCGGAATTATAATTTCTCAAATTTTAATACTTCAATATTTTTTTAAGAATCAGTTAAAAAATGATTTAAGAATATCAAATTTATACCTTAGAATAGACGAGTTAAAACAAAGCCTTGAAGCTGCCAATACATTAGCCGACCACAAATCTATTTATCTAGCAAATATGAATTACGAAATTCGTACGCCACTAAGTACTGTTTTGGGCATGTTAAACATTTTAAAACAAACCAATTTAGATATCGACCAAAAAGCCCAAGTTGAGATAGCCGAATACTCTTCAAAACACCTGTTGCAATTGGTGGATATGGTTACAAACAATGCGGATATTGATAATGATGACGTTAAGCTTAATTTATTGGCATTAAATTTAGAAGCCGATTTATCACAACTTTTTAAAGTATTTGAATATCAAGCTTGGGAAAAAGGCTTGCATTTTGATTATAAATTTTTAATTGATGAAAAACGCAAATTTTCACTTTTAGGTGATACCGTTCGCATTCAACAAGTTTTAATTAATCTTATTAATAATGCTATTAAGTTTACCAACACAGGTAAGATATCTATAATTGTAGACCAAACGATAGGTATTGATGATGATCAAATTGTATCATTTTATATAAAAGATACTGGTATTGGTTTGAGCATTGAAGCTATTAAACAAATTTTTTACGATTCTAAAACATTTAGTACATCTGCATCAAAAGATTATAGAGGTGGTGGTATTGGACTTTCAATTTCTCATAAACTTGTACAATTAATGGGTGGAGAATTGAAATTAGAAAGTAAGGAAAATGAAGGTTCAACGTTCTATTTTAGCTTACAACTTAAAAAAACACTAAATATTACGGCAGAAGCCGAAGTACAAAAACCTATGTTTTCTGATAAATTTAGTGTATTGGTTGCTGAAGATAATAGAATGAACCAAAAGGTTATAAAGTTTTTATTAGAACAACAAGGTGCCGATTGTACCTTTGTTAAAAATGGTTTGGAAGCAGTAGAATTATATAAAATTTTAGATTTTGATATGGTGTTTATGGATATTTACATGCCAGATATGGATGGATACCAAGCCACAAAAGCCATAAAAGCCACAGAAAAATATTCTGAAAGTAAAACACCTATCATTGCAGTTTCAGCCAGTGCTTTTGAAGATGATATTGCCAACGCTAAACTAGCAGGTATCGATGATTTTTTAGCAAAACCTATAGAAGTTGTTAAATTAAAGGAACTTTTAGCAAAATATGCTAAGCAAGAAATAAAACTTGATTAATTAGATTGTACCAAGTTATTTTACTGCAATCATACTAATTTCAACATTCACATTTTTTGGTAAACGTGCTACTTGAACCGTTTCGCGTGCAGGTGCATTTGCCTCGTCAAAATAACTTCCATAAACCTCGTTTATTTGAGCAAAATCATCCATATTACTTATAAAAATTGATGATTTTATTACGTCATCAAAAGTCATATTTGCAGCTTCTAAAACAGCTTTTAAATTTTGCATTACCTGTTTTGTTTCGGTTTTAATATTGGTTAAAACAAGTTCGCTAGTTGCAGGATTAATAGCAATTTGTCCTGAGGTGTACAACGTGTTACCGCTTAAAATAGCTTGATTATATGGACCAATAGGAGCAGGCGCATTTGGTGTATTGATAATTTTTTTCATAACGGAGTTGTATTAAATTTTTAATAAATAATAAACTAAAGCTGTAAGTCTGCTTGATTTCTTTTTTCATATTTTAAATCTTTTAAAATGTTAGATTTGATACCAATAAAGAAATTCCACGAGGTGTAAGTACCAAATGGTACCCAACTAAAATTCATACGCCAGCTCATTAAATCGCGCTCAAAACGTAATTGGGTTGATGTAAAACCAGCATTTTTTAAATCGTAACCAGATGATGCACCGATAGACCATTTTTCAGAAAGTTTAATATCGCCCGAAAACATTAAGGAATGCGACGATATTTCACTATTTCGCCTATCATTTGAATAATTTACGGCGTAAGCAACACGCAAATTCCACGGAATTTTATAGTGGTAATATTCACTTGGTTCTTCTTCTTCATCGTTTTTCTTTTCATCAATTTGCTGACTTGAAAAATCTTGTGAAATTCCGAATAAATCATCATCACGTCCGCCACCTTGTATATTTTCTTGTATAGCCCTACTATTATCTTCTTTTTTATCACCTTTACTGCTAGATAGTGACCAACTTGCAGTTAAATTGGCACTTGTTAACCTAAAAAGACTGCCGCCATTATCAATATTAAATTTATTAATTCTGGTATTGTTATTGTCTAAAGCATAAGGGTCTAAAGTAGCACCAAAGTTGATGCTCATTTTATTATTAAAAATTTGTGTACCACCGCTTACTCTTACAGGACTCCATTGTAGTGAATCGCCAGCAAAATTATATGATGTTGAAAAGTTTAGGTTGTTTAAAAGGATGATTTTTTTGGGCTCGGTAGCAGTACTATCTCTATCGCGTACTTTTGCTTCTAAATTGTTAGAAACTGAAATACCCATTGAGCTTGAAAAATTTTGACCAGGTGTTCCAAAAATACCTTGTTCAAACCTTGTGTACTGTAATGTAGAACTGTTTTGTAAAAGGTTTAATTCGGCAGCTGTTAAACCATCAGCATTTACCACTTCAGCACTTTCATAATATTTATCAAAAGCAGGATTAATATTATAGCTAATAGATGGACGAACAATGTGCCTTATAGCTTTTATTTTAGTGTCTTTTCCGTCTTTTTCAAAATTAAACATACCATAAATGGTGGTTCCTAAACTGGTGCTAAAGTTATAAGTTCTAAAAGCATCAAAACCTTTTACATCTTCTATAGTTGATGTTTTAGTTACGGCATCATAAGTCTTGTTTATAGTATTAAACGTCCATACTTCATTAAAATTACTGCTAGCACTTAAACTAAAATATTTGAACAATTTAAAGTTGGTAGTTAGTGGTATGCTGTGTTGAAAACCAGCTTTAGCATCATCAAACATTTCTTTTTTGAAGAATAATGAATCGGTTGTTTGAATTCGGTTTTCACCTCGAATGTTATATTGCAAATTTATATTCTGTATTATGCCTTTTTTTGTGCCAGTTTTTGAAGCAAACGGATATATTCTGCTTAAACTTCCTTGAAAGGTAGGAAGCGTCATGTTTATTTGTTGCGTTTGCGTGTTTTGTGAATGTGATGCTGTTAAACTTATGTTGGCTTGTGGTTCACCTTGAAATGTTTTTGAATAGGAAACTGAAGATGAAAGTGTATTATTAAGCCTATTTCCAAAATTAACTTGGTTGAGTGAGTTTCTAAAAAACGTACTACTACCTAAATTCACTGAAGCTGAAAAACGCGAATTTGGATTCGATTTTCCGTCTTGACTATGCGACCATCGTAAGTTGTAAATAGTAGATTTTGAATAATCTGGAAATCCACGTTCACTACTTATTAAGTTTTCATATCTAAAAGCCAAATTACCTCTAAACTTGTAGCGCTTTGCGTATGTACTTTCTAGTCGGGTTCCATAACTACCATTAGTGTAATAATCACCTAAAATGGCTAAATCTACATAATCGCTTATGGCTAAATAATAACCACCATTTTGTAAAAAGTAACCACGGTCGTTTTGTTCGCCAAAACTTGGGATAATAATACCAGATGTTTGTTTTTCAGATTGTGGAAAGAAACTAAAAGGCAACCAAACAGGCGTTGGAATGTCATAAATATATAAACCTGCAGCACCAGTTACTATTTTCTTGCCTGGTACAATTTTAGCTTTTAAAAGCCTAATATAATATTCAGGATCATCTTCATTTTCAGAGGTCGTATATTTTGCATTCTTTAAAAAATAAACCGAATCATTTTCTTTTTTGGTAATGGAAGCTATTATTTTCCCATCACCTTGTTCGGTTTTAGAATTAAAAATTAATGCTTTTTTTGTTTTAGTATTAAAAATAATTGAGTCCGGTTCTACCACATTAGCACCTTGTGTAAAAACTGGTTTTTGTGTGTAGCCACCCAAAGTATCTTTAATGCCTCTAGCATAAACAGTGTTTTTTGTGTAATCTATAGTAATGCTTCCAGCAGCAATATTCATGTCGCCATAATCTATAGTTGCTTCATTATATAAATGTAATTTATGCTCTTTTTGGTTGAATCGTGTATAATCGGTAGCATGATATTTTACAATATGCTCCAAAAGTCCTTTTTTAGGTTTTATTGAATCTTTTAAGGTAGAATCTTTTGCTTTTTCTGAAGCTTTAGCAATACCTAAGCTATCAATAGAAATATGAATACTGTCTTTAACAGTTCGGTCTAAAGGAATTCCACCCTTTGGGATGTCTTGTGCATAGCTTAACATGTTAATAAACATTGTAAAACTTAGTGCAAAAAGTATTTTAAAGTTGTTTGTGTGCAACGCTTTTAAATGTATTTTTGTAAAAGTATGGCTCGATTTTTGAAAAGCCAAAATTACATATATTTTTCTGTGATAAAATTTATTATTCAATTAAATTTTAAATTAAACTAGGTGGCATCTTTTTTAAGTAATAAACCAAGTTTATTAATCGTTAAAATGTAAAAGAAACTATAGTTATTAAGCATAATAATTATTGTAATGTTAAGTGTAAAACCGATTTAAAACCATAAAATTATCCTATGAAAACGTACAAAGTATTACTTTTCGTATTATTTATAAAAGTATTAACTTTTTCTTCATTTCGCTCAGTTAATGATACCAAACCTATAGAGAAATTTGTGGTTGTTTTAGATGCTGGCCATGGTGGACATGATCATGGTAATAAAGGAAATGGGTATAAAGAGAGTGAAATTTCATTAAATATTGTTTTAGATATTGGTAAACAATTAGAAAAAAACCCTAACATAAAAGTTGTTTACACAAGACAAACGGATGTTTTTGTAGATTTATTTGAAAGAGGCCAAATTGCCAATAAAGCCAAAGCTAATTTATTTGTATCGGTGCATTGTAATGCTCACAAATCGGATGCACATGGCACTGAAACCTTTGTTTTAGGAACGCATAGAAATCAAACAAACTTTGAAGTAGCTAAAAAAGAAAACTCGGTTATTTTTTTAGAAGACGATTATAAATCCAAATATGGTAATTTCGATCCTAATTCTCCTGAATCTGTTATGAGTATTTTGGTAGTTCAAGAAGAATATTTAGATCAAAGTATCATGTTAGCAAGTTATATTCAAAACAGATTCACAACCAAATTAAAAAGAACCAATAGAGGTGTAAAACAAGCAGGTTTTATCGTGCTACACCAAACAGTGATGCCAAGTGTATTGGTTGAAGTTGGGTTTTTAACAAACAAAGAAGAAGGTGCATATTTAAATTCTGCTCAAGGGCAAAAGGACATGGCTAATAACATAACAAGCGCAATACTAGAATATAAACACAATTTAGATGGTAATGTAGGTGGTTTTGACTTTGAACCTCATGTGGTAACGCCTCAAGTAAAAGAGGTTCAAGTAGCCGAAATTCCTAAAGTAACAGAGGTTAATAAAACTATAGATACATCCATAGCTTACAAAGTTCAAATAGCAGCAACTTCAAAATCTATTGAAACAAAACCAACCAATTTTAAAGGTTTAAATAATATTACTCGAGAAAAAGAAGGCGGATTGTTTAAATATTTTTACGGAAATACATCAAATTATAACACTATAAAACTTCTAGAAGAAGAAGCAATAAAAAAAGGTTATAAATCATGTTTTATTGTGGCTTTTAAAGATGGTAAAAAAATAAGCTTAACCGATGCTTTAAAAACAACTACAAATTAAGCAGGTTCTTTTTAAATTTATTTTAAATTTGTATTTATAACATTTACTCTATCTACTTTGAAACTATCAAAAGAAGTTAAAACAGGCATATTAGTATTATTGGGTATTGCCCTTTTTATTTTTGGATTTAATTACCTAAAAGGAAGAAACTTATTTGAACCTACAGATGTTTTTTACACAGAATTTGATTATAATGCGTTAAGCAAATCTTCACCTGTTACCGTTATGGGTAATTCCGTAGGTAAAATTGAAGATATATCATATAATTACGATACAGGCAAAACAAGAGTCGCATTTACAGTAAGCGAAAAATTGAAGTTCTCAAAAAACAGCATTGTAAAAATGTACGAAGTTGGTTTTATGAGTGGTAATGGTTTAACCTTACTTATAAGTAATGAAGGCGAGCAAGCAAAACCAGGCGATGTATTGCAGTCGGAAGTAGAATTTGGTTTAGTTACAAATCTTTCAAAAAACTTTTCTGGAGTTACAGATAATTTAGATTCAGCGTTAAAATCTACAGATACGTTAATGTATAGCATTAATAAATTAGTGAATGATAATTCGGATGCTGGTTTAAAACATACCATTGAAGAATTAAATTACACTTTAAAATCGTTTAGAAATACCTCGAATACGGTTAATGAAACCTTATCAAAAAATGATAAAAACATTACAGCTATTCTTGAAAAATTTAAAACCATAAGTGCAGATTTAGCTGTGCTTACAACCGATTTAAAAACAGCCAACATAGGCACAACCGTTGAAACTTTAAACGCTACATTAGCTAAATTAAACGTTATATTAACATCTATAGATAAAGGTGATGGTACTATAGGTAAATTACTAAAAGACGAAGGTTTGTATAATAATATAGAAGGCGCAACCAAAGAAATGGAATCGTTACTATTAGATATTAAACTACACCCAAAACGTTATTTTAGAGTATTATCAAAAAAAGAAATTCCATACACCGAACCAAAAACCAACTAAAACTACATGGCGTATTTACCAAATATACTTTTTACAATCATACTTTGTATTGGTATTGGTTTTTTTGCTAAAAACATAAAAAAGCTAATCCGTAATATTAAGTTAGGTCGTGCATTAAACATAACCGATAACAAACCACAACGTTGGAAAAACATGACCATGCTCGCTTTAGGGCAAAGTAAAATGGTACGTCGTCCAGTTTCAGGTTTATTGCATATTATAGTATATATTGGTTTCATCATCATCAATATTGAAGTTTTAGAAATTATTATAGACGGTATTTTTGGAACACATCGTATAGGTTTAAACGTGTTACCAACCTCAATTTACGGATTTCTAATTGGTACTTTTGAGGTATTAGCTATTTTAGTATTAGTAGCAGTTATCGTTTTTTGGATACGAAGAAACATAATTAAAATTGCACGTTTCTGGAAAAGTGAAATGACAAGTTGGCCAAAAAACGATGGTAATTTCATTTTATATTTTGAAATGATTTTAATGACATTGTTTTTGGTAATGAATGCTACAGATGTACATTTCCAATCATTAAATTCTGGTAACATAATTAGTCAATATCTAACGCCTTGGTTTAGCAGTTTATCAGAAAGCACACTTCATACCATTGAAAGAACGGCTTGGTGGATACACATAATAGGTATTTTAGTATTCCTAAATTATCTATATTTCTCAAAACACCTTCATATTTTATTAGCATTTCCAAATACGTTTTACGGAAAATTAACACCTAAAGGTCAGTTTAACAATCTTGAAGCTGTTACTAAAGAAGTAAAAATGATGATGGATCCAAATGTAGATCCATTTGCTGCACCAGCCGAAGGTTCAGAAGGCGATATGCCAGCAAAATTTGGTGCTAGCGATGTGCAAGATTTAAACTGGGTACAATTACTAAATGCATATACCTGTACAGAATGTGGACGATGTACTAGCGAATGTCCTGCAAACCAAACAGGTAAGAAATTGTCACCACGAAAAATTATGATGGATACTCGCGACCGTTTGGAGGAAGTTGGTAAAAATATTGATTTGAATAAAGGTGAGTTTAAAGAAGATGGCAAACAACTGCTTGATAATTACATCACTAGAGAAGAACTTTGGGCTTGTACATCATGTAATGCTTGTGTTGAAGCATGTCCGGTAAGTATAGATCCACTCTCTATTATATTAGAAATGCGACGTTATTTGGTTATGGAACAAAGTGCAGCTCCAACCGAATTAAATACTATGATGACAAATATAGAGAATAACGGTGCGCCATGGCCATACAATCAAATGGACAGATTAAACTGGAAAAACGAATAAACGCAATATAATGAGCGAATTACTAAAAGTGCCTACCATGGCAGAATTTATGGCAGAAGGAAAACAACCTGAAGTATTATTTTGGGTTGGTTGTGCTGGCAGTTTTGATGATAGAGCAAAAAAAATAACCAAAGCGTTTGTGAAATTATTAAACAAAGCCAAGGTAGAATTTGCGGTTCTAGGAACCGAAGAAAGTTGTACTGGCGATCCTGCAAAACGTGCTGGAAACGAATTTCTGTTTCAAATGCAAGCTGTTACAAACATAGAAGTTTTAAACGCTTACGAAGTAAAAAAAATAGTTACAGCATGCCCACATTGTTTTAACACCATAAAAAATGAATATCCAGAACTTGGTGGGAATTATGAAGTTATGCACCATACACAGTTTTTAAAAACACTTTTAGATGAAGGACGCTTAATTGTAGAAGGTGGTCAATTTAAAGGCAAGCGCATCACATTTCACGATCCATGTTATTTAGGTCGCGCCAATAATGTATACGAAGCACCACGCGATTTAATTCAAAAGTTAGAAGCAGAACTGGTTGAAATGAAAAATTGCAAACGTACAGGTTTATGTTGTGGTGCTGGAGGTGCTCAAATGTTTAAAGATGCAGAAAAAGGTAATAAAGAAGTAAATATTGAACGTACTGAACAAGCATTAGAAATAAAACCAGATATTATTGCAGCTGGTTGTCCGTTTTGTAATACCATGATGACTGATGGTGTAAAAGCAAAAGAAAAAGAAGCAGATGTAGCAATTATGGATATAGCAGAATTAATTGCAAATGCTCAAGATTTATAACTATGAAAAAATTAACCTACTTAGTTGCAAGTTTTATAATTTTTAGTAATGCGTTATTTGCACAAGATATTGATTCAAAAGAGGTATTGTTAGATACGATTGCTAATGAAGCTTGTGAATGTATTAACAAGAAATCAATAGATTTTGAAACTGTACAACACTCTCAACTTGAAATGGAGTTTGGCTTGTGCATTTTAGAAAGTTATAGCAAACATAAAAAGGAAGCAGACAAATATTTCACAGTTTCTTTAACCGATGAACAATCTTTAGAAGCATTAGGAGCTGAAGTTGCTATTAAAATGATGGGCGTTTGCTCAGATTTTATGATGAAAGTAGTTGGAACATATACTGCAAGTGAATTTGAAGAAGGTAAAGACGATATCATTATAGTTGGGCAAGTAACAAACATTCAAGAATCTTTATTCAATACAATTGAATTAAAAGATACTGATAACAGAATGCAAAAAATACTTTGGCTTGAATATTTTGAAGGCGATCATTTATTGTACGACCTTAATAAGTTAAAAAAAATGAAAGTTAAAATTACTTGTTACGAGTATGAAATGTTCGATCCAAAAATAAAAGAATATCGTAATTTTAAAATCATTAAGAAAATTTCAGTTTTATAAAAATGTTAGTAGATTTTAATACATTACCAGAAGAATCACGTGTTTGGATTTATCAAGCTAATCGTTCTTTTTCAGAAGAAGAAATAGCAGAAATACAATCAAAATTAGATGTGTTTATTGATAATTGGACAGCACATGGAAGTGATTTGCAATCGGGTTATCTCATTAAATATAAACGCTTTATAGTTATTGGTTTAAATCAGAATTTAAACAAAGCTACAGGATGTTCCATCGATGCATCTGTTCGTTTTATTCAGCAGTTAGAAACTGATTATAATGTTGATTTAATGGATAAAATGAATGTATCCTATAAACAAGGCGATTTTATAGCCTACAAAACACTTACCGATTTTAAACAAATGGCAAAAGACAAAGCCGTTTCAAAAAATACCATTGTTTTCAATAATTTGGTAACTAGTGTTGCCGAGTTTAGTGAAAATTGGGAAGTACCAGCAAGTGAAAGCTGGCACAGTCGATTTATCAAATAAGTTTTCATATTTCAAATACAATCATCAATTTTACAGCTTAAATAGTATATTATGGCTAAGGAAATTTTCCTATTAAATATATCAGGTCAAGATAAACCAGGTTTAACCTCAAGTTTAACAAGTGTTTTAGCAGAATACAACGCAAAAGTTTTAGATATAGGGCAAGCAAACATTCACGACACGTTATCTCTAGGAATTTTATTTGAAATTCATGCAGGTTCAAAATCGGCAGCCGTATTAAAAGATTTACTTTTCAAATCTTACGAACTTGGTATTAAAGCAAAATTTACGCCTATTTCACTTGAAAATTATGAAAAATGGGTAAACCTTCAAGGAAAAGACCGTTACATCGTAACCATTTTAGGCGAAAAATTAACAGCGCAACAAATTTCAGAAGTTACCAAAATAATTTCTGAAAAGAACTTAAATATTGACTCTATAAAACGACTTACAGGACGTACATCGCTTCTTAAAAAAGATGAATATCCAAGAGCGTGTATACAATTGTCTATTAGAGGACATATAGATGATAAACGCGAGTTTACGTCAAAATTCATGCAAATTTCAAGAGATTTGGATGTTGATATTGCATTTCAAGAAGATAATATCTATAGAAGAAACCGCCGTTTGGTGTGTTTCGATATGGATTCAACCCTTATTCAAGCAGAAGTTATTGATAAACTAGCAGAATTAGCCGGTGTTGGTGATGAAGTAAAAGCCATAACCGAATCTGCTATGCAAGGTGAAATAGATTTCAACGAAAGCTTTATTCGCCGTATGAAACTCCTAAAAGGGTTAAGTGAAGATGTTCTTCATGATGTGGCTATTAATTTACCAATAACTAAAGGTGCAAGAAGACTTATTGATACCTTAAAAAGTTACGGTTTTAAAACAGCTATTCTATCAGGTGGATTTACCTATTTTGGTCACTATTTACAAAAAGAATTAGGTATGGATTATGTGTATGCCAACCAGTTAGAAATAAAAGATGGCGTATTAACAGGTGGTTACCTTGGTGAAATTGTTGATGGTAATAAAAAAGCCGAATATCTTAAAGAAATTGCTAAAAAAGAAGGTATTGATATTAGTCAAACCATAGCAGTAGGTGATGGCGCAAACGATTTACCTATGCTTAATCTTGCAGGTTTAGGTATTGCATTTCATGCAAAACCAAAAGTAAAAGATAATGCTCAAAGCTCTATTTCAAGTATTGGACTTGATGGTGTATTGTATTTATTAGGTTATCACGACAGACATATTGATTTGATAGAGTAAGTAGATTAATTCTAAATTAATTTTGTAAATACTATTTTAGTATACAAAACGTTTTTTTGGTAAACACTAATCTGTAACTTTTGTTACACAATGCGTATGATTTTTAATTTACATTTACTTGAAAAAAATTGACAATTTGAAAACAAAACTGGTTTACCTAGTAGTATTAGTTTGTATCACATCTTTTTCGGCAGTTGCACAAGATTGGAAAACTAACTTTGAAGAAGCAAAACAATTGGCTTCAAAAAATAATCAAAATATCGTATTAGTTTTTCAAGGTTCCGATTGGTGTGCACCATGTATTAAACTCGATAAAGAAATTTGGAGCACGCAAGAATATCAAAATTTAGCAAAGAATCATTTTGTAATGCTTAAGGCAGATTTTCCTAGAAAAAAAGCAAACAAACTTTCTGAAGAACAAGAATTACAAAACAAAAAGCTAGCAGAAACCTATAATAACCAAGGTTATTTTCCATATGTGGTTGTTTTGAATAAAAATGGCAAAGTTTTAGGAAGCTTAGGCTACGAAAAAATATCGCCAACACAATACTATAATAAACTAGCATCATTCAAATAATTTTGAAACGTTTAGCAACCTCCGTATTCTTTTTAGTTTCAATTACAATTTACTCTCAAAGTATTTATACCAGAACGCTTAAGTTAATGGGTAGTCGCTTTGATGTAACTGTTGTAGCAGAATCTGAAACAAAAGGGAATGAATATATCGATTTGGCGGTTGCTGAAATAACCAGAATTGAAAAATTAATTTCGTCATGGGATGCTAAATCACAAACTTCAGAAATTAACAGAAATTCAGGTATAAAACCAGTTGTTGTTGATGATGAATTATTTCAGCTAATTCAACGCTGTATAAAAATATCAAAACTAACCAATGGCGCTTTTGATATTAGCTATGCTTCCATGGATAAGGTTTGGTTTTTTGATGGCAGTATGACTGAAATGCCCAGTGAAGAAGCTATAAAAAATTCGGTAGCCAAAGTAGGATATCAAAATATTATTTTAGATGAAAAAAATCATTCCGTTTTCCTAAAACTTGAAGGCATGAAAATTGGTTTTGGTGCTATAGGAAAAGGTTATGCTGCCGATAGAGCTAAGGCATTATTACAAAGTAAAGGTGCTATTTCTGGAATTATAAATGCGTCAGGCGATTTAAATACTTGGGGCAAACAACCCGATGGAAAAGATTGGCTTGTTGCTATTGTAAACCCATTAAATAAAGACAACGTTTTTTCTTGGATGCCCGTTAACAACAGTGCTGTTGTAACATCGGGTAATTATGAAAAGTATGTAAAATTTAATAATGTTTTATATACACATATTATTGATCCGAGAACAGGTTATCCTGCTACAGGCATATTAAGTGCCACCGTATTTACTGCTAATGCTGAATTAGCCGATGCACTGGCAACTTCTATTTTTGTTATGGGTGTAGAAACGGGTTTAGATTTTGTAAACCAACTTAAAGGTGTAGAGTGTATTATTGTTGATAAGGATAATAAAATTAAAACGTCTAAGAATATAAACTTAAAACAAACCAATTAGCATGAAAAAAATGTTTTTTGCTTCGATTTTGGTATTGTCTTTAACCTCATGTACTGTTGTTAAAGAATACGAAAAAGTAAATTTAAATGATCCTGATATGGCTTTGTCGCAAAAAAAAGTTAGTCGTTTTGAAACTAATTTTCAAGTGTACAGAGAAGGTGCTTCTGGAGCTAATGGAGGCAAGTCGGGTGGTGGTTGTGGTTGTAATTAGGTTGGTATTATGAATAAAATTGTCGCATTATTATGTATGATATGGGTTGCTGTTGGGTTTTCTCAAGAAAACCAAACAACCTATAAAAAACGTGTTTTAGAAACAGCAGAAGTAGATTTTTTATCAAGTTATTATTCACAAGAAGGTAATAATGCATCGGTTACTGGAGGTATAGGTACCGAAAAACTAACTGATGTTACACCAACCATCGTGGTTAGTTTACCACTTAATGCCGATGATGTTTTAACAGTTGATGCGGGTTTTTCAGCATACACATCAGCATCCTCTAGCAATTTAAATCCTTTTGATAGAGTTAAAAAAGTAGCCACTACAACTACTACGGTTGTTACTGGCGCGTCTTCTACAAGAACGCAACAAAATACAAATTATGCTTATGTATCATCACCAACGCCTTGGGCAGCTTCATCTGGTGCTTCTAGTTCAGATGTTTGGGGCAATGTAAATATTGATTACAGCCATAGTTCAGATGACAGAAATACAGTGTTTAGTGCCGATGTGTCTGTAGCTACCGAGTATGACTATAGCTCTTTTGGTTTTGGAGGTGGTTTCGTAAAGCAATTTAATGAGAAAAATACATCCCTAAGTATTACCACAAAAGTGTATTTGGATACATGGAACCCTAGATACCCAACTGAATTGGATTCGTATTATGAAGCCAATCAAAATTTAAATGCAGGATTTTTTAATAATGTACCAATTTACAATCAAGAAGGTGAAGCCATTGATAAAAATGATGATAGCGATGTTTGGTCACCTTTTAAATCTCCTTTCATAAGTAATAAGTCTAGAAACTCATATTCACTATCATTTAGCCTATCGCAAATTTTAAATAAAAATTCACAGTTTTCTGTATTTTTTGATTTGGTGCAACAAAATGGTTGGTTATCAAACCCTATGCAACGTGTGTATTTTGGTGATGTAGATAACTTCTATATAGGAAACCCACAATATATACCAAATTATACAACCACTAAAAATGATGGTGTATTTCAATTAGCTGATGATATTGAGCGATTACCAACTAAACGCTTTAAACTACCAATAGGTTTTAGATGGCATTATTACCTAAATGAAATGTTTACTGTAAGAACCTATTACCGTTATTATTGGGATGATTGGGGCATTAATTCGCATACAGCTTCAATTGAATTACCTTTAAAAGTGTCTTCAAAATTCACATTGTATCCATCCTATCGTTACTATAATCAAACGGCTGCAGATTATTTTGCGCCTTATGAACAGCATGTCTCTACAAGCTTATTTTATACATCCGATTACGATTTATCAAAATTCAACGCAAATCAATATGGTATAGGTGTAGGATATGTAGATATTTTAACTAAAGCCCATATTTGGAAATTAGGTTTAAAAAGCATCGATTTAAAGTATAATAGTTACAAGCGAAATACAGGTTTAAAAGCCAATATCATTTCTGCCGGTTTTAAATTTGTTATGGATTAAATTGTTTATAATCTTATTATAAATCTATCTTAAAGTCTTTTTAACTTATTTTTAAAAGTAGTATTTTGGCATGATTATTTATGTAGTAAGATGTAAGTAAGCTTACTAAATTAATCCTCAAATATGCGTCACATTTCATTTACACTTTTATTTCTATATATATCACTAGTATCATTTGCTCAAACACCGCTAAATCCCTTAGCTTCAAAAGATATTGAAGCACAAAAAAAGTGGGTTGATAGTTTGTATAATTCAATGACTTTAGAAGAAAAAGTAGGGCAGTTATATATGGTTCAAGTGATGTCAAACCAAGATCAAGCCACAAAAGATAAGATTATAGACCTTATAAGAACACATCACATTGGTGGTTTAATCTATTCACTTGGTAATCCAGAAAAACAAGCCGTTTTAAATAATGAATTGCAATCACTTTCTAAAATTCCATTGCTAATTGGTATGGATGCGGAATGGGGTTTAAGCATGCGTTTAGATAATACGTATGCATTTCCTTGGAATATGACACTAGGTGCTATTAAAAATAATGCACTAATTGAACAAACAGGAAAGCAAATTGGCGAGCATTGTAAACGTTTAGGCGTGCATTTTAATTTTGCTCCTGTGGTAGATATTAATACCAACCCATTAAACCCTATTATAGGAAATCGCTCGTTTGGTGAAGATAGAGATAACGTTACCGAAAAAGCTTCAGCTTTTATGAAAGGTATGCAAAATGCAGGTGTTTTGGCAAGTGCAAAACATTTTCCTGGTCATGGCGATACCGACCAAGATTCGCATAAAACCCTACCAACCGTTAGTTTTAATGAAAAAAGAATTGATTCCATAGAGTTATATCCATATAGAAAATTAATAACAGAAGGTTTATCAAGCGTAATGGTAGCACATTTAAAAGTGCCAAGTTTAGAACCATCTGGCTATCCATCTTCATTATCAAAACATATTGTAACCGATATTTTAAAGGAAAAATTAGGTTTTCAAGGTCTTATTTTTACCGATGCTTTAGATATGAAAGGCGCTGCCGATTTTAAAGAAGTTGGTAGTATTGATTTAGCAGCTTTTAATGCAGGTAACGATGTTATGCTAATGTCTAAAGACGTTGCGATTGGTATTTCAAAAATAATAGAAGCTTATAATACTGGTGAAATTACTGAAGCACGTTTAGCGCTTTCGGTTAAAAAAATTCTGCAAGCAAAATACAAAGTTGGTTTAAATACTTATAAGCCAATAGGCTTGAGTGATTTACAAAGCGATTTGAATAGGTTGGAAGATGATATTTTGTATGAAGAACTTATGGAAAATGCCATCACCATTGTAAAAAATGATAAGGATTTGCTGCCACTTCGCCATTTTGAAACGCAAACTATTGCTTATATAAAAATGGGTGATGATACTGGTTCTGTGTTTTTAGATGAATTAAAAAAGTACACAAAAGTACATCAAATTGAAGCGGATACTTTAGATAATTTACTAACACGCCTTCAAGATTATAATACAATTATAGTTGGTTTGCATCGTTCAAACCAAAACCCTTGGAAGGCGCATCAATTTTCGGAATCAGAATTAAATTGGCTTTCAGAAATTGCAAAAACACATAACGTTATTTTAGATGTTTTTGTAAAACCATATGCACTTTCCGATTTGGCTTCTATTGAAAATATAGAAAGTATTGTAGTAAGCTATCAAAACAGTAAAATTGCTCAACAAAAATCGGCTCAAATAATTTTTGGAGCATTAGAATCTAAAGGTGTTTTACCTGTTTCAGTTGGCACGCATTTTAAAGTTGGCGATGGTATTTTTAATAATTCATTAAACCGATTAAGTTACACGGTTCCAGAACGTGTAGGTATGGATTCTGAAAAACTAAATAAAATTGATGCCATAGCTAAAACAGCTATTGATGGTATGATGACACCAGGTATACAACTTTTGGTAGCTAGAAAAGGTAAAGTTATTTACAATAAAACCTTTGGAAAACACACCTATACTGGTAATGAAAAAGTAGCTTTTGATGATATTTATGATGTAGCATCACTAACAAAAATATTAGCAACCTTACCTTTATTAATGGAGCTAGAAGAAAAAGGCGAAGTTACATTAGATACAAAATTATCGCAAATTATTCCTAGCTATAAAAAATCAAACAAAGCCAACATCACTTTAAAAAGTATGTTATCGCATTATGCCCGTTTACGCCCTTGGGAACCTTTTTATGCAAAAACTTTAGATAGTACTAAGCATCCAAGTGAAAAATATTACCGTAAAGAACAAAGTGATAAGTTTAATATTGAAGTTGCTAAAAATCTATTTTTAAGATCTGATTATGAGGATTCTATACAAAAAATAATTAGAAATTCCGAGCTACTTTCAAAAACACAATATAGGTATAGTGACTTTCCTTATTTTATTTTAAAGAAATATATTGAGAACTATTACGACAGAACGTTAGACGTGCTTGCACAAGATCATTTTTACAAATCATTAGGCGCTAATTACACCATGTATAATCCGTACCATAAAATAAGTAGTAAAAAAATTGTTCCAACAGAAATTGATGATTATTATAGGTACCAAGAAATTCATGGGTATGTGCACGATATGGGTGCGGCAATGCAAAATGGAATTGGCGGGCATGCAGGTGTTTTTAGTAATGCTAATGACGTAGCTAAGATTATGCAACTATTTTTACAAAAAGGCTATTATGGCGGAAAACGCTATTTTAAACCTGAAACACTAGATAAATTTAATACCTGTTATTACTGTGAAAAAGGAAATAGACGCGGTATAGGTTTTGATAAACCGCAATTAGGCGAAGAAGGTCCAACCTGTGGTTGCGTGTCGTTAAGTAGTTTTGGACATGCTGGTTTTACAGGCACTTATGCTTGGGCAGATCCAGAAGAAGAAATTGTTTATGTATTTTTATCTAATAGAACATACCCAAATGCAGAAGATAATTTATTAGCAAAAAAGAATATTAGAACCGATATACAACGCTTAATTTACGAAGCGATTATCAAATAAATGTAATTAAAGTTAAAAGTTCAAAAGATTTTAAATGCGTTTAGACAACCTTTTAACTTTTCAACTTTAAAACTTTTAAACTAACTAAAAAATGAAAATAGGAATTGTATGTTACCCAACTTTTGGTGGTAGTGGCGTAGTAGCAACCGAATTAGGTTTGGAACTTTCAAAACGTGGTCATGAAATACATTTTATTACGTACAACCAACCCGTACGCTTAGAGTTGTTAAGTAACAATGTGCATTATCATGAAGTAAATGTACCTGAATACCCATTATTTCATTACCAACCCTACGAATTAGCCTTATCAAGCAAATTAGTTGATATGGTAAAACTTCATAACATTGAAATTTTACATGTACATTATGCCATTCCACATGCCTATGCAGCATATATGGCTAAAAAAATATTACAAGACGCTGATATTTTTGTGCCTATTGTAACAACGTTGCATGGAACGGATATTACATTAGTAGGAAGCCATCCATTTTATAAACCTGCAGTAACATTTAGTATTAATAAATCGGATGCCGTTACAGCAGTATCACAAAGTTTAAAAGAAGATACATTACGTTTGTTTGATATAAAAAATGATATTCATGTTGTGTCTAATTTTATCGATTTAGAAAAGTACAATCATAAATTTACCGATTGCCAACGTGGTATGCTTGCAAAAGATGACGAAAAAATAATTACACATATTAGTAATTTACGTCCCGTAAAACGCTCGCAAGATGTTATTAGCATATTTTATAACATTCAAAAAGAAATGCCAGCAAAATTAATGCTAATTGGTGAAGGACCAGAACGCGAGCATATAGAATTACGTTGTCAAGAACTTGGTATTTTAGATAAAGTTATTTTCTTCGGAAAGAGTAATGAAATCGATAAAATTTTATGCTATAGCGATTTATTTTTACTGCCGTCACAAACCGAAAGTTTTGGATTGGCAGCATTAGAAGCTATGGCATCGAGCGTTCCTGTTATTTCAAGTAACACAGGCGGTATTCCAGAGGTTAATATACATGGTGTTTCAGGGTTTTTAAGTAATGTTGGTGATGTGGCAGATATGACTAAAAACGCTTTATACATTTTAAGCGATAAAGATAGATTAGCAACTTTTAAAACAAATGCCAGAAAAACTGCTGAAAAGTACGATCTACACACCATTGTTCCTCAATATGAAGCTATTTATCAAGATACTTTATCTAAATGTTTGGTATTGTAAATCAATAAAATTTATGCACTAAGCTATTTTGTTTATGTGTCTATAAATTATTGTATATTTAGGTATTAACATTTAAAATAAAGACCATATGAAAAAATCAGTTTTTTATTTAGTAATAGTTATTGCCTTAAGTATCGTTCCAAGTACAGCACTGGCATCGGAAAAAAATCCAATGCCTATTGAAAAAACACCAACCGAAATTCCAGCAGAAGTTAAAACGATGCTTGACCGTTTGGAAGAAATTAAAAATATGGATAAATCAAACTTAAAACCTTCAGAACGAAAAGAGCTTAGAAAAGAAGTTAGAGATATGAAGAAAAAAATAAGAAAATCTGGTAATGGTATTTATATTTCATCAGGTGCTATTATTCTTATACTATTAATTCTTTTAATTTTATAATACTCAAATTAAAGTCATAAAAAAAGCACCTCAATCAAGGTGCTTTCTTTTTTTAATGTTTTTTTTGATTAGAATTGATATCTAATACCTAAAGCAATATCAAATCCTAAACCACTATTATTAAAATCATTATTATAGTCATTTCCAAAACCAATTTCAGGTCTAAAATCTAATGAAATTAATAATGGTATGTCAAAGTTATATTCAATGCCTATATCACCTGCTGCAAAAACAAAGGTGTCATTATAATCATCACCATTATTGTCATTATAATCAAAAGAGCCTAAACCACCACCAACACCAGCATACCAATTAAAACCATCTTCAATATTCCAAACCCATTGGTACAAACCAGCAAGTTTAAAACCATCGTATTTTTTTCCATCTCTCCAACCTAAATCAACTTCCAAACGGTTATTGTCTCCTAAAGCATGTTGATACGATATTTCTGCACCAACACCGTTACTGTCGCCTAAACGTAAACCTAAAGCGTTTTCTGAAATGTCTTGAGCGTTTGATGCAAAGGTAAAACCTAATAATGCAATTGAAAATAAAAGTAATTTCTTCATAAATGTTATTTTTTGTTTTTGTTATATACGATTGTTTTTTGATAATAGATTATTTTTTTTAATAATCCAGTTAGAAATAACAAAAATAACGCCAAAATTGTATTTATATTTAACACCTTATTAGTTTTATAAATATTTTTATTGAGTTATGGCGTTAACATCACATTTACAGACATTAAGCAAAAAACTTTCAGGTGAATTATTTTATGACGATTTAATAAAATCCATCTACGCCACCGATGCTTCCGTTTTTAGAAAACTGCCACTGGCTGTTGCATATCCTAAAACTAATGAGGATATAAAGGAACTTATCCGGTTTGCAAAAGCACATAAAACCGCTTTAATTCCCAGAACTGCAGGTACTTCGCTTGCAGGACAATGTGTTGGTGATGGTATAGTGGTTGATGTTTCTAAATATTTCACAAAAATTTTAGATGTTAACGAAAAAGCGCAAACCGTAACGGTACAACCTGGTGTGGTTCGCGATGCGTTAAATAACTATTTAAAACCCTTTGGTTTGTGGTTTAGCCCAAATACATCAACATCCAACCGTTGTATGATTGGTGGTATGGTAGGTAATAATTCATCGGGTACAACATCTATTCGGTATGGTGTTACTCGCGATAAGGTTGTTGAAATGCACACCATTTTAAGTGATGGAAGCGATGCTGTTTTTAATGAAATTACTTCGGAAGCATTTCAAAAGAAGACTAGTTTAAATACTTTAGAAGGACAGATTTATAAATCTATTTTTGAGGAACTTAAATCTGAAGCAATTCAAAATCAAATTATTGAAAACTTTCCAAAGCCCGAAATACACAGAAGAAATACAGGCTATGCCATTGATGAATTGATAAAATCGGATGTTTTTTCAAATACAACCGAACAGTTTAATATGTGTAAGTTGCTTTCAGGTAGCGAAGGAACCTTAGCATTTACAACGCAAATCACTCTAAAATTAGATACATTACCGCCACAGGAAGCCATTATGGTGGCAGCTCATTTTACAACCATTGAGGCGTGTTTAAATGCTGTAGAACCTGTAATGAACCACAATTTATATAATTGTGAAATGATGGATAAAACCATTTTAGATTGTACTAAACATAACAAAACACAGCAAGCCAATAGAAGTTTTATTGAAGGCGATCCAAAAGCCATTTTAATGTGCGAGGTACGCGCATTTACAAAAGAAGAGGTAACGGTTTTAGCCGAAAACCTAATAAAAACTATTGAAAATTCTGGTTTAAGCTATGCATTTCCTACGCTTGAAGGCGATAACATAAATAAAGCCAATAACTTACGAAGCGCTGGATTGGGCTTGTTGGGAAATATTATTGGCGATAAAAAATCGCATCCTTGTATTGAAGATACCGCAGTAACTGTTCCAGATTTGGCAAACTATATTTCAGAATTTGCAGCTTTAATGAAAGGTTATAACCAAGAAGCTATTTATTATGCCCATGCTGGTGCTGGCGAGTTGCATTTACGACCTATTTTGAATTTAAAAAAATCTGAAGATGTCGTGTTATTTAGAAAAATAACTACCGATGTGGCGCATTTAGTAAAAAAATACGGTGGTTCCATGAGTGGTGAACATGGTGATGGTATTGTACGTGGTGAATTTATACCGCTTATGATTGGCGATGCTAATTATCAAATTTTAAAGCGTATAAAATCGGCTTTTGATGCTGATGCTATTTTCAATCCTGGTAAAATTGTTGATGCATTTCCTATGGATGAATCGCTACGTTATGTTCCAGATAGGGTAGAACCAGAGATTAAAACCATGCTCGATTTTTCACATTCTCAAGGTATTTTGCGCGAAGCTGAAAAGTGTAATGGTTCTGGCGATTGCAGAAAACTACCAGAGTTTGGTGGTACCATGTGCCCAAGTTATAGAGCTACTAGAAATGAAAAAGATACCACTCGTGCACGAGCCAATGCGTTACGCGAATTTTTAACCAATTCTAATAAAACAAATAAGTTTGATTATGAAGAATTAAAAACGGTTTTCGATTTGTGTTTAAGTTGTAAAGCTTGCGCCAGCGAATGCCCAAGTAGTGTAGATGTTGCGAGTTTGAAAGCAGAATTTCTTTATCAATATCAAAAGGAAAATGGTGTGTCATTACGCACAAAATTGTTTGCGTATAATAACACTTTAAACCGTTATGGAAGTGCATTTCCAAAACTGACTAATTTTGTGTTTTCAAATGCTTTTACCTCGTCTATTTTAAAAAAATCGTTCGGAATTGCTAATGAAAGACAATTACCATTAATTTCAAATAAAAGTTTAAGTAAGCAATTTCAAACTATTAAAAAACAAGAAGTTGAAAAAAAATATATTAAAACAGTTTATTTATTTAATGATGAGTTTTTAAATTATTTAGATACACCTATTGGTATCGATGCTATACAACTTTTAACAGCATTACATTACGAGGTTAAGATGGTTGAAAACGCTGAATCTGGACGCACCTTTTTATCAAAAGGTTTGCTAGAACAGGCTAAAGATATGGCAAACAAAAATGTTGCTATTTTTAAAAATATCATTAGTAAAGACACACCATTATTAGGCATAGAACCATCAGCAATATTAACATTTAAAGATGAATATTTACGGTTAGCAGACGATAAAACTTCTGCAGAAGCAATAGCAAAACATACATTTCTT
This sequence comes from Mariniflexile jejuense, assembly GCF_042675665.1. Classification (NCBI taxonomy): domain Bacteria; kingdom Pseudomonadati; phylum Bacteroidota; class Flavobacteriia; order Flavobacteriales; family Flavobacteriaceae; genus Mariniflexile; species Mariniflexile jejuense. The sequence continues at coordinate 78,506 of NZ_JBHTJI010000001.1, forward strand.
ATTGAAGAATTTATTCAGCAAGAAATAAAATTAGGCAACATAAAGTCAGAGCAATTTACTTCAGAAGCTAAAACAATAAAATTTCATGGGCATTGTCACCAAAAATCATTTAGCAACCAATTATCAAGTTTTGATGTTTTAAATCTTCCTAAAAACTATAAAGTTACTATTATTCCAAGTGGTTGTTGTGGTATGGCAGGAAGTTTTGGTTATGAAAAAGAACATTACGCGGTAAGTATGCAAGTTGGTGAACAAACCTTGTTTCCAGCTGTTAGAAATGCAGCAAATGATGTGTTAATTTCAGCTAATGGTACAAGTTGCAGACATCAAATTAAAGATGGAACAAAGCGTGATGCGAAGCACCCAATTACTATTTTACGAGAAGCGCTTCTTTAGGTTAAGTTGTTTAGTTGTATGTTGTTAAGTTGGTTCTTATTAAACAACTAAACGATTTAACAACTTCACAACAAACTATTTAGATTTCTTTCCATGTTGTTCAACAATGGTTATGGCAGCAATTAGGTTTTTAATGTCCATATCTTCAAATTCTTCTTCAACATAAAAAGGAGAGAGTTTGTCTTTATTGTAATTATAAACTTTCCATCGTTTAAATTGATATTCTAAAGCAGTAAAATTTTCAATCCAATCACCAGAGTTTAGGTACATTGTATTGCCGTGCTTGGTTTCAATATATGCCATTTTTGGTTGGTGTATGTGACCGCAAATAACATAATCATAACCATTTTCGATAGCTAAATCAGAAATAACGTTTTCAAATTTAGCAATATGTTTTTTAGTTTCTTTTTTGTCATTTTTAACTTTTTCAGATAAGGAATAACGTTCCTTTCCGCGCTTTTCTAAATACCAATTTATAAATCGGTTTATTAAAGTTAAAAAGTTATAGCCATAGCTACCAAGTTTTGCAAGCCATTTGGCATTTTTAATAGAAACATCAAACACATCGCCATGAAAAAACCATGCTTTTTTACCATGCAGGTTTAAAACTAATTTATCAACTATTTTAATATTACCTATGGTAGTGTTACTAAATTTTCGCAATAATTCATCATGGTTACCTGTAATGTAAATAACATCAACACCATCGGCAGCCATATTCATAATCTTTTTTATAACCTTTAAATGCGATTTTGGGAAATATCGGTTTTTAAATTGCCAACCATCAACAATATCACCATTCAAAATAAGCTTTTTGGGTTCAATGCTGTTAAGGTAGTTTAGTAAATTTTTGGCGTTACAATTGTAAGTTCCCAAATGTACATCGGATATAACGGCTAGTTCTATTTTACGTTTTATTATCAAAGGGATTATATATAATTGTAAAATACCTATTTTTATATTACCTAACCATTACCTCATAATTATTTAAACATGAGCATATTGTTAACCAAATGTTATGCTTTGTAAATACTAATTTCAAAATATGAATTACAAATTAGATTAGTGTTTTATTTCTTCTTTATTAATTTCATAAAAAATAAATAAACTATCACTATGCATTTGATGTACTTCATTTCTAAAAAAGCTTTATTTTAGCAAAAAATTAAAATTATGGCTGGAAATTCCTTTGGAAAACTATTTACTTTAGCAACATATGGCGAATCTCACGGACCTGCTTTAGGTGGTGTTATTGATGGTTGTCCATCAGGAATTGAATTAGATTTAGATGCCATTCAATTGGATTTAGATAGACGTAAACCAGGGCAATCGGCCATCGTTACCCAACGTAAAGAAGATGATGTCGTTACCTTTCATTCGGGTATTTTTGAAGGTAAAACAACAGGTACGTCTATAGGTTTTGTAATAGAAAATACTAATCAAAAATCACACGATTATACCCATATAAAAGATAGTTATCGCCCAAGTCATGCAGATTATGTGTACGACAAAAAATACGGCTTTAGAGATTACCGTGGAGGCGGAAGAAGTTCGGCACGCGAAACCGCATGTCGTGTTGTTGCTGGTGCTGTGGCAAAACAAATGCTAAAAGGCATTGAGTTTTATGCTTACGTTTCGGGCGTTGGTACTTTAAAATTAGACAAACCACATACAGCCTTAGATTTAACTCAAATAGAATCTAATATAGTACGTTGTCCTGATGCAGCTATGGCAGCAAAAATGGAAGCCTACATTAAAGAAATTCGTGCTAAAGGCGATACCGTAGGTGGTATAGTAACCTGTGTTATAAAAAATGTACCCATTGGTTTGGGTGAACCTGTATTTGATAAATTACATGCCGATTTAGGAAAAGCCATGCTATCCATAAACGCGGTAAAAGGCTTTGAATATGGTAGTGGTTTTGAAGGCTGCACCATGTTAGGAAGCGAACATAATGATGCCTTTAATACCGATGGTACTACAAAAACCAATAATTCTGGTGGGGTACAAGGTGGTATAAGTAACGGTATGGATATTTATTTTAACGTAGCATTTAAACCCGTAGCAACCCTAATTCAAGAATACGAAACCATCGATAAAGAAGGAAATATAGTAACGATGCATGGAAAAGGACGTCACGACCCATGTGTAGTGCCTCGTGCAGTGCCTATTGTAGAGGCTATGGCAGCATTGGTGATTGCCGATTTTTATTTACGTAATAAGATGTATTTGTAGCTTTAGGCTTTATGCCATAAGCTATAAGCTAAGAATGGTGAGTTACGAATTAAGAATTACGAAATAGTTCTATTGTCTGATATCTCAAGTCTAACATCAAACTTTTTAACACCAAAGCACAGGGTTTTACCCTATTTTTTATTACTTTTACCACGTTGGAAACAACATGTCGAGTAGGTGAGACTGCTCAAGACCTTATTAAATTTAGCTCAAAAAACGGGGTTCTAGCTGTCTATTTTGAGCTTTTTTTATGCTCAAAACTCAACCAAAACGCTTTGAAACTAAGATGCATTTATAGCATTAGGACGATTATTTTACCTCATCAGTATCAACAAAACAAATCATCAGCATCTTAAAAAAGGTTCATCAGCATGAACTTAAAGTATTTTTGTTCATAAAAAAAGGCCTTGAGTGGTGAGACTACTCAAGACCTTATCAAAAAAAACTGAAAAAACGGGGTTCTAGCTCGCTTTTCTAAAAGATAAATCGTTTAGCAAAACGCGTAAACGCTTACCCGGACGAAATAAAATACGGGTTTTAGTAATGGCATTAGCATCAACGTCTAGTTCGGTATCTCTACCTTCTGAGCTGATTCCTACTTGAAAATTACCCAAACGCCCTAATTTTACAATGCGTCCTTGTTTTAAAGCGTCAATAATATTGCGCTCTAATGATAAAAGTACCGCATAACAATCCGATTCGGTTACGGTACATTGATACGAAATTTGCTCCGCGAGCGTATCCATATCTACTTCACCATCTGCAATGGCAGCGGCATAGTACTTCTCAGGCAAATTAATATCCTGAGGATTCTTTCTGGCTTGCGCCTTAAATTTAATGGCCATAGGCTTTAGTAAATTTAAATTAATAATAAAATTTTGTCTTAGTATACAACAATGCTGTATCTAACTGACCTTACAAAGTTCTCTAAAATAACTAAATATAGAAAACAAAGTTTTGAACATTTAAATTGTTAATGATTTTGTTTATAATGTATACTAAATTAATTTATAGTATTGATTGTGAGTATGTTATTGAGTAGGTGAATTGATAAAAATTACTAGAAGTTATGATAATAGTATAATTTATTAGTTTTTTTAAATCAAAATGTTTATAACTTTATGTTTGTACAAACTTTAATAAAAAAAAGTCCCACCGAAGCAGGACTAAAGATTTTCATCTACGGCATATAGCCTTATTGTGATAAGATTAAAGATTAGAAATTTTAATCTATTACAAATTTAATAAAAAGTTTTAATAAAAAAATACGTGTTTGTACGTATTTTTTTATTTTAGTAAGCGTATTATATTTATGGTTTAATATAAGATGCATGACAAAGATATTAGGATTAGATTTAGGAACCAACTCGATTGGTTGGGCATTAATTGATGAAGATAAAGATAAAATACTAGGCATAGGAAGTAGAATTTTTCCAATGGGTGTCGAGAATTTAGGAGAAGGTGAAGGAAGAGAAATGTCTAAAAATGCAGGAAGAACTGGAGCAAGAGGTGTAAGAAGACAATTTTTTAGAAGACGATTGAGAAAGAAAATATTGTTAAAAGCTCTTTCAGAGCATAAAATGTGTCCAATAGTTGCTTCTGATTTTGAAAATTGGAAAAAAACAAAAGAATTTCCTTCAGACAAATTAGCTAATTGGTTTGTCTTAAATCCTTATGAATTACGTCAAAAAGCTTTAAACGAAAAATTATCTTTAGAAGAAATTGGTAGAATTTTTTATCATTTAATTCAAAGACGAGGCTTTTTAAGTAATAGCAGAAAAGGTGGAGTAGATGATGGTACTATTTTTAAAGGAAATGCTAAAGAAGGAAAAATTGGTATTACAAAAACCCAAGAGAGTATTAAAGATAAAACCTTAGGTTCTTATTTATTTGAAATTTACCCAAAAGAGAATCAACCTTTTCAAGATGGTTTAGAACGAATTCGAAATAGATACACTACAAGACAAATGTATGTGGATGAATTTGAACTGATTTGGAATAAACAATCGCAATTTCATGCTGAACTTACTGAAGAATTAAAAACTCTTTTTGGTGGAAGAAAATTAGATGGATATAAAGAAAACGGCATTTTATTTCATCAACGTCCTTTGCGCTCACAAAAACATTTAGTCGGTAATTGTTCTTTTGAGCCAACAAAAACTAAGTGCCCAATAAGTGCTATTTCATTCGAACAGTTTAGAGTTTGGCAATGGGTTAATACAGTGGAGTATAACGGAAATAAAATTTCTCAAGAAGAGAAAGAGAAAATAGCAGACTTTCTTTACGCTAATGAAAAACCAGATTTTAAACGCCTTAGAAAGGTAATTGGGAAAGAAAGTGCTGAGTATAAGTTCAATTATAAAGACGATGATAAAATTGTTGGCACACATACCATTTCCAATTTATCAAATAAAAAATATTTTGGAAAAAAATGGTTCGAATTTTCAGAGAAAGAGCAAGAAGACATTTGGCATGTGTTGTATTTCTTTGATAGTAAATCCAATCTAAAAGAATATGCAATCAAGAATTGGAACTTTACAGAAGAACAAGCCGATTCAATTTCAAAATTCAATGTAAAAGATGGTTATTCTAATTTAAGTAGAAAAGCAATTTCAAATATTTTACCTTTTTTAAAACTAGGTTTCACTTATGATGTTGCAGTTGTACTTGGTGGAATCAAAAATACTTTTGGTTCAGATTGGGAAAAACTTTCAGATGAAAAAAGAAATTTTCTAATTGATAATATTGAAGGAATTGTTCGTTCAAAAACAAAAGGTGGTTTTGTTGATGTTATTAAAGATATTCTTCGGAATGATTATAATATTTCTGATAATCAATTAAGAAAATTATATCATCATTCAGCTACTATTGAAGCAACAGAATTATTAGAAAAATTACCTGTTGGAAAAGATGCAGATAAAGAAATTCAATCTATAAAAAACCCTATTGTAATTACAGCTTTATTTGAATTGCGAAAATTAGTCAATGAATTAATTGAAGACTACGGGAAAATTGATGAAATAAAAGTAGAAATGGCTCGTGATTTAAAGGTTTCTAAATCAGAACGATACAAAACACGCAGAAAACAACAAAGATTGGAAAAAGAAAATGATAGAATAAAACTTGAAGTTTTAAAGTATACTAATTTATCCCATGATAACATTCTTAAATTTAAGCTTTGGGAAGAATGTAAACAAACTTGTCCTTATACTGGTTTATCAATACCAATAAATGAATTATTTACAAACAAATGGCAAATTGAACATATTCATCCTTGGAGTAAATCATTAAATGATAGTTTTTCTAACAAAACCCTTTGTTTAGGAACTGAAAATATTAAAAAAGGAAATAAAACACCATTTGAATTTTATGGTGGTGATGAAGCCAATTGGTCTGCAATCAAAGAAAGAGCATTAAAATTATTTTCCTTTACAAAGGAATATCCTGATTCTTACAAGAAATTTCAGCGATTTGTAAAACAAAAGTTTGATGACGATTTTTCTTCTCGTCAATTAAACGATACACGATATATAAGTAAAGAAGCAAAAAACTACTTGTCTAAAGTTTGCAAAAATGTAATGGTTTCCCCAGGACAAGCTACTTCAAGTTTAAGACAAAAATGGGGTTTAAATCATATTTTAAATGATGAAAATGCTAAATCTCGTGAAGACCATCGTCATCATGCTATTGATGCGTTGGTTATGGCATGTACTAAACTTTCTTATGTTCAAGAATTATCAAGATGGAATAGATATAGAAAAACACATGAGATGAAAAACTTTCCATTGCCTTGGGAAACATTTCATTATGATGCAGAAAAAGCTGTTGAAAGAATATTGATTTCTCATAAAAAAGTATCCAATGATATAACAGTTAGAACAAAAACAGTTGAAAAAAATGGCAAAAAGCATACTAATTTAGGTGTAGCTGCTCGAGGGCAATTGCACAAAGAAACCGTTTATGGGAAACGAACGTTTAATAGTGAAGAAGCTTTTCATGTACGTAAACCAATAGAATCTTTGCAAACGGTTAAACAAATTGATAAAGTGGTTGATGAAACTATTAGGTTGTTAATTTTAAAACGCATACAGGTATTAGGAGGCTTTCAAAAAGATAAGATACCAAATAATACTTTTTTTGTAGTTGATGAAAACGGAGTTAAACAACCACAAATCTTTTTACCAAATAAAAATGGTGAGCCAGTACCTGTTTTAAAAGTCAGAATGAAAGAGAATATTGGAGGTGCTGAAAAACTAAAATCAAACGTTAATCAATGGGTGAATCCAAGAAATAATCACCATGTATTAATTTATAAAGACGAAAAAGGTAATCTTAATGAAGAAGTGGTTACCTTTTGGACTGTTGTAGAACGCAAAAGAACTGGACAAACTGTTTATCAATTGCCAATTGATGGTAAAGAAATAATTACAACACTACATATTAACGATATGTTTCTATTAGGTATAAATGAAGATGAAATTAATTGGGAAAATCCTGATTATGATATTTTGAAAGCGCATTTGTATAGAGTACAGAAACTTTCGTCAAAGTTTTACGAATTTAGATTGGCTTCAGAAGCAGCAATTCAAAATAATTTTCAGCCTTTTTATATAAGAATTCAAAGTTTTGGCGAAGGAAAAACAGGTTGGTTTACCTTTAACCCCATAAAAGTTAAAATATCAGTTTCTGGAAAAATTCAAAAGGCATGATTTGTCATTCCGACGCAGGAGGAATCACATCATACATTTATTATGTTATTTCTCCCCGTGGTCGAAATAACAATTGTTTCATAAAATAATTATATATTATAGATTTTAACGAAAATGAAGGCAGACATACTTATTATGTGTACATTATAACAAACCCATACAGAACCACCTTTTATATTGGTGTAACCAATAATTTAGCAGAGCGTTTACAACAACATCATGATAATATTGAAAATGGCAAAAAAACTTTTGCAGCCAAATACAATTTGCAGCATTTGGTATATTATGAAAAGTTTACTTGGATACAGAATGCTATTGCAAGAGAAAAAAAGTTAAAAGGCTGGCGGAGAGATAAGAAATTACATTTAATTCGTGTTTTTAACGAAAATTTTGAATTTTTAGAAGCACAGTTTTTAAAAAATTGAGTTTATTTTTGTCATTCCGACGCACGAGGAATCGCATAAAGAAGCTAACCCAAAGTTATCAGATTCCTCCTTTCGTCGGAATGACAAAACACCGTTCATTGACATACACTTTGTAGTCTTAAGCAACCAAACCACAACGGGAAATCTTCCCGATTTTCTACCAACGGATTTTCCGTTGTGGTTTGATTAAAGATTAGAAAACACGATATTTATACCAGCTAAACCGATTAAAGATTTTTTGTTGTGGTTTGATTAAAGATTAGAAAACACGATATTCCCAACTGGCAAAAATTTGTATTTGCGTGTGTTGTGGTTTGATTAAAGATTAGAAAACACGATATTGATAGAATAGAAATAAACAATGAAAAAGTAGTTGTGGTTTGATTAAAGATTAGAAAACACGATATTCAAGATTAAAAACGTTCCCGCCCATGTCTAGTTGTGGTTTGATTAAAGATTAGAAAACACGATATTTTTAAATATGCCGATTAAAGCAATGATTATGTTGTGGTTTGATTAAAGATTAGAAAACACGATATTTTATTAAAGCAATGGATTGACGATGGTCATGTTGTGGTTTGATTAAAGATTAGAAAACACGATATTTCCCCAACAGTAGTTAAATGTGTGGTAAAAGTTGTGGTTTGATTAAAGATTAGAAAACACGATATTTATTAAACAAAGTCCTTGAAAGTCATAAAGTTGTGGTTTGATTAAAGATTAGAAAACACGATATTCCATGTTCCAAAATTTCCACTTCCCCATAGGTTGTGGTTTGATTAAAGATTAGAAAACACGATATTTTATTAAATGATTATGATGTTACCTTAGAGGTTGTGGTTTGATTAAAGATTAGAAAACACGATATTTGCGATATTGTTTTGGTCGCTGGTTTTCAAGTTGTGGTTTGATTAAAGATTAGAAAACACGATATTAATGTCTAGTTTGTCATTGTTGGATTATAAGTTGTGGTTTGATTAAAGATTAGAAAACACGATATTTTAATTATGAAAGCAATCGAAAGGTTAATAGTTGTGGTTTGATTAAAGATTAGAAAACACGATATTCTCAAGCTCTGGATAGTCAAACCCCGTTGTGTTGTGGTTTGATTAAAGATTAGAAAACACGATATTATTTTTGCGCGGATGCTTTTAAATTGGCTTGTTGTGGTTTGATTAAAGATTAGAAAACACGATATTGCAGTAGCTGTAGGCGCTACGTTTGCCCTGTTGTGGTTTGATTAAAGATTAGAAAACACGATATTCCTAAGCCCTGTATCGTGGTCGCCTCGTTTGTTGTGGTTTGATTAAAGATTAGAAAACACGATATTATAAGAAGCAAAGAAAAATCTATGCTAAACGTTGTGGTTTGATTAAAGATTAGAAAACACGATATTGCTAATGTGTTGCTTTATGTATCACCCATTGTTGTGGTTTGATTAAAGATTAGAAAACACGATATTTTCCACTATAACAAGCCTCTTCCTTATGAGTTGTGGTTTGATTAAAGATTAGAAAACACGATATTAGAATAGAGAAGCAACCAACTTGCTCACATGTTGTGGTTTGATTAAAGATTAGAAAACACGATATTCAAACCAATCTTCACTTCGTTGGGTAACATGTTGTGGTTTGATTAAAGATTAGAAAACACGATATTAAAGAAGAGCCTAAGCCAGTAAGCGCGGGCGTTGTGGTTTGATTAAAGATTAGAAAACACGATATTAGACAGCACGTTTATAACAATAGACGACACGTTGTGGTTTGATTAAAGATTAGAAAACACGATATTATTGTTGCATATTCAAAAGATGCCTTTCTGGTTGTGGTTTGATTAAAGATTAGAAAACACGATATTGAATTGGATAAATACAACAAACTTAAACTTGTTGTGGTTTGATTAAAGATTAGAAAACACGATATTAGAAACCTACATAAGCGATTTACTTTATAGTTGTGGTTTGATTAAAGATTAGAAAACACGATATTTCATACAACAATTATTCGTCGCGCGGTGATGTTGTGGTTTGATTAAAGATTAGAAAACACGATATTGGTGACCGTTTTTCATGGGTGAAACTTTTTGTTGTGGTTTGATTAAAGATTAGAAAACACGATATTACTTAATTTTTCATTGTTTTGAACGCAATTGTTGTGGTTTGATTAAAGATTAGAAAACACGATATTGACGTATCTCATTGATATCAAAGTCTGGTGGTTGTGGTTTGATTAAAGATTAGAAAACACGATATTGCTAACGTGTTGCTTTATGTATCACCTATTGTTGTGGTTTGATTAAAGATTAGAAAACACGATATTGATAAAAAAATAAAATACCGCGAGCAACGCGTTGTGGTTTGATTAAAGATTAGAAAACACGATATTAACCACCTATTACTTGGTCGCCAGTGCCTGGTTGTGGTTTGATTAAAGATTAGAAAACACGATATTGTATTATTAATTGGCACAACTACATTAGGGGTTGTGGTTTGATTAAAGATTAGAAAACACGATATTATATTCTGGAAACAATTTTGGCGGTGGTGGTTGTGGTTTGATTAAAGATTAGAAAACACGATATTCTAAACCAATTTTTAACCGAAATTCGTCAGGTTGTGGTTTGATTAAAGATTAGAAAACACGATATTCCCAACTGGTAAGAATTTGTATTTGAGGGTGTTGTGGTTTGATTAAAGATTAGAAAACACGATATTAAAAACAACGCCACCCCGCGCCACCCCACTGTTGTGGTTTGATTAAAGATTAGAAAACACGATATTAGAATCAATCATTTAATTATAGAGTATTTGTTGTGGTTTGATTAAAGATTAGAAAACACGATATTAACACTATGGAGCCCGATTTTTCAAGAGGCGTTGTGGTTTGATTAAAGATTAGAAAACACGATATTAGTTGGTTTGTTACCTTCTAATATACAAATGATTAAGTTAAAATATCGTATAAAAAAATGCTTCTTTTTTGCAGTGATAGAGCAAGATTGAGGCATTTTTTTTATTGTGATTTATAAGTACAGCCATTTACTTTAACATGAGTTAGATATAAATATAGTAATTGAATAGTTAGTAAAGTGCTGTTAATTAGTTTTTTGTTATATCAAAATAGCGAAGCATAAGCCACGAGATTTCTCATTTGAGTGGGATTCCTCCTTTCATCGGAATGACAAAAATGGGTAACTAAAATAATTCTAATTGTGTAGGTTGTGGTTCTTTGGGTACTTCGGCACGTCCCCAAAAGTTCATGATATTACCAAATTGCTTATCAGTTATTCGTAATACACTAACTTTTCCTAAAGGAGGTAAAAGTTTTTTTATACGCTTTTCGTGTACATCGGCACTTTCACTGCTAGCACAATGCCTCATGTAAACAGAGTATTGCATCATACTAAACCCATCTTTCATGATGTTTTTTCTAAAGGCAGCTGCATTTTTACGGTCTTTAGCCGTATCGGTTGGTAGATCAAAAAAAACAAATAACCACATAATTCTATAACCATTTAATTCCATAGTTTTGGATATTTTATTTTTTTTCGCGTACCACCATAGCATTGCTGTAAAGAACTTGCTGTTTTTTGAAGTGCAACCATCAACGGACTTTTTTCTTCTTTAAAGAATACGGTTCGGGTAAGTATTTGTAATAATATCGATTTTATTTCTGTATTCAATTCTTCATCATCATAGTGTTGCATAATCTCTATAACAGCTTCATCTACAATGGGTCTAAATGGTTCCATAATATCATCAGCTAATGCAAAAGCATTGTATTTACTTTTGTGGTGTATTCCTAAAGTGTTTAACAAACCACTACCTGATAATGCTCTAGCTGTTGCTGCTCGTAAAATGGCATAACCATAATTTAAAAAATTATTTGGGTAATTCCCATTTCGTTCTCTTTTAAACTCAAAGTCAAATATTGCTTTCCAATAAAAATTGGCAGCAACGCCTTCCATATTGCTAGTATCTCCACTTAAAACTTTACTCGCTAAATATTCAAATTTATTGCTGGTTTTAATTGTTTTCTTTAGTAAAATTCCTTGATTTTTTATTTTTTCGATTATTGTTTGTTGCCATAATTGTTTTTTAAGTGGCGCACTTGCTTCTATTTGATTTTTAAAGAGTTCTTGTTGTATGTGATGACTATTTAAATTTAAAAACATGCCATTTGGTAAGTGTACATTATTACAAATAATAACTGCAACATTATTTTCAACTAATAAGTTAAAGGCTGTCATACTAGTGTAAACCTCGGGATTGTCAATAACCAAAAAGCCAATATCTTCTATGGGTATACTTGCTTCTCTCTCATCAGTTTTAATAACTAACTGTGAGTTTTTTGTAGTTACTTTACATTTGTTTTCTATAAGAATACTTCTTTTTATCATAATTAAAATTTCACATAAAGTAATTAATAACAACTATTTAAGTAAGTTTTATCTTTAAATTGTAAAAATAAACGACAAAGTAGGTCTTTTTATGATTATTAAATGTTTTAAAAAACATCATATTCATTACATTTTTTTCAAGTAAATAATCTAATTGGTGTTATTTATACATTCTTTAATTTCCTTATCTTGCTTCAAAATTCAATAATCAATTAAAAAACAATGCCTCTTCTATAAAGAGGTTAGTAAAGGCTTATGAAAAAACTCGCACTACACTGGAAAATAATAATAGGAATGATACTTGGTATTGTTTGGGCTTTACTGTCTAGTACCTTAGGTTGGAGTGCGTTTACCATTAATTGGATCGATCCGTTTGGTACTATTTTTATCAATTTATTAAAACTAATAGCAGTTCCTTTAGTATTGTTTTCTATTATTGGTGGTGTTGCCAATATTGGCGACCCATCTAGTTTAGGGCGTATGGGTGGTAAAACCTTGGGTATTTATTTGCTTACTACGGTTATGGCTATTTCTTTAGGTTTGGTGTTGGTAAATACCATACAACCTGGGCGTTTAATAGATTATGATACAAGGTTAGATAACCGGCTTAGTTATGAAATTTGGGCAGCATCTGAAGGGCACGAGGTTAAAGATGGTCACAGCTATTTAAACGACCCCGCGTATGCTGAACGTGTTAAAAAAGTATCGGCATTATCAACAGCAAAAATAGATGCGTCTATAGTATCGGATAAACTAGCCAAAGCTGAAAATCAACAAAACGTTTCGCCTTTGCAACCCTTAATAGATATTGTGCCAGAGAATTTTTTCGCGTCACTTTCCAACAATGGATTAATGCTACAAATTATCTTTTTTGCCTTATTTTTTGGCGTATGTTTATTATACATTCCCAACGAAAAAGCACAACCCGTTTTAAAGTTAGTAGATGGTATTAATGAGGTGTTTTTAAAAATGGTAGACTTGGTTATGCAAGCGGCACCATTTTTTGTATTTGCTTTATTAGCTGGTGTAGTTAGTAAAATGGCGGGAGATGATGTTGGTAAAGTAGTAGAAATTTTTAAAGGTTTAAGTTGGTATTCGCTTACTGTTTTGGTTGGTTTGTTATTAATGATTTTTGTTATTTACCCAACAATTTTAAAACTGTTTGTAAAGAAAATATCATATATAGGCTTTTTTAAAGCGGTGAGTCCTGCGCAAACTTTGGCGTTTTCAACATCTAGTAGTGCAGCTACATTACCTGTTACTATGGAATGTGTAGAGCAAAATTTAGGCGTGAATAAAAAAATAAGCAGTTTTGTATTGCCTATTGGTGCAACAGTAAATATGGATGGTACCAGTTTGTACCAAGCAGTAGCTGTTATTTTTTTAGCACAAATGCATATGGCTAATTTAAGTTTAGAGCAACAATTAATAATTGTAGTTACAACCACATTGGCGTCTATTGGGTCGGCAGCAGTGCCAAGTGCAGGTTTGGTAATGCTAATAGTGGTATTAAATTCTGTAGGTTTAAATCCTGTTTGGATTGCTATTATTTTTCCTGTAGACCGTATTTTAGATATGTTTAGAACGGTGGTGAATGTTACAGGCGATACCGTAGTGTGTAGTATTATTGCCGATGGTGAAAATATGCTCGATTACAAAGGTACTAAAAACCCAACCGAAACGTTCGATTTGGATTCTTAAATAGATTTAAGTATCTAGTCGAGCGCACACGAGACCTTTTTTTAGCCTCTCTTATGTTTGGTAAGTTTTGATAATGTTCAACCATACAGGAGAGTTTAATATAATTTTTTGTGTTGCATTAAAATCACTTTATCATGACTAAAATTACATTATCACAACCCTTAGTATCTGTACATTGGCTTCATGACCATATTAATGCCAAAAATCTTATTGTTTTAGATGGTACAATTAACAAAGTGTTTGATGAAAAGCAGTTTCAAATTCCTAATACACGCTTATTTGATATAAAAAATAAGTTTAGTGATGTATCGGCACCATTTCCTTCAACTTTCCCATCAGAAACACAATTTCAAGAATCGGCACACGAATTAGGTATTACTAACGATAGTACTATTGTGGTGTATGATGATAAAGGAATATATTCCAGCGCTCGTGTTTGGTGGTTGTTTAAAGCCTTTGGATTTGATAACGTGGCGGTTTTAGATGGTGGTTTTCCTGAATGGAAAAAAGCAGGGTTTTCAACTGAAAAGATGAAACTTTATACAGGTGAATCTGGTAATTTTGAAGCAAAACTTAAACCAGAATTAATAGTGTTTTTTGATGCTATGACTATGGCTTCAAAAACGAAAAGTCATACCATTATTGATGCACGTTCAGAAGGTCGATTTAAAAGTTTAGAACCCGAACCAAGAGTTGGATTACGCATGGGAACCATTCCAAATTCTGTAAACTTACCGTTTGAAGATTTACTTAAAGCTAATCAGTTTCTTTGTAAAGAAGCCATAGCAGCAAAGTTTCAAGTATTAGCAAAAAAAGAAGAACCAATTATTTTTTCTTGTGGATCTGGTATTACAGCGTGTGTGTTGGCTTTAGGTGCAACTATATCTGGTTACAATAATATTTCGGTTTATGATGGTTCTTGGACAGAATGGGGTAGTTTGGTACCAGAAGAAAATAACCAAAATAATATAAGATGAAATACAGTTTGTGCTTTCTGTTGCTTGTATTTGGTTTAAAAACCCATTCACAACGCATAGCATTAAAAAATGGTGATTTAATGTTTCAATCGATTAATTGTGGTCCGCTTTGTGATGCTATAAATCAAGTTACCGAAGGTTATAGAGGTCTTGATTTTAATCATATGGGTATGGTTGTTATAAAAGACAACAACGTATATGTTTTGGAAGCTAGTGGCAGTGAAGTAAAGCTTACTAACTATGATGATTTTGTAAAAAAAACGAATTTGCCACTATATGTTGGCAGATTAAAAAAACGCTATCAAGCTTTAATACCCAAAGCCATTACCTTTGGTTTGCAGCAATTGGGTAAACCTTATGATGAAGCCTATATATACGATAATGGAAAGTATTATTGTTCTGAGCTAATATATGATTGCTTTTTGGAAGCCAACGGCACACCATTGTTTAAATTATACCCTATGACTTATAAATCGCCAGGTGCTGATATTTATTTTGAAGTTTGGGAATCGTATTTTAAAGCACTAGGTATGGATGTTCCTGAGGGCGAATTAGGTTGTAACCCAGGAGGCATTTCAAAATCAAGAAAACTCAAGATGTTGGGTGAAATTTAGACTGAAATTTAGTTTAAAAACTTACTTTTTAGTTCGGGTGTTGGAATCCAACACGATTCTTTCTTGCCAAACCATTTGTAGCGATTTTTAGCAATATAATCATACACCCAATTTCTAATAAATGGTGGTATGATTAAAAACACGGTCATTATATTTTGAGGAAAACCTAAATGACGCGCAATTTGTAATGCTGCTGTAGATTTTGATGTAATTCCTTTTTCGGGCGTGTATAACAAAATTGAATCAGTTTTTGCCGTATCAATATTGTGTTTTTTAATAATTTCTAAACCCGCATCACTTTGTAAGGCCGTAAAAAGAAACACGTTATTTTTATCATGTTGAATAACATATTGGACTGATGAGTTACAAAGATTGCAAACACCGTCAAATAAAATTAGTTTTTTGTTGTTTGAGATGTTGTTTGTCATTTTTTTGCTTCAACTAGTTCTAGTTCGTCTATGCTTACATTAGTCGTAAAGATACCATAATTAACAACAGCTTTATTCTTTTCAATTTTATCAATGCTACCAATAGCACGACCATCGTTCATGCGTACTCTATCACCAACTTTCAAAATGGCTTTGGGTTTTGGTTTTTCAATAGCTTTTATTTTGGCTTCTTTTTTCTTTTCACGAATAACGGTTACAACTTTTTCTACTTCTTGTTTAACCTGCTTTTCTTTAGCTTTAATAACCTTTTTTTCTTTAGGTGTAACTTTTATGCGTTTTGAATTTTCAATTTGAACTAATTTGAAAAGTTCGTCTATTAAGGCTTTCTTTTGTTTGTTGTTGAAATATTTATCGGCTAAATCATCAACTTTTTGTCCTAAATAAATAAGACGTTGGTTGCTATCATACAATTCTTGATAACTTTCTAATTTCTTTTGAATTTTAGCATTTATTTCTTCAAGTTTATCAGCTTCTTGAATTTTTTTCTTTTCGTTTAGTTTTAAAGATTCGCCTGTTTTTTCAAGCTTTGATCGTTCTTTTTGAAGTTTTGCTATGGTAGCATCAAAACGTACTTTACTGCGCTCAATCTTCTTTTTAGCACGGTTAATTAACCCAAAAGGAATGCCATTTTTTTGTGCCACCTCAAACGTAAAACTACTTCCGGCTTGCCCAATAACGAGTTTGTACATGGGTTCTAGTGTTTTTTCATCAAACAACATGTTGGCATTGAGCATAAAAGGCAACTCATTTGCCAATATTTTTAAATTGGAATAATGGGTTGTGATAATACCAAATGCTTCACGATGGTAAAATTCTTCTAAAAAAGTTTCTGCCAAAGCACCACCAAGTTCTGGATCACTTCCTGTTCCAAATTCATCAATTAAAAACAGCGTATTGTTGTTACACTTCTTCAAGAAATAATTCATTTGTTTTAAGCGGTAACTATACGTACTTAGATGATTTTCAATAGATTGATTGTCGCCAATATCGCTTAAAACCCTATCAAATAAACATACACTACTACGCTCGTGCACAGGAATTAGCATACCACTTTGCAGCATAACTTGCAATAAACCTACTGTTTTTAATGTGATACTTTTTCCACCGGCATTTGGACCAGAAATAACAATAATACGGCTATCTGGCTTTAATTCAATGGTTTGTGGAAATGTTTTGGCTTTCTTTTTTAAGTTGTTTAAGTAGAGTAATGGGTGATAAGCATCGCGTAAATACATGCTTTTATCTTTTGAAATATTAGGCAAAATAGCATTCATGGATTGTGCGTATTTTGCTTTCGCAGATATAACATCCATTGCTATTAAAAACGACTGATATTTTTCTAAAAGTGGTGAAAACGGGCGTATAAAATTGGTAAGTTCTTTTAAAATACGAACTACTTCTTCGTTTTCTTCAAACTCTAAATTATTTAACTCTCTAGAATATTTTAGGGTCGTTTCCGGTTCCATGTATACAATACTTCCGGTTTTACTACTTCCCATTATAGAACCACTTACTTTACGCCTGTACATGGCTTTAACAGCCAAAACACGTCTGTTTTCTACAACACTTTCACGAATATCATCTAAATATTCAAGTCCGTGATACATATTTAAAGCAGATGCAAAACTTTGGTTTATTTGCCCTTTTACTTTGTTTATAGATTGTCGTAAATCGAAAAGTAGGTTAGAGGCATTATCTTTAATATCACCAAAACGATCAACAACGGCATCAATTTTTTCTATGATGACTTTGGTGACTTCAATATTTGAAGCAAATTCGTTAAGGTTTGGGTAATAGGTTTCAAACTTTTTTAGAAACGTAACAATATCATTTGAAGTTGATGATATGGAAACAATTTTCTTTAAACTTTGAACTTCTAAATAGGTGTTCTCTATACGTAATAGTTTGATTTCTTTAGTGATAGCATCAAATCCGTGATTAGGAATGCGATTATCATTATGAAAAGATGATACATATTCATTAGTTAAATTTAAACTAACTAATAGTGTTTCGGTGGTTTTGTAAGGTTCAATTTGTAAGGCTTTTTCAGTACCTAAAATGGTAATGCAATGTTCGCTTACTTGCTGTAAAACCGTTTGAAACTCTAAATCTTGTAAGGTCTTTTCGTGAATGTGAATCATTCTGAATTTTTATGCTCTTAAAATTAAAAAAGCAAAGTTAATCATTCTGTTTTATTGAGTGAACGTTTAATTTACATAAGGCATGTATTTCTGAAAAATGTTAATTAACAGTGTGTTTAAATTATTTAACACAATGCTAACATTTTAAAATGAATTTGTAACTACCTTGTTATCAACATCAATCAAGCCTCGAACAGTTTAAACTCAACTATTTTTAGTTGAGTTTTTTTGTTTGTTTACCCATGTATGGTTTCGCTTTTACCGTAGTTTTTAATTACTTCACTTTCAAATTCCACTAAAGCGTTCCAGCGTTTATCAACATCAACACCTTTACCATATTTTCTAGCAAAATTAATAAACGTTGTATAATGGCCTGCTTCACTAATCATTAAATCATGATAAAATTTAGAAAGTTCAGGATCGTTAATTTCTTTTGAAAGTAGTTTAAAACGTTCGCAACTTCTGGCTTCAATCATAGCAGAAAACAACAGTCTGTCTACCATGCGTTGCAGTCTGTTTCCACCGTTATTCATAAATTTATAAAGTTCGTTAACGTAACTATCTTTACGTTCTCTACCTAATTTGTAACCGCGCTTTTTAATAATATCGTGCACCATTTGAAAGTGTTCTAGTTCTTCTTTAGCAAGTTCTAGCAAATCGGTAACCAAATCAGGATATTCGGAATTAAGTGTAATTATAGAAATGGCATTTGTAGCAGCTTTTTGTTCACACCACGCATGGTCTGTAAGTATTTCTTCAATATTAGACTCTACAATATTTACCCATCTTGGATCGGTTTCTAGTTTTAAATGAAGCATTTGATAATTAAAAATTAAGATTTAAAAATAATAATAACATACAAGTTACAAAGGTTGTTGTTAAATTAAGAAATGTAATTCCAAATATTTTTATACTTGCTTAAGGCTTTGTAAGTATCCAAAACGACTTTGTTATCAAGATTGGATAGTTTTGGGTCGTCTTTTAGTAGTTTTTTTGCATAAAATCGCGCACTTTGTAAAATGTCTTTATCTTTGATTATGTCTGCAATTTTAAGGTTTAATACGCCACTTTGTTGAGTTCCCATAATATCTCCAGGACCGCGAAGTTTTAAATCGACTTCAGCAATTTCAAAGCCATCACTGGTTCTAACCATGGTTTGCAAACGGGTTTTACTATCGTTGCTTAGTTTGTTACCTGTCATTAATATACAATAACTTTGTTCTGCACCACGACCAACACGACCGCGTAATTGATGGAGTTGCGATAAGCCAAAACGTTCGGCACTTTCAATAATCATAACTGAAGCATTTGGTACATTAACACCTACTTCAATAACCGTTGTAGCAACCATAATGTGTGTTTCGCCTTTTATAAAGCGTTGCATTTCAAAATCTTTATCGGCAGGTTTCATTTTGCCATGTACTATAGAAATTTGATATTCTGGCATAGGGAAGTCTCTTGAAATACTTTCGTAGCCATCCATCAAATCTTTATAATCCAAAGCTTCACTTTCTTGAATAAGCGGATATACAATATAAATTTGTCGTCCTTTTTTTATTTCATCTCTAATAAATTTAAAAACATTTAATCGGTTTTTATCATACCTATGAACCGTTTTAATTGGTTTTCTTCCAGCAGGTAATTCGTCAATAACCGAGATATCCAAATCGCCATAAACTGACATAGCTAAAGTACGAGGAATAGGTGTAGCCGTCATAACTAGAACATGTGGTGGAATAGGAGCCCCACCAACCTCCCCAGAAGGGAGGCTTTTCAATCTGTTCGTAATATGTTGTAAGACGTTATCAATATCTCCAATTATTTCCTCATTTTTAAATCGAATTACATGAAAACCAATTTCGGTGAGTATTTGGGTTCGCAATCCATCTGCTTCTTTTTGTTCATCGGTGTTGTGATAACCACCATCAACTTCAATAATTAGATTTTTTTCTAGACAAACAAAGTCGACTATAAATTCATCAATAATATGTTGTCTTCTAAACTTGAAATCAAGGTTTTTATTACGCAAATTTTCCCATAAAATTTGTTCTGCTTGCGTACTATTTTTTTTGTTTTCTAATTGTAATTCTTTAATCAAGTTGTATGTTGATGGTCTTGCCGTCATATATTTTTTTCGTACTGATTTGGCTTCCTCCCAATGGGAGGATTGAGGAGGGCCTTTATGCCATAATTTACTGCGTTGTGCAACTCCAAAACGGTGTTGTTCATCTATAATAGCTAAGCCTAAATTTTTAAATTTTACCTTATCTTCAAGTAGGGCATGTGTACCAACAAGTATCTGCAATTCACCAGTTTCTAAAGCATTATGGATTTTTTTTCGTTCTGAAGTTTTACTTGAACCAGTTAGTATTTTTATACTGATATTCAACTCATTGCAGTATTCTAATAAACCGTTATAGTGTTGAACTGACAAAATTTCAGTCGGAGCCATTAAACACGCTTGAAAACCGTTGTCAAGTGCCATTAACATTGACATAAACGCTACTATAGTCTTTCCAGAACCCACATCGCCTTGCAACAACCGATTCATTTGGGCATTGCTACCTAAATCGGCTCTAATTTCTTTAATAACCCGCTTCTGTGCATTGGTTAATTCAAAGGGTAAATGGTTGTTGAAAAAGGTTGTAAAGTAATCGCCAACATGTTCAAAAGGAAAGCCTTTAATTTTTGATTTATGAATTAAATTTTTAATGATAAGTTGCAACTGGATATAGAAAAATTCTTCAAATTTTAACCGAAATTGTGCTTTCGCTAACAGTTCCTGACTTTTAGGAAAATGTACATTAAATAGTGCTTCACTTTTAGAAACTAACTTAAGCTCATAACGTATATTTTCAGAAAGCGTTTCTAAAAAACGACCACCCGTTTCAAGAAACAATTGTTGCATAATTTGAATAATCACACGGTTTGTAACGCCTTTATTTGAAAGTTTTTCTGTTGAAGGGTAAATAGGTTGCATGGCAGAGCGCAAATTTTTTTCGTGTTCTTGTAGTAATTCAAGTTCCGGATGTGGCATACTAAACTTTCCACCAAACAAATTTGTTTTGCCAAAAATAACATAGTTGGTGTTTAATTTTAAATTGTCGCGAATCCATTTTTGACCGCGAAACCAAACCAATTCCATACTACCAGTGTCATCTTGAAATGTTGCAACTAAGCGTTTTCCTTGTTTTTGAGCAATTTCTTTAAATTCAACAATTTTACCAATTACTTGTATATCGGCATTACTTTGTTGCAGTTGGTTAATTTTGTAATACTGTGTTCTGTCAATATATCTATTTGGAAATAAGTTGATTAAATCTTGATAAGTATGAATACCTAACTCCTTGCGCAATAAATCGGCTCTATTTGGGCCAACGCCTTTTAAGTAATCTATGGGAGTTTGCAGATTGGTAATCATAGAAAACGAATTTAAGGCATTTCTAGCAATTCAAAAAATAGAAAAATTACGTATTTTGGCTAGAAGTTTACTACACTTAAAATATGAATCGTTTTTTGTTTTTCTTATTATATTTATTTGCATTTAACTCAGTTGCTCAACAAACTGGTTATGTAGATTTTAAAACAGTAAAAGCACTACTTTCTTTAGTTCCTGAAAAGCAAACAGTTAAAGGGTTTGTAACTTATGAATTTAAAATATTAAAACCAGTTGATTCCATTTTTATTGATGCTATTAATATGGAATTTCAAAATATTTATTTAAATGAAACTGAAATTTCATATTTAAATGATGGTAAAAAACTTTGGTTAAAATATGATTTTAAAAACGATGCCATTTATAATTTAAAGTTTAATTACATAGCAGTTCCTAAAAAAGCCATGTATTTTATTGATTGGGATTTTGAAGAAGGAAATAAACAAATCTGGACGCAAGGTCAAGGAAAATACACAAGCAATTGGCTGCCAAGTATTGATGATATGAATGATAAAATTGAATTTGATTTAAGTATTGAATTTGATAAAAATTATGAAGTAATAGCCAACGGAAAACTAATCGATAAACAAACAAGCAATACTACAATAACCTGGCATTACGATATGCAACAACCTATGGCTAGTTACCTTGTGGCTTTAGCTATTGGGAAATATGATAAAAAAACAGAATTTTCAAAAAGCGGCATTCCTTTAGAAATGTATTTTTATCCAGAAGATGCTTCAAAATTTGAACCGACATACAGATATACAGAACAACTATTCAATTTTTTAGAAGAAGAAATAGGTGTTCCATATCCATGGCAAAATTATAAACAAGTACCTGTTAAAGATTTTTTATACGCAGGTATGGAAAATACAAGTACCACTATTTTTTCAGATAGTTTTGTGATAGACTCTATAGCTTTTGTAGATAAAAATTATGTAAACGTAAACGCTCACGAATTAGCACACCAATGGTTTGGCGATTTGGTAACCGAAACCTCTGGCTCACACCATTGGCTTCAAGAGGGTTTTGCAACGTATTACGCTTTATTAGCTGAAAAAGATGTTTTTGGAGATGATTATTACTATTGGCAGTTATTTGATTATGCACAAGAACTTTTAGAACAAGACAAAACAGAGCAAAGTACATCATTATTAGATCCTAAATCTAGCAGTACCACGTTTTACAAAAAAGGAGCTTGGGTTTTACATATGCTACGCGAGCAAGTAGGCGATAAAGCTTTTAAAACGGCAGTAAAAAACTATTTGTTAAAACATCAATTTAAAAATGTTGAGACTGATGATTTTATTAGTGAAGTTGAAAAGGCGAGTGGGCAGGATTTGGGTGAATTTGTAAAAATATGGTTAGAAAGCAAGTCGTTTTTATATGAAAATTGCATAAATTCATTAACCAAAAGTTCAAAAGAAATATCACAAATGTTTGAATTGGATGAAGAGTTAAAGTTTTCATCATTCTCTATCGAGGATGGTTTAAATCGTTATTGGGATAAAGCAAAAAGTTCTAGAGTCCGAGCTTATTTGTTATTAAAAAACGAAATAAATAGTTCGCATAGCAGCATAATCAAAAAGGCTTTTGCTTCAAAAGATATTAAAATACGGCAGGCTCTCGCTCAAAATTTACAACAAATATCATCTGATTTTAAGGAAAGTTATGAATTACTTTTAAATGATCCATCATATACAACCATAGAATCTGCCTTGTATAACTTATGCGTTAATTTTCCCGGAATAAGATTAAAATATCTTTCTAAAACAAAAGACATTCAAGGGTTTAACAATAAAAATATAAGAATGCTATGGATTGCTTTGTTGTTAAATACACAAGAAGGCGAAGATTTGAATGCACAAGAGTTCTTGAACGAATTAATAAGTTATACAAGTCCGAAGTATGATTCTGAAACAAGACAAACGGCCTTTTCTTATTTAGCCGCAATGCATGTGTTTACTGAAACCGTAATCGTTAATCTTATAAACGCCACAAAGCATCATAATTGGCAATTTAAGGCTTCATCTAAAGAATTATTAGATTTTTTAAAACAAGATGAAAAATACAAGAATTTAATAACTAAATTAGAAGAAAAACCAAACTAAATGAAAGCATTGGTAATTTCTGGTGGTGGTAGTAAAGGTGCTTTTGCAGGTGGTGTTGCACAATATCTTATAGAAGCATTAAAGCGCGATTACCAATTGTATATAGGCACATCTACAGGTAGTTTGTTAACATCACATTTAGCGCTTCAAAAAATTGATAAAATAAAGAATGTTTACACCAGCGTTACTAACGATAGTATTTTTGATGTCTGTCCGTTTGTTGTGAAGCAAAAACATGGTAGTCAAAACATTGCTATCAATCACATAAGTGTTATGTTTAATTTTTTACGAGGCAGTAAAACCTTCGGCGAAAGTCATAATTTAAAGAAGTTAATTGAAGAAACCTTAACAGTTGAAGAATTTAATGAATTGAAACAATCATCAAAAGATGTTGTAGTAACGGTATCAAATTTGTCGCTAAACCAAGTAGAGTATAAAAGCATAAAAGACTTTGGTTATGAAGAGTTTGTAGAGTGGATATGGATTTCATGCAATTACACACCATTCATGACATTGGTTAAGAAAAATGGTTGTGAGTATGCCGATGGCGGTTTAGGAAATATGGTACCTATTGAAGAAGCTATAAATAGAGGTGCAACCGAAGTTGATGCTATTATTTTACAAACAGAAGCTAATCAATTAAATAGATTGCCTTCAAGAAATCCGTTTTCATTACTAACAAACATGTTTACCTTTATGCTCGATAGAATTGAATCTCAAAACATACGCATTGGTAAATTCACAGCAAGCCATAACGATGCCATTATAAATTTTTATTTTGCACCAACGGTTTTAACCACAAATTCGCTTATTTTTAATAAAGAAAAAATGACAGAATGGTGGCAAAGTGGCTATAACTTTGCTAAATTTAAAAACCAAGAAATTAGTCAATTAGAAACGTAATATGCGGGCATTAGTAATATCGGGTGGAGGCAGTAAAGGCGCATATGCTGGAGGCGTTGCAGAATATTTAATTAAAGAAAAAGGACATCAATACGATTTGTTTGTAGGAACATCAACAGGCAGTTTGTTAGTGCCTCACATTGCAGCTGGTAAAATAGATAAGATTTACGATGTGTTTACCGATGTGAAGCAAAGTAACATTTTTAGTGTAAACCCGTTTAGAGTTCGTAAAAAAGGCGATAGAGAATTTGTATCTATAAATTTTTTAAACTCATTATGGCAATTCATTAAAATGAAACGCACCTTTGGTGAAAGTAAAAATTTAAAACGCTATTTAAAAAAACACTTTACAGAAGACGAATATAATTTTATTAGAGAAACTAAAGAAGATGTGGTTGTAACTGTATCAAATTTATCTCAAAATAGAGTAGAGTATAAGTCTATAAAAGATTTTTCGTATGAAGAATTTTGTGAATGGATTTGGATTTCTTGTAACTACATTCCATTCATGTCTTTAGCAAAAGTTAATGGTTTTGAATATGCCGATGGCGCATTTGGTTGCGTAGTGCCTATTCGTGAAGCCATTCAGCGTGGTGCAACCGAAATTGATGCTGTGGTTTTAGAATCTGAAAACATGGAATATATGAAGGTTTTAGGTAAAAATCCGTTTTCATTGATGCTAAATTTATTCGGTCATTTATTAGATCAAGTAGAGCGAAGCGATATCCTTATCGGAAAATTAGCTGCAAAAAATAAAGATGTAAAGCTTAATTTATACTATACACCTTCAAAACTAACCGAAAACTCATTAATTTTCAATAAAAAATTAATGGTTTCTTGGTGGCAACAAGGGTTTGAATATGCTAAAAATAAAGATAAAGAAGCCATGTCAAACGAATTGCGAATGGGTTAAACTATAAGATTTCAGAAATCTCTTCTTTTAAAAACGATAGCGCAGCATCACTTGGCGACCTGTGTTCCATCATTTCGGTTAAAACCACTTCTCTAAGCTTGTTTGCAGAATCGGTTTTTTCTAGTAAACTCGCTTTTCTAATCAATTGAATGGTAGCATTTTTAGCAGCATTTATAATGCTCCAACACTTTTCACTTATATAGATTTGTTGCGATAAATTGTGTTCAAATTCTTGTTCAATATTTTGTATAAGTAAAGACTCGTAAGTATCTTTATTTGAATCTATTGGCGATACTCGTATGAGTAATTTTGAAGGTGTAATGCGTTCTAAAAACAACGCCATACGTTCATAGGCTTGTAAGCGGGTAGGTAATGCTGTTACTTGTAATTCTTTTTTTAGTAGAAAACGTCTTCTGCCATCTTCATTTTTAGTATGTTCTTTAAAAAAATAGTAAGCTATAAGTCCTGTTATTAATGAAGGAATAGCGAATAAAAATAGGTCAATAATTCTATCTGGGTTCATAATTTTTTAGCTAATTTGACTTTTGTTTTTAGTAAAATTTCCACCCAAATATAAGCAATCTTTTAAATCTTGCATACTAGTAAAAGGCACAGGTGTTTTCTCATACATATATGTTTTATTTAATTCTTTTGATAAATTGTGATCATCAACATTAATTTCAACATCACTCATTTTAAATTGGCATGGGTGTTCATAACCAGCTGCATGGGTAATTTCGATAAATTCCTTTCTAAAGGTTTTAAAATATTGTGCTAATCGTTCCGATTTTAAAGTTGGGTCTATACCATTTTGTAGCCATTTGCTTTGTGTAGCTACACCACTAGGGCAACGGTTTGTATGGCATATTTGTGCTTGTATACAACCAATACTCATCATCGCTTCACGGGCAACGTTAATACAATCTGCACCCATTGCAAAAGCCATAGCAGCTTTGGCAGGAAACCCAAGTTTACCACTACCAATAAAAACAATACGTTCGCTTAAACCTTTTTTCTGAAATAATTTATACAAATCACTAAAACCATAAACCCAGGGTAATGACACGTGGTCTGCAAAACTTGGTGGTGCTGCACCTGTACCACCTTCACCGCCATCAACGGTAATAAAATCTGGTCCTTTACCAGTTTTTACCATGATATCTGCCAATTCTTCCCATTGTTCCAATTTACCAATTGCGGCTTTTATACCAACAGGCAAGCCAGTAGCTTCTGCAATTTTTTCAATAAAATCAACCATTTCTGGTACGTTAGAAAAAGCTTTATGATTTGGTGGCGATAATACATCTTTACCAATTTCAACACCTCTTATGTTTGCCAACTCTTTTGTTATTTTAGCTCCAGGTAATACGCCTCCTTTTCCTGGTTTTGCACCTTGCGATAGTTTTATTTCAATAGCACGTATAAACGGATTAGCTTCAACTAAAGCAATTAGTTTTTCCATTGAAAATCCACCATCTTTAGCACGAACACCAAAGTAACCTGTTCCGAAATGAAAAATAACATCACCTCCGTTGCTATGATAAGGAGACAAGCCACCTTCACCCGTATTATGGTAAGCACCGGCAATTTTAACACCTTTGTTTAATGATTCTACAGCTTTTGCGGAAAGTGAACCAAAACTCATAGCAGATACATTAATTACCGAAGCAGGTCTGAACGGTTTTTTGCGTTTATGGTATGCACCCATTACTTTAGCACATGGTAAAAATGTTTTATCAATACTATTTGGATGCTTTTCATCAATTTGATATGGCATCATCGCATTATTTATAAAAATATGATGGTGTTCATAAATATCTCTATCAGTTCCAAAACCTTCGTAATTATTTTCTTTTTTCGCCGAAGCATAAATCCAACCACGCTCTATACGGTTAAAAGGTAATTCTTCTCTATTATTTGCTACCAAATATTGCCTTAATTCTGGACCAATTTTTTCTAACATATAGCGTAAGTGTCCAACAATAGGGAAGTTATGGCTTATAGTATGTGCTTTTTGAATAAAAACATCTCTTATGGCTACTAGAACCAATACAATTAAAATCCAGCCCCACCAGGTTATATTCGATAAAAAATCTAGCATATTGTTTTGTGTATAGTTAATGAGTGATAAATATATTTAAATTTTAATAAAGCATACGGGGTTTATAATTGTTTATAATTATTAATAATTCCATTTACATAAACGCTTAACAATGGTTATTTTTAACCTTTTAAAAACCTAATTAATTTGGAGAAGTATTTAAGTCAGTTAAACGAAGCACAATTAGAGCCAACCATCCAAAAAGATGGACCAATGATTATTATTGCAGGTGCAGGTTCTGGTAAAACACGTGTGCTTACCTACCGTATTGCTTATTTAATGAGTGAAGGCATCGATCCGTTTAATATTTTATCATTAACCTTTACCAATAAAGCGGCACGCGAAATGAAAGATCGTATCGCTACTATTGTTGGTACTAGTGAAGCAAAAAACCTTTGGATGGGTACATTTCACTCAGTATTTGCTAAAATTTTACGTATTGAAGCCGATAAATTAGGATATCCAACAAACTTCACGATATATGACACGCAAGATTCTGATAGGTTGATAGCATCCATCATCAAAGAAATGAATCTTGATAAAGACATTTATAAATACAAACAAGTACGTTCAAGAATTTCATCATATAAAAATAGTTTGATTACCGTTCGTGCCTATTTCCAAAATCCAGAACTTATTGAAGCCGATACCATGGCGCGTCGACCACGTTTAGGTGATATCTATAAAGAATATGTAGAACGCTGTTTTAAAGCAGGTGCTATGGATTTTGATGATTTATTGCTAAAAACAAATGAACTTCTTACTCGTTTCCCTGAAGTGTTGATGAAATACCAAAATCGTTTTAAATACATTTTGGTTGATGAGTATCAAGATACTAACCATTCGCAGTATTTAATTGTTCGTGCCTTATCGGATAAATTTCAGAATATTTGTGTGGTAGGTGATGATGCCCAAAGTATTTATGCGTTTCGAGGCGCAAACATTAATAATATTTTAAACTTCCAAAAAGATTATGACGATGTTAAAGTTTTTAGACTAGAACAAAATTACCGTTCTACTAAAAATATAGTAAATGCAGCTAATTCTATTATTGATAAGAATCAAACAAAACTTGATAAAGTAGTTTGGACAGCTAATGATGAAGGAGGAAAAATAATAGTCAATCGATCCTTAACAGATGGTGATGAAGGTCGTTTTGTAGCTAGTACTATTTGGGAAAATAAAATACAGCATCACGTTCCTAATAGCGATTTTGCAGTATTGTATAGAACCAACGCGCAATCGCGTGCTATTGAAGATGCTTTAAGAAAACGTGATATTCCGTATCGAATTTATGGTGGTTTATCATTCTACCAGCGTAAAGAAATTAAAGATGTGTTATCGTATTTACGATTGGTTATTAATCCAGCTGATGAAGAAGCTTTAAAGCGTGTTATTAATTTTCCAGCACGTGGTATTGGAGATACAACTATAGATAGGCTAGTGGTTGCTGCAAATGGCTATAAGCGCTCTATTTTTGAAGTAATGAAAAACATCGATAAAACCGATGTAAATATCAATTCAGGTACAAAAGCAAAACTTCAAGATTTTGTAACCATGATTGAAAGTTACCAAGTGCTTAACCAAACGGCCGATGTTTTTGAGTTGGCAGAACACGTTACCAGAACTAGTGGCTTAATTAGAGAATATAAAAAAGATGGTACGCCAGAAGGTGTTACCAAAATGGAAAATATTGAAGAGCTTTTAAACGGTATGAAAGACTTTGTGGAAGGGCAAAAAGAAATTGCCGATACCACAGGTTCTTTAGCTGAATTTTTAGAAGATGTAGCTTTGGCAACCGATTTAGACGCAGATAAAGGAGATACTGATCATGTGGCACTAATGACGATACATTTAGCCAAAGGATTAGAGTTTCCGTATGTGTTTATAGTTGGTTTGGAAGAAGATTTGTTTCCAAGTGCTATGAGTATGGGAACACGTAGTGAATTGGAAGAAGAACGTCGTTTGTTTTATGTAGCCTTAACACGCGCCGAAAAACAAGCGTATTTAACCTATGCGCTATCGCGTTACCGTTGGGGAAAATTAGTAGACTCTGAACCAAGTAGGTTTATTGAAGAAATAGACGAGCAATATTTAGAAATTACTACACCTATTGAAGAACGCCGTTTTAATCCAATGCTTGATGCTGATATTTTTGGTGATGTTGAGCCTAATAAAATAAGATTTAAACCAGCAAAACAAGCTGTATTAAAAAAAGGAACTACAGAAAAAGAACCTGTAAAATTTCAAATTACACCACCAAAAAATTTAAAACCTGTTTCTGCAAGTTCTTCTACTGATAATACCAATTTATTTGATGGTAATTTAGCCGTTGGAAACATGGTAAAACACATGCGTTTTGGTATGGGCGAGGTTATAAAAATTGAAGGTGCAGGTGGCGATGTGAAAGCTGAAATTAAATTTCAACATGGTGGTACAAAAAAGCTATTATTAAAATTTGCTAAGTTGGAAGTTATTGGTTAAAACTATTATTTAACCATACATACCGAATTTATATGTCCGTTACCATCATATTCCTTAACACTATTGTTAGGGTCTGTAACCCATTCGCCATCAACAATGAATTTGTAGTGATGCTTACCACCAGATAGCGGTACAACGTATTTCCATCCGTAGTCTGTTTTTCGCATTACAAAGTCGTTTTCATTCCAATTATTAAACGAACCAGTAAGAATAACCTTTTTAGCATTTGTATAGCCTCTTAATTTAAAAGCAATATATTCTTTAATATCAATTACAGAATTATATTCATTAAATTCATTCCTTACCTTTAATGGGTTGTTTGGATCTTCCATCCAATGGCCATCAACAATAAAACGGTATTGGTAAGCACCAGGTTTTATTTGCAGAGTAAGCTCCCAACCTTCAGTTGTTTTTTTCATTACGAAAAGGTTTTCATTCCATTTGTTAAAAGAACCAGCAACAATAACTTTTTTTGCATTTTTAAAGCCATGTAGTTTAAAACTAGCATTACCACTTTCACTAGCATAAGCCATGTACATTTTTAAATTATACACACCAAGTCTGCTACCATTTTTTGTTGCATTGGCAATGTTAGGATCTTTTTTTGTAGGTTCAGCCCAATAAGTATTGTTGATGATGTATTTAAACTCCCAAGAAAATTCATTATTAAAATCGGAAATGCTTTTTCTAAGTTCATATTTAAAAGCATCAATTTTTTTCATTTTCCAATTGTCTCTCGACCAATTATTAAATTCACCAGAAACCACTACGTTTTTAATATCAAAATCATCAAAATCAAGTATTTGACCTGTAAATTCTTGTGTGAATTTAGAATAATCGCGTACATCAAAAGAAAATACAACTGTGTCTTTCACAATTTTATAACCTTTAAACGTATTATTTTGAGCATATGAAAACACGCTTATTATAGCAAAAAGAAAGAAACTAATATGTAATTTTAATTGCTTCATTGAAAATTTAAAGGGTAATCTATAAAATATAATTTCTCTTTTTTATAATTGATAATGGTTCTTTTTTGAGCAAAAAATTCATACCCCAAAATACCATCTAACTCGGTGCCAAATGCTTCATTCATTTTGTTTAAATTAATCAAAACGGTGTTCATTGGACCAAAATAAACACTTTCACTTAATTTAACACGGTACAATTTCCCTGCCAAAACTTCAATCTTTTTATTACTAGCACCTGTTAAAACCAATCGTTTGGTTGGTTTAAAGTATTTAAGTGCTTTTTTGTTAATACTTTTATTTATTTGATTAAACTCTGCAGCAGTATCCAATCCAAATAATAACTTTTGGTCGTTTATGGTAGCGTTTACAATAATAGTATGGTTTTTTAATTTAAAATCTAAGCTATCAATAATTTTTTCAAGATACACATGTTTATCTAATGTATTTCCTGTGGCATCTGTTTTTGTAAGGGTTATTTGATTTAGGTATAAATCAATAAAAAGTTCATAATCTTTTAAAATATTATAACCAATAATACCTAGTATTTTAATTTTTTTGTTGGTTTCAATATGCGATAAATTAATAACATGAGATGCTTTATTATGTATTTTAAAGTTTTTTAAGGCGAATTCTTTTACTTGCTTTTCATATAGGTTGTCTATAGATTGTAAAACACCTGAAGCTGTTTGGTCTTTCTTTTGGTGTTCATACAACGCTGAAAAATGAACTTTATTTAAAATTAAGGTTTCAGAACCAGTGTCAATAATAAAATTACCTTTTTTATTATAAAGTTCGGCTTCAATTACAATTAAATGATCTACCAATTTAAAAGGAATACGAGTGGTGTATTCATTTATAATTTCAGCTTTAGGAAACTGAATAGCATCAGTTACGCCATTTGTAGCATTAGCTAAATGAGCATTAAATGTAAAAAGTAGTATGACGTATAAAAACCTTAACATATATTATTAAGACTAATTTAAGTAATAAACGTTACAGTTTATTTACATATATAACAAATAATATTTACTTTTAGCCTTAAGGAAGATATTTAAATATGGCTGAGTTTGTTAGAATTTACGAAGAAAACCCAAACCCAAGGGAAATTGATAGGGTAGTAGCTGTTTTAAAACGAGGCGGCTTAATTATTTATCCTACCGATACGGTGTATGGCTTAGGCTGTGATATTAATAATATAAAGGCTTTGGAACGTGTTGCGCAAATAAAAGGTATTAAACTTGAAAAGGCTAATTTCTCTTTTATTTGTCACGATTTAAGTCATTTAAGCGATTACGTAAAACAAATTGACACTGCTACATTTAAAATATTAAAACGTGCACTACCAGGAGCTTACACCTTTATTTTACCAGGTTCAAGCACGTTGCCACATCCTTTTAAAAAGAAAAAAACTGTTGGTATTCGTATTCCTGATAATACGATTGCTTTAGAAATTGTAAAAAAACTAGGCAACCCAATTATTTCAACTTCTATACACGATGAAGATGAGGTGATTGAATATACCACCGATCCAGAATTAATTTTGGAAAAATGGGATAATTTGGTTGATTTGGTTATTGATGGTGGTTATGGCGATAACGAAGCATCAACAGTAATTGATTTATCGGGTGATGAACCAGAAATTCTTAGAGAAGGTAAAGGTAGTTTGGAAATTTTTTAAACTAAAAAATCCTATCGCATATAAAAAACAATAGGATTCTTTTATAGTTTTAATAACAAACTTAACGCAATTCTGCACCCAATTGACTTTCAAATTGTGTTTGTAGCGTATTCATTATTTTATCAATTTGTTTATCGGTAAGGGTTTTGTTTTCGTCTTGTAACGTAAAACCAACGGCATAACTTTTTTTGCCTGCTGGTAAATTTTTACCTTGATACACATCAAATAAATTTACGCTTTTTAACAATTGCTTTTCGCTTTGTTTGGCAATTTTATAAATTGATTCAAAGGTTACATTATCATTAATTAATAATGCAAAATCTCTGCGTACTTCTTGGTATTTTGGTATGGCTTTAAAGGTTACTTTGTTTCGTTTTACAATATCTAAAATAGTATCCCAATTAAAATCGGCATACATCACATCTTGCGAAATATCAAAATATTTTAAAATTGGTTTTTTTACCAACCCGAAATCTACCAATTTGGTTTTTCCTAAGCTAAAATTTAAACCTTCACTAAACACATCATTTTCAACAGGTAATTCATTAAATCTTGAAATGCCCAAACGTTCTAAAAGACTGATAATGTTTCCTTTTAAGAAGAAGAAATCACTTTTTTTGGTTGGGTTATTCCAGTTTTCTTCGTTTTGGTTTCCTGTTACAAATAATGATAAATGTTTAAATTCTTCACGAGATGCGTTGTAACCATGATAGGTTTTTCCGAACTCAAATAATTTTAAATCGGAACGTTTTCTGTTAATATTAAACGCTACTGCTTCTAAACCAGAAAATAATAACGATTGACGTAAAACCGACAAATCGCCACTTAACGGATTTAAAATAGTAATGTTATGTTCTGTTTTTAATTGCTCGCTTAACGCTGCGTAATTTGGCGTTGTTAATGAATTTGAAAGTATTTCAAAAAAGCCTTGAGCAGCTAATTGATTTCCAACAATGTTTTGAATTTTATGGTCTTCAAATCGTGTTGAATTTGAAATTGACGCATTTAATTTTTCGGTGGTGTTGATGTTGTTGTAACCGTAAACACGTAAAATTTCTTCAATAATATCGGCTTCACGCGTTACATCGTTTCTGTATGCTGGCACCGTTAAACCCAAACCAGTTTCGGTAACGTTGTTAACTTTAATTTCTAACGAGGTTAAAATGCGTTTAATTATTTCCTTTGGAATTTCTTCACCAATTAGTTTTTCAGCATTTTCAAAGCTTAAACGCACTTGAAAATCTTCAATTTTCTTTGGGTAAATATCGGTAATATCGCTTGTAATTTCACCACCAGCAATATCTTGAATTAATAAGGCAGCACGTTTTAAAGCGTATTCTGTAATATTTGGGTCTATACCACGCTCAAAACGGAACGACGCATCGGTATTTAAACCATGGCGTTTAGCTGTTTTGCGAACAGAAACCGGATTGAAATACGCGCTTTCTAAGAAAATACTTGTAGTGCCTTCAGTTACACCAGAATGTAAACCACCAAAAACACCAGCAATACACATGGGTTTTTCGGCATCACAAATCATTAAATCGTCTTCGTGTAACTCACGTTCAATACCATCTAATGTGGTGAATTTTGTACCCGCAGCAACGGTTTTAACCTCTACTTTATTTCCCGAAATTTTAGCAGCATCAAAGGCATGTAGTGGTTGCCCTAAATCGTGAAGCACATAATTTGTAGCATCTACAATATTGTTAATAGGCTTTAAGCCAATAGCTTTTAAACGGTGTTGTAACCAAGTAGGCGATTCTTTTACTTTAATGCCCGATATGGTAACGCCACAATAACGTGGAGCTAAGTCTTTATTTACAACGTCTATATCAATTTTTAAGGTACGACTATCAACATGAAATGCGCTAACTGATGGTGTAATAAATTCAAGGTTAATTTCTTTTTGTACTAAACCAGCTCTTAAATCGCGTGCAGTACCTAAATGGCTCATGGCATCGGCACGATTGGGTGTTAAACCAATTTCGAATACATAATCGTTTTCAACTTCAAAAATGGCAGCACAAGGTGTTCCAACTTTTAAATTTTCATCTAAAACCATAATGCCATCGTGCGATGTTCCTAAACCAAGTTCATCTTCGGCGCAAATCATTCCATGACTTTCTTCACCTCTAATTTTACCTTTTTTAATGGTCCATGCTTCGCCTGTTTCGGTATATAAAGTTGTGCCAATAGTGGCAACAGGTACTTTTTGACCCGCAGCTACGTTTGGCGCGCCACAAACTATTTGTAAAGGCGCATCATCGCCAATAGATACGGTTGTAATTTTTAATTTATCGGCATTTGGGTGCGGAATGCAAGTAAGTACTTCGCCAACTACCACGCCTTCCAATCCGCCTTTAACCGATTGGTAGGTTTCTATACCTTCTACTTCTAAACCTAAATTGGTAAGTAATTCGCTGGTTTGTTCTGGTGTCCAATCTGTTTTAAGAAACTGTTTTAACCAATTGTATGAAATTGTCATAAACTATTTACTATTTTAAGGTTGCAAAGATAAACTATTGCTTTTAGCATTCAAAGATTGCGTTGTAAATTGTGAGATGTGGGTGTGGGATTTTTTTTTTTGTTTTATTCTTGTATATTAAAATTTTGTCCGTAAATTTGTCCGCATCCGTAAAAACGTCCGTAATATGATAAATGTTAAATTCTACCTAGATAAAGCAGATAAAAGTAAAAGATTTCCAATTCATCTTGTTTTACGTCAAAAAGATTTACAAATTAAAGTTGCGACGGGGGAGAAGATAATGAAGAAAGATTGGGATAATGCAAATCAACTTGTAAAGGAATCTGATTATTCTCATAAATCAATTAACAAATTTTTGAACTTCTTGAAACAAGAAGTTGAAAAATATTTTGAAAATGAGCCACACACAAATTTTACAGATAAAAAAATCAAAGAAAAAATAGCTTCTTTAGTTAATCGCAGAAGAGAGAATACAGATATTAATATAGTTGCAGAACCTTCAACTGAACATGAAGCGAAATCAAAAATAACTTTTGTAGATTTATTTGCTGGAGCTGGTGGTTTTAGTGAAGGATTTCTTCAAGCGGAATTTGATAACAAATATTATGATTTTAGGTTAGCAAGTGATATTAATGAAAATTGTGAACTTACCCACTTGGCAAGATATAATTACCAACTTGGATTAGATACTGAATTTCTTCGTCAAGATATTACCGAACCAGATTTTTTAGATAATTTTTTAAAAAAAGTTGGAGATAAAGAAATTGATATTGTTTGTGGTGGACCACCTTGTCAAAGTTTTAGTTTAGCAGGAAAAAGGAAAAAATTTGATAAAAAAGATGATTTATTTGCACATTATTTAAAAGTAATAAGACGATTAAGACCGAAGTATTTTGTAATGGAAAATGTCAAAGGTATTTTGACTAAAGAGCAAGGAAAAATTAAAGAAATGATTTTACAAGAAATCAGGTCAATTGTTGATTTAAAAGAGTTTGACCAACTTATCTTTTTTGTTTCTCAACTTAAAAAGTATGAAGTTAAAGATTCTTTTATTCTAGAATGCTATAATTTACGATTACAATTTGAAAAGCTTACAGATAAAGAATTAGATAATTTAAAGAATAGTTATATTCAAAATTTAGAGAACAAGTTCAGACTTTTAACTCCCAAAATTGTTAATTATAAAACAAGTAAAACTGATAAAAATATTAGTACAATTCGTCACGGATTTAACCTCTTGAAAAGAGTTAAGGAATTTGAATACATTAGAAAAAAAGTAATTAATGAAAAGGCGTTTTCTAATTTAGATAATGATGATTTTGTTGATGATTTTGATGTTTTTTTAGCAGTCATTGAGCCTGAAACTATTATAAAAAAAATACATGCTTCTTTTAACAATTTAAAGCCAAGTGAATATTATATTGATGAAGTAAATCAAATCATTACAGCTCTTGAAATATTTGATTACACATTTGATGAATGTGTTAAAGGATTAAACCCATTTGTTGTTAAAGCTAATAGAGAAAAAGAGTTTGAAATTATTTTATCCAAAATAAGATTATATAATATTGAACAACCATTTGTAGCCTTAGCATCAAATTATGGTGTTCCTCAAAATCGTGAAAGAGTTTTGTTTATAGGTAGTAGAAAAGACCAAAAACTAATTAATGATATTCCAGCAACCGTAAGTCAAAATGATAAAGTAAATGTTTTTGAAGCAATTTATGATTTAGATTTTGTAGGTAATGATGATGAAAGATTTGATTATGAAAAAGTCAATTTAAAAGCACAATACAATGGCTCAACAGAAAAAATGAAAGCATTAATAAAAAAGAGAAATATTGATGGTAAACCAAATGAAAATGATGGTCTAAGTTATTCAGAATGGTCAAAAAAAGGTCGTTTAAATGGACGATTTGCTAATGCAAAAAATCCTTTTTACGTTAGAAATTTTGAAGAACTTGAAAATACTTTGTCACATCTTGTTGCGCCTTTACAAAATCATAAAACTAGTAAACAAAATCAAAATGTTATAAAAAGATTAAATGTTATACTAAAGTCTGGAAATTATGAATTAGCAAAATCTAATCTTAAAGAAATTGGCTTAGAATCTGATAAAAGAAGTTATACTGTTTTAAAACCAGAAGGACAAAGTTCTACAATTATGACAATTGCAGACGATTACATTCATTATTCAAATCCAAGAGCATTAACTGTCCGTGAAATGGCAAGACTTCAATCTTTTGACGATTCGTTTGTTTTTCAAGGAAAGCGTTCTACTGGAGGAAATAAACGTAAATTTGAAGTTCCTCAATTTACATTAGTTGGGAATGCAGTTCCACCATTGATGGCTAGAGCTGTAGCTTTGGAGATTTTAAAAAAGATTCAATAAAGTCCAAAATAAGATAATTGATTCTTTGCAGTTAATTCTGGTATTGCTGCTCTTATGTCAGTTCTTAATCCAGTTTTTGAGCCTGACTGAAAATTATTAGTAAAAATTTCTTTTAATGATTTAGCAACATTTTGAACACTTGGGTTGCCCCAATAGTTTCCTCCAGATAAATTAGTAACTCTTTTAACAGCAACTCCATTCGGTTTGTATTGCGCATTTTGATTTGAAGGAACAGTAACAAAAGAATAGCTAAAACTTTGAGCATTTTGAATGTTATAACCATTTCTTCCAATTGTAATGTTTCTACCTCTGAATCCACCAGAAGAATAAATCATATCCCAAAGCATTGGGATTTGTGCGTTATCATTCCAATTTGTTTTGCACTGTATAATTCCAATTTCAAACTGATTAAAATCTCTCTCGGCTAAAAAATTGGTAAGTTCAGGATTAAATTTATTTTTGATAAATGGGTCTATTTTAACACCAAGGTTATTTAAAACATTTATTTGATTTATATCTGTATTATATTCTGGTAAGTTAGGAAATACAAGTATAGTTATATCGGATTCTGTATTACATGCAAAATTACCATAATTTACAGTTATTGCGTCTTGAATTGCTTTAGGTACAATGCTCATTTTTTTAACAGCAACAACTCTACTTCCAATTGTACAAAGATTTATATACCAACAAACTAAAGATTCCCAAGCTGTACCACTAGCAGACAACTCACCTTGTCCTCTTCCGCCACCGCCAGTTGATCTGAATATATCAGATAAATGGTCTCCAATATTTAAAACTTCATTTTCAGTATAATTATTACCTAAAAGTTTTAAAATTTCAGGTTTCCATGTTTGCCAACAATTTTTATATGTATTTGTGCTAAAAACATTTTCAATTGCTAACTTTCTTAATTGGCCTGGAATAGTATTGTACATATTAAATAAATCTTAACTCATGTAAATATCGTAAAATTTATTTAAAATTATAATTTGTAAATAAAATGTTCTTTTTATTTAGGATTTTTCTTAAACCTCATTCAGGTTAAAATCTATATAGCCATTTTAAAATACGTTCATCCATAAATTAATTCTTTGTTTTTATTTATGGAATTTATAAGTATGGGGTTTCTTAATGTTTGTTTTTCAACCAAATCTACATCGCGCTTTAAAAGTTTTTTTAATTTTTCTTTTAGGGCTAAGTAATTTTCAAAATATTTTTCAAGGTCTATTTGTCTGAACTTTACTAAAAAATCGATATCGCTATTTTTAGAAAACGACGTACCAGTAGCCGAACCAAAAAGGTAAAGCGTATCTACATTGTGAATTTCACAAAGCTTGTTTATAGTGGTTTTATTTTCTTTAGTGAGCAGCATACTTCAAAATTAAGCATTTTATTAAAAGTAAATAAATTTCTTTATAATTAATGCAAATGGTTTGTTTTAAGTAGATTTTATGAAGATAAATCTACAAATCTTCCAATATCAAATTAAAATCGTATTGCAAATCTTCGTGTAGTGTTGTAATTAGTTTTTTAATTAATAGCAATTGCCTGTTGTACATGTTTTGTAATTGTGTGCTGTATTTTATACTTGGCGAAAAGGCTTTTAATTTTTGACAAAAATAGAGTAGTAAGGCTACTTCGGTTTCTTTGTTTTGGGAATATCTAATATACTTTTTGGTATTGGTTAATATTTTTCGGGCACTTTTACGTATGTAAAAATAACTGGCTGTGTTAATTAATTCAAATTGCTCGTCTATATAACTTTTAACCGATTGAATATAACCATCTTCATTATGCGATTCAAATAGTAAGTAGGTGAGTAGTTCTTTGTTTTCTTTTTTAAATCTGGATAAACGCAAACATAATTCTTGAATTTCATTTGTAGAAAGTGTATTTAACTCTTGCTTGATTTCTTTAAGTGATACTGCTTTCATTTGTAATGGTTATTATTTTTTAAATATAAAAAAACCATCGGTAACAGATGGTTTTTGAAAATGTATTTATTAGATAGTTTTTTATCTCAATTTTGGAAATTCGCTCGGGTTTACTTCATGAAATACATTGTAAACAGCTTCAAAAATATCTTCGGCTGATGGTTTTGAGAAGTAATCGCCATCATTTCCATATGCTGGTCTGTGGTCTTTTGCTGTTAATGTTTTTGGCTGACTATCTAAATATTGATAGGCATTTTGAACGTTTAAAATTTCGTTTAAAATATAAGCTGAAGCACCACCAGGAACATCTTCATCTATAACCATAACACGGTTGGTTTTTTTGATGCTTTTTGCAATATCGTGATGCAAATCAAACGGTAGTAACGATTGAACATCAATTACTTCGGCATCAATACCAACAGATATTAAGTCTTTAGCAACGTGTTCAACAATACGAAGTGTAGAACCGTAAGATACTAAGGTTATATCGGTACCATCTTTAACAGTTTCAACAACACCTATGGGCGTTTGTATCGTGCTTAAATTGTTTGGCATTTTTTCTTTTAACCTGTAACCGTTTAAACATTCTATTACAATAGCAGGATCGTCACCTTTTAAAAGCGTATTATAAAAACCAGCAGCTTTGGTCATGTTTCTTGGTACCAAAACATTTACGCCTCTTACAAGGTGTAAAATACCACCCATTTGCGACCCAGAATGCCAAATACCTTCTAGTCTATGCCCGCGTGTTCTTATAATTAATGGTGCTTTTTGTTTGCCTTTGGTTCGGTAATGTGTGGTGGCTAAATCGTCACTAATTATTTGTAGCGCATAAAGTATGTAATCTAAATACTGAATTTCCGCAATAGGGCGTAACCCACGAAGCGACATACCTATGCCTTGCCCAATAATAGTAGCTTCGCGAATGCCAGTATCGGCAACACGTAACTCTCCAAATTTTTCTTGTAAACCTTCTAAACCTTGATTTACATCGCCAATATTTCCTGTATCTTCACCAAAAACTAGTGCTTCTGGGTAGTTACTAAAAATGTTGTCAAAATTATCGCGAAGAATAATTCTGCCATCTACTAATGGTGCATCTTCACTATATGACGGTTTTATTTCTTTTATTAGTGTGTTAGAACGATTGGTTTCAGAGTATAAATGCGAGCTAAAATCTGGTTGAATAACTTGAAAACGGTTATTTATCCAATTACGAAGTTGCTCTTTTTCGGGGAAAGATTCTTTAACAATTTGTACCAATGCTTTTCTGCCGTGAGACAAAATATCTTTTCGGGTAGGTTCGTCAATGGCAGCTAAACTGTCTTTTATTTTCTCTATAAAAACGCTATTAACACTTACCGTAGCTACTTGTTTTAAAAGAGAAACCATCTCGCTTTGTTCTTTTAAAATAGGTTTTAAAAAAGTGTTCCAAGCGTTCTTTTTGGCATCTCTAACTTCGCGTTTAATGGTTCTTTCAAGTTCAATAAGTGTTTCGTTGGTAGCAATACCACTTTCAATAATCCATTCGCGCATTTTAGTATTGCAATCGTGTTCGGTTTCCCAAGCTAAACGTTCGGCACTTTTATAGCGTTCATGTGAACCAGAAGTAGAATGTCCTTGAGGTTGTGTAACTTCAGTAACATGTATTATTACAGGTACGTGTTCTGTTCTGGCAAAATAGCTAGCTTCTTGGTAGGTTTCAACAAGGTTTGCATAATCCCAACCTTTTACACGTAGCATTTCGAATCCTTTTTGATATTCGTCGCGTTGAAATCCTTTTAAAATTTCAGATATATTTTCTTTGGTAGTTTGATGTTTTGCGTGTACCGAAATACCATATTCATCATCCCAAATACTTATAACTAGAGGTACTTGTAATACGCCAGCAGCATTTATAGTTTCGAAAAACAAACCTTCACTTGTGCTTGCATTTCCTATTGTTCCCCAAGCAACTTCATTACCATTTACAGAAAAATTTGAGGTATTTATACCCTCAACATTTCTAAAAATTTTTGACGCTTGTGCTAAGCCCAATAGCCTAGGCATTTGTGCAGCAGTAGGCGAGATATCGGCACTGGAATTG
The DNA here is from genome assembly GCF_042675665.1 of Mariniflexile jejuense. Lineage (NCBI taxonomy): Bacteria > Pseudomonadati > Bacteroidota > Flavobacteriia > Flavobacteriales > Flavobacteriaceae > Mariniflexile > Mariniflexile jejuense. The sequence goes on from NZ_JBHTJI010000001.1 coordinate 120,054, forward strand.
TATTGACTAGTAAGGTCTTTCCAGCTACCATCATTATTTAAACTATGTGTTACAAAATGACCGCCCATTTGGCGACCAGCAGACATAGGTTCTAGTTCTAAATTTGTGTTAGCATATAAGCCAGCAAAAAATTGTTCGGCAGTAAGCTCGTCAATCGCCATCATAAAGGTTTGGTCTCGGTAGTAGCCCGAACGCCAATCGCCTTTTTTAAAGGCTTTAGCCATAGCTAGTTGCGGTATTTCTTTGCCATCGCCAAAAATGCCGAATTTTGCTTTTCCTGTTAATACTTCACGACGACCTAATAAACTACATTCTCTACTTTTTACAGCTATTTTGTAATCGTTTAAAACTTCTGCTTTAAAATCTTCGAATGATATGTTGTTTTTCAAATCTGAAATCGTATGCATATTAAGGAATACTTTGTCTTTTGCAAAAGTAGGTAAAGATTATGGGTTTTACAATTAAAAAATTAAACAAATAATTGATAAATTGTTAAAAATTAAGTATTAATATTTAATTATATTGTGAAATATTTATTGATATTGTGATTTGATTAGTGATAATATAATGGTTTAATACCATCGTCTTCTAAATAAGCCCAAAAGTGCTTGCGGATCTACAGTGAATTTGAATCGTATTTTTTGATCGTAATAAGGTTGACCAACTTCCCATCCTAAGTTTGAATATAAAGGGAAATATATTTCAAAATAATCGGTTACTAGGTTTATTCTAATACCAGAATCGTAAACAAATTTAGCGTTGTTGAACTTGCTTTTTACTAAACCTAAATCGCCATATAGTAAAACATATTTCCATAAAGTTGTACTAGCATTTGCAGTTGAAATCCATTGATTTGCAAATCGGGTGTCTGGGTCAAATTTCGATTTAAAACCACCTTCAGCATCAATATATTGCTGACTAAAAATGCCTGAAGATTCAGATCTTCCTAAATATGGATATTCAAATAAATAATCGGTTGGTCTATCTAATGCAAAACTGAAAAAGATGGACGTTGGGTCGTTGTCATTTTTTAAAAAAGTGCCTGCAAAAAAGCGCAAGTTTAATTGTCTATTACTTTCAAATAAACGTCTATATTCATAATTAAATGAAAGTTTACTAAAGTTTTTGGAAGCTTGAAAATCTGCAGACCAACGACTGTAGTTAATTAAATTATCGTTAGAATCAACATAACGCGCATTAAATACACTATAGTTAGGTTGATTATTTGTTAAAATTGTATTTGGATTGTCTCTATGTATATCTACAAATCTAAACATTAAAGCGTCTCTTTTGTTTGAACGAAAATCATTTTCTTGTCTAAACATAAATGTTAAAGAAGGTATTGTTTTTCTTACAAATGCGTTTTGTGCATAAGATAGATAACCAAAACCAATGCCGTAATTAATTGCGTATAGGTTATTGTTTTCTAAATTATGCGTCATTGATACTACCGCAGATCCTGTAAATGTTTTTGACTTTAATGCGTATTGTGGTTCAATTTTATAATTAAGTTGTTTTCTTAAAACGGTTTTATTGTAAACTTTCATTCCTAAAGTAAAACCATCATAAATGTTATTAAATTGAGCTATTGGCATAAAAAAAACTTGATTATAATATGGATCTTCAATATCTTGAAAAAGTCTAAATTGCAACGGTTTGTTATTAAAAAAGAAGCCTTTTAACGATTTCCAATTATCTCGTTCGTTAATTTCAGGAATAACATTATTGTAATTTAAAACCAATTTATTAGCATCATTTCTTGGTATAGTAAGTGTTTTACTTTTTGTAATTGTTTCTATCCATTTTTTAGAAATAACACTATCGTTATTTAACGCATACAATGAAACAGGCATGCTATTATCGCGTTTATTTTTAACAGTTACCGTAATTGAATCTTCAGTTTTAATAACTTTTTTTATTTTGAAATCAATACGTTTTCTGGTTGCTATATAATCTGTAAAAAACCAATCGATGTTTTTATTGGTTTTTGATTTTATGTATTTTTCAAAATCTAAGGTTGTTACTGGTTTTAATTTGTTTTCAATAACGAATGATGATAAACTGTTTTCAACTATGTCGTGATTGATAAAATCACCTAAATATTTTAATCCTAAACCAGCTTTGTATTTATTTGCTATACTATAATTAAATTTTAATAATGAATCTTTAGGTGTAGTTAAAGGTTGGTCTCGATTGGTTCTAGCCATTAACATAAAAGCCATAACATATTTGTCGTTAAATTTCATGTTGGCTGCATGAAACGATTTAATACCCCAAAAGTTGGCTAACGAACCTAAAAATTTCATGTCTGGGTAGTGTTCATCAACATAATTCATTAAATAATAAATTTGGATACCATCCAACAACCATTGTTCGGTTCTTGGGTTTACTAAAAGTGTATTTTCTAAATAGTTGCGAAGTGCTACTTTTAATAATTTTAATTCGTATTGAAAATGTGGTGGATACGGTTTAATAAAACTTGGTAAAAAATTTAAGCCATAAATTGGGTCTTTATTATAATCAATATCTGTTAAAAGCAGTTTTTGATGCGGATAGTTGCCAAATTTATTTTGAATGAATTTGGTTATTTTTTCGGTGATTAAAACTTTATCAATCATCTCTAAACCTTCATCATTAATGTTTGAAATTAATGAGAAATCATCCGACTGTATGGTGTTGAAATTTGATGCTTTACTTAGAAATAATTTATTGTTAATGACTTGATTTCCTTTAAGGTTAACTATTTGATTTTTATTAGATTGAGAACTGTTAATTACATCTAATTCTGAAGTTATTTTATAACCTATAGGAAACTCAATTTGAAGCGATATATTTGAAGCAGGAATATACAAATCATCCAAATCTTTATTGCTGTAATATTGCCATGTACCATTGTAAACCGCAGGCGTTATATACCAATATCGTAGGTTTAAATCGCCGGTGTTTGTAACACCATAACTTGTAAATTTATCGCTAGGTATTTGAACAATATATTCTAAATGAATGGTGTATGAATTATTAGGTTTTAAAGGTTCTTTAAGTTCAACTTTTATAATATCAATTTGATTTTTTAATTGTTGAAATTCTAAACTTTCGCCATTTTGTTTAATGGATGTTATAACTGAAAAACCTCTGTCTTTACTTTTAGCTAAATGGAAATCGTTTTTATATTCATCCGCAATTCTAGTTGCAAGTGGCGTTTTTTTTGTTGAATAGCTATTATTCCAATCGTTTAGGTAGATGGTTTGCAATTCGTCTTGCGTTGTGTTTTGGTATTGTATGGTTTGCGATATTCTAATTTGTTTGTTTTCAATATCAAAAATAGCCTTCAAGTCAATGTTATTTTGACTAAAGCTAGCATAACATACAAAAATGTATAGGATACCACTAAGAAGACGTAAATTCAATTTGCTGTTAAAACATTTAAGGTTAAAAATTCGCAAGGGGCTGCAATATAATAAATTATAGTTGTTTAAAGAGTTTATGTTTTTTTGTTGATTGGTTTTTATTTTTTAAAATTTATATTGATGCTTTAGAAATTAGGACTTAACCCAGCACCATTATAAAAACCATCAAGAATTTCAATAACTTCATCATCAGTATCAACTAAATGAATTAAATCCAAATCTTTAGCACTTATATTTCCAAAAGACTCTAAAAGTGTTGCTTTTACCCAATCTATTAAACCTTCCCAAAACGATGTTCCAACTAAAATAATAGGAAATTTTTCAATTTTATGTGTTTGAATTAATGTAATTGCCTCAAATAGTTCGTCTAAAGTTCCAAAACCACCAGGCATTACAATAAAGCCTTGCGAATACTTTACAAACATAACTTTGCGTACAAAAAAATAATCGAAATCTAAACTTTTATCCGAATCGATATACGGGTTATCATGCTGTTCAAAAGGTAATTCTATATTTAAACCTACCGAAGTACCACCACCTAAATGCGCGCCTTTATTTCCTGCTTCCATAATACCAGGACCACCACCAGTAATAACGCCATAACCAGCTTCTACAATGCGCTTTGCTATTTTTTCGGCAAGTATGTAATACGGACTATCTGGTTTTGTTCTTGCAGAACCAAAAATGGATACACATGGACCAATTTTGCTAAGTTTTTCATAGCCATTTACAAATTCGCCCATTATTTTAAAAATAGCCCATGAATCGTTTGTTTTTATTTCGTTCCAGGCTTTACTGTGTTTTTCTAATCTCATTTTATGTTAAGTTTATTTATTGTTAAGTTAAGTATAAATTAAATGACTCCAAAACAAACAGCCAAACTAAGTTTAATTTTCAACTATCATTGGAGCTAATTCCTTTTTAAGAAACTTAGCTGTATGGCTTTTTTTATGTTTAGCTACGTCTTCTGGTGTGCCTTCAACAATTATTTGTCCGCCACCTTTTCCTCCTTCATAACCTACGTCAATTATATGGTCAACGGTTTTAACAACATCTAAATTATGTTCAATTATTAAAACGGTATTACCTTTATCAGCTAATTTATTTAAAACAATCATAAGCACTCTAATATCTTCAAAATGCAAGCCTGTAGTAGGTTCATCTAAAATGTAAAAGGTGTTTCCTGTATCTCGTTTGCTTAATTCGGTTGCCAATTTTATACGTTGTGCTTCACCACCAGAAAGCGTGGTACTTTGTTGCCCTAAAGTGATGTAACCCAAACCAACATCTTTAATGGTTTTTAATTTATTATGAATTTTAGGTATGTGTTCAAAAAATTGTACAGCATCATCAATAGTCATATCTAAAACATCGCTTATGCTTTTACCTTTATAGCGAATTTCTAAAGTTTCACGATTAAAACGTTTTCCTTGGCAGGTTTCACATTCTACATACACATCGGGTAAAAAATTCATTTCAATAACGCGCAAACCACCACCTTGACAGGTTTCGCATCTACCACCAGTAACATTAAAACTAAAACGACCAGCTTTGTAACCGCGTATCATCGCTTCAGGAACTTTAGCAAATAAACTTCTAATTTCATCAAAAGTTTTTGTGTACGTAACAGGATTGCTTCGTGGTGTTCTACCAATGGGCGATTGGTTAATATCAATCACTTTGTCAATATGTTCTAATCCGGAAATGCTTTTATAAGGCATTGGTTTTTTAACGCCATTAAAGTAATGAGCGTTTAAAATAGGGTAGAGAGTTTCATTAATTAAGGTCGATTTTCCACTACCAGAAACACCTGTAACACCTATCATTTTTCCTAAAGGAAATTTTACGGATACATTTTTAAGGTTATTACCTGTACAGCCTTTAAGTTCCATAAACTTGCCGTTACCTTCCCGACGTTTTTTAGGCACCTCTATTTGTTTGTTACCATTTAAATAATCGGCAGTTAAAGTGTTGTGGTTCAGTAATTCTTTAGGAGAACCAACACTTATAATTTCGCCGCCATGTTTTCCTGCTTTTGGACCGATATCAATTACGTAATCTGCACGTTCAATCATGTCTTTATCATGTTCAACCACAATAACAGAATTACCAATATCACGAAGTGAGATTAATGAATTTATTAATTTTTCATTGTCACGTTGATGTAAACCAATACTAGGCTCGTCTAAAATATACAAAACACCAACCAATTGCGAGCCAATTTGAGTTGCCAATCGAATGCGTTGTGCTTCGCCACCAGATAATGATTTTGAACTTCTATTTAACGATAAATAATCTAAACCAACATCTAATAAAAACTGCAAACGGGCTTTAATTTCTTTTAAAACTTCTTCAGCTATTTTAAATTGTTTATCAGATAAATGATTGTGTAAATCGTTAAACCAAGTCGTTAATTCAACAATATCGGCGTTAGCTAATTCAGCGATGTTTTTATTATTTATTTTGAAGTAAAGCGATTCTTTTTTTAAACGAGAACCTTCACATTCAGGACAAGTTACTTTGTCCATATAATCTTTTGCCCATCGTTTTAAGGATGTAGATTCGGCTGTTTTGTATTGGTTTTCAATAAAGTTGGCAACACCTTCAAAATCTATTTTATAATCGCGGGTAACGCCCAAAGTTTTGCTTTCAACTGAAAACTTTTCATTACCACCATACAAAATCATGTGTTTTGCATCTTCAGGAATATCTTTATAAGCATCGGTTAATTTGAAGTTGAAGCGTTGTGCTATGGTTTCAAACTGTTTAAAAATCCAGCTATTTTTTTCTGGACCATGAGGTGCTAATGCGCCTGCTTTTATAGAAATACTATCGTCTGGAACAATCTTTTTTTCATTTACTTTGTAAAGTGTTCCAATGCCATTACATGTATCGCATGCACCTTTTGGTGAGTTGAATGAAAAGTTATTAGGCTCAGGATTTGGGTACGAAATGCCAGAGGTTGCACACATTAAACTTCTACTGAAATAGCGTGTTTCTTGAGTATCTTGGTCTAAAACCATAAGCACATCTTCACCATGATACATGGCGGTATTTATGGTTTCGGTAAGGCGTTTATTGTTTTCAGCTGTATCATCAATAACCAATCTGTCAATCACAATTTCAATATCGTGATTTTTATAACGATCGAGCATCATGCCTTTGGTAAGATCTTTTATTTCACCATCGGTTCGTACCTTTACAAAACCTTGTTTTGCAATTTGTTCAAACAATTCGCGGTAATGTCCTTTGCGCGAACGAATTACAGGTGCTAAAATATTAATGCGTTTGCCTTTAAAATCACTAATAATTAGTTCTTTAATTTGCTCGTCACTATAACTAATCATTTTTTCGCCTGTGTTATAGCTATAAGCATCACTAGCACGAGCATACAACAAACGTAGGAAATCGTAAATTTCAGTAATGGTGCCAACGGTAGATCGTGGCGATTTGCTGGTTGTTTTTTGTTCAATAGCGATAACTGGCGAAAGACCATCAATTTTATCAACATCAGGACGTTCTAAACCACCTAAAAACTGACGCGCATAAGCCGAAAATGTTTCAATGTAACGACGTTGTCCTTCAGCATAAATAGTATCAAAGGCTAATGACGATTTTCCACTACCAGAAAGTCCTGTTATTACAACAAGTTTTTCGCGTGGTATGGATACATCGATATTTTTAAGGTTGTGAACTCTAGCTCCTTTTACTTCAATAAAATCGTTAAATTGGCTCATAAATAGGCAAAAGCGCAAAGTTACAATTTTAGTTGTTAAATTGGTGTGAAGATTTAATCTGAATTAGAAAACTAGCTACTCTTCAAGAACTTCAATATTTACAATTAAATAGCCTCTAAGTTTATATTTGGCTATTTCCATAAAGGCTTTTTTTGACAAATCTATTTCTCTGCCTTTAACAAATGGACCTCTATCATTTACTGTAACAATTACAGATTCATTATTTACGGTATTTGTTACTTTAACTTTAGTGCCAAATTTTAGGGTTTTATGTGCAGCGGTATATAATTCATTGTCAAATTTTTCACCACTAGCTGTTTTTTTTCCATTAAATTTATCAGCATAGTATGAAGCATGTACCATTTCTTTGTATGGTGTATAAACTAGTAAGGATGAATCTACAACAGTACTATCGGTTAAAACAGAATCAATTTGTATAACGTTGTAATTAAGTTGTTTACTATTAATTATACTTGAAGATTTAAAGCTACTTAAAACAATAATTAAGCCTAAAAAACTAATAATTTGAGTAGTTAACTTCATGTATTTTTTGTTAAATTCTTCATAGTAACGAAAGAATTGATTTTTAATTATACGAAAAATTAATCAATTTAGACTTTTGTAGTTTAAAATAGGTGAAATTTTATTTGATATTTGTTATAATTGTACAAAATATTATTAAATAATAGTAACATGAAATTATTAGGAATAGGCTCTAGAATTAATCATGCAGAATACGGAAAAGGCGTAGTTACCAATGTTACAACACAGCATTATTGGGTAACTTTTATAGAAAACGGATTAGAAACAATAGATTTAGATAGTGATTTTGAAGTTATTGAAGCTGCCGATGGCGATGTAGATACTGTAAGCTTTTTTGATGTTGAAAGTAGCTTGGTAAACATTTTAAAAAAATGGAGTGATGCTAGTGAGGTTGTGCCTATTGCTGATAAATATAAAGGCGGAAAACTAATTTTAGAACCAGCAGATACCAATTTGAAAAGTTATGAATTACCAATTGATACGTTTTTTCATAAAATAACGATGGTTCGCGATCGTTTGCGCGTTATGGAACAACGTGTAAATGCTAGTGACTTGGATGAGCAAGGAAAAATAGATTTACAACAATACATAACTCGAATTTACGGTAGCTTAACTAGTTTTAATATTTTGTTTAAATCTGATAGCCATCGTTTTGTTGGGCAGAAAGGGAGTTAAGACTTTGTTTGAAGTCTTAGTTTTTTAGAAAAAAACGAGACTGCGAATTTATTCAGTTCCTTTAATATGAGAAATTTCTAAACCGAAAACGCTCATTTTATGAAAGTTTGGTAGTTGTGCACCACTTTCGGTAGTAACCCAATCGTTCCAAGTAGCTTTTAAACCATTAATAGGTAAAATATCAACCCACATTTGAAAACTTGTGGGTTTTCCTGTTTTATCTAAATGCCATAAATACGAATCACCTGGTGTTGACCCACCAGTTGTATAGGTTACTAAAAGCGCCTGTTCGTTGTTTTTTAAGGTTACCAATCGGCGTTCTGTGCCTTTATCAAATACTTTATAAGGTGCAACAAGCCAAAAGGAATCATTATTAAAGTAATTTGTTGCTTTGGCTATAAGTTCTTCAGCCATATCATTATCAACCTTAAAACTATGCACGTAGGCTTTATTTTGTGATGCATCATTTAAGTTTAAGCTTACTTTATATTCTTTCCAATATACATCACAAATATTTTTGTCTTTTTTCCATTTATAATGATGTCTTCTTTTAAATGTCCATTCAATATAATCGGTTTTTTTAAAAGCATCATAATTTAAAGCATCAAGCATTTTGTAGGCTAAAGCATCTGCTTCGTTTCCTATAATTCCTGTGGGCAACGTTTCATCATATTTAAAATATAAAAAACAAAAAAATAACAGACTTGGTAAGGTAAGAAACACAAGTACACCTGTTGTTATTTTTAATATTTTTTTTGACCTCATTTAAATATAATCTGTAAAACTTGAGTCTAAATTATTAATTACTAATATATTAATCAAAGAAAAAGGTTAAAATCCGACGGCGGTTAAGTCTATTTCGATAACCTGTATTTGCTTTTACACTTAATCTTAAAAAAAGGAATTCTATCGAAGCAGTTATTCTATTATGTTATGTGTGTGTTCTTGTAATTTTTCTTTTGAAAAGCGAATTAATTCATCAAAAAAAATAGAAAATTCGGTTTCAAATTCAGAATAAAATAGTTCTAATTCATTTACGGCTTCATCCATACCAGAACGGTTTTTTGTACGCCTGTTCATGCCATCTAAAACCCTTGAAATACCTTCAATCGAGGCATAACTTAATAGCCAATTATCGGTCATCATGTAAGGCATCATTTTTTGAATACGAAGCGATAGTAACTCATAATGCGTTTCTAAAGAATCATAAAAATTTTCAACATAATCTTTTAATGGTGTGTTGCTATATTTACTCCAGTTTTTAGCTAGAAAATGATCGTATAAAATATCTACAATTATACCCGAATAATGCCCGTATTTTTCATGTAGCCGTTTGGTGCTTTGTCTAACAATAGGATGTGCATCGGTAAATGTGTCAATATTTCGATGAAGCAAAATGCCAATTTGAATGTCTTTTGGATGTTTTTTATACAATTTACCTTTAATGCCATCTGCAATAAAATTTCCTATGGTAACCAAATCGTTATCTCCAGAAAGATAAATATGCGCTAAGTAATTCATTTTGGAAATTTACGAATTACAATTTTGAAATAGTATATTTGTTCATCAAATTGAAAAAAAAATTATGACACTTATAAAATCAATTTCAGGAATTAGAGGAACTATTGGCGGAAACGTAGGCGATAATTTAACACCTATTGATGCTGTAAAATTTGCTGCCGCTTATGGCGTTTGGTTAAAGCAACAACGTGAAAAAGATACTTACAAAGTAGTTGTTGGTAGAGATGCACGAATTTCAGGAGCCATGATTCAAAACCTTGTTATGAATACGTTGGTTGGTTTAGGTATTAACGTGGTTGATTTAGGTTTATCTACAACGCCTACAGTAGAAATGGCAGTACCTATGGAACATGCCGATGGCGGAATTATTTTAACGGCAAGTCATAACCCAAAACAATGGAATGCTTTAAAACTACTAAATGCTAAAGGCGAATTTTTAGATGACATGCAAGGTGCAAAAATTTTAGAAATTGCAGAAAGTGATAACTTAAGTTTTGCCGATGTAGATAGTTTGGGGCAAATAACAAAAAACAAAGCCTATATAGACTTACATATTATTGAAGTTCTAGATTTATCATTGGTAACCGTTCCTGCTATTGAAGAAGCCCGTTTTAAAGTGGTTGTTGATGGTGTAAACTCTACTGGTGGCATTGCAATTCCATTACTTTTAGAGCGTTTAGGTGTTGATGTTGTTAAATTATATTGCGAACCAAACGGACATTTTCCACACAATCCAGAACCACTAAAAGAGCATTTAGGAGATTTATCTGAAGCTGTAAAAAAACATAATGCCGATTTTGGTATTGTTGTAGATCCAGACGTTGATAGATTAGCTTTTATGGACGAAAATGGCGAGATGTTTGGTGAAGAATATACTTTGGTTGCTTGTGCCGATTACGTACTAAGTAAAACACCAGGAAATACAGTTAGTAACATGAGTTCTACCAGAGCATTGCGCGATGTAACCGAAAAACATGGTGGTAAATATGAAGCAAGTGCAGTAGGAGAAGTGAATGTTGTTAAGTTAATGAAAAAAAATAAGGTTGTTATTGGAGGCGAAGGTAATGGCGGTATTATTTATCCAGAATCGCATTACGGACGTGATGCGCTTGTTGGTGTTGCTTTATTTTTAAGCTTATTAGCTGAAAAAAACATGAAGGTTAGTGAACTTCGAAAAACCTACCCAAACTATTTTATGAGTAAAAAGAAGATTGAATTAACAGAAGGTTTGGATGTAGATGGTATTTTAAAAGCGATGGAACATCGTTACCAAAACGAACAACTAACCACAATTGATGGTGTTAAAATAGATTTTTCTGAAAGTTGGGTGCATTTGCGCAAAAGTAATACCGAGCCAATTATTAGAATTTATACCGAAGCAAAATCGCAACAAGAGGCAGATGCTTTAGCTGATAAATTTATTGAAGAAATTAGTGCAATTGCTAAGACATAATTTTTAATTGTTAGTTATGAGTGATAAAAAACAACTTTCAATAGAACAACAAAATCAACTTATTAATATATTAAAGTTGCGTTTTGAAACGCACAAAAATCGTCATAAGGATATTGATTGGATTTCTGTTGAAGGTAAACTACGTTCAAATCCAGAAAAATTATGGTCGCTTAACCAAATGGAAGAAACAGGAGGCGAACCTGATGTTGTTGGTTTTGATAAAACCACTAACAGCTATATTTTTTACGATTGTTCTGCTGAAACACCAGAAGGCAGAAGAAGTATTTGTTTTGACCCTGAAGCTTTAGAGTCTAGAAAAAAATTCAAACCAAATGATAGTGCTATTGGTATGGCTACCAAAATGGGTGTTGAGCTTTTAAATGAAACAGAGTATAGAGCATTACAAAAACTAGGGAAGTTTGATCAAAAAACATCTAGTTGGATACAAACACCTGCTGATATTAGAAAATTAGGAGGTTCACTTTTTGCCGATTTTCGTTTTAATACCGTATTTGTGTACCATAACGGTGCAGAATCTTATTATGCAGGGCGTGGGTTTCGTGCTTCGTTAAGAGTTTAATGTTATTAAGTTCGAAGTAATTTAACTAAATTTCAATTTTATTAAAAGATTGCGTCTATTTCTCGCAATAATCTAAAAATTGAAGTTCTAACGGCTATGTTTCCAGCGTTTATGCGTCCAAAAATAATATTCAGGTGCTTCATAAATTTGTTTTTCAACTTCACGTAAAAACAAATCTGTTAATTCATAATCTTTAAAATCGTTTGGATTTTCAGAAAGCGTTATAATTTCAGCTTCATAATAACCGCGGTTAACTTTGGTTACTTTTAAATAGGCAATGGTTAAATCTAATTTTTTAGCTAATCGTTCAGCACCGGTAAAACATGGCGTTTCAATACCCATAAATGTACCCCAATAAACTTCTTTTGTAAGCCTGGGCGATTGATCGCTTAAAAAAGCAGTAATACTTTTTCTTCCCTTAGCTTCATTCTGGTTAATTACACTTATTGTCTCTTTTGTGCTAATTAATTGTGTATTAAACCTAGACCGAATCGCTCTTACCAATTTGTCAAAATAGGTGTTTGCTAATTTTTTGTAAACACCAAAGCCTTTAAAGTTGATGTAATTTTGCAAAACAACAGACCATTCCCAACTTGCATAATGCCCATACATTAACAATATACTTTTATTTAAACTTTCTAAACGTTGAAATTCCTCAGGATTCAATATTTTAAATCGTTTCTTTAATTCTTTTTCAGAAATAGTCATGGTTTTTGCCATTTCTAAAAACATATCGCACAAATGTTTATAGAATTTCTTTTGAATGCTAGTTAATTCATTTTCACTTTTGTTAGGAAAAACAAGTTTTAAATTGTTGTAAACTACTTTTTTTCGATAGCCAATTACATAATAAAGTAAAACATATAAACCATTGGAAATTAAGTATAATAATCGGAACGGTAGTATAGAAACCATCCATAAAAGTGGATAAATAAGAATATATGCTAAAAATTGCATGAATTAATTTTAGATTTGTAAAAGCAAATATATGCTAATTTTGAACTTAAACCTTTACACCTTATGGGCAATTTAGATTTGATTACCATTATTATTATAGCAGCAAATGTAATTATATCATACAAAGGATTTAATGACTATGCCTTTTTTGATGCTTATAAATTTAACATTGGCGGTGTACAAAGAGGCGAGAAGCTACGTATGTTTAGTTCTGGTTTTCTACATGTAGATACGCAACATTTGTTGTTTAATATGCTAACCTTATATTTTTTTGCAGGAATTGTAATTAATGAATTAGATGTGTTTGGGTTTCTAACAATTTATGTAAGTAGTTTAATTTTTGGGAATTTATTAACTTTATATTTTCACAAAACAGAATATCATTATAGTGCAGTTGGGGCAAGTGGCGCTGTAATGGGAGTTATTTATTCTGCAATATTGTTTGATCCATGGATGGAAATTAACTTTTTTATTCCAGGCTTTGTTTTTGGAATAGGATATTTACTGTATTCGATTTATGGAATGAAGAATAAAGTTGGAAACATAGGACACGATGCTCACTTTGGAGGGGCAATTGGAGGTTATGTTACTACCTTAATATTATCTCCTTCACTTTTTAAAACAGACTTATTGTTTGTATGTTTATTATTAATACCAATTATACTGTTATTCATTTTGAAAAAAGCAGGGAAAATTTAGCACTTATTTTTAAAGCTTTATAACTTTCAACTTTGAAACTTTTAACTTTAAACTTACAATTGGCATAGCTATTGAATTTATACAATAACTGAGTAATAAGGATTGTTTTTAATTAACTGGTATTCAGTATTATAAATTTTTTGTAAATTATTAAAAATAAAGGAACGGTTTGTTTTAATGACAGATTGACCTAAATACATATATGAAAAAATCTAATTTTTTAACGCTTGACAGTTTGTCATTACAGGATTTTGATGAGAACTCAGAATTAATTCCACTAATGACGCCTGAAGATGAAGCAGAAATAAACAGCGAGAAATTGCCCGAAACACTACCAATTTTATCATTAAGAAATACGGTTTTGTTTCCTGGTGTAGTAATTCCTATTACAGCAGGTCGTGATAAATCAATTCGTTTAATAAACGATGCTAATAAAGGCAATAAGGTTATAGGTGTTGTAGCCCAAAAAGATGAATCGGTTGAAAATCCTTCAGCAAAAGAAATACATGGTATAGGTACAGTTGCCAAAATTTTACGTGTTTTAAAAATGCCAGATGGTAATGTAACGGTTATCATCCAAGGAAAAAAACGTTTTAAAGTAGCCGAAGTTCTTACTGAAGAACCGTATATGAATGCTACAGTACGTGAAATTCCTGAAGCAAGACCAGCACAAAAAAACAAGGAGTTTTTAGCCATCATAGAATCTATTAAAGATTTAGCACTTAGCATAATTAAAGAAAGCCCAAACATTCCTAGTGAAGCTTCTTTTGCTATAAAAAACATTGAAAGCGATTCGTTTTTAATAAATTTTGTATCGTCAAACATGAATCTTTCGGTTGCAGAAAAGCAATCGTTATTAGAAATTGACGATCTTAAAAAACGCGCCCTTGCTACACTTAAGTATATGAATATGGAGTTTCAAAAACTGGAACTTAAAAACGATATTCAATCGAAAGTGCAAATGGATATGAATCAGCAACAGCGTGAATATTTCTTGCATCAGCAAATGAAAACCATCCAAGAAGAATTGGGAGGCGTAAGTCATGATGAAGAAATTGAAGAAATGCGCTTACGTGCTGATGATAAAGTTTGGGATGAAAAAGTAGCGAAGCATTTTGAAAAAGAACTTGCAAAAATGCAACGCATGAATCCGCAAGTAGCAGAATATTCTATACAAAGAAACTATTTAGAATTGTTTTTAGATTTACCTTGGAATGAATTCAGTAAAGATAAATTCGATTTAAAACGCGCCATGAAAATTCTAGACCGCGACCATTTTGGTTTAGAAGATGTAAAGCGTAGAATTATAGAATATCTAGCGGTTTTAAAGCTACGTAATGATATGAAATCGCCTATTCTGTGTTTATATGGACCACCAGGTGTTGGTAAAACATCGTTAGGTAAATCGATTGCAGAAGCGTTGGGTAGAGAATATGTGCGTATTTCATTAGGTGGTTTACGTGATGAAGCTGAAATACGTGGTCATAGAAAAACCTATATTGGTGCAATGCCAGGACGTATCATTCAAAGTTTGAAAAAAGCAGGCACATCAAACCCAGTATTTGTATTAGATGAAATTGATAAATTATCAAATTCACATCAAGGCGATCCATCTTCAGCAATGTTAGAAGTGTTGGATCCAGAACAGAATTCTGAATTTTACGATAACTTTTTGGAAATGGGTTACGACCTATCGAAAGTGATGTTCATAGCAACATCAAATAGTTTATCAACCATTCAACCAGCATTGAGAGATCGTATGGAAATTATCAATGTAACAGGTTATACCATTGAAGAAAAAGTTGAAATTGCAAAACGCCATTTACTTCCAAAACAATTAAAAGAGCATGGTTTAACTGATGAACACTTAAAAATAGGTAAAGCACAATTAGAAAAAATAGTTGAAGGTTACACCCGAGAGTCTGGTGTTCGTGGTTTGGAGAAACAAATTGCAAAAATGGTGCGTTATGCAGCTAAAAACATTGCAATGGAGGAGGATTACAACATTAAAGTAACTAACGAAGATGTTATTGAGGTATTGGGTGGTCCAAAAATGGAGCGTGATAAATACGAAAACAACAATGTTGCAGGTGTTGTAACCGGATTAGCATGGACAAGTGTTGGTGGTGATATTTTATTTATAGAATCTATTCTTTCAAAAGGAAAAGGTACCATGACTATTACTGGTAATTTAGGTACAGTTATGAAAGAATCTGCTACAATTGCTATGGAATACATAAAATCTAACGCTGATGAATTTGGAATTAATTCTGAGATTTTTGAAAAATACAATGTACACATACACGTGCCAGAAGGTGCAACACCAAAAGATGGTCCAAGTGCAGGTGTAACCATGCTAACCTCGTTAGTGTCGTTATTCACCCAGAAAAAAGTGAAGAAAAGTTTAGCTATGACAGGTGAAATAACGCTTCGAGGCAAAGTACTGCCTGTTGGTGGTATTAAAGAAAAAATTCTGGCAGCAAAACGAGCTCGGATTAAAGAAATATTACTTTGTGAAGAAAACAGACGTGATATTGAAGAAATAAAACAAGATTACTTAAAAGGTTTAACTTTTCATTATGTGACTGATATGAGTGATGTTATTAAAATAGCACTCACAAATCAAAAGGTTGTTAATGCAAAAACACTTTAAACATTAAAAGGGTTTTCAAAAATTAACTGGTAACGTAATTGCGAGCACAGTTAAGCAATCTCAATAATTTGATTATCAATTTTACCGATTGCTTCATACTTCGTAAAGACTTAAATACATTTTTTTTTTGAAAGCCTTTTTTTTATGATTTAAAATAAAACATTCATGCTACCGTTTTAAGATAGATTTACTTACTTTGCGATGTAAATATGCTGAAAAAAATTATCACGCTTTTTTGTTTGCTTCTTACAGTCTTAACCTATGCGCAGGTAGGAGGCGAGTCTACGTATCAATTTCTGAATTTAATAACATCTCCACGTCAAGCTGCTTTAGGAGGTAAAGTGTTAACTAATGTAGATTATGACGTTACGCAGGCACTTTATAATCCAGCAACCATTAATGTGGAAATGGATAATCAACTAGCATTAAATTATACCAGCTATTTGGGGGCTATTAGCTATGGGTCTGCAGCTTATGCCTATACGGTTGATAGACGTACACAAACTTTTCACGCGGGTATTACATATATAGATTACGGTACGTTTGATGGGTATGACGAATCTGGTCAAGAAACAGGTTCGTTTACAGGAAAAGAAACAGCTTTATCAATCGGATATGCATTACAATTAGGCTATTCTGATTTTTATTTTGGAAGTAATTTAAAAATAATAACCTCTGCACTTGAACAGTATGGTTCGTTTGGTGCGGCTATTGATATTGGTTTGTTATATATCAATGAAGATATAGACTTTCACGCAGCATTAGCTGTTAGAAATTTGGGAACACAAATTACCACTTATGCGGGTTTAAATGAAAAATTGCCTTTTGAGGTAGATTTTGGTATGTCGCAAAGTTTAGAAAATGTACCCCTTCGTTGGCATCTTACTCTAGAGAATTTGCAGGAATGGCCCATAGCAAGACCAAATCCTTCTAGAACAATAAACGATTTAAGTGGCAACCAAACCGATGAAAAAATTGGATTTTTGGGTCAAATAATGCGACACACTATTGTTGGTGCTGAAATTTTTCCTGAACGTGGATTTAACATTCGTTTTGGCTATAATTTTAGACGTGCCGAAGAATTACGAATTATAGACCAACGAAATTTTTCAGGCTTATCTGCTGGTTTTTCATTAAAAATGAATAAAATGCGTTTTAGCTATACACACATGAAATATTCTAGTGCAGCGAATGCAAATTTTGTCGGTTTACAGATAGATTTGCAATAGAAGTTTTTCAAGTTATAAAGTAGAAAGTTTTTAAAGTTATTTTTAATGAAAAGAGTCAACTTTTTACTTTATAACTTTTTAACTTTACAACTAATTTAATTTCAATGAAACACATTACGATTGCTATTGATGGATTTTCTTCAACAGGAAAAAGTACAGTAGCTAAACAACTTGCAAGACATTTAGGCTATGTATATGTAGATTCTGGTGCTATGTATAGAGCTGTTACGTTTTATGCGATGCAAGAAGGATACATTACCAAGCATCATTTTAATAAGGATGGTTTAATAGCAAATCTTAAAAATATAACCATAAGTTTTAAGTTTAATGAAAGTTTAGGATTTGCTGAAGTGTATTTAAACGGTGAAAACATAGAAAATCAAATACGTACTTTAGAAGTTTCAAGCTTTGTTAGTAAAGTAGCCGAAGTTTCAGAAGTTCGTCAAAAATTAGTAGAACAACAGCAGGTATTTGGAAAACATGGTGGTGTTATTATGGATGGACGTGATATAGGAACGGTGGTGTTTCCTAATGCCGACTTAAAGTTATTTATGACGGCTTCAGCCGAAACCAGAGCAAAACGTCGTTTTTCAGAATTAATAGAGCGAGGCGAAACCGTAACATATGATGCTGTTTTAAAAAACGTTGAAGAACGCGATTATATTGATACAAATAGAGAAGATTCGCCATTAGTTAAAGCTACCGATGCTATTGAAATTGATAACTCAAACATGACTTTACAAGAACAGTTTAATAAAATTTTAGAATTAGTGAATTCTATCAATTAAAATGCATAATAAAAAAGGGTTGTTATCATTATAATATCCAACCCTTTAGAAAAAAAAGCTACTAATTAACATTTAAACTACAATGGTTTTTAAAAGCGTATAACCATCGGTGGTATTTCCTGTGATAGAGTCTAACATATTACCTTCTAAACTATTAGAAAACACATTATCGTTAGCGTTTAAGGTATTAGCTTGTCCGTTATAACCCGAAGTAGCATACACCGTATCGCAAACGTTTTTAGGAAAAGCAATCTGTGTAACTCTAATAGATTTTGCGCCACTTGTTAAAATTTCAACATGAATATGTGGTGCACGACCATTATACCAACCTGGAAAAATACTAATAAAAGAAGCTTGACCGTTTGCATTTGTAGTTTGTCTGCCTCTTAAAAAGTGGTTATTAGTATAATTGGTACTTTGCATAGACGTTCCACCATACTCTGAATAATCACCTTTTGAATCGCAATGCCAAATATCTACCAACACTCCAGCTAATGGTTTGCAATCGTTACTTTGGTCTTGAATGGTTAGGGTAATTAATAAAGCAACACCCGAACGATCTCCAATAATATTTTCACGAACTAAATCGGATGGTGTTTTAATAGGGAATGGTCCAGCAGTTTCACTTGGTGATAGGATGCAATCTCCTGTTGTTCCTGTTGTTGTTTCACTAGAATCATCATTAGAAACGGAATCATCTTCTTTAGAACAAGCAGAGATTAATGTTGGAATAGCAACAATACTACCTAAACCTACTAATCCTTTTTTAAAAAAATCTTTTCTTTCCATAACATCTTATTTTCTTTTCATTCAAAAATAGATTTTACGAATAAGTTTTGAAATTTTTTGAGATTAACTAAGAATAGTTTGCGGTGAATATAGTATTAAAATAAAAATTGAATTCTGTTATAAAACCAAAACATAGAAAGTAGTATGGTTGTTAAGGCAAACCAAAATCTAAAGGTATGATATATTTTATATTTGCTAAAAAGTAATAATGGAAATACAATTAAAATAATACCTATTTGAGCAATTTCAATACCTAAATTGAAACCTAGCATACTGATAAGTTTTGGTTTAAATGTTAAATCAAGACTTGAAATACTTTCTGAAAAAGCTAAGCCATGTATAGTACCAAAAATAAGACCAACCATAGTTTCTTTTGAAGGAAAAATTGGCTTGATTGTGTGAATAGCTGTTAATATGATTGTTATAGTTATAAATACTTCAATATATCCTATTTCAAAAGGTATTAAATTAAAAGTTCCTAGAAATAAAGAAAACGAATGTCCTAAGGTAAAAAATAAGCTTATGCTTAAAAATCTTTTAAATGTATAAGTGTTTCCTTGAAATAAAGACCATTTTTTACCCTCATTTCTAACTGGTGCAATAAGTAGTAAAAGCACGATAAAAAATATGTGATCTAAACCATGAATTATATGATTTATACCCATAATACAAAAACTTTTAAAACCTTTCCAAACACTACCTTTTTCAAGATGAATAGTTAATGGTGAAATTTTATCTGTTTCTAAGGCGTATTTAATAGTTCCTAAAAGAAGTGGGGTTTTATTATCATTTAACACACCATTTATCCAATCTTCACATAAGACCACCATGATTTGATGATTAATTACTTGATGCGTTATAACATCAAAATTCAAGGTAAAATATCTAATATCAGTTAATGAAACAGGTATTAGTTTAAATTTTACAATAATTTCTTGGTATGTTCCAAAATTTGGAATGGAATCATTTTGAATATAAATCGTATCTATTTTAGTTTGCCATTGGTTCGTATTTGAACTTGCTTTTATATGTTTTAAATAATATGTGGGTAGTGTATTTAAGTCTATAAATTTTTTACTTAAAGCATTTTGATATTCTATATAAGGCGATTTTAACTCACCTAAAACATATGCTTCTTTAATTTTTAATTGCAATACAGAATTAGGCATTGGATGTGCTAACGCTTTACCAATGCCTAAAAAGAAACCAATTATTATTAAAAAGTAAAAAAAGGATTTAACAATTTTAGTTTCCGCCATAATCGTTGGTTTTATCTCTCCAAACAGAATGTGGATGATTAGGAGAATAAACAACACCTCTTTGCATTGAAAACTCAATCCAAACTGAAGGACCATCTATTCGAACATAATCATTTTGTGAAGCCACTGCTGTAGTGCCAGAATAAGCAATGTAAGTATTGGCTAATTCGTTTGTATAATTTAACAATAT
This sequence comes from Mariniflexile jejuense, assembly GCF_042675665.1. Taxonomy (NCBI): domain Bacteria; kingdom Pseudomonadati; phylum Bacteroidota; class Flavobacteriia; order Flavobacteriales; family Flavobacteriaceae; genus Mariniflexile; species Mariniflexile jejuense. Next base: position 140,534 of record NZ_JBHTJI010000001.1, read on the forward strand.
ACTTGCAGCGTTTTCACTATCAATATCTTCAACATAAGTTTTTATAGCATTCAAAACCAATGTTTGTTTGGCAGTAGATAATGTGCCAACTTGTAAACCAGAAGCTGTTGATGGGAAAACATTATCTGAACCTGGACCAGCAAGTATGTCGGAAAATATACCGCTTAATTTTGCTGTGGTTAACTCGGTTGTAGATAAGCTTTGAAGCATCGTAGCAAAGGCATCACGTTCTTGGTTTACAGGACTATAAGTTACACCATCATAAGTAAATTCATTAAATGGTTCAATGCCTCTAAAAGAAGGTGTAGCTCCAACTAGTGCACCATTGGAATATGTGTTTGCAAATGCTAAATGATGTCCGCCAAATTGTAGTTCCCATTTATTTGTTGCAGAAGGTGTGCCATGAAATGCAATATAGTAAAGACCAGAACCATAGCTATTGCCTCCTAAAGTTTCATCGGCTGCCAATAAACCATTTATTTCATTGTAACCCTCACTAGTACCTGTGCCAGAAGCAGCTTGTATTAAAGCTTTAGCGTAGCTTATTTGTTCATTGGTTAAAACTTCAAAACGTAAACCAACTCTACCTTGTACTCCTGGTAAGTTAGACCAACTGCTTTTTGCTACCGAAATAGAATACGCACGTTGTAATGTTGCTATTTGACTGGCATTTAGTGTAGCCTTAAAGGCATTTGCTAAACATAGTATTTTTGCAAAACCAGATTCACTATTACAGGTCGTTACAGTTGCAGCATTTGTAAGTCCATTACCCAAACCACTTGTGGTTGTTTCAGTTTCAGATTCATTTTCTGTTTCTGTTTTGGTTTCATCAGAACTACATGCAAGTAAAATAAAAACTATTAGCAACGTAGCTATAACATTTGTTTTTCCAATTATCGAGTTCATAGCATGTTTTTTTTTAATTGAACTCAAAAGTATATAGCAGTTTAGTTTTGTTAAACTTTTTGCGATTAATTAAGAAAAGTTTGCGGTAAGTTTAAACGCTTAGAAGTTTTTCTAGTTCTTTTTTATAACTATTTCCTATTGGAAGTAGTATATAATTTAAGTTTACTTCGTAGCTGTTTACTTGTTTAATGTTTGAAATTGGTATGATGTACGATTTATGTATTCTAACAAATATGTTTTTTGGTAATTTTTCTAAAACGCCCTTCATTGTAGCTCGTGCTACTATGGTTTTTTCATCTTGAATATAAATTTTAACATAATCATCCATTGCTTCAATGTATAAAATAGTTTCAAAAGGAATACGATGCAATTTATAATCTGCTCTTATTGACAAATGGGTGTTTTCTTGTGTATTATTATCAATGTGTTTTATTTTTTCAATTCGCCCTACAGATTCCGTAAAACGTTCTATAGAAAAAGGTTTTAACAAATAATCTATAGCATTTAAATTAAAACCTTCTACAGCATACTGGTCGTATGCTGTAGTAAATATTACTTTTATATTTTTGTTTAAGGATTTATAAAAATCGATACCATTTATGTTTGGCATTTCAATGTCTAAGAAAACAACATCAACAGGAAATTTATTTAAGTACTTTTTTGCATTAGAAAGGTTGCTAAAGGTTTTTAATAAAGAAATATTTGGAATAGAATTGCAATAAACTTCAAGAACTTGTAAGGCTAGTGGTTCGTCGTCTATAGCAATAGCTTTTATCATTCCAATTGTATGGTTAAGTTAATATTGTAGGTGTTTTTATCTGTTTTAATTCTTAATACGTGTTTATTTGGATAAAATATATTTAGTTGTTTTTTTGTGTTTTTTATTCCTTCTTCTGTTGAATTATTTTTATTTGATTTAACAACAATTGTATTTTCAACGTTTAAAGTTAGTAAATTATTTTTGTTAACAGAAAGGCTTAAATTAATTTCTGAAGCATCTTCGCTACTTACGCCATACTTGAAAGCATTTTCAATAACAGAAATAAGTATGAGTGGTGCAATTTGGTATTTTTTAAAATTACCAGTAAAAATGGTAGTAAGTTTTGTGCGTTCAGTCAATCTTAATTTTTGTAAATCTATAAAGTTTTGAATATAATTTATTTCTTTTTGTAATGAAATATTGTTTTGATGACTCTCGGTTACCACATGACGCATTAAATCAGAAAGTTTTAAAATAGCGTTAGGTGTTTTATCTGATTTTGTTAAAGCTAATGCATATATACTATTAAGTGTATTAAATAAAAAATGAGGGTTTATTTGGGCTTTTAGATAAGAAACTTCTGTGGTTAATTTTTCGTTTTTAACATCGTTTAAATGCTCATGAGTTCTTAAAAAAAGGGATAAACTAAAAACCCCTAAAAACTGGTATAAATAATGTTCTTTATCAAATAAATTAAAAAACGGAATTTCATTCCTTTTAGGCAGATATGGCGGTAAGTTTGAAGGAGAATTGCTAATACGTGGGTTAAATGGTAATTTAGGATGACTGCCTAAAATTAAGTCTGGAAGTTTTAAAATAATTAAATAGCTAACAATTACTGTGGTTGTTAATACAATCCAGCGTTTAGTTATATAAAATTTAGGGATTATTAAATAATAATTGGTGTAGAAAAAAAGTAATAATAATGTGTAGCTGAATAAACTTTTTTGAAAGCCTTTTACTTGAAGCATTTGCCAACCATTACTTAAATCGGGTGAAGACAAAAAAGGAATACTAATTAGTCCTAAACCAATAAAAATATTAATAACAAGTTGACGATTTTTTAAAAGTGACATTTTTGGTTGTTTACACATCTAAATCTAAAATATTTATGTATGTATTTTAAAATAAATGAGGTTAATTAAAGAAATAATAAGGTAAACCAAAAAACAAAGGTGAATTTTTTAAATAAAATTCACCTTTTATAAGCAATTAATTTAAACTCTATAAATTAGGAATTACCAATTCCTGTCCTGGATGAATTAAATCCGGATTCTTTAAAATGTTAGTATTAGCCTGAAAAATAGCATTGTATTTTGATGCATTATCATAATACTGTTTTGCTATTTTACCTAAAGTTTCTCCACTTTTTACGGTGTGTTTATGGTAAATACTTTCATCAGCAACAGTAATATTTGCTTTAATATCGCTTGGGTTTTCACCACCAATTTCTTTTATTTTATCCCAAAGCAGGTTTTTTTCATAAGGTGTATTTGCGATGCCTTTTACTTTTAAAACGCCATTTTCTTCTTGTACATCACCATTTTTAATGTTTAACGCTTCACCTAAATCTAATACTGCTTGGTATTTTGCTTTTACTGCCATAATTATAAATTTTTTAATAGTTTATTGTTCTTAAATATACTGAATTATTCAGCTATATTTTATTAATTTAAAGTTAACTTTTTGTCTTTACAATTTAGACACCAAAAAGAGCTGGAAGTCACAATCAATTTTGTTTACTCATTTTTAGGTAATTACCTTAATAATATGTATTTTTGCACTCCTTTTAGCAAATCGTCGGAAAGATAGAAGGAACGTGAAACAAAAAAACAATAACACTTCTGTGTGTAAATTGCTTAAATCTTCCGAAGCATACAGAATACAAAACAAGTGTAATTAAGATTTTAATTGATAGAATTCTTAATACATTTTTAAATTATCTCAATGGCTGAAAAAGCAAATCAAGCTGAAGTTGAAGCAACTAACGCTCCAACAGTAGAAGCTCCAGTAGTATCTGAAGCTAAAGCAAACCCTGAAAAATTCTTAGCAAACTTTAACTGGCACAATTACCAAGAAGGTATTGATGAAGTTGATGAAAAGCAATTACAAGAATTTGAAAAATTAGTAGCTGAGAATTTCGTTGACACTTTAAATGATGAAGTTGTTGAAGGTACCGTAGTACACATTTCTGATAGAGATGCTATTATTGATATCAACGCTAAATCTGAAGGTGTTATTTCTTTAAACGAATTCCGTTACAACCCAAACTTAGCAGTTGGTGACAAAGTAGAAGTATTAATTGATGTTCGTGAAGATGCAACTGGACAATTAGTATTATCTCACAGAAAAGCTCGTGTAATCAAAGCATGGGACCGCGTTATTAAAGCTAACGAAACTGGTGAAATCGTTAACGGTTTTGTTAAATGTAGAACTAAAGGTGGTATGATTGTAGATGTATTCGGTATCGAAGCATTCTTACCAGGTTCTCAAATTGACGTGAAACCAATTAGAGATTACGATCAGTACGTAAATAAAACTATGGAATTTAAAGTTGTGAAAATCAACCACGAATTCAAAAACGTAGTAGTATCTCATAAAGCGCTTATTGAAGCTGATATTGAGGTTCAGAAAAAAGAAATCATTGGTCAATTAGAAAAAGGTCAAGTATTAGAAGGTATTGTTAAAAACATTACGTCTTACGGTGTATTCATCGATCTTGGTGGTGTAGATGGTTTAATCCACATTACCGATTTATCTTGGTCTCGTATCAATCATCCAAACGAGATTGTAGAATTAGATCAAAAACTTAACGTGGTAATCCTTGATTTTGATGAAAATAAATCAAGAATCCAATTAGGTTTAAAACAATTATCTAAACACCCATGGGAAGCACTTGCTGATACTGTAGCTGTTGGTGATAAAGTAAAAGGTAAAGTAGTTGTTATTGCAGATTACGGCGCATTTATTGAAGTTGCTGATGGTGTTGAAGGTTTAATCCACGTTTCTGAAATGTCTTGGTCTACACACTTACGTTCAGCTCAAGATTTCGTAAATGTTGGTGATGAAGTTGAAGCAGTTATCTTAACTTTAGATAGAGAAGAACGTAAAATGTCTTTAGGTATCAAACAATTAACATCTGATCCTTGGACTGATATTACAACTAAATACCCATTAGGTTCTAAGCACACAGGTATTGTTCGTAACTTTACAAACTTTGGTGTTTTTGTTGAATTAGAAGAAGGTATTGATGGATTAATTTACATCTCTGATTTATCTTGGACTAAGAAAATCAAACACCCATCTGAATTCTGTGCAGCTGGTGATAAATTAGAAGTTATCGTACTTGAGTTAGATGTTGAAGGACGTAAATTATCTTTAGGTCACAAACAAACTACAGAAAACCCTTGGGATGCATACGAAACCGATTTCGCTTTAGAAACTGTTCATACAGGTGAAATTTCTGAAATCGTTGATAAAGGTGCAACTGTAGAATTTAATGAAGATATCGTTGCATTTATTCCTGCACGTCACCTTGAAAAAGAAGACGGAAGCAAACTTAAAAAAGGCGATTCTGCTGAATTCAAAATAATAGAATTTAACAAAGAGTTCAAACGTGTTGTTGCATCTCATACTGCTATTTTTAAAGCAGAAGAAATTGCAAACGTAAAAGCTGCTGCTAAGAAAATTGAAGCCGCTGCTGCTGAAGCTAAACCAACTTTAGGTGATGCTAACGAAGCGTTACAAGCTCTTAAAGATAAAATGGACGGTAAAGCTGCAAAAAAAACTAAAAAATAGTTTTAAGTAAATTAAAAATTCATTTATAAAATTAAGCCTTCTTCCAAAATATTGGGAGAAGGTTTTTTTTTCGCGTAAAGCCACAAAGCTGTAATATTTAAAACAAAATCTTATAAATTCTAACCGAACTAAAAATTTCTGCAATCGTTTAAATTTCTAATATTTTACATTACATTTGTAATCCGAATACGTTTGGATACTATATGAGTCAAAAAGTTTTACTTAACGCGAAAGAGGTAAACATCATTCTTCACCGATTGGCTTGTCAACTTATTGAAAAACATAACGACTTCTCAAACACGGTTCTTATTGGTTTACAGCCTCGTGGCGTGTTTTTAGCCGACAGAATTGCTAAAATATTACGAGAAGACTATAAAGTAAAAAATATTCAATTAGGGCATTTGGACATCACTTTTTTTAGGGATGATTTCCGCAGAGGCGAAAAACCATTGGAAGCCAATACCACAAATATCAATTTTATTGTTGAAGATAAAAACGTTGTTTTCATTGACGATGTTTTGTATACCGGTCGAAGTATTCGTGCGGCATTAACAGCTATTCAGTCATTTGGAAGACCAAATGAAATTGAACTTTTAACGCTTATTGATAGGCGTTTTAGCAGGCATTTACCAATTCAACCAAATTATAGAGGCAGACAAGTAGATGTGATAAACAATGAAAAAGTAAAAGTAAACTGGAAAGAGCATGATAATGAAGATTCGGTTTACTTAATAGAGAAATAAAGACAATTAACAATTGGTAATTGTCAATTAACAATTAAAAATGAATAACCAAAGTTTAAGTTTTAGATACGCATACGAGTAACTTTTAACTTTTAACTTTTAACTTTTAACTTTTAACTTTGACAATGAGCGAATTAAGTGTAAATCACTTATTAGGAATCAAATATCTAAACAAACAGGATATTCAACTTATTTTTGAAACTGCCGATCATTTTAAAGAAGTGATAAACAGGCCTATTAAAAAAGTACCTTCGCTTAGAGATATTACCATTGCTAATCTGTTTTTCGAAAATTCAACCAGAACGAAGTTGTCTTTTGAATTGGCAGAAAAACGTCTATCTGCCGATGTGCTTAATTTTTCATCATCACAATCATCAGTAAAAAAAGGAGAAACTTTAATTGATACTGTTAACAACATTTTATCAATGAAAGTAGATATGGTAGTGATGCGTCACCCAAATCCAGGCGCTGGAGTATTCCTATCAAAACACGTAAAAGCGAGTATAATAAACGCAGGTGATGGTGCACATGAACACCCAACTCAGGCATTATTAGATTCGTATTCTATAAGAGAAAAATTAGGTGATGTTGCTGGTAAAAAAGTGGTTATTGTTGGTGATATTTTACATAGTAGGGTAGCGCTATCCAATATATTTGCATTGCAATTACAAGGTGCTCAAGTAATGGTTTGCGGACCTAAAACACTATTACCTAAGTATATAAATGAACTTGGAGTAAAAGTTGAAACAGATTTACGTAAAGCATTAAACTGGTGTGATGTAGCAAATATGTTACGTGTGCAAAACGAACGTATGGATATTAGTTATTTTCCATCAACAAGAGAATATACACAACAGTTTGGCGTTAATAAAGAATTGTTAGATTCATTAAATAAAGAAATAGTTATCATGCATCCTGGACCCATAAATAGAGGTGTTGAGATAACTAGCGATGTAGCCGATTCTAAGCAATCTATCATACTAGACCAAGTTCAAAATGGTGTTGCCATAAGAATGGCAGTTATTTATTTGTTAGCTTCAAAAATAAAACAGTAAATCATGATTATAGATCAAGACGGTACAATTTCCATCATAACTCAAGAAAAAGCAACAATTGTAGAATTAGTAAAAAAAATACAAGCTTTATATCCTAAGTTTAAAAAGAACAATATTATTGTATGTTTATCATCTTTAAACAACCTTGGTTTACAAGATATAATTGAATTTTTAGAACTTTCAAATACCCATAGAAGTTCAAAACAATCGTTCGTTATTGTTTCTGATAAAATTGATTTAAATATTGTTCCTGATGAAATTGTGATAGTACCTACTACACAAGAAGCTTATGATATTATTGAAATGGAAGAAATGGAACGCGATTTAGGGTTCTAAAATTAGTTTGTTGTTTAGGTGTATGTCGGGTATTTGAACACGACTTATCAACTTAACAACTTAACAACTCACAAAAAATGAAATTAACCATATTAGGTTGCTATAGTGCCACACCACGAACTTTAAATAATACCACATCGCAGGTTTTAGAAATTAGCAATCATATGTTTTTAATTGATTGTGGCGAAGGAACACAAGTACAACTGCGTAAACATAAAATTAAATTTAACCGAATAAAGCATATTTTTATTTCGCATTTACACGGCGATCATTTTTTTGGTTTAGTAGGTTTAATTTCAACTTTTCGGTTATTAACGCGTGAAACCGATTTGCATATTTATGGGCCAGTAGGCATTAAAGAAATAGTAACCCTTCAAATGAAGTTGGCCGATTCGTGGACAAATTACAACCTAATTTTTCATGAATTAGCATCACCAAATTCCGAATTAATTTTTGAAGACGAGGAAATTGAAGTTTATACCATTCCACTAAACCATCGTATTTATACAAACGGATATCTTTTCAAAGAAAAAGAAGGTAATCGTAAATTAGATATTAATTTAGTTGAAGAAGCCAACATTAACGTAGCATATTATAGAAAACTAGCTCAAGGTTTTGATGTTATTAATGATGATGGAGTGCTTATTAAAAATGAAACAGTAACCAAAGCAGGTGCAAAACCAAAAAGTTATGCATTTTGTAGTGATACTATGTATAAAGAAGATATTGTGCCAATAATAAAAAATGTTGATGTTTTATACCATGAATCTACTTTTTTAGAAAAACATGCACATTTAGCACCAAAAACAAAGCATGCTACAGCAAAAGAAGCCGCTAGAATTGCAAAACAAGCCAATGCAGGTGTTTTGTTGTTAGGACATTATTCTACACGATATGATGGTTTAAATGCTTTTAAAGAAGAAGCTGAAGAAGTATTTAGCACCGTAGAACTAAGTGAAGATGGCAAAGTTTTCAATTTTTAAGTTATTTGGTATTTGTAACCCATTCAATAGCTTCATCAAGCGATTCACATAATTTAACACTGTTTTTTAAAAACATTTTTTCTAAAGTAGAACTCATAAAACCTGCATCGTTATACCAAACAATGGCTGCAGAATCAATAAAATCGTATTCTTTACTAAAAGTTACCCAAACAAATGGATCTATAGAGTATGAATTTACTTTGTTTGAAATAAACCCAATTTTTGAGCTTCTACCATATTGCTCAATAATCATATTGGCAATTCTTTTAATTATTGACCAATCTACATGAATTTCGTGGTTAAGTTCAGCCACAACAAAGTGTTCACAAAGAAAAAAATTTCCGAAAGAAAGTTGATTTTTTTTATGTATAAATTTTGTTAGATTTTTTGAATCTTCAAATTTCATGTCAGAATATACAATTTTTTTTTAAAAACAATGTTTTGTTTTTGTTAATTATATATTACAGAAATAATGAAATGTATTTATTATTATTATTTAAAAATGAATTTCTTCTTTTTTAAATTCATTTAAATCTAAAATCCATTCAATAGCTTCCTTTAAAGATAAGCATCTTTTTATTTTTGTTTTGGATAATTCTTTTTCCAAGGAAGCATTTAAAAAAGTAGTTTTAGTATAAGATATGATAGCACCAGCAATAATAATATTATACTTGTTTTTAACTTTATTCCATGTATGAGGGTTTGTTGAATACGAATTTATTCGGTTTGATATATATCCTAATTTAGCAGTAATGCCATAAAATTCTACTATATAATCCATAACTTCTTGAATCATATTCCAATCAAAATGTACACCTTCATTAACTTCAGAAATAAAAAAGGTTTCAAAAAAATAAAAATTACCAAAAGGTTTTTCTAACTTGAAATGTTTCAGTTTAAAAAACTCAGAATTTTCAAACGTCATATATGCTAATTAGGGTTATACTAATTTATAAAGTTTATCAATACAAATATTCAAAAAAGCAAAATAAATTTTTTGTTATTTTGTAATCATGGAACAAGACTTAAGTAATTACAGAAAATCATACGAAAAGAGTGAACTTCTTTTAGAAAACACACCAGAAAACCCTGTAGAATTATTTCAAAAGTGGTTTTTTGAAGTCGATAATTTTTTTGGTAAAGATGAAACTAATGCTATGACTTTAAGCACTATTGGTTTAGATGGCTTCCCTAAAAATAGGGTAGTGCTATTAAAACGATTTACTTTTGAAGGCTTCATTTTTTACACCAATTATGAAAGTGAAAAAGGAAAAGCTATAGCACAAAACCCAAATGTATGCTTGTCCTTTTTTTGGCACGGTGCCGAACGTCAAATAATAATTAAGGGTAAAGCTGAAAAAATTGCAGAAAATTTAAGTGATGGCTATTTTGAGTCTAGACCACGTGGTAGTCAATTAGGAGCTCTAGTATCTCATCAAAGCGAAGTTCTTCCAAACAGAGAATATTTAGAACAAAAACTTTTAGAATTAGAAAAGGAATTTGTTGGTAAAGAAATTCCAAGACCAGCGTATTGGGGTGGTTACATAGTTAAACCCGATGAAATGGAATTTTGGCAAGGTAGACCAAATAGATTGCATGATAGAATTAGCTATAAACTTCAACCAGACTATAATTGGATTAAAAATCGACTATCTCCTTAATTTGACTGATGAAATACAGCTTATTTCTTTTTAAAATGTGTATTTCATCGATATAATACAATTAATATCGACGTATGACGTGTTTTTGGTCGATTTTAACATTTTATTAACGTTTACTTCAGATTAGCAGGTTAATTTTACAGAACCAAATCTAAATTGCCTACTTATGAAGTTATTAACCAAACTGCCTTTACTGGCACTGTTAGCTATTTTAAGCTTTTCTTGTACTACGGATAGTCTTGATGATAAAGCAGATGCGATTGAATTAAGCCTTATAACACCTGAAACAAAAACCATAGAAGTAGAAATACTTGAACTTATAAATAACCATCGTGCATCATTGGGTTTAAATACGCTTTCTGATATGACTTTGGTTAAACAAGTAGCTTTTAGCCATACCGATTATATGGTTGATAAAAATGAAGTATCTCATGCTAATTTTTATAAAAGAAGTGATTATTTAAAAGCTAATGCTGGAGCAACAAAAGTATCAGAAAATGTGGCTTATGGTTACACATCTGCAGAATCGGTGGTGAAAGCTTGGTTGAAAAGTGATGGACACCGAGCAAATATTGAAGGTGATTATACCGATTTTGATTTAGCTGCTGAAAAAAATGCAGAAGGAAAATGGTATTACACCAACATTTTTATAAAAAAATAACGTTGTTTTTGATCTAAAACAATAACAACATAACCTTATTGATGACTGTTTAGTAACAAACTACATGTTTTAATTTTAAAGCATTAAAGAAATTAATAGGTTATTTTAATAACTTGTATTGTCATTAAATTTAGCTTTTGGTATAAAATCCTCTCTTTTCTTTATGACAGGATTTTTTTTTAGAAATTTTTATTAATCATTAGTTTTATCAATTTCACTTTTTTTTGTTACTAAGTTTGATAATTCGGTAGAATATATAATTGCAATTAGACCAATTCCAATTTTTATTCCCGAAGTTAACAAAAAGGCATTGTCATAATCTTTTGTTGGCAAATTGCTTTGAACTAAATTGATATGATTTTTTAATTTATAAATGAAGTCTGGTAAAGTTAGAACAAACGTTACAAGACCTAACAGAACTAAGCATATTTCATAAATTGTTTTCTTGTTTGCAAATAATCTTAAATCTTCTTCAAAATCAGATTTTCTACTTATTAGTTTTGCAATTTGTTTTGTTTTAAAAATTAAGATACTAGATAATATAATTAATGCTAAAAAGCTTAATAAGGTTACAATGAATGCTGGAAATTGGTCAAAGTCACCGAATATTTCAGGATTATTTTTTTGCTGTGACCAAACCGTTAAATAAATCATTACTTCTCGAAATTGACTTATTATTAGGGTCAATAAATAGAGTCCTAATATTTTAATTGCAATTTCATATAGGTCAATTTTTTTCATTTTAATTTAAATTATTTTTTGGTTGTTGTAAAGCGTCATACAAAACAATATACACATTATCTGTTTATTTATAAAAAAAAGGAAAATAGACATTTAGTATAAAACCAAAAACCATCAAAAGAAATAGTCTTTTGATGGTTTTTTAATTATTATAAAACTAAGAATATAATTTATTGCATTCTTATCACAATAAATTGTGTACGCCTGTTTAATTGGTGTTGTTCTTCTGTACATGGTACAGTACCATTACACTGGTTGGTTAATTTTTGTTCACCAAAACCTTTGTAAGAAGTAATTCTTGCGGGATTTATACCTTTATTTATTAAATAATCATAAGTAGCTTTTGCTCTTTCTTCTGATAATTCATTGTTGTAATCTACTGTTCCTCTAGCATCGGTATGCGATTCAATTTTAATTACCATGTTAGGGTAGGTTGTTTTCATTAGGCTTACAATTTGGTCTAATTCCACAGTACTATCACGTCTTATATCATATTTATTAAAGTCAAAATAAATAGGTTGAAGCTCTGTAATAGGCGTTACTTTATTGGTGTTTGGGTTAATCGATATGTTTGCATTAATACTTGTAACACTTTTTTCAACACCTTTTGATGTTACTGGAATTATTTTGTCTAAAAAATCCTCTTTTTTAGTATTAACATAGTAATCTGTATCTCTATCTATATTAATTTCGTAATGTCCGTTATTGTCTGTTTGTAGCGTTGCAATTTGGTTGTTGTTGCTATCTAGTAAGGTTACAGTAGCATTTGCAATAGGTTTATTGGTTTTTGCATCTGTTATAGTACCTTCAATTTTTAATTGTGGCGTTCTATCATATGCATAAATATCATCACTACCAACACCACCATCTCTATTTGAAGCAAAATAACCAGATAGACCGTCTTCACTCATAAAAAAAGAAAAATCGTCTTTACTAGAATTTACAGGAATTCCAAAATTTATAACACTAACTATCTTGTTATTATCTGAAACGGTGCCAAAAATATCAAGTAATCCTAAACCTGGATGTCCATCAGAAGCAAAGAAAAAAGAACCTTCATTATTTATAAAAGGAAAGCTTTCGTTTTTATTTGTGTTTATAACGTTTCCTAAGTTTTGTGGTGTTCCGTAAGAACCATCATTTTTGATATCTACATAATAAATATCTGTTCCACCCAAACCACCAGACATATCGGATGTGAAATATAACTTCGAATCATCATTACTTAAAGCTGGATGACTTACAGAGTAATCATCACTATTAAATGATACTTCTTCAATATTTTTCCATTTATTGTCTATAAGTGTTGCTTTGTAAATTTTTAGGTTGGTTATACCTTCATTACTTTTTCCTAAAACTTGTTTATTGAAATTGTTTCTTGAAAAATAAAGTGTTTTTCCATCTTTTGAAATAGTTAAAGGACCTTCATGAAAAACCGTATTAATATCGCCTTTTATTTTAGATTTTGTGCTTACAACGGTATCGGTTTCAGCTTTTACATAAATATCTAAAAAAGGCTCGTTGTTCCATCCGTAATTATGTGTTTTTAATACACCTTCATCTCTTGAAGAAGCAAAGTAAACGTTACCATCTTTTTCATAAGCTGCGAAATCACTATATTTAGAATTGAATTTTACATCTTTAAGTGTGTATTGCGGTTTTGCATTGAAAATGGTGTTTATAAAATCGGCATCTTTTAAAAATTTAGAATCGTTTATATCGCCTCCAGCATCTTTAAAGCGTTTTAACCAAACACGCGATTCTTTGTAATCCTTAATACCACGTAGTGCTTGAGCATATTTATAATAGTATTCTGTAGGCACATTTGCTTGTTGTACTACTGTTTTATAGTATATAACAGCTTCATCTGGGTTTCGCATAAAGGCATAACAATCGGCTAATTGTCTGGTAGCGTAATCTGCATTATCATTTTTTGAAATAAGTTCTTTATATACATTAGCAGCATTAACAAATGCAAATTTGTTAAATAGGTTGTCTGCTTTTTTTTGTAAACCAGATTGTGCTAAAGCAGATAAATTTACTGCTAAAACCAAACTAGTTATTATGTAATGTTTTAATTTCATGGGGACTTGTTTTAATTAAAAAAATCTATACTAGAATTTTTTAGTTATATACACAGTTGTTAATTATGTGTTTTATTCCATTTTTACAACTATAAATTGTGTTCTACGGTTTAATTGATGATCGGTTTCTTCGCATTTTGCACCATCTTCACAACCATTAGTTAATCTACGTTCACCAAAACCTTCGTGTGCAGTAATTCTTTCTGGTTTAATACCTTTAGAAATTAAATATTCGTAGGTTGAATTTGCTCTATCAATAGATAATTTATCGTTGTAGGTTAATGCACCGCGAGAATCTGTATGCGATTCAATTCTAATAACCATTTCAGGATAATCTACCATCATTAGTTTAACAATTTTGTCTAATTCTAAAGCAGCATCTTCTCTTATGTTGTGCTTATCATAATCAAAATAAATGGTATTTAATTCTGCAAGTTTAACAACATCTGGCTTCGGATTTAGTAATAAGTTGGCGTTGATGGTTATTAGCTCTGTTTGAACATTTTTTGATGTAAAGTTTCTATAGTCGTCAATATATTTGTTTTGACTTGCTACAATTTTATAATCTTTATTTCTATCGATATTTATTTGATAAAAACCATTTTTATCGGTTTCCATATATGCTATTTTATTGCCTTTATCATCAAATAAGGTAATTATAGCATTTGGTACTGGGTTTGAATTAATTGCATCGGTAACTACGCCTTCTACTTGTAGTGTTGGCACTCTATGAAATGCATAGATATCGTCATCACCACGACCACCTGGTCTATTTGAAGAAAAGTAACCGGTAATGCCATTTTGGTTCATGGTAAACGCAAAATCATCTTTATTTGAATTTACAGGAACGCCTAAATTTATAACATCAACAATTTCATCATTATCACCTTTAATGGTTCCAAAAATATCTAGTAAACCTAAACCAGTATGCCCATCAGAAGAAAAGAATAAAGTACCTTCATTGTTTATAAATGGAAACCCTTCTGCGCTTTCTGTATTTACAACTTTTCCAACATTTTGAAGATCTCTAAGTGTGCCATCTGGATAAATATTAACTACCCAAATATCTGAACCACCATAACCTCCAGGTCTGTCGGAAGTAAAGTATAATTTAGTATCATCACTATTTAAAGCGGCATGTTGGGTTGAAAACTCATCACCGTTTATTGATAAATCTTCAACATCAGTCCAGATGCTATCTCTTAAAGTAGCTCTGTAAATTTTCATGTTGGTAAGTCCTTTTTTATCTTTTACTTCAACTTGATCTTTGTAGTTATTTCTTGAGAAATACATGGTAAGACCATCTTTTGTAATTGTAACAGGACCATCATGGTAAATTGAGTTTACATCTCCTTTTAGTTTAGATGAATGATCAACATTTCGTTTCGTTTTAGCATCAGTTACATAGATATCTAAAAAAGGTTGTTCGTTCCATCCATATAAACGTTTTACGGCAACACCTTCATCGCGAGAAGAAGTGAAATAGACTTTACCATTTTGTTCAAAAGCTCCAAAATCACTAAACTTTGTATTGAAGTAAACTTTATCTAAAAAGTATTGTTGTTTTGCTCCAAAAACACTTGTTATGAAGTTTACATCTTTTGAAAAATCGTTAGCATTAACTACGCCACCAGAATCAATAAACCGTTGTAACCACTCTTGAGATTCGTCGTATTTTTTCATTCCTCTAAGAGATTGTGCATATTTATAATAATATTCAATAGGCACTTTTTCTTGTTTTACAACGTTTTTATAGTATCTAGATGCGTTATTTGGATCTCTTAAGTATGCATAACAATCTGCAAGTTGCCTTGTTGCATAATCTTTATTGTAATTATTAGCTATAAGTTCATTATAAACTTCGGCAGCTTTTACAAATGAAAACTTGTTGAATAATGTGTCAGCCTTTTTTTGTTTTCCTTGTTGAGAAAACGAAGAAGCACTAATCATTAATGCGATACAGACTAATATGTAATTTTTAAATTTCATAAAAAAAGTATTAGAAATATCTTGGTGATTTTAATTTAGAACTTAAGAATTTGAATTCGTAAATCATTAATATTTCGTGTGTGCCAGTTGTGTAACGAGCAATTTCAGAAATTGGTTTTTCATAAGCATATCCTACACGAAGTTGTCTAGATACTTGAAAATCTGCAATACCGCCTATGGCTGCTGTTTGTTCGTTTATTCTATACGAGCCACCTAACCAAAATTTTTCATTAAATAAGAAATTTGCGGTTAAATCAAAAGAAACTGGCGCACCATTAGTAGCTTTTACTAAACCGGCAGGTTTAAATTTAATATTGTTACTTAAATCAATTACACCACCAACTGTAAAATAGTAACTTAATTTGTCTAGAGCTTCGTAGTCTTTATTTGTGATAGGGTTTACATTATTTTTGTTTCTATCAGTATTAAGAACTCTAGGTGTTGATAAACCAGCATAAATTCTATTTGTACTCCAATAAATACCAAGACCAATGTTAGGCGACCAACGGTTTTGAAACCCTTTGAAATAATCATCATTAGAAATATCTGTATCATTTAAAAATTCAGAATCAAAACTATATTGTGTAAAACCACCTTTAATACCAAAAGCAAGCTTACCTGTTTGTCCTGTTGGGATACTATATGAAAAGTCACCATACAAATAAGTGAAATTTTCAGGACCTAAATCATCTTCAATAAAAGATAAACCAACACCCACACGATCATTTCTTAACGGTGTATGAATAGAAAGTGTTTGTGTAATAGGACCGCCTTTAAAACCAACCCATTGGCTTCGGTGCAACCCAACAATACTTAAAGCTTCTCTACTACCAGCATACGCAGGGTTTATGGAGATTGTATTGTACATATACTGTGTGAATTGCGGTAATTGTTGCGCAACTCCAACCGTACAGCTAAACAATGCAATAGCGATTATGTTATGTTTTATAAATTTCATAGGTTAAGTTTTATTTGGTTCCTAAGTAAACTGGTCCAGTAAAAGGAGGCAATCCACTATCTTTTAAAGTTACTATGTAATAATATGTTCCGTTTGGTACAGTGCCAGAATTTCCTACAGATTTTTTGCTAGCAAAACCATTCCAGTCGTTTTTATAATCGTTGGATTCGTAAATTAATGCACCCCATCTGTTGAAAATTTTAACGTCGTATCTAAAGCCACATAGTTCAATTCCAGAGATTTCAAAGAATTCATTATGAGCATCACCATTAGGTGTTACAGCTTTTGATATTATAACATCGTTTTCACCACATGGTAATACCACACAATCGGCATTGATATTCATGGTTACATCTGTTATGCTTATACAGCCATTATCTGTAGTAGTATATCTAAATTTATAATCCATACCACCATCTTGTGGAAGGAAATCGGCACTAAGCTCTAATAATGTTGGGTTGAAAATACTACCATTTAATGTTGCTACTGGATTACCTTCAATTAATTCCCAAGTACCATTAGTATTTAGTGTTGATGATATAATGTCGTTTAAGTTTACAAGACCATCATCAAAACATCTGTCTTCAGCAACAATATCTGTAATAATTTCATCAAGTGCTACATTAAGTGTTTGTTTGTAAATAGCTTCGTTACCACATTCATCTCTTACTGTCCATGTTCTAACAATTTGGTAGTCTTCATAAACATTATCAACAAACGTACTTGTTTCATTATATACCACTACGATAGATGATGCAGATGAACAATTATCTGTAAACGTTAAAGCTGGTTTTTCAGGTATGTTTGTACAACTAACATTTAAAACAGTATCAAATGTTGTAGCAGGAACAGGTGCTTTTGTGTCTTGTACAGTGATGATTTGTGTGTATTTAGTTGTTAAACCACACTCATCGGTTGCTGTCCAAGTACGAGTAATAATGTAGTTATTTGGACAATCACCATTAGTTCTTACATCTTGCACTGTTACTGTTGCATCTCCACAATTATCAGTAGCTGTTAATGTTTGTGCAGTTGGTACTGCATCGCATTCAACAGTTAAGGTGTTAACAGGAAGCGTTCCTACAAATGTTGGCGCTTTGGTATCTCTAACAGTGATAATTTGAGTGTGTTTTGTTGTTAAACCACATTCATCAGTTGCTGTCCAGGTACGAGTAAGTGTGTAGTTGTTTGTACAACTACCATTAGTTCTTACATCTGTTACAGAAACTGTTGCAGTACCACAAGCATCAATAGCGGTTAGTACTTCAGCTGTTGGTACAGCATCACACTCTACTACTAAGTTAGATACAGGTAATGTTTCAACAAAACTAGGAGGTGTAGTGTCTTGAACAGTTATGGTTTGAACATGAGTTTTTGTAAGTCCACAATCATCAGTTGCTGTCCAAGTACGCGTAATTATATAATTGTTTGGACAATTTCCGTTAGTTCTTACATCTTGTACTGTTACAGTAGCATTACCACAATTATCAGTAGCAGTTAAAGTTTCGGCAACAGGAATTGTAGTACACTCAACAGTTATGTTTCCAGGAAGATTTGTTTCAACAAATTCTGGAGCTGTTGTATCAGAAGTTGAAATTATTTGATCTGCCGTAGCAACATTACCACAAGCATCGGTAGCTGTCCAAGTACGGGTTATTGTATAAGTTCCTGAACAAGAACCATTTGTAATTACATCATTATAGGTTACAATTGGAGATGGATCGCAGTTATCAATAGCTGTTGCATTTCCAAACGCAATAGGAGATATGTCATCACTACATTCAGCACTTACATTAGCAGGTAGTGTAAGAACAGGAGCAGTTGTATCTTTTACAGTATAAGTATATGTGTAAACCGATACATTACCAGCGCAATCTGTATAAGTGAATGTGTAAATTTTATCACCTTCACAAATAGGATCTGCATTTTCAGTAATTACTGGTATGATGTTGTTACCACACACATCGGTTACTACTGGTGCAGTTGGTTGTGTTGCATCTGCAATACATTCAACAGTTGATCCAACATTAGCAGGCACTGTAGGAACTGTATTTACATCGATAGTATAGGTATATACATAAACTGATACATTACCAGCACAATCGGTATAAGTGAATGTATAAATTTTATCACCTTCACAAATAGGATCTGCATTTTCAGTAATTACTGGTATGATGTTGTTACCACATACATCGGTTACTACAGGAGCAGTTGGTTGTGTTGCATCTGCAATACATTCAACAGTTGATCCAGCATTAGTAGGTACTGCAGGAACTGTAGTTACATCGATAGTATAGGTATATACATAAACAGATATATTGCCAGCACAATCGGTATAAGTGAATGTATAAATTTTATCACCTTCACAAATAGGATCTGCATTTTCAGTAATTACTGGTATGATGTTGTTACCACATACATCGGTTACTACAGGAGCAGTTGGTTGTGTTGCATCTGCAATACATTCAACAGTTGATCCAGCATTAGTAGGTACTACAGGAAGTGTAGTTACATCAATAGTGTAAGTATAGGTCCAATCAGCAGTATTACCAGCACAGTCAGTATACGTAAATGTATAAACTTTATCACCTTCACAAATTGGATCTGTGTTTTGACTCATTACTGGTGTAATGGCAGTACCATTGGCATCTAAAACGACAGGAGGTATTGGAATAGTTGCATTTGCGATACATTCTACAGTAGAGCTACCATTAGCAGGCGCTGTAAAAGGTGCCAATTCAATAGTGTAAGTATAGGTCCAATCATGCGTATTACCTTCACAATCGGTATATTTAAATGTGTATACGATAGAACCCTGACAGTCAGGAGTATCGGTTTTAGTAGGAGCTGCAGGTGTAATAGGGTTTCCACAAGCATCATTCACGCTAGGAGGTGTTGGTTCCACCGCATTGGCTAGATTCGTAACGGTTTGAGAACCATTAGCAGGCATTGTAAAGTCTGGTACATCAATAGTGTAAGTATATGACCAATCATGTGTATTACCTTCACAATCGGTATAAGTATATACCCAAACCATATCACCAGAACAAGCAATATCAGC
>NZ_JBHTJI010000001.1:160279-160471 GCF_042675665.1 Mariniflexile jejuense
ACTGTAAAAGGTGCTAATTCAATAGTATAAGTATAGGTCCAATCATGCGTATTACCTTCACAATCTGTATATTTAAATGTGTATACGATAGAACCCTGACAGTCAGGAGTATCAGTTTTAGTAGCAGCCGCAGGTGTAATAGGGTTTCCACAAGCATCATTCACGCTAGGAGGTGTTGGTTCCACCGCATTG
>NZ_JBHTJI010000001.1:160481-160859 GCF_042675665.1 Mariniflexile jejuense
GCTGTAAAAGGCGCCAATTCAATAGTGTAAGTATAGGTCCAATCATGCGTATTACCTTCACAATCGGTATATTTAAATGTGTATACGATAGAACCCTGACAGTCAGGAGTATCAGTTTTAGTAGCAGCCGCAGGTGTAATAGGGTTTCCACAAGCATCATTCACGCTAGGAGGTGTTGGTTCCACCGCATTGGCTAGATTCGTAACAGTTTGTGAACCATTAGCAGGCATTGAAAAGTCTGGTACATCAATGGTGTAAGTATATGACCAATCATGTGTATTACCTTCACAATCGGTATAAGTATATACCCAAACCATATCACCAGAACAAGCAATATCAGCAGGTGTTGTTTTTAATACAGGAGTTATAGGGTTTCCA
>NZ_JBHTJI010000001.1:160869-161226 GCF_042675665.1 Mariniflexile jejuense
TGTGTATTACCTTCACAATCGGTATAAGTATATACCCAAACCATATCACCAGAACAAGCAATATCAGCAGGTGTTGTTTTTAATACAGGAGTTATAGGGTTTCCACAAGCATCATTTACAGTAGGTGTTGTAGGAGCCACTTTAGCATCAACTAAACAGTTTACTGTAGAGCTACCATTAGCAGGCATTGAAAAGTCTGGCACATCGATAGTGTAAGTATATGACCAATCAGCAGTATTACCAGCACAATCGGTATAAGTATATACCCAAACCATATCACCAGAACAAGCAATATCAGCAGGTGTTATTTTTAACACAGGAGTTATAGCGTTACCATTAGCATCTAAAACAGTAGGT
>NZ_JBHTJI010000001.1:161236-162514 GCF_042675665.1 Mariniflexile jejuense
GCAGTATTACCAGCACAATCGGTATAAGTATATACCCAAACCATATCACCAGAACAAGCAATATCAGCAGGTGTTGTTTTTAACACAGGAGTTATAGCGTTACCATTAGCATCTAAAACAGTAGGTGTTGTAGGAGCTACTTTAGCATCAACTAAACAATTAACAGTAGAGCTACCATTAGCAGGCACTGTAAAAGGTGCCAATTCAATAGTGTAAGTATAGGTCCAATCATGCGTATTACCTTCACAATCTGTATATTTAAATGTGTATACGATAGAACCCTGACAGTCAGGAGTATCGGTTTTAGTAGGAGTCGCAGGTGTAATAGGGTTTCCACAAGCATCATTCACGCTAGGAGGTGTTGGTTCCACCGCATTGGCTAGATTCGTAACGGTTTGTGAACCATTAGCAGGCATTGTAAAGTCTGGTACATCAATGGTGTAAGTATATGACCAATCATGTGTATTACCTTCACAATCGGTATAAGTATATACCCAAACCATATCACCAGAACAAGCAATATCAGCAGGTGTTGTTTTTAACACAGGAGTTATAGGGTTTCCACAAGCATCATTTACAGTAGGTGTTGTAGGTGCCACTTTAGCATCAACTAAACAGTTTACTGTAGAGCTACCATTAGCAGGCATTGTAAAGTCTGGTATATCAATAGTGTAAGTATATGACCAATCATGTGTATTACCTTCACAATCGGTATAAGTATATACCCAAACCATATCACCAGAACAAGCAATATCAGCAGGTGTTGTTTTTAACACAGGAGTTATAGTGTTACCACAAGCATCATTTACAGTAGGTGTTGTAGGAGCTACTTTAGCATCAACTAAACAGTTTACAGTAGAACTACCATTAGCAGGCATTGTAAAGTCTGGTACATCAATGGTGTAAATATATGACCAATCATGTGTATTACCTTCACAATCGGTATAAGTATATACCCAAACCATATCACCAGAACAAGCAATATCAGCAGGTGTTGTTTTTAACACAGGAGTTATAGGGTTTCCACAAGCATCATTTACAGTAGGTGTTGTAGGAGCCACTTTAGCATCAACTAAACAGTTTACAGTAGAACTACCATTAGCAGGCATTGTAAAGTCTGGTACATCAATGGTGTAAATATATGACCAATCTGCAGTATTACCAGCACAATCGGTATAAGTATATACCCAAACCATATCACCAGAACAAGCAATATCAGCAGGTGTTATTTTTAACACAGGAGTTATAGCGTTACCATTAGCATCTAAAACAGTAGGT
>NZ_JBHTJI010000001.1:162524-299373 GCF_042675665.1 Mariniflexile jejuense
TACAGGTGTAATAGGGTTTCCACAAGCATCATTTACAGTAGGTGTTGCAGGAGCCACTTTAGCATCTACTAAACAGTTTACAGTAGAGCTACCATTAGCGGGCATTGTAAAGTCTGGTACATCGATAGTGTAAGTGTATGACCAATCAGCAGTATTACCAGCACAATCGGTATACGTATATACCCAAACCATATCACCAGAACAAGCAATATCAGCAGGTGTTGTTTTTAACACAGGAGTTATAGTGTTACCACAAGCATCATTTACAGTAGGTGTTGCAGGAGCCACTTTAGCATCAACTAAACAGTTTACAGTAGAGCTACCATTAGCAGGCATTGTAAAGTCTGGTATATTAATAGTGTAAGTATATGACCAATCATGTGTATTACCTTCACAATCGGTATAAGTATATACCCAAACCATATCACCAGAACAAGCAATATCAGCAGGTGTTGTTTTTAACACAGGAGTTATAGTGTTACCACAAGCATCATTTACAGTAGGTGTTGCAGGTGCCACTTTAGCATCAACTAAACAGTTTACTGTAGAGCTACCATTAGCAGGCATTGTAAAGTCTGGTACATCAATAGTGTAAGTATATGACCAATCATGTGTATTACCTTCACAATCGGTATAAGTATATACCCAAACCATATCACCAGAACAAGCAATATCAGCAGGTGTTGTTTTTAATACCGGAGTTATAGTGTTACCACAAGCATCATTTACAGTAGGTGTTGTAGGTGCCACTTTAGCATCAACTAAACAGTTTACAGTAGAGCTACCATTAGCAGGCATTGTAAAGTCTGGCACATCGATAGTATAAGTATATGACCAATCAGCAGTATTACCAGCACAATCGGTATAAGTATATACCCAAACCATATCACCAGAACAAGCAATATCAGCAGGTGTTGTTTTTAACACAGGAGTTATAGTGTTACCACAAGCATCATTTACAGTAGGTGTTGTAGGAGCCACTTTAGCATCAACTAAACAGTTTACAGTAGAGCTACCATTAGCCGGCATTGAAAAGTCTTCTTGTGTTATTGTAATTGTTTGAACAGCTGTAGCAGTATTACCACATCCATCAGTAATTGTAAATGTTCTAGTTACTACCAAAGGACAGTTAGAACTAGTATTTATAACATCAATATAAGTAATACTTGCTATAGTTTCATCATCTGAAGCTGTATAACCAGTAGTAACGTAGGTAGCTTTAATATCAGCAGATTGAGTTGAACTATATGGGTATCTAGAATTAGCCAGAGTAATACTATTTTCATTACAACCTGTAATATCAATTGTACTAGGTGCAGTAATAACAGGATTTTCACCATATACTGTAACTTTTATAGGAACTCTATTAGGGCTAATACAAGAATTTGAATAACCTTCTGCAACATAATAGGTTGTTACACCTGCTGTTGTTGTTGATGGAGTAATAGAATTTTGAGCTGGTGTTGCAGGGTTATTATCTACATAATAATATAACTTATAAGCAGACGGTGATGTTGGATAATCACTTGGATTTGCCGATAATGGATTAGCTGTTTGACCTAAGCAATAATTGATATCTTGAACCGTTGGTACAGACGCTATATTTGAAACATTGATGCTAAATTGATAATAACATGTGGTTGATCCAGGAGGAATAGCGTAATAGTTTGTGCTTCCTATAGTTGGAGGAAACGGATTTGATGCATTATATTCTATAGAAGAAGGTGTTTTAGGATATTCATTATAAAACTTTGTTCCTCCAGGAAATGCTGCACTAACTTGTGATGTTTGTATAGGTGTTGAACCAATATTGCAGAAATAAAAATCTCTAACATGTGTATAACTACCACAATTAGCGGCAATATATGCATCAGAATCAATATTAATAATGCTAGGTGTTGGTATAGGTTCACCAATACAAGAACCAGATGTTTGATATCCTTGAATTAATGGTTGATTAAAATTGGTGCCAGAAGTAGAGCCTGTACCTGAAATAGTTCCGTTAAGAGAAATATTTGGGGTACAATTAGGATTTACTAATAACGAGCAATCTGTTGTAGCTGTTAGCGTAAAACTTAAATCAGCTAAAATACTATCAGGATTTGTTGGTACGGGCAATGTACCAAGATTCCAAATTATTGAACCTGTAGCACCAGCATTCGGGTCGTAGATAGGAACATTAGAGGTTGAAAATGGAGCATAGGTATTATATGAAATACTCAATGCTTCATACGATGATGTATAAGGTACAGGAATAGTAATAACTGTATTATTAGTAGCTTCTGTACCTTTGTTTTTTATTTCAATTTTATAATCTGCACTTTCACCAGGTAATAATGATGAAGGGTTTGATCCACCTGTGCTAGTCGCAGTTGTTGTTAAAATTCCTTCCATTTCTGGAATATACGCATCAACTGAAAATGTGATATTAAATATTATGTACGTGTCTTGGGCAGAACCATATCTGAACGAAGTGGATGTTTGATTGTTGGTTATAAACTTGTTGTCATCCAACGTTGTTGCATTGCTATTACCATTATCAACATTAAACATGGCTATATCCAAACCTGTATTATTGTTGTAGTTAGGATTTCTGGTATTTCCACCAGTTACAATTGACGAGTTAAAGAAGTTTGTAGCTATGTTGTTACTATGGCTAAGCGGTTCATAAGTATTGGTATCTTGTCTTAACATTTCAAAGGCATCACCAGTCCAAGCAATGTCACCTTCTCCAGCCATAAGCCCAAGTTTAATATTTACATCACCATTTTGAACAGCTTTAAAACCAGACACGCTTAGTGTGTGATTTATTGGAGCACCTCCGTTAGGATTTTGTACATAAGCATGACCGTCAAATACAGTTATATCTCTCCATTTCATTTTAGAGTTTTCATAAACTACCACTAAGCCCCAGCCACCATAGTAACCAGTTCCATCAACATTTCCTTCTCTTAAAGCAATATCTGCAACAAAATATTCACCTAAACCATTCTGTCTTACATAATCGGTAATTTCAGCATAGGCTGAATACATATTTCTGTCGTCGCCATTTGTAGGATATGCTATACCTGTTGCTGTTAATTGGGTGTAAGTTGAAGCTAAAGGTCCTTTAATAGATACTTTACGCTTATCGAAATTTTTTGTAACGGTTGTGGTTACTGGTACAGTTTGATTGTATGTAACATTTACATAAGCTCTGTTAGTGTTTTGTCTTCTTAATCTTGAAACTCTTAAAGCATTAGTTGAATTGGAGAAAACTGTGTAAGGAGTAGAAAGAAACGCATTATCATTGTCTATACTACTGGTTGTAAGCAATGATTCTGGACCATTGTTAACAGAAACATGCACTGTTTGATTGTTGTTTGAATTAGTGTTTCTTCTATATATAAATCGCACTGTATTTCCTACACCTGAAGGTGTGAAAGTATATTGTACGGTCCAAATTGCATTTTGACCATTTCCTGTTGATGTCTCAGAAATTGTTAAAGTGTAATTAGTATTAGCTATACTGTTGCCATTATATACCTCTACATTCGAGTTTGTTATTGGTTGTGTTGTAGTGCCACCAGTAGGGATTTGTTTTGTTACTTGAAAGGTTTCAGAATCTGTTTCACCATCACCAAAAGCTCTACCTGTCCAATATAAACCAGCATATATAATATTTGAACAGCTAGGAATCGCACCATTTTCTGTTGAAAATGTTAAATTTGCAGATGATGAGTTTAACGTATTAATATCATTATCAATATCAACATATTCCATGTCGTTATTGTTTGCTGCATTTGTTGGATAAGTATACCCAGCTAACTTTAGGTTTGTATTACCCATCATGGTGAAATCACCCTTAATGGTATAATTTGTAAGTCCTGGAGTATAATCGGAAGTTCTTGGAGCAAAAGGAACTCTTACTTGGCCAAAACCTATATTAATACTTGCAAACAAAATGGCAAATAATATCAATTTAATTGAAGTGCTATTTGCGAATGTTTTTTTGGAGTATAGTTGTTTCATTTCTAAATCTTTTAAATGGGTCTTGTGCTTATACTTTTTTATGAAGGAATTTCTATTTTATAAAAAACTCTAACATTCGAGTCTGAATTTATAAATTGTTTTATTTGAGTTTCAGTACACTTAAACGAACATTTAATATATACATATTTTAAGTTATTAAACCCATTAGCATCTGTTAAATCCAATTTGTTATTCAAATCTGCTACCGAATTTAATTTTATGGTTATCAATTCTACATCATTAAAGTTTGAATTAGTTTGATTTATAACATTAAAAGAGTTGGAATCATTAAATGTGAGTTTTGAAACTTTTGCACTATTATTAACCTTTTTAATGCTTTTATTTTCTGCATATGAAGTAGGGTGTAGTTTATATGCTAGGTTATAAAAATCTTCTCTATTGTTCCCTTTGCTTTTTTTTGCAGTTTCTTTTGATAAGGAATTGTTGTTTTCTATCTCATATATACCATTTTCTTGTGCACAAAGCTTTCCTGATGATATTAATGTAATACATAGAGATAACAATAATGAATAAAACGGAATTGTTAATTTATTTTTCATGGCAATATGATTGTTTTTTATTTTAAAAAATATAAATATATATAATACTTAAGGCAGTAAAATAATTACTAAAGCCTTAAATGTTAATTACTAATAAAAATGATACTAAAGTTTTTGAGGGGAAAAACTGCGAGGGAAATGCATTGAATACCAATGCCAATATTTTTTGTGAAATTAGATTTGGGGTCATAACTTTCAATTTTATAGGTAAAACAAATTAACGTATATGCTTACTGTTGTTCAAAATAAAATGACAAATCACTTATAAATTCGTTTAAAAGCTAAATAAAACATTTAAACGGAATAATTGGTTAATCATCGACTTAAACTTTTTACATACTAATTATTTAGTAATTACATTTATTTTTATTAACACACAACCATTTAAAACTAAATAGAAAACACAAATAAAATGAATTATATCGATAAAAACAACATTTTATCGGTATAATTTACACTTAATCGAATTTATGAAAAAACTAATCTTAGTTAGGCACGCCAAATCTTCATGGGAATATGATGTGATTGACCACGAGCGTCCATTAAATGAACGAGGTATGTTAGATGCGAATACTGTATCAAATGCATTAAAAACAAATCATTTAGATATTGATTTGATATTATGTAGCGATTCAATTAGAACCACTTCAACAGCAAACATATTTATTTCAAACCTTAATATAAACAATACACCAATAGTATTTGAGTACGATTTGTACGATTTCGCTGGTAGTAATTTGGTTCAAGTTATAAAAAACTGTAAAAATGATGTAACCAATCTAATGGTTTTTGGTCATAACCACGCCATAACTGCTTTTGTAAATACTTACGGTAGTAAATTTATTGATAATGTGCCAACTTGTGGTGTAACAATAATTGAGTTTAACATTAGCAATTGGCAAGATTTAAATAAAGGAAAAACTGTAAATACCTTATTTCCAAGAGATTTAAGGTAATACGCATTTTAGTATTCATTTATATATCAAACACATATGTTATATTTAAGTAAAACACGTCTATATCGTGGGTTTTAAGGCATATTATTTAGCTTAAATAGAATATATTTGTGCTAAGCATACATACAATTACAAGCATGACAAAACCAGAAATTCACGAAAACAGCTATATAAATAGAGAAATTAGTTGGTTACAATTTAATGCCAGGGTTTTACAAGAAGCTTCAGATGAATGTGTTCCTTTAATTGAAAGATTACGATTTTTAGGTATTTTTTCTAATAATTTAGATGAATTTTTTAAAGTGCGTTATGCAACCGTAAAACGCATTGTTGATGCTGGTAAAGCCGGAAAAAGCGAATTAGGTGGTATTAAAGCCAATGAATTACTTGAAATTATCACACAAATAGTTATTAAACAACAAAGTGAAAGTTTAGAGGTTTTAGATTGTATTCATAAAAGGCTTGAAGATGAAAAAATTTACGTAATTGATGAAAATCAAATAGATGATTTTCAACACAACTTCATAAAAAAATATTTTATACGAAAAGTAAGTCCTGCATTAGTTACCATCATTTTAAACGATTTAGTAGTATTGCCTAATTTAAAAGATAGTGCTGCATATTTAGCTGTTAAAATGGTAATGAATGATGATAAAAATCAATATGCACTTATTGAAATTCCTAAATCAATCAATCGTTTTATAGAATTACCAAAGCAAGGTGATAAAAGTTATATCATTATGATAGACGATTTATTACGCCATTGTTTAGGCTACATTTTTAATATTTTCGATTACAAAAGTGTGTCTGCACACATGATAAAAATAACTCGCGATGGTGAGTTAGATTTTGAAAGTGATTTAAGTAAAAGTTTTATTGAAAAAATTTCCGATAGTGTAAAACACCGTCAAATTGGCGATCCAGTTCGCTTTGTTTACGATAAAACCATCGATCAAGATACTTTAGAATATTTAATGTCTAAAATGGGAATAGATAGTACTGATAGTATTATACCAGGAGGTCGCTACCATAACAGACGCGATTATATGAATTTTCCAAGTTTGGGAAGAACCGATTTGCTGTACAATAAAATTGAAGCATTACCTATTAAAGGACTAAGTTTAGAAACCAGTATTTTTAAAGCTATTGAGCATAAAGATTATTTGTTACATGCGCCATATCAAACGTTTTCATACATTGTAAAGTTTTTGCGTGAAGCTGCACTCGATCCGCAGGTAAAAACTTTAAAAATTACTATTTACCGTTTAGCGCAAATATCTCACATTGCAAGTTCATTAATTAATGCAGCAATTAATGGAAAATCGGTAACCGTTTCTATAGAACTTCAAGCTAGGTTTGATGAGCAAGCTAATATTGATTATGCGCAACAAATGGAAGAAGAAGGCATCAACTTAGTATTTGGCGTAAAAGGTTTAAAAGTACATAGTAAAATGTGTGTTATAGAGCGAGAAGAAGGCAAGAAATTAAAGCGCTATGGTTTTATTAGTACTGGAAATTTTAACGAATCTACAGCTAAAATTTATACCGATTACACGTTGTTTACTGCAGACCAACGTATTTTAAAAGATGTTAATAAAATTTTCAGCTTCTTTGAAACCAACTATAAAATTTTCAGATATAAACATTTAATCACATCGCCACATTACACAAAAAAAGCTATATTTAAACTTATTGATGCCGAAATTCAGAATGTAAAAAATGGTAAAGAAGGTTTAATTCGCTTAAAAATGAATAGTATATCTAGCTACAATATGGTTGATAAACTGTATGAAGCTAGTAATGCAGGTGTAAAAATTCAAATGATAGTTCGTGGTATATGCTGTTTAATACCAGGCATTAAAGATATGAGCGAAAACATAGAAGTTATTAGCGTAATTGATAAGTTTTTAGAACATTCTAGAGTATATATTTTTGGAAATAATGGCGACCCAAAAGTGTATATTTCATCGGCAGATTGGATGACACGAAACATTGAAAATCGTGTAGAAGTAAGTTGCCCAATTTATGATGAAGCCATAAAACAAGAAATTATAGAAAATTTCAATATTAGTTGGAATGATAATGTAAAAGCACGTTTGTTAAATGCTTCTCAAGAAAATGAATATAAAGTAAATAATGAGGAAAAAGTACGTTCTCAATTTGATATGTACAGTTATTATTTAAAAAAATTACAACATTAGTATGCTTTCAATAAAAAAATATGCAGCAATTGATATTGGTTCCAATGCCGTAAGGTTGCTTATTTCAAACATTATAGAACAAAAAGGAAAACCAGTTCAGTTTAAAAAAAACTCGTTGGTTCGTGTGCCAATTCGTTTGGGTGCCGATGTGTTTGTTAATAACCGGATTTCTAAAGAAAATACACAACGCTTAGTTGATACTATGTTGGCATTTAAACTTTTAATGAAATCTCACAAAGTTGTAAAATATAAAGCCTGTGCTACATCGGCAATGCGCGAATCGACTAACGGAAAACAAGTTGTCGATTTAATTTTAAAAAACTCAGAAATTAGTATTGATATTATTGAAGGTGAAGAAGAAGCTGCTATTATTGCTGCTACCGATTTAAATTCATTTATTGATGTAAGTAAAACGTATTTATATGTTGATGTTGGTGGTGGAAGTACAGAATTTACAGTTATACATGAAGGCAACCAAATAGCATCACGCTCATTTAAAATAGGAACGGTTCGTTTATTAAACGATATGGTTTCTAAAGAAGCATGGCAAGAACTGGAAGAATGGATAAAACTAAATACCAAAGAATACGATAAAATATCTGTTTTAGGTTCTGGTGGAAACATTAATAAAATATTCAAAATATCAAATAAAGCTTTAGGTAAACCGTTAACCTATTTCTACTTAACATCGTATTACAACTTGCTACAAAGCTATTCTTATGAAGAACGTATTACCGAATTAGATTTAAACCAAGATAGGGCAGACGTTATTATTCCCGCTATGCGTATTTACCTATCATCAATGAAATGGAGTGGTGCAAAAAACATCTATGTTCCTAAAATAGGATTGGCAGATGGCATTATAAAAAGTATCTATTTCCAAACGGTTTCGAGCAATACACAGTAAAATTCTGCACTTCACCTTTTTAAATTGCAGCTTTATTATTTTATAATATATATTCGTGCATAATAAATTGTAAAATTTATAACCCAAACCTATTAATTATGAAGAATATATTTTTAACACTACTACTTGTTATGTCCTTTTTAGGGTATTCGCAAGAGGTAAAGTATGGTGTAAGAGGTGGTTACAATATCTCTAACTTAGATTTTAATACCACACCCCAAATTACAAACAAGCACAGAAACAGTTTTTATATTGGTTTTTTTGGTGATATGCGTTTATCTAAAACTGTAGCATTAGTTCCAGAATTACAATTTTCGGCTGAAGGTGCTAATGTTGAAAAATGGCATTTAGATTATATACAAGCGCCAATTTTAGTTAAGTTTCGTTTAAGTGAAAAGCTGCGTTTTGGTATTGGTCCACAAGTAGGATTAAAGATTAATAAAGTAGATGATGGCCAAAAAAACATGGCATATTCTGGCGTTGCAGCTATAGATTACAAATTAACCCACATGCTTTTTGCAGACTTAAGATATACGTACGGGATTACAAATGTGTTTGATGATTATTTACCATTTGAAGCCAAAAACACAAATATTCAAATTGGTGTAGGCTACAAATTTTAACCGTGAATAGCTTCGGTTTTACCTAAATTAGCTATAATTTGACTCTCATATTCAAGAAGTTGTTGCCATTTGGCGTCAACTTCTTTTTTTTCGCCATATTGTCTAGCAAAACCTAAAAACATGGTATAATGGTTTGCTTCACTTACCATTAAATTTCTATAAAACGTTGCTAATTCTTTATCTGCCAATTCTTCTGATAGCAATCTAAAACGTTCACAACTTCTAGCTTCTATTAAAGCAGCATAAAGCAATCTATGTACTAATTGTGTAGTTCTACTACCGCCTTTTGGAAAAAATTTAACCAATTCAATTACATAATCATCGCGTCTGTCTCTACCAAGTGTCCAACCACGTTTTAAAATAATGTCGTGTACCATTTTAAAATGGCTAATTTCTTCTTTTACTAAAGCTACCATTTCTTGTACCAACTCGGTATATTCAGGAAAACTAACAATAAGCGAAATAGCTGTACTTGTTGCTTTTTGTTCACAAAAAGCATGGTCTGTTAGTATTTCTTCTATGTTTTTTTCAACAATATTAACCCATCTTGGGTCGGTTGGTAATTTAAGTCCTAGCATAATTAATTAGTATTCTAGTTTTATTTTTTTTAAGCTATAATTGCCTTTAGTGTCAATTTTAATATCGTAGTATATTACTTTTTCAGATTCTGGAAATATAAAACCACCTACAAGATACACATAGTTTTTTTCTAAAGGAAAGTCTTCATTCAACCAAACTTTATTGTTTATGGCTTTTGAAACACTATCTTTAATCGATTTATCTTGCTCTAAAAAAAAGTTGGCATCTAATTTTTTATCAAAAATAAGCACATTATCTTTTTTAATTTTCACTTCAGATATCCAATCTCTAAATTTATCAATATGCGTTAAAGTTTCATCAACTTTATATTGAAAAGTAACAAATCGGTTCATATCGGTATAGGTTTTTATACTTACAGAAAAACCATTACTTAAAATGGTATCTGTTTTTACTTCCGAATATTTTTCAGGTATATATGCTTCAACTTCAAGTGTTTCTAATGAATCTTTAAATTTTTCAACAGAATCTTTTAAAGTATCGTACTTTGTTTTGTTGCCGTTACAGCTTATTATAGATACAATAATGAAGGCTAAAAGCAGTAAATTTTTCATCTGTAAAAGTTATATATCTAAATCGAACGTTTTTCTTAAAAGGTCTATGCTTGGATTTTTCTCCTTCAATTTTTCAAATTTTTCAAGCGTAGTATATGCATATTGTTTTTCCATTTCTTCATTTACTGTAATGGCTAAATGAATATCAAAATTGTTTAACGCTTTTCTTATAAACGCCAATAATTCGTATTGTTGGCGTTCAACTTCCACTTTGTTGGTAGCGTTTGGAAACTCTAAATTTATAGCTGTTCCTGTTACCTTTGGTGTATCAATTGATAAAATGGATGCTAAATTATGCTTACCATCGTTTTGTAAATCTTCTATATATTGATTCCAAACGGTAATTAGTGCTTGTTCTGTAAATGGTTCTTTTGGCAGGTTTTCTTCATCAATAACAACATCCATTTGTTTAATAAGATGTTCTTTTTTTACTTTCAAACTTTTTAATGATAAACCAGAAGCACGTTGCAAATCGGACTTTAATTCAATTTTTTCAGGCTCGTTAATTTGAAATTTAGCTACAACAGGATTTGTACTAACGTCAACTTTTTTTACGTCACTCGTTTTTTGTTGAACAGTTTCAACGTTTGCTTCAATACTTTTAGGAACTGAAACAGGAATTGGTGTTATGCCTTTCTTTTTGAAAAAAGAAGCAGGAATTATGAAGTGCCTAGAATTTTTTTTTTCTCCATCAAAAGTGATAGAGGCAAGTTGCATTAAGCAAAGTTCAATAAGCAAGCGTTGGTTTTTGCTGCTTTTGTATTTTAAGTCGCAATCGTTAGCCAAATTAATACCTTGAAGCAAAAATTCTTGCGATGCTTTTTGCGCTTGTTCTAAATATTTCTTTTTGGTTTCGTCGCCAACCTCAATAAGTTCTATAGTTTCTGGTGTTTTACAAACTAGCAAATCTCTAAAATGCGACGCTAAACCTGCAATATAATGATGCCCATCAAAACCCTTAGCAAGTGTGGTATTAAATTGAAGCAACAATTGCGGAATGTTATTTTCTAAAATAAGATTGGTACTTTCAAAATACGTTTCGTAGTCAAGTACGTTTAAATTTTCGGTAACTGCTTGTCGTGTTAAATCTTTACCCGAGAAACTAACCACGCGGTCAAAAATAGACAAAGCATCACGCATAGCACCATCAGCTTTTTGAGCAATAATATGTAACGCATCATCATCGGCAGTTATACCTTGTTCTTCGGCAATGTATTTTAGGTATTCTTTGGCATCGCGAACTGTAATGCGTTTGAAATCAAAAATTTGACAACGCGACAGTATGGTTGGTATAATTTTATGTTTTTCGGTAGTTGCAAGAATAAAAATGCAGTGTTTTGGTGGTTCTTCTAAGGTTTTTAAAAACGCATTAAAAGCCGCTTGCGATAGCATATGCACCTCATCAATAATATACACTTTGTATTTGCCAACTTGCGGCGGAATACGCACTTGGTCGGTTAAGCTTCTAATATCATCAACCGAGTTGTTTGATGCCGCATCAAGCTCAAAAATATTAAAAGCAAAATCTTCGTCGCCCGTTTCGGTGCCATCGCTATTAATCATTTTAGCCAAAATACGAGCACAAGTTGTTTTACCAACACCTCGTGGACCTGTAAAAAGTAAAGCTTGCGCTAAGTGGTTATGTTCAATGGCGTTTAGCAAGGTATTTGTAATAGCCTGTTGACCCACAACGTCTTTAAACGTTTGCGGACGGTATTTTCGTGCCGATACTACAAAGTGTTCCAATTTTGCTGAATTTAGTTCAGCATCTTTTTGATGCCAATTGAATTAGTAACAAAGTTAAAAATTACATTGTAAATTAGGAATTACGAATTAGGAATTATGAATTAGTTATTAACAATGAATATAGAATTTCGATAATGAATTTTCTTGCTTTTGTAGAAAAAATCAACTAACTTCGTTTAACGTTTGATATAAGTCATTAAAACAGACTCATATCATTATAGTTATGTGCAAGCTGAAAAACCATCCCATTTGAAAAAAGAAGTAGTATTTAAACTTGAACGAATTGCTAGCATTTGGAATCACTTTATTTGGGAATATGATTTTTGTAAACGAAAAATAAAATTTACACCTGACGTAAGAACTAATTATTTCGGTGATATTTTAGGTTACTTCCAAGACACTTTTGATATCATATTTGACAATAGAGAATCAATATCTTATTCTGACCGATTCTCGAACCAAATAAGTCTCTTGCAAAGTATTTATGTTCAACAAGATTTCATAGAAGAATTATTGATAATATTTAAATGCAAAATAGAAAAAGGCGATTTAAAAAAAGATTCAAACTATAATATAAACCGAGAAATAAGGAATGAATTAGTTGGGCATCCAATCAGAAAATATAGAGGAGAATTTATTTCTTCCTGCTTATTTGGCTACAATGAAAGAAACGATAAAATTGTCTATTTAAGGTATCACAAGGATAACAACTATGAGTTTGAGTCGATGGAATTTCCTATTTCAGAAATCATTGAAAGGCATAAGAATTTTTTAAATAAATTCTTTGACATAATCCTTAATAAACTAAAACAAATTCTTTTAAGTTTTATAAAACAAATTGAAAAATTGGAAGAATTGATTTCTAAACAAAGTTTTAATGAAATTTTAAATATAGCATCTGTATATTATGAAACAATTTTTAAAAACAATTACATATATGACAAGGAATCGTTGCTAATAATCTATGCTCGTAAAGATGAACATAGAAGATATCAAAACCTAATTGATAAATTTTATAAAGATTTAATAAGCGGTCTTAAAGAAACAAGAGAATATGTAATTGAACATTTTGAGCCAATTAAAGAAATTAATAAATCCGAAATAGAAAGACCAATTTTCGATATAAAATTTATTAATGCTGGAGACAGAAAACCAGCTGATAAAGAAAGACCTGTAACCTATCATTATGAACTTGGGAAAATTGCAACAAAGCGCAACCCAAGAGATTTTGGTTTTTTTGGAGGTTCTTTAAAACAAAAATGTGCTAACAATGAAGTTGTTCTTAACGAATTGAACCATATGGAATTGAATATCTATAATGAAATTGAATATTACACAGCATATAGATTAATTTGCTCTGAATTGAGAGATGAATAAAAGCCAGCATATAACATCGTGTAAAAAACATTGCTTATTTTAGTTTAATCGTTTGGTCGTTGCTTTGTTTGCTTGCATCTGATTTTCCTTCGGAAAATCCTCGCACTCAAACACGCAACGTTCCTTACACATAAACGTTAAACGAACTAAAAAAAACAATCTATATCCATCAAAGAATTATCTAACTATTTATAAAGTTTATTAGGTTTCTCGTTTAGTAAGATACGGTTACCAATAAGTAATACTAATTTTGAATTTTACATTGTTTATTATTCATTGTTAATTGTACCTTTGCGGCTAAGTAAATCGCCTTATCGCTTCCTGATATTTTTCGGGAGGAGGAAAGTCCGAACACCGTAGTGCAATATAGTGGTTAATGGCCACCAACCGAGAGGTTAGGACAAGTGCAACAGAAAGTATGTACAGGTAATGCTGTAGTGAAACCAGGTAAACTCTATGTGGTGCAATGCTATGTAAACCAGCGTTTAAGGGTTGCACGCCCAATGCTGGAGGGTAAGCAGCTAAAGTGTATTGGTAACAATGCACTCAGATAAATGATAAGGTATTCTTGTAATTTGTTTCGGGTAGATCCTGAAACATGTTCAGGATGAACAGAATTCGGCTTATAGATTTACTTACTTATAAATAAACCCTTCTTTTTTGTTTAAAAAGAAGGGTTTATAATTACAAAATGAAAGATGCTAACAATAACTTATTTAGGCGAGTAGGATAGATCTGGTCGCATTTCGCCGGCATATTCTTCAAACCTCGTTGCGTAATTCATCACTTTGCTAAAGGTTTCCCAACGGTCTGGACCTAGTACGTCTTCATTTTTTTTGCTTCGGGTAGCAGAATCTATTTCATCTTTTGATGATACGGCTACTAGATAAAAGTTTTCGGTAGTACCAAAACCATTTCGGTAAATACGGTAGTATTCTTTTGATCCTTTGGTTTTGTAAAGTTCCTTTATAGCTTTCATGCCTTCGCGCACTTTGGCTGCGTTTTGTGGTGTAAAATAAATATAATACCAATTACGGTAGTTTTGTCCATCTTGCGTTATGGTTACACCTTCGGGCATATAAGTTAAATCTTCTACTAAATGTATAATGTAACTGCTGTGTGAATCGTAGCATTTATCAAAATCTTCAAAAAATTTCGACCATGTATCACCCATAGTTTTTGCCATGTCTGAAAACGGCGTTTTATCTAAATCTGCCATATTTTTTATGGGTGTAATGTAAAGGTATTTTAAATCGTTTGTTCTAGCAGTTACCCAACTGGTTTGTGGTTTGTGCTGTTTGCAGGCTTCTGTAAAATCTTTGGCTACTTTTTCATATTGCATCACCATAGATGGTTTTACATTGTCTTGATGAATTTGATACGCCATTTGTGCTAAAATGGAATTGGTAGTAAAGCAAAAAAGTAATGCTATTACTAAAGATGTTTTTAATGTTTTCATGTTATGGTTTTTAATTGGTTGATATTAATAGCAAACCATAAACAAGTACAATGAAAATACATTCATTGTAAGTAAACGCTAGAGTTGGGCACTCTTAGGGAAACTCTAATATACTGAAAAAAAAGGAATTATGAAAGTAATTAAGGAAGTGTATGCTCAAAAAAACTAAACATATTACCTCCATAACTTTTTGAATAGCTATAATTTTTTAAATTGGATAGGTTGGTATGTTTTGAATGTTCTACAATTAGTAAGCCTTCTTCTAATAGTAAATTGTTTTGAAAAACGAGTTCTGGTATTTTTGCAAAATCGTCATCGGTGAAGTTGTATGGTGGATCTGCAAATATAATGTTGGCTTGAAGAGTTGCCTTTTCTAGGTATTTAAACACATCGCTTTTAATAGTTTGAATAGGCATTTTGAAAGTTTCGGCAGTTTGATTTATAAATTTTATACAACCAAAATCTTGATCGACACAGGTGATATGTTCTGTACCTCTTGATGCAAATTCGTAACTTATATTTCCTGTACCTGCAAACAAATCGAGTACTATTAGCTCATCAAAATAAAAATGATTGTTTATAATGTTGAATAACGATTCTTTTGCCATATCGGTAGTAGGTCGCACAGGCAAATGTTTTGGTGCTACAATTTTTCGGCTTTTATATATTCCTGAAACAATGCGCATTATAAGCTTTTTATTAAAGTGAAATTTGAATGATTTGATTTTGGCTTTTCTAAATACGTATACGTTTCATTTCGGCTACCAAAACTTATATGTCTAATGTATTTATAGGCTATATTGTATAAAACATCATCTTTTGCTATGTTACCTATAAACACTAAATGGCAAGTTTCTGGATTTAGGTTTAGTTGTTCTATGGTGAAAAGAATGTAATATAAAAAATCTTCAGGTGAATTATATTCAAACGTATTATACAATATAAGTTTTGCGTTATTTATAACAATGGTTTTAAAATGATTGTTACTAACGTTTACATACATTTTAGGTACGCTCGCGTTTTTTTCAATTTGCAAAATTTGTTCAATTAATACGGTTGATGTATGCTTAAAGGTAAACGCACCAAATTGGTCGTAAATAAAATTATTTATGTTTATATATGGTACATAAACATTTACGCTATCGTTTATTAAAATTTCATCAAAAGCAATAAAATCGGACTTTAGTATTTTTGAGTTGAATTTTAAATAATCGGCTATACAATCTTCATTAAATAACGGTTTTGGTACAAGCGTAGAAAGGTCGTTATCGTGTAAAATTGTGATATCACCAAAATCGTTTTGTGTAATGCCTTCAGCGTTAAATAGATGTTTAAGTTTCTCTAAAACCTCTAAAGGGTTTAGTTTTTTATCAAAACTAATTTCATTAAGGGCAATTACAGTATTGATATCTCGTTGTAAAATACAAAAAGAAAGTCCACTCAAACTTATTTGAATGGACAGTTCTAGATTAGTTAGTTTGTTTAACGTATTATTCGTTTGAGCCATAAGTTTTAGGCCAGTTTCCGTTGGTATTTACTTCGTTCATAGAACCTACTTTTAAAGCATCTCCATTTACGCCATCAACCGAAACAACTTGATTTTCTTGAATTACCATATCTCTATCTTGGTCAAATAAGATAACATCTTTTTTAACAGAAGCTTCAAAAACTGGTATTTTAATATCATTTTGGTCTATAAAACCTGCTTGTAGTTTAAATTTTTCACCTTCTTTTCCAACAGGTACATTCATCATGGTTTTGTAACGTGTAGATTTTTTAAATAATGAATCTTTAACAGAAACAAATCCTAAGGTATCTATAATAACTTTATCTTTATAAGTATCAACACCAAAACGTTTTGTAGCTTCAACATCTAAAACTTGCGTATCTTTACGTTGTATGATTGTGTATTTTCCGTTTTCAATAAATTTTACTAATTCATCAAAATTATCAGTAAATTTTCCATTAACTTGTTTATAAGCTAATTGAGCATCTCTAATATCTATTAAATTTTTAATTACTTGAGAATAACGCTTATCTTTTTCTTGGTTGAACAAAATAGGTGTGTAAATAGATATGTAAGTTTGATAAGCAAGAAAAGCAATTAATACCCAAAGGCCAATATTTAATACAGGCTTAAATTTTGAAGGTATAAATTTATCAACTAACTTAACCAAGACAATTGTAAGCAGTATAGCTGCAACAGCAATAAGAATAAATTTCAACATAATCGTTTTATAATTTAAATAGTTTATTAAAGGTGTTTCGCAAATCTACAATTTTTTTTTAATCGTTAAAATCAATTCACAGTAAAAATCATTACTATCTTTGAATAATTTATAATTTATAAATATTAATGACCTCTTCTGAATTCTATTCCCTTATAAAACAGCAGTTTCCGTTTCAACCTACTATTAAACAAAATATTGTTTTACAACAACTTTCAGAGTTTATCATTAATAAGGTTCCAAACACCCTTTATGTGCTTAAAGGCTACGCAGGTACAGGAAAAACAACCATAGTTGGTAGTATTGTTACTAATTTATGGAAGGCAAAAAAAAGCGCTGTACTACTAGCACCAACGGGTAGAGCAGCTAAAGTTATTGCCAATTATTCTGGAAAAGAAGCTTTTACAATTCATAAAAAAATATATTTTCCCAAAAAAGAAAAGGGTGGTGGTGTATCGTTTGTATTGCAACCCAACAAACATAAAAATACTATTTTTATTGTAGATGAAGCATCTATGATACCAGACACGCCAGGCGATTCAAAATTATTTGAAAACGGTTCGTTGCTAGATGATTTAATGCAATACGTATATTCAGGGCATCAATGCAAGCTTCTTTTAATTGGTGATACCGCTCAATTGCCACCTGTAAAGTTAGATTTAAGTCCAGCGCTTGATGAAAATATGTTAGCCCTAAATTATAACAAGGAAGTGACCAAAATGGAATTGGATGAAGTTGTTAGGCAAGAACAAGATTCGGGTATTTTGGTAAATGCTACCGTTTTAAGAGAAGCACTATCTAATAATGTAAACGATTCATTTAAGTTTGATTTAGCAGGTTTTAAAGATATTGTTAGGCTAACTGATGGTTATGAAATAATGGATGCAATAAATGATGCATACAGCAGCTTAGGCAACGAAGAAACAGCCATAATTGTTCGAAGTAATAAACGTGCCAATTTATACAACCAACAAATACGTAATCGTATTTTGTTTAATGAAAGTGAGCTATCTGCCGGCGACTATTTAATGGTAGTAAAAAATAATTATTTTTGGGTAAAACCAACTAGTGAAGCAGGTTTTATAGCCAACGGCGATATTATTGAAGTTTTAGAAATTTTTAGAATTGAAGAATTATATGGGTTTCGCTTTGCGGAAGTAAAGATTCGCATGGTAGATTATCCTAGAATGACACCTTTTGAAACCGTTTTACTTTTAGACACTATTGAAGCTGAAACACCATCATTATCTTATGAAGATTCAAACCGATTGTATCAAGAAGTGATGAAAGATTTTGAAAACGAAACTAGCAATTAT
Source organism: Mariniflexile jejuense (assembly GCF_042675665.1). Classification (NCBI taxonomy): domain Bacteria; kingdom Pseudomonadati; phylum Bacteroidota; class Flavobacteriia; order Flavobacteriales; family Flavobacteriaceae; genus Mariniflexile; species Mariniflexile jejuense. The sequence goes on from NZ_JBHTJI010000001.1 coordinate 181,060, forward strand.
AAAAAGTTTATAAAAGTGAAAGCAAGCAAACATTTTAATGCGTTACAGGTTAAATTTTCGTATGCTATTACCTGTCATAAATCGCAAGGTGGCCAATGGAATACTGTTTTTGTAGAGCAGCCTTATTTGCCAAATGGTATTGATAAAGAGTATTTACGTTGGTTATATACCGCAATAACAAGAGCCAAAGAAAAATTGTATCTTATTGGTTTTAAAGATGATTTTTTTGAGATTTAATTTCTTGATATTATAATTGTATGACAATAGAAACCATCATCAGTATTTGCCTAGGTATCGGACTTTCAGCGTCCGTAGGTTTTCGTGTGTTTTTACCATTATTCGCTTTAAGTTTAGCAGCTTATTTTGATGTTTGGCAGTTGAATGATTCTTGGCAGTGGATTGGAAGTAGTACAGCATTAATTACACTTGGTGTTGCAACTCTAGTAGAGATTTTCGCCTATTTTATACCTTACATTGATAACCTTTTAGATACCATCTCTGTACCATTAGCGGCTTTGGCTGGTACTGCAGTAATGCTTTCAACTGTGGCAGATTTAAGTCCTGTAATCACATGGGCATTAGCCATTATTGCGGGTGGAGGAACGGCTACAGCCATTTCAGGAACTGCAAGTGCAACACGATTAACATCAACAGCTACAACAGGTGGTATTGCAAATTCTTTAGTTTCAACGGTAGAAACTGGTACTTCAATAGTTATGGCAATAGTTTCCATATTTCTGCCGTTGTTAGCATTTATAGTTGTACTTATTTTACTTTACATCATTTTCGTCTTATATAAAAAGTTTACACCAAGTAAAACCAAAAACCACTAATATTTATGTTATTTTTGACGCAGAATTTTTATTAATATGAAACGAGCATGTTAAATATTTTAATGATTTAATAAAATGATTAATAGCGAACAGCATGCGACAATTGAACAACAATAATTACATCGCATGAAAATAATTTCGATGATTCCGGCACGTTATAGTGCTTCACGTTTTCCAGGTAAACTAATGCAAGACCTTGGTGGTAAAACAGTTATTGTTCGTACCTATGAAGCTACTGTAAACACCAAATTGTTTGATGATGTTTTGGTTGTTACCGATAGTGATATTATTTATAATGAAATTGTAAATAATGGCGGAAAGGCGGTAATGAGTAAAAAAGAACACGAATGCGGAAGTGATAGAATAGCAGAAGCAGTTGAATTTTTAGATATTGACATTGTTATTAATGTGCAAGGTGATGAACCGTTTACTGATAAAGAATCGTTAGAGAAATTGATAGCTGTTTTTAAAGATGACCATGATAAAAAAATAGATTTAGCATCATTAATGGTTCATATTACTAATGAAGATGAAATAAACAACCCAAATACCGTAAAGGTCGTTCTTGATAAGTTTGATTTTGCTCTTTATTTCTCAAGAAGTCCAATTCCATACCCAAGAGATAAAAATGCGGGTGCTAAATATTTTAAACACAAAGGTGTTTATGCCTTTAGAAAAGAAGCGTTGTTAGATTTTTATCGATTACCAATGCTAACTTTAGAAGCTTCAGAAAAACTAGAACAATTACGTTATCTGGAATATGGTAAGCGTATAAAAATGGTTGAAACATCTACCGAAGGTGTAGAAATAGATACACCAGAAGATTTAGAACGCGCTAAAAAACAATGGAAATAAATTATCAAAACATAAAAGTAATTGGCTTTGATGCCGATGATACCTTATGGGTTAACGAAACATATTTTCGTGAAGCCGAAATGGAATTTGGCAACTTATTGTCTGAATACGAAACTTTAAATACTATAGATCAAGAGCTTTTTAAAAAGGAAATTGACAATTTGCCAATGTACGGTTATGGTGTAAAAGCTTTTGTGTTATCTATGGTTGAAAGTGCTTTAGAACAATCAAATTATAACATATCAACAAAATCTATAGAGGCTATTTTGAATATAGGAAAAGATATGCTTAACAAACCAGTTGAATTATTAGATGGTGTTGAAGATGTGTTAAAAGTATTATCACCAAAATACCGATTAATTTTAGCAACAAAAGGCGATTTACTTGACCAAGAGCGTAAATTAGAAAAATCGGGTTTAACAAAATATTTTCATCACATTGAGGTTTTAAGTGATAAAAAAGAAGCTAATTATTCTAAATTATTAAATCATTTAGATATTAAACCTTCAGAGTTTTTAATGATTGGAAACTCTTTAAAATCAGATGTTTTACCTTTAGTAAACATAAAAGCACATGCTATTCACGTACCATTTCATACCACTTGGGCACACGAGCAAGTAACCGAACAGGAAACCAATGGCAAAACATATAAAACAATTAATACTTTAAGAGACTTACTTAAATTATTAAATTAATGAACTTGTAAAATTAAAATTGTAGTATTTTTACGTTCGAAAAAGAAAAAATATTAAATGAGTTATAAAAACTTTCCAATGGTGCCAAGAGTTATTTTTGGCAGAGGTAGTTTCAATCAGTTAAGTGAAATTTTAGCCCCAAAACGCTTAAGCATTCATGCGCCTTTTATTTTTTTGGTAGATGATGTTTTTAAAGGAAATGCTTGGTTAACATCAAGAATTCCATTATCTTATGAAGACAAAATTGTTTTTGTTTCAACCATAAAAGAACCAACAACCATACAAGTTGATGATTTAGTTGAAGATATTATTTTAACAACAAAAGCATTACCATCAGGTATTATTGGTATTGGTGGTGGTTCGGTTTTAGATTTAGCTAAAGCTGTTTCAATAATGCTTACTAACGAAGGTGAAGCAAAAGACTATCAAGGTTGGGATTTGGTAAAAAACGAAGCTATTTACCATGTTGGTATTCCAACTATTTCTGGTACAGGTGCTGAAGTTTCTAGAACTACTGTACTTATTGGTCCTGAAAAAAAACTAGGAATTAATTCTGATTTTACACCTTTTGACCAAGTTATTTTAGATTCTGAACTTACTAAAGATGTGCCAACAGACCAGTGGTTTTACACAGGTATGGATTGCTATATTCACTGTATAGAATCTTTAACAGGTACATATTTAAATACTTTTAGCGAAACGTATGGCAATATGGCTTTAGAACTGTGTAAAGAGGTATTTTTAGAAAACAATTTAACCAAAACAGAATCTGAAGAAAAACTTATGATGGCTTCATGGCATGGTGGTATGAGTATTGCCTATTCACAAGTTGGTGTAGCACATGCTATGAGTTATGCTTTAGCTTTTTTACTAGGTGTAAAACACGGTATTGGTAATTGTATAGTTTTTGATCATTTAGAAGAATTTTACCCAGAAGGCGTAACGTTGTTTAAAGCAATGAAGCAACAGCATAACATTACATTACCGCAAGGTATTTGTGCTAATTTAAGCGATGCAGATTTTGATAAAATGATAAGTATCACTTTAAATTTAGTACCACTTTGGGAAAATGCATTAGGCAAAAACTGGAAAACCATCATAACTCCTAAAAAGCTTAAAGAACTTTATCAAAAAATGTAATATGCAGTGGTTAGCCAAACGTATCTATTTTAATTTATTAGGATGGAAAGTTGTAGGCAATACCCAAATATCAAAAAACACCATTAAAAAAGCTGTTATTATAGCTGCACCTCATACAAGTTGGCACGACTTTTACATAGGAATTTTATTGCGGTCTGTATTAAACGTTAAAACCAATTTTATAGGTAAAAAGGAACTTTTTATTTTTCCATTTGGATTACTTTTTAAAGCATTAGGAGGCGTGCCAATAGATAGAAGTACTAGTGAAAATAAAGTAGAAATTATAGCTAATTTATTTGAAGAAAAAGAAGAATTTAGAATAACTTTGTCGCCCGAAGGAACAAGAAAAAAAGTAGCGAAGTGGCGAACAGGTTTTTACTATATAGCTAAAAAAGCCAACGTTCCAATAATTATGTTCACACTCGATTTTGAAAATAAACAAAACAGAATATCTGAACCTTTTTATCCTACGGAAGATATAGAAGCCGATTTTAAATTTATGCAACAGTTTTATGAAGGTGTAAAAGGAAAAATTGCTGAATATTCATAAATATGGCATAGAAATTGAAATAATTATAATAATTGTGTAGTAGTAATGAAACATAAAGTAAACAATACCATTTGTTCCTAAAAAGAAACATCACTAAATCACAAAATAAAAGCTACCTCGAATGAAGTAGCTTTTTTTATTTTAAACAATTTACAAGTTTATTTCACGTCTTCTAATGCATTATCAATAAGTATTTTTAAATGTTGTTTATGTGCTATTGAAGCGACATCACCTGTTGAACCTGCCATTGTTTTAATATTTTTTAAATTATACAAAGCCATAGACTTTGCATTGTTTGTGTAATTATCACCTTGTTTTCCAGTTAAAATACCAATCAACATATTTGTATATTCTAACTGAATATTTTGTCTGAAAGAATTAACGTTTCCATAAATATCTGCTTTAAAAATAGCGTTATTTAAATCAGTCATAAACGCAGATAATTTGTATTCATTTCCATATAATTCAGAATCTGTAATTCTTTGTAATGTATTATAATGTAAAAGATGATTCAATACATTTTTTTGATACGTTAGCACTTGATTATGAATTTTTGGATCTTCAGGCGTTCTAAAATTAAAACCTCTACGTTGTACTGCTAAATAGTTAAATAGCTCATTAGGTACATCAAACGCATTAGGAGCAAATACATAATTACTTAATGCTGCCATAGCACGCTTTTGATCTTTTAAACTTACAGGCGTATAAGGTTTTGTTCCACCGCTTTGTCCTGCCATAGCACGATCAATATATACACCACCAATAAACCTTGAAATGATGCCAGCAGATGTTGCTTTTTGCGAACTTAATAAGTAATAAACACGTCTAAGTTCCTCATACGATTCACCAGATTTTGTAAACTTGGTTTTAGCATTTTTCATTAAATCGTTTGATAATTCCATACGATCTATTGCCCATGTAATTTGGTCGTTTGATTGGTCTGAAACATTAACTCGTGGGTCAATAGCTTTTCCAGGCGCGCGCATATCATCAGCATCATTTCCAAAAATATGCTCTGGTTTGGTAGACTCGTTTAATAACGCTTGTCTTTCATTTTCAGATTTAAAAGGCGTATATCCTAACTGAATTGCCCAAATATCATAAGGTCCAACCGTAACATCATCATATTGTCCTTGTTTAGTTCTATCTCTAGTAATGTTTAATGCCGCATAATCCATTACAGAAGCTGTTAAACATTTTCCTTCAATAAATTCTGCATCATTTAATTGCGCTGGTGAAAATAACTGACTTGCTTTCATATTATGGTTTAAGCCTAACGTGTGTCCAACTTCGTGCATAATAAGTGCTAACATCGATTCTTTTTTGATGCGTTCCATCTCTAAATCTGAGTTCGCAAATGTTGAAGCTGCAGCGTTTGCAAACATAATTTCTTCTTGTATTTGATGCCCAAGTGAACAGTATAAATGGTCTGTATTGTTTTCTTCTGAAGCTTCAAAAGGTTTTTCAAGTGAAGCTAAACTAAAAACTTTATCATAAAACACACGATTTGTAAAATGAACAAATTCTAGCATAATATCTGCACCTAAAATTTGACCTGTTCTTGGGTTAACAAAACTTGGACCATAGCCACCAAAAGGCGGTTCAGGAGAAGAAGTCCAACGTAATACGTTGTGTTTTAAATCGCCAGCATCCCAATCAGCATCATCTGGTTGTACTTTTACCACCATAGCATTTTTAAAGCCTGCTTTTTCAAAGGCTATATTCCATTTTAAAACACCTTCTTTAATAGTTTCTCGCCATTCTAAAGGCGTAGAGTTTTCTATCCACCAAGTAATAGGTTCAACAGGTTCAGAAATAGCAGCATTAGGATCTTTTTTTACTAAATGCCATCTATGAATTAAATCTCTATAATCAATGCTATTGGTTGTGGTTTTATCATCAATTTGGGTGGTGAAATAGCCAACTCTTGGGTCATCATATCGTACTTCATAATTATTTTCTGGCATAGCCATTAAACTTTGAAATACCTTTATGCTAACGTTTCTACCATCTGCTACAGCACTTGAACCATTATTTAAAACAGAAGGTGATGTATACACATATTCTACTTCTAGGTTTGTGTTTTCAGAATAGTTTTTAATAGAATTAATTTTTGTTTTTGCTTTGTTTAAACTTCCAAGTTTGAAAACTGTTGGCGATTCTCCTGGCGAACTTGGTCTTTTAACTTGTGCAAAGGTTTCGTTTAAAAAAAGTTCGTCTGCTTTAATTAAATAAAGTCCCTTTTTTTTATCGTATACTTCAATTTGTAAACTAGCTAAATTACCATTGGTAATATTAGCGTCTTTTGATTTTGATAATGGACTTTCAGGATCAAAATAAAACGACGTGTTTTGAGCAACAAATTCTATTTTGTCAAAATATTTTTCAATTTTAACAACTTTAGAACCCATGTAAGAACCTCTATTTACTCTACCTACATCTAAAACGCCATCTGCAATTTGACTGAAGTAAATAAATTCTTTATTTACTTGATTGTCAGATATAATCATTTGTATGGTTCCTGTAATGGTGTCTTGATAAATGGGGAATAAACCATCAATTTTTTTACTAGTTTTTACTAGTTCTGCAATTGTTTTTTCCTTTTTAGTAGGAGGTGCAGGAATTTCGGTAGCATCACCTTTTTTGTTTTTCTTTTTCTTGTCTTGAGCTTCCATATCTTGAACAGATACAAATAGAAGCGCTGTAAAAGCAATGCAAATTAGGTTAGTAACCCGTGAATGTTTTTGTTTCATAGTGCAATAGGAATGTTAGCAGGATGTTATCCTTTGATTATTTTTTTGAATTAGTCAAGCTAAAAATACTACAAAACAATTTATTATATACCAGTGATAATGTTAAAAGGTGTTTATTGTTGTTCGTTTAAATTTAATAATCAGACTATATAACTCCTAAAATTTTATCCATTACCCAATTGGCATGAAGTGCTGTTTTTCCTGTTGATGGATGCTGAGAATTTTTATTAATTAGCATATCGCGCATACTTTCAACATGGTTTATTTGTATATGTGTAGGGTTATCAATAAAAAGTTCTTCATTTTTTGTAACACTTTCTAAGACTAATGCATTTTCATGAAAAATAGAAAATTCAATTTTACCATCACTTCCGTAAATAGAGACTTTATCTATAGAATGATGAGAGTCAAAATTCCAGCTACCCGAACCAGTAACATTTGTTTCATGCAACCAGCAAGCAGTTATAGCATCTTTTGCTGTATAATTATTTTGCTGGTTTAAACTAATACCATGAACTTCTTTAATATCACCTAATAAAAAATTGAATAAATCTAAACCATGACTTGCTAAATCATCAAAATATCCAGCAGGTGCTATGTTGGCATCTGTTCGCCAATTATAATTTTTTGATTTATCAATGGCACTTGCCGGTTTACTAAAATGCCAATTAATGTGTCTAACGTCACCTATATAATTATTATTTAACCACTCTTTAATTTTTAAAAATCGAGGTAAAGAACGTCTATAATATGCTACAAATAGTGGAATGTTTTTTTCATTAAAAGCATTAAATACTTCTAAACTTTCAGCATAAGTAGGTGTCATAGGTTTTTCAATACAACAAATTTTACCTGCTTTGGCCACTTTTAAGGCATATAGCTTGTGGGTATCTGGTGGTGTTGCAATATATATGGCATCAATAGTTTCATCATTAATTAAATCATCAGCATTGGTATAATATTTTTTAATACCATGCCTTTTAGCATAATCTTTAACTTTTTCTTCATCACGTCGCATTACAGCTACCAACTCAAAACCTAACGTGTTTTTATATGCTGGTCCACTTTTAACTTCGGTAACGTTACCACATCCAATAATTCCCCACGTAATTGTTATATTATTTGTCATTTTTAATACACATATGTTTATTTTTTAAAATTATAACTTTTTTCCCTAATTAAAAAGGCTATCAATTTCTGATAGCCTTTTTAATATTTAAAGTTCTAATAAATTTAATCTTCACTTTCCTCCATGGTGTGATATACGTTTTGCACATCATCATCATCATCTAACTTTTCTAAAAGTTTTTCAACATCGGCAACTTGTTCTGGTGTTAAGGCTTTTGTTACTTGCGGAATACGTTCAAAACCAGACGATAAAATTTCAATACCTTTTTCCTCTAAAGCAGCTTGTATAGCTCCAAAACTTTCAAAAGGTGCGTAAATTAAAATGCCATCTTCATCTGCAAAAACTTCTTCTGCACCATAATCTATAAATTCTAGTTCTACTTCTTCTGCATCTAATCCTTCTGCATTTATTCTAAAATTACAGGTATGATCGAACATAAAAACTACCGAACCTGAAGTACCTAAACTACCATCACATTTATTAAAATAGCTTCGTACATTGGCTACGGTTCTAGTATTATTATCAGTTGCAGTTTCAACTAAAATGGCAATACCGTGTGGTGCATAGCCTTCAAAAATTACTTCTTTATAATCACCTTGACCTTTTTCGGTTGCTTTTTTTATGGCACGTTCAACAGTGTCTTTAGGCATGTTTACTGCTTTTGCATTTTGCATTACAGCTCTTAACCTAGCGTTACCTGCTGGATCTGGACCACCTTCTTTTACTGCCATTACAATATCTTTACCAATACGAGTAAAGGCTTTACTCATGGCAGACCAACGTTTCATTTTACGTGCTTTTCTAAATTCAAAAGCTCTTCCCATAATTTCTGTTTAATATTAAAAGTTTAAACGTTTTTAAACTGTGGCAAATTTAAAAAAATCTGCGAATTGAAATAATAGTTATTAATTTTTATAATAGTACTTAAATACTTTTATGCGTCTTCATCTTCTGGTTCTACAATGGCTTCTATGGCTTCGGCTAATTTGAAATCTTTTTCGGTTACACCATTGGCACTGTGCGTTGATAAAGAAATGGTTAAAACATTATATGTGTTAGACCAATCGGGGTGATGGTTTAAGGCTTCACATTCAAAAGCAATTCTACTCATAGCACTAAAGCAATCTTTGAAATTGTCGAATTCAAATTCGGCATGAATGGCATCATCATAATAATCCCAATCTGGAAAATGTAATAATCGTTTTTCTATAGCTTCTGCTGAAAGTTTACTCATAATTATAGTTTTTAAATTTTCATCAAGTTACTAATTTCAGAAATTAAAATCAACTTATAGTTCTAACGCTGTTAATATTTCCTGACTTATTAATTGTAAATTTTTTGGGAGTAAGTTATATTTTGGTAATACTGCCAAATAACGTTCATCATTTGTTGTATAGACTTGTTTTATAATAGGATTTTCAATTTTTAATGATTTGATAATGTCTTTAAAAAAATCATCATGATGTACCAAATCACTACTTCCTAAATGAAAAATGCCCGATTTATTTCGGTTTATTATGTAGTGAATTTGTTGTGTTACTTTGGTATCTGTGGTTACATTCATTATTAAATTTGGGAATACTTCTATAGGTTCTTTTTCTTTTGCATGCTGAATAATTTCATATATTCTGGGTGATTTTGAACCAAAAACCATTGGAAGTCTTAAAATAGCTACTTGGTTTTTAGGTAAGCGCAATAGCATGTTTTCAATTTTTATTTTGAAATGACCGTAGATGCTGTTGCTATAGGTTTTATCGGTTTCATAACTTGGGTATTTGCTGTATGCGTCAAAAACATTTGCCGATGATAGAAAAAGAAGTTTAATTTTTTTAGTAAAAACATATTCTGCTAAATGTTGATGTACTATAACTTGCTTTGAAAAATCACCACGAAGTGCTGAGATGATGATGGTTGGTTTTACAATATCTAAAATTTCATAAACATCATCTTCTTCAATATTGTATTGAAAAAAATGATTGTTTTTTTCTAATTGTGTGTTTGACGTATTGTAAGTGCCAAAAGTTTTAAAATAGGAGCAAAGCTCTTTATAAATGGCATTTCCTAAAAAACCATTAGCTCCTAAAATTAATATTCTATGTTTACCTTCTTGTTTATTCATTAACCACTTTTTTTTAAAAAATGGAAAGTTTAGTTTTTGTAGTAAACTGTTCTAAAGCCTGCATGCCTAAGAGGGAATTTCCTTTTTTATTAAGACCTGGCGACCAAGTTGAAATTATATAATGGTCGGGTAAAAGAGCAACAATACCACCGCCTACACCGCTTTTACCTGGTAAACCAACTTCGAAAGCAAATTCGCCTGCTTCATCGTAAAAACCACAAGTAAGCATTATGGCATTTATTCTTTTTGCTTGCGACTCTGTTAAATGTGCTGTGTTTTTCATGCAACCACCTTTATTTGCTAAAAATAAAAATGCTTTTGATAGTTGACTACATGACATTTCAATAGAACATTGATGAAAGTAAAAATCCAAAACATCATCAACAGTATTTTCTAAATTGTTGAACGATTTTAAAAGATTAGCCGCTGCATAATTTTTAAAACCTGTAACTTTTTCTGAATTTGCCACCGATTTATTGTAGTTTATACTATCATCACCTGCCAAATCTCTAACATAATTTAAAAAGTCTTCTTTCGGATTTTTTAAATGTGATAAAAGAATATCTGCAATTACAATGGCTCCAGAATTTATTAGTGGATTTCTAGGAATACCATTTTCAATTTCTAATAACGCCAATTGATTAAATGGATGACCAGAAGGTTCTACATCTACACGTTTCCAAACAGCTTCACCTATTAATGACATGGCTTTTGAAAGTGCCAAAACTTTTGAAATACTTTGTATAGAAAATAATGTTTCAAAATTACCAACACCATATTCGCTACCATTTAAGGTTCTTAAATGAATACCAAAATTAGTTTTATCAACATGAGCTAACTCTGGAATATATGATGCAATGCTACCTTTTTCAATAGTATTTTTAGCATCAATGTAAATTTCATCTAATATAGCCTGAAAATTTTGCATATTAACCTTTATAAAACGGTAGTTTTACAACAGTTGCAGGAATGGCATTTTTTCGAATTTGAACATAAATTTTGCTTCCAACTTCTGTAAAAACAGTTGGCACATAACCCAAACCAATACCTTTACATAATGATGGCGACATAGTTCCTGAAGTTACAATACCAATTTTATTTCCGTTGCTATCAACAATGTCGTAATCGTGACGCGGAATTCCACGTTCATCTAATTCAAAAGCAATTAATTTGCGTTGTGTACCTTGTTCTTTTTGTTTTTTTAAAGCTTCAGAGTTTGTAAAGTTTTTTGTGAATTTTGTTATCCAACCCAAACCAGCTTCTATTGGTGATGTTGTATCGCTAATATCATTACCGTATAGACAATAACCCATTTCTAAACGTAAGGTATCGCGAGCTGCAAGTCCGATAGGTTTTATGCCAAAATTGTTTCCAGCTTCAAAAACTTTATCCCAAATTTGTTTTACTTCACTGTTTTTACAATAAATTTCAAAGCCACCGCTACCTGTATAACCCGTTGCTGAAATTATAACATGTTCAATGCCTGCAAAATCGCCTACAACAAAGTTGTAAAAGTTTATAGCAGCTAAATCTTGACTTGTTAAACTTTGCATAGCTTCTATGGCTTTTGGACCTTGAATGGCGAGTAAGGAATAATCATCACTTAAATTGCGCATAGTAGCACCAACATCATTTTTTGATACAATCCAGTTCCAATCTTTTTCAATATTGCTAGCGTTTACAACTAATAAGAAGGTTTCTTCTTTAATACGATATACAATTAAATCGTCTACAATACCGCCATCATCATTTGGTAAACAACTGTATTGTGCTTTGCCAATTGTTAGTTTTGAAGCATCATTACTTGTTACTTTTTGTATTAATGCTAATGCGTGTTCACCTTCAATTAAAAACTCACCCATGTGCGACACATCAAAAACACCTACAGCATTTCTAACTGTTTCGTGTTCTATATTAACACCTTCGTATTGAACAGGCATGTTAAAACCTGCAAAAGGAACCATTTTTGCACCAAGTGCTTCGTGTGTTTTTGTTAAAGCTGTATCTTTCATTTTATGGATGTTTTAAGTAATTAATTGTATTTGACTAAACAAAAACAACTTAACGACATACTATTAAATAGTCATTATTTTTAAACGAAAGCAAATGTATTGAAAATTTATGGATGGTAATTTTAAGCTAAGTTAAAATGTGGTTAAATGAACTTTTTAAAATTCGCTTAACCACATTTAAAATACTTATTTGTGCTTTCAATTTTAAAGTGAAAGCAACTTTTTTTAATCTAATTTAAAAGTATTTGTTTGTGTAAAAACAAGTTACTGTTATATAATTTTAAAATGTAAATACCTGAAGGTACATTGTTAATACTAAATTCATTTAAACCAGATTCTAATTCTGTAAATTGTTTAACTACTTGCCCAAGTGTGTTTATTAACTCTGCTTTAAAATTTGTTTCGTTAGATTTTTTTATATCTATGTATAGTTTATTAAAAGTTGAATTTTGCCATGTTTTAAACACATCATCTGCATTTAAATTTTCTACAGATAAAGATTCATTAACCGTGAATTTTAGTATGGTACCTGGGTTTTGAACACTAGATACTTGATTAAAACCGGAAGCATCTGATGTTTTTCCAGAACTATCAGTAATTATGTAAATAGATTTTCCGTCAGGACTAACAACAATATCACGATACCTATTTGGCGTATAAAAATGTTGTATTGGTTCTCCAACAACAGCTGTACCATTAGCATCTAATTTTAATCTGTAAACCCTACCTTTTTTCAAACTAGTTATTAGTAACGAATTTGTCCAGTTTGGTATTGCATTACTTTCATAAACAGCAATACTTGATGGTGCTATGTTTGGGCGACACATCCAAGAATCGGTGCATGCAGGATCTTTATAAGCATTTGGTAAAAACATTGACAATAATGGATCTTGATAATTAGGAGCTGTAAAAGAAGTTTCGGTGGTAAGACATCCATCTGAATCGTACATTAAATTGTCTTTAACGCCAGCTACAAATGGCCAACCATAATTTTTACCAGAATTTATAATATTAACTTCATCATCAGAACTTGGCCCATGTTCATCAGAATATAATATACCATTACTACCAAAAACAAGCCCTTGCGGATTTCTGTGACCGTAGGTGTAAATATGACTTACAACACCATTAATTTCTGGATTATCAGAAGGAATGGTGCCATCAAGATTTAATCTTAAAATTTTACCAGGATAATTAGCCCAATTTTGTGCATTAATTTCTTGTTGTGTTGGTAAAAATTGTGCTAAATTAGTATTGCAATTTTTAACACCTTGATCACCAATAGTATAATAAATTTTCAGGTCCGAACCTATTATAAGTCTACCAGAATTATGGTCATTACTTGCAGGTAAATTGCTTATAAGTATAAAAGGAGATGCTAAAGAGCCATCGTTTCCATTTATTTGATAAGTATATCTAACTATTTTTTGTTTTCTTTGACCCTGTGCTAAATAGGTGTAAGACACATAAACATACGGGTTTGTTGAAAGTAATTCAGGATGAATAGCCATACCTATTAAACCATCTTGCCCACCAGTAGAAGATACATCGGCTATTTGAATTAAATTATCTCGTTGCCCATTACTAGGGTTAATTCTGGCTACAATTCCAGTAGTTTTTTCAGTAACCCAAAGATAATTATCTGGACCATAATTTAAATCCCATGCAGAATTCAATAAATTATTAGACCCAATTTGAGTCATTGTAAAGGTTTCGTTTTGAGCGTGATTAGTGTTTGCTACGAGTACAAATAAAACTAATAAAATGGTTTGGACAGCGTTCGATAATCGCATAATCTTTTGGTTTAGTTGGCAGTTAAAAAATGATTTTGTAAATAAACAATTTTGTAATTTATAAAACAACAAAAATGTAATCGATTGCTTTTTTAACATTAAAAAAAGCAGAATGTGTTAAAATGATTATTACTATTTAATATTGTTTTAGACAATAATTATAATCTTAATTTAGTAACCAAATTTTAGTTTTAAATTGTAATTTATTAAATTTACTTAAATTATTTTAAAATATTAATTATCAGTATTTTATAAATTAATTTCAGCTATTGGAATTTGATTTTTATTAAGCATAAATTAATTTGAATGAGAAAAAAACTTACTATTTGTACAAATTGTGAACAAAAATCTGCTGAAGGTTTTCAATTTTGTCCCCATTGTGGTTTAAAGTTTAATGAAGAATTAACCATAGGCGTATTGTTTTACAATACTATTAGTAATTATTTTTCAGTTGATGCCCGTTTTTTTAAAAGTTTTATACCATTATTAATTAAACCAGGGTTTTTAGCAAAAACTTTTATACAAGGAAAACGATTGTTGTATTTACACCCTGCACAAATGTATTTGTTTGTTTCAGTGGTTTTTTTCTTTTTGTTTTCATTTATAAGTAGGAAACAGGTTGAGAGTGTTGATAAAGTTTTTAAAGATGATTTAAAAAAAACTTCCTTAAAACTAGATTCGATAAACAAAAATGATGCTCAATTTAATGATATAAATTTTGATTCGATTGTAAAATCTAACGAAGTTAAAGGTGTAAACCGAAAAATTACATATAATTTTAACCAAACTAAAGTAGATTCTTTAATACAGTTAAACGCCTCAAACGAAACGATATATAAGGCTATGGGAATGCCTGAGGATGCTGGGTTTTTTAAAAGAAAGGCGTATTCACAAATGCTTAAGTTTTACAAACAACGTAATGGAGGTTCACTTTTACAGGGTTTTTATGATAGTATTCCTGTTGCTATGTTTATTCTATTGCCCATTTTTGCACTTATATTGAAACTGTTGTATTATAAAAAAGGACCATTTTCGTATCACCTAGTATTTAGTTTTTACTTTTTCTCCTTTTTGTTTATGGCTTTTGGCATACTAATCGCTACTAATTTTATTATTAAATTACCTGATAGCTTGGTTACAATTGCCATACTTTCTACCTTTTTCTATTTGCTTATTGCTGTAAAACGGTTTTATGAACAACGGTGGTTTTTAAGTTTTATTAAAACAAGTATAGCAACATTTTCATTTTTGTTGCTAGTAATACCTTTAGCAATTATTGTTCTTAGTCTTGCTACATTTATGTTTTATTAACTAAAGCAATAATAAGCCTAAAGTTTTTCTTTTAAATATTTGCCTGTTTCAGAAGTTTTAACCTTTATAATTGCTTCAGGTGTGCCAGTGGCAACTAAATTACCGCCCATTTCACCACCGGTTGGTCCTAAATCTATAATATAATCGGCACATTTAATTAGTTCTAAATTGTGCTCTACAACGATAATAGAATGACCATTTTCAATAAGCGCATTGAAAGATTTTAATAGTTTTTGAATATCATGAAAATGTAAGCCAGTTGTTGGTTCATCAAAAATAAAAAGCGCTTTGTCTTTATTATTTCCTTTTCCAAGGAATGATGCCAATTTAATACGTTGTGCTTCGCCACCAGATAGGGTAGAAGAACTTTGCCCAAGTGTTACATAACCCAAACCAACATCTTGTAATGGCTGTAATTTGGTTTTTATTTTTGTTTGTTTAGTTGCTTCAAAAAAAGTGATGGCATCATCAATAGTTAGGTTTAAAATATCATCAATATTTTTATCAGCAAACGTAACTTCTAGTACTTCTTTTTTAAAACGTTTACCTTTACAAGTTTCACATTCTAAATGTACATCTGCCATAAATTGCATTTCAATAGTTACTTCACCTTCGCCTTTGCAAGTTTCACAGCGTCCGCCATCTACATTGAAAGAAAAATGTTTTGCTTGGTAATTTCTAATGGTGCTTAATTTTTGATTTGCGTACAACGCTCGAATGTCATCATACGCTTTAATATAGGTAACCGGATTAGAACGCGATGAACGTCCAATTGGATTTTGGTCAACAAACTCAATGTGCTTTATATTGATAAAATTACCTTCTATACTTGTAAATTGTCCTGGTTTATCTGAAAAATCGGTTAATTGTTTTTGAAGTGCTGGAAATAATATTTTCTTTATTAGCGTACTTTTTCCACTACCAGAAACACCTGTAACAACGGTAAGCATTCCCAAGGGAAAACGAACATCGATATTTTTTAAGTTGTTTTCACGTGCACCAATAATATCTACATAGTATTTTGAAGTTCTTCGGGTTTTAGGAACTTCAATTTTTATTGTTTCGTTAAGGTATTGTGCTGTTAATGAGTTTGATGCAAGTATTTGTTTAAAGTTACCTGTTGCAACTACATGACCGCCAAACGTTCCGGCTTCAGGACCTATATCTATTATTTCGTCGGCAGCTTTCATTATATCTTCATCATGTTCAACAACAATAACCGTATTTCCTAAATCGCGCAGTTGTTTTAATACAAGAATTAAGCGTTCGGTGTCTTTTGGGTGTAAACCAATACTTGGCTCATCTAAAATATACATAGAACCTACTAAACTACTACCTAAAGATGTTGCTAAATTTATACGTTGACTTTCACCACCTGAAAGGGTATTTGATTTTCTGTTTAATGTTAAATAATCTAATCCAACATTGGCAAGAAATGATAACCTGTTGTTTATTTCTTTTAGTAATCTATCAGCAATTTGCGTATCGTAATCGTTTAATTCTAATTGCTTGAAGAAATTAGCTAGTTTGTCTAGTGGCATTTCAACCAAATCGGTAATAGTTGCACCTCCAATTTTAATATAATTAGCTTCAACACGCAAACGTTTGCCATTACAAGCTTTACATTTTGTTTTTCCGCGATAGCGTGATAGCATAACCCTATTTTGAATTTTGTAGGCTTTAGCTTCTAATTCTGCAAAAAACGAATTTAAACCTTCAAAATGTTTATTTCCATCCCAAATAAGTTGTTTTTGAGCTTCGTTTAACTGAAAATAAGGTTTATGTATAGGAAAATCGAATTTATGAGAGTTGTTAACCAATTGGTCTCTATACCAACTCATACTTTCTCCTCGCCAAGGAAAAATAGCATTATCATATACAGAAAGACCTGTGTTTGGAATTACCAAATCATCATCAATACCAATAATATCGCCGTAACCTTCACATTTTGGACACGCACCATAAGGATTATTAAAACTGAATAAATGGACATTAGGTTCTAAAAAAGAAATGCCATCCATTTCAAAGGTGTTGCTAAAAGATTGTTGCTTATTATCACTTAAGGTTTCAATTAAACATGCGCCTTTGCCTTCAAAAAAAGCGGTTTGTACTGCATCAGCTAATCTGTTTTGAAAATCTTCTTCATGTTTTAAAATAATTCTATCAACAACTAGAAGAATAGTGTCGTTTTTTTGAAATGTTGAAGCTTCATCAATACGTAAAACCGTTTCATTTACTTTAATTCTGGCATAACCTTGGTGTTGTAAGGCTTTTAATTTATCTTCCATTTTACGACCTTCTTCTAAATGAATAGGAGCGAGTAGGAGTAATTTTTCACCTTCAGGAAATGCACTTAAGTAATTTATAACATCCGAAACAGTGTCTTTTTTTACTTCAACACCAGAAACTGGTGAATAGGTTTTTCCAATTCGGGCAAATAATAATTTTAGATAATCATAAATTTCTGTACTTGTTCCAACCGTTGAGCGCGGGTTTGTAGAATTCACCTTTTGTTCAATAGCTATAGCAGGTGCAATGCCTTTAATATAATCTACTTTAGGCTTGTTAAGTCTTCCTAAAAATTGACGTGCATAACTCGATAAACTTTCTACGTAGCGTCTTTGTCCTTCTGCATACAAGGTATCGAACGCCAAACTAGATTTTCCTGAACCCGATAAACCCGTGATTACCACTAGTTTATTTCTTGGTATTACAACATCAATATCTTTTAAATTATGAAGTTTTGCACCTTTAATAATGATGTTTTCTTTTGGGTTTACTTCCAGAATATTAGTAGTCATAAGCGTTGAAAGGAATAATTTTGCAAAGATACTATAAGTAATTCAGCCTAAAAAATTGATTATACTTTAAAAAAATGTTAAATAAATATGTTAATTTTTGTTTTTTTGGAATGATAGTTGTTATATTTGATTTGTTAATCAATTATAAATCAACACTTGCCTATAGCATAACATTACTTTTTAAACAATAACCCCAAGCATTGAAGTGTACTTCTGTGCAAAAAAAGTAATTATTATGCAATACGAAATAATACCAGATTCTACCCTAGTTAGCAATTACGTTAAAGGTGATGAAAGTGCTTTAGAAATACTTATTTATAGGCACAAACAGAAAATTTACAGTTTTATTTATTCGAAGGTTTTTGATAGAGATGTTGCTGAAGATATTTTTCAGGACACATTTATTAAAGTAATACGCACACTAAAAAAAGGAAATTATAATGAAGAAGGTAAATTTTTACCTTGGGTAATGCGTATATCACATAATTTGGTGATTGATTATTTTAGAAAAAATAACCGCATGCCAAAATTTGATAACACCAATGAGTTTAATATTTTTTCAGTATTAAGTGATTCTAGTTTAAATGCTGAAAATAGTATTATTAAAGAACAAGTTGAAACGGATGTACGTCGTTTAGTTGATGAATTGCCAGAAGACCAAAAAGAAGTGTTGCTAATGCGTATTTATGAAGATTTAAGTTTTAAAGAAATATCTGATAAAACTGGCGTTAGCATTAATACAGCCTTAGGTAGAATGCGTTATGCTTTAATTAACCTAAGAAAAATTGTAGACAAGCATAATATAATTTTAACAAATTAATACAATAAACTAGTTTTAGCTACGTTAATAGTTTAAATTCACCCTTAAATTATTAAAATGGCAAAACTTTACTCTGAAAATTCTATTAAAAATTTGAAAAACATAGAACCGAAAGAAGAAACGGTTAATTTTCTTCTAAGTTATTCAAAGGCTTTAAGTGTTATAAATTGTAATAAGTTGAAGTTTGAAGTGCTTCTAAACTAAGTTGTGAAAAGTCCTAATATTTCATTAAGTATTAGGACTTTTTAATTTTTTCATAGTCGTTTATAACAGTTTGTCTTCCTATAGTTTTAGTAATAATGTCTTTTTCTAAATCCCAACCTCTAGCAGGTGAATATTCTCTACCATACCAAATTATTTGAAGATGTAAATCGTTCCATAACTCTTTAGGAAATAATCGTTTAGCATCCTTTTCGGTTTGAGATACGTTTTTACCATTACTTAAATTCCATCTATACATTAATCTGTGAATGTGTGTGTCAACAGGAAATGCAGGAACACCAAATGCTTGCGACATTACAACGCTTGCTGTTTTATGTCCTACTGCTGGTAATGCCTCTAATGCTTCAAAACTTTGCGGAACTTTACCTTGGTGTTTTTCAATCAAAATTTCTGATAGCCCGTGAATACCTTTACTTTTCATAGGTGAAAGTCCGCAAGGTTTTATAATTTCTTTGATTTCATCCACAGAAAGTTTCACCATATCATACGGATTATCAGCTTTTTCAAATAACAGTGGTGTGATTTTATTAACTCGAACATCTGTACATTGTGCTGATAATAGCACAGCTACTAACAATGTATATGGATCTTTATGATCTAACGGAATTGGTATGGTTGGATATAATTCGTTTAGCGTATTAATTACAAATTCTACCTTTTTTTCTTTTGTCATGTTGTATTTTTGTAAAAAACCAAAGTTACTATTATGAATACATTAAAACAAGGTGACAAAGTGCCTAATTTTGAAGTTTTTGATGAACAAGGCCATGTTATAAAATTATCTGATTACCAAGGAAAAAAACTAGTTGTTTTCTTTTATCCAGCTGCAAATACGCCAACATGTACCGTTGAAGCATGCAACATTAGAGATTATTATAAAGAATTAACAGATGCCGGTTATGAAATTTTAGGCGTTAGTGCAGATACACAAAAAAAACAATCTAATTTTAAAAAGAAACATGGTTTTCAATACCCATTAATAGCTGATGTAGATAAAGTTATGATTAACGCCTTTGGTGTTTGGGGATCGAAAAAGTTTATGGGTAGAACCTTTGATGGTATTCATAGAGTTACCTTTGTTATTAACGAACAAGGCGTTGTTGAAAAGGTAATTGATGCTGTAAAAGCAAAAATTCATGCCTCACAAATAATGGAATAACACATAAAAAAAAGCCTTCTTAATTTTAAGAAGGCTTTTTTTATTTATCGTGTGTATTTTTTTCTTTTTGGTAATACTAACGGTTTTCGCGTGTAACCAAATAATCGGTAATCTTTAATTAAATCGGCTACACCTTCAGGAAGTTTGTCTTCCCAACCGGTTTCTCCATTTGCAATTTGCTGCAAAATTTCTCTAGAAAAAATGGTTAAACATTTTTCATCATAATCTTCAATATCTATTACTTTTCCGTTGTATTTAAAGAACTTATATAATTCTTTCATACGAGGATATACTTTTAGATTTTCACTGTTTATCAATTCTCCAGTTACAACATCTACCATAGGATATAAATAAACTTTTAAATCTTTAAAGAATAATTTACCAAAAGCTTCTAAAATACCACCACTCATATGACGATAGTATTTTTCATCAAAAATATCAACCAAATTACTAACACCCATAGCAAGTCCCATTCGTGCTTTTGTGTAGTTAGAAAAATACTCTACAACCTTATAGTATTCCTGAAAATTGGATATCATAACAGACTGTCCTAGAGAACATAATAAATCTGCTCTATCCATAAAATCTTGTTCGTCAATTTCGCCTTCTGCACGTAAATTTGAAAGTGTAATTTCAAAAACAACCTCTGTATTTTCTTTATCAACTTTCTTTTCAGCAATAAACATTTTATATGCGTTTTCATACATATCTATGTTTACTTGTGTTACTGGTCTAAAACTTCCTCTAAAGGCTAGTATGTTTTTTTTGTAAAAAATACGCGCGGGAAGTACGTTTTTACCATCAGGTCCAAACATTACCGCATCAGTCATACCATTTTTAACAAGTTGTAAACTCATTAATCGGTTATCAACATTTTTAAATAAAGGTCCGGAGAAATTTACAGTATCAATTTCCAATTGATCTTTATCTAAATGGTCGTATAAGTAACGTAGTAATTTTTTTGGTTCATTGTATTTGTAAAAAGCACCATAAATTAGGTTTGTTCCTATTACACCAAGTGTTTCTTGTTGTAATCTGGCATCTGTTTCTTTAAATCGGATATGTAAAAGAATATCGTTATATTCTTGATTTGGCTCTATTTGATATTTTATACCAATCCAACCATGACCTTTAAATTGTTTAGCAAAGTCAATGGTAGTAACGGTATTCGCGAACGAAAAGAACATTTTATTAGGGTAGTCTTTTCTATTAAGGCGTTTTTCAATAAGATCAATTTCATGGTTAAGCATTTTTCTTAAACGACCTTCTGTTACATATCTGCCATCATCTTCCGCGCCATATATGGCGTCACTAAATGCTTTATCGTAGGCAGACATTGCTTTCGCTATGGTTCCAGATGCGCCACCAGCTCTAAAAAAATGGCGACTTGTTTCTTGTCCTGCACCAATTTCAGCAAACGTACCATAGATATTTTCATTAAGGTTTATTCGAAGTGCTTTGTTTTTTAATGAAGGTATTTCTTCAAATTCTCTATCTCCTTTTAAGGTAATTTCCATAGCGTTTTGGGTTTTTTTTACATAAAAAAGTAAAGATATTAAATAAGTATTTCAAACAAAAAAATAAGCTTATTTTTGTTTGCAGACTTTAGTGCTTTTAGTTTAGGTGCAAAATAAAACTCTTATATTAGGGTTTCATTAAAATAAAAGTATTAAAATTATTAATCTGTTTTAACAGCGTTATTTACACTTTGTTTAACAGGTGATTTTTATTGCAAAATCTAACTAAATTTATATTTTTTTTTGAAAATTACATTTTTAGGCACAGGCACTTCACAAGGCATTCCTGTAATAGGAAGTAATCATCCTGTATGTTTAAGTAAAAACAAAAAAGACAAGCGGTTACGCGTTTCTATTTTGGTTGCTTGGGATGATTATGTATATGTTGTAGATTGTGGACCAGATTTCAGATATCAAATGCTGCGTTCTGGCTGCACAAAAATTGATGGTATTTTGTTTACACATGAACATTCCGACCATATTATGGGATTAGATGATATTCGCCCATATTATTTTAAACAAGGCGATATTTCAATTTATGCACACAAGCGGGTTTTAAAGGCACTGAAAGTAAAGTTTGATTACATTTTTACGACCAAAAACAAATATCCAGGCGCGCCAACAGTTATTTCAAACAGAGTTAAAAACAAACCTTTTAAATTGCATAATTTAGAAGTAATACCAGTTAATGGCAAACATAATAAACTGCAAGTTTTTGGCTTTAAATTTGGTGATTTTGCGTATTTAACCGATATGAAAACGGTTAAAGATAAAGAAATTGAAAAAATTAAAAACATTAAAGTATTGGTAGTAAATGCATTGCGAATTGAACCGCATCATTCACATTTTAATCTTGATGAAGCTTTAAGTTTTATTAAAAAAGTAAATCCTGAAAAAGCCTATTTAACACATATAAGTCATACTTTGGGTTTTCATGATGAAATTGAAAAAAAACTTCCAAAAAATGTATTTTTGGCGTATGATGAATTACAAATAACAATTTAATTTTATAAAATGAAGCAGAAAATTTTCATGTATTTATTCGTGTTTTCAATACTATTAGTATTATTTCAATACGTAAATTCAAAACGTGTTTTTGAGGATATGAATCATAAATTGGATGGTTACAAAGCGCAATTGACGCGTAGTAAAGATTCTATAGCTGTTTTACAGAATGAAAATTTAGAATTATCGCATTTTAATTTGGAACGAAACGAAGATGCTATTAGTTATTTTGAAAATAAAGGTTACAATGTATCTGAATTAATACCTATGATAAAAGATGAACTTTACAAACTAAATGAAGGCAAAGGCGAGCATCCAATAATTCCATATGGTTCAGAAGAAGGAAGACGCATGATGATTAACACTGTAAAATTATTAAATCATAAATGGATTATTGCCGATTTTTCAGATGGACAATTTTGGGGCGAACTTTTTTTAACTTATGAAATAACGGAGGAGAAGGAGCTTAAATTTACTTTAGCCGAATCTTTTTTATACCCCTTAAACTAGTTTTTAATCTGGTAAGCAACACCTTTTTGCTTTTTGGTTTCACCTACATACGAATATTCAAAGGTATACGAAGAATCGGTTGTGGTTAATATTTTTAAATGAACATCCTTACGTTCCGCCATGTTTTTAGGCCTGATGGTTTTAAAAATAACTTCACAATCATTTATCCAGCGTAGTTGTGCGGAATCTACTTTTTTGTCATATGTTTCAATTTGCAAAGTATCTGTGCGTGTAAATTTCGATTTGTATAATTTACCATCAATAGTTACTTCACTGTAAAATTTACCTGTTTTGTAATCGCTGCAATTTCTTGATTTTTCGTAGCAGCTAAATAAACTTAGTAATAGTAAAATGTATAGAAGTTTCATAGGTTTTTATTTCAAGGCAAAAATACTAAACTTAAAATTTAATTTTCAAAGTTTTTAAAACTACCATCCGAATAAAAAATTACAATACGCTCAATAGTTTTGTCTTTTTTTAGTTCAGAAATAACAGCTTCCTTATTTTTTATCGATTCATTTTCATCAACATTTATTTTAGCAATAGGAGTAGATGCGGCTAATGTTATTTCATCTATGTTTTTATTTGCAGGAAATTCACCTTTGCCATTTAATAGCCAATACAATTCAACTTCTGGATATGAAGAAATAATTTTCAAAACAAATTCCAAACTAGGCTTATTTCTACCAGATAAAATATGTGAAATACTAGAGCGTTGCACACCAATTTTTTCGGCAAAAGAAGACGCTGTTTCTCCGTAATAATCTATTACTTTTTGCAGCCTTTTAGTAAAATTTTCAGTGTTTATCATTGTAAACGTCACAAATGTAATTTGGTTACACAAATGTAACAAATTATATTGATTTATAAGCAAAATTAAACAAATCTGTTTCGTCAATTTGAATCTATAACTTTAAATAATAAATGTTATTTTACTGAAATATAGTATTTTATAAATTTTATAAGTTTGGGGTGATTACATCTTTAATATTTATTGTTACTGTCTATATTACAATGTTTAACATTGTAACAAAATATCTTATTTCTTTTGTTTACAATTGTAAATTAGTAAATGTTTACATTTGTAGACTAAATTATCATGATGCAAGTAGAAGCTATAAAACAATTATTTTTAAAACACAAAGAATCGCATTTACAGCATAGGTATATAACCCATAAAAGCATAAAACCTTTGTTGGAAAACCTATCAAAAAAAATAACAATTGAAACCATAGGAATTTCTGTTTTAAACAACCCTATTCATGGTATTAAAATAGGTTCGGGTGAAAAACGAATTTTAATGTGGTCGCAAATGCACGGAAATGAATCGACAACCACAAAGGCTATTTTCGATTTATTAAACACATTGCTAAGTGACGAAGCCCTAGTAAGTCCTATTTTAAAAGCATGTACGTTATATATTATACCTATTTTAAATCCGGATGGTGCACTTGCTTACACACGAATAAATGCAAATGAAGTAGATTTAAATAGAGACGCACAAAACTTAACACAACCAGAAAGCAAAGTTTTACGAGCCATTTTTAAAACTTTTAACCCTCATTTTTGTTATAATTTACACGGACAACGCACTATTTTTAGTGCAGGAAACACAAATAAATCGGCTACAGTATCGTTTTTAGCACCTGCACAAGATAAGGTTTGCACTATTACACCCAATAGAAAAGTAGCTATGGAAGTAATAGCTGTAATGAATGCTGCCTTGCAGGAAGTAATACCTAACCAAGTAGGTGTTTATGATGATGCGTTTAATTTAAACTGTGTTGGCGACACATTTCAAAGTGAAAATGTGCCTACTATTTTGTTTGAAGCTGGTCATTACCATAATGATTACGCCAGAGATTGTACCAGAGAGTTTATATACATATCGTATCTAACTTCCTTAGATTATATTTCTAAAACTGATGTAACGGGTGTTAATTATCAACCATATTTAGAAATTCCTGAGAATGAAAAGTTGTTTTTTGATATCATCATAAAAGACGCCAAAACAATACTTGATGGAAAAGAAATAATAACAGATATCGCAATCCAATACCAAGAAAAATTGATTGGCGGAAAAATTAATTTTATACCAAAAGTTGAAAAAATTGAAAATCTTGATGGCTATTTTGCACATAAGCACATACAAGCTAATAAGTTAGAAGTATTTAATAATAACATGCAATTATTGAAAATTGATAGCGAAAACGTTTTCGTAATGATAAATAATGAAAAAATATCATTATTACCGAAATAAAACGCCCAATTATTGTGCTATTATTAACAAAAATGTATTATTTTCGCAATATATTTAAGAATAATTAATTATGGGGAAAATTAAATTAGACGAAATTGATCATCAAATTCTTGATATGTTGATTGACAACACAAGAATACCTTTTACAGACATTGCTAAAAAATTATTAATCTCAGCAGGTACAGTTCATGTACGTGTAAAAAAAATGGAAGAGCAAGGTATTATTAAAGGATCATCTTTAATGTTAGATTACAAAAAGCTAGGATATTCATTCATCGCTTACGTAGGTGTTTATTTAAACAATACATCACAAACTAAGTTTGTATTAGAACGTATTAATGAAATTGCTTTTGTAACAGTAGCACATATTACCACTGGTAAATTCAATATATTTTGTAAAATTAGAGCTAGAAGTACAGAACATGCTAAAGAAATAATTTTTAAATTAGATGATATTGAAGGTGTTTACAGAACTGAAACTATGATTTCATTAGAAGAAAGTATAAACGATAAAAAACGTTTAATGCATTCCATTTTTAATGAATTATAATTTTATAACAATATTATAAAAGGCTGCTTATCAATAATTAAGCGGCCTTTTTTTTATTCTTTATGTAGATTACAGTTTTAATTGCCTTTTTGAAGATTTTATTTGATTTTTCTATAATTTAATTTGATGTTTGGGTAGTTAAATATATTTAGACAACTTTACTTTTTACTTTATAATAATTCTATATGGTTTTTAATTCTTTAGAGTTTTTTATATTTCTAATTATAGTTTTTGCTCTCTATTGGTTTGTATTTCAAAAGCATCTAAAAGCGCAAAATGTTTTAATTTTAGTAGCTAGTTATGTGTTTTATGGCTTATGGGATTGGAGGTTTCTTTCCTTAATATTATTAAGCACAGCAGTAGATTATTTTGTTGCCATAAAAATTTATAACCTTGATGTACAAAGTAAACGAAAACGCTGGCTTTGGGTTAGTGTTATTTTTAATTTAGGACTTTTAGGATTTTTTAAATATTACAACTTTTTTGTTGACTCTTGGGTAGATATGTTTTCGCTTTTTGGCCATGAAATAAAAAGTACTTGGACCTTACGTGTTATTTTACCTGTTGGTATTTCGTTTTACACCTTTCAAACCATGTCGTATTCGTTTGATGTGTATTATAAAAAATTAAAACCTACTACCGATTTTTTATCGTTTGCAGCATTTGTTAGTTTCTTTCCGCAGCTTGTTGCTGGACCAATAGAACGAGCTTCAAATTTACTATCTCAAATATTAAATAAACGCATTTTTAGTTACTACCAAACTGTTAGCGGTTTAAAACTTATATTATGGGGTTTATTTAAAAAAGTAGTAATTGCCGATGCTTTAGCTCCTATGGTGGATGATATCTTTACCAATTATTCGCAACATTCAGCTTCTACACTTATTTTAGGTGTTACCATGTTTAGTTTTCAGGTATATGGTGATTTTAGTGGTTATACAGATATAGCTATTGGTACAGCAAAGCTTTTTGGTGTAGAACTTATGTCTAACTTTAAATTTCCCAATTTCTCTAGAAATGTTGCAGAATATTGGCAGCGTTGGCACATATCACTATCAACTTGGTTTAGGCATTATGTATATATTCCTTTAGGCGGTTCAAAAGTTAGTAAACTAAAGTCTGTTAGAAATATAAGTATTGTGTTTTTGGTTAGTGGGTTTTGGCATGGTGCAAACTGGACATTTATTTTTTGGGGTGCATTTCATGCTTTGGCATTTATACCTGTATTTTTAATGGGAAGAAATGCCATTTATAAAGATAGTGTTATAGGAGAGAATACCTTTTTACCAACATTAACAGAAGTTGGTCAAGTGCTTTTAACCTTTAGCATTGTTACCTTTTCAAGAATATTTTTTAGATCGGAATCTATAACAGGTGCTTTTGGTTTTATAAACCAAATATTCACAAATTTCTCATATGAAACCTATAGTCATCCAATGGGTTACCGCATGATTGATTATTACATACTTATAATCGTATTTGTTGTTTATGAGTATATTATTCGTAAGGATGAACGTTCACCATTTAAGTTTAAATCGAAAATTGTTCGATTTATAGCTTATACAGCTGTAATTTTATTGATGCTATTGTTTTTTGACGATGGTATTGATAGGTCGTTTATTTACTTCCAGTTTTAACAAAACAATTAATTAGATACTTTTACGCTTTTAATGTAACTTGAAATTTCTGAAGCAATAATTTCTCTGCCATGATTATTCCAATGCATGTCGTAAATTAATGTTGCGGGGGTTTTAGATTGTTCCAGAGCTTTTCCAAAATCTAAATATTTGTAACCCATAGAATCGCAGTAATTCAAAAATGATTTGCTAGTTGTTCGTGAATCTAATAATATGGCTGTTTTACTTTTATTAAACCCATACGTTTTAATTAGCTTTTTGAAGTTTTCTAGATACACCAAATCATTTGAAATTGGTTTTGTAGTTTCAGTTTTATCACTTTCTGTTTCTGGATTGCTACTTCCTAACGACACAATTTTGCCTTTTAATTCTCTTAATGGTTCAAAAAGACCAATATTACCAATGTAGTTAAATAGTTTAATTTTATTTTGAATTCTTGATGTTAAAAAGTACTGCGAATCAATCCAATATTGGTCTGGCTCATAAAAATCTCTTTTTAAATCATTTTCAAATTTCATGTAAATTATAATATAATCTATCAAGTCGAATTTTTCTTTGTAAGCAGAAATTAGATGCAATTGATCTGCAAAATCATAACCAGAATGTCCATATTCAAATACTTCAGTTCCATCGTTTAGTTTGCTTTCAATTTTTTTTCCAATAGAATTATTATAATTTTGATGAAGTCCTTCAATAAACGAATCGCCTATAATGGCTATGTCTGTTTTGTTTTTTGATGGTGTAAATTCTCTGTATGAATTAAATCCAGACTTGTTTATGTGGTATTGCGCAAAATTCATAACTCTATTACCTGTAACCGTATAACCATCTTGATTTGGCGCATAGGTTTTAACATTTTTATCATTTATAATAAATAGTGGGTAATGATCGTATAAATGAAATACCCTTACAATTATTTCTAAAGAAATAAATATTAATATACTGTATATCAATGTTTTTAAGAAAAGCAGTTTCATAACCTCATTGTTTTGACTTGTTTATAAAGATAATCACTAATTTATTTTCATTAAATTAATAATCGTCAAAATGCTGTTTATTCAGTTTTATGTTTTATTGATACGAAGGCTTTTAATAGATTTTATCTTTTTAAGTATAAATTCAAATATTATAACCCAATCTATTAAAAATAAGCATATTATTCTGTATTGTCTAAATGAAATACCCATTAAAGCACCAATAGATAAATGGAAAATAATTGCAGCAACAAGGTATATGTTTCTGTATTTAGAATTTATAAAAGCAATAAACGCTAAAAGTTCGAATAACACAGAACCTATTGAAAGTAAAATGAGTAGTATTTTTTTATTTGCAACATATTCTGCAATAGCCGTTAGCCTTGGAGATATTTGATAATTGGCGTATGTATGTGCTATAAAACCATATTCGTCTTTCCATTTTTTGTTTTCAGCAATTTTAGCATCACCAATTATTAATTGCACATCGCCTTGTTTGTACAAGTTTGTTCGTTCTTTTAAATAAAATCCTAAAGTAGAACCATCTAGCCAGTTTACACCATGTCCGTAACGTAATTTTGAAACGCCTGCGGTAAAATAGGTTAAAACAACTAAGGCTAAAACTAAATTAAAACCCCATTTAGGATTTTTTGAAAACTGAAATAATGGTGTTTTTTCTTTTAAATAGACATATTTTAAAAGTAAATAATCTATGGACAGTTTCATAGAACCAGGTACTAAGGCTAGCGCAAGAATAACTTGGGTTGGTAAGGACATGTGATGGTCGAAAATGCCAATACCTTCGCTTATTCCAAAAATATAATAGCTTAAAAAAGCTAGTGTAAATAAACTTAATCTTCCTAAAAAGCCAATAGCCGCAGCAATTGCTACTACTATAATTAATATTAGTATTGTAGAAACATGACTATCATTAAACACAAACCATGTATCTGGTAATAAACGAGTAAACCATGTTGTGGCAAGTTGGTATCTAGTATTATCTACAACTTCGTTGATAAAATATAGTTGTTCTATTAACTTTTTACCAAGTAAAATAGATAATAAAAACCTTAGTAGACTTAACGGTTGATTTAATAAAGCTATTACAATAGCATAGCATTTATAGATTAACTTCATTTTTTATATCTTTTTACTGTTTTGTTTTCTATACTAGAAATGTATTCTTTTTCAGAAGTATCATAAAACCCAATAATTTTAGGTTCTGTAAGTTTTTTGCGGTCTTGGTTTACTTTTACTGCTTTAATATTTATCTTTTGGAATGTTAAATGGTATTCATCTTTTAAAATTTTGGTATAGTGAAGGAAAAAAAGTTTCATTCTATCATGAAATGCTTCATCACTTTCTGATAGTTTATTAGAAAATGGCGAAATCGCTTTTGTAGAACCGTACACTTTGCTAAAAAAATGCCTCATAAAAAAGTCTTCTGGTTTTCCTAAATAGTTAATTAAATTTGTTGTTTTACCATCATTAACACCTTCAAACTCTAATAAGTATAAATCTGTTTTGCTGTCTATATAATGCCCAAACATGGGCGCACAGGTATATGGAAAACTTTCAATACCTAGTACCATTACAAAAATATTTGGTATCACTATTAAAGGAATAATAGTGGCTTTATATATGTTTTTTAGTGTCATACTTTAACTTCATTTTCTTCGTCAAAAAGCCATGGTGTTTTTGCTTTCAGTTTTTTAGGAATATCAATTAAAACGGGTTTTTGTGTAAAAAAGCGATGTTTAATTACTAGAAGTTTAGTAGGTGTAGTTTGTAATTTATGAGCTGCTTTTAAGGATAAAATATTATCTAAATCGATACAACTTATTGACCATTTGTAACCTAAATTTAGGGCTTTTTTTGCAAACAGGTAATTAACTTCTTGGTACAAATCTAAACCCCTATAAGCTTTAACGGCAAAAGCTCGTTCAAAAATACATTCATCGGGTTTTAATTGTGGTAAATTATTAACA
This sequence comes from Mariniflexile jejuense, assembly GCF_042675665.1. Lineage (NCBI taxonomy): Bacteria > Pseudomonadati > Bacteroidota > Flavobacteriia > Flavobacteriales > Flavobacteriaceae > Mariniflexile > Mariniflexile jejuense. Next base: position 211,693 of record NZ_JBHTJI010000001.1, read on the forward strand.
AAAAACTTTTTTATTTTTTCATTTTGTGAAGGTTCAATAAACCATTCTCTAAAACAAGGAATACCGTCTTTAGTTACTGCCACATAGCAGGTAGGTATATTTGCATTTATAAGCATATCATCTAACGGTAAGTTTTTAAAATACTTATGATCAGCATCTGTATATTCGCGAAGTGTTATGTCTATTTTAGCTTTATGAGTTTGGTTATTAATACCTTGTGTTAAATCTCTTCTGATGTAAAACCAATAGGTGTTAGAGTAGATTCTCTGTTTTATAATATTAAAAATATCTTTGTATAAGCCATTTAATACCATATTTAAAAAAACCTTTGCTTTTTTTACAAGTTTGTACATAGTAGATTTTGGTTTTAAATAGCTAAAGTTAAATTTTTATATTTATTTTCTTTTTATAATTAGTTTAAAGCCCTAAAATTTCGATATGGTTATTTAATGGTTAACTTTTGTATTGTATTCGCACTGCAAAACAAGAACTCATTAGTTTTTGTTGTTTCAAAAATTCTTATATTGTTAATATGCGCCTTGTTTGTATATAAAAAATCGTTAATAGGTTTTACTAGCTCATTGTATTTTGACGTTCCTTGCTTAATGGCAATGAGATTATCTGTGTTTTGCTGTTTTAAGTCTTCAAAACTATAGTTTAACACTTCAACCGAAGCGTTGCTGTTTTTAAGTCTTTTTTTAATAGTTTCTATTAGTTCATCTATATTTTTAGATTTCAAATAGTTTTTGAAGTTTAATTTTTTAATTTCAATAGCTGCATCTAACTTGCTCTTTAAGTTGCTTTTATTAAAAACAATATGGTGTTCGAACGTGTAAATAAGATTGCTCCAGCGGCGTTTATATTCTAAATAGCCTTGAGCCATATCCATTATTTCGTATTTATTGTTTACACTCCATTCTAACAATTTGTAAAGCGACACATTGCCTAAAGCGAATTTTGCATAATTGATGTTATACGACGGAACTGATACAAATAAAATGTTATTAAAATGATGATTAATACAAATATGAACTGGGGTTGTGTTTTGGTAAATAACAAATAGGGATGCTTTTTTTTCTAAAATTAAATTATATGTTGTGCTTAGGTAGAATTCCCAATTATTTAACACCTTGTTGGAATCGTTTCGTTGGTCGAACCTATTGGTTAACATATTGTGTAAAGTTGCCATTAAAAACGTATAATCATCTTGTGAAATATGGCCGTAAAATAATTTATAACTTGCGTCAAAGCAATCTTCAAATCTATTTACAAATCTTAAAATATTAGCTCTAAAACTTTTTTTGTATTCGGTTTTAAAAAGCGTATCTAAATTTTCATGATTATTAATTAAAACTGCATATCCTGTAATTTTTTCTTGAGGTATTTTAACCACTTCAACGGTATCTGTATTAAAAAATTCTGGTTGTATGTAAGAAGGAAATAATGATACGTTTTGTGTATTGTTTTGCTTGTTTTTTTTTAAAGTTTGAGCTGTGTATATATTTACTTTGTTGTGGGTAAAACTTAATTTTTTATAACAAGCTAAAACCTCATTTTTTGTAGATATTGTTTCGTGAAAATTGTTATGTATTGCCATAATGTTTGTATTGTTTGGCTAGTTTTATTAGTTAAGCAGCATGCATTTTTTTCCACTAATGCAAAAGGTGTTAGGCTTATTGTTTATTTTATAAATGGTTATAGTATTTTTATTTTCAAAATTTAAATATAAATATTCAAAAACGGGTTGTCTTAAAAATTTGTACTCGGGGTTTTCAATATTAATTTTAATAAAATCTGATGTTATATCATTCGCATTAATAGGTGTTTGATTGAAACTATAATATGGGCTTTCTTCTAAATTATTATTACTGTTTGAAACATCTTTACTTAGGTTTGCTTTGTCTGAAATGATGTTTTTACTATTCAAATACAACTTCAATTTTAGTAATTTATGAATGTAAAAACTAAGGCATGTATTAAATATAGATGTTTTACTGTTTACAATGTCGTTTCTAAATTTGTAGGTTACATTACACCATTGTTTTTTATATGAAAATACGCCTGCACCCAAATCAAAAATGGTATGATTATTATCAAAACACCATTCTAACTGTTTATAAATATCGATATATCCTAATCTAAACTTTGCATAATCAATATCAAAAGCTCTAATATAATTAATCATTATGGTATTAAAATGATAATTTAAACAAATATCAATGTGTTTATTATTATCATAAATAACAAATAATGATGCTTTTTTATCAAGAATCAATTGGTAAGTGGTTTCTTTATAATAGTTCCAGTCTTTTTCTGCTTGGTGTGTATCTCCGCGTTGGTTAAACCGTCTTGAAATCATGGTTTCTAATGCATCCATAATTGCTTGATAGTCTTGTTTTTCTATAGCACCATAATATAGTTTATAGGTTGTTTTAAAACAGGTGTCTAAGCGTTTGCAATAGGCTCTAATTTTACTTCTGCTTTTAGCACCAAATTGATTTCCCATATAGGCTTCTAAAGAATCGTAGGCTGAAATATCAGCTAGAAAACCTATGAATTGATATAAAGATCTATATTTTAAACCTTCATATTTTGAAGTTGTAATATAGGGTGGGATGTAGGTAATGTAATGAAGCCCTTTATTTGCATTTAGCTTTTCTGGTTTAGCTTCAAACTGTATGGTTTGGTTTGTGTTGTTGTTAGTTATTGCTTTAAAAAAAGGAGGTGATGTTCTTTTTATAATGGTATTATTATAAAAATCGAATATTAAAAATTTCTTTAGAATAAGGCTTTTAATTTTTTTCATAGTTCAACCTTTCATTTAATTAAAAATTACCTGAATGGCATTTATACTGCCTACTATGTAGTAGGTTGTATTGTTGGTGTCTTTATATATGGTTACTGTATCAATATGATTTTGCGTGGTATATAAAAAATCGAAAAGCGGTTTGTTTATTTTCTCAAAGTTAGAAACTGTTTTGTAATCTATTTTATTTAAATTATTTGTTTTTAATAATGCTTGCTTTTCTATTTTGTTGGTAGTGTAATTTGCATATACATCAAGTCTGTCGGAATTGTTTTTAGTAAAAATTTGTTGTTTTAGTTTTTTATAAAATGTGTTATTAACAACATCTTTAGCTATGTTTTTAATACGGATTGTATTTAACGCATTTATTGCTAAAATTTTAGATTTCAAGTTATTAGGATTGTAATGAATATGTGTTTCTAGCGCGTAATGGTAATTGCACCATCTTTTTTTATAATCATAATCGCCATTTCCCATGTCTAGATACTGGTAGTTGTTTTCAATACACCATTCGAGTTGTTTGTAAACTGCTGTATTACCTAAACCAAACTGAGCATAATCTATATCGTAGGTAGGAATGTACGCGAAAAATATTTTTTTATAATGGAAATTTATAGAAACTTGTATTGGTGTTTCGTTGTTATAGATTACAAAAATAGATGCTTTACCACTGTTTATTAAAGGAAAAAGCAATGCCTCATATTTATTCCAATTATTTAAAACAAAATTAGCATCATTTCGCTGGTTAAACCTACGTACTAACATTGCGTGGGTTTTATCCATTATATGGCTATATGTTTTTTTATCAATCGCGCCATAAAACACTTTATAGCTTATATTAAAGCAAGCTTCCAAACGCTTCATTTTTTTTATAATAGGCGTTCTAGAATTTTTGCTAAAATGGCTATTTAGGTACTCGGTAATATTTGTAATATTGTTAGGTAATATAATACCAAAGCTATCTTGGTATTTTTGAACGATGCGTTTGGTGTTTTTGGATGAATTTTTAAAAGTAGGGGTTAAAAAATTTGGAAAAGCTATGTAGATTTGTGTTAAAGGTTCTGTTTTTTTTTTAAAATCCATTGCGGTATTTAATTCATAACATAAGGTGTTATTAAAAGTAAAGTGCAATGTTTTGTATGCATCATTAATTTTATGATTTTCTAGTAATTCATTTAGAAAATGACTTTTTTTAAGACTCATAACTAAGTACCTTTATTTTTATTATATCTTCTTCAGCTTTGACTATATAGGTGTTTTTTTGATTGGTTACTTCATAGGTTTCAATAGTATCAACATGCAATTTGCTATTATACAAATAATTATATATTGGTTGCCTTAATGCTTTAAATTTTTTGTTTTTTATATTTATATTTTTTAAAAAATCATCATTAATTTCATCACTTTTAGTTTTTACTTCTAGTGTTTCGACAGGTGAGGAGTTGTTTTTTTCAATTGGTGTTTTTTTGAATATAAATTTTATGCTTTGTAATACTTTGTCTATTTTAAAAATTTTAAGGTTATTTTTAAATTTTATTTTAAAACTTTCCATTAATGCTATACTGCTAGCTGTTAAACTTCCCTTTTTTGTGTAAAGGTGATACTCATAATTATAAAAAAGGTTACACCATTTTTTTTTGTATTCTAAAATCCCGAAGCCTAAATCTAAAAAATGGTAGTTATTTTTTAAACACCAATCCAAAAGGATATAATTATCAATTTGCCCTAATCCAAATTTTGAATAATCGGTATCGAAAGCATTTGTTTTAGAGTAAAGTATACTATTTAAAATATGATTATTTATAGTTATACTTATTGGCTTTTCATCACTATATATAACAAATAATGATGCTTTTTTTGTATTTATTAATGAGTATAAATTTGTGGTGTGCAAGTCCCATTCTTTTAAAAACATATTTTCTATGTTTTTTTCCTTAAAGCGTTTTTCAAGCATAATACGCAATTCTGATAATAAAAAATTGTACTTATCTGCTGTTATGCTACCAAAATTGCACTCGTATTTTATATTGAATGATTCTTCTAAACGTGTTTTTCCTCTTTTTAAATTAATTCGTAATTTTTTACTGGTAAATTTTTGTAAATAGGTATCTGTAGTGTAGTTTCCATCAATTAATATGCCTGCACCATCTTTTCCTATGTGTTGTATTTTTTTTTGGTTATAATCTTCTTGGTTTACAAGTGTGTAGTTTATATAGGATGGTACTAAACTAACATATACTATTTTTTCTTTATTTGCTAAAGACAACTCATTTTTATATGTTGTGTTATTAAAAAACACGTTTTCATAACAGCTAGGTATTATTTCTTTATTTTGAAAATCCCAAATAAACTGTTCTTTTTTAATATGTTTCATTCTAGTAGGTAAATTGGATTTTAGACATGGTTTCTTTTCCTTTAAAAATATATTGCTTTGGGGCATTCTGTAACTTATGTACAGTTATGTTATTAATATGTTCTGTATTTAAATATAAAAAATCATGAATTACTTTTTTTAAAAAATTATTGCTTTCAAGGTTTAAATCAATTTTGGTGGCATTATTTATTTGATTAAAATCTGTATTTTCTATTTGTAAAAGCACATAAGGAATTTGAAATTCTTTATTACTTCCTTTAATTGTATTCTTTATTTTTTTTACAGCTAAATTTACACGTTTTGCTAATAGGTAATTTATAAGTTTATACTTGTTTTTTAAAATAAACGCATAAGGTTTTCCTATTTTATTTTTTGGGTTATATAGCACGTGGTGTTCATAATTGTACGTTGTATTACACCAACTTAGTTTATTTTCAAAACTCCCATAACCCATATCGAAAATTTGGTAATTGTTTTGAAAACACCATTCTATAATTTTATATATGGCCACATTACCTGGTGTAAATTTTGAATAATCCAAATTAAAGGTTGGTACTGAAAAGTATAAAATAGTGTCGCAATGAAAATTTAATGTAAATGTTATGGGTTCTTGTTTATTAAATATTACAAAAAGTGATGCTTTTTTGTTTATGATTAAGTTATATGTTATTTTAAAATAATAATCCCAATTTTCAAGAATTAAATTTCTATCGTTTCGTTGGTTGAAACGTTTTGTAAGCATGTTGTGAAATATATTCATGTAATGTATGTACTCTTGGTACAACATATTATCACCATGATAAGTTTTATAATTGATTTCAAAACACGATTCTAAGCGTTTAACGGATTTTAAAATTTTATATCTAAAGTTTCGCTTACAATCTTTTTTTAAGTAATCGTCTATATTTTTGTATCCTTTTAAATTTGCTAAATAACCGTGTTTTAAGAATACTTTACTGCAAGCAACATTAGTAGTTACCGTGGTATTTAAATAATTAGGAACAAACTTAAAGGTTGTTATATTAAATGGTGGGTTATCGGAATACACATCGTTATCTAACAATGTATTATTAAACGAATTACAAACCGTTTTATATAACGCATTTGTTTTATGCTGTTCAAACACGTTAGAAAAAAAGTTATGGTTGGTAATTTTTAAACCCATTTGCAAAATACGTTATACCCATTGTAAATAATAGGTTAAAAATACTCATTAAATTTAATAGGTTTTTGCTTTTTTAGACAAAATGCCATTATTCTTGATAAGAAAAATAGTATTAATATGTAAGCAACAGATTAACTGATTTTTATTAAACTTTAACTTATAAAAGCGCTATGTTGTGCTAATTTTATTAATTGGTTATGGTTAACCAATTAGTTGTTCATTGTTTTTACCTTTTATTAGGTAGTAGGTGTTTTGGTTGGCATCATTACATTTAAAAACTTTTAAATCATTAATATGCTCTGTAGTTAGAAATAAAAAATTGTAAGCATATTTTTTTAAAAATGCATAATCAATATTGTTTATATTAATTTTTGTTAACATGGTTTCTGTTAAACTAACCTGATTTGGAGGTATTTGTTTTAAAGTTTCAGAACTTAAAGCTTTTTCTTTTTTCAATAAAAATGTAAGTTGGTGTAATTTTTTATCGAATTCTTTATCTCTTAAAAATTGTTTTAACTTAAAAAAGGTTGCTATACTATTCCCTAAAATGTTTGCTATTAAAGATTTAGTGTCAAAATACAGATGGTATTCAAAATTATATTTTAAATCGCTCCAGCTTTCTTTATAATCAAAATAACCTTTTGAAAAATCGAAATATTTATAATTGCTATTAAAACTCCATTCCAATACTTTCATTATTGATACTTTTCCTATGTGAAATTTAGAATAATCGATATCAAAAACAGTAATGGCATCAAAAATAATAGCATCAGAAAAGTATAATAATCGAATGCTAATGGGTATGTTGTTGTTATAAATTACATGAAGAGCCGCTTTTTTTTCTAATATCATAGGGAATACTACATCATAATAAAAAGCCCATTCATCAGGGTTTAAATTATTGTTTGTAATTTGCTTATCTTCAAAGCGCTTGGTAAGTAAATGATTAAAGTGATTAAAAACGTTATCGTATTCTGCCTTGTCTATATTACCAATTAGCATTTTTTCATCAATATTAAAACAACTTTCTAAGCGTTTTTTATATCGGTTAAATTTTTGAACACTACTTTTACTAAAAGTGCTTTTTAAGTAGTTATTAAAATTAGTATGTTTTTTAAGTTGAATTAAGTAACCTGGATATTGTTTTATTTTTATTAACCTTAAATTTTTTAACGTTGTGGTTGTTTTAATTTCAAAATATTGTGGTACATCATAAATTAAAAGTGTGTTTTTTTTAAAATCTTTAGAAGTGTTTTGTTCAAGTGTGTATGAGACACCTTTGGTTAAGTTTTTGCCAACATTGGTGTAAAAGGGCAGAAAGGGGTGTTTGAAAAATGTAAGGTTTTTAATGAAGCTAAACGATTTTATTAGTTTAGGGTTGGCAAACCTTTTTTTCCAAATTTCTGAAAATGTATCTGATATGAAGGGATTATTATTATGACTCAAAGCTAGTATTTAAATTAAAAAAACATAAAATGACATCACTTTTGCATTTTATCTTATGTTATTATGTCCTGATTTATTTATTAAAATACATAAATCATAAATTAGAATGTTTTAAAATACTGATTTCTAATAGTATAAATATCAATATTTACAATACCTTCAGCAGCTCTAAGTTAAAAAAAATACTACTAATATTAGAGGTATTGTTATGCATTTCGTTAATAGGTAATTTCCTAAGTTTAAGTGTTAAGTAAATTTATTCATTAACTCATTTTAATACTAGTTACTTCATTAACATGTAACAATCTGTCACATTTTGAAAACACAACACCACTTTTATAGTTTACTAAATGTGTAAGACTTTCACTTTTTTTACCTTTTAACCACTCTAGAATTATAGCAGCTATATTAACACCTGCTTCATGCGAAAATGGATAGCCGCCTCCAAAACGTGGATTTATTTCAAGCAGATAATATGTGTTTCCAACAAGAAAGGCATCACAATCCATATTGCCTATGTGCTTTAATTCTTCAGCAATTTTTTTTCCAAGTTGTTCTATGCGGCTATCTATTACGGATACAGCTTTATCTGTTTCACCAGAACGCATAGCCAGTTTTAATCTAGCATAGGTACCAAAATAATTGCCTTTTAAATCGTTTACTATGTCTAAACCATACTCACTACCTTCAAGTTTTTCTTGAATTAGAATTGCATTTTTAAAATCTCTTTTACTTACGTTATCTAGTATAGTTTTTTTTATTTTTATTCTTTGCAATTTGAATGCTAATTTTAATTCTTCTAGTGTTTCAGGAAACTCTATACAAATTGATCCAGTTCCCCATCGAGGTTTTATTACTAGTGGGTATTTTAATTCGCCCGCGTTAATGGCTTTGATAGCATTTTTAAGATTTGTATATGTTTTTGGGGTATGTATGCCTAAGCGTTTGGCCAACTTAAAGGTTTTTAATTTATCAAAACCAATATCTATAACTTCTTCGCTTGATATAATTACTTTTACGCCTTCTTTTTTTAAAGCTGCTTTGTTTTTTGATAATATAGGAAGCTCTAAATCGTTTAGTGTAATAAGTGCAGTAACGTTGTTATTTTTGCATATTTCAATTAATGTAGGTATGTATGTGTCGCTATAAATATTGGGTGTTTGCATTGCAATATCTGCATCTACAAGAGCTGGTGCTAGTAAATCTTGATCTGCTGCAATAACATTGCCATTACCATTTAGTGCCTCTTTAAAGTAATTAATTAAATAATTACGCCTACCTGCACAAGTGAATAGTATATTCTGTTTCATTATATAGGTACATTAATTAATTTTAATCGTTTTGTTTTTTCTTTCATCGTCTAAATCAAAAATACCAGAAACCTCATCTATTGCAACATCTTTTATTAAAATTACTTTTTGAATTGTTTTTAATAAAATTTTTATATCTAAACTAAGTGATAGGTTTTCAACGTATTCAATATCTTTTTTTAATCGCATATCCCAACCAATAAGGTTTCTTCCAGATATTTGTGCTAACCCTGTAATGCCTGGCTTTACGGTATGTCTTACTTGTTCTTTTGCAGTGTAATATGGTAAATATTTCATGTATAGTGGCCTTGGCCCAATTAAACTCATATCTCCTTTTATAACATTTATAAGTTGTGGAATCTCGTCTAAAGATGTTTTTCTTAAAAAGCCACCTAGTTTTGTTATTCTATCTGCATCTGGTAAAAGCATGCCATTTGCATCTTTTAAACTGTTCATGGTTTTGAATTTTATTATTTTAAATTCTTTTCCGTATTTTCCTGCTCGTTTTTGGTAAAAAAATGGTGCTTCGTTATGTACTATTCTAAGTAGTATATAAATTAAAACCATAACAGGGAACGCTATTATTAACCCTATGGCTGCAGCAACAAAATCTATAAGTCTTTTAATTATATTTTTATATAGCATTTGTTATTTGTAACTATTGTTTAATTTAAAACGTAGGTGGCAATTAAATCATTAATAGTTTGCCTGTGCCTAATGATATTATATACATTTTCTGTATTAATTGATATAATTGCGGGTACGTAATTTATAAAATTTGGTGTTTTTACTATGGTGTAACCACCTACATTATTTATTTGAATAAAATCATTTACGCTAGGGTTGTTAATTGATACATTGTTAAGTACTAGGTCTTTTTCCATGCATGTTGAACCTACCACATCAAAATTTTCGTTATTATTTGTGGTTTTAGTTTCTTTTGATATTAATTGAAAGGGTAAGTTTATTTTATGAAATGTAGGTTTTATATTGTACACACCACCTTCAATTAGTAAAAAGTTTTTATTTCGAATTTTTTTAATATCCATTATTTTTGAAACAAAGGATAGGGCATTTGATACTACAGAAACGCCTGGTTCTAAAATAACGTAAGGTTGGTTTTCTGTAAACCATGCATCTGTTTTTAATTGGTTAAAAATTGTAGTTGCATAGTCTTCAAATGTAGGCGTTGTTTGGTTTATTAAGCCTTTAGGCATAGGGCCAAAGTAGCCACCACCTATATTAAAATACTTAATATTATTTAAATTGTAATGGTTTCTAACGTTGCATAATGTTTTGGTTATCGTTTCAAAATTTTTTAAACTTCTATCGGATGATGATGTATGCCCATGCAAGGCATTAATAACAACTCCAAGATTATTCAATCGGTTTATTGCGTTTAAAAATTCGGCATTTGTTGTATCAAAACCAAATCGACCTACATCTAAACCTTCTTGTATAGCCGATTCGCCATCTTTATTAACTAAAGACATATTAATACGCAAGCCTACTTTAAATGTTTTTGAAGGGTATTTTTTAACAATATTTTCAACACTATCTAGCTCGGAATAAGAGTCTAAATTTATAATGCTGTTTCCTAAAAGGGCTTTTTCAATATCTTTTTCTTTTTTTAAAGGCCCATTAAAAATTATTTTATCAAAGTTGTATCCTAATTTTAATGCTAATTCTAACTCCATTTCTGATACTACTTCAGCATAAATACCATTTTGTTTTGCAATTTGGCATAATTTAGGGATGTAATTTGTTTTATACGAATACCCTATAATGACTTTATTGTATTGTTTATGAAATGCCGATTGTAAATCTTGAATATTTTTTAGGTAGTTTTCTTCGTGCAATACGTAAAATGAATCGCCTAGTGTTTTAGAAATTGCAAGTAATAAATTGTAATAACTCATTCTAAGTTTCAAATATTTATTTGAAATGTGTTAATTATTTTTTTATTCAAAATTTTAAAAATGATGAATACTTTAAGCTATTACTCTTTTTGATTAGGGAAAACCAAAAGGTTTATGTCAAATATATTATTATATTTTTTAATTAAATAATAAGCATAAAAACTTTATGACTTTGTAGCTTATTTTAACACATTGGCAACATTTTGTTTGTGGCTGATAACAATTACAAACTTATGTTTAAATCTTCTAAGGATCTATAAAGTGGAAAAAAATCGGACTCTGAATTTACACCTTTTTTCAATACCAACTCATTATATATTTCTTCATTAACAATAAACTTCCAAAGATCAAATTCTTTGAAATCTTTTGAAAAGGATGATTTAAAATTAAACAATGAGTCGTTATCACTACCACCTAAGCCGCCACCCAAATTAAAAAATTTACAGCCTCTTTGAGATGCTATTAGTCGCATTTCATCAATCAACAATTTTGTAGGGGTTAGATGTAAAAAATCGTTTTTTGTTCCAGATAAATGGTATTGCACAATGCCATTTGTTAAAATAAACTGGCATCCAGCTATTGTTTGCCCTGTTTCATTGTCTATAGCCAATAAGATTTCAGATTCAAAATCATCACTATTTATAATTTTATTAAAATAGGCATCACTAAAGTAATAATATCTTTTTGCATGCACTCTATCCATGTTTTCAAAATAAATAGCTTTAAACTCATCAATATCGTTTTGTGTTATTGCTTTTTTTATAGAACACATTCGTCTTGCCTTGTTTATATGTGTTTTTAAACGGCTTTGGTAATTTTGCCGTTGAATATTACAATCTTGCAATAAATTTATATTTACAACTTTACCTTGGTGGTAAATTGATCCAATACCTTTAAGTGCCTCATTTTGGCAAGTGAAAAAGGGATTTAATCTTGAAAATATGGATACAAAGTTGTTTTTTATAAAATATTCAATTAAGCTTTTTTTGAAATTCCTATTGTCAAAAGATTTTAAATCGCATTTACAAATAGGTCCTGCATAGCCATAAACTGAGGTTGCATCTTTATAATTGGTACCTTGAATATCTCTAACTAATAGAGGTAAGGCTATCATTGTATCTTTCTCGGTGTATTTTATTAAAATTGGAATTTCGTTTTCAGATTTAGATAGCGTATGATAATCGTAGGTATGATAAAAATCGTATGCCTCTATTTCTTTAAGTAAATTATCCCAACCCGTTTTTCCTGTAATAACTTCTAAATTAATTTGATTGGTAGTTGAAAACTTTTCTTTTGCAAAATATTCAACATGGTACAGGTATTTTTCACCTTGCTTAATTGATTTTATAACTTTAGCAGGTACACCATAAGCCATTTTATAATCTCCAATATCTCTATTTACCATGGCAGCAGCACCTATTACAGAATGCTTACCAATGGTAATATCTTGTATAACTCTAGCACCCAAGCAAATAGCACTGTAAGCTCCAATTTTTACATTACCACCTACTGTTGCATCAGGTGCTAAGCTTGAAAATTTATGAATAACACTATCATGGTCTAGTGATGATTTTGTATTTAGAATGCAGAAATCGCCTATTTGGCAATCAATATTAGCAATAGCTCCGGGCATTATTACAGTACCTTTTCCTACTTTCACATTTCTACCAATAGAAGCCATGGGGTGGATGGCTGTTATGAACTCAAACTCGGGTATTACGCTAACAATTTTGTCATACATTTGCCTGCGTATCCAATTATCGCCTATGGCTATAATACCAGCTTTAAAATTGAATTCCTTCATTAATATAGGCAAATCATTTTCTGTGCCTAAAATTTTATAGTTTAGAATGGTATAGTTTTTTGGTTTAAAACTATCTATAAGGCCAACAATGGTGTATTTGTTTTCTTTTTCAATTATATCAATAACTACTTTTGCATGCCCCGATGCACCAAATACAATGATATTTTCTTTTTGTGTTTCCATATTAGTTAACACTATTTCCTTTAAAAAGTGGCATATTCAAGGTTTCTGAGCTATTAACACCTTCTTTTTTAATTACCCGTTTGATTGTAAGTAGTATGATTTTTAAATCTAAACTAAAGGACTGGTTTTCAACATACCATATATCTAAGTCAAATTTTTGTTGCCAACTAATTGCATTTCTGCCATTTACCTGCGCCCAACCTGTTATTCCTGGTTTTGTTTTGTGTCGTGTTTTTTGTAAGTCGTTGTAAAAGGGTAGGTATTCTACTAACAGCGGTCTTGGGCCTACTATACTCATATTGCCTTTTAACACATTGATAAGTTGTGGGATTTCGTCAATTGAATACTTTCTAATAAAATTACCAACACTTGTAATACGCTGTTCATAAGGTAATAAATTACCATTACTATCCTTTTTATCGTTCATTGATTTGAATTTTATTATAGAAAAAATTTTTTCGTTCTTTCCAGGGCGTTGTTGTAGAAAAAAAGGTTTGCCATGGTTACTAAAAAAAAGCCATATAGTTACAATTAAAAAAATAGGTGCTAATACTAACAAGCCTATCAAAGATAAACAAAAATCAATTAGACGTTTAAAAAAAAGTAGGTACATATTTTGGTTTTAATTGGTGTGTTTTGTGTTATGGTTTAAGTAACTTTTGATATTCTTCTAAAAGGGCATTCCATACGAACTGTTGTTCAAATTTAGATACTATTATGTTTCGAGACGTTTCACCCATTTTTACTTGTTGTTCTTTGGTTAGGGCATACATGTTTTTCATAGCATTGTATAATGCGTCTGTATCTTTAACAGGTATAATGATGCCGTTTTCAGGTTGAGAAATAATTTCGTTACAACCATTAATATTGGTTACAATACAAGGTAATTTCATGGCTCCAGCCTGCATAACCACATTAGGAAACCCTTCTCTATAGCTAGGAAATGCTAAACAATTTGATATTGAAAAATAAGGTCTTACATCATCTACCCAGCCCGTAAATAAAATGTTTTTATTTCCCTTGATTGTGGTCATAGTTTCAGGAAGTAATGGGTCTAAATTGTCCTCGTACTCTCCAATAAGCATTAATTTGATGTTCGTATTATTTTCTTCTAATAATTTAAAAGCATTAATTAATTCGTTAATACCTTTATCTTTTACAAGTCGGCCAACAAAGCAAAAAACAAAATCTTCATCACTAATATTTAAATTCTTTTTCAAGGATTTTTTAGTTTCGTAATTGAAATGCTCAGGACTAAAATGTTTTGTATCTATGCCATTGGAACTCCCATTAGCCAAAACCGATAATTTGTTTTTAGTTGTAAATTTTTGTTCTAATATAATGTCATATAACCCAAAAGAATTGGGATATACTTTTGTTGCACAGCTGTATGTTAATTTTTCGACAATATTTAATATAAAACGTTTAAACCCTTTAGCTTCTAACAAAGGTAAACCTGCAACTGTATGCAATCGGTTAGGAACACCAGCTAATTTAGCGGCAATCATTCCTAGAGTACCTGCTTTTGGAGTATGCGTATGTACCATCTCAGGTCTTTCTTTTTTAAATATTTTATAAAGGTTAAAAACACCAATTAAATCTCTATATGGTGTTATCTTTCTAGTCATCTCAACAGGTATCGTTTTTACGCCCTCAAGTTTTCCAATTTCATCTAAATATCCATCAAGACTTGATGCTATACCTATCATTTCATAATGTTTAGACATAAACTTTAACTGTCCTTTAAGTAATCCACGAAGTGATGCAGCTACAGTTGTTATTCGAATTATTTTTTTCATTCTTTGCTTTGGAGCTAATTTTGTAAAAACTCAGTCAAATATATAAAAGTATTTTATTGTTTAACAGAAAGTCTGTTTAGTGCCTGTTTTTTGCGATGATTGGATTATTTTGTTTAAAAGTTTGAATGTTTTAAAGTGGTTATTCTGTAAAAAAAAATAATAGCTTGCAACAACAGGCTACAAGCTATCAATTAATCAAAAGGTTGTTAAAGATTTGTGTTTAAATGATTTCTAAAATATGAAGCACATTGAACGCACCATTATTTAATGCATATTGTACACCGTTTATTTCCTGATAGAAACTCATTTTAAACAAAAATAGTGTTTGTCCGCTACCTGTTGGTACACTTGGTGGTATTGCCGTTACCGTTGTTACCGTGTTGTTTAATGGTAGGTTAATTTCTGAACTAAATTGCAATTCTTTTTGGTTTAATTCAAAATTTAAAAGGGCAACACCAGCTGTAAAGCTTACGTGGGTTGCTCCACTAGGTGCACTTATTTGCTGCTTAGGTAATAAAGTAGGAATGTTTATAGCTCCTGTTATTAAATCCAACTCGTAATCGGCTAAAAGCACCGAATTTAAGTTTGCCCCACTATTAAAGTCAAACCCACGCAAACTAGTTTTTCCTTCTGGTGTAGCTAAGCCAGTAGCTACATTTCTATTACCTCTGGTAGAACTTGTATCGGTATTTTTAACTTGTCCCATCACCTTCATAAGGCGTGCCGTAACCGTTGGGTCTTTAATATCGACCAGCATTGGTGTAAGTGTTTGTCTTAATAGTTTACCGCTTTTAGCTATGCTACCAAATTCGGTTCCATTTTCGCGTGTTCGCACAAATGCAGGATCGTTTTCAATTCTACTTTTTGATATACCACCTTTGGTACGAACTAAGTAGCCATTTTTTCCTTTGTAGAAGGTCATACCATCTAAGGTTCCTTCAATTTTAATAAGGCTTTTTAATTTTGCCATGATTTCTAAACGTTTTATGAGTCCGTTATTTTTAAGACTCGTGATTATTATTAAACTTTTTTGCAAACAGCTACTAAATTTTTAAATGAGCTCCTTTAAGCCTTTGGTATTTCTGAATGACTTTTCAAAAGTATGGGGTGTTGTTTTTTGGTTGTGTAAAATTTGGTATTATTGGCTTTTTAATAATTTTTAGTTGTTTTATGTGAAAATTGCTGTATTTGTAAATTCTGGAATATTTGGCGATTTTGCTGTTTTCTGGCGTTTTAGGAATTTTAACATTGGGTAACCTTATCTATGCCTTATCTACGCTTTATCTACGCTTTACCTAGGAGGTTGGGTAAGTTTTGCTACGTTATAGTCGAGGTAACTTTTAAGTAAGTTATTAACAAATTGTTGGCACTTGTTTTATAAAACACATTTGCACATACCTATTATTTACTTTGTTTTTTTGTTTGATTTTTTGTTTACAACAACAGGCCAGTGCTGAGTTTTCATTGTTTTTTAACGCATCTATTTAATTGTGAGATTAATATCAATTAAATGTTAAGAACTTATACTAAATGTTTATAAGTCTTTTTGTGTTAATATATTAATTATGTTTAATTTTGAAGCACATTAATTAACTAATAAATATGATTATGATTACTACAAAACCCTTTAAAAACCCCGTTTACGAACGCCATAAAAACATTAATAGCAATGAATCGATTCTGTATTTATCCCAAAGAAATTTCAATTATTCTAGGTAAGAGTAATTCTTATTCTAGTAATTTAGTACGTACCATTAAGGCAGTTAACCTTATTACTTCTCCAAGACCTATTACCATTAAAGAGTTTTGTGATTATATGGATTTGCCATACACCGAAGTATGCGCTATGATTAATAGTAGTAAATAGGCTTAAACCCTTAATTAATTCCATGACATTTTTACCCTCGATATTTCATTGTAGGCTGCGACCATGTGGGCGTATGCTAGCTTGATTTAGGATAGGTATGGTGCATTAATTTGTAGTATATTCATTCTTATCTATAAACGATTGCTTTATCAGGACTGTCTCGATACGGGCTATTTGGCTATACCTGTAAAAATAATTCATAGTAATTTTTTATGTATTATTTATTGAAAGATTGCTTCCTTCCTCGCAATGACGGAAGAATTATTATTTAGTGTTTTTTGATTTGGCATTACTTATTGTGAGATTGCTTTATCTGGACTGTCTCGATACGGGCTATTTGGCTATACCTGTAAAAATAATTCATAGTAATTTTTTATGTATTATTTATTGAAAGATTGCTTCCTTCCTCGCAATGACGGAAGAATTATTATTTAGTGTTTTTTGATTTGGCATTACTTATTGTGAGATTGCTTTATCTGGACTGCGCTCGATACTGGCTACTTCGCAATGATGGTAGGAGTGTTAGGTGATTAATTACTTTAATTGGCAAAACTCCTAATGCCTAAAAATACTTTGTTATTTGCTACTTAAAAAGTTATTAGCACTTATTAACAAGTAGTTAGCTATTTCATTTTTCTGTTTATTTTTGCATTTCAAAAAAAAATTTTAATAAAAAACATCCAAATATTAAAGTGCCTCGTATATAGGTTTAATTCAATATAAAATTCAGATTATCGATACAAAACTACATTTTAACGATTATTTTTTGAAAATAAAATAGCATTTCGTCGAAAAAACAAATCACTTCGACGATGTTTGTAAATTAAATTTTAATATTGAATACTTTAATAATAATACCCCAAACAGAGAACTTATGAAAATGATTATTAAACCTATGTTTTTTATTTTTAGCATGATGCTATTATTAACCTCATGTAACAATGAGGAATTATTTGTAGAAGATACTGCTATAACCGAACCAACAACACCTGAGGATACCACTTCAGGAACTGATGATACATCTATTCCATCACCAGTAACAACACCATGTGATTTTACTTTAACATCGGTACAGCCTAATGCCACCGTCATTATTAATTGTGTTATGGATTTGGGAGGCAATACCATTACTTTACCATCAGGTGTAACACTGGTATACGAAGGTGGTGATATTGTAAATGGTACCCTTAAATTTGCTGATAATACCACTATTTCTGGTGAGCTTTTAAATAATACCTTAACACTAACAGGTTCTAAACCTATTATGAAAGATCCTGTTTTTGATTTTATACCAAGTCGATGGGGTATTGTTGAAGGAAATGTTCCAATGAATGTTGCTAAACAAAACAGTAATATCATTCAATCTATTATTACAAAAATAAAAAGTTTAGGGGTTAATACCCTTAAAATAGACAAACTAGATGCGTTTTTCTATGGTACTACTGGTTATGAAAACCACAATATTATTTTACCTTCCAATTTTAATTTGGTTATGACAGATAATACCCATTTAAGAGCTTTTCCATCTGTAGATAGTTATGCTACGTTTTTAATCATTATTCAAAACGTTGAAAACGTTACTGTTACTGGTGGTCATTTACATGGCGATAGAGATTTATATGATAGAAAAGATAATTTACCCCCTAGCCATACCATAAGAATCAAGACAGGTATTAATATACTAATAGACAACGTACACATGAGTAATGCTACAGAAGATGGTTTAGCTATTGAAAGTTATCGATTAGCATATGACCCACTTTATGTTCCTTCTAGAGACATAAAGATAACAAACTGTATTTTTGATTCGAATAGAAGAATTAATTTTACAATTACTGATGGTAGAAATATTGTTGTTGAAAACTGTACTTTTATTGATGGTGGTATAAACACCGAGAAATCAAATGCAGCTGCACCATCTAGTAATATTGATATTGAACCTTTAAAACCTTATCAGATAGTAAATAACGTTGTTATTAGAAATAGTAAACAATATGTTAGAGACATATCTAAAAACCCAAATGCAGGAGGTTTTTTAATTTCACATGGTGACGGACCCATAATTATAGAAAATAATGAAATGATAGATTGTGGCGTTTCTTATCATACAGTGAATGGGGTAATCATTAGAAATAATATTATTACTAATGGTAGTATTGGCGCTGGAAGTGCAGAAACGCATAATAGAACGGATATTGTAAAAAACGAGGTTTATGGTAACACTGTTAAAACGAAAGAAATAGCTATTAATGTTGCTGGGAATGGGGTGAATGTTCATGATAATTACTTTGAAGGATCGATAGGTATATCTTTAGGAGCAGGTTCAGTTGATGAAGCTAAAGGTCTTTCTAACTCAATCATATCTAATAATATAATAAAGGCGACAAGCAGAGCAGTATTATCAATGAACACAATGGAAAATGTAACTCTTTCAGACAATACAATAAATATGCAGCAAGGCGCCAATTTTGCCCTTTCTTTGGGTAATATTTGGAATAAAACATCAGATGCCAATTTTATTGTTCAAAATAATACAGTGAGAGGTTTTAAAAGTAGTTCTACTACAGGAGCACCAACCAATTCAATTTATGGAAATTCAATTAAAATATTAAATAATGATTTTGGTGATGTGCAATTAGAAGGGGCAAAGAATATAACTTTGATGAATAATAAAATTGATGCCAATATTGGAGAAAGTGGCGTATTATTTTATACAGATGCACCCAATAGTGTTATTAAAGATAATATCATTACTACCTATCCTTCCAAAACGCCATTGAACGTACAATGCATTAAAACGGCAGCTAACGTTAGTCTATCAACTTCTGTTATTATAGAAAATAATAATACTTGTAATGAAAAATAAGATGGTAAGTGTTGTAAAAAAGGAGGTTTTTTTAAACCTCCTTTTTTATCTGAATAACTTCCTAAACTTAAAGTAGCAATATGACAATAGCTTATCTGTGAGTAACTTATTTTTTACATTCGCTAAATCTAAATTGTTAAACGAATAAAACTGATTTTTATTGGGTTTTATAAAACTTTCTAAATGCTTAAAATCTGTCTCATTCATCGTGTTAGGATGATAGCAAAAAGTATACGTACCTGAGATAGGTATGTTTCTTACAGCTCCAACTTGTTGGGGTATAAATATAAAATCGTGTTTTTTATAAGGATACCTTGCCATTGTATCTGAAATGATTCTAATAGAACTTTCGTTTTTTAAGGCTTTTAACGTGTTTAAATCGAAAGTGTGACTGGGCGCTACAAATATTTTAGGGTTAAATCCTTTTTCTTTTAGTTTTGTAAACCCTAGTTTTATTTTAGATTTTTGAATGTTTAATGGGAGTCCAGCAAATTCTGATCGTTGGTGGATGGGATTAATACCGCCTTGATTTGTTCGATATACATGGTCATTACCATGTAATCCTATTTCCCAACCTTTTTTTTCTAATTTTTTTAGCCATAGCCAAAAATTTTCATTGGGAGGATCTATTTTTTGAGAAGTGTCTTCATTATTAGGTATAACAGCTATTAATGGTTTAATTTGATATTTGTCGAACAATTTTTCAATGCTAAGCCATTTTTCCCAATTCATCGTTTCACAAGCATCATCTAATCTAATTAAATATTTTTTCATTATACTTAAGATTTTAATACCTCTTTAAAGAGTGCTATTTGTTTGTTAATTGTATGTGTTATATTATAGTGATTGGCTCTTTCCATGCATTTTGCAATTACCTCATTATAGTGTTTGGTATTTGTTAATAATGTATGTATTTCTAAGGCTAAATTCTCATAATCATTGATATTGCATAGTACACCAGCTCCTTTAACAATATCTCCTAAACCTGGCGCATTAGTTGCTATAAAAGGTTTACCCGAAGCCATTCCTTCTATACAAGATAGCGATAATCCTTCGTGATGCGACGACAAAATAACGATGTCTGCTGTTTTTAATAAGTTAAAGACATCCATTCTAATACCTAAAAAAAGAACCCTATGTGCTACATTTAATGCTTTCGCTAAGTCTTGACATTCTTGTTTTAGTGGCCCATCACCAACTAATAATAACACAATATTATCGGGTAATTTTGTTAATGCTTTGATAATTGTTTTTTGGTCTTTAGGATAGCGAAACGATGCTACTTGTATCAATAATTTTGTTTTATCTGTAATGGGTACACCAAACTGAAATTTAGATATGGGTTTGGCGTTATGTATTATATCTAAATTGACCCCATTTTGAATTAATTCAAACTTATTTTCATGATAATTTAGATGTTTTTTAATATTGGCATCTACTTCGGGTGCAATGGTTATTATTTTGTTATATGCTCGGTAAACTAATTTGTCTAAAAGTTTAAATAGGCTTTTGTTTCTTCTGTTATTTGATGTACTATGTTCCGTATAAATTAATTTGGTTTTTGAAAAACTGAGGTATTTTGCAAAAGCTACCCAATATAATGCAGGAAAAATGTGTACATGCACTATATCATATTTTTTTAATAGCGGTATGATTTTAAAAATTAATAATGGATTATAAACCGATGTATTGCTTAGCACATACATTTTACAACAATTCGTTTTACTTAAAACCTGAAAAAAAGGATGTTGTGTGCCATTTAAAACGGCTACATCAGATGCTACTCCAGCTTTGTTTAATAAAGGTACTGTCTCTAATATTAGCTTTTCAGCACCTCCTGTGGCCAGACTATTGATTAGTTGTAAAACTTTCATTATTATATATGTTTTTAAGACTTACCTATGCGGTTCTTGATACAAAATGCTCCATACCTACACATTTCACTCGAACTGATAAGGTTCTTGATACCATTTTTTACGTTCCTCAAAAAATTAGCTGAACTGACGTTTTATTGTTATTTGTTTTAGTGCTGTTTTTTAGTCTTTAATTTTAAATACTATATACATATGTAAGACAATCCCAAAGGGTAGTGCCAAAAGTGTTATTAATTTTTTAGGATTATGTTTATTAAACATCCATTTTTTTAAAAAAAGGCAAGACGACACGTAATGCATAGCCCTTGTAAAGGTGTAAAAAAAACTTTTAGAATAGGTCATTTCTAAAACTCTAGAATATAAAAACCCATTGGGGCTTTTTTTATATTGTTTTAAAATATTTTTAGAAGACCCATCTTCAAGATATTCAATAATACAAAACACCTTATTAGTACATATATATTTATAGTGCTGGTCAATCATTAAATATAATGTGCCAAGTGGTACTAAGCGTTCACTAGGATTTATAGGGTATGGTGGAAATTGCTTTACGACGTCGGTTTTAAGCACTACTTTTTTATCACCTTTAATTTTATTTTCCACCTCTAATTCAGACAGGGTTGCGTATTTAAATGTTTCAGGTATTTTTTCAACAATAGTACCGTCTTTAAAAGCGTCTAAACCAATGATGCCTGCTAGTTTAAGTGTTTTATCTCTAGTTTCCCAAAGCTTTTCTATGTTTTCAATAGCATCTATAGGCATGAAATCATCAGAGTCAATGCATACGTTAAGCTCTGTATCAATTAAGCTATAAGCGGTATTATGACCTCCATGCATGCCCTGGTTATTTTGATAATGGTATTTTATATCAATTTTTTCTTCTTTAATCCATTCGTTTACAAGTGCTTTGGTAGTATCTGTAGAACCGTCATCTATAATTAACCATTTAAAATTTTGCGAGGTTTGATTTACTAAACTGTTATAGCAATTACCTAAACAAAAAGCTCTATTAAACGTTGGTGTAAAAACGGTAATCATTTTGTTTTTTGTCATAAATTTACATTTAATCTAACCCTTTGTAATATAGATAATACATTAGGTAGGTGAACATGAAATAGGCAACTATAATTTTACCTATGATGATGTGTTGGTTTTTAAAAAACTGTTGTTTAAGTAGTGGGTAAATAATAACAATAGCCATCATGAACCAAGACAAATAGGCAAACCTGTTTGAAAAGTTAGCCTTTATCACTAGCACCCAAAAGCCATTACAAATTAAATACGTGTTTAATAATCTATTATAATACTCATCCTTAAACTCTTTTTTAATAACAAAATACCAACCAGCAAATACGGCAAATGCGCTGTGAAATAAAAAATCCCATCTAAAACCTGTGCTTGAAAAACTGCCAGCATCGGCTTCTCCTGTTAAATATCCTGTAAGCCTATCATCTCCAAACCCTAAACTTGCAAATACATTAATCCACACACTGCCCATTAATAATGACAATGGAATGGTTACTAACCAGCCTTTAAAAAACACTTTTGGATTATTGTAAAATCCTGTTATTACATAAGCCATGATAGGTAATAAAGCGGTTTTATGAAACATGGTAGCCACTAAAAAACACAGTATCATGACAGGTTTACGTTCTTTATAAGCAATGCCCCATAAAAACAAAGATAAAGCAGCACCATTTCTTACACCATTGACGGCATAGGTATAGAAGGAAAAAGACACTACAAACATAATAAAGGCATAATACCAATATTTAGAAAACAATGCTTTAGATATTCGATACATTGGGTAAATATAGATAAAGGCACAAATGGTGAAGAACACATGAATATCAACTATTTGAGACATGAATTTCATAAATACATGCCAATAATAATCGGCTTCATTACCAATGCTTTCTCCTAATTTATATTTATTAAACGCTACATTATAATTTACCGTATCGCCAAAAGCTCTATGTATGGGGCGCATGCCTAAATACACGATTAAAAAGACTAATAATACAAACCCCGCCACTTGTATGAACGCTATGTTTTTTTTATCATCCATTTTTAAGACATATGTATGTAGCATGGTAAGTAACACCAAACCCAGGCATAAGTTTAGGTATATGTTATAATAATCTTTAATTGGTACAAAATCAAACATGTAATATTCTCTATTTATAGATTAATTTTTTGCCATCTTTTTTAATTATTCTTGCAGGGTTACCCACTACAACGCAATTATCTGGAATACTTTTAGTAACCACAGCACCTGCACCAATACTGCAATTATTACCAATACTAATATCGCCAATAACAATAGCACCAGTATAGACGGACACGTTATTCCCAATTGTAGGCCGTTTTCCGTTAATTTCTCCAATAGTGACCAAATGATTCACATAAAAATTTTCTCCTATACTATTGGCATTTAGTATGGTACAATAGGGATGCCCTGTTAGTATACCACCTTGTAGTTTTGTTGTTATATCAATTACAAAACTTGCGTCTTTTGGACAATATATATTTAATAGGTGTTTAACCATACTATTAATTCTAAAATAAAATATGGTTCTAAAATCTTTTGAATATGTTAAGAAATGTAATAATAATTGAACGTTTGATTTGCTTATCTCCTTAGCATCTGCCCAACGTTGCAAATCGTGGTTTATAAGCTTTTTATTACTGCTGTAGTTGTAAACCAAAAGATGTGGTATTAAAAGTAATTTATAAAGTGAAAACAATAATACTTTCATCATTATTATTTTTTTAGAGTATTAAACATAGCAATCCATTGTTTCATAACACTATCCACTTGATATTTTGATGCATTGGTGCGTGCATTACTTCCAAACATTTTTAGTTTTGGTGGATTTTCCAACATGTTAGTAATACTTTCAGCAAATTCTTGATTTTTTCCCATTGGTATTAATACCCCATTATCACTATTTATAATATTTCTAGGCCCATTAGGACAATCAAATGATACAATGGGTAAACCGCAAGCTTGCGCTTCTAACAATACTAAAGGAAAACATTCATTATCTGATGTCATTACAAAAAGTGCAGCATTTAACATTTTTTCTTGTATGTTATCTGTTGCTCCTTTTAAATAAATACTTTCGGTTAAATTTTTATCTATTATTTTTTTTTGTAATTGCTGCACATAGTTCTTTTCACCATCACCATAAATATGTAGCTGTAAGGTATTATTATTTTTTTGAACCAATTCCCAAATATCAATGAGCACATCAAACCTTTTTACAGGTGCTATTCTACCTGCCGAAATCACAATGTTATTTTCTAATTTCGAAGTTGTTTCAGGAAAAAAGGTTAAAGGATTTGGTATAACAAGCGTATTGTTTGAATTATAATAGGTAGCCTCATCAGGATTTAACACTATTAATGTGTTATATTTAGTTTCAACATAATCGGCGAATTTAAAGAACAGCCGCTTAAAAATACTAGTAGGATTTTCCTTTTTTTCAATTTCAATGACTTTCGAATAATGAAATTCTTTTATTTTAGAGATATGCTTTGCTACAAAAGGCATGAAATAGGTATCGGCACTATGGCTGCAAACAACTACTATATCTGGCTTGATATTATTAAGTGTTTTAGAGATTTTTTTAATATGCCTTGGTATTTTGAGAAGGTTTATAGGATGAAAATACGATTTGTTTCTATGATAATTTATTTCTATATCTTCAAATATGATATTAGAATTAAATTCATAACAAGGCTTTTTAAATTTTTGTTCGGTGGTTACTATAAAAATCTCATACTCTTTTAAGTTAGATAGATAGTTGGCTTTAATGGATAATACACGCTCTATGCCTCCATGTAGATACACCTGATCTATAATAAAAACGACTTTCATCTTTCAATATTTATTAGTTGCGTAAAGAGATTGTCCCATTGTGGCACTATTTTTTCAGGCAAATAACGCTTTACTAGCTCTCTGGCATTTGCACCAAATGTTTGGCGTAAGTTTTCATTTTCAATTAAGCTTATTACTTTGTTAGCAAACTCAATACCATCGCCATTTGGTACTAAAAACCCATCATTTTCATGATTTATAATGTCTGACGGCCCAAAAGGACAATCGTATGATACACAAGGCACACCATAAGCCATTGCTTCCGTTAATACCATCCCGAAACCTTCATAACGCGATGCCATGGTATATATAGAAGCCTCTTGATATTTTTCGCCAATATTTTTTTCGGGGGGAAAAAACGATACCGAATTGATAATATTAAGTTTTTTAGCCAATTCCAACAAGCCTTCTTTGGGGTCGATTGTACCATAAATTTCAAGTGTCCAATCGGGGTGTTTCGTATTAATCTGCTTCCAACTTTGTAATAACCTATCGTATCCTTTTTGAAAACAATGTTTACCTACTGCTATTACTTTTTTATTTTTTAAGGTTGATATTTTGCTAGGGTAGAAGGATAGTGGGTTTGCAATGACCATCACATTTTGTAATGGCCATTCTTTTAAATTACCATTAGTTAAAACTACAAATTTATTATAACTGAGCGCCCCTAAATGCATGAGCGTAAATACTATTTTTAGTTTTAATTTTTGTAGCCAGGTTTGTTTATCGGATTTAATTTCGATGTTTTTAGACACATGACGTTCATAAACCATTGGGCAAGGTTTATTTATAAACCTTGGCACGAATAGCCCTTTTAAACCATCATCGCATACTGAAATGATATCTGGTTTTATAGTTTGTACTGCCTTTTTTAATCCGTTTGTGTATGCCATGAAATAGGTAAACTTACTTCCTGTTGCTTTGATATCATGAAACTTTAACAGCTTACTAAATTCGTAAAATACAGGAAGATTTCCTTGATTTAGTGTTACAATGTGCACCTCATAATTGAGTTTTTCGGCTAGGTAACTTGCTTTTATGGATAACACCCGCTCCAAACCTCCTGAACCACAAATTTGATTGGTAATATATAGCAGTTTTATTTTATGTTTCATTATTTAAGGTTGTTACAAGCTATTCTAAGGTTAAAACATCAAACACCTCTAGGTTATTATTTTTATTTAGAGTATGCATGCCTACAAATTTGTTAGGAGGCATATGCTCATTTACTTTTACTTCAACATACTCGGTAGTACTTAATAATTTAACCTCGTTAAACACCAAATTTTTACCATAGCCATTTTTGCAATTTTGAGAAACCCGATATAGTTGGTTATTTTCAAATAAAAAATTACCCGCGTTTCTTGCTAAACTAGCATCTGTTACTATTGGGTTTTTACTATGAGGCTGCCAATTGGTAGAAAATAAATCATTTGCGTAATAGGCATATAATTTTTCATTATTATCGTATTCAAAATCTTCTATTTTATTCGCAAAAATCCAATATAGATTATTGTGATAAATCCAAACAGCATCCAATAATTTTATATGTTCCATGACATGATGTTGGAATTCCCATTGAAAAGGAAACTTTGTACATTTATATAATTGTAGTGTGTTATTTTGACTGCTTTCAGGTATCATATAGTATTGTTTATCAACACTAAACACGTTTGGGAATGATAAGTGATACGTTGTATTTAAAATATCTTCTTTTTGTGTGATTTCTAAATTTTCGTTTAATACGATACATGAAATTTTACCCAACCCATCTTTTTTTAACTCTTCAAAATAAATTACGGTATTACCATTGGGGTCGTTTATTATAAATGGGTCTGCCCAAAATGACTTTATTGGTTGTTTTATGAAAGTAACAATGTCATTTTTTTTAATTGCTAACTTCCAGTTTAATTGTTGACTGCTTAATTTTCTACATAGAATTTTAAAGCATAAGCCCAAGTAATAGAAGATTATTTTAAGTTTTAAACTTAAATTGATGTGATATTTTGATGCAAAGTTTTGTAGTTTTTCTGAAGCATCTCTTTTTATATTTTCTTGATTTTTTAAAAATTTCAATACATATATAGCAGCATTAAATGTTATTTTATGCGTATTGTTTTTAATACCTATTTCGGTATTAAATTGTACAGTTTCTATATTATTCCAATTTTGCGACGTGGAGGTGCGATATAGTACACTAAATACACTTGGAATATTATTTAAAACAGCTTTGATATTTTCGAGATAATGTATGTTTAAAGCTAAAAAGCCATTTTTTGTATATTTACTAAAAGCCGATACATCAAGCCAAGGTTTCTCAAAAACAATCCAATCACTTTGGTTTAAGTCCTTAAAATGCGTTTTAATTTTGATTTGTTGATACTCGTTTGTTTTTTGTTGAATATCTACTTTTTGTAAGGGGTTTAATTTAAAATTTGAAAACTTGCTATCTAAATAATCAATCCATTTATTAAAAGTAAACACTTCATTATATTGGTATTTTTCATTGCTATATATAGTAATTTGTACATGAGGTAATTCCATTAGAATTTGTTCTATACATTTCCAATAGTATAAATGAATATTGTTTGAGCCCGTAATAAATGTGATATTTTGCATGTTTGAATCTAAACTATTTAGGTATTATTTAAACTTTTAACGCACTATCTAAAAATTTATATGATACATTTATTAACTTGTTTAATTCACTTTCTACAATGCTATAGTTTATACTATTTAAATTATGATTTTTTAGGCTTTCAGAGTCTGTAATAAGTAAATGCTTTTGATTGATAGAATCTAATAAATCTCTCATTCTTGTATTAATTTTATCATGTCTATTAAAAACAACAAAATCTTTTTTGAAAATTATTGAAAATGCAACCGCATGAAATGAATTTGATATCACAAATTCGGCATTTTTTACTAAGGATAAAAACTTAATTGGACCTTCTAGGAAATAATTTCTATCGGCATATTTTATATTTTGATTAACAGTAATAATTTTCCAACCATAATCTTTTTTATATTTTAATGCCATATTTTTTATTAGTGGATTCGAATCAAAATCATATATAAAAATGTATTTGTCCGATTCTTTTGGAATTGTAATAAGCTCTTCCCATTTACTTGATTCTATCAAAAAAACTGGGTCTAAAACTTGAGTTACATTTTTTATTCCTAAGTTTTCTAGAATATTTTTTCCAGAAGATTCTCTAACCGAAATGAAGTTAATGCGTTTAACTTTTTCTTTGACGAATTCCTTAATGTTCTCTTCCAATTTATCAATGGCGAAACTAGCAGCATAAGAGATTTTCAATTTGTCTGAAGGTACAAAATCAAGATAATAAGCAGGGTCTTTTCCATTTTCAAAAAATGAATTCCAAATTTGGTCACTTCCACAAATATAGACATCTGCATTTGGCAAGTTGTTTGTAAGTTGTTGATTACATTTATACTGAGTGTTAGTACTTTTAATAAATTTCTTAGAAAATTTATCAAACTCCCGCTTTCTCTTTAAATGAATTAATCTTGAAGGCAGTTTTAATAAAATATAAATATACTTTAAAAGAATATTTTTGTTAAAAACCTCATTAGAAACACGAAACAAATTGAAATGATTGCTATCGTAATGAGGTCTGTAGTTAATTGCTTCCACATCATGCCCTAAAGCTTTTAAATGCTTTAAAAGTGCAAATTCTTGTAAACTTGCCCCATAATTGTAAACTTCATGGCATGTTATTGTTTTAATTTTCATCTATAGATTTGTTAAGTAATAATTTTATTTTATTAAGTGAATCTGCTTTACTTGTGTTTGGCTTTTTATTTAAATTATTAACAAAACTATTTCTAAGTTCACTATTTTCTAATAAACGAGTAATGTCTTTAGCGATAGCTTTGGAATTCATTTCACATATTAAACCAGTTTCTAGATTTTTAATTATGGTGTGTGCAGTTGGAAAATTAGTGGTAACTATCGGTTTTTTTAGTATTGCTGCTTCAATAACAGTGAGACCTAATCCTTCAAACAAAGAAGTTTGTACATAAACATCACAAGTTTTGATGAAGGGATATGGATTTTCATTATAACCTAAAAGAATAAAATTGTCTTGTAAATTATTAGCTTTTATTAAATCATTAATGTTATTTTTTTCTGGTCCATCACCAATTACAAACCATTTTATTTTTTTGCCACTATCAACTAATATTTTACATGCACCAATAGCTAAATCATAACCTTTGGCTTTAGCTAAACGACCAACGGTAAGTAATTTAATGTGATTTTTACTATCAACAAAATTTAAACCATCATTTTCCAAACTCATAATTGCAATTAATTTTTCATCGGAAATATCTTTTATCACTGATGTTTTTAAGTTTTTGTTTGTTTTTTGTACTTCGCCTAAAAATGATATTTCACATTCTGAAGATACACATATAATTTCATTAAAGTTATTATATAAATTATAATCAAAACCTATGTTGTAGCCTGCTTTTTTATAATCAGTATTTAACCAAGCATATTTTATATTTGATTTTATTTTTTTCGCTACATAATAGGTTGCAAAACCTTGATTATAAGCTATTGCGATATCATACTTTTTATTATCTTCATTTATTAAAGATTCATATATTTTCCAAAAAATTTGTGCTGGGTGATAGTTTTTATTTTTTAAAAGTTTACTTGCTATAAAAAAGAAAACTCTTTTTTTAAATTTGTTTATTTTATTGGAAGACTTAAAATATTTTTTATAATGTACATTGATGCTTTTAGGTACAAATTTTTCAAATTCACCACCTTTGTTAAATAAAATTAAATCAACGTTTAAATTAGTTAAATTAATATTTTGAAGTAAAGTAGTTAAACTTTTTTCTGCACCACCGCATTGAAGAGATTCTATTACAAAAACAACATTTTTCACTATTTCTAGATTTATTTTATATAATACTTGTTAGCAAAGCTCTCTGCTGATAAATTAAAGTCATCAATTCGAGATTGAATAATTTCTAAATCCCAGTCCCACCATGCAATTTTGTTTAATTTATTAATAACTTCTTCTGAGTGCTTAATTTTTATGATTTTAGAGGGACAACCGACAGCAATTGAATAATCTGGAATATCTTTGGTTACTACTGCATTTGCACCAATTGTTACACCATTCCCAATTATTACACCAGGCATAATGATTGCACTCATTCCAATCCATACATCATTGCCAATAGTAATTCCTTTTTTCTGCTTTATTTCTTCTAAAACCTCCTTTTTTAGTCGTCCATTAGGAAGGATTTTCTCATTTTTGAATAGATTGTCAATTAATGGAAAATTAGTAACTTTAGAGCTATTATGATATCCTTCGTCTACTATGAATCTAACATCATTGGCTATGCTACAATATTTTCCTAAAATTAATGGTGCATTAGACCATCTCCACACTAAAGCACCGTTATCATAAGTTCTTAAACCTCTTTGAGTGAATTTGTCATTTTTAATTAAAACATAATCCGTTTTGTCTAAAAGCATCTGATAATCAAAGCCTAAAACACGCCACAAGTAATATCTAATTTTTTTCATCTTAATTTTTAACTATATTAAAAAATAGATTAATCCATTTTTTTCCAACCGTTTCCATTTGAAATTGATAACTACTTTTTACAGCATTTAGAGCCAATTCTTGACGATTTTTTTTGTTATCAATTAAATATTGCACTTTTTGTGAAAACATACCCAAATCCATATCATTAATTATGAATCCATTTTCTCCATTTTTTATTATTTCATGTAAAGATGCAAATGTATCCATAGAAACCGCGACACAGCCAGTTTGAAGAGATTCTGTCAAAGTCATACCCCATCCTTCCATAGCCGAAGTCATTAAAAAAATGGATGCATCTTTATAAAAAGGTAAAGGGTCTTGTATTCCTAATAATTCAATCCTTTTTAAATTTCGTTTTTGAATTAGTCTTTCATAATAGTTTTTGTCTGGACCATCTCCAATTATTAATAAATTCCAATCTTCGTTTTTTTCAACTAAAGTTTCCCAAATTTTGATTATTAAACTTATTCTTTTATGAGCTTCTTCTAACCTAGCAGCCACTAAAATTGTATTATTTTTCTTTTCAATGTCGGCTTTAGAGGCAAAATATTTAAATGAAAGAGCATTTCCTATCGCTGTAATTTTTTCTGTACTTGAGAGATTATAGTAGTTCTTAAAATCATTTTTAAAATTATTTGATAGCAAAACAAACGCATCTGAATAATTATATCCTAACTGAAACGTTTTACGAAAAGTTAAAATTTTATGATAGCGATAAAATGGAAAAAAAATAATAATTATGTATAAATATATTTTTTTTAAAATTCTTTTTTCAATTTCCAATTGTTTTAAAATCCCTCTCCTAAGTACTAAAATTTCATGACCAGGCTTTGAATGATAAGCACAAATAATTTTGCAATTAGTATCTTTTACTGCTCTTTTTCCAATTATACTATACCAAGGACCTCCTGGAAATAAAACAATGTCTATATTATTTTTTAAAATAATTTCTCTTAATCGATGGTGGTTCTCGATGACAAAACTATATTTTGTAGTATTGTCTATATTATCAACATATTTATTAAATAAAGTATAGCAATCAATAAGAGGTTGTGCTGAAAGGTATTTAACCAAATTAACTGTAGTTCTTTCCAAACCACCATGAATTGATGAGAAAATACCATTTGATGCTATTAAAATCTTCAATTTTTGTGATTTCATCTTTTTTTAATTAGTAAAATTATTTCTTTTAATGAATCAAATTTAAGTATATAAGTAATTACTATAAACAATGCACTGCCTAATAAACTTCCTATAATTAAGCTCATTAAATCCGAAGAGAATATGATTTTTGTATAATAATTAAAAATAAAAATTAAAAAACCACATGACAAGGCCACTAGTATAGTAGGCATTATATCCTTTATTTGTTCTAACACATTATAATTTAATAAATTACCAGAATAATGAGTATTAATAAAAAAAGCAGTTATAGATAAAAAAACACTGCCGTATAAAAGACCATAAATTCCAAATTGAAATGTAATGCCAACAACTAAAATTATAAGTATTTTCTTTACTATTTCTAACTTTAGGTAAAGATCACTCCTTCCTTTAATTTTTAAGATATTTAAATTATAAGAATGAATTGGGTACAGTAAACCATTAAAGCATAGTATTTGGAAATATGGAACAGCTGGAAGCCATTTATCCGTTAGCAATAATCTAAATAATGGTTCTGCCAAAACACCCATAAAAATTAAAACAGGTGATATAACATAAATTACCATCTGCATTATTTTCTTATAAACATTTTTAAGTCTAATATTATCATTTTGTATGCTCGAAAACATAGGAAATGCAACTTTGTTTATGACGTTTGTAATGTTATTTACAGGTATTTGTTTAAGTGATTCAGCTCTATTATAATAACCTACTTGAACTAAGGGAAAGTAACGACCAATTATAATTGTATAGACATTTAAAAAAATAATATCTAACAAACTTGAAAGCGTAAGTTTATATCCATAATTAAAATGATACTTGAATTTATTCCAATTAAAGGTAAATGAAGGCCTCCATTTAGTAGAATACCACAATTGAAGATTACCAACTATTGTTCCAGCAATAGTATTCCAAACCAAACTCCAAACCCCAAACCCATAGTAAGCCAATGTAATACCTGTGATACTTCCAACTATTAAAGAAGGGATTCCTACAACTAATTGAGTTTTAAAATCCATTTTTTTTAATAGTCTGGCTAGCTGCACTGATGAAAATGCATCTATGATGAAAGTTAAGCAGTATACTCTAATAATTAGTATTAAAACATTTTGATTATAAAATGAAGCAATAAAAGGAGCTAAAAAGTAAAAAAATAAATATATTAGTAAGCTTCCAATTAAATTAAAAAAAAAGACAGTAGAATAATCTTCGTTATCAGGGTTTTCAGTTCTAATTAAAGATTGACTTAAGCCACTGCCTATTAAGGTATGTCCAATACCCATAAAAATTCCTATCATTGCAATTAAACCAAACTCAGTAGGCAAAAGTAAACGAGCCAAAATTATTGAAACTACGAAAGAGGTTATTTGAGAACTGAACTCTTGAACAAATGTCCAATAAACTCCTGATAGAACCTTTTTTTTTTAATGTCATTTTTTTATTTTTTATTTTTTATTTTTTATTTTTAATTTCTATAAAAAATATTTTTTTCATACTCTTAAAATTGTCAAAAACAAAGTATTAATTTAAATCGATAATAATCTTTTTATTTTTAAGTTTAACTAAAAATAGGAGATATATTTATAGATTATTTAAGTCTTAATTTTTCATTTTATAATCTACCTGAAACAGTTTCCTGTAAAACGCCTTTTACATCATACAATACGCCCTTAGGTGTTAATAGATTTTTTAGGTTTAGATTTAAAAATTCTTGATGTGCCACCGTTAAGATGATGGCATCGAATAAGGCGTTGGGTAACTGGGTTTTGGTTTCAAGGTTGTACTCGTGTAATACTTCATCGGGGTTTGCCCAAGGGTCGAAAATGGTAAGATTGGTGTTATAACTTTTTAGCTCTTTGATGACATCTACCACTTTGGTATTACGCACATCGGGACAATTTTCTTTGAAGGTAATGCCTAACACCAATATGTTAGCCCCATTTATTTTAATATCGTTTTGTAGCATGAGTTTGATTACCTGTGACGCTACATATTGCCCCATACCATCGTTTACACGGCGACCTGCTAATATAATTTCAGGATGATACCCTACTTCTTGGGCTTTTTGAGCTAAATAGTAGGGGTCTACCCCAATACAATGCCCGCCCACTAAGCCTGGTTTGAAGGGTAAAAAGTTCCATTTGGTGCCAGCAGCTTCTAACACTGCATGAGTATCGATATCCATTAGGTTAAAAATTTTAGCCAACTCATTTACAAAGGCTATGTTAATATCGCGTTGTGAATTTTCAATCACTTTAGCCGCTTCGGCTACTTTAATTGTTGGTGCAAGATGTGTGCCTGCTGTAATAACACTGGCATATAATGCATTTACTTTTTGTCCTATTTCTGGTGTTGAACCTGCTGTTACTTTTAATATTTTATCAACTGTATGTAGTTTATCACCAGGATTAATGCGCTCTGGTGAATAGCCTGCAAAGAAATGGGTATTAAATTTTAAGCCACTTATTTTTTCTAAAACAGGCACACATTCATCTTCAGTGACACCA
The DNA here is from genome assembly GCF_042675665.1 of Mariniflexile jejuense. Taxonomy (NCBI): domain Bacteria; kingdom Pseudomonadati; phylum Bacteroidota; class Flavobacteriia; order Flavobacteriales; family Flavobacteriaceae; genus Mariniflexile; species Mariniflexile jejuense. Next base: position 246,254 of record NZ_JBHTJI010000001.1, read on the forward strand.
GGATAGACTGTAGATTCATAAATAACAATATCACCTTGTTTTAAAACTTTACCTACTGTTTCACTTGATTTGTATAAAGGGGTTAAATCTGGTCTGTTGTTTTTGTCTATAGGTGTAGGAACTGTTACGATATAATAATTACAATCTTTTATGTCGTCTAAATTAGAAGAACAAAATAATCCGATACTATTATTTGTACTATTTTTTAATACAGACCTAAGGATAGACTCTTCAACTTCTAAAGTTACATCTAAACCAGATTGTAACTCATCAATCCTTTTTTTGTTAATATCAAAACCTACAACATTATATTTTGTTGCAAACAATCTTGCTAAAGGTAATCCTACATAACCTAAGCCAATAATAGCAATTTTAATATCTTTCATTTTGTTTTTTTATCTTATGTTTTTTTTGATGTTGTAGTTTTGAAATAGTTGATTTTTTTTTTAGATTTCAAATAATATTTTAATAGTATTATTTCACTTTAAATGCGTCCAATACCAACTCACGGCTTCTTTTAAACCATTTTCTATGTTATATTTAGGGTTGTAACTTAGTAAGGTTTTGGCTTTATCTATTGACGCTAATGAGTGAGGAATGTCGCCTAATCTGTTTTCTTTGTGTTGAATTTGAATAGTATTAATAGCGGTATCAAAAGCAGCTAATTGTTCTTTTAATAATGTGGCTAGTTCTAACAATGTTGTGCGCTCGCCGTATGCTACATTATACACTGTATTTAGTGCCTGATTATTAGTGGTGGTTAAGGCTAAAATATTCATTTGTATTACATTATCAATGTATGTGAAATCTCTTGAATAGGATCCATCGCCATTAATTACAGGTGCTTCATGATTGATAAATTGCTGTACAAATTTAGGTATTACTGCGGCATAGGCACCATTTGGATCTTGGCGCTTGCCAAATACATTAAAGTATCTTAGCCCGATGGTATCAAACTGATAGGTTTTATGAAAAATATCGGCATACAATTCGTTTACATACTTTGTAATGGCATAAGGCGATAAAGGTTTCCCTATCACGTCTTCTACTTTTGGTAAGGCCTCGTGATCGCCATAAGTTGATGAACTTGCTGCATACACAAAGCGTTTTACCCCAGCATCTCTAGCCGCAACCAACATGTTTAAAAACCCAGATATATTTACATCGTTTGTAGTAATCGGGTCTTTAATGGAACGCGGCACTGAGCCTAAAGCTGCTTGGTGTAACACATAATCTGCCTTATTACATGCTTTTTTACAGTGTTCTAAATTTCTAATATCACCTTCAATTAACGTGAAATTTTCTAATTTTAAAAACGGCGCAATATTTTCTTTTTTACCTGTAGAAAAATTATCTAGACAGATAACTTTGATATTATTTTCTAAAAGTGTTTCACATAAATTGGAGCCAATAAAGCCTGCGCCACCTGTTACAAGTACTGTTTTATTTTTAAGACGACTTAATTCTTGGTAATACATTTTTTGATTTGGGTTTAATTAATAGCAGCGCAAATATGTGAAAAATATATGTAACTAGTTAACTAATTATATTAAGGTTGTGTTTTTTCCGACGAAATTCAAATGGATGCAAAAATATCGGGTAAATGGCGTTGTTGTTTTATGTTTGGATGTATGTTGTAAAGGTGTTTTAATTACTCGAACGGATAATCAATTATATATAATTGTCACTTCAAGCGAGGTAGAATTCAAACGAATGTAAAAATATCGGGTGAATGGTGGTTGTGTTTTTTGTTTAGATGTTTGTTGTTAAGTTGTTTGTTGTTAAGTTGTTTTAATTACTCGAACGGATAATGTTTTTGATAGGGTTTTATTATATTTTGGAAAATCACTCCAATTGGCTATGTTGGGTTTTTGGTGTTATGTGCTGCTTTTTAAACAAATATTTGATTATCAATAATCAATTATAATATGATTGTCACTTCAAGCGAGGTAGAGTGGCAATACTAGTTATTGAATTCATTATGAAGGTATCGACGACACTAGACCAGACATGTGAATTTTAATTATGACAAGTTACGGACAATAAAAATAAATTAAAACAATAAACTCAAAAACTTATTTCAATGTAACAACTCGATGATTTGCTTGGTTTCTTCGAGAAGTAAATATTGTGATGTCGTTAACCGATTTTTATTACTCTTTTAGCGAATTAACTAAATTCCACGCTTTTGAATTGAAAACAATTACTAAATTTACACCATAAATACAAAATTGAATTGATTAATAGCAGCATTAATTTAATTGTATAACTTAAAAAATATTTCAAACTCTCAATTTTTTGTCTATTTAATAGTATATCAATAGCATTAAAAATATTTACAAATAGTTATATAAGCTTATTAATTAATTAAAATTTTTATTTATGTTCACTAGAGGGAATCATCACAAAACAGACTACTTAAAAGTTATTAGCGTTAAGCTGATGGTGTTTTATTGCGCCCAATTTTTCCTTTTGGCATTACTAACTTTATATATTAAGGGTTAATGTTAACTACAACTAAAATATATTTATCATCACCACACATGGGCGGTTCTGAACAAAAATTTGTTGATGAAGCGTTTGCAACCAATTGGATTGCGCCTTTAGGTCCTAATGTTGATGGTTTTGAACATGATATACAGCAATACTTGGGCGATGATGCACACGTAGCTGTTTTAAGTTCTGGTACAGCAGCCATTCATTTAGCACTTCAATTATTAGGAGTTTCTAAAGGTGATGAAGTGTTATGCCAAAGTTTTACATTTTCGGCATCAGCAAACCCCATCATCTATCAAGGAGCAACCCCTGTTTTTATTGATAGTGAAGTTGATACTTGGAACATGTCTCCTGAATTATTAGAAATTGCTATTTTAGACAGGATTGAGCGTTATAAAAAACCTAAAGCCATTATAGCCGTTCATTTATATGGCATGCCTTATAAGGCAACTGAAATAAATGCCATTGCAAAAAAATATGATATTCCTGTTGTTGAAGACAGTGCGGAAGCCTTTGGAAGTTTTTACCATGGTAAAGCTTGTGGCACATTGTCTGATTTAGGGATATTATCATTTAACGGTAATAAAATAATCACAACATCGGGTGGTGGTGCTTTAATAACGCCTAACGAAACATTAAAGGATAAAGCGGTTTTTTTATCAACCCAAGCTAGAGATGCAGCAGTACATTATGAACATTCACATATTGGTTTTAATTATAGAATGAGCAATGTATTGGCTGGTATTGGACGTGGCCAAATGGAGGTGTTGGATAAACATGTTGCATTACGACGCAAAAACTTTAATTTTTACAAAGAACACTTATCAAAATATGCGTCTATTTCATTTTTAGAAGAGCCTGACGGATGTTTTTCAAACAGATGGCTTACTTGTATAAAAACAACATCTTTCGAATTAAGAGAACAGATAAGACACATTCTGTTGGAAGATGCCATAGAGTCTAGACCTTTATGGAAACCAATGCATACACAACCTATTTTTAAAGATTGTTTGCATTTTACCGATGGCACATCGGAAGCTCTTTTTGAAACAGGACTTTGTTTGCCAAGTGGATCCAATTTAAGTTCAACCGACTTAGATAGGATTCTAAATAATATTTTAAAAACCCCCAACTTATGATTAATAATTACTTTACCTATCTCTCACAAAAATATGCTTCTAAATGGCTTGTTTTAGCCATTGATTTAGCTATTGTTTTGGTAACATTTTGTGCTTCTTACTTTATAAGATTTAATTTTACATTACATTTTGATATTCAGCAGTTTTTATTTCAATTACCTTTTATACTGGTAGTTGCAGCTTCAAGTTTTTTAATAATAGGCTCCTTTAAAAGTGTTATAAGACATACGGGGTTTACTGATGTTGTTAACTTATTTAAGGCTGTTTCTTTAATGGGTATGTTTACCGTTTTGGTTGTATTGGCTAACAGAGAACTTCATGTGTTTCCTGAATTTACAATACCATTATCAATTTTGGTAATGCATGCCTTATTAAATTTTGTATTACTAAGTTCAAGTAGGTTGCTTTTCAAAATGATATATAATCATTTAAAATGCAAATATATTGTATCAAAACGTGTGCTTATTTATGGTGCTGGCGATTCTGGCATAGTAACCTATAATGCCCTAATAAGCAATGTTAAAGAAAAATTTGATGTAATTGGCTTTATAGACGATAATACCAGTAAAAACGGTAAATTTATAAATGGAATTTCAATTTTAAATAAATCTAAAATTAACCAAGATTTTATTGATACTCATTCTATTGATGAAATTATAGTTACATCTGAAAACATAAATAAAGATAATTTAATTAGTTTGGTAAACTTACCTGTTAAAATAACCAAAGTGCCTCCAATTGAAAAGTGGATTAATGGTGAACTAAATGTGCGCCAAATAAAACAAGTACAAATAGAAGATTTGCTTGGACGCGCCCCTATACAAATAGATAATCCGAACTTAATAAATGAATTTAATGGAGAAACGATTATCGTTACAGGTGCTGCAGGTTCTATAGGGAGTGAGTTGGTTAAACAACTTTCAAACTTTGATGTTAAGCAACTAATACTTGTTGATCAAGCTGAATCGCCACTATACGATGTACAGCAGGACTTGATAAGAAACGGTAAATATAAATTTACTGCTATCGTTGCCGATATTCGTGATGGCTTACGTATGGATGCTATTTTTCAAGAATATAAACCAACCATGGTATTTCATGCAGCAGCCTATAAACACGTGCCTTTAATGGAGCAATCGCCTTATGAATCGATTAAAATAAATGTAAATGGTACAAAACTTTTAGCAGATACTGCATCGCGTTACAATGTGAAAAAATTTGTTTTCGTATCTACCGATAAGGCCGTAAACCCAACAAGTGTTATGGGTGCTACTAAGCGTATTGCAGAAATGTATATTAGTTGTTTACAAAAAGAAAGTAAAACAAAATTTATAACTACCCGTTTTGGTAACGTTTTAGGCTCTAACGGTTCTGTAATTCCCTTATTTAAAAAGCAAATTGAAAATGGTGGTCCGTTAACCTTAACTCACAAAGATATTACCAGGTATTTTATGACGATTCCTGAGGCTTCCCAACTTGTTTTAGAAGCTGGTACTATGGGTAAAGGAGGCGAAATATTTATATTTGATATGGGTGAATCGGTTAAAATTTATGATTTAGCCAAAAACATGATAAAATTATCAGGTCTTAATTTTCCTGAAGATATTGATATTAAAATTACAGGTTTACGCCCAGGTGAGAAACTTTATGAAGAACTGTTGGCTAATGGCGAAAATACTTTAGCAACCTATCATAAAAAAATATTAATAAGTAAAACACGAGAGCTTGATTATGCTACGGTAAAATCGGATATTGAAGCGTTGTGTATTACAAATCGTTTTCAAAATAATAATATTGTTATGAAAATGAAACAGCTAATTCCTGAGTATAAATCTAATAATTCTGATTATGAGCGTTTTGATAAAAAAGTTCAAATCTATAAAAAAGTAAAATCTATTTTAACGGATAAAACAGACAAAACTTACGGTAATGCTTAAGTAAGCATTTTTTTTAGTATTTTCCCCCAATATTTATTACCATGATTAAAATTTTTATAAACAACAAGTTCGTTGTCTTGTTTTTTGCTGCTTTATTTTCAATATCGTGTGCCACTAAGCATGATGTTGTATATTTTCAAAATGCCAAAAGTTTTGAAACCATAGTAGACACGGATACATTTAAAGCGAAGTTAAAAATAGGAGATATTGTTAGCATTTATGTATCTACACTAGATCCAACCGTTACCCAACCTTATAATTTGATTATACAAAGCGGCAGCGGTGGTCAATTAATTGATTATTTAATTGATGTTGATGGCAATATAGATTATCCTGTACTGGGTAAAGTTAAATTGGTTGGCTTAACTACTGAAGAAGCAAAAGAACTATTTAAAAAGAAATTTTCTGAAGGTCAATTATTAAAAGACCCTGTTGTGATGATACGGGTTTTAAACTTTAGAATAACTGTTGCTGGAGAAGTTAAATCTCCTGGTGTGTATCCTGTTTCTGGTGAACGTGTATCTATATTAGAAGCCTTGGGTATGGCAGGCGACTTAACAATAAAAGGAAGACGTGATAATATTTTAGTAATTAGAGATTTTAACGGCACTAAAACTTATACCCGTATTGACTTAACAAATAAGGAAGTTTTTAATTCGCCAGTATATTACTTAACACAAAACGATTACATTTATGTTGAGCCTAATAATTCATCCATTAGCGGTGCTTCTGGTGATTTGCGAATTGGTACTATAATAAGTATTACCTCCTTTATATTAACTACAGCACTTATTTTTGTTACAAGAAATTAGTTTATTATGACAGATTCGAATAATTTATCTAAGCTTAATACCTCAAATCCATTTAATTTAAAAAAAGCCGCTTCAATATATTTAAAGCGTTGGTTTTGGTTTGTTTTAAGTGTTTTGATTTGTTTGGCACTTGCTTTTACAAAACTTCGCTATACTGCACCATCTTACTTAGCAACAGCCAAAATTATGTTGTTAAGTGACACCGATTCTTCAAGTCCTGATGCTATATTTAAAGATTTACCTTTTTTTGCTGAAAAAGAAGACGCTAAAGTAGAGGATGAAATTGAGGTAATTATGTCTAGAGACTTTTTTCAAAGTGTTGCAAAAGAGTTACAGTTAAATATTCAGCATTTCTCAAAAGGGCGTATATATGATTCTGAAATTTATAGAAGTTCACCATTAACTATAAATTTTATAGCATCTGATTCTATTATTAATCAATTAGATTTTACTTTTCATACTAGAATAATTTCAGAAAAAGCGTTTGAATATTGGTTGCATGAAGAAGAAACACCTAAAACAATAGCTTTTGGAGAAAAAATACCAACTGCGTTTGGAGGTATGATAATAACCCCAAGTTCTAACAATATTAAAAATAGTTTAGGAACAGATACAAGAACTCAAATTTCATCAATTAGTTCTGTTGCTGAATCTTTAAAGCGACGTGTTACTATTTTTCAAGAAGTAAAAGGTTCTAAAATTATAACCATTTCCATACAAGACCCAATTGTACAAAAAGCAAAAGATATAGTAAATACTTTAATTGCTAAATACAACGAAGCAGCCTTAAAGCAAAAAAATATAAAATCTATAAATACATCAAAATTTATTGATAATAGGGTTGAATTAATAGCTAAAGATTTATTAGGTGTTGATGATAGCATTGTACGTTTTAAAACAGGCAACAAAGTTACCGATGTAGCCTCGGAAGCTGGTCAATTTTTAACCACAAGCATGGCTAATGAGCAAGAGTTGGAAACATCAAGAATGCAATTACGCCAACTTAATTACATGGATTCTGCATTGGGTGAAGCAAACTCATATACACCAATTCCATCAAATTTAGGGTTGGGAGATCCAACCATTGTAACCCTATCATCACGCTACAACGAGTTAATAAGCGAACGAGACCGTTTATTAAAAAGTGCAGGTGAAAAAAACTCGGTAGTAATACAAATAGATCAAAGTTTACGAAGCATAAAAGACAACTTAAATAGAAGTATTCAAAACTCAAAAAAATCGCTTGGTATTCAAATTAATAGTTTAGAAAACCAATCGAGTAAATTGAACTCTAAGATATTTTCTGTACCCGGACAAGAAAGTAAATTGCGTGGTATTGAACGCAAACAAGGAATAAAAGAACAATTGTATTTGTATTTATTGCAAAAACGTGAAGAAGCCGCTATATCGCTAACAGCAACATCGCCAAGTTCAAAAGTTATTGACCAAGCTTACAGTACGGGAAGTCCTGTATCACCAAACAAACGCATGTATTATATAGGTGCCTTGTTTTTAGGTTTTTTAATTCCTTTTGGAATTATTTATATAGGCGATTTGCTTGATACCAAAATACATAATAAAGAAGATTTAGAGAAGGAAATTAAAAACATGACTGTTTTAGGCGAAATACCAAGAATTAAATTAGGTTTAAAAGGCACTGAAAAATTATTGGTTGAAAAGAATGATCGTTCTATTTTATCGGAATCCTTTAGAATTGTAAGAACTAATTTTGATTATGTTAGACGAGGAAGGACTGTGGAAACCTATGATAATGTTGTATTTGTAACATCAACCATTAATGGTGAAGGGAAATCGTTTTTTAGTTTGAATACCGCGTTAACTATGGCAAATACAAACAAACGTGTTTTATTAATAGGTGCGGATATTAGAAACCCTCAAATAGAAGCTGTTTTAAAACATGCCATTAAAACACCCGTTGATACCGTTGGTTTAACTGAATTTATTGTAGACAAATCTATTTTGGTTGGCGAAACTATTAACAGTTATACGGTTAATGATATTAAGTTAGATATTTTACTTTCTGGAAAAGTACCGCCAAATCCTGCTGAATTGTTAATGAGTGGTAGACTTAAAGACCTTTTTGATTATGTATCAAACCAATACGATATGGTAATTGTAGATACAGCACCTGCTATGCTGGTTACAGATACATTATTAATTAGCCAATATGCAGGTCACACAATATACCTAACACGTGCTGATTATACAGAAAAACAGGTATTAAATTTTGCTAAAGAATTGCATGCTGATAAAAAACTTAACGGAATGATGCTTGTTGTTAATGATGTGAGTCAATCAAACTTTGGTTATGGTGCGAAGTATGGCTATTATGGCACGCCTGAAAAGAAATCGCTTTTTAAACGTATATTTAAATAACTGAAAATGTTGTATTTGTATTAGAAATTACATGCGACATTTTTTCTGCTAACTTTTTATTTAAAACGATATTTGATAACTTTTCAATGTGCGACAGGTTATGAACATCTGTCCCTACAAAATCGATTAAATTTTTATCGATTAAATAGTTTGCGGTTGTTTCAACACCTTGGCCATAGTGATTACTTACTGATAATAAATTAAGTTGAAAAAAACATCCTAAGGCCTTTAACTTATGATAGTATTCTAAATTATTATGGTAAAACGCATAGCGTTCTGGATGTGCTAAAACAGGTTTGTATCCTTTGGTTTTTATTTTGAAAATAAGTATTTCTAAATTGATAGGCGGTTGAAAATACGACATTTCAATAAGCAAATAATTTCCTTTGAGGGTAAATAGATGCCCATCATCCAAAAGCTTTTCAAAATTATTATCCAGCATGTATTCTGCCGCAGGGTTTATTGTAATGGCTGCTTGTACCGCTTTGGGTATGTTTTCTAATAGTAATTGGTAGGCATCGCCTATACTTTCATCGGTATTAGGGTAAAAATCTTGCATAACATGAGGTGTAGGAATAAATTGCCTTACACCAAGTTCTTTCAAGCCTTTTATAAGTAATAAGGATTCTTTAATGGTTTTTGCCCCATCATCAATACCTGGAAGTATGTGGTTATGTATATCAACAAAGCCTTCTAATAAATCTTTTAAAAATGACTTTTTAGTGAATATTTGTAGCATTTTAGGTAGTTAAGGGCTATGGGGTTATGAGGCATAATACTTGAATGCGTTTATTATAATAGCATCATCAACCAAACAATCTATTTTTGGTTTGCCTATAGCTTCTAATAACACAAAGTTTATATTACCATGATTGTTTTTCTTATCGTATTTAAGCAAGTCCATAATAGGTGCATATTCACTTTCATCAATCGTTACTTTACCGTAATAATCTATAAATAAACGCTTAATATCAGCTGTTAATTGTTTAGGAAAGCCAACCAATTCTGTTGAAATGTAGCAAGCTAAAATCATACCTACAACAATAGCTTCACCATGCAATAAGGTGTTTTTATTTGTATTGCTTAAAAAATAGGACTCAATAGCATGCCCAAGTGTATGCCCAAAGTTTAAGGTTTTACGTAGTTCGTTTTCAAAAGGATCAACGGTTACTACGTGCTTTTTTATCATAACCGATTCATGAATTAAGGTATCCAAATCATTTAAGGTAAGCTTCTCTAGATTTTGAAATTTATTCCAATACCCTTCATTACTAATTAAACCGTGTTTTAGCATTTCGGCTAAGCCAGAACGCATTTGGTTTTGTGGTAAGGTATTTAAAAATTGTGTATCAATAAGCACTAAATCAGGATTGCTGATAACACCTATTTGGTTTTTTAAATGTCCTAAATCGACACCTGTTTTTCCTCCAACCGAAGCATCAACCATAGATAATAGGGTAGTAGGTACATTAACGTAAGCAATGCCACGTTTAAAAGTGCATGCTACAAAACCACCTAAATCTGTAATAACGCCACCACCAATATTAATAAGCAAGCTTTTTCTATCGGCATTTAATTCAGAAAGCGTATTCCAAACCCCAACACAAGTGTCTATGGTTTTATTAATTTCGCCAGATTCTATTTCAATAATTTCAATAACGCTATCAGTTTCTAACTTCTCGATAAATGATGGCAAACAAAATTGGTGCGTATTTTCATCTACCAAAATAAATATTTTAGAAAAATTTCGCTCTTTAATATGCTTGTTTACAGATGTATAACATGTGTTATTAAAATGAATAGTACAGTTATTTGCTACAATAGAATCCATGAAATATTTAACTTTTTTTTAGGCTGTGAAATTAAGGAGATTTTACATAAAATGGTAACTTAGCTGGCATTATCTTTTTACAAAATTTGTTTTTTTATGCCTACTGAGCGTCTATTCGATAACACAAAAACAGCATTTGCCCTTAAAAGTGACTCTGAGTTGGAGCGTGCTTATTTTCTTTTTAAAATGATTTCTATTGAACCTTTGGTGCGAATAGGTACTGCAGCAACCAATTTTGCTTTAAAGGCGCATTTACCTATTGAAGGTTTAATACGTTCTACCGTTTTTGATCATTTTTGTGGCGGTGTTAATGAAGCCGATTGCTTACCCGTAATTGAAAAGATGTATCAAAAAGGTGTTAGTTCTGTACTCGATTTTTCCGTGGAAGGTAAAGAAAGTGAACATGATTTTGATGCTGCCATGAACACCATTTTAAAAATTATAGACTTTGCTAAAAACATTGACGCTATTTCTATTGCTGTGTTTAAACCAACTGGGTTTGGTAGTATTGCACTATACGAAAAAATAGGTAATGGCGAAACCCTTAGCACAAAAGAACAAGCGGCTTGGGATAAGGTTATAAAACGCTTTGATACAGTTTGTAAACGTGCCAAGGAGCATGATATTGCTGTTTTAATAGATGCTGAAGAAAGTTGGATGCAAACAGCTGCTGATGATTTGGTTACGCTAATGATGAAAACCTACAACACCGAAAAACCGATTGTTTTTAACACACTACAAATGTACCGACATGATAGAATGACCTTTTTAAAAAGCGAGCACTTAAAAGCTAAAGAAGGTGGTTATTTTATTGGCTATAAATTGGTGCGTGGTGCTTATATGGAAAAAGAACATGATCGGGCAGAAGCAAAAGGCTATAAAACGCCCATTTGCGCTTCAAAAGCAGCAACCGATGCCAATTTTGACGCAGGTTTGCATTATATATTAGATCACTTAGATTGTATTTCGTTGTTTGCTGGTACGCACAATGAAGCAAGTTCGTATTTACTTATGGATTTAATGCATGAAAAAGGAATAAAAAATAACGATACGCGGGTTTGGTTTGGACAATTGTATGGTATGAGCGACCATATTAGTTTTAATTTAGCTGCTGAAGGTTATAATGTTGCCAAGTATATGCCTTTTGGACCTGTGAAAGATGTGATGCCTTATTTAATTAGACGTGCCGAAGAAAACACATCGGTTGCAGGACAAACGGGTAGGGAATTGGCACTTTTAACCAAAGAGAAACAACGCCGAAAACTGCAATAATAGCTAAATATTAGTAGGCCTTAAGATTTATATTTGAGTTGTAGTTATTGGATTATGAAGGGTTTACAACATTAAATATACGTTAGTAATGTGTTTTTTATTTCTTGAGGTGATATGTATGGCGTTATGTTAATTAAATTCGTTAAGTCCAAGTTATTATACTTGTTTTCTAGTTTTTCTTTTACTAGAAAAATAGCATCATTTCTGGTAGGTACTAAAAATTCATCATTCGCTATCATCGATTCTTCATTTTTTTCACCCAAGCGTAAGCCTGTAATTTTTATTTCAACAGTTTCATTGGGGTAAAAATCTATTAAACAGTCTGCTAAATCTTTCAATTTTATAGGTTTTCCCATATTAAATGTAAACACATGACTTTCCATTTTATTAAATGTTGCTAGTTGCAAAATTAAACTACAGGCTTTGTGTTTTCCAATAAAGTAACGGGTTACGGTTGGACTTGTAAGTGTTAATGGCAATCCTGATTCAATTTGTTTTATAAAAATAGGTAATACCGAACCGTTTGAGCCAATAATATTACCAAACCTTGCGATGGAAAATAGGGTGTTACTTGTTTTGGCTAATTGGAGTAATTGGTTTTCGGCAATACGTTTAGACATTCCCATAACGCTTATGGGGTTTACCGCTTTATCCGTTGAAATGAAGATGAATTTTTTAACCTCATGTTTTATTGCCAAATCTGCTAAACTTTTTGTGGCTATAATGTTTGTTTTTACCGCTTCGTATGGATGAACTTCCATTAATGGTACATGCTTGTAAGCCGCCGCATGAAACACGATGGTAGGTTTGTGTGTTTCAAAAAGATGCTTAAGTTCGTCTTCTTCCTTTATATTAATTAGTAAAAATGAAACGTTTGTAAGATTTTCATTTTCAAAGGCTTTGATTACATTATAAAGTGGCGATTCTGCAATATCAATTAAAATAAGTTTTTTGTATTTGCAAGCTAATAATTGTTTAGCTAATTCACTACCAATAGAACCCGCAGCACCTGTAATTAAAATGGTTTCATTTGAAAAATCGATTATTTGAATAGGCTTTAAATGTGTTGTTTTAGAACGTGTTAAACCAGAATCTTCAATTAATTCCTTTAAGTGGTTGTAGGTAGTTTGGTTCATTAAAAAAAGCGCTTAAGTACTGTTTTTACAGGATGAAAAGATAGTTCTAAAGTAGGAATAATATACTGCTAATCCAAATAGAATTGTAGCAAACCGCTATTTTGTTACCACTTTTATAATGGTGATTAAAATGAGTTTTAAATCGAAAAAGAAACTACGGTTTTTAATGTATTGTTTATTGAATTTTAACTTGTCTGGAATGATGGTTTTTATGAAGAATTCTTCAGGATTTTCGGCAGCCTTTAAAAGCTCTACTTCATTTCGGTATTTTAAAGACGCTAACCCTGTAATGCCTGGTCTTACTACAAATATTTTCATATCATCTTCTGTATAAAAATTAACGTAATACCGTAATTCTGGTCTTGGACCAACAAAACTCATATCGCCTTTTAAAATATTAATAAGTTGGGGAAATTCATCAATTTTGTAACGTCTTAAAAAGTAACCAACTTTGGTTATGCGGTTATCGTGATTGCCTAAGGTAAGTAAACCTTTGCTTTCCGATTGTACTCGCATGGTGCGAAACTTTAAAATATTGAAATCTTTGTTGTTTTTACCAACTCGTCCTTGAATAAATAAAACAGGTCCTTTAGAATCTATTTTTATAATACCCGCTATAATGATGAGCATTGGAGCTAAAATAATTAGACCAATTATAGAAAAAACTACATCAAAACAGCGTTTTAAAACCATTACTTTTCTAATCTAAATTTGGTAATAGTTGCTATGCTATCGCAGTTTTCAATAGTTAAAACAATATCCTTTTCGTTATAATCACCTTCAACCACATACATAGCGCAAGGTGTTTTTCGGGCATCACTTTTAGAAAAGTTGATATTTCCCTTTTTTAAAACATAATTTACAGCGGTAGTATCGAGGTTGTTAGCATGCAAATCAAAGCTTGCATTATCCGTATACACTATTTTTTTAAGTCGTATGTTTTTAAGTACGCGTGCATCTGGACCGTAGCTGCAGGATGTTTTTTTTCCGTTAAAAAAGAAGGCTAATATTACTAATCCGAGAGAGAAACCTCCTAAATAATAACCAATACGTTGAAATAATGTCATTTAAATTGTTTAGTAGCTTTGGAGTAAGTTGCTTTGTTTAAAAAATAATTAAATTAATATCGCTATAATTTAAATCAAACCATTCACCAACCGATTTGCTAGTTAAAATTCCGTGGTAAAAATACAATCCATTTTTCAAACCTCTATCAAAACGAAGCGAATTTTCTAAACCACCATCTTCTGCGATTTTTAAAAGATAGGGTGTGCAAATATTACTAATAGACACCGATGCTGTACGTGGATAACGCGCTGGTATGTTTGGTACGCAGTAATGTACCACACCATGTTTAATAAAAGTAGGTTGCTTGTGCGATGTAACTTCACTGGTTTCAAAACAACCGCCCATATCGATACTTACATCTATAATAATAGCGCCTTTTTTCATGCATTGTACCAGATTTTCTGTTACAATAACAGGCGATCTATCATTACCTCTTACAGCACCTATAACCACGTCGCATCGTTTTAAAGCTTTGGATAGGTTTTTAGGTTGTAGGGTAGATGTAAATAAAGGTCTGCCCAAATGGGTTTGGATGCGTCTTAATTTAGTAATAGAATTATCGAATATTTTTACGTTTGCCCCAAGCCCAATAGTACTTCTGGCAGCAAACTCACCAACCGTTCCAGCGCCTAATATAACCACTTCAAGCGGTGGTACACCACTAATATTACCAAACATCAACCCATTGCCACCTCGCGTGTCAGATAATAACTCTGCTGCTATAAGTACCGATGCTGTACCTGCAATTTCACTTAAAGATTTTACGGCTGGATACGACCCATCTGAATCTCTTATAAACTCGAATGCTAGTGCAGTAATGCGTTTTGCTGCTAACGCCTCAAAATAAGATTTATGTTGAGTTTTAATTTGTAAAGCAGAAATTAATATGGTTTGCGGGTTAATTAATTTTATTTGCTCTAAACTTGGTGGTTCAACTTTTAGAATCATAGGGCAAGAAAACACTTTTGCGGTATCGTTGGTAATTTCAGCTCCAGCTTCACTATAATCTTTATCGCTAAAATTAGCGCCATTGCCCGCACCAGATTCTAATAATACTCTATGACCATTACTAACAATAGCAAAAACAGCATCAGGTGTTAAACAAACACGCTTTTCTTGAAAGGCCGTTTCTTTAGGAATGCCAATAAATAAAGCTCCTTTTTTTTTAAATATTTCAAGCGTTTCTTCTTGCGGTAAGAGTTGTTGTTTTGTAAAAGGAGACAATTGTTTTGCCATGGTTTTTTTAGTTTATAAAAATAAATTACAAATAATATTTTATTGAAAATACATATTTCAAAAATAATTAATTTAGAATTTAAACAGTACTGTTTATGGAATAAATATGATACTATGAATTTGAACGAAAAAGCTTAAAAATATGCGATTTTTATAACTAATTAGCATAAATTTACATTTTTGTTGACAGAAACGATAATATGCTTAAAAAATTACTATTCTATACCTTTTATTTATCTACTTTTTATGGTTTTTCGCAAGATTTTTATTTAGAAGCTACCGTTGTAGATGAACAAAACCAGCCTGTAGCCTTCTCAAATGTTGTTTTATATTTTGCTGAAAACTCAAACTATTTAGATGGTACAACCACTAATGAAACTGGTGAATTTCAATTTAAAAACTTAAAACCAAACACCTACACTTTAGTAATAAGTTATTTGGGTTTTGAAGAATTTAGTACAACCATACAACTTGTTGGAACTAAAAATTTGGGTATTATTACACTTAAAGAAAAAACAGAAACTTTAAATGGTATAACCGTAATAGCAAAAAGACCAACCGTAAGCAGAATGGTAGATCGACTGGTTTTTAATGTTGAAAACTCTACATTATCTAACAATAATGTGTTAGATGTTTTAAAACATACACCGGGTGTTTTAGTACATGACGGTAAAATAACTGTAAAGCAAGCAACCCCTGTAGTATACATTAATGACCGAAAGGTTTACTTATCGGCAAACGAAGTACAGCAACTATTAGAAGGCACATCGGCAAGCAATATAAAATCTATTGAAGTTATTACAAATCCTCCTGCAAAATACGAAGCAGAAGGCGGTGCTGTACTAAACATTGTTACTAGCAAAAATATTATAGCAGGTTATAATGGCAGTATTTTTGGAACTTATAAACAAGGAAGTGAATACCCTAAATATTCACTAGGAACCAGTCATTTTTTTAAAACCAAAAAATTAAATACGTATTTAAACTATAATGTTAGCCCCAGAAAAGATTTTAGGCATAATAATGAACTTATTAATTTTTCTGAAAACAATCAAACAATTTCTAGTTGGGAAACCGATTATAAGCGAACCCGTGAAACATCAAACCATACTATAAATGCCAATATTGATTATGAATTGGATGCCAATAACAGTATTGGATTTTCAACCAGTATGTTAATATCGCCTAGAGAACACACAAAAACGTTTGTAAACTCATCAACCAAGGTATTTAGCCCTAATAAGACATTAGATTCTATTTTTAATACCAATAACGGTTTGGTGGATGAAACTTTTAATTTTGCTTTTACTTTAGATTATGTACATAAATTTAAAAAAGAAGGCGAACAACTCTTTGTTAGTGCGCATCATACCAATTATGATTTTTCGAGCTTTCAAGATGTGAAAACAGGCTATTTTTATCCTACCGATGCTATGGCTTTTAGAAATAATAATTTTCAAACATTTTCAAATCAAATTATTCAATTATATACAGGGCAAGTTGATTATGAATTGCCATTAGCTAATACCGCTCGTTTTGAGGCAGGCCTTAAGGTATCAAAAATAAATTCAGATAGTAAGTTACGGCAATACCAAATTGAAAATGATATAGCCACACAAGATTTTCGAAATTCAGATACTTTTATATATGATGAATTTAATTATGCTGTTTACGCTAGTTATGCTAAAGATTGGGATGCTTGGAGTTTAAAACTAGGCTTAAGAAATGAGTTTACTGACATAACAGGTAACTCTTTAGCAACCAATACCATCAACAAAAAAAACTACGGAAAATTATTTCCTTCCTTGTATGTACTAAATAAATTAAACGAGCATAATGAATTTTATTTTAGCTACAATAAGCGTATCTATAGACCACGATATAATGAATTAAATCCATTTAAATATTTTTTAAATGATAACGCATATATAGTTGGCGATCCTAATTTAAAACCACAACTAGACGATGTTTTTACATTAGGCTATACATTTAATACCGATTATACTTTTGAGCTATATTACCGCAATGAAAATAATCCAACCTTAGAAATTTTATTTCAAGACAACGAAAACACTATTTTAAAATACATAAATACTAATATTGACAAAAGCATTTCGTATGGTTTAGATTTTACAACCTATACTAAAATTGCTAACCGATGGCATTTATACATGCTATCATCAATATTTTATTATGAAAATAAATTTACAGCTCTTGAAAGTAATAATGTACTGGCTAACACCAACAAATGGTCTTTATACGGAAATATTATAAATTATTTTAGTTTTTTGAAAGATGAAAGCTTAAACTTAGATATTACGTATTTATATATCTCACCATTAATTGATGGTCCTACACAAGTAAGTAGTAGGCATGGTTTGGATATAAACCTAAAAAAAACATTTTGGGATAATAAGGCATCATTAAGCGTAGGTTACTATGATATTTTTAATACACAAAATTTCACCCAAACAACTAAGTATTTAAACCAAGATGTTTTCTCTAAATCGTACATGGAAAACAGGCTATTTACCTTAGGTTTTAATTATAAATTTGGGAATAGTAGTTTGAAAAACAACCAAAAAGAAATCGATTTGGAAGAACGCAACCGTCTAAATACTAAATCTAATTAAAAATACTGTTTAATTTTATCCCAAAAGTTTCTAGGGGATATTTTAAATTCTTCTTCAAGTTCTTCTAAAGATTTGGTAGCATCATTGATTCTATTAAATATTCTTGCCCTTATTAGATAGATTGAAGGAATTATAATTGACATAATTGGTATTAAATAAAATATTTGATTATCATCAGCAAATGATAAGTCATCATTTAAAACAATTATTATTTGATATACATACATTGCTATTGGAACAAGTATAGTATGATACCACCAATGTCGACATGTAAAAAACCAAATAAAAAGCAAAAATAAAGGGATAACTTTCCCCATTAATGTCCATGCTAAAACAAATAAACTTTCATAATAAATACTAGTGTAAGTACCAAAAAAAGTGTTCCATACTTTAACATCTGGAACACTTTCGTATAAGCTGTACAAATAAGGAGTAATAGCTATTAAAGTAGCTGTAATACTCCCTATAACAAAATTTTTTTTATTGTCCTGGAACTTTAATTCTGTTTTTTTCAATTTTTGCTGTTGTTGTTCCATCTAAATTATAGGCATTAGCAGCATAAGCTGTGAACAACATTCCTCCGAATAACGCTATTGCGATTACATACTTTTTAGTTTTCATAATTATAAGGGATTTAATTAATTAATACCCCAAAGTTATACAAAGACTAAGGTGCTAAAGGTGCTGAAATGTTAAAATTATGTTAAAAACATGGATTTTTGTATTTTCATGCTGTGGGTTTCCCGTAAATCTTAAAATTTCAACGAAAATAATGTTGTTTTTTGCTATTTTGCTGGTTTGTTTTTAATTATTTAAAGTTAGTTTTCTTGTATTTTTATTATCAATTTCTAAGTGAATTACATCAAAATTGCTGTCTAGCATATCTTCAATTAGCGCTGGCCATTCAATTAAAATCCAATGGTTTGAATCTAAATAATCTTCAATCCCAAAGTTATATGCTTCTTCAATACTTTTAATTCTATACAAATCAAAGTGAAATATCTTATCATCTTCTAATTCATATTCATTAACTATTGAAAAGGTAGGACTACTAATTTCATCTTTACTACCAATTTCATTAACTAAAGCTTTTATTAATGTTGTTTTACCAACGCCCATATTGCCATAAAACAATATGGTTTTGGTTTTTAAATTCTTTAATAATTGCTTAGCAACTTCTTTTACATCAACGAGTTGATAATCTATTTTCAATTTTAAAAAAATTTATTGGCAATGTTACAAATAATAATTGAAAAAAACTAATAAATAATGTATTTTACCGATGATTTTGGTATTATGTGGATTATTTTGGATTAAAAACCACAAAAGGAATAATCATTTCTTCAAGTGAAACACCACCATGTTGGTAGGTATTCCTAAAATAACTTACATAGTGGTTGTAATTGTTAGGATAAGCAAAAAATAAGTCGCTTTTTGCAAATATATACGAACTACTCATGGTTATAGATGGTAAATGGATGTCTTGCGGATTTTTAAATACCAAAACTTCTTTACTCTCATAGGTTAAACTTCTACCTGTTTTGTAACGAAGGTTTAAGCTGGTATCTCTATCGCCAATAACTTTTGATGGATTTTTAACATTAATTGTACCATGATCGGTAGTTAAAATAAGTTTAAAACCAAGTTGTTGTGCTTGTTGAATCATTTCTAAAAGCGGTGAGTTTTTAAACCAACTTAAGGTTAAAGAGCGATAGGCTTTATCATTAGAAGCTAATTCTTTTACTACTTCCATTTCGGTTTTGGCGTGTGAAAGCATATCAACAAAATTGTAAACCACAACCGTTAAGTTATTGTTTTTTAATGATTTGAAATTTTCAACTAGCTTTTTTCCAGCTTTTAAATTGGTTATTTTATGAAACTCTGTTGTTAAATGATTAAGACCTAAGCGTTTTAGTTGTGTTTTTAAAAAATCTTCTTCATGCAAATTTTTACCACCTTCATCGGTATCATTTTTCCAATATTGCGGAAATAGTTTTTCCATATCACTTGGCATTAGTCCTGAAAAAATAGCATTTCTGGCGTATTGTGTAGCTGTTGGAAGTATACTGAAAAAGGCATCTTCTTTTTCTTTTTTGTAATGGTTGTTTATAATAGGTTCAAAAACCTTCCATTGGTCGTAACGCAAATTATCAACAACAACCAATAGGGTAGGTTGTTCTTTGCTTAATTCTGGAACAACTTTTTCTTTAAAAAGTGTGTGCGACATAATAGGAGTGTCACCATTGCGTTGAAACCATTTCTCGTAATTTTTTTCTATATATTTTCCAAATTGTGTGTTTGCTTCATTTTTTTGAGATTCTAATATTTCGAACATGCCAGCATCTTCAATATTTTCTAGCTGAATTTCCCAGTAAATTAGTTTTTGATATAAGCTTACCCATTCTTCATACGAGTTAACCATAGCTAAATCCATAGCTATTTTTCTAAATTCTTGTTGGTAGTTAGAGGTTGTTTTTTCTGAAACCAATCTGGAATGATCTAAATTCTTCTTTAAACTTAAAAGAATTTGATTTGGGTTTACGGGTTTTATAAGGTAATCGGCTATTTTATTGCCAATGGCTTCTTCCATTATGTATTCTTCTTCACTTTTAGTAATCATTACTACAGGAAGATTATCTTGTTTTTCCTTTATTTCATTTAAGGTTTCAAGACCCGTAAGTCCGGGCATATTTTCATCTAAAAAAACAATATCAAAATTATCGGTATCTAATGTTTCAATAGCTTCTGTACCACTTTTACAGGTAGTTACCTTATAATTACGTTGTTCTAAAAACAAAATATGTGGCTTTAACAAATCAATTTCATCATCA
This sequence comes from Mariniflexile jejuense, assembly GCF_042675665.1. Classification (NCBI taxonomy): domain Bacteria; kingdom Pseudomonadati; phylum Bacteroidota; class Flavobacteriia; order Flavobacteriales; family Flavobacteriaceae; genus Mariniflexile; species Mariniflexile jejuense. Next base: position 267,042 of record NZ_JBHTJI010000001.1, read on the forward strand.
ACCCAAAGTATTTTTATTGTATTCATTTATATATTTTAATAAGTATTAATTGTAATTTGTTTTCAATAAAGCCTATATATAGACTGCATATATTTATATTTGTGATTGTAAAAACCTTAACTTTTAAAGTTTGAACAAACTTAAAATATTAAACGACCCAATTTACGGATTTATTACAATTCCAAATTCGCTTATATTCGATTTAATTCAACATAAATACTTTCAACGCTTACGCCGAATAACCCAAATGGGGTTATCTTATCTTGTATATCCTGGTGCGCATCATACCAGATTCCATCATGCTATTGGTTGTGTGCATTTAATGCAAAAAACTGTTAATGTACTTCGTTTTAAAGGAGTTACCATTACTAGTGAGGAGGAAGAAGGGCTTTATGTTGCTATTTTATTGCACGATATTGGCCATGGCCCATTTTCTCATGCCATGGAACATAGCATTGTAGAATCGGTGTCGCACGAGCAAATTTCACTGCTTTTTATGGAGCGTTTAAACGACGAATTTAACGGAAGTTTAACGCTTGCCATTCAAATTTTTAAAGGCGAATACCCTCGTAAGTTTATGTGTCAGCTTATTTCTGGGCAATTTGATATGGATAGAGCCGATTATTTAAAACGTGATAGTTTTTATACTGGTGTAGCAGAAGGCAATGTAAACAGCGAACGTTTAATTACGATGCTTAACGTAGTTAATGATGAATTGGTGGTTGAAGAAAAGGGCATTTATAGTGTTGAAAAATTCCTTATAGCAAGACGCTTTATGTATTGGCAAGTTTATTTACATAAAACAGGATTAGCTGCCGAACAACTATTAATACGAGTACTACAACGCGCTAAAGAATTGCATAATACAGGGCATGCACTAGAAGCAAGTAAACCACTTTTATACTTTTTAGAAAACAAAATTTCCATTACTAATTTTAACGATAACACCTTGGAAATTTTTTCACAATTAGATGATTTTGATATTATTTCGGCTATGAAACATTGGCAACATAGCACTGATTTTGTATTAAGTAATTTGTGTGAAATGATTATTAATAGGAATTTGCTAACTATAAAACTAAAAAATAAACCTATTAAAAAAGAAAGTTTAGAAAAACACATAACTGCCTTAATAGATAAACATAACATTACAAAAACCGAAGCGCAGTATTTTGTTTTTAATGGAAATATTTCAAATCAAGCTTACCAAAACAATCATAAAGGCATTAATATTTTATACAAAACAGGTAAAATTCAAGATATTGTTTCGGCTTCAGACCAGCTTAATTTAAAAGCACTATCAAAGCCAGTAACAAAATATTACATCTGTTACCCAAAAGAAAATTAACTAATTAAACTTTACAATAACTTAATGTAATATTTAAGTTATTGTAATTCAGTACAAAACAATAAGAATAGTGATTTGAAAAAGTTTAGCACATTTTTCCTATTTTTGCCAGAGCAAACTAAAAGAAACAACAAACTTAAAGTGTGAAATTTACAGCACAACAAATTGCGGGTATATTAGAAGGTGAAGTGGTTGGAAATCCAGAAGCTGAAGTATCAAAACTTTCTAAAATAGAAGAGGGCTTTCATGGTTCTTTAACGTTTTTGGCTAACCCTAAATATACACCACACATATACAACACCGAAGCGTCCATAACCATTGTTAACAAAACATTTGTTCCTGAAAACAAGGTTAAGACTACACTTATTAAAGTTGATGATGCGTATTTAGCATTTTCCAAAATTCTTGAATATTACAATTCTATAAAGTTAAATAAGGTAGGTATTGAGCAACCTTCTTTTATTTCAGAATCATCCAACCATGGCGATTCAGTATATATTGGTGCCTTTTCATATATAAGTGACCATGTTAAAATAGGAAACAACGTTAAAATTTTTCCGAACACCTATATTGGTGAAAACGTAATAATTGGTGATAATACCATTATCTTTTCAGGTGCTAAAATTTATTCTGAAACAGTAATAGGTTGTAATTGCGTTATTAATTCAGGCGTAATCATAGGTGCTGATGGGTTTGGTTTTGCGCCAAACGAATCTGGTGGCTATAATAAAATTCCACAAACAGGAAACGTTATTATTGAAGATTATGTTGATATTGGAGCAGCAACAACTATTGACAGAGCAACCATAGGCTCAACAATTATTCGTGAAGGTGTAAAATTAGATAACCACATACAAATTGCCCATAATGTAGAAATTGGCAAACACACTGTAATTGCTGCACAAACTGGTGTTGCAGGTTCAACAAAAATAGGTGTACATTGCCAAATTGGAGGTCAGGTAGGTATTGCTGGTCATATTACCATAGGAAATAATGTGAAAATTCAAGCGCAATCTGGTATTGCTAGAAATGTAAAAGATAATGAAATACTGCAAGGTTCGCCTGCACTAAGTTTAACCGACTATAATAAATCGTATGTTCACTTTAAGAACTTACCAAAGATTGTTAGAAATATTAATGATTTAGAGAAAAATAAATGGGAATAATAACTACCGAAATTAAACAAAAAACCATTAAAAATGCCACTTCTTTAACAGGTGTTGGTTTACATACAGGTAAAAATGTAACATTAACCTTTAAACCATCTGAAGCTAATACTGGTTTAGCTTTTAAACGCGTAGACTTAGAAGGACAACCTGTAATTGAAGCAGATGCCAATTATGTAACAAACACACAACGAGGTACATGCTTAGAAAAAAACGGCGTTATTATACAAACATCTGAACATGTTTTAGCAGCATTAATAGGTTTAGATATTGATAATGTTATTATTGAATTAAACGCTTCTGAACCTCCAATTATGGATGGCTCTTCTAAGTTTTTTGTTGAAGCTTTAGAAAAAGCTGAAGTTATTACACTTGAAGCTTTTAGAGAAGAATATGTTATAACAGATATTGTTTCTTATACTGATGAAGAAACCGGAAGTGAAATTTTAGTAATGCCAGCCAAAGAATACCAAATAACAACCATGGTAGATTTTGGTACTAAAGTTTTAGGAACCCAAAATGCCACATTAAATCAAATATCGGATTTTAAAGCAGATATTTCAAATGCACGTACGTTTAGTTTTTTGCATGAAATTGAAATGTTACTTCAAAATGGCTTAATAAAAGGTGGCGATTTAAATAATGCTATTGTATATGTAGATAAACCCTTATCTACAGAAACCATGGAAAAACTAAAAATAGCCTTTAAAAAAGATAGCATTGCTGTAAAACCTAATGGCATTTTAGACAACTTAACTTTACACCATCCAAACGAAGCTGCAAGACATAAATTGCTTGATGTTTTAGGCGATTTAGCACTTGTAGGAACAAGAATTAGAGGTAAAGTTATAGCTAATAAACCTGGGCATTTTGTAAACACACAATTTGCAAAAAAACTATCTAAGCTTATTAAAAACGACCGTCGTAATAACGTGCCAAATATCGATTTAAATGAAACACCATTAATGGATGTTAATCAAATTATGGCTATGTTACCACACCGTCAGCCTTTTTTAATGATTGATAAAGTATTTGAATTGACCGATAGTTATGTAACTGCAACAAAAAACGTAACAATGAACGAATCGTTTTTTGCAGGTCATTTTCCTGGAGCACCAGTAATGCCAGGTGTTTTAATAGTTGAAGCCATGGCACAAACAGGCGGTATTTTAGTATTAAATACGGTTCCAGATCCAGAAAACTACCTAACATTTTTTATGAAAATGGATAATGTTAAGTTCAAACAAAAAGTAGTTCCGGGCGATACTTTAATTTTTAAATGTTCGTTAATAACACCTATTCGTCGTGGTATTTGCCACATGCAAGGGTATGCATATGCCAACGGTAAGTTATGTGCAGAAGCAGAACTTATGGCACAAATATCAAAAGTAAAATAACTGAGACTTAACAAATTCTAATACATGAATCAACCACTAGCTTACGTACATCCTGGTGCTAAAATTGCAAAAAACGTTGTAATAGAACCTTTTACAACCATATATAATAACGTTACTATTGGCGAAGGTACTTGGATAGGTAGTAATGTTACCATCATGGAAGGTGCCAGAATTGGAAAAAATTGTAATATTTTTCCAGGTTCTGTGATTTCTGCTGTTCCGCAAGATTTAAAATATAACGATGAAGAAACGACAGTAGAAATAGGTGACAATGTGACTATTCGTGAATGCGTAACCATTAATCGTGGTACTACAGATAGAATGAAAACCGTTATTGGTAATAATTGCTTAATTATGGCCTATTGCCACGTAGCACACGATTGTGTTGTTGGTAATAACTGTATTTTTTCAAACAACAGTACCTTAGCTGGTCATATAACCATTGGCGATTTTGTGGTTTTAGCAGGTATGACTGCAGTACACCAATTTGTATCAGTAGGAAGTCATGCTTTTGTTACAGGAGGTTCTTTGGTTCGTAAAGATGTACCGCCTTTTGTAAAAGCAGCAAGAGAACCATTATCTTATGTAGGTATCAATTCAGTAGGTTTAAGAAGGCGTGGTTATTCAACCGAAAAAATAAGAGAAATTCAAAATATATACCGAATTCTTTACCAAAAAAACTATAATAATACCCAAGCAGCTGAAATAATTGAAGCTGAAATGGAAGCAACTCCAGAGCGTGATGAAATACTTCAATTCATAAAAGATTCTCAACGTGGTATTATGAAAGGCTATTTTAAATCAAACTAAAAGATTAAGTTGTTTGTTGTGGAGTTTTTTAGTCGTTTTCAACTTAGCCACAAACAATTTTACAACATACACATAAATCTATAAACGACTTAATAAAATACAAATAAACAACAAACAATAAATGGCAACTACAAGCGATATTAGAAACGGATTATGTATAAGATATAATAACGACATCTACAAAATTATAGAATTTTTACACGTTAAACCAGGTAAAGGACCAGCGTTTGTAAGAACAAAAATGAAGAGTGTAACTAACGGAAAAGTATTAGACAACACCTTTTCTGCAGGACATAAGTTGGAGGATGTACGTGTTGAAACACATAAATTTCAATTTTTATACAACGATGGTGAATATTATCACTTTATGAACACTGAAGATTACTCCCAAATTCAATTAAGAGAATCTGCTTTAGATAATCCAGGTTTAATGAAAGAAGGTGAGATAGTTACAGTAATTATAAATGCAGAAGACAATATGCCTCTTTCAGTAGAAATGCCAGCAAGTGTTGTTTTATTAGTTACAGCAACCGAACCAGGTGTAAAAGGTAATACAGCTACCAATGCTACAAAACCTGCTACAGTTGAAACTGGCGCTATTGTAAACGTACCATTGTTTATCAACGAAGGTGATAAAATTAAGGTAGAAACCGAAAAAGGTACTTACAAAGAACGTGTAAAAGAGTAATATTTTGTTAAGTCGTTGGTCGTGGATTTGTTAAGTCGAAAAGAACAAACAACTAAACAACAAACAATTTAACAACAAACAACTATAAATGAAATTTCCAATTACATATTCTTTAAAACAAATTGCTCAATTAATTGATTGTAGTTTTGTGGGTGATGCTAACTTTTCTGTGTTAGGCATGAACGAAATACATGTTGTTGAAGCTGGTGATATTGTTTTTGTTGATCATCCTAAATATTACGATAAAGCTTTAAATTCCGCAGCTACCATAATTTTAATTAATAAAGAAGTAGCATGTCCAGAGGGTAAAGCGTTGTTGATTAGTGATGACCCGTTTAGAGATTTTAACAAATTAACTGATTTTTTTAAACCGTTTAAAACAGCTACAAGTTCAATATCTGATTCAGCTGTTATTGGTGCTAATTCAGTTATTCAACCCAATAGTTTTATAGGACACAATGTGGTTATTGGTGAAAATTGCACAATCCATTCCAATGTTAGTATTTATGATGATGCTGTAATTGGTAATAATGTTACCATACATGCTGGAACCGTTTTAGGTGCCAATGCATTTTATTATAAAAAAAGACCAGAAGGTTTTGATAGATTAAAATCATGTGGTCGTGTGGTTATTGAAGATAACGTAGATATAGGTGCAAATTGCACTATTGATAGAGGTGTAACAGGCGATACAACTATAAAAGAAGGTACTAAAATTGACAATTTAGTGCAAATTGGTCACGATACTGTAATTGGTAAAAAATGTTTGATAGCATCACAAGTAGGTATTGCTGGTTGTGTGGTTGTGGAAGACGAGGTTACTTTTTGGGGGCAAGTAGGTTGCACTAGTGGTGTTACAATAGGCTCAAAAGCAGTACTTCATGCACAAGCTGGTATTAGTAAATCGTTAGATGGCGGTAAAACCTATTGGGGTATTCCAGCACAGGAAGCTAGAAGTGTAATGAAAGAGATGGCAAACATTAAGAAAATACCAGAAATATTAACATATATAAAATCAAAAAAATAAATGTGAAATGCTGTTAAAAGTAATTTCAAAAAAATTACTTTTGCAAAGCTTTATTTAAAAAAAATATAACATGAGTGTTTTAGTAAACAAAGATTCAAAAATTATAGTTCAAGGTTTTACGGGTAGTGAAGGTACATTTCACGCAAGCCAAATGATAGAATACGGAACAAACGTTGTAGGTGGTGTTACTCCTGGAAAAGGTGGTCAAACCCATTTAGATAAACCTGTTTTCGATACTGTGAAAGATGCAGTTGAGCAAGTAGGAGCCGATACAACCATAATTTTTGTACCACCAGCGTTTGCTGCTGATGCTATTATGGAAGCTGCAGATGCCGGTATTAAAGTAATCATTACCATTACCGAAGGTATTCCAGTTGCAGATATGATTACAGCTTCAAACTATATAAAAAATAAAGATTGTCGTTTAATTGGTCCTAACTGTCCAGGTGTTATCACGCCAGGTGAAGCAAAAGTTGGTATCATGCCAGGTTTCGTTTTCAAAAAAGGTAAAGTTGGTATTGTTTCAAAATCTGGAACATTAACGTATGAAGCTGCAGACCAAGTTGTAAAACAAGGTTTAGGCATTACTACAGCTATTGGTATTGGTGGCGATCCTATTATTGGAACCACTACAAGAGAAGCTGTTGAATTATTGATTAACGACCCAGAAACAGAGGCAGTTGTAATGATTGGTGAAATTGGAGGTCAATTGGAAGCCGATGCTGCAAATTGGTATAAAGCTAGCGGAAGCAAAAAACCAATCGTAGGATTTATAGCTGGTGAAACTGCGCCTGCTGGTCGTACTATGGGTCATGCTGGTGCTATTGTTGGTGGTAGCGATGATACTGCACAAGCTAAAAAGAAAATTATGAGAGCTTGTGGTATTCACGTAGTGGATTCGCCTGCTGAAATTGGTAAAAAAGTAGCTGAAGTTTTAGCTTAAAAATAAAATTACATATAAATTAACCTTGCAAGATTTTGTGAGGTTTTTTTATTTCATACTATTTGTAATCACTATATTTGAAATTAGAATAATTAACCAACTAAAAGAACGAATTTGAATAACCTAGTATTCGTGTATTCGTTATAATTAAAATATATCACATGAAATTATTAGAAGGAAAAACAGTCATCATCACAGGTGCAAGTAGGGGTATTGGTAAAGGAATTGCACAAGTTTTTGCTGCTCAAGGTGCCAATATAGCATTTACATATAGTAGTTCTGTAGCAGCTGCAAACGACCTTGAAAAAGAACTAATCGCACAAGGCATCAAAGCCAAAGGTTATAAAAGTAATGCTGCTAGCTTTGAAGAAGCTCAAAAATTAGCTGATGATGTGGTTGCAGAATTTGGTAGCATTGACGTACTAATAAATAACGCTGGTATTACTAAAGATAATTTACTAATGCGCATCTCTGAAGAAGATTTTGATACTGTTATTGAAGTAAACTTAAAATCGGTTTTCAATATGACCAAAGCTGTGCAAAAAACCATGCTAAAACAACGTAAAGGCTCTATTATAAATATGAGTTCAGTAGTTGGTGTAAAAGGTAATGCAGGTCAAACTAATTATGCAGCATCTAAAGCTGGTATTATTGGGTTTTCAAAATCTGTAGCGTTAGAATTAGGTTCTAGAAACATTCGTAGTAACGTTGTTGCTCCAGGTTTTATTGAAACTGAAATGACAGCTGTTCTTGATGAAGACGTTGTAAAAGGATGGCGTGCAGGCATTCCATTAAAACGTGGTGGAACACCAGAGGATGTTGCAAACGTTTGTGTGTTTTTAGCAAGTGATATGAGTGCCTATGTTACCGGACAAACTATTAATGTTGATGGTGGTATGTTAACCTAAGCTGTTATTGCCACAAAGGAGGCAATCGCATCAATTTAAACCCAAAGTTTTTTAATGAGTTCAGAAACTCTATTATACATCATACTTTCTGGAATAATTGCTATGGTTGTAGCAGGATTTCAGTATTACACAACCAAGAAAAGCATGTCTAAACTAAACATGCTTTTCTTGGTTTTAAGGTTTATTACGATTTTCTCAATACTCTTATTAATTATAAATCCTAAATTCAAGCAAGTAAGCTTATCTACTGAAAAACCAAATTTGGTTATAGCTATTGATAACTCAAGTTCTATTACCTTTCAAAATCAAGCTGTTAATTCAAAAAATATCGTTTCAGCATTAACAACTAATTCAGATTTAGCAAAAAAATTCAATATAGAGACTTATACATTTGGTGATAACCTAAAAGCATCTGATTCCATTACCTTTTCTGAAAAACAAACCAATATAGACAATGCTTTTAACCAATTATCTCAAATTTATAAAGCGTCTATTTCTCCAACTATTTTAATTACTGATGGTAATCAAACCTATGGTAACGATTATGAATTTGCTTATAATACATTCAAACAGCCCATTTATCCAATCATTTTAGGCGATACTATTAAACATATCGATTTAAAAATTCAGCAATTGAATGTTAATAAATACGCGTATTTAAAAAATCAATTTCCAGTTGAAGCTATTTTAGTTTACAATGGTGAAACATCTGTAAATACTCGTTTTGTTGTAACTAGTGATAATTCAGTAGTTTACTCAGAAACGGTAAATTTTACAAAAACAAACAACTCAAAAGTTATTAATTTAAAACTTCCAGCAAATGCCGTTGGTGTTCATGTTTATAAGGCGCAATTAGAACCTATAACTAATGAAAAAAACACCACCAATAATTTCAAAAATTTTGCTGTAGACGTTATCAATCAAAAAACTAAAATAGCCTTGGTAAGCAATATGCTTCACCCTGATTTAGGTGCTTTTAAAAAGAGTATTGAAAGTAATGAACAACGTTCTGTTTCATTTTTAAATCCAAATGAAACATTAAATCAACTAAATGATTTTCAATTGGTTATTTTATATCAACCAAACAATACATTTAACAAATTATTTGACGCTTTAAATGCTGAAAACAAGAATCGTTTTTTAGTTATAGGTACTAAAACCGATTTAAACTTTCTAAATAAAATTAATAAAAACTACACCTACGAAATCACTAATCAAACAGAAAACTATCAAGCTGAATTAAACCAAAACTACACACCTTTTTTAGTTGATGCTATTAATTTTGAATCGTTTCCGCCTTTAAATTCACCTTATGGTTCATCAAAATTTTCAATTCCTTTTGAAACTATTTTGACTAAAACGGTTAATGGAATTTCAAAAAAAGACCCTTTATTAGCAACTTTTGAAACTAATGGTAGGCGAGAAGCAGTGTTATTTGGTGAGGATATTTGGCAATGGCGCGCACATAGTTATTTAAACTCAAAATCTTTTGAAACGTTTGATGACTTTATGGGTAAACTTATTCAATATGTAGCTTCAAATAAGCAAAAAAGCAGATTGAATTTAGAATATGAGTCGTTTTATAATGGCAATACCAACATTATTATTATGGCAGAATTTTTCGATAAAAACTATATTTTTGATACGCGTGAAACCCTTCGCATCAAAGTAAAAGATATTGTTTCTAACACTACAAAAACCTTTCCGCTTATTTTAAATAATACTAACTATCAAGTAGATTTAAGCAATTTACCGCCTTCAGACTATAGTTTTACGGTTAGTACTTCCAATGAAAAAATATCAAAATCTGGTAACTTTAAAATATTGGAATACAATGTAGAGCAACAATTTTTAAATGCCGATGTAACAAAACTTAAACAATTAGCTACTAATAGTAATGGAAAGCATTATTTTGTTGCTAAAACGGATGGTTTAATTTCTAATTTGCTAAACGATAGCCGATTTGTAACGATTCAAAAAAGCCATAAAAAAACCTTACCTTTGATAGATTGGAACTATCTGCTCATTATAATCGCTTTAAGTTTGTCTGTAGAGTGGTTTTTAAGAAAATATAACGGATTAATTTAAAATTTTAAATGAAAAAAGAAACAAAAACGGCCATAGTAACAGGTTCTTCTTCTGGTGTTGGTGCCGCTTCTTGTATTGAATTTGCTAAACGAGGTTGGAATGTTGTTATAAACTATTCACAAAACAAAGTTGATGCTTACAATTTGGCAGAGGTTTGCAAAAGTTTTGGCGTAAACGCGCTGGTATGTCAAGCAAATGTGGCTGACGAAGACGATTGTAAACGAATGGTAGAAGCTACAATTCATACTTTTAACAGAATTGATGCCTTGGTAAATAATGCTGGAACCACAAAGTATTGCAATTATAACAATTTAGATGGACTTAGTAAAAAAGATTTCCAAGACCTATATGAGGTTAATGTTATTGGAGCTTACCAAATGGTAAAATTAGCAGCACCTTATTTAAAAAAGGCTCATGGTTCTATTGTTAATATTTCTTCAATAAGTGCTATTTCTGGTGTAGGTAGCTCAATAGCTTATGCGGCTTCAAAAGGCGCTTTATCCACAATGACGCTTTCGTTGGCACATGCTTTATCACCAGAGGTTCGAGTTAACGGTATTTGCCCAGGATTTATTCAAACACGATGGACTAAAGGCTTTTTAGGTGAACGCTACGAGTCTGTTAAAGAACATATTGAAAAAGCTTCTCTTATTAATAGAACATCATTACCGGAAGATATTGCTAAAGGCATTATTTATTTAGCTGTAGATGCTAATACAACATCTGGACAAATACTTACCATAGATGGTGGACAATTGGTAAATCAAGGAAAATTGTAAAAGCAGAAAAACAAGAGTCTATTTAAAAACACTTGTCTATAAAGTGCTTTTTATAAAACAATAACAACTAAATTAAAAATATAAAAAAATGGAAAAATTCCCTAAAGTTGCGTTCCCAGCAATCATAGCTGCTATAATATTGATAATTGTACTAGCAAAATCGGCAGTAACCATTGGTTCTGGTGAAGCAGGCGTATTGTATAAAACTTTTGATAAAGGTGTTGTAACCAATGAACCACCATTAGGTGAAGGATTTCATGTTGTAGCACCATGGAATAAGGTTATTGTATATGAAGTACGCCAACAAGAACTTTTTGAAAAAATGAAAGTATTATCATCAAACGGATTGGAAATTCAAATTGACGCATCGGCTTGGTACCAACCCGTTTATAACGATTTAGGAAATTTACATCAATCTTTAGGAGAAAACTATTTACAACGTGTAATTCAACCCGCTATTCGTAGTGCTGCACGTAGTGTTGTTGGTCGCTATACACCAGAACAATTATATTCTAGTAAACGTGATGCTATTCAAGATGAAATATTTTTAGAAACAAAAAAGATTCTTGAAAAACAATATGTACAATTAAACGAAGTTTTAGTACGCGATGTTACATTACCAGGTACTATTAAAGATGCTATTGAACGTAAATTAAAGCAAGAACAAGAATCATTAGAATATGAATTTAGATTAGTTACTGCTGCCAAAGAAGCTGAAAAAGTAATTATTGAAGCTAAAGGTAAAGCAGATGCTAACCGTATTTTAAGTGAATCGTTAACCGATAAAATTTTACAAGATAAAGGCATTGAAGCTACCATAAAACTATCAGAATCATCAAACAGTAAAGTAATAGTTATTGGTTCTGGAAAAAGTGGTATGCCAATAATTTTAGGAAATCAGTAACATATAGAAAAAAATAATTCAACTTTCTTAAAGATATTTTGAATATTAAATAATTAAAATTAGCTATAAATAAATAATACTTAATAGTGATAAGTTTTGTAGCTATTATTTGGAAAAATCAACTTTAATTATAGATATTTGCAAAAGTGAAAAACACAAAACATGAACTTTATTCAATCACATCATCATCATTTTCAAATTTGCTCTCAAGCGAAGTGAAGATGTATTGAATAAAATCAACATATTTTTAAACCCGTTTGAGACAATCAAACGGGTTTTTTAATTTTTAATCCAACTAGATTGTTTCAAACTCATAAAAACAAGACAATGAGTACATTAAGAATTGCAGTACAAAAATCAGGTCGCTTACACGACGAATCTATGGAACTACTTAAAGACATAGGTATTTCCATTGATAATGGCATCGATCAATTAAAAGCATCCGCCAGAAACTTTCCTGTGGAAGTATTTTACCTTAGAAATGGTGATATTCCACAATATTTAAAAGACGGCGTAGTTGATGCTGCTATTATTGGCGAAAATGTGTTAATTGAAAAAGGCAACGGTATCAATATTGCAGAAAAACTAGGTTTTTCGTCATGTCGTGTTTGTATTGCGGTTCCAAAAACCATGGATTATAAAAGTATAAAAGATTTAGATGGTAAACGTATTGCAACATCATACCCAAATACCGTAAAAAATTATTTAGATACACAAGGAATAACTGCTAACCTTCATATTATTAATGGTTCGGTTGAAATTGCACCAAATATAGGATTAGCAGACGCTATAGTTGATATTGTTTCAAGCGGAAGCACATTGTTTAAAAACAATTTAAAAGAGGTTGAAATGATTTTCAAATCGGAAGCCGTTTTAGCAGTTTCGCCTATTTTAGATGCTGAAAAACAAGCGATTTTAGACAAAATTCAGTTTAGAATCAAATCCGTTTTAAAAGGAAGAGAATCTAAATACGTATTACTTAATGCACCAAATGATAAAGTTCAAGCCATTATAGATGTGTTACCAGGTATGAAAAGCCCAACGGTTTTACCTTTGGCGGAAGCAGGCTGGAGTTCAATTCACTCAGTAATAAGTAAAAACGAATTTTGGGATGTTATTGACGATTTAAAAGCTAAAGGTGCACAAGGTATTTTAGTGTGTCCAATAGAAAAAATGGTACTCTAATTAATAATTAACAATATTAATATAGCTTAAGGCTTAGAAAATGCAAATCATTAATAACCCAAATAAAAACGAATGGCGTCAGGTTTTAAAACGACCTACACAAACCGTCGGTGATATTGAAGCTACAGTTATCCAAATTTTTGATGATGTTCTTAAAAATGGTGACGCAGCTATAAAAACATATACATCTAAGTTTGATGGAATTTTAATGGATTCAAATACTGTTACTCCTGAAGAAATTCAGAAAGCAATAAAATTAGTTCCAGAGAAACTTCAAAATGCTATTAAAACTGCTAAGCATAATATAGATGTGTTTCACAAAGCGCAAAAGACTTCTAAAATTGAAGTAGAAACAACAAAAGGCGTACAATGTTGGCAAGAAAAACGTGCAATTCAAAAGGTAGGTTTGTACATCCCAGGAGGTACAGCGCCATTGTTTTCAACTGTTTTAATGCTTGCTGTTCCTGCTCAAATTGCTGGTTGTAAAGAGATTGTATTGTGTTCGCCACCAAATAAACAAGGTGAATTAGCACCAGAAATATTATTTGCAGCCAATTTATGTGGAGTTACTAAAATTATAAAAGTTGGTGGTATTCAAGCCATTGCAGGTTTAACCTTTGGCACGGAAACCATACCGCAAGTGTATAAAATTTTCGGACCAGGAAACCAATTTGTAACGGTTGCAAAACAATTAGCTACAAAACACGGTGTTGCAATCGATATGCCAGCAGGACCAAGTGAATTGCTTGTTGTTGCCGATGAAACTGCAAATGCATCATACATCGCTTCCGATTTGTTAAGTCAAGCAGAACATGGCACTGATAGTCAGGTTATTTTAGTTTCAACTTCACAAACTTTAATTAATGAAGTTTCAAAAGCTGTTGAAAAGCAACTTAACGTACTTCCACGTAAAGCGATTGCTGAAAAAGCGATAGCCAATTCAAAATTAATTTACGTTGAAACTGATGAAATAGCTTTAGATTTAATAAATGAATACGGTCCAGAGCATTTTATTATTTGTTCTAAAAACGAAGCCTTTTATGTTAATAACATTGCCAACGCAGGTTCTGTTTTTATTGGTGATTATACACCAGAAAGTGCTGGTGATTATGCATCGGGAACTAATCACACCTTGCCAACTAATGGCTTTTCAAAAGCCTATTCGGGTGTGAATTTAGATAGTTTTTCTAAAAGTATGACGTTTCAAAAAATATCAAAAGAAGGTATTTTGAATATTGGTGAAACTATAGAATTAATGGCTGAAGCCGAAGGTTTACAAGCACATAAAAACGCAGTTTCTATTCGTTTAAAGGATTTAAAATAATGAATATACAAGATTTAATAAGACCTACCATTAAGGCATTAAAACCTTACTCTTCGGCACGTGATGAATTTCAAGGTGTGACTGATAACATGGTGTTTTTAGACGCTAACGAAAACCCTTTTGAAAATGGTGTAAACCGTTATCCCGATCCGCAACAAGGCAAATTGAAAGTTATGCTTTCTGAAATTAAAGACATTTCAACAAAAAACATTCTTTTAGGAAATGGTAGCGATGAAATTTTAGACCTTATTTTTAGAGCTTTTTGCGAACCGAACCAAGATAACATTGTCATATTGCCTCCAACTTATGGTATGTATGAAGTTTTGGCAAATTTGAACGCTATCGGCATCAAAAAAGTAAATTTAGATGATGCGTTTCAACCTAAAGTTGACGATGTTTTAAATGTTGCTGACATCAATAGTAAGTTACTTTTTATTTGTTCTCCAAATAACCCTTCAGGTAATAGTTTTACTTCAGAAGCTATTGAAAAAATGGTATCTAACTTCAAAGGCATCGTAGTTATTGATGAAGCGTATATTGATTTTTCAACTGAAAAAAGTTGGTTATCTAGATTAAACGAATTTCCTAATTTAATTGTAACGCAAACTTTATCTAAAGCATACGCTATGGCAGGCATCCGCTTAGGAATATGCTATGCTTCCGAAGAAATAATTAAAGTTTTAAATACCATCAAACCGCCTTACAACATTAACGAACTAACACAAAAAAAAGCTATTGAACTGTTGAATGTCAAAGATTTGGCAACCAACCAGATAGCCGATATTTTAAAGGAACGCAGTGCTTTAATTTCAGAATTAAAAGCTATCAGTTATATTTCAAAAATATACCCAACCGATGCTAATTTTGTATTGGTAAAAGTAGATGATGCCAATAAACGCTATAATCAACTTATTGAGAAAGGGATTGTTATTCGTAATAGAACCTCACAACCAGGTTGTGAAAACTCGTTACGTTTAACGGTTGGAACTCCAAAGGAGAATGAGATATTGATAAAAACACTTTTATCGATATCGAAATCCTGAACTTGTTTCAGGAACTTTTAAAATTATGCTAACGTATTATTGCTATATAACATCAAATAAAAATAGAACAGTAATATATATTGGGTATACAGATAATTTGAAACGAAGATTAGTTGAACATTTAAAAGGAACTGGAGCTATATTTACCAAGAAATACAAAGCAACAGATTTAGTTAATTTTGAAACATTTAACAGTAAAAAGGAAGCTAAAGAAAGAGAAAGTCAATTAAAAAATTGGCATAAAGAATGGAAATGGAATTTGATGAAAAAATCAAATCTAAATTTATTAACATTAGAGATTAATTAGACCCTGAAATAAATTCAGGGTTGCTTAATAAATTAAGCATGAAAAAAGTATTATTTATAGACCGCGACGGGACATTAATTAAAGAGCCAGCAGATGAGCAGGTTGATTCTTTTGAAAAACTAATATTTTACCCTAAAGTATTTCAGTTTTTAGGTAAAATTTGTAAAGAATTAGATTATGAAATTATCATGGTTACTAACCAAGATGGTTTAGGAACGCCTGATAATCCTTCAGAAAAATTTTGGCCTATTCACAATTTTGTTATCAACACCTTTAAAAATGAAGGTATTGAATTTAAAGAGGTTTATATTGACGAAACCTATGCCAAAGATAATGCTCCAACACGCAAACCTAATACGGGTTTATTAACTAAGTTTTTTTCTGAAGATTATGATTTGAAAAATTCTTTCGTTATTGGTGATAGACTTACAGACATTGAATTAGCAAAAAATTTAGGTTCTAAAGGTATTTTTATTAATGATGAAACCAATTTAGGAACTAACGAAATTACAGTAAAGCGAGAAGAATTAAACCCATATATAGCTCTTGAAAGTAATGATTGGGAAGCAATATACAACTTCTTAAAACTTGAAGATCGGGTTCAAGAAATAACACGTAACACCAATGAAACTCAGATTTATATAAAATTAAATTTAGATGGTTCTGGTAAAAATGATATTGATACTGGATTATCATTTTTTGATCATATGCTCGATCAAATTGGTCGTCATGGCGCCATGGATTTAACTGTAAAAGTAAATGGTGATTTAGAAGTTGACGAACACCATACCATTGAAGACACCATGATTGCCATGGGCGAATTATTCAATAAAGCTTTGGGTAATAAATTAGGCATAGAACGCTATGGCTTTTGTTTACCAATGGATGATTGTTTAGCACAAGTAGCAGTAGATTTTGGTGGAAGAAATTGGCTAGAATGGGATGCAGAATTTAAACGTGAAAAAATAGGGGATATGCCAACGGAAATGTTTTATCACTTATTTAAATCGTTTACCGATGGTGCTAAATGTAATTTAAACATAAAAGCAGAAGGCACAAACGAACACCATAAAATAGAAGGCATTTTTAAAGCCTTTGCAAAAGCTATGAAAATGGCGGTAAAAAGAGATTCTAACAAAATGTTTTTACCAAGCACTAAAGGAGTATTGTAAAGTACAATATTAAATATTAGAAGTTAAAGTTTTGAAATGACAATAAACTTTCAACTTCCAATATCTAACTTTTAATATTAAAAAATTGAAACTAGTAATAATTAATTACGGCGCAGGAAACATAAAAAGCATACAATTCGCATTCAAACGTTTGGGAATTGATGCTGTTTTATCTGACAATCCAGAGGAAATTTTAGCTGCCGATAAAATTATTTTTCCAGGTGTAGGTGAAGCAAGTTCTGCAATGAGGATGCTTAAAGAAACAGGGTTAGATATTTTGATTCCACAATTAAAACAACCTGTTTTGGGTATTTGTTTAGGTATGCAATTACTGTGTGAATACACCGAAGAAGGCAATACAACCGGATTGGGTATTTTTAAAACCAAAGTAAAACGCTTTAAAAATGAGGTAAAAGTACCACAGATGGGTTGGAATGTTATTAAAGATTTAAAATCAGACTTGTTTAAAGGTATCAAAGAAAACGAATATATGTATTTGGTGCATAGTTATTATGCTGAACACTGCCAAGAAACCATTGCCACAACCGATTATGGTTTAAATTACGCATCAGCATTACAACATAAAAACTTTTACGGTGTACAATTTCACCCAGAAAAGAGTAGTTTAGCAGGAGAACAAATTTTGAAGAATTTTTTAAAGTTAGAATTTAAAAGTTAGATATTAAAAGTTTTAAAATGAGAAATGAACTGATAGAAAGAACTAAACAATTTGGAATAGATTGTTGGAAGTTTTGTTTTAAGGTTCCTAAATCTCGTGAATATAATGCGTTTGTCAATCAATTAATTAGAAGTTCTAGTTCTGTTGGTGCTAATTATCGAGCTTCTCAGAGAGCAAAATCGACAAGTGATTTTATATATAAACTAAAAATAGTTGAAGAAGAAGTAGATGAAAGTGTACATTGGTTAGAAGTTTTTGAAGAAATACTTTCTGAACATTCAGATGAAATTCTAAAACTTCAAAAGGAAGGAAAAGAACTATTGGCAATTACTGTTGCTTCAATTAATACAGCAAAAAGAAATAATTTAAAATAAGTTAGTGTTTGAAAATTAAAATCTTATTACAGATTGTAACTTCTAATATGTAACTTTTAATATTAAATATTAAAAATGAGAATAATACCAGCCATAGATATTATAGACGGAAAATGTGTTCGTTTAACTAAAGGCGATTACGGAACTAAAAAAATATATAGTGAAAGTCCGCTAGAAATAGCAAAAGCTTTTGAAGGTTCGGGCATTGAATATTTACATTTAGTAGATTTAGATGGAGCCAAAGCACAACATATTGTAAACTATAAAGTGCTGGAGCAAATCTCATCAAAAACCAGTCTTAAAATTGATTTTGGTGGTGGTTTAAAAACCAATGAAGATTTACATATTGCATTCAATTCTGGTGCAAAACAAATTACTGGAGGCAGTATTGCAGTAAAAGACCCGAAAACATTTGAAGGTTGGATATCAAAATATGGAGCAGCCAAAATTATTTTAGGAGCCGATAGCGATCATGGAAAAATATCGATAAGTGGTTGGATGGAGCAAAGTAAAGAAGACGTGATTCCTTTTATAAAATCATATCAAAAGAAAAGTATTCAATATGTAATTTGTACCGATATTTCTAAAGATGGTATGCTTGAAGGCCCTTCCGTAGAACTTTACAAACAAATCATTTCAGAATGTACAAATAGCAGTAATGGGCAATCCATAAAACTAATAGCCTCAGGAGGTATTTCTTGTATTGATGAACTTCCTGTTTTAAAAGAAATTGGTTGTGAAGGTGTTATTATAGGAAAAGCTATTTATGAAAATAGAATAACGCTTAAGCAACTAGAAAAATTTGTGTAAAATAATAAGTATAATATCAAATATTAGAAGTAAAAAGTAGAGAATAAAATCAACTTTTTACTTTTAACTTTTAACTTTGAAAAATGTTAACAAAACGAATCATACCTTGTTTAGATATTAAAAACGGACGTACCGTAAAAGGTGTTAATTTTGTCGATCTACGCGATGCTGGCGATCCAGTTGAATTAGCTAAACAATACGCAGACATAGGTGCTGATGAATTGGTTTTTTTAGATATTTCTGCAACGTTAGAAGCGCGAGCAACAACTTTAGATATGGTAATGCATGTTGCTGAACAAGTAAATATTCCGTTTACAGTTGGTGGCGGTATCTCATCTGTAGAACATGTTGATGCATTGCTACAATGTGGTGCCGATAAGGTTTCTATTAATTCTTCAGCAGTAAAACGTCCAGAATTAGTCAATGAATTAGCCGACAAATTTGGAAGTCAATGTGTTGTGGTTGCTATTGATGCTAAACAAATTGACGGCCATTGGAAAGTGCATTTAGCTGGCGGAAGTATTCCAACCCATATCGATTTATTTGAATGGGCAAAAGAAGTTGAAGAACGTGGTGCAGGTGAAATTTTGTTTACATCTATGGATCATGATGGCACTAAAAACGGATTTGCAAATGAAGCATTGGCTAAATTATCTAAAACTTTAAATATCCCAATTATAGCATCAGGTGGTGCAGGAACCGTTCAACATTTTGTTGATACATTTAAAGAAGGAAAAGCGGATGCTGCTTTGGCTGCTAGTGTATTTCATTTTGGTGAAATCCCTATTCCTGAGCTAAAAAAAGAATTAAAAAAACACAATATTGAAGTACGATTGTAACGTCATTACGAGGAAGAATGACGAAGTAATCTCATTAAATAATAAGATTGCCACAGCAAATTATCATTTGCTTCGCAATGACACTAGATAATTATGGATATTAAATACGATACTAACGGACTCGTTCCCGCAATTATTCAAGACGCCACAACAAAAAATGTACTAATGTTGGGGTATATGAATGAAGAAGCTTATAAAAAAACCTTAGAAACCAAACAGGTTACTTTTTTTAGCCGAAGCAAACAACGCTTATGGACAAAAGGTGAGGAAAGTGGTAATTTTTTAAACCTAGTTTCTATCAAAAATGATTGTGATAACGATACGTTATTGGTTCAAGTAAATCCGGTTGGTCCAACCTGCCATAAAGGAACGGATACCTGTTGGGCAGAAGAAAACAAATCAAATTACGGTTTCTTTTCAACCTTAGAAAATGTGATTACAGAACGTGTTGCAAATAAAGATACCAACAAATCGTATGTAGCGAGTTTATTCGAAAAAGGCATCAATAAAATTGCCCAAAAAGTAGGTGAAGAAGCTGTGGAAACCGTTATTGAAGCCATGGATAACAATGATGAGCTGTTTTTATATGAATCATCCGATTTACTATTTCATTATTTAATGTTATTACAAGCAAAAGGCTTCACTTTAAAAGATATTGAAGCGGAATTAAAGGGAAGACATAAATAGTTGATTTACTAGGTTTACTTTAATTTATATTTATAAATCTTATAACGTTTTTTAATAAAAAAATATTCTTGTATAATTAGGAAGATGAAACTAAAAACAAAGACAAAATATAGTTTATATTTCCTTGTGTTTTTTAACCTGACTGTATTTGGTCAAATTTCGGGTAATTTTAAATTAGATAAAATAACAATTTACGAATATGGAAGTCCATTAAAATCGTGTGAATCAAATTTTATAAATTTATTTGCTAATTGGAGTAAGTGGATAATTAACCACAATGATACCGAATTTTTATCTTATGAATATATAGAAACAATAGAGGATGAAAAATCTAAAGAATATTATTCAAAAAAATTGAATAACATAAATTCATTAGGTAGGAAACTAACAGATATTGTTGAAGAAAAAATTAATGAAATCGATACCATATATACACGAAAATTATGCATTCGTTTATATCCATTGAATTCAATTCCCGAAGAAATGAAGAATATTGCACAAGTCAACAAAAAAAAATACTTTGCGGAATTGGAAGAATATTTAGAAATCATGAATGAGCGATTTAAAAATATTGTAACCCTTGGTGATAAAGTATATAAAATCAAATTAAAAATATGCCAAAAAGAATATGATCATTATGTGATTTGTAGACCTCAAGAAAACAAAATTGTATATGATAATCTTTTTCTAGCAATAAGTGAGTACAGATATCGATTAAATCTTCTATTTCCTAATTAATAATGAGACTCTACACTATTAACTATTAAAATGACAAACAAGTTTGGTGGTAGAAATTTTCAATTAAAATAAACAAAAGGCTTAAGATATTTCTAAAGCCTTTTGTTTTTATTCTAATTTTATTAAGAAATCCAACCTTTTGATAGCGATTTTTTAGAAAACCAAACTAAAAATACAGCAAGTACGATAATGCTAATAGTCATTTCAATACCATCATAATGGCCTTTCATCAATATATATCCCATTTGAATTATTACGGCAATTAAGGACGATAACAATAATGTGTAAGCCCATTTTTTTCTAAGCAAAAGCCCTAACGAACCTAAAAATCCTGAAAATACAGCAATGGCAAAAGCAGCTGTTAACCAACTAGGAAAATTAGTTACCATTTCAAACTGTTCATCGGTTAAGGCAGATCGCCAACTTTCAGTTTGATAGGCTTGCCCTAAATATTGATGAACACCCATAGCATTCCAAAAAAGCGCAATAACGCTTACAATCCAAAACCAAATTGGCGGTTTTACTTTAAAATTTGTCATAATAATTGGTTTTTAGTTAGTAAAAAAGTAATACAAGTTATTAATTTTTTTGTCACAATTAATAAAAAACTTACTTTGCTCGTTCATTAAAAAATATAATGAAGAACTATTTTTACGTTATAACCATTCAATATTTAGGATACAGATTTCATGGTTGGCAAAAGCAACCCGATGTTAAAACTTTGCATTTAATGGTAGATAGAACCTTGAATTTTATACTAGAAGGCAAACCTTTTAAAAGCTTAAGTTCTGGTAGAACAGACGCTATGGTATCGGCAGAATGTGCAGCTTTTGAATTGTTTCTAGCAGAACCTTTAGAAGACCATGATGCGTTTTTAAAATTATTTAACCACAACTTACCACAAGACATTCGCGCATTAACTATCAAAGAAGTTGATGCTAAATTCAACATCATCAACCATTCTAAAATAAAAGAATACTTGTATTTATTCACTTTTGGTGAAAAATGCCATCCATTTTGCGCACCTATTATGACGACCATTTTAGATGATTTAGATATTGATTTGATGAAACAAGGCGCAAAACTTTTTGAAGGTGCACATTATTTTAAATCGTATTGTTTTAAGCCAACCGAAACAGGTATTTATAATCGAGAGATTTTAAAATGCGAATTGGTTGAAAACACCATGTACACAGCCAATTATTTTCCAGAAAAATCATATATTTTAAGAGTAAAAGGAAAAGGTTTTATGCGTAACCAAATACGATTAATGATGGGAACATTGATAGATTTAGGTAAAGGAAAACTAACTTTAGATACAATTAAGCAAAGCTTAGAGCAAGATTGTTTTATTAAATTAGAATACATTGCACCAGCTTCAGGCTTAATTCTTAACAATATAGAATTTGAATAAGAATTGATGTTTTAAATTAAAAAAATAAAACTGTAAGTTCGTAAAAGTTATCAAGCGTTTTAGTAGTTTTAAAAAAATATTGGTTATGAATGTACAAGTTCCTAAAGAAGCTTTAGAGTTTTTTAAAAAATTAGAAAACAATAACAATCGCGATTGGTTTAACGATAATAAAAAAGAATTCAAAGCCATTGAAACGAAAATTAAAGCTATTTACAACACGGTTTTAATTAGTTTAAAAGAACATGACGATGTTGATAAACTTAAACTATTTAGAATTTATCGTGATGTTCGTTTTTCAAAAAATAAAGCGCCTTATAAAACTCATTTTGGAGGTTCATTTCATAGAACCAAACCAAAATTAAGAGGTGGTTATTACTTGCACATTCAACCTAATAACGAAAGTTTTATTGCTACAGGTTTCTGGGAACCTGCACCAGCCGATTTATTGCGTATTAGAAAAGAATTTGAAATGGATGCTACCGAAATGCGAGCCATTTTAAATAACAAAACCTTTAACAGTGTTTGGGGAAATTTTGTGGGCGATGAAGTTAAATCTGCTCCTAAAGGTTTTAGTAAAGACCATGAAAACATCGATTTAATAAAAAAGAAACAATTTATTTTTATTAAAAAATACACTGATGCTGAAGTGCTTAATGAAAACTTTATAGCAGATGTTAATAATGCATTTAAAGCAGTTCGCCCATATTTTAATTATATGAGCGACGTACTTACTACCGATTTAAATGGGGTTTCTATTATATAATTTCTGTAATAACGTATTTATTTTGGTTAAACTCAAAACTAGTGTTTACAGGTTTGTTTATTAATAGTTGTCCAATTGGCGAGTTTACAGAAATAGCATAAAATACAGCATCATCAAGCTCAATTTTCCCAATACTTGTAGAAATGTAAAAACTCATCATATTTGTTTTTACAATACTACCAAGCATGGCTTCTTTGCTTTCTACATTGGTTTTTATGTTACTTAGGTACTCTTTTGTTTTTTTTGCGTCGTTTAAATACGACATGTTTTTTTCTAAATCATTCAATAGTTTACCATGTCCAGCATCGTCGTCTTCCGAACTGCCTTTGTCATTACTGGCAATTGATTCTTTAATTAAATTAATTTCCTCTTTGTAATCATTCATACGTTTATCAACGCGCTCATTACAAATTTGCAATAGTTTCTGTTTTGTAGTCATTAAATGTTTTAAACTGCTTTTAGCACTTCTGGTTGTTCAAAAAGTTGCACATTACTAATCAATCTGTCTTTTACAATTTGCATCATGCGTTTATTTAAAGCCGAAGAATTTTGAATATAAATTAAATATTCTTCTACAGTAAACAAACCTATCACAATGCCTTTTAGTGAGTTACGAAATTTTATATCTTTATTTACTGCGTTTTCAATAAACACTAAACGCTTCTCTAAAGTATAACTATAAAACACCATTTTATGCTTGGCAATATAGTTTTTAAAAACTTCAATAAACAAATCATTTTGCAATTTTATTATTGGACGCAGTACTAAATTTTGAAAACGCTCGTCATTACTCATATTATCGTTAATTGTTGAGCTTAAAATTTCAGGGCGAATGCTTTTTAAGTTGAATTGTCGCGTGTTCATGGTTGAAGAGTTTTTATTAAAATTATAGAATATTAAACTTTAAAAGACTTTGAAACATTTATAGTTGTTAACGGGTTTATTAACATCGTATATTTTTTTATCTTTAAACAAAAAAATAAATGAAGTTTGGAAGTGTTAAAAATCCTGAACAAATAGACTTTACATTACCTAAAGACCATCCAGATACAGCACGTGTTTTAAGCAACTTTAAAGATGATAACTTACCTGAAATTTATGTAGGTTGTGCCAAATGGAATAAGACCGATTTAAAAGGATTTTACCCAAAAGGAACCAAAGATGAATTGGCGTATTATTCAAGTCAATTTAATTCTATTGAATTGAATGCAACGTTTTACCGTATTTTTCCTGCTGAACAATTTGCTTCATGGCACGATAAAACACCTGAAAATTTCAAGTTTTTTCCAAAACTAAACCAGGAAATTAGTCATTGGAAACGCTTGCAAGAAACTAAAGACGTGGTAGAGCACTATTTATACAACGCATCTAATTTAAAAGAAAAATTAGGCACTATCTTTTTACAGATGAATGATAATTTTGCTCCAAAAGATTTTGACCGCGTTATAAATTTTATTGAAGAATGGCCTAAGGAAATACCGCTGGCTATGGAATTTAGGCATACCAATTGGTACAACGATGCTTCTGTTGCAAACGAATTGTATCAACTTTTAGAAGCCAATAATATTTCAAATATTATAGTCGATTCTGCCGGAAGGCGCGATATTATGCATATGCGCTTAACCAACGCCACAGCATTTGTGCGCTACGTAGGTGCAAACCATGCAAGCGATTATAAGCGTTTAGACGATTGGATTGCTCGATTGAAAGAATGGAAAGCACAAGGTGTGAAAGAAATAGATTTTTTCATTCATCAAAACATTGAAAAAGAATCGCCATTGCTTTCTGCCTATTTTATTAGAAAACTGAATGATGAATTGGGATATAATTTGGTTATCCCTAACGGTAATTCAAATGGACAACAAACATTACTATAAATAATTATGAGATTTCACACTAGAAAATGGGTAAAACCCGAAGATTTAAATGCTAACGGAACACTGTTTGGTGGCCGATTATTAGAATGGATAGACGAAGAAGCTGCACTTTATACCATCATACAACTTGAAAACCCTAAAGTGGTTACAAAATACATAAGCGAAATAGATTTTAAAGCATCTGCAAAGCAAGGCGATATTATTGAAATTGGTATTGATGTTGTAAAATTTGGAAAAGCATCATTAACCCTAAGTTGTGAAGTTAGAAATAAAATGACTCGAGAAACCATCATTACGATTTCTAATATTGTTATGGTAAACGTAGGACCAGATGGAAAAGCAAAATCGCATGGCAAAACCCAAATTGAATACGTAGAAGATCGTTTAAAATAGTATTTGCTTTAAAAATTACAACCAATATTGCTATTCTTTTAAAAGATTGTCGGTTTTTTTAGATTCCATTAATAAAACGGCAAAAATAATTATATATAGGTCTTAAAATTTATTATATACATAGTAAAAACAGTAGTTTTTCCTAAATTTGTCAGCCTTTTGGCTAATGGTAGCTTTATTAGCTTAAGCATTCACAAAGATTAAAATTAAATTATACATAATATGAGCAAAACATTGTTTGACAAAGTATGGGATTCACATGTTGTAAGGAAAATTGAAGGAGGTCCAGATGTATTCTTTATAGACCGTCATTTTATTCACGAAGTTACAAGTCCTGTAGCATTTCTTGGTTTAAAAAGTCGCGGTTTAAAAGTATTATATCCAGAACGTACATTTGCAACTGCAGACCATAACACACCAACAATTAACCAACATTTACCAGTTCAAGATCCATTATCTGCTAACCAGTTAAAAGCGTTAGAAGATAACTCAAATGAATACGGTATTAGCCATTGGGGACTTGGTCACCAAAAAAATGGTATTGTACACGTTGTAGGACCAGAAAATGGTATTACATTCCCAGGAGCAACTATTGTTTGTGGCGATTCGCATACCTCTACACATGGTGCTTTTGGCGCTATTGCTTTTGGTATTGGTACTTCAGAGGTTGAAATGGTATTGTCTACACAATGTATCATGCAGCCAAAACCAAAAAAAATGCGCATTAATGTAAATGGGCAATTAGGAAAAGGCGTTACACCAAAAGATGTGGCTTTATACATCATTTCACAGTTATCAACTTCTGGTGCTACAGGTTATTTTGTAGAATATGCAGGTGATGTGTTTGAAAATATGACCATGGAAGGGCGTATGACTGTTTGTAACTTATCTATTGAGATGGGTGCACGTGGTGGTATGATTGCTCCAGACGAAACTACTTTTGCTTACTTAAAAGACAAACCATTATCTCCAAAAGGAGCAGATTGGGATAAAGCTGTTGCACACTGGAAAACACTGAAAACCAATGCAGGTGCTAGTTTTGATAAAGAATTAACTTTTTCTGCTAGTGATATTGAACCTATGATTACCTACGGAACAAATCCAGGTATGGGTATGGGTATTTCAAAAAATATTCCAAATGCTGAAGCTGTAGAAGGTGGCGTTGCTACTTACAAAAAGTCTTTAGAATATATGGGTTACAACGAAAATGATGCGATGATTGGTAAAAAAATCGATTATGTATTCTTAGGAAGTTGTACCAATGGTAGAATTGAAGATTTTAGAGCATTTGCTTCTATTGTAAAAGGAAAGAAAAAAGCAGATCACGTTACAGCTTGGTTAGTACCAGGTTCTCATGAAGTGGAAGCTTTGATTAAAGAAGAAGGTATTTTAGATACGCTTACTGAAGCTGGTTTTGTTTTGAGACAACCAGGTTGTTCAGCGTGTTTAGCGATGAATGATGATAAAGTGCCTGCTGGAAAATATGCGGTAAGTACTTCAAACAGAAACTTTGAAGGTCGTCAAGGTCCAGGTTCTAGAACTTTATTAGCAAGCCCATTAGTAGCTGCTGCAGCTGCTGTAACAGGTGTTGTTACCGATCCTAGAGAATTACTTTAAAGCAATACGCTGTAAGCTTTATGCTGTAGGCAAAAAATACTATAATTATCGGCTTAAAGCATATAGCTTAAAGCCTAAAGCAATATAAAAATGGCATACGATAAATTCACAACATTAACAAGTACAGCGGTTCCATTACCATTAGAAAATGTGGATACCGATCAAATTATACCAGCGCGTTTTTTAAAAGCAACAAAACGTGAAGGTTTTGGCGACAACTTATTTCGTGATTGGAGATATAATAACGACAATTCACCTAAAGAAAGTTTCGTTTTAAATAATCCTATCTATTCCGGAAAAATTTTAGTAGGAGGTAAGAACTTTGGTTCTGGTTCTTCAAGAGAGCATGCTGCTTGGGCGGTTTACGATTATGGTTTCCGTTGTGTAGTATCTAGTTTTTTTGCTGATATTTTTAGAAACAACTGTTTAAATGTTGGTGTATTACCAGTTCAAGTTTCTGCTGAATTTTCAGAAAAAATATTCAATGCTATCTACGATGACCCGAATACGGAAATTGAAGTAAATCTTCCAAATCAAACCATAACTATCAAATCTACTGGCGATCAAGAATCTTTCGAAATCAATAGCTATAAGAAAGAAAACATGCTTAATGGTTTTGATGATATTGATTACTTACAAAACATCAAAGGAGAGATAGAAACATTTGCAAACGGCTTACTATTGTAAATGACTCCTAAAAAAATAGAAATAATGGATACGACATTGCGCGATGGTGAACAAACCTCGGGCGTGTCGTTTTCTGCTTCTGAAAAACTAACCATTGCCAAACTTTTACTTGAAGAATTAAAAGTTGACCGCATTGAAATTGCTTCGGCACGTGTGTCTCAAGGCGAATTTCAAGCAGTAAAAAATGTTACCAATTGGGCAAATGAAAATGGCTTTATTGATAAAGTAGAAGTACTAACTTTTGTTGACAATGGTGTATCCATCAATTGGATGCTTGATGCAGGCGCAAAGGTGCAAAACTTACTTACAAAAGGTTCATTAAATCATTTAACATACCAGCTTAAAAAAACACCTAATCAGCACTTTAAAGAAATAGAAGCTACAATTGCTTTAGCTAAAACCAAAGGTATAGAAACCAATGTGTATTTAGAAGATTGGAGTAATGGCATGCGTAATTCAAAAGATTATGTTTTTGATTTTTTAGCATTTTTAGCAACACAACCTGTTAAGCGTATCATGTTGCCAGATACTTTGGGTATTTTAACACCTGTTGAGTCTTTTGATTTTGTTAAAGAAATAAAAGATACTTATCCAAATTTGCATTTTGATTTTCATGCGCATAATGATTACGATTTAGGTGTAGCTAATGCTGTTTCTAGCTTAAAAGCAGGTGCCGATGGTTTACACCTTACGGTAAATGGCATGGGCGAACGTGCAGGTAATGCACCAATGGGTAGTACTGTTGCTGTTATAAATGATTTTTTACCAGAAATAACAATTGGCGTTAACGAAACATTTTTGTACACCATAAGTAAATTGGTTGAAAACTTTTCAGGTATTATGATTCCTGCAAACAAACCTATTATTGGTGCCAATGTGTTTACTCAAACTGCTGGTATTCATGCAGATGGTGATAATAAAAACAATCTGTATTTTAGCGATTTAATGCCCGAGCGCTTTGGTAGAACTAGAAAATATGCTCTAGGAAAAGCTTCAGGTAAAGCAAATATTCAAAAAAATTTACAAGAATTAGGTTTATCGCTTAATGATGAAGACCTTAAAAAAGTGACCCAACGTATTATTGAATTGGGTGATAAAAAAGAAGTAGTTACCAAAGAAGATTTACCATACATTATATCTGATGTGTTGGATAGTTATTCTTATGTTGAAAAAGTAAAAGTTAACTCGTATGTATTAACACATGCAAAAGGCTTAAAACCTTCAACTACTATTTCTATCACTATAAATGGAGAAACATTTGAGCAAAATGCACAAGGTGACGGACAATTTGATGCGTTTATGAATGCGCTTAGAAGCATTTATATTAACAAGAAAACAGTGTTGCCAGATTTAATTGACTACGCTGTAAGAATTCCTCCTGGAAGTCATTCAGATGCATTGTGTGAAACCATTATTACTTGGAAAAGTCTTGAAAAAGAGTTTAAAACGCGTGGTTTGGATTCCGATCAAACAGTTTCAGCAATTAAAGCCACCGAAAAAATGCTAAATATAATTACGGTTTAGGAATTAAGAATTAATAAAGAATAACAATAAAAAATAGATAATAAATTACTATGAAATTTAATATAGCACTTTTAGCAGGTGACGGCATTGGACCTGAAGTGATTGATCAAGCAGTAAAAGTTAGCGACGCTATTGCTAAAAAATTTGGACATGAAATTACATGGAAACCTGCCTTAACTGGTGCAGCAGCTATTGATGCTGTTGGTGAACCTTACCCAGATGCAACACACGAGGTTTGTTTGGCTTCGGATGCTGTTTTGTTTGGCGCTATTGGTCACCCAAAATATGATAACGACCCTTCTGCGCCTGTTCGTCCAGAACAAGGTTTACTTAAAATGCGTAAAAAATTAGGCTTATTTGCCAATGTGCGTCCTACGTTTACGTTTCCGTCGCTATTAGAAAAATCGCCTTTAAAAAGAGAGCGTATTGAAGGTACTGATTTGGTGTTTTTACGCGAATTAACTGGCGGTATCTACTTTGGTGAAAAAGGTAGAAGAGATGGTGGTGAAACTGCTTTTGATAACTGTGTTTACACCAGAGCAGAAGTACAACGTTTAGCTAAAAAAGGTTTTGAGTTGGCTATGACACGTAGTAAAAAACTATGTTGTGTTGATAAAGCTAACGTATTAGAAACATCTCGTTTATGGAGAGAAACTGTGCAAGCTATGGAGAAAGATTATCCTGAAGTAACGGTTTCTTATGAATTTGTTGATGCGGTTGCGATGCGTTTGGTACAATGGCCAAATAGCTATGATGTGTTAATTACTGAAAACTTATTTGGTGATATTTTAACGGATGAAGCATCTGTAATTTCTGGTTCTATGGGGTTAATGCCATCGGCATCAATGGGTGCTGATATTGCTTTATTTGAACCAATTCATGGATCATACCCACAAGCTACTGGTTTAAACATTGCAAACCCTATGGCAACAGTATTATCGGCAGCTATGATGTTTGAAACTGCTTTTGGTTTACACGAAGAAGGTAAAGCCATAAGAGACGCTGTAAATAAAGCGTTGGCTGAAGGTATTGTTACTGAAGATTTAGCTGATGGCGGTAAAGCTTATGGTACTAAAGAAGTAGGCGATTGGTTAGCGGCTAATATATAAAAAAAATTACATAAATTAAAAAAGGTGGATTCAATTGAATTCACCTTTTTTAATACTCCAAAATTTTGCTATTTGTCTTTTAAACAAAGTTAGCGAACTACTTACTAGGTAACTAAAAATCTCTAATATAACTAGGTTAATACAATTAAGACATTCCAAATTATAAACCCATTGGTTTCCTGATATAAAAATAAAGCGTGAATTCTAAGTTAGAACACACGCTTTTTTACTTTTAGTGTAAAAGCTTATTTTAGAAAATTTTTATACTTATTTTTTAATAATTAATTTTTTTGAAGATGCGTTTATCTTATTTCTAGCTTTTATATAATATACACCTTCACTTAAATCGCCAACATAAATAATTGTTTCAGCATTAATGTTAGCTTTAAATGTTTTAACAGTTTGACCTAATTGATTTATAATTTGAAAATCACCACCTAGAATAGATTTTACATAAATATTTCCATTGCTAGGATTAGGGTACATAGTAAATTTTAATTTATTATCAAATGTATCATTGCTTAATGAGGACACTGTTATGCATACAGATTCAACAACACAACTTGCATTAGTTATTACTACTTTGTAATCACCATTAGTTGTTGCAGTAAAGCTTTGATTTGTTTCATTATTTAATAAGATATTAGGGCACTTGTACCATTGGTACAATACACCTGTTTGATTTGCTGTTAATACTGCAGCATTTTGATTTACAGTGCTATCCATAGCTGTTGGCTCCGTAATTGTAGCAGATGTTATACTTGAACATCCATTGGCATCTGTAACAGTTACACTATAAGTTCCTGCAATTATTCCTGTAATTGTAGCAGTAGTTGCACTATTACTCCATAAATAGGTATAAGGAGCGATTCCACCAGTTGCAGTAACTGCTAAAATTCCATCAGTACCACCATTACAAGTTACGTTAGTTTGGGAAGAAATAGTAGCAGAAACAGATGAAGCTGGTTGTGTTAAAGTAAAACTTTGCGAAGTTGAACAGCCATTAGAATCTGTTACAGTACAAGACCATGTGCCTGCGGTTAAACCAGTAACTGATTTTGTTCCATCTCCTGTTGGGTTACCTGGTGTCCAGTTATAAGTGTATCCACCAGATCCACCAGTTGGTGTATTTACACTAGCTGTACCATTACTACCAGCAAAACAAGATATGTTTGTTTGAGATGCTGGTGTTACTGATATAGCTGAAGGTTGTGTTAAAGTAAAACTTTTTGTAGTAGTACAAGCATTCGCGTCAGTAATTGTTACTGTGTAAACACCAGCACTTAATCCTGTAGCGGTTGCTCCAGTACCACCAGACGGAGCCCATGAATATGTATATCCACCTGCACCACCAGAAGCAGTAACGGTTGCAGAACCATTAGAACCTCCATTACAAGATATATTTGTTTGAGACGTTGCTGTTGCTACTAAAGCCGTAGGCTGTGTTAATGTAAAAGATTGTATTGTTTGACAAGAATTAGCATCCGTTACTGTTACAGTATAAGTTCCAGCAGCAAGACCAGTAGCTGTTGCACTAGTTCCACCAGATGGTGACCAAGTATAGGTATATCCAGGGGTTCCTCCAGAAACACTTACCGTAGCAGAGCCATTAGAACCTCCATTACAAGATATATTTGTTTGAGACGTTGCTGTTGCTACTAAAGCAGTTGGTTGCGTAACTGTAAAACTTTGTGAAGATGAACAGCCATTAGAATCTGTTACAGTACAAGTC
>NZ_JBHTJI010000001.1:299615-299704 GCF_042675665.1 Mariniflexile jejuense
AACTTTTTGTAGTAGTACAAGCATTCGCGTCAGTAATTGTTACTGTGTAAACACCAGCACTTAATCCTGTAGCGGTTGCTCCAGTACCA
>NZ_JBHTJI010000001.1:299714-1205238 GCF_042675665.1 Mariniflexile jejuense
ACTATTACAAGATATATTTGTTTGAGATGCAGGTGTTGCTACTAAAGCCGATGGTTGTGTTAAAGTAAAACTTTTTGTAGTAGTACAAGCATTCGCGTCAGTAATTGTTACTGTGTAAACACCAGCACTTAATCCTGTAGCGGTTGCTCCAGTACCACCAGACGGAGCCCATGAATATGTATATCCACTTGCACCACCAGAAGCAGTAACGGTTGCAGAACCATTAGAACCTCCATTACAAGATATATTTGTTTGAGACGTTGCTGTTGCTACTAAAGCAGTTGGTTGCGTAACTGTAAAACTTTGTGAAGATGAACAGCCATTAGAATCTGTTACAGTACAAGTCCATGTGCCTGCGGTTAAACCAGTAACTGATTTTGTTCCATCTCCTGTTGGGTTACCTGGTGTCCAGTTATAAGTGTATCCACCAGATCCACCAGTTGGTGTATTTACACTAGCCGCACCATTACTACCAGCAAAACAAGATATGTTTGTTTGAGATGCAGGTGTTACTGATATAGCTGAAGGTTGTGTTAAAGTAACAGTTTTCGTTATAAAAGCACTATTAGAATCTGTTATAGTACAAGTGTAGCTTCCTGCAGATAGACCTGTAGCTGATGCACTAGTTCCACCAGAAGGCGTCCATGAATATGTATATCCACCTGCACCACCAGAAGCAGTAACGGTTGCAGAACCATTAGAACCTCCATTACAAGACACATTTGTTTTTGTTGTTGAAGCAGTTAATGGGTTATTATCAATAATTATATTATCAATCGCGTAATATAAAATTGCAGGAAAATTAATATTAACTGATGTTACAGTAACTCCTCCTGCACCAGATGAAATTGAAGTAGAAGATGATGTATATTCCGTGTTTCCCGTTCCACCGTTCATTGGAGTCATGTCTTGATAACTATAAGTACCTGCTGTTAGGGTGTACCAGGGTGGTAAAGTATAAAATTGAGAATAAGAGTTCATACTTTGGTGGCTTACCCAAATTCCATAGAATTGAAAAGGTAGACCATCTACTCTCTGTAAAGAAAATGTATCGCCTCCTGAACCGTCTTTTCTAATGCATTTACTATTTGATGCACCACCAGTAGTAACATTACTAAAGCCTCCATTTCCTCCTGAAGTCATTCTATAGGCTACACCTCCAATAGTTATATCTGCTTGAGTAAGCCAAGGAGAACCCGATAAAGAGGCATTTGTTGAAAAATCATAAGTTGTTTGCGAAACTCCTTTAACAGAAAAGAGTAACAGAACAACAAGATAGATTAAAGTAATTCTTTGTTTCATAAAATTTGGGATTTATAGGTTAAATTTTCATTTTACAAATCTATATTTTTTTTCTGACAAAAAAAACAAATAAATCATTTTAACTTTAAAAAAATGCATTTAATCGATTTTAAGCGCATTTTAATTTATTTAATAAATTAGATTTTAATACTAAATAATAAACTAAAAACATACAAAAAGATAGTTATTACTGAATAAAATGCCCACCACTAGGCAGCTCAAAAACCTCCAAATCGAAGTAGGGTAGTGCTGCTAATAAATGATCGAAGATATCGGACATGATATACTCATAATTTTCCCAACGTTTATCACTACTAAAGGCATAAATTTCCATAGGAATGCCTTGTGTGGTTGGTGCTAATTGACGCGCCATAATCATCATATCTTTATTGATGGCTGAATGGTGCTTTAAATAGGTATCAATATATTTTCTGAAGACTCCTAAATTGGTAAGGTTTCTTCCATTTAACAAAAGTTCCTTATTAATACTATTGGTTTCGTTATACGATTTAATATCAGATTGTCTCGTTTCTAAATATGAACTTAAAAGTTGTATGTTCTTTAAATCTTCAACATCTTGTTCTGTTAAATATTTAACACCGCTTTGCTTAATAAATAATGCACGTTTTATACGTCTGCCTTCCGAATTGGTCATACCACGCCAGTTCTGAAACGAATCGGAAATAAGGGCATAGGTTGGAATGGTAGTAATGGTTTTATCAAAATTCTGCACTTTTACTGTGGCAAGGTTTATTTCAATAACATCACCATCGGCACCGTATTTTTGAAAGGTAATCCAATCGCCTATGCGAACCATATCGTTTATAGACACTTGAATACTAGCTACAAACCCTAAAATTGTATCTTTAAAAACCAGAATAATAATAGCCGATGCAGCACCTAAACCAGTTAAAAAATGTATAAACGGTGTTCGTGTTAATATAGCAATGGCCGAAAGCACACCAATTACCCAAGCAAAAATCATGAATACTTGAATGTAACTATCTATAGGTTTGTCTTTTAAATTTGGTAAGGTTTTAAAATAGTCTTTTAAGGTGTTTAAAATACTGCGTACAATCCATAAAGTAAGTACAATGGCAAATACTTTTAAGCCACGTTCTACTACCATTTCAAAATCTGGGAAATCATAAAATACATCAGAAATAAACTCTAATGCAACTAGTAAAGGAATAATGTGTGCAATGTTTCTAGGTACTTTATTGGCGACTAATAAATCGTCAAAATTTGTTTTAGAACGTGATGCGAATTGCGAAAACACACCAATAAGTAGTTTTCTAATAATAAAATCGATGCAAAAAATAATGATTAGTAAAGCTATTAGTAAGCCTAACATATTCAAATATTTTGCAACACTTTCAGTAGTTCCTAAAGTTAAAAGATACTCGTAAGTAAGGTGTTTTACATTAGCCATTACGCAATGGTTTTAAATATTTCTTATCTATATAAAACGTACCAAACGGAATAATTGAAGCCAAAACTATTTCAGTAAACTGTTTGGTATTCCAGTTTAATTCTTTTTTAAGCATTATTGCCATAACTATATACGCCATAAATAAGATGCCATGTGGCATACCTAATAGTTTTACGTATTGAGGCTCGTTTAAAAGATATTTAATTGGTGTTGCAATAAACAGTAATAAAATATACGATACACCTTCTAAAAGTGCTGTAATTCTGAAAATATTAAGGAATGAAAACATATATAAATTTCTTTTTTAATTAAAACACATGAAAAATTACCAGTCCGTAAATTAAGAATCGTAAAAAGCGTAACGCACCGTACAATGCCACATTTTTAAACGGAAACTCTATAATACCTGCTGCCATACATGATATTGAAAAGGGTAGTGGCAACAAAGCACCAACTACAATAAGGAAACCACCCCATTTTTTAGAGTTTTTTAGTTGTTTCGCCATTTTTACTTCTAAGTAATTATGCACTTTTGGTATTTTGGTAATTATATGACCTATGTAATACGATACCAAACCACCTAAATACGATAAACTTGCCAACAACCCTAAAAACAACCACGGATAATCCATTTTACCAGCCCAAGCAATAAATATTTCGGGTGGTACTAAACCTAAAATAGTTTCAGAAATAAAGAAAAACCCCAACACACCATAAGCTGGTAGTGTTTCAGTAAGGTGTACTAAAGCTGCATTTATATCGTAATAATGGTTTACCACATATATAGCCGCCACAATAAGTATAATAAACGGTAAAGCTTTTTTTACCGCTTGCCATACAAAATTATAAAACCCCGTATAGCTATAATACTGGTGCAATAGCTTCCAGCGCTTTTTTTCTGTTTTGGATTTCGACTTGGGTTTCATTAAATAGCGTCTTTTTTTGAGAGCACAAAGATAACCTAAAATAAAGGTTTAGCTCTGTAAATTATCCAATTTTAATAATATTATAACACTTGTTTATAATTGCAAAAACACCTTATTAGTAAACGAAAAAAGGCTGTTTATAGAAATACAAACAGCCTTTTAATGGATTAATTTAGAGGGATTTTATTGTTCATTCGAAGCCATAAGCGCGAAAAATTTATTAATGTTTGGTAAAATAACAATACGCGTTCTACGGTTTTTAGAGCGGTCTTCTTTAGTGTCGTTTCCTGCAACAGGCGAGTAGCTGCTTCTACCAGAGGCAATTAACTTTTCTGGCGCTACATTGTATTTGTTTTGTAACGCACGAACTACCGATGTTGCACGTAGTACACTTAAATCCCAGTTATCGGCAATTTTAGCAGTATTTATAGAACGTGCATCGGTATGACCTTCAACCATAACTTCAATACTAGGCTCCGAATTAATAACGTTTGCCAACTTTTGAAGGATGTTGTTTGCTTTAGAGCTTACACGGTAACTAGCGGTATCAAATAGCATTTTATCTGAAATTGAAATCATTACCACCGTTTCATCAATATCAATAGCAATATCTTCGTCCTCATTTAAGGTACTGGTATCTAACGACTTTTGCAAGTTGTACGCCACCGCCAAATTCATAGAATCTTTAAGGGTAGTAGCTTGTTTTAATTTATTTGGGTCAACCTTTGTTAAGGTAGTACGCATGTGCTTTTTGGTTTCGTTCGAAATAACAGCCACATCGCCAACAGTTTCCATTTTTACGTCGTTTTCATCGGTTAAGGCATTTATTTTTGCATTATAAGCCTCAACACGTGCTTCAATTTTTGCAAACTTGGTTTCTAATTCTTCTTTTTCAAATTGTGTTTTAGCTAATGCGCTTTTTACTTCGCCATTTTCATGTTCTAAAGCCATGTATTTCTTTTTTGATACACATGCTGATAATACAATGGTTGCTAATACTACTAACGAAATTCTTTTCATAATATAATTTATTTGGGTTTAATTATAGTTACGAACAAAAAGGGGATATAGATTATATCGGTTTTAAAAAAGTTATACGAACTTATTATGTGATTAATATAGAGGTGGTTGTAAATATTCTATTTTACATAATATTAATTATAGTACAAAAGATGTATTAGGTTGTTATATATTAATTTATATTACTCAATTAAGATTTTGTTTAATATTTTTAATTTAACGTTTTTATTTTTTTGTACAAGTCAACTAAGTGGAATACTGAAATATCAATTAAAGGTTCATACATAAAGGCATTTACGTGAATATTTTCTGGTGTTATTAAGTTTACTCTTTCTAAAGTTGATATGATTTCTTTATCATTATAGTTAAGTTTAAAGTGTTTCAAAAGTTCTGAAGTTTGGTTTGAAGTAATTACCAATGTTGCGGAATTAGGGATTTTAGCCAACATATATTCTTCAGCTTTCAATCGTATAGCAATAGATAAAGTTATTTTATTTTCAAGCAATATTTCATTTATTGGGTTTTCGTTTTCGATTGAATTCGCTGTTTCATAAATTAATTCTTTTATTGCTTTTGCTTTAAATGAAATATTTTGATTTGCAGTAGATTGAAAGTTATTTTGTGCTAATTTAAAAATATGGTCACAAGTAATTGAACTAGTGTCGGTTTTAATGTGTAAACACGAAGTTAATAAAGAATAATTCGCACAAGAGCTATCTTCTCTATACTCAATTATATTACGAAGAAAAGGAACAATACTAATAAAAATCTTTGGATTTGAAATATGCTGTTTAAAATAAATAAAAACGTCTTTTTGATATTGACCAATTGATAACTGAATTTCTCTATTACCATTTTTAGTTGCCATAAATGAAGCTTTCCTATTTAAAGAAAGCCTTGAAGCAACTGTTCTGTAAAAGTCAAAATTATGGGTAAGAATTAATAGCCTGAAAATTGAGTTGTTATGTAATTCTTTGAGATATTCAATTATTGCATACTTATTTTTATAATCAAATGAGTCAGCAATATCATCTAAAACTAATAATGTTGGTTGATTAAGCTGTATGCGTGATTCAATATCAAATAGAAGTTGAAGAATGTAAAATGCTCTCTGCTCTCCTTTACTTAAAATTAATAATAATGAATTTTTATCTTTTCTTACAGGAGTTTCATTTTGGTCTTTGTAATCAAATTCAAGATTTGCGGTTTCCTCTTTTAAAACAACATCTTCTTGGTTTACAAGTTTTATTTCAAAAGGAACATAAAATCGCTCATTAAAAGTTTTTATAATTTCTTCCCAAATTGCAAATTCTTTTTTTGCATCATTTATTATTTTTTCAAGGTCTGCTTTTTTACTTTCATAAAATTTGACAAGCTCTTGAGTTTCAGTTGTTAATGATGAAATATAATTTAACCATATTTTTTTTCTAAAGTCTTCATACTTTTCAAGCTCAATTAGTAAAAGATTGTCCTTTTCAATAGCTGATTTAAATGACCTTAATTCTACATTTGCTCCTATTGATTTGTCAACTTGGTCAAAAGATTTTTTTAGCTTTTCGTCATTCACAATTGCAGTGATTTCATTTTGAAGTAAAAGTTTTAATTCCTCTGCTGATTTGATTTCAACATTATCACTTAAAGTAAATTTATGTCCAGCATCAAAAAAAGAATTGTCCTCTGTTGATTTAAACAATTCATTTGCTTGATATGTTCCGAAAGAATTTTCAGAACTTTTAAAGAATTTGGATTTAGTTAACAATTCATCGTATTTGCTAACATACTCTGTTAAAAGTTTTTGATTTTTTTCTAGAAATTTTTTTACGTTTCCTTTTTTATCAAAAATATCATTATACCTAAATTTATGAGTTTCAGGTTTAGAAACTAATGATTTGGAAACTTTAAGCAACAATTCTAAAAAAGTATCTTTCGGAGTTTGGCTATAAGTATTAACAAATTCAGCTTCACAATCTGAACTTTGTGAGACTAGTTTTAATTTTTTAATGTATTCACTTTTTTGTTTTTCTAATTCTGAATAAATATCATCATATTTTTTCTTTAGGTCTTGGCTTGCAATAAACGAACTAATTTTATTTGAAGAATCATAGCTATTGTCTTCAGCATTTACAACTAAAATTGATTTATCTGAAATAGTATTTCCATCTACTTTGATAATATGTGAGGTTATTCTATTTCCATATACTTTGTCACAAGGCATTGATTTTGTATCATTTTTAGCAATAAGGTCTAAAGTCTTTGCAAATGAGGTTTTCATTGTCCCATTGGGCGCATATATAAGAATGGAATTGCTTTTTAATTGTCCAAAGTCGAATTTTTGGTCAAATTTTCCAATTCCAAAGCAATTTTTAAGTTGAATTTCAATTTGGTTCATTTAACTGCTGGTATTATTTAAAATTACCATTAACTTCAAAATATAAACAATAGCTTATATTCATTTTTTTATTCATTCACGAATATAATAAATATTAACTTACAAAATCTAGTTTTCTTGTAGCACCTATCTACCGTTTATCGATACCTTATTATCAGGTTTCTTCCCACTCTCCTCCTATATTCCTTCGAGGATTCTCCCTAAAAACCCCCATTTTACGAAGGATTCCCGAAGAATCCTCGAAGAAATCTCGAATAAGGCACGAATTAAATAATACATTTAATCGATAAAAACATACATTTAATCGATATTACGTTGTTTTTTTTATTATATTAGCACCTGTTAAAGACTTTAAATGAAGCCTTATGGGAACATATAACGATGGTATTTTAGGTAGTTTTTCGGGTAAGGTTGGCCCTGTAATAGGTAGCAACTGGCGTGGTAAAAGCATTATACGGTCTGTACCAAGTAAATCTAAAAAACCTATAAGTACCGCACAACAGCTACAACGCGATAAATTTAAATTTGTGTTGCAGTTTTTAACGCCTTTAAAAAGTATTCTTACCGAAACTTTTGGTGCTAACACTGGCAGCAAAACACCTTTTAACAATGCCATGTCTTACCACATGAAACAGGCAGTAAGTATAACTAATACAGGGTTTGCTATGGCGTATAATAAAGTACTAATTGGCATGGGTGGTTTGTGTAGTATTGATAACCCCGTAGTGTATGGCACTGCTACACATGCCCTTAATTTGGCTTGGGATGATAATAGCCTTCAAGGTTTGGCATACCCAAACGATGAGTTGTTGGTAATTGCTTATGCGCCTTCTTTAAACGATTTTGATTATTTTATAGCCAATAGCCAACGCAATGCACATAGCGTTACACTAGATTTTGCCAATGTTTTTATTGGCGAAACGGTTCACTTATGGGCTACCTTTACTAATACCGATTTGGGAATTACGGCTACCAGCAAGTATTTGGGTAGTTTTGTGGTGTAACTTACTTGTTTTACTATAATTTTTAAACTAAAAATAATACGTTACATTTAATAAAAACTTTAGGTTATTAGCGGCTTGGTAGTTTGTAACTTTACCATAAGCATCGTACCCCGTTTGTGCTTCGGGTGTTTGTCCATTAGGGTTTGCTTTGTTGTAATGAACTAACGAGTATTCAATTTCGGTACCTATACTGGTTTTGCCTGATACAAATACCAATCTAGGAGAAATACGCATCATGTTTTTTACATTGCCCCATCTGCCTGTATAACTACTAACATCTACAGGCTTTGAAGCGCCTAAATTTTCGGAATACCCTGCAAAAATACCTGCTATAAAATTTGTACCGTTGGTATAAACATCTACCCACGACGACAGGTTATTATACGGTGTATACTCTACAATGCCTTTGGTTAGTTGGCTTGCAGTATAGTTTTTATTTAAAGCGGCATAACCACCCATCATAACAAGGTTATCGTTATTTTGTCCATAAATACCATAGGTTTTATAAGTTAGTGCTTTGGTTGTATATTTAGCAAAGGCATATAATGTATTGCTATGTACGCGCTCTTTGGTTACATAATTGTTGGCGGTTACTATTTTTGGGCGTAATATTTTATGCCCAATACCTACACCACTTATAAACCGATTGCTTTTATAGTTGGCTTGTAAATGTAGTTCTGGTACTAAGGCGTTTAATTGCGAATCTGCGGCACCTACATTGGCAAAATGTCCGTTGGTTAATTGCGTAAAACTTAATGCTACCTTACCTAGTTTGTAGGTGAATTTAAATTGTGGATTTCTGGACAACGGATTGAATGGCGCACCAGCACCAAATGAAACAATACCCGGAAAACAATCGGTAATAAAGGTTGGATGCCAATATTGACCTACTAGTAGTTGCGATTGTTCCCAATCTAGTTTTACATAGGCATGACGCAACCTAAAACTAAATTTTGTTTCGTTGCTAATACCTAAAAAATCGCCTTCAACAAAGCCTGATGTTTTTGCACCAAAGGCATCTGGACCACTAATTTTTAAGTTAAGTCTGGAGTTTATACCCGTAAAATTATAGGATGGTGTTTTGTTTATATCGTTCCCTTCATTGTCAAGCACAACAGGTTTTGGTACTAAAACCAGTATAGCCTCTTCCCTAGCGTTTACCGTTTGGCGTGTGGTTAAACTAGCATCGGTACTTATGTAACCACCAATGGTTATTATGGAGTTTAGGTCTTTAGTTTGTGCAGAAGTTATAAACGAGCTTATTACAAGTATTAAAAAAATACTAGTGGTTTTAATTTTAAAAAATATCATATGCTAAAATTTACTTTCTAAAAAAAGGTTTGATTAAGAGTTTAAAAGTAAACGCATATTTTACAACCAAATATGAGATTTATCAGTTGTATATTATTTTATTGTTTTTTATCGATATTTAATTTCAAAAAACTGTTTCAAAAGTTGTAGTTTCACAACTAATTAAAACACCATTTTGCATCCCAACAACATACACAATGCCAATTACGATTTTAATGCTTTAATAAAAGCACATCCTGTTTTAAGCACATTTGTTTATTTAGGAAAAGCAGATGTACATACCATAAATTTTACTGATGCCGAGGCTGTATTGCATTTAAACAAAGCCTTATTACTACATTATTACGGGGTAACCGATTGGAATATTCCACCGCATTACCTCTGCCCGCCCATTCCTAGTCGTGCTGATTATATTCATTACATCCATGATTTGCTTACGGAAACAGGTGTACAAACAAACATTAAAGGGTTGGACATTGGTGTTGGTGCTAATTGTATATACCCTATTCTTGCAAACCGTATTTATAATTGGCATATGGTAGGTGTTGATATTGACCCAGCAGCCATTACATCTGCCAAAAGCAATGTAAACGCCACTAAAGGACTAAAAGAGGCTATTGAAATAAGACAGCAAGTGAACAATGCCAATATTTTTGAAGGCATTATAGAAAAGGATGATTATTTTCACTTCACAGCATGTAATCCGCCGTTTCATAATTCAGAAGAAGATGCTATAAAAGGCACGTTGCGGAAATTGCGAAACCTTGGAGAGCTAACCTCCTCACAAAACAAAAAAGAGATTGTTCTTAATTTTGGCGGACAAGCCAATGAACTGTGGTGTAATGGCGGTGAAGCTTTGTTTATTAAGCGGATGATAAAACAGAGTGTTGCTTTTAAAACACAGGTAGGTTGGTTCACCACGCTGGTTTCAAAAAAAGAAAACTTAGCGGCAATTTACAAGCAATTAGATAAACTAAAGGCTGTTTATAAAACCATTACCATGGAACAAGGTAATAAGCAAAGTAGACTTGTTGCTTGGAAATGGACTGATAAAAAATGAGTAATTGCTTTGTTGATTAGTATCTTTATGCGTTGTGTTTTTACCCTTTCATATCTTTTAACATGCCCATAGCAAAATACCCAATCACGCAAACGCCAATACTAATACAACCCCACATAAAGGCGTTGGTTTGCCAAAAGGCTTTTTGGGTGGCTTGTAGTGTTGCTTGTTTAACTTTCGTGAATGATTTAATACGTGCTTCGGGTAGGTTGTTTGTGGTAGCTGGTATAAAATTAACCAAATCGTAGGACGGTTTATTGTAGGTGCTATCTACTACCACAGTATAATTTTGGTCTGCTTTTAAGTTGGTAACCACGTACAAGGGGTTTTGGAATAAAATGATATCTGTAATTTCTAAAGGTTGATTGTCTTTATTTTCAATAGTAATGCTGAACTGTTTTTGTGTGAAATAGGTTAGGTTTATAATGTTACTTTCTGCTGAATTAAACTGAAAGTTTACATACACATCATCATAAGTAACTTCTTTATTTTTAATGGATTGTGTATTTTTAACTAGCAATTGTGCGTTTCGAAAATAACTCGGTGTTTTGATGTTAAAAGCAATGCCGTCTATCTGGTAAGCGTTTGCAGCTTTAAAGTTTATGGTTGTTACTTTCTCTTTAGCGTTTTCACTTATAATGTACTTAAATCCTTTAAAAACGATAGGCTGTTGCCCTACCAAAGTATTGTTGTACTCACCCACAGCAAGCACATTGATAGGTAAGGATTTTTTATCCTTAAAATCAATACGTAAATACTGATATTGGTTTGAAGGAAACGAGATAGTTTTTTCAACAAAGGTACTATCTGGGTTGTTTAAATTGATTAATGTCGCGTTTGAAACGAGTCCGAACCATTGTTTTGCATCATTACTACCACTAATATCGTAGTGTTTATTTACAGATGTATTCGCAATTTGTAATACTAATTTGTTCTGAATTCGTTTTGCATCGTTAGCAATCATCAAAGACGTTACAGAATCTTTTATAACTACGTGAGACTGTATTATATAAGAGATGAATTCTGATACTTGTGCATCTTCAGTATTTAATACTGCATAAGGCACTTCCTTGTTATTTGCATCTAAAATTCGAAAATGACTTGTGTTTTCCTTACTTGCAGAACGAATTTCTGGCGATACCAATACTTTGTGTAAACCACTTTCAGTAACTGGGTTTATAGTGCCTTTATGGCTTTGTGAAAACCCCAAGTGCAATGTGAAAATGGCAATAAATATACTTAGACTAGTTTTCATTAGGTTCGGTGTTTTTAGGCGTTTCATCAACAACTAATTTCTTGATTTTTTGGTAAACGAATGAAATAATCAAAATTAAAACACCCAAAAGGATGAAAGCGATTATTTTTCCAGTTTCAGAAACGTTATTTATATCATAAGCAAAAAGCTTTACAATGGTTAAACCTAATAAGGATAATGCTATAATACGCAGGGTTTTCCATTGGCGTTTAATACCTATTATTAGAAAAACAAAGGCAAACACACCCCATAAAATAGGATAGCCAATTTTAATGATTTGCCTTTTTACGCTTGAGTATTGGGCTTCTATAAAGTCGGTTTTATCTAGATTATAATAGTAATCTGTGGCATTTTCATTTGGGAATTGCTTCGCAAGTTCGGTGTTATTAACCACATTGCTTGTAAAATTTAAACTATGAAGCATCACTTCATTACTTAACACATACACAATGGCAAATGCAAAAAGCCAAGGCATAATTTTAAGGTGCAATAGGTTTAATTTAGGTGTTATTTGTGTGCGTTTGAATAGTTGATACTCCACATACACCAAACAAGC
This sequence comes from Mariniflexile jejuense, assembly GCF_042675665.1. Classification (NCBI taxonomy): domain Bacteria; kingdom Pseudomonadati; phylum Bacteroidota; class Flavobacteriia; order Flavobacteriales; family Flavobacteriaceae; genus Mariniflexile; species Mariniflexile jejuense. Next base: position 311,970 of record NZ_JBHTJI010000001.1, read on the forward strand.
TAAAATGATGTAATGGAAATAAAAGGCGTATTTTGTGGTTGAAGTTTCTACAATGTTTTCTACCAATTCAGTATTAGGCAACTTGTACATGTACCCTATATAAAGCACTAAGTTGATGATGCCAACCATGAGCATTAAATCTGTAAAAACACGCTTGTTTTGTTTAGAAACAACAAACAATAGCACTGTGGAAAACACAAAATGATAGACAACTGAAAACGACAATGCCGAAGCACTATTGGATAGGTATTGATTTGCTTGATAGGTAATTTCTAAAATACCTGTGATATAACCAACCAAAATAGCAGCTATACCTATCGCTTTTGAATATAACGATGGATTGAAGGCAATGCCGAAAATTTTAGAGCTTCCCTCCTCTTTTTTAAGAACGAATTGGGTAAAAATTAAGGATGCACATACCACAATACCTGCTATGAATAACGGATTTAATAGGATGCTTAGTGGTTTTTCTGGATAGGCATATTTACCCCAATCCATTAACAAACTAAATAACGTTAAGCCTTGTACAACAATAGCACCAAATTTAAAGGAATTGATTTTGGATTTTTGAGATAACCAAAATAGTAGTACCGCTTCCGCAGCCCAAAATAAGGTTATTTGGTTGCCTTCAAACTGAATAGGTATAGTTAAAGTTACGAAGGTAAGTGCTAAACCAATTAACAGATAAATAGCGTTTTTATCTAAGCCGAATTTCTTATACAGAATAAACGCATATATCATATTATAGAACGCCAATAGCAGTGTGAATAATCCTTTAAAGTTGCTACCCCAACTATGGATAATCGTCATACCAACACTAAAAAATAAGAAGGTATTAGCTATTAAAATGATGTATTCAATAACGGAAAGTGCGCCTTTGTTTCTAATATTATGTAGTACAATGGTAACGCTGAAAATAAAATAGAATAGGGTTGCAAATAGTAGGGCGTTTAAATGTGGTAGTTTCTTATCCCATAACTCAATACCTAACCAAGAGCCATACAGTAAACTGGTGAATGCAAAGGCCAAAACAGTAACTATTTTCCATTTTTTAAAGTAGGAAATTGCAAGAATACCCACATTTAAAATGGCTATATAGGTGAATAATACAATATAATTACCCTCGCCCGTGCTTAGCATAAACGGTACTGCAAAGCCACCGATAAGTGATAAAACGGCTAGTTCTTGTCGGTTATAAGACACCGAAACCAACGTCGCAAATGCCGTAATAACTACCATAATAGCAAAGGCAACGGTTTGACTAAATAACTGATATTCATGAAATGCAATAGCAATAGTGAAGTAAAAAATACTGATAGCACCAGCCACCAACACCGAACTAAAGGCTGCATAGTTCTTTTTGAGTTTGTGAGCAATACCCATAACAAGCGCACCACATAACACGCCAATGCCTACACGGGCGGGTTCATTAATCCAATCTTTATCAATAGCGAATTTAACGAAGAAGCTAATCCCTAACACAAGGATAAGAATCCCTATTTTATTGATTAGGTTTTCGCCAATAAATTTTTCTAAATCTGGGTTGTTCTCTTTAAAGGTTTCGTACCACGACTTTTTAGGAACCTGCACAGCTTTTGGTGTATTAATAGCGTGTGCCGCAGGTTTTATAATGATGGGTTCTGGTTTTGGTACTATAGTTTCCTTAATAGGTGCTGGCGGAACAACAGTAATGATAGGTTTTGGAACTTCAACAGGTTTTATAGGTGCTGTTTCAGGTTGTTTTATAGGAATTTCAGCAGGTTTCTGCTCAACTTTTAAAGTATTTAGTTTTTGGTGTAATAAATTAATTCTTTCTTGAATTTCTTCAAAACGTGCATTGATTCTGTTAAAAATCATAATAACGATTACTAGAATCGCGATTAATAAAACTATCTCCATAAAGTGTGTTTAAAGATTTACATCAAATGTAATTAAAATAAACCTTCAACACCTATTTGGTATTGTGTTATTGCTCGTAGGCTGGTAAATCTTTTTTAAGTGTAATGTTTTTGGTAGCTACATACATATCGCCTTCTTTCTCCAATCTAAGCATGCTTTGTACTGCTTTTGCACGACAAGCAAGTGTTAAGTCGGGTAGTAATGGGTCGTCGTTAAAGAAAAACGAAGCCATATCATACTCAGCTTTTCCGGGTTCTTTAATAACGCGGTGTATTTGTTTTAATTCTTTATTGCGCAAATATTTCCCTGGCATAAAAGTATAAAAGGTATATTTTCCATCGACATCTGTTTTTATCCAAGCACGGTGATACACATAACGATTACGGTTAGCATCTTTTTTAATCTCGTAATTGCCTTCTTCATCTGGTTGATATATAAACAATACAACATCTTTAGCAGGTGTTTTTCCATCACTTTGAAAAATAGTACCTGTTATTTTAAGCTTATTTAGTTTTATTTTAAAATCGGGAACCGTATCTACATTGTTTAAATGATGCTCTGCAATATTATAAATGGGGTTTTGTTTTTTATAATTACTTGGCACATCATCTAAAATGCTTGAAAACTCTTGTGCTTGTATTGTAAAACAAGTACTCACAAAAGCAATAAGAAAACTGTAGGTTAATAGATTTTTCATAGGGCTATATTTTTTAATTAATTCAAAACTAAATAATTAGAATAAAACCACCCTAAAAACTATATGAACTATTGAAATAAACGATAAACGGATTTCTGAGATGTATAAAACCATAAAAATTCCGATAAACTGCCTATTTATTAGGACTATAACTTAGTTGTTTTTAGCCATGTTATTCTTTTTTGGAATATATTTGAAAACCAATAAACTTAATACCATTAAACGAATACCATGAAATCATTTTTACCTTATATTTTAGTTGCTTTTTTTGGACTAACAGTTAATGCAAGCACCACAGTTGTTGATGCTGTATTAATAAAACATGGTTCAGGCAGTTCATCGCAAACCATTAATTTAGGTTCACCAATTGTTGGTTTTTATTATAATTGGGAAAATGCAACTACTGTAACAGTAACTGGCATGCCCGCAGGTATATCGGTAGTTATTAATACAAGTCAAAGTAGTGTTACTTTTAGTGGTACACCCACGGTAGCAGGCGTATTTCCATATACCATTACAACCGTTGGTGGTAATTTAAACACTAGCAAAAGTGGTACGATAACGGTTAATGATGTACCTGTTGCTACACCTTCATTGGCATTTCCAACTGCAGATGGCTATGGAAAAAATACGACAGGTGGTAGAGGTGGTCAAGTAATTTATGTAACTAACCTTAACGATTCTGGTGCTGGTAGCTTAAGAGCTGCTATTGCCGCTAGTGGACCAAGAATAGTACTATTTAAGGTATCTGGTATTATTGCGCTTAACTCTAATATTAGCATTAATAATGATAATATTACCATAGCAGGACAAACAGCACCTGGTAATGGTATTTGCATAAAAAATTATACCGTTGTAGTTAATGCAAATAATGTAATTATTAGATATATGCGCTTTAGAATGGGTGATGAAACTATTAATGAAAATGATGCAATAAATGGTAGAAATAAAAGCAATATTATTATAGACCACTGTTCAATGAGTTGGAGTACTGATGAGTGTGCTTCATTTTATGATAATACAAACTTTACTATGCAATGGTGTGTACTGTCTGAAAGTTTAAGAGTATCTGTACACGCAAAAGGCACACATGGTTATGGCGGTATTTGGGGTGGCAAAGGTGCAAGTTTTCACCATAACTTATTAGCGCATCATGATAGTAGAAATCCGCGTTTTTGTGGTAGTCGCTATTCTAATCAACCAGGAGCTGAACTTATAGATTTTCGTAATAATGTGCTTTATAATTGGGGTGGAAACAGCGGTTATGCAGGCGAAGGCGGTAGATACGATATGGTTAACAACTACTACAAACCTGGTCCAGCAACAAAATCTGGGGTTAGCTCTAGAATATTTTCACCTAATGCAGATGATGGTAGCAATGCGCAACCAGCAGGTACTTGGGGTACATTTTACGTAAGTGGCAATTACATGAATGGAAATGCTACTGTTACAAACGATAATTGGGTTGGTATACACCCAAACCCATCAACTAAAAGTAAAAGCGAATTAAAATCGGATACCGAATTTAATGCAGGTTCTACAAAAACAAGTACAGCAGCCGTTGCTTATGATAAAGTGTTAAACTATGTAGGCGCTAGTTTAGTAAGAGATGCTGTAGATGCTAGAATTGTAAACGAAACCCAAACAGGTACTTACACGTTTACAGGCTCTAACGGAAGTACAAACGGACTAATTGATACACAAAGTGATGTTGGAGGTTGGCCAATTTATAATAGCACCACTGCTCCTACTGATACAGATAATGATGGTATGCCAGATGACTGGGAAGCTTCAAAAGGTTTAAACAGTAACAATGCTGCGGATGGTATAACGTATACCTTAGACCCAAAATACACAAACGTAGAAGTTTATATTAACAGCCTTGTTGCAGGTATTAGCGACAACCAAACGGATACTACTTTGGCTGTGAATGAACTAGAAACTGGTAATAGTTTGGATATAAAATACTATCCTAATCCTGTAAACTCTGAATTGTTTATCAATTTAGGAACAAACAATATTGAAGATGCTAAAATATCTATTTACAACATTTTAGGAAGTAAATTAACAACGCTTGATCTAAAAAGTAATACCCTTGAAAATGGAAAAATTCGTATTGCTACGGAACAATACAAAACAGGTGTTTATCTTTTAAAAGTTCAAATAGGAACACAAACAAGTCAATTTAAATTTATAAAGCAATAACTAGTTATAAATAAAAAACTCATTCTAAAGGTTTGGTTGGTTTAACTTCACCAGAATAACTAATAGAGTTTCTAGAAGCACTCGTTAGTATGATATCGCTTTTATTATTTGAAAATAGTTTAATATAAACATTGAAGTTTTCAGTATTACTTTTGGCTTCAAATGAAATGGTATAACTAGCATCTTTATTTTGCTGTACTTTGTAGTTTTTAACAATACCGTTAAATTCTATTGCACTATCTGTACCACCATAAGCAACCTGCATTCTACGTTCGCCATAATATGGTAAATGTGATGTTACACTATCGCCTGCTACTTTTAAAAAGTTATAATTACCAACTAAACTAATATTACCAGAACTATTTCCAGGTTGTAGTAATCCTGAATTTAAAACTTGCTGCATAGCATTCGTATTAAGCGGATACGCCCAACTTGATTCTATGAAAAAATGTTGACTATTTACCATTGTTTTGAACCCATCTAACTCAGCTTGTGTAATAACGGTTTTTTGTGACTTACACGATACTATAGTTAAAAAACTAAGACTTAAAAAAAGATAAAAAAACTTCATTTTAATTACATATATACATATAACTAAGTTACTAAATACCTGTAAAATAAAGTAATAACAAAAAGTTAAAATGAAGATAGTAAATTTTATACCGCTTTTTTATACTACTATTACAGAATACTTTTATTTTGCTTACTCAAGGCTTCATTGTAGTGCTTAATGAGTTGTAAGGTTGAGGTATCGCTTTCAAAAACACTATACCAACCTTGTGGTTCGTGCGCTGGATCGCCAATAAATTCCATTTGATTGTTAGATACTGTACCTGGTGTATTTACATTACCAAAACCACCCCAAGCCCAAAAATTACAACCTACAAAATTACTATTGTTTTTAACGCTTTCTAAAAGCAGATTGAATATATCTTTAAAATACATATCACGATTATTTACAGATGTTTGCTTAGTATAACCTGCATTATCTCTTGAAACACCAAACTCTTCTAAAACTACCGGTTTATTTAATGTATTTGCAATAGCTAAATGCTCATTAATATAGTTTTCGGCTTTCTTTAAAGCATTTTTATAGGTTTTATCGTGTTTATTTGGGTTGTACCATTCCCAATTTTGAATCCAGATGTGTATGGTTATATAATCTAAACAACCCAAACAATAATCGGTTAAACTATTGTTATTTGTAAACCACGGAAATGGTGTATTACCTTCGCCACCAATAGTAACTAATTGATTTGGTGCTAATTTTTTTATAAACACGCTTGCGTTTTCAATCCATTTTAAGTATTCAACTTGGTTTTGAATGGCATAAGGTTCATTGGCTAATTCCCAACTCATAATGGTTGAATCTTCAAAATAAGGTTTGTTATTTATAGAGTTAACACGCATTATAATAGTTTTAACGTGGTTTAAATAAGCTGAAATTGCTTCGTTATTTGTGTAGAACTTAGCTGTAAATCGCATATATTTTTCCCAGTTATCGGTATCATTTGGATACGGAATATTTTCACCCGTAACCCATGATAGGTATTGAGACAATCCACCAGACCAATACCAAAAATTACTTAAACAAACCACGGCATGCATGTTTCGTTTTTGCATTTCAACAAGTAAAAAGTCTAAACCTTCTAAAATATCGTTGTTATAAACACCACATTCGGGTTGCATGGCAATAGGAATGCTGTAAGGCAAATGGTTTGCACCTTCCGAACCCGCCATAATTCTTAAGTTGGTAATACCATGTACTTGTAAGGTGTCTAACTCTTTTAGTAGTCTTACTCTATCACCCGATTGTTTTGCCGCTAAATGCGCTCCGTACCAAAAGTTAGTGCCTATAAAATTATAGGGTTTATTAGCTTTTAAAAACTGATTACCTTCAACTTTTATGAACATTGCTGCTTATTTAAGAATTGTATTTATTTGTTGTATCCAATAATCAATTGTAGTGTTGTTCGTATTTAAAGCAAAACTACCGTTGCCGTAGGGCTCATATACATCAGCATCGGTTACCGAAAAGAAACCAACAGTTGGTGTAAGTGATGCACTTGCTAAGTGCATTACACCATTATCTGCAGCTATAAAAATGGCTGTGTTTTTTATAATAGCACCCATTTCTCGAACGTCTTTACTATAAAAATTAGGAGCTTTAAAGTTTATTTTTGAAATGTTTTCAATAGGAAGCATTTCAATAATATTGTATTCTGGATATTCCTTTAGTAAACGCGCATAAAAGGTTTCCCACCACGATTCAGAATAACATTTATCGCCTGTAGCATTGGTATAAATGCAAATGGTTTTCTTATCATTTTTAATGATATCATCTAGTATAATTTTCCCTTTAGCTAATTCAGATTCACTTAATTTGATATCTAACAATGGTAATTCACTTTCATTTTTAGGTAATCCTAATTTCATTAAGTAATAACGAAGATTGTAAATTGGGTATTTTGAAATATGCTTATGGTCTGCAAATAGCGTTTGAATTTCTTCATTAACATCTCCGAAAACCTTGTATGGTGCATTGGCTATTTGTGTTAATAAACGTCCAGATGACGAGTTTTTATCGCCATTAATTACCAAATCGTACTTAGTACTTTTAATAGATATCCAGCCTTTAGCGTACTTAAATAAGTTGCTAAATGGTTTTCTTGGTAGTTGTATAATTTTATTAACCTGTTTATAATTTTCAAAAACAGGAAAAGCTACACCACCTTTTACAAACAAATCGACTGTGCAATTTGGAAAGGTATTTATAACTTCTTGAACCAATGGCGTTAAAAGCAATTGATTACCTAATCTGTGGTTAGGACGAATAATTAAAACTTTTTTAATATTAACGTGTTCACCAGGCTTTATTTTAGGCTCAGAATGTGTACTTCCTATACGTTTGGTAATTTGGTGCATTAATCGTCTTCTAACCTGATTGATGCGTTGTTTAAATCCCATAATATATATTTAATTTAAAAAATATTTGCTGTGCAAATTACAAATTAGACACTAATTGGTATAGCTAAATCTATAAATTATTGCTTAAGCCTTCCTTTGTACCAAACGTTTAAAATAAGACCTGTAATAATTAATAAAATTCCTAATATGCTCCAAAATGTATAAACTTCATTAAATAAAGCGACACCTAAAAGCATTGAAAAAACCACTTCTACATATTTTAAAGGTGCAATAATATTTGTTGATGCTGTTTGAAACGCTTTGGTCATATAAATTTGACCAAAATATCCAAAAACACCTAATCCTAAAAGTAAAGGCCATTCCATACCTTTAGGTGTTACCCAATTACCAATTGAAAGTACTGCGCCTAAAACCATGGCAGTAAACATAAAGTAATTTACCACTACCACAGGATGTTCGGTTTGCCCAATTTGGTTAATCATTATATAAACTAAACCACTTAAAATAGCGGCAATTAACACATAAATTAAGCCAAGTGTATCAATTTGCGTATCCAATCCTTTTAAAACAAGCACACCAATAAAGGATACTATAAAAAATACCCATTGAAACGGTTTTATTTTTTCTTTAAGAATGAAAACAGCAAAAATAGCAGCAAAAATAGGTGCAATGTATCGTAATGAAACTGCCGTACCAACGGAAAGGTATTTTAAAGACATGAAGAAAAACACCATAGATGCAGCACCAACTAACGACCTTAAAATAAGCAGTTTATTTTTATTACCAATAAAAGGAATTTTGTTTTTAATAAGATAACCAAATGTAAAAAACAATGATCCTAACGATCTAAAAAACACTATTTGATACGAATTAACATTCTCTAAATGTTTCACAATAATATTCATGCAAGCAAATGCTAATGCACTAATAATCATAAATTTTATAGCATTTCTAACGTCCATTCATTCGTGGTCTTATGGTGCGTTTTGAATTTATAAAGTACACGCCTGTTAATAAAATGATAGCTGCAAGTATGGATTGTCCTGTAATTTGTTCATCTAAAACATACCAACCCAAAATTAAGGCTATTACTGGGTTTACATAGGCAGATGTAGATACTTTTTCGGTTGAAACTTCTTTAAGTAAATAATTAAACGCTGTAAATGCCACTATACTACCAAAAACAATAAGTAAAACCATTGAAAATTGTGCTGATGCACTCCATTGAAATGGCGACAACCACGTTTCACCAAACAGAAAACTAACTATAAAAAGAATAATACCAGAACATAACATTTGGTAGGCAGTATTTACAAAATAATTAGGACCTAATTCTGCTCTAGCTACAAATAAACTACCCCAACTCCAGCTTATAACACATGTGAAAATCATGATAATACCTATAAAGCTATTTTCTTGAAATGTTATTTGCTGCTGATTTACCAATAAGTACATACCAATAACACCCAACGAAATACCTATAATGGAACTGGTTTTTATTTTTTTTCCATCAACCAAACGCATCATTATTAATACCATTAATGGTTGTATGGATGCTTCTAAAGCACCAAAACCACTATCAACATACTTTAACGCCCAAACAAACACACCGTTACCGTAAACTAAAAATAAAAAACCAGCAAAAACATTATTTAAAAATTGTCTTTTACTTATTACTAGTTTGAATTTTAAAGCTTTAGAGATAATAAATATTAAAATTGAAGCTGTTGAAAAACGAATAGATGCTAAATATAAAGGCGCAACTTCGGTAACAACTATTTTATTTAGTAGATACGTGGAACCCCAAATAACATAAATAGCAAAAAAAGCTAATATGATAAGAAAGGTTTTACGAGGAATACTCATAAATTTTTATAAAATAAACTAATGTAATTATATAACTAAATTTTTTTCACACGAACGGCGTTCATACCTTTTTGACCACGCTCTAATTCGTATGTTACGTTGTCGTTTTCTTGTATTGGCTCTAACAACCCACTAACATGTACAAAATATTTTTCTTGATTGTTGTTGTCAATAATGAATCCGAAGCCTTTTGAAGTATCAAAAAACGACACTTTGCCTTCATTAGGCTTAAATTCTTCTTCGCCTCTATCTTCTTTTTTAGGAATTCCCAATTCAATACTTTCGGCATCAACCTTAACTTTCATTGAAGGATCTGGTGGCGTATCGGTTAAATTTCCATTATGGTCTACATAAGCAAATTGAATACCTTGTGGGTTTTCTTTTGCTTCTGCTTTACGAGCTTCTTTCTTTTTTTGCTTTTCTTCTCGTTTTTTTAAGCGCTTTTTTTCCTTTTCAATTTTGTTAAAGGTTACTTGTGATTTTGCCATTGTTTACAGTAGCGGGTTTTAAATTAGTTATATAATTATTTCTTTAAATTGAATATTCAATGCTTTTTGAATATCAAGTACTTTTTGTAATTCGCCAGGGATAATTAAAGCTATGGAATTTCCTTTTTTTCCTGCACGTGCTGTTCTGCCACTTCTATGTGTGTAATATTCAAGCTGTTCTGGAAGTTGATGATGAATTACAAATGCTAAATTATCAACATCAATACCTCTTGCTGAAACATCGGTTGAAATTAAAATTTGTAACGAGCCATTTTTAAAAGCACGCATTACTTTATCGCGTTCTTTTTGTTGCATATCGCCTTCTAAAGCGCCTACTGAAAAACCTTCGTCTTGTAATTTTTCGGTTAAATCTTTAGTACCAGCTTTTGTTCTGCAAAAAATAATACCTCTATCATTTTTTTGTTTTCCTAACAATGTTACTAAGATATTGAATTTTTCTTTAATAGTTGTTGAAATATACTGATGCGAAATGTTGGCATTTACCAAACTTTCCTTGTTCACTTCTACTCTAACCGCATTTGGCGACATGTATGTTTTTATAATACGTTGAATTTCTTCTGGCATGGTAGCCGAAAACAACCATGTATGGCGTTTTCCTGTGTTATACTTCAATATTTTATTCAAATCTTCTTTAAAACCCATGCTTAGCATTTCATCGGCTTCGTCTAACACCAAGGTTTTTACGTTTTTTATGTTTACACAATCGCGTTCTATTAAATCCAACAAACGTCCTGGTGTTGCAATAACAATGTGTGTTGTTCGTCTTAAAGCTGAAATTTGCTTGTCTATTTTTTCGCCACCATAAACACCTTCAGCAAATATTTTAGAATCGGAATACTTAGTGAATTTGAATAATTGCTTCTTAATTTGTTGAACCAATTCGCGTGTTGGTGCTAAAATTAGTGCTTGCACATCGTTTGAAGCGATATCAATATGTTGTAAAATAGGCAATCCATAGGCTGCAGTTTTACCTGTACCTGTTTGTGCTAATCCTATAAAATCGGTTGAAGATTCTAACAAAACAGGAATTGCTTGTTCTTGTATGTTAGTTGGAGTTATTATATTTAATTCTTTAAGGCCTTTTATAAAGTCTTTTTGAACTCCTAATTCTAAAAATGTTGGCATACTTGTTTTTACGATGCTGCAAAGGTACGCCTTATTTTACTGAATGAATAATTAATAATTGATAATTAACAATGAAAATAATTAACGAAGAAGATTAACGATTAACGATTTTAGAATTTGTAAAAATTCGTGTAATTGATGTCAAAAAAAATATTAATCTTCTGGTGGATATCCATGAATACTTTCAAAAACTTCATCAAAATTAGCACGTAAATAAGCGTTCAATTTCTTTCTGTAATCATCTTTTAACCATTCCACAAAGTTGTAAGTACTTTTGCTGATGCATTTTGTGTATCGTTGAATTCTGAAATCGATATCATCACCCAACATTTTTGCTAAGGCTAATGCATCATACACATCTTCGCTATTTTCAACACAAATTTTACCGTGCTGCTCAATAGAACGCTCTAGAACTACTTTTGAAGATTCGCCATTTCTAATAGAATCTACATAGGTTTTTTGAATATCAAAATACACATCTCTAGATTTTGAGAATTCTGCACGAAGTTCATCAGGCATTTCATATCTAAAATTGCTTTCTAATTCTTCATCACCTAAAATAGAATCTAAGTAATAATTTGGCGATTTAAATATACGTTGCCAATCTAAATTATCACCCCAAGGGCCAAATCGATGAAAGTTGTTACCCAAATCTATTACCGAAAAAGTTTTTTTATCTTTTAGGATACGTGAACCACGACCAATCATTTGATAATAAAGGGTTAACGATTTTGTAGCACGATTTAGAATAATACTTTCAACAGTAGGTTCATCAAAACCAGTAGTTAAAATACTTACCGATGTTAAAATAGCATCGGGTGTTTTTTTGAACCATTTAAGTATCATGGCTCGTTCTTTTTTGGTATTTGTATTATCTAAATGAGCAACAGGATAACCAGCACGTCTAAACGTATCATAAACGTGTAATGAGGTGTTAATACCGTTGTTGAATATTAAGGTTTTTTTGCCTTTTGAACGTTCTTCATAAGCTTGTATAAGTTTAGAAAGCATATCATCGGCTGTATATAAATCTTCCGAAGATTTAACAGTATAATCACCATTTGCACCTACTACTAACGAAGTTAAACCAACATTATATGTAAACATTTCGGCACGAGCCAAAAAGCCATTGTCTATTAAAGATTCAATGCTTTCACCTACAATTAGCTCATCGTAATTATCGGTCATAGGCAAATCAATACTAGAACTTAAAGGTGTTGCTGTTACACCTAAAATAAACGACTGACTAAAAAACTTAAATAATTTGGTGAATGAATTGTAATGCGCCTCATCAATAATTACCAAACCAATATCAGAAATATCTAATTTATCATCATTTAAACGGTTATTTAAGGTTTCAACCATTGCCACAAAACAGCTATAATTGGCTTGATCACTTAAATCTGCTTTACTATCAATAACCTTATTAACAACATCAAATTCTGTAAGCATGTTTGAGGTTTGTTTACATAACTCAATACGATGCGTCATTACCAACACCTTCTTTTTGTGATGTTTAAGATACTGTCTTACAATTTCAGAAAATATAACGGTTTTACCGCCACCCGTAGGCAATTGGTATAGTAAATGATAGTCGTCTGGCGATTCTTCAAATGCTTTAAAAATTTTATCAATAGCTCCTTTTTGGTAGCTGTATAAATCTTTACCAGTATTTCTTTCTTCTTGTTCTGTTCTTGATATAGACATGTATCTCTTAATATAAGGCGTGCAAAAATAACATCTTTAAAGGGTTTATACCGCATGTTTGCTGTAAAATTTCTATGAAATTTTATTTTATTAAAATTTTGTATTAAAGATTAAAGAAGCTTAATTCCTTAAAAAAGTAATTTCTATATTTGAACTATAAATTTTCTGAATATGCAAATTAACGATAAATCTGAAACCAAAGAATACTTAGCTAATTCGCAACGCTATGATGCCATGACTTATAATAGAACAGGAAAAAGTGGTATTCTTTTACCAGCGTTATCACTTGGTTTATGGCACAATTTCGGGTTTGTTGATAGTATTCAAAACGCTAGAAACGTGTTGCGCTGTGCGTTTGATTTGGGTATTACCCACTTTGATTTAGCAAATAATTACGGACCACCATATGGTTCTGCTGAAGAAAATTTCGGAACTATTCTAAAAAAAGATTTCAAAAATTATAGAGATGAACTATTTATAGCTTCAAAAGCAGGTTATGATATGTGGCCTGGTCCTTATGGTAATTTTGGCTCCAGAAAATATTTAATTTCTAGTTTAGACCAAAGTTTGAAGCGTATGGGATTGGATTATGTTGATATTTTTTATCATCATCGCCCAGACCCAGATACGCCTTTAGAAGAAACCATGGGTGCTTTGGCTGATATTGTGCGCCAAGGAAAAGCATTATATGTTGGTATTTCTAATTACCAACCCAAAGAAACGCAAGAAGCTGCCCAAATTTTAAAACACTTAAATGTGCCTTTTATATTGCACCAAGCACGATATTCTATGTTTGACCGTTGGGTTGAAAATGGACTTTTAAACACCTTGGAAGACAACGGTGTTGGTTGTATTGCTTTTTCGCCGTTAGCACAAGGTATGTTAACAGATAAGTATTTAAAAGGCATCCCAAAAGATTCGCGAGCAGCGAAAGACTTAACATTTTTAAATGTTGAAACTGTAAATAGTACGATTGAAAAGGTAACAAAACTAAATGCTATTGCTGAAAACAGAAATCAGAAATTGTCGCAAATGGCACTTGCTTGGATTTTAAGACAACCACAAGTAGCATCGGTTTTAATAGGTGCTAGTTCTACAAATCAATTAAAAGAAAACGTAAAAGCTTTAGATAATTTACAGTTTAGTAAGGAAGAATTGGATTTGATTGATAAAATAGTTTCTTAAAAAACTACTCCTTAACAATAATAATAGTAGCTTTCACACCAGTTGCTAAATTCCAACGGTTTGAAGATACCAAGTTACCTAAATCGTCAATTACTTTAAATTCTGCGGTATTTGGTCCAGATTCGCCTTGGTTTAAAGCTACAAAATCTATTTTATTAAATCCTTTTTGTAAATCGAGTTTAAAACCGCTAAAACCACCGTTTAAAAAAACACTTGCTTGCACTACATCATCATTCACTCTAACTTGAATTAAATCGCCATCAACATAACCATGATCTCTGTACGAAATATTAACCGATGTTGCTTTACTTTTAAAATCTCCAAAATATTGGTCGGTTAAACTACCATTTAGTTGCTCAACTTCTTCTGGAGTAAGCTTCATATTGGCTATATTTTTATCTATTTGTTTTTGGTAAAGTTCTCCAGGATTACCAAATTTTTCACCAAACAAGCTAAACTCTTTTTTAGGTGCTTCAACACCTGTTGAAAGGTTTGGTACATTCAAACTTCCATAAGTTTCAGGTGTTTTTTCTGGTTGCGAAGGTGTGATTTTAGGTGTTTCGTTAGTTTCTTTTTTACTTTCAACCGCAGGAATAGCTGTAGATTTTTTATTGTTACTATCAATTTGTGCATTGGTAACAAATACTAACGATAACGTTGCTATAAAAGTTAAAAAAAATTTCATAATGCGTATTAAATAGGTTTTCCGTACTACTTAAAAACTCAAATTAGTTTCAAAGATATTTTTTTATCTTAAATCTAGCATTTAAATAGACATATTTTACATTCTTTTTAACAATAATCGTTCCTGAATTCAATTAAAAAAATATTTCTTCTTCTTATTCCCTACTCAACTTTGGGTTACAAAAGTTAAAAAATGTTAATTTATTACTTTGTTATACATAGTACTGTAACAAATTTTAATTGCTGTCGTCTACTTTATATAAATCAATTAAAAACAAACAATTATGAGAACTTTAAACACCAATCAATTATCAGACACTTTAAAAAACACAAAGAGTCACACATGGAACAGTAAAAGACGTTACAGATAGTAACGTCTTTATTTTCAAAAAAAATCAATCAATCAATCAAAAAAAACAATGTATTCAACTATCAAAATACCAAACCGTCAAATTTTTTCTTTTGAAAAAAGTTTAACTATCTGTTACTTTAACGAAATTTTAAACACAAATTTTGAATCTAAACGAAAAGGAAATAAGCAATACAAGCTAGCTAGCTAATTTTCAAAATGTTATAAAATTGTGGTATTGTTTTTGTGATTTAAGTTTTTATTAACATTTAAACTTTCACACATGAGACATTCAAAATTAATGCCCGAAGTAAATGCGGGTTCTATGGCAGATATTGCATTTTTATTACTCATTTTCTTTTTAGTAACAGCAACAATTTCTTCAGATGAAGGTATTAATAGGGTTTTACCTCAAGATTGTCCGCCTGGTATAGATTGTTCTAAACCTTTTATTGAGCGAAATATTCTAAAAATTCATATCAATAATAACGACGATATTATGGTTAATGAAACTATTATTCCCATTGCTGAATTAAAAAAAACAACCAAAAAATTTATTGACAATAATGGTGATGGTAGTTGTACTTATTGCAACGGAGATACTGCTTCAAATTTATCTGAAAACCCAAAAAAAGCCGTAATTTCTTTAGAAAACGAACAACAAACTAGCTACAAACAATATGTAGCAGTACAAAATGAATTAACAAAAGCTTATTACGAATTACGAACTAATTATTGTGAACAAGTGCTAAAAAAATCTTCAGATAAATTAACCAACGAAGAATTAAAACTGGTTAAAGACGCCTACCCTTTTACACTTATTGAAGCTGAAAAAAACTAACTTATTTCAAAATACTATCTACTGGTTTTAGAATGCCGTAATGAATGGTAATTTTTTTTCGTCCCCATTTTTTTGCAGCTTTCACATCGGTTCCCATATAAATATCTATTTTGTTTTTCCAACGGTTATGCATCCTATCTTTTACAAAATAAATACTATCAAAACCATCAATTTTAATAGGTGTGTTATGCTTTAAACCTTTTCGAAATAAATCTCTTGAAACAGCAATGTAATTTAAACCCGGTTTTAAACTATCACCAAACGCCGTTATGTGTGGATTTGAATCGGTTTGATTTTTTACCGAATTATATGCAGAAGCCGTAACTTTAAGTTTATGCCACGTATAGTTTTCTTCAAAAGGTGTTTCTTTCTTTTTGCATCCTAATAAAATAAACAATCCTAATACTAAAAAAACTTTGCTATCCATCAACTAAAATTTATAACTAAATATACAAAATTAGTAATACTGGAAACACGAAATAAAAAAAGAGAGCCAATTAGCTCTCCTTTTTTAAGATAATTTAATCTGTTTTATTGGTTTTCTTTTCGCTTCATCTCTCTTTGGAAGATGAATTTTTAAAATACCGTCTGCATAATCTGCCGAAATTTCATCGGTATTAACCGAATGTGGAATTGTAAATGTTCGTTTAAATGATGAATAACCAAACTCTCTACGTGTATAATTTTCCTTTTTCACGTTTGATTCTGTTTTTGATTCTACACCAATAGACAAAATATTGTTATCAATATTAATGTCAAAATCAGATTTTTTCAATCCTGGAACCGCCATATCTATTAAAAATTCATTATCAGAATTAATAACATTTACAGCAGGTAATGTAATACCAGTGTTAAAATTAGACATAAATTCTGTCCCTAAACCTTTACCTAGGATATCATCAAACCAAGATGGTAAGCTCGGTAATAAGTTAAAATTAGTTTCTGCAGGTTTTTTACTGCTTTTTACTGTTGGAATTAAAGTACTCATAATTAAATATTTTAAATTAAACAATAATTTTACTATGCCAATTGCAAATAAAATACCAATTAAAACAAACTGAAAAAATTTTATAAAAACTGACAATTTTTCATTTTAACAAACTACATATCAGTTATTTAAAATTATTTTAATTATCAATTTTTCATAAAGTTTTATGCTTAATAAAGCATCGCACAGTAAATCAAAAATATAGAATACTATAAACCACTATTTGCGGTAAACTATATAATGTTTTTGTACATTTGTTAAAGAACATATTTAATTTATTCCTCATGACAATTATACCTAGCGTAGATTTAAGCGATTTTATCTCGGGAGATGCTGAAAAAAAACAACAATTTGTAAATGCCATTGGAAAAGCCTACGAAGAAATTGGCTTTGTTGCATTAAAAGGCCACTTTTTAAATGATGCTTTAGTTGAAAAACTATACACCGAAGTAAAAAACTTTTTTAGTTTACCAGTTGAAACCAAACAGAAATACGAAATTCCCGGAATTGGTGGTCAACGTGGTTATGTGTCTTTTGGAAAAGAAAGTGCCAAAGGCAAAAAAGAAGGTGATTTAAAAGAATTTTGGCATTTTGGTCAATATGTAGAAAATAATGAGAAGCTTGAAAAAGAATATCCAGCAAATGTAATAGTTGAAGAATTGCCAGAATTTAACAAGGTTGGAAAAGAAACCTACAAAATGCTTGAAAAAACAGCAAAGTATGTATTGCGTGCTTTGGCATTACATTTAGGCTTAGAAGAAACTTATTTTGACAATTATATACTTAACGGAAATTCCATTTTACGCCCAATACATTACCCACCAATTACTCAAGAACCTAAAGATGCCGTTCGTGCTGCCGCACATGGCGACATTAACCTAATAACCTTATTAATGGGTGCACAAGGTCGTGGTTTACAAGTACAAAACCATAAAGGCGAATGGATTGATGCTATTGCAGAACCAGATGAATTAATGATTAATGTAGGCGATATGTTGTCTAGACACACCAATAACAAATTAAAATCTACCATACACCGTGTTATAAATCCACCTCGCGAACTTTGGGGTACTTCACGTTACTCAATTCCATTTTTTATGCATCCAATAAGCGATATGAAACTTAATGTTTTAGATGCATGTATAGATGAAAATAACCCTAAAGCATTTGATGATATTACTGCTGGCGAGTTTTTAACCGAACGTTTAATAGAATTAGGGTTAATTAAAAAATAACGTCATTGTTTTATCTAGTTTAGTCAAGATCTTTTAATAGTTCTCGATTACGCTCGAACAGTCAAATAAATTACACTAATGGATTTACAAGACCAACTAAAGAACCTTTTTCCAGACCATATTCAGGAAGAACCAGTTGAAAATCAAAATGAAGCATCTAGCATTTGGATGCAAAACGATCCTATTATTTGTAAATACGAAAAAAGAAAAGGCAAACCCATAACCATTTTAGAAGGTTACACTGGTGCAACAGACGATTTTAAAATATTAGCAAAAGAAATTAAAACCAAACTAAGTGTTGGTGGTAGTTTTAAAGATGATAAAATTATTATTCAAGGTGATTATCGTGATAAAATTATGAAAATGCTAAAAGAAAAAGGGTTTAATGTTAAGCGTGTTGGCGGTTAATTTATGAATAAGTTACCACTTCATATTACAAATGGCGATGTGCTTACCAACTATTTACATGAGTTAAATATTGAGGGCGACATCATTACATGGCAAGAAATGCTTTGTGAAGGTCCAACTTTAGAACACGTATATTCAGATGAATTTTCGCAACTTAGAAAATCGTTTTTTAATGAGTTTTATGACATCGATTTAAATATTTCTGAAATTAAAACAGCTCTTGATAAGCTAAATCATACCGAAAATTATTCAGAAATTATACTTTGGTTTGAATACGATTTGTTTTGCCACATCAATATGATTGCTGTAATAAGTCTTATTCAGCAAAAGAAAATTAAATTACCATTACACTTAGTTTGTAGTGGAAAAGTTGACAGAAATAAAAACTTAAAAGGCTTAACAGAACTTAATTCTGGACAACTTCTAAAACATTACAGAGATAAAATTGAATTAAAACCCGATGATATTGAAATGGCAACCACTGTTTGGGGTATTTATTGTGGTAAAGACCATAATTTGCTAAAGCCTTTTATTGTAAAAAAATCATCATTTAAATATTTAAGTAATTGTTTAAAAGCACATTTAGAGCGTTTTCCTGAAACTAAAGATGGTTTAAACGTTATGGAACGTAATATTTTAGAAATAGTTAGAGATACCACTATAAAATCTAAACACCATTTATTAGGCTATGCGCTTAATTATCAAGGTTATTATGGATATGGCGATTTACAAATTTCTAGAATTATGGAAAAACTTAGCATCTTTTTTAATGAAGAAAACAACCTTATAAAATTGAACAGAAAAGGTCATGAAGCTTTGTTAGGGCAGCATAATTTTTCATTAGAAATTGATAATAGTATGGTTTTTGGTGGCGTAAATAAATTTGAATATCAATTCAATAAAAAAGAAAACAAACTCATAAAAACAGTATATAATGCTAATTAAAGCTTCAGAACTCATATTAAATCCTGATGGTAGTGTTTATCACTTAAACTTAAAAACAGAACATGTAGCTACAACCATTATATTGGTAGGCGACCAAGATAGAGTTCAAAAAGTTTCAAAACATTTTGATAGTATTGAGTTTGAAACACAAAAAAGAGAATTTAAAACACATACTGGCACTTATAAAGGAAAACGATTAACTGTTATTTCTACAGGTATTGGTCCAGATAATATTGATATTGTTTTAAACGAATTGGATGCACTTTTTAATATCGATTTAGAAACCAGACAACCAAAAAGCAATCTTACCAGCCTTGAAATAATAAGAGTTGGCACATCGGGTTCTTTACAAGCCGAAATTCCTGTTGATAGTTTTGTTTTAAGCACCTATGGATTAGATTTAAATGGCATGCTCCACTCCTATCAAATAGATTCTATTTGCAATCCAAATATTGAAAATGCTTTTATAAATCATACAAATTGGTATTCAAAAAAAAGCCAACCTATTGTAATTAAAAATAGCCATTCATTAGAAAAAAAGTTAGAAAGTGCTTCAACATTTAAAGGCTTAACAGCAACAGCTGGTGGTTTTTATGGACCACAAGGTAGAGTTTTACGATTAGCAATTCAAGATGAAGCACTAAACCACAAAATGGATACTTTCAATTTTAACGGTTTAAAAATAACAAATCTTGAAATGGAAACTTCTGCTATTTATGGGTTATCAAAACTTTTAGGTCATCATGCGGTTTCATTAAATGCGATAATTGCCAATAGAGCCAATGGTACTTTTAGCAAAAATCCGTCGCAAGTGGTTGAAAACCTTATTACCTACACCCTTAATAAAATTATTGAATAAACAATTAATTCTATGAAAACTGTTAAAATAGGTGGCGTACCAGAGCATTTTAATTTAGCTTGGTATTTAACCTTAAAAGATGGCGAATATAAAGAAAGAGGCATTAACCTACGCTGGCAAGATTTTCCTGAAGGAACAGGCGCAATGTGTAAAGCGCTTAGAAATAAAGATATAGATATTGCTGTAATTTTAACAGAAGGCATTATTAAAGATATTATTGCTGGCAACCCTAGTAAAATTGTACAAACCTTTGTACAAACACCATTAAACTGGGGCATTCATGTTGCCAAAAATTCTTCCTATAAAATAATTGACGATTTAAAAGGCACAAAAGCCGCAATAAGCAGATATGGTTCTGGTTCTCATTTAATGGCTTATATAAATGCTGAAAATAATGGTTGGAACTTAAAAGAAGATTTAAAATTTGAAGTTATTAACGATTTAAATGGCGCTATTGAAGGTTTAACAAGCGGCAAAGCAGATTATTTTATGTGGGAGAAATTCACCACCAAACCTTTAGTTGATAATGGTATATTTAGAAATATTGGCAACTGCCCTACACCTTGGCCATGTTTTGTAATTGCTGTGAGAGAGGATTTTATTGGAACAAACAAATCAGATTTAAAAACTATTTTAGAAATAATAAACAATACAACTTCTGAATTTAAAGACATTCCTAGTATTGATAAAACCATAGCAAACCGCTACGAACAACAACTTGAAGATGTACAACAATGGTTAAGCATTACAGAATGGTCGCAAAAATTAATAGATAAAAAAACAGTTAAAACCATTCAAAAAGAATTATTGGCTTTAAATATTATTCCAGAAACACTTCCTTATGAAAAGTTAACTTACAAACTTTAGAAAAATGTTAATGTTTCTCAAAACTATTAACTAAAAACTATTAAACCGTTACTTTTGAATTTCAAAAATTAAAAAAACTATGAAAAAACTCCTTTTATTTACTGCCGCCATTGCTATAATTGCTTGTAAGAATGAACCAAAAGATTATGTTACCCTTTCAGGAACTATTATTGATAAAAGCAGTGATTCGGTAGTAGTTAGATCGCGTACCTATTCAAAAACTATTAAAGTAAATGCCGACGGCACTTTTAAAGATACATTAAAAGTTGAAACTGGTGTTTATAATTTTTTTGATGGAAATGAATCTACAGCACTATTTCTTAAAAATGGTTTTGAAATTGACATTACTTTAGATACAAAACAGTTTGATGAAACTGTAAAATACACAGGAATAGGTTCTGAACACAGTAACTTTTTAGCAAAAAATAACTTAATGCAAGAACAGCTTTTAGATTTAGATGCACTAGGTAATTTAGATATGGCTGGGTTAGAATCAAAATTTGGAGAAATTAAAACCAAATTAACAGCGTTTTATAATACTAACAAGGCTATAGATTCTTCCATAATAAATACCTTAAATAAAAACTTAGATCCAATGCTAAATTATTATAAAAATTATTTAGCAGAAACTGTAGCATTAAAAACATTATTAGCAAAAGGTTCGCCTTCACCTGCTTTTGAAAATTATGAAAACTATAAAGGAGGCACAACATCATTATCCGATTTAAAAGGAAAATACGTGTATGTTGATGTTTGGGCAACTTGGTGCGGACCATGTAAAGCTGAAATTCCTGCTTTAAAGGAATTAGATAAAAAATACCATGGAAAAAACATTCAATTTGTAAGCTTATCAATTGATGATGATAGAAGTCATGGTGGCTCTTGGGATAAAGCTCGCGAAAATTGGAAAGCAATGATTATTGATAAACAATTATCTGGAATTCAATTATTTGCACCAAACGGATGGCAATCGCAATTTGTTTTAGATTATAAAATTAATGGAATTCCGAGGTTTATTTTAATAGACCCAAATGGTAATGTTGTAACGCCTGATGCGCCAAGACCATCGGAAGCAAGTTTAATAGAACTATTTACTTCTTTAAATATTTAATTTTCAATTTAGTATAAAATTTAGCCACGAATACACAAATAATTTAACATTAGTGTATTTGTGGCTTTTTAGCTATTTGTTATTATCAACAATATCATCTTGTTCTTGCTGAAGTTCAGGATGTTTAAATAATTCTTTAAAAGCTTCACCTAAATACTCAATAATATGCGTTGCAATTAAGCTATGGTAACCAAAATCTTCAAGTGCAATATCACCCGATTTTCCATGTAAATACACACCAAAAATAGTTGCTTCTAGTGGTTTATATCCTTGCGATATTAAACCTGTTATAATTCCTGTTAACACATCGCCACTACCTGCTGTTGCTAATCCAGGATTTCCTGTTGTGTTAATATATAATTTGTTATCAAAAACAGTAATTGTATTTGCACCTTTTATTACCAAAATAATATGGTGTTTTTTTGAAAACTGTTTAGCTTTTTCAAGCTTATCAAAATCATTTTTCCATTTGCCAATTAAACGTTCTAATTCTTTAGGATGCGGTGTTAAAACAGTTTGTTCTGGTAATAATTTTAATAAATCGTTGTTTTTTGATAGCATATTAATACCGTCGGCATCAATTACTAAAGGTATTTTATTCTTTTTTAAAAAAGTTTCAAAAGCTTCAACCGTTTTTGAATTTGTACCTATACCAATACCTAAACCAATAACGGTAGGCAAAATTTCATAAGAAATATTGGTTATTATTTCTTCATCTGCATCAGTAATAACCATAGCTTCAGGAAAAGCTGTTTGTAATGGAATATAACCACATTTTGGAACATAAGCTGTTACCAAACCAGCACCAATAGACAATGCTGCTTTACTAGCTAAGGTTACTGCACCAATTTTTCCGTAGCTTCCGCCTATTATTAAACTGTGACCAAAATCGCCTTTGTGAGAAAATTTGGTTCTGGGTATGTATATTGGTAGTACTTCGTGTTTACCTATTAAAATTGCTTCGGTTTCTGTTTTATATAAATATTCTGGATCAAAACCAATATCCAAAACTTCCCATTGTTGTGTGTATTTTGCAGTTTCTGGCAAGAAAAAAACTAATTTAGGCGTTACAAAACTTAAGGTGAAATTTGCCCAAACCACAGCATCTTCATCTTTAGGAATACTATCTGTACTTAAACCCGAAGGCATATCAACTGATAATGTAAATGCCCGTGTTTTTCTAAAATGAACAAAAAGGGCTTTCACCCAAGCATCAATAGGTCTGTTTAATCCAATACCAAAAACAGCATCAACAATAATATCTTCTGTATTAATTTCAGGAAAATCATCTTCGCAACTTAAAAGTGTTGGCCATTTTTTGGTAACGTTTTTAATTCTATCGTAATTAATCAAAAAATCTTTTGAGCGTTTGTCGCTACAATTTACTACATAGGTTTTTACGTTGTAACCATCTAAAATTAAATGTCTAGCCAACACCAAACCATCGCCACCATTATTACCTATGCCGCAAAGAATATGAATTGGTACTTGCGCTCCTTGTAAACGTAAATGCATCCAATTAAAAATTTGTTCACCTGCGCGTTCCATCAAGTCGGTTGAACTTATGCTTTGGCGTTCAACAGTTAGTTTATCACCTTCATAAATTTGTTCTTTTGAAAATAGCTTCATTAATAAAAAGTATTTATAAAATAAAGCCACAATTTAGGGAATAAAAAAATCCTTAGCTACATTTTGACTAAGGATTTATGTGTGTTTTAATATAATATCTTGAAAATAAACAACTTTATTCTTTAATAAATTTCACCATTTCTAGATTCTCTAATTTAAGAATATATAACCCGTTTGCTAAAAACCTAACATCAATTTTATTATCATTTGAAATAGTTCCTCTAGCCATTTCTTTTCCTTGCATGCTATAAATAGTATAATTTTTAGATTCGGCTAAACCAGAAAGACTAATAAAATTGGTGGATGGATTGGGATATGTTTTAATTCTAGCTTTTAAATCTATTTTAATATCTGCTAAACTACTTGTTTCTATGCTACTTACGTTTCCATAAGCTATTCCACTGGCATTTATAGCATAAGATCTTACATAATAAATAGTGTTTGGAATTACATTTTCTAGTTTTGAGTTAAATATATAATCGTCACTTTCTACTACAATTTTATTATCTAAAGTTGTTGGTATTTCTATAGTTGAACTATAAACAAAACCGCGTTCTGTAATAGTTGTGTTACCATTATTAATAATATCTGCTGTTAAATCAATTTGCTTCAATTCAGTATCTAAAACCGCATTTCCACTAATAACAGCTAATGTAATAAGTTTTTTGTTTGATTTTTGCCGTTTAGATTTAGTTTCCTGTGCTTGTGAAAAAACAGTAATTGACAAAAGCACTATCAATAAGGTATTTTGAAGGATTTTAGGTTTCATTTTGAAGGATTTTAGGTTTGAGACACACAAATATAAGATATTTTTTAAAAAAACAACACTTTATCGTATAAAATATACATTTAATCGATTAAAAATAAATAAAATATAATACATATCTTACTTTTTAATAAGATTTGAATAAGTTTAAAAGATGAATTGTAATAGAAGATTAATAGTGTTAGAACTAAATTCAGATTATCATTTTTTTAATTCAAAATCAAATAAGTTCATTTTATTAAAAGAAATTAGCTTCCATATAAGAATACCATAAAAAAAATAATTTAGTTTTTTTATAAACTTAATTGTAATACTTTTGAGTAATTGTTATTACAACAAATAATGAAATATTTACACCAAAATACAGTAAGATTAGCTCCTTTAACTATAAAAGGAACAGCATATTTTTTTGGTACTACAACTAGTATTACCACCCTTTGGGGTTGTTAATTATATATTCCTCGTACTATATTTGTAATTTTTATAATTACAACTCATCAAATATTTTTTTAAATTATCAATTCATTAAAACATGAAGGTTTTAAAATTTGGAGGAACTTCTGTAGGTTCGTCAAAAAACATAAATAGTGTTATTAGCATTTTAGAAGATTATGCTACAAAAGATTCGGTTGTATGCGTTGTTTCGGCAGTTGGTGGTATTACAGATAAGCTACTTTTGGCTGGAAAACAAGCTCAAAATAAAGAAAACAGCTTTACAGAAACGTTTAATACGATTAAGGATATTCACTTAACAATTATTGAAGAATTAAACCCTAATAAAAATGAATCTATCATAAATTATGCTGATTCTAAATTGAATGAACTTAAAAGTTTATTAGATGGTATTTTCTTAATCAATGAATTATCGCCTAAAACATCCGATAAATTAGTGAGTTTTGGCGAATTATTATCAGCATACATCATTGCTGAAACTATGAAAAATCGTGGTATTTCAGCCGATTATAAAAATTCACAAGATTTGGTAATTACCAATTCAAACTTTTCAAAAGCTGAAGTTAATTACGCAATCACAAATAAAAATTTACAAGACTATTTTAAATCGGCTTCACAAAAAACAACGATTCTTCCTGGCTTTATATCAAAATCTGCTTTAGGTGAACAAACAACATTGGGTCGTGGTGGTTCCGATTTTACAGCTGCCATTGTTGCTGCAGCTTTAAAAGTGAAGCAATTAGAAATTTGGACTGATGTAAGTGGTATGTTTACAACCAACCCAAAATTAGTTAAACAAGCCTACCCTATTGATGAAATTTCGTATCAAGAAGCTATGGAATTATCGCATTTTGGTGCAAAAGTTTTATATCCACCAACAGTGCAGCCTGTTTTAGATTTAAATATCCCAATTCACATAAAAAACACATTACAACCTGAAGCTGTTGGTACTATAATTTCTAATGATGAAATTGTATCTACATCACCTGTAAAAGGTATTAGTAATATTGGAAATATTGCCTTATTAACACTGCAAGGTAGTGGCATGATTGGTATTCCGGGGTTTTCAAAACGTTTGTTTGAAGTTCTTTCTCAAGAAAAAATAAATGTTATTTTAATTACGCAAGCATCATCAGAACATTCAATATGCTTAGGAATTGATGAAACCGATGCTGAAAAAGCAAAAACTGCCATTGATGCTGCTTTTGATAACGAAATTGCATTGCATAAAATTGACCCGATTATTGTTGAAAAAGATCTATCAATCATCGCTTTAGTAGGTGATAATATGAAAAATCACCAAGGTATTAGTGGTAAAATGTTCAGCACCTTAGGTAAAAACAACATTAACATTAGAGCGATTGCACAAGGTGCTTCAGAAAAAAATATTTCAGCAGTAATTTTACAAAGTGATGTAAAAAAAGCGCTAAACACCTTGCATGAACAGTTTTTTGAAAGTAAAACAAAACAGCTTAATGTGTTTATTACTGGTGTTGGAAATGTAGGCGAAAAGCTAGTTGAACAAATAAAACAACAACGTCAATATTTAAAAGAGAATTTAAAAATAAACCTTAGAGTTGCAGGATTGTCTAATTCTAGAACGATGATTTTTAATGAAGAAGGCATCGATTTAAGCACTTGGAAAGACCAATTAGCTAAAGGAGAAAAAGCAACATTAGAAGGCTTTTTTGAAAACACTAAAGCATTAAACCTTCGCAACAGTATTTTTGTAGATGTAACTGCAAATAAAGAAGTTGCAAACTTATATACTAACTATTTACGCCAAAGTATAGGTGTTGTAGCTTGTAACAAAATTGCATGTTCTAGCGATTTTGAAAACTATAAATTATTAAAACGTTTATCATTAAAATATAACGCACCATTTTTGTTTGAAACTAACGTTGGTGCAGGGTTACCAATTATTGATACACTTGGAAATTTAATTGCTTCAGGCGATAAAATCACTTCAATTCACGCGGTATTATCGGGTAGTTTAAACTTTGTCTTCAATAATTTTACAGACAAAACCAAGTTTTACGATGTTGTAAAACAAGCTGCTGCAGAAGGTTATACTGAACCTGACCCAAGAATTGATTTAAGTGGTGTTGATGTTGCTAGAAAAATATTAATTCTTGCTAGAGAAAGTGGTGTTGAAATGAATTTAGAAGACATTGAAAACACACCTTTTTTATCAGAATCTGGTATGGAAAGTGATACTGTTGATGATTTCTATCAAACCTTAATTACAGATGAAGCACATTATCAAAGTTTATATGCTTCTGCCAAAGCAAAAAACTGCCAATTAAAATATGTTGCGCAATTTAATAACGGAAAAGCAAGTGTTAGCTTGCAAGAAATACCAAGCGATCATCCGTTTTACAATCTAAAAGGAAAAGATAATATCGTAATGTTTTACACGCAACGTTACCCAGAACAACCTATGATTATAAAAGGTGCTGGTGCTGGTGCCGATGTTACAGCTTCTGGCTTGTTTGCAGATATTATTAGAATTGGAAATGATTAATTAAGACGATAGACTTTTGGCGTTATATATTAGAAAAAATCTAAAGTCTATTATCTAAAATCTTATATCTAAATAAGAAATGAACGAAATAAAACTATTTTCACCAGCAACTGTAGCTAATGTAGCTTGCGGATTTGATGTTCTAGGATTTTGCTTAGATAGTGTTGGTGATGAGATGGTAATAAGAAAAACCGATAAAAAAGGTATTTTTATTACTAAAATTGATGGTGGTTTCAATTTGCCTTTTGAAGCCGAATTAAATGTTGCTGGTGTTTCTGCCCTTGCCATGTATAACGCTTTAAAACCTAATTGTGGTTTTGAAATTGAAATCAATAAAAAAATTAAACCAGGAAGTGGTATTGGTAGTAGTGCTGCTAGTGCTGTAGGTAGCGTTTTTGGTATGAACGAACTTTTAGGAAAACCATGCAACAAAACACAACTTACAGAATTTGCAATTAAAGGTGAAGCTTTAGCTAGTAAATGCGAACATGCCGATAACCTTGCTCCTGCCATGTTTGGTGGTTTTACATTGGTAAAAAGTTTATCTCCTTTAGAAATATTACAAATTCCAACACCAAATGATTTGTATGCTACCATCATCCATCCTCAAATTGAAGTAAAAACTTCTGAGGCCAGAGCTATTCTTCCAAAAGATGTTGCTTTAAGTAAAGCCGTTACACAATGGGCAAATTTTGGTAGTTTGATACACGCGTTACATACAAGTGATTTTGAATTAATTCAACGTTCACTTAACGATGTGATTGTAGAGCCATATAGAAGTCAATTAATACCCCATTACAACGAAGTTAAAAAAGAAATACTTAAAGTAGGTGCTTTAGGTGCTGGAATTTCGGGTTCTGGACCTTCTATTTTTTCTTTAAGTAAAGGATTGGAAAATGCTAAAAATGTGGCAAATGCTATGAAAAACACATATTCAAAAACAGGAATTGATTTTGATATTCATGTTTCGAAAATAAACATTCAAGGAATTAAGATTTTGAATTAAATATAATGAATTACTACTCTCTAAATAAACAAGCACCAAACTCATCATTTAAAGATGCTGTTGTAAAAGGAATAGCACCAGATAAAGGATTGTATTTCCCAGAACAAATTACACCATTACCAAAAGCTTTTTTTGATAACATAGACCATTTAACACATACTGAAATTGCTTTTGAAGCTATTAAACAATTCGTATCTCCCGAAATACCAGATGCTGTTTTAAAAACAATTGTAGAAGAAACATTGTCTTTTGAATTTCCAGTAGTAAATTTAAATGAAAACATTTCAACTTTAGAGTTGTTTCATGGTCCAACAATGGCATTTAAAGATGTTGGTGCACGTTTTATGGCGCGTTGTTTAGGTTATTTCAACAAAAACAACAATAGAGAAGTTACTGTTTTAGTAGCAACATCTGGCGATACTGGTGGCGCTGTAGCAAATGGTTTTTTAGGTGTGAAAGGTGTAAATGTAGTAATACTTTACCCAAGCGGAAAAGTAAGCGATATTCAAGAAATGCAGTTAACTACATTGGGGCAAAACATAAAAGCACTAGAAGTTAACGGCACGTTTGATGATTGCCAAGATATGGTTAAAACCGCTTTTTTAGATGAAGAACTAACTAGCCAAATGCAATTAACGTCGGCAAACTCTATTAATGTAGCTCGTTGGCTACCACAATTATTTTATTTTATGTTTGCTTACAAACAACTTCATAAAAAACATAAAAACATTGTGTTTTCAGTACCAAGTGGTAATTTTGGAAATATTTGTGCAGGTATGATGGCTCAAAAATTAGGCTTGCCAATCAATCATTTTGTGGCATCAAATAATGCAAATAATGTAGTAACTCGTTATTTAATATCGCAATTATACGAACCAAAACCATCGATACAAACCATAAGCAATGCCATGGATGTTGGAGCGCCAAGTAATTTCATTCGTATTCAAGAAATTTACAAAAATAATTTTGAGTCATTAAAAGAAAATCTAACATCGTATAGTTATTCCGACGAAGAAACTAAAGCAGCTATGTTAGAAATGTACACAAATTACAACTATGTGGCAGATCCACACGGTGCTGTTGGTTATTTAGGTTGTAAAGATTATTTAAAAAACAACCCAAGCGCACATTGTGTGTTTTTAGAAACAGCACATCCAACCAAGTTTTTAGATGTTGTTGAAGATGTTATTAAAGAGAAACAACCATTACCAGAACAAATACAAGCGGTTATGGGTAAAGATAAAGTATCGGTGGTTATTTCTACATACAATGAATTAAAATCATTTTTATTGAAATAGTATTTTAATTTATTCTTACTAGCCAGAAAAACAAAAATTAAACACATGACAATAGTTGATTGGATAGGATTTGTAGGTGTTTTTCAAATACTACTCGCTTATTGTTTAAATGTTTTTGGGAAAATTTCCAATAAGCATTTGGCATTTATAATATTGAATTTAATTGGTGCTGCCATGACTTGTTTAGCATCCATATTCTTAAACTATTGGCCTTTTATTATTTTGGAAGGTATATGGACGTTGGTATCTTTATTTTCTTTTATTCGGTTTCTTAAAAACATTACATGATCTTTTTAAGAAATCTAAATATTTTATACACTTTTTTATAATACTTACACTAAGTTACAAAATCGACCACAGTTCAAAAGTTAAACCTGTTTTTTATTTATTTTATTAATTTTATAATAATTATCCTCATTTAAGGATTTTTATTAAAATAACTAAACTATTTATTATGAAAAAACAAATTACTTTTTTATTATTCACGCTGCTTTTTGCTTTGACCTCCAGTCAAATGATGGCACAAAAACACGTTCTGTATGTAATGGCAGACGGAGTTAAAATTTACAATGACGATGCCGTAGCAGTTGCAGGTAACTATTATGGAAAAAATGCTTCTGATAAAAATTATGGAATAGTTACTAAATCTTCACTTTTTGGTAATGACCCTGTTTTAAAAATGTTAAAAGCAGATTCTAATTTTAGTGTTACTTATATCACAGCAACAAATGGAGCTAGCGTACCTTTAGCAAAAGTTACAAGTCTTACCGTTGGAAGCGCAGGATTACCTAGCGGCAATACACTTGCCGTTAACGGAAACATAGATACTGCTGGCTTTGATTTAATTATTGCTACTGAAAACGTATCAGGTAGTTTCAACTTCATCAAAGGAGGTGCAACACCTGGAATTCTGGCTCCAAGTAACTTAACAGCCCCTATTATTTATGCCAAATCGATTCTTTTTAAAAATGGTAGTTTAGTTACTTCTACAACAGCTACATCTATCACAACGCAAAACTTATCCATGCAAGTGGTAAATGCTACAAGCCCAATCTTTACAGGTATTACAGTGTCTAATGGTAGTAATATTCCTTTATTTAGAACAACCTCAGATGACTATGGGATTGCGTCAGGACAAAAAGCAATTGATGTTATCAATGGTCTTGAAATATCTGGTGCTACAAACACCTTATTAGCTACTGTACCTGAAATTACAGCGCAAGGTGTTGGTCAAACTGCAGTTGGTATTAACTACTTTCCAACCAATACACAACTAGGTACTGATGCATCTGGTATATTAGCTAAAGATGCCATAGTATTACCTTTTTCTTGGGGAGCTACAGTAAAACAAGACGGCGGCAACATAACCCCAGAACTTTTAACTATTTGGAGAAATGCAGCTTACATGCTTACTGGTCAAACTATTCCATCAGGTATGATTGCAAACCCTACAGCAAATAGCTATGAAATGGTTGCTCACACCTATACATACGATTTCAGAAATGGTTCATTTATTAATACAACTACAAATAACACATTATTATCTTCTATTGTACACAACTCTGTAAATTCTAATCCTGTTTTTGCTTTAAATGACATAACAGGAACAGGTGCTTCACCTAAATACAGATATTATGCTGATGCTGATGCAAACCCTTTTGTATTTGCTCGTGCAAAAGATGTTAGACTAGATTATGATGTTAATGGTGATAATTTTTATGACGCAACAAGAGGACTTAACTTAAAAACTGGCTCTAAAATACATATTAAAACTTGGGGAACAGCATCAGTTAGAGTTCCATTAGATGCAGCTTCTAATCTTGACTATGCACTATCTGTTCCTAACATCAACAGTAAATCATGGGTTTCAATCAATGGCGTAAGCTATAATGGTCCTTCTACAGTAGCTGTTAATTTAGTTATTGATGGTACTGCATCTACTGTTACAGACTTAGCATACAATATTTATTCTACTACAGGAAATTCTCAAGATCTTGTCCTTACTGCTGATGCTACTAACGGAGGTACAGATATTTTTATACCTTATGTTGAAGTAACATATAACTTATTACAAGCTAAGCCTAAAGAAATTCTTTATTTAAATCAAATAGGTGTTGGACAAGGTGCTGGTGCTTCTGCTCCAGGTGCGGATCCTGTTATTACCATGTTAGAAGCTGACCCTAACTTTAATGTAACTTATATAGAGTCTGACCAAAGTGGCACTCAAATACCTGCTCTTTCTGGATTTGATTTAGTGATAGTTCAAGAAACTTTTAGTTCTGGCGCTGCTGTTTTTAAACCAGGTGGAAAATTAGGAGTTAAAGATGTTACAATTCCAATTATTTATAACAAATCTTATGCGTTTAGAAACGGAAAAGCAGTTACTGATGCTAATGCTTCGGTTCCTAATGGACAAACTGATGTAACTGTAACTGTAGCACCTGCTAATCAAACTAGTCCATTATTCAAAGGAATTAGCTTTACAGGAGGTAATACTTTTAATATTTTTGGAGCTGCTACTGCTTCAGATGATGGTACTGCTGGTGGCGGCACAAAATCTATTGATGCCGTAATTGACTTAGATATTACAACTGGCGGAGAAAGTTTAGCTACAACATCTTACGCTACGAACCCTGCTACGTCTATGGTAATAAACTATTTACCTTCTGGCACTCAATTAGGCACAGCTACAACCGACAAACTTAATGTAAATGCTGTTGCATTAGCTTTTAGTTATGGTGCAACCATTATGGGTGATGGTACAAATATTAGCCCTCAAGCTTTAACTATTTGGAGAAATGCAGCTTATATGCTAACTGGTTTATCAGTTCCTTCAACTCTAGTTGCTAATCCTAATTTTACTTTAGGTATAGATAAAGCTGGTGAAGTTTCAAATGTTTCTTCTAACGTTAAATCTGTTGGAAAAAGAATTTATGTATCTAACGTAAAATCTTCTACAGAAGTTAACATCTATAGCATTACTGGTGCTTTGGTAAAATCATTTAAAACAAACAGCGACATAGACTTTGAATTCAAAACAGGTCTTTGGATTGCTACAGTAAAAACTTTTGAAGGTGAAAAAGCCGTAAAATTATTAACCAGATAATTTTTAGCTAATACACTAAAAAATAATTAAAAGGAGGCGAATATATTCGCCTCCTTTTTTATGCAATAAAACCAAATAAATATTATTTAATTCATTTACAACTGGTTATATTGTAAAATATTTTTTTGGCACGCTGTTTGTAAATACATAATCGTATCACAATTAAAACATAAGATTATGAAAAAGTTTTTATTTTTATTAGCAAGTGTAATCTTAACAGGATTCACCGTTAATGCAGCCAAAACAAATACTCATGATAACAATACTATTTATAACCGAGGTTATGGAAACTCTTTCATTTTTGTAGAGGACGGTATTGAATTTTCAGTTTTCCCTGACGGACAGTTTGATTTCAACATGCTTCGCAATAATTCACATTTAAGTGTATCTATTGGGTCGCCTCATGTAAATATTAGTTTCAACTCTGGTTATGATTATAACGCGTATGTACAATACGATGAATTTGGAGCTATCATTCAAATTGAAAACACACCTATTTATTATGATTATTACGGACGTATTGTTCAAGCAGGAAATGTAAATATATATTATAACAACCGTGGTTATATTTCTAGAGTTGGCGGTCTATATGTTCATTATAATAATTATAATGTGTTTTCACACTATACAGGATATATAAATGTATATAACAGACATTATGTTTACAGACCTTGGCACCGATACTATAGCGTTCCTTCTTACAATCACTGTATAGTTTATAATAGACCGTATAGACAATATTACACACCTGTACGTTATGTTTATAACAGACCATTTTATAACAATTACAGACCTACAACAGCTATTGCAAGCAGACGTGGTGAAATAATTTCAAGAAATAGAGATTACGCTACTGTAAACAGAAGTTCTAGAAATGTTACTCAAATTAATAGAAACTCAAGTTCTAGATACGAATCAAACAGCAATGATTCTAGACGAAATGACAACTATTCAAATAGAAATTCTGATAGAAATACGCAAACAGCAAATAGAAATGATACTAGATATGATAATTCTAATAATAGGGTTTCTAAAAATAATTCTGATGCAAATGATACTAAAAGAACAAGAGAAAACGTTAATAGAACTCTAATATCTAACGATAATTCAAGAAATAACGATGTGCGTACAAGAGAAACTACTGTTGTTAGAAAACCAAACAACTCAAATTCTCGTACATATGATAACAGCAATAATACAAACAGAAATACACCACAGGTAACACAACGTACTACTACAAGAACATCTGAAAGTAGAACAGTTACCAGATCTACTCAAAGCAAACCAATGGCTTCACAAAGTAGAAGTAATTCTGATAATAACAATAAAAGATCGGAAGCTCCAACAAGAAGACGATCATAACAAGTTTGGTTGGTTAGTTTGGAAATCCCTGCGATACGTTTGCCTCAAAGCAACATCGTGGGGGTTTCTGTTTTTACAGAATTATTCTTAAAACTATTACCTAAGTCTTAAATACTTCTTTAAAGCCAAAGAAATATCTTCAGACACATTCAACTTTAAAACAGCAAACACATAAATTAATGTTGCCAAAATACTTTTTAAAGCAATACTAATTACGGGATGAAACGGAAAATCCCAGAAATAAAGTAGTATAGTACTTAAAGCAATTACTCCTAAAACTTTGGCTGTATCTTTATTAAAAGGCATCATATTAAACTTAAGTTTTACAAAATAAATTTTGATAGAATTATACACTGAAATAGCCAAAAACGTTGCAAATGCCGAACCATTAATACCAAACATGGGTATAAAAAGCATATTTAAAAACACCGTTAATACTGTTAAAACAACACCGAATAATAATACTATTCTATAATAATCACTATTAAACAATACCACATTATTACACCCCATTAAGCAATCGTATAGTTTTGCTATACCAACAAGAAAAACAACTAATAGTCCACCACTAAATTCATTAGGAATTAAAAGATACATCGTGTTGATGTTTATTATGATGATAAGAAATATAAAACCACCTATAATAAATAAAGTTTGCGAACTTCGTACATATAAATCTTTAAGTGCAACTTTGTTTTTTTCATTCAAATATTGTGCTGTTAATGGTTGAAGAATTTGCTGCATAGAACGAGAAGGCACAACAATAACCGTAGCAATATAAATTGCAACACCATAGTAAGCCACTTCTTCTATTGGAATATACATACCAAGCATGAACGAATCAATATCCAAAATTATAGTAGCAATAGAACCTGCTATTATAATTAACGATGAATATTTCAAAATAGCACTTACACCTTCAATTCTATTAAATTTTAAAACAGGAAATTTTATAGTAAAGGCATATAATTTCATTATAATCATTCTAATAATGTAAACCCAAACAACACCAACTACAAACTGTTCTACATCAAGCCATTTAAAATATACTGTAAACAATAAAAGCATAACACCAACACGATGAAATACTTCTTTCATAAAGTTGCCAAACACCGTTTGTAATTGCGTTTTAGACCATGCAAAAAACACCTCAAAATACGCCATAGCTACTGCAGTTACGAATATATACCACACATAACCTTTAACTATTTCGTTTTTTTGAGATAATAATTCGCCAATGATTTCATACGTAAAACAACCTATTAAACCAACTGGAATAATCATTGCTAAAGGCAAAAACAGCATAAGTGTTAAAAAGCTATTAAGCGAATTTTTTGTTTTAAAAGATGAATAAAACTTTATAATAGTATTGTTAGCTCCAAAAGCCATTAAAGGCATAACGATATTAGCTGTAGATAAAATAAAAGCAACCAAACCATAATAAACATCAGTAAGGAAATATGTGTATAGAAACAAGGTATTAAGTGCACCAATACCAAAACCAAGATAGGTTGTTACTGTATTTTTAAATGATTGCGACGTTACAATACCCATTATACTAATTTAGATAATGCTTCAGTGAGCGATTTTCTACTATATTGTTGCAACCCAATTGGGTATACGCTTAATGAATTTGTTTTAAAAGCGTTATAATGCTCTAAGATAGTGGTTTTTAAAACATCATAATCATTATAACTAAAGTAGCTTCCGGTGTTAGTTTCCTTTATTATTTTTTCAACATCAGAATCGTTTGGTCCAATAGCTATAATTGGTCTGTTAGAGACCATGTATTCAAACAATTTACCAGGAATAATACATTTGGTATCTTCGGAATCTATTTCAATAAGTAATAAAATTTGTGATTTTTTTTGATATACAATAGCTTCTTTATGTGAAACATAACCTACTTTATTTACATAATCACTTAAATTTTGTTTTTCTATTGAATTAAGAATAGTTTCACTAACAAAACCTACTAAATTAAGCTGAAAATCTTTTGAAAAGGATTCGTTTTCAATAATCAAATCACTTAAAACTTGCCATAAATTTTCTGGATTTCGTTTTGATAATAACGACCCAATATGTGCTAAAGAGAATTTAGAATCCATTTCAAACGGTAAAACAGGCTCATAATCATACCCATTCGTAATAACACTAATAGGCTTATTTGTTAATTTCTGAAATTCCTTTTTGGTTGTGAAACTGGTAACAATTAGTTGGTCGGCAGCATTTAAAACCTGGTTTTCAAGAGCTTTATGTTTTGCTTTTGAAGCTTCAGTAAGTTTTAACGCTTTGTGATAGCCAATGGTTGTCCATGGATCTCTAAAATCGGCAATCCAATTCACTCCTAGTTGTTCTTTTAGTTGTAAACCAATTAAATGCAAACTGTGTGGTGGTCCAGTAGTAATAATAGTTTTTATGTTTTCTTTTGATATATACTCTGAAAGAAATACTACCGATGGTTTTACCCAAGCTTTACGAGCATCTGGAATAAAATAATTTCCACGAACGTAAAGCATAATTTTTTCAACAAAACTCTGGGTTTTAGTTTCAGAAATAATGCCTTTACTTATAGTTTTTGATGTTTTTTTTGAAAACAACCCCGCTAACTTATAAGGCTCTTTAATAGGTTGTTTTAAAATAGTAAGACTACTTGAAACTTCCGAACTTAAATTAGAATCAAGTATCGGATAATTAGGATTTTCTGGAATGTAAACTACAGGTTCAATATTGAAATCTGGCAAATATTTTACAAATTTTAACCAACGTTGTACTCCAGGACCACCTGCTGGTGGCCAATAATAAGTTATTATGAGTGCTTTTTTACGCACTTTCTTTTGCTTTCTTTTTAAACTCGTAAAATAAACCACCTAAAAATAACAACCCAAATAAAACAGAACTTGCTAAGGCTATTTTACTTCCTGTTTTTACAACATCAGGATCGAATTTAAACTCAATGGTATGCTTCCCTGAAGGAACTTCCATACCGCGTAAAGTGTAATTAACACGCATATGAGTTGCTTCTTTACCATCTAAAAACGCTTTCCAACCATTACCATAATAAATTTCAGAAAACACTATAAAGCCATTATTTGAATTATTGGATTCGTATTTTAAGTAATTTGGTTTGTATGACACTAATTTTACAGATGCTAAAGAATCAACCAAATAGTTCGTTTTTAAGTTTTTATATACCTCAGAATTATAAACCGCTTTATTTTTATTATCTAAACTATCCAAAGCTTTTATTTCTTCATTTGCTGAAGCAACGCGCTTTAATTCTTTAACAAACCAAGCATGTCCATTAGCTTTATCATTTTCATAAGGAAATAAATTACCTTCTTTGTCTTGGGCAATAATATACTTTGTGTTAAGCATATTTAGCACGTTTATATTGTTTTTAGCAACATAAAAATCGAATAATTCACTGTATCGTTTTAACTCTGCAGCATTGTAGCCATTAAGTGAATTATGAAAATAAGATGGTTTTGCAGCACCACCAACCAAATCGAATACACGATAATAACCTTTATCTTCTAGTATATAGCTATCTACTTCAGTAGCTTTAAAAGGTTTATTTACTTCAACTGCCGAAATAAAATCATCATTATTAACATAGCGTCTATCTACGCCAACTAAATCGAACAAAATAAGAATTCCAAAAACTAAAATCACCCATTTCTCTTTCAACTTGTCTGTTAAATACATATAAATAGCACCTGCAGAAAGCAATACTAATATGAGAGTTCTTAAAGTATCTGTAGTGAAAATAGATTTTCTATCTTCTCGTAAAGCATCAACAAAGGCTTCTCCGTAATTCTGACTGTAAAAACCATCATTACCGCCAACAAAATCAAACAAAGATGTTTTGAAGAGTAAAAACAACACTGCTAAACCACCTGTAATTATTGCTGAATATTTTAATGCTTTTAATTTTTCTTCTTTCTTTTCAAATTCATTAAATAATTTTACCAATCCGAAAATTGCCAAAACAGGAATACATAATTCTAGTATAACTTGAATAGACGTTACCGCTCTAAACTTATTATACATTGGCACAAAATCGATAAAGAAATCTGTTAAAAACCCTAAATTTTTTCCGTAAGATAATAGTAAAGAAAAAACAGAACCACCAACAAGCCACCACTTTAAACGTCCTTTTACTAAAAATAGCGCAAAAACAAATAAAAATAATACAACAGCTCCAATATATGCTGGTGCTTCAACAATAGGCTGATCGCCCCAATACATAGGTGCTCGCTTAGCTTCTTGAGCTGCTTGGGTTGTAGTGGCGCCTAGTTTTCTAAAAGCTTCGTAAGTCGCAGAATCTTTACCAACATCTTCACCATTACCACCGCCCATAAACCTGGGAATGAATAAATTAAAAGTTTCAGCAAAACCATAACTAAATTGGGTAATATAATCTCTATCCAAACCAGAAGTTATCTCTTTTGGCGAATCATCAGGATTTATTGTTAATTCACTTTTTCCTCGGGTACTTTCTTTTACATATTCCTTTGTTGCTAGTACATTAGTAGCATTTAAGCCTATCGCTAAAACAACAGCCAAAACCAAAATGCCAACCGATTTAAAATAATGAGGAAGCATTTTCTTTTTATAGGCATCAATTAAATAAGCAATACCTAAAACACCAACTAATAGCAATAAATAGTAAGTCATTTGAAAATGATTTGCTACCATTTCTAAACCCATTGCAATAGCTGTTAGTAAAAAACCAGCTATATAACGCTTTTGAAACGTTAGTAAAATACCACTTAAAACTAACGGCATGTAAGCAATAGCATGGGCTTTACTATTGTGCCCAACACCCAAAATAATTATTAAATACGTTGAAAAACCAAATGCCATTGCACCAAGTGCGGCGAGTTTAAAATCGACTTTAAGTACTAACAAAAGCACGTAAAACCCTAAAAAATACAGAAATAAATAATCGGCTGGACGAGGTAAAAATCGTAAAACAGAATCTAATTTTTTAATATAATTATGCGGATATTTTGCACCTAATTGATATGTTGGCATACCTGCAAACGCACTATTTGTCCAATAGGTTTCTTCGCCAGTAGCTTCTCTAAAATCATTTTGCTGCTTGCTCATGCCTATATACTGCATGATATCGCTTTGAAAAATTTGTTTTCCTTTTAAAACTGGATTAAAATACGCTAAAGATAGAATTATAAAACCTATTAAAACTAATAGGTGCGGAAGTGCTTTTTTTATTGAAAATTGCATGAAAGTATATTAAAAAACAATGGTTGTGAAATTAATCAATTTCTTCGTAATCCACATATTCGCCAACATCTTTATTTGAAGTTTTTGTGTTTGGCATTTTATCAATAGTTACTTCACCTTCCTTTTTTCTTGTGTCTTGTTGTGTTTTTTGTTGAAACTGACCAAATTGTCCGCCAAATCTTTCTTCTGCTTTTCTAGCAATATATTTAAGTAATAAGGGTGCAAAAAGCCTTGAAAGAATTTTTAATCCGTAGTAAATAAGCAGGATAATTAATAGCGTTCTTAAAAGACCAGTTACAGATGCTTGTTGTAACATAAAAAATATTTTTTAACAAAAATACAATTCTATCTGCTTAAAAAACGTTCAAAAATGATAAAAAATGTATAAAATATCTATATTTGAATAGCCTTATATACTATTTTTTTAATCATCAGTAAATAAAATAATTTACGATAACTTAAAAACACCACTATGAACCCAATCAAATCTACCCTATTTATTTTTATAAGTTTTATTTCATCTCTGGCCTTTGCACAGTACACCGATGTTATAAACTCAAACAGACCAGGTGTTTCAAGAAGCGCTTTTTCAGTTGGTACCAATGTTGCTCAATTTGAGGTTGGTCCATATATGCTAAAAGAAAAGCGTACGCCTGCTACAAGTTATGAAGTTGATGGTTTTGGTGTTGATTTTGCTACACGATATGGCTTACTTTGGGAAGAATTAGAACTTAATATTGAAGGCTCATTTCAAAGCGATACTAAAACCTATAACTCTAGCATAACTGCTGAAGACAAACGTGCAAATTTTAAATTTCTTACCATTGGTGCTAAATATTTAATTTATGACCCTTATAAAAAAG
This sequence comes from Mariniflexile jejuense, assembly GCF_042675665.1. Classification (NCBI taxonomy): domain Bacteria; kingdom Pseudomonadati; phylum Bacteroidota; class Flavobacteriia; order Flavobacteriales; family Flavobacteriaceae; genus Mariniflexile; species Mariniflexile jejuense. The sequence continues at coordinate 352,635 of NZ_JBHTJI010000001.1, forward strand.
GTGAAGACAAGCCCAATTTATACAGTTGGAAAGCAAACCATAAATTTAAATGGAAAACTTTAATTCCAGCAGTATCAATATATGCAGGCGCAAATTACGACACTAAAAATAATCCTTATACTGCACAGGGTATAGAAGGTTTTAGTCCAAAAGTTATGATTGCAACCCAAAACAATTTTAATGGTGGTTGGGTGTTTGTAATGAATTTAATAAAAGACAGAATTGGCACAGACCAATCTGATTTTCAATATATTTTAACCTTAACGCATTCGTTTAGCCCAAAATGGGTTGTTTTTGGCGAAACCCAAGGTATTAAAAGTGATTTTTATGCCGATAACCTTTTTAGGTTTGGTGGTGGTTATTTATGGACTAAAGATTTTCAATTAGATACCGCTGTAACATTCAATACTAAAGATACGCCATCAGTTTTTGGTGTTAATTTTGGTATGTCGTACCGTTTAGATTTTCATAAAGATAAAGAGATAGATAACGGAACATCAGCAAAAGATGAAGGTGAAAGACGAAAAAACAAATCGAAAAAAACCACCGATGTTATAGAAGAATACAATAAAAAGCATAAAAGAAAAGATCAAAATTTCAATTAAAAGATTTACGCCAACCAACATAATGATTTCAATAAAAGAAGTAACAACAAAAAGTGAATTAAAAGCTTTTGTAAAATTTCCGTTCAAACTATACAAAGACTCAAAATATTGGGTTCCACCTATAATAAGTGAAGAATTAAAAACATTTGACACCAAAGAAAATCCTGTTTTTAATGATGCCGAAGCTAGATTATTCTTAGCTTACAAACATAATGAAATTGTTGGTAGAGTTGCTGCCATTATCAATTCATTAGAAGTTAAACACCAAGGCATAAAAAAAATGCGCTTTGGCTGGTTTGATTTTATTGATGATTTTGAAGTTTCAAAAGCACTTTTTAATCAAATTGAAACTATTGGTAAAGAACACGGTTTAGAATTTGCTGAAGGTCCTGTTGGGTTTTCAAATTTAGATAAAGTTGGTGTGATGACTGAAGGTTTTGAGCACATTTCTTCAATGATTACATGGTACAACTATCCGTATTATATTAAGCATTATGAAAACGCAAATTATATAGTTGAAAAAAAGTATTCTGAAAGTAAGTTTCCTTTTAAAAATGTGAAGCCTGAATTCTTTTTTAAAGCGCAAGAACTTATAAAAAAACGCTACCAACTAAAGGCATTAAACCTAACTAAAACATCGGAAGTAATGCCTTATGCCGATAAAATGTTTGACTTATTTAATGAAAGTTATGCGTCCTTATCATCATTTGTTGCTATTACAGATATACAAAAGGAATATTTTAAAAAGAAATTCATAAGCTTCATAAACCCTGAATACATCAAATTTGTTGTAGACAAAGATGATAAACTTATTGGTTTTGCAGTAGTAATGCCTGCTTTTGCCAAAGCATTACAAAAAATGAAAGGCAAATTATTTCCTTTTGGCTTTATGCATATTTTACAAGCAAAAAAGCATAGTAAAGATGTTATTTTCTATTTAATTGGCATTCATCCAGACTATCAAAACAAAGGTGTGCATGCTGTTATTTTTAATGAATATTATAACACGTTTAGAGAAAAAGGTATTCAAAATTGTATAAGAACTCCTGAATTAGAAGATAATTATGCTATTCATCAAATTTGGAAACATTTTGATCCTGAAGTATATAAGCGACGTGTAACTTATAGAAAGAATTTATAACAAAAAAGGTCATTTACTAAATAAATGACCTTTTTAAATTTTATATGTTTTGTTGATTAACCTACGTTTTCAACACTAACTTCAGCAATTTTTTTATACGTTCCGTTTACTAATTTTTCACGAATTGCTTCAAAAGCCGCCAACGTTTCTTCTATATCTTGCAATGTATGAGAAGCCGTAGGAATCATTCTTAACAAAATAATACCTTTAGGAATAACTGGATACACAACAATTGAAAGGAAAATACCGTAGTTTTCACGTAAATCATTCACCATTACCATCGCTTCTGGAATAGAACCTTCTAGATACACTGGTGTAATACAAGTGTTTGTATCGCCTATATTAAATCCTCTTTGTCTTAATCCATTTTGAAGCGCATTAACGTTTTCCCATAATTTATCTTTAATTTCAGATGAATTACGCAACAATTCTAAACGTTTTAACGATCCAATTGTTTGAATCATTGGTAACGCTTTAGCAAACATTTGAGAACGTAAATTGTATTTTAAATAATCTATCACATCTTTATCGGCAGCAACAAAAGCACCAATATTAGCCATAGATTTTGCAAATGTTGAAAAATACACATCAATACCATCTTGACAACCTTGCTCCTCGCCTGCTCCAGCACCTGTTTTACCAAGTGTTCCAAAACCATGAGCATCATCAACCAATAAACGGAAATTATATTTTTCTTTCATGGCAACAACTTCTTTAAGTTTTCCTTGTTGACCACGCATTCCAAAAACACCTTCTGTAATAAATAAAATACCGCCACCTGTTTCGTTTGCCATTTTTGTAGCACGTTGCAGGTTTTTTTCCATACTTTCTAAATCGTTGTGTTTATAGGTAAAACGTTTACCCATGTGCAAACGAACACCGTCAATAATACAAGCATGTGAATCTACATCATAAACAATGATATCATTTTTAGTTACTAAAGCATCAATTATAGACACCATACCTTGGTAACCAAAATTCAATAAATAGCATGACTCCTTCTTTACAAAAGCCGCTAATTCATTTTCTAATTGTTCATGGTATTTTGTATGACCACTCATCATTCTAGCGCCCATAGGATAAGCAGCACCCCATTGTTGTGCTGTTTCAGCATCTACTTTACGAACTTCAGGATGATTGGCTAAACCTAAGTAATCATTAATAGACCAGTTTAAGATTTTTTTACCGTGAAATTCCATTCTCGGGCCTAAATCGCCTTCCAATTTTGGAAAAACATAATAACCTTCTGCTTGTGATGCCCATTTTCCTAATGGTCCCTTATTGTTTTGAATTCTTTCAAATAAATCTTTCATTTATTCTAACTTGTTGCTATTAAAATTAAAACTAACTTAAACTTGAAATGGTATTACTGTGCTACTTCTACTAAATTCTATTTAAAAAGAAATGAAGTAAAGATTTATTAGTTTCTAGTCAGTTCGGGCAAAATTAAATATTTATATTGTTTGTACATAATTTTTAGTGTTCAATTATTTATAAAATAAAAAAAGAGATGACTTTTTGCTATAAAAACAAATGTCATCTCTTTATTATGTAATATTTATACTATTTTATGTATTCTATATTTTGTACTGTGGCTTCATTTTTACTATCAAAAAAGCCTTGTTCTTGCATCCATTTATCGCTATACACTTTACTCATATAACGCGAACCGTGATCTGGAAAAATAACTACAACGTAATCATCTTTTTTAAATTCACCTTGTTCACCTAGTTGTTTAAGTGCTTGTGTTGCAGCTCCAGAAGTATAACCTACAAATAGCCCTTCACTTCTTGCTAATTCTCTAGCGGTATGTGCACTTTCTTCATCGGTTACTTTTACAAACTCATCAATTACATCAAAATCTGTAGCAGTAGGTATTAAATTTTTTCCTAAACCTTCAATTCTATATGGATAAATTTCTTTTTCGTCGAATTCTCTAGTCTCATGGTATTTTTTAATTACCGAGCCAAAAGCATCAACACCAATCACTTTAATATTTGGATTTTGTTCTTTTAAATATTTTGCTGTTCCTGAAATGGTACCACCTGTTCCACTACAAGCAACTAAATGCGTTATTTTACCTTCAGTTTGTTTCCAAATTTCTGGACCTGTTGAAGCGTAATGTGCATCTATATTTAATTGGTTAAAATATTGGTTAATATAAACTGAACCTTTAATTTCACTGTGCAGTCTTTTTGCAACTTCATAATAAGACCTTGGGTCGTCTGCACTAACATGCGCAGGACATACATATACTTTTGCACCCATGGTTTTAAGCATATCAATCTTATCGGCAGATGATTTTGAACTTACTGCTAACACACAATCATAACCTTTAATAATACTTACCATAGCAATGCTGAAGCCTGTATTACCTGATGTTGTTTCGATGATAGTAGAACCTGGTGTTAAAATGCCCTTTCGTTCTGCTTCTTCTATTATGTAGGTTGCTATTCTATCTTTTGAAGATTGTCCTGGATTAAAGGATTCTACCTTTGCGTAGAAGTTTCCTTTAAATTTTGAAGCTACTTTATTAAGTTTAATAAGTGGTGTATTACCTACTAAATCTAATACATTATCAAAAACTTGATTTCTGTGTTTCATAAATGCCTTTTAGGAAAGTTACTGTAATATTAGTGAAAATATTTGTAACTTAAAACCTGACAAAAGTAAAACTTTTTTTTTACTTAACCATGGATTCCTTCTAAATCTAATAAAAAGGCATATTCTAAGGCTACTTCTTTCAAACTTTCAAAACGTCCTGAAGCGCCACCATGACCAGAATCCATATCAGTATAAAGTAATAATTTATTAGTGTCTGTTTTTAATTCTCGAAGCTTTGCAACCCATTTTGCTGGTTCCCAGTATTGCACTTGCGAATCATGTAAACCTGTAGTAACTAGCATGTTTGGATAGTTTTTACTTTCTACATTGTCGTAAGGTGAATAAGACTTCATGTAATTATAATACTCTAGTTTGTTTGGATTTCCCCATTCATCATATTCACCTGTTGTAAGTGGAATAGTATCATCCAACATCGTTGTAACTACATCAACAAACGGTACAGCGGCTAAAATACCGTTATACAATTCTGGGTTCAAATTAATAACTGCACCCATTAACAAACCTCCTGCTGAACCACCATAAGCATATAAATGCTTTGCGGATGTATATTTTTGTTCGATTAAATATTTTGAACAATCTATAAAATCGTAAAAGGTATTTAGTTTTGTTAATAGCTTTCCGTTTTCATACCAATGGCGTCCCAAATATTCGCCACCACGAATGTGCGCAATGGCGTAAACAAATCCGCGGTCTAACAAACTTAAACGTACTGTTGAAAATGATGGATCTATAGTTGAACCATACGAGCCATAAGCGTATTGTAATAACGGACTTGTACCATCTAATTTTGTTCCTTTTTTGTAAACTAAAGAAATAGGTACTTTTACACCATCACGTGCTGTTGCCCAAATACGTTTAGATTCATAATTTTCTTTTTGGAATTTCCCACCTAAAACTTCTTGTTCTTTTTTAATTTCGGTTTGTTTCGTTTTAAAATTATAATCAATTACAGAACTAGGCGATGTTAGTGAATTGAAGGCATAACGCAACACGTCACTATCAAAATCGGGATTATTACTAATATACGTTGTATAGGTTTCGCTTTCAAAAGGCAAATAGTAATCTTCAGAACCATCCCAACTCATAATTCTTAAATTATTAAGTCCGTTTTCACGTTCATTAACAACTAAATAATCTTTAAATATTTCGATATCTTCTAAAAGAACGTCGTTTCTATGAGGAATAACATCTTTCCAATAGCGTTTTTCTGTTTTAGTTTCACTTGTTTTTAGTAGTTTAAAATTAGTTGCATCATCACAATTTGAAATGATGTAAAAACTATCATTATAATGTGCAATACTGTATTCCAGGTCACGCTTACGTTTTTGAAATATTTTGAATTCCCCATCAGGTGTATCGGCATTTAAAATACGATATTCTGAAGAAACCGTACTAGAAGACCCAATAACAATATATTTTTTAGATTTTGTTTTATAAACAAACGTGTTAAATGTTTCATCGGCTTCATAAAAAACCTCAATATCTTCTTTAGAATTGGTATGTAATTTATGTTTAAAAATTTTATGCGAACGCAACGTAACATCGTCTTTCATGCAGTAAAACAAGGTTTTATTATCGCTTGCCCATGTAGAACTGCTTGTGGTATTTTCAATTTTATCAGGATAAATTTCGCCTGTTACTAAATTTTTAATTTGAATAGTGTATTGTCGTCTTCCAACTGTGTCAATTGAAAAACTAACCATTGTATTATCTGGACTAATAGACATGCTTCCTAGGTTAAAAAACGTAAAACCTCTTGCCATCTCATTACAATCAAATAATATTTCTTCTGCCGCTTCTAAAGTTTCCTTTTTTCGAGTGTAAATTGGGTAATCTTGCCCTTTTTCATAACGTGTTATGTACCAATAACCATTTAATTTATATGGAACCGATGTGTCATCTTCCTTAATTCTACCTTTCATTTCTTCAAATAATGCTTTTTGAAAGGCTTCTGTATGCTGCATAACGTTTTTTGTATAGGCGTTTTCAGCATTCAAATAATCAATCACTTCTGGGTTTTCCCTATCGTTCAACCAATAGTAATTATCGATGCGAACATCTTTGTGTTTTACTAATTTTTTTGGCTTTTTTGTGGCTTTAGGTATTTGAAGTATGGTTTTCAACGACATTTTATTCTTAAATTAAGACGGTAAAAATATAAAAATTAAATAGCTTTGTAATGATTTAAAAAATTATAAAATTATGTTTGGAGATATGATGAATATGATGGGTAAACTTAAAGAAACCCAGCGTAAAGTTGAAGAAACTAAAAAACGGTTAGATACCGTTTTAATTGATGAAAAAAGCAACGACAATAAACTTAAAATAACACTAACCGCCAATAGAACCATAAAATCTATTGATATTGATGAAAGTTTGCTTCAAGATAAAGAACAACTTGAAGATTACTTAATTATAACATTAAATAAAGTAATTGCTAAAGCTACTAATGTAAACGAAGCAGAACTTGCGGCTGTTGCTAAAGAAGGTATGCCAAATATTCCAGGTTTGGATATGTTTAAATAGACTTCTTAAATTATCTGACTTCTTAGAATTCTAGACGGTTTAGATAGTTAGGTTTTTGAGAATTTCTAGAAATTTTTCATGCATGGTATCGGTATAATCTAAATGGGTAACAATACGTAATTTATTGGTACCCATACCTATTATGTGAATGTTTTTTTCTTTTAATTTTTGAATGAATGAATTTTCATTTACATTTTTGTTTAATTCGAAAATAACGATATTTGTTTCAATAGGTTCAACAGTTTTTATAATTGATAATTTAGAAAGCATCTGCCCTATTTCCTTAGCTTTTTTATGGTCTTCAACCAATCTGTCAATATTATTATCTAAAGCATAAAGTCCTGCTGCAGCTAAATAACCTGCTTGTCGCATATTACCACCAAATACTTTTCGTATTCTAATGGCTGTTTTCATAATTGCTTCATCGCCTATTAAAACAGAACCAATTGGGCAACCCAAACCTTTACTTAAACAAACTGAAATCGTATTAAAAACATCACCATATTGCTTCGTGTTTTCATTTTTTTCTACTAACGCATTCCACAATCTAGCACCATCTAAATGAAATCCCAAATTATTAGTATTGCAAACGGCTTTTATTTTTAAAATTTCATTAAAATCCCAACACGAACCGCCACCTCTATTGGCTGTATTTTCAATTTCAACCAAACGTGTTGGACTATAATAATAAGCCTCAGGGTTTATTGCATCAATAACTTGTTGTGCTGTAAACATACCACGATTGCCATCAATTAATTTACAAGAAGCACCACTATTAAACGCAACACCGCCAGATTCATAATTATAAATATGGGCATATTTATCACAAACAACTTGGTCGCCTGGGTTAGTATGTAATTTTATTGCGGTTTGGTTTGCCATTGTTCCGCTTGGAAAAAATAAAGCACTTGGTTTTCCAAACATATTGGCTAAACGTGTTTCTAGCTGATTAACAGTTTCATCTTCTCTAAAAACATCATCGCCTACTTTAGCTTCCATCATGGCTTCTAGCATGCCTTTTGATGGTTTTGTAACAGTATCACTTCTTAAATCTATTATCATTTCAATAAAAATATAGGTAAAGCTATAAAAATTATATGAAGATTTGTTTTCTACTCCTTGTTTAAATTCTATTTTTGTTCAAAATAAAAAACTATGATTACTTCCGATCAAATTAAAAATCTTAACACCCGCCTAGACAAACTTAGGCACTATCTTTGACGTAGATAAAAAGCTTATTGAAATACAAAACGAAGAAGAAAAAACTTTTGACCCTAATTTTTGGAATGATGCCAAAGCTGCCGAAGCCATTATGAAATCGCTTCGTGTTACTAAAAAATGGGTTGAAGACTACAACAAAGCCAAAACGCTTACCGAAGATTTAGAGGTGCTTTATGAATTCTATAAAGAAGGTGACGCTACCGCAGAAGATGTTGAATTACAATATGAAAAAGCCTTTACACTACTTGAAGATATTGAATTTAAAAACATGCTTTCTGATGAAGGTGATAGTTTAAGTGCTGTTTTACAAATAACTGCTGGTGCTGGTGGTACCGAAAGTTGCGATTGGGCAAGTATGCTTATGCGTATGTACTTAATGTATGCCGAGAAAAGCGGATTTAAAGTTAAAGAACTCAACTTTCAAGAAGGTGATGTGGCTGGTATAAAAACCGTGACTTTAGAAATTGAAGGCGATTTTGCGTTTGGTTGGCTAAAAGGTGAAAATGGTGTACATCGTTTGGTGCGTATTTCACCGTTTGATAGCAATGCCAAACGTCATACCAGTTTTGCTTCTGTTTATGTATATCCGTTAGTTGATGACACTATTGAAATTGAAATAAACCCTGCCGATATTGAAATTACAACCGCACGTTCTAGTGGTGCTGGTGGACAAAACGTAAATAAAGTTGAAACAAAGGTACAACTAACGCATAAACCAACAGGTATTCAAATACAATGTTCAGAAACACGTTCGCAACATGATAACCGCTCCAGAGCCTTACAAATGCTAAAATCGCAGTTATACGAAATTGAACTGCAAAAACAAATGGCACAGCGTGAAGATATTGAAGCTGGAAAAATGAAAATTGAATGGGGAAGCCAAATTAGAAACTATGTAATGCAACCTTACAAATTGGTTAAAGATGTAAGAACTGCACACGAAACCAGCAATGTTGATGCTGTTATGGATGGAAATATTGGTCCGTTTTTAAAAGCCTATTTAATGATGATGGGGCAAAAAGTTGAAGATAATAATACCTTATAATGCAAATTAATACCATAATTTTTGATTTAGGTGGCGTTTTAATTGACTGGAATCCTGAATACGTTTTTTTAGATGCTTTTCATGGTGATAGAAAAAAAATGCTGTGGTTTTTTGAAACCATTTGTACAAGTGATTGGAATGAAAATCAAGATGCAGGTTATCCATTAGCAAAAGCAACACAAGATTTGGTTGAAAAATTTCCAGATTATGAACACTATATAAAACTATTTTATGGTTCTTGGGAAAACATGTTAGGTGGCGAAATTGAAGCAACTGTTGAAATATTAAAAAATTTAATTGCATCAAAAAAATACAAAATAGTTGCACTAACAAATTGGAGTAGCGAAACTTTTCCTATTGCACAAAAACAATTTGAGTTTTTACAATGGTTTGAAGGTATTGTAGTTTCGGGTGATGAAAAAACAAGAAAACCATTTAAGGAAATTTACAATATAACTCTTGAAAGGTTTAATATAATTCCAGAAAATTCAGTCTTCATAGATGACAATTTAAGAAATATTGAAGCAGCAAATGCTTTGGGTATAAACGGTATTCATTTTAAAAATCCAGCAGAACTCATTCAGCAATTAAAAACATATAATATTTACGTATAATGATAAAAATACTTCATAACAATAGATGTAGTAAATCGCGTTTCGGGTTAGAATTTTTAGAAAATTCAGGAAAACCTTTTGAGGTTGTAAAATATCTTGAAGACACTCTTTCGGCTAAGGAACTAAAAGAAATTATAAACCTTTTAGGCATAAAACCAATTGATTTAGTTAGAAAAAATGAAGCCATTTGGAAAACCGAGTTTAAAAACAAAAAATTAACCGATGACCAATTAATTGAAGTTATGGTTAAAAATCCGAAACTTATTGAACGTCCAATAGTTATAAACGGCAATAAAGCTGTAATTGGCAGACCAACCGAGAAAATAGGGGAAATTATCTAAAAATAAGGTTAAATCAAGTTTCGTTAATTAACTTATATTTAACAAAACACCATTAAACCATGTTTACTTTTGCTCGTCTAACATGGAAAAATAAACCATGACCAAAATTTTTATAAGCATTTTTTTACTATCTATTCTTACCTTTTCAGGAAATGCACTTTCCAAAAATGATATTACTGATAAAGACATTACCATTTCTGGAAAAGTAATAGACAAAGACACCAATACGCCTTTAGAATATGCTACAATTGCATTTTTTAGTAAAAAAGAAAACAAAATTGTAAATGGCGGCATTACAGATGCTAATGGACAATTTAATATTAAAATAGCTAATGGTGTTTACGATATTTCCATTGAATACATATCCTATAAAAAAATAACACTATCCAATAGAAAATTAGATTCTGATACCAATTTAGGAACTATTTTTTTAGAAATTGATTTTGCTTCATTAGGTGAAGTTGAAATTATTGCAGAAAAAACAACCGTAGAAATTAAACTTGATAAAAAAATATATACTGTTGGTAGCGATTTAACTGTAAGAGGTGGAACAGTAAGCGATGTTTTAGATAACATTCCTTCAGTTTCTGTAGATGTTGAAGGTAATGTGGCTTTACGTGGTAATGATAACGTTACCATTTTAATAAATGGAAAACCATCTGGTTTGGTTGGTTTAAATTCTACCAATGCTTTACGACAACTTCCTGCAGATGCCATTGAACGTGTTGAAGTTATAACCTCACCTTCAGCAAGATATGATGCCGAAGGCACTGGTGGTATTCTTAACATTATTCTCAGAAGAAGTAAACTTCAAGGTTTTAATGGTGCTGTAACTGTAAATTCTGGTTATCCTTTAACTGCTGGCGTTTCTGGAAACGTTAATTACAGAACTGGTAATTTTAACTTTTTCAATACTACTGGATATGATTATAGAAAATCTCCAGGGAAATCTACAACTGAAAGTGAATATTTTAATGGAAGCGATCCTAGTACCTTTTTAAATGAATACAGAGCGACTGATAGAATAAGAAAAGGAATAACCACAAACACAGGTGTTGAATGGTATATTAACGACACCGCTTCATTAACAACATCAATTGTATTACGTAATAGTGATAATAAAACTGAAACAACAAACACTATTAATGAATTAAATGCTAATGGCAACTTAATAAACCAATCAAATCGATTCGATCCTGAAACTGAAGATGATAAAACCATTCAATATGCTGTTAATTTTAATAAGCAATTTGATGGCAATTCATCTCATAAATTAACATTCGATTTTCAATTTGAAAACTCTAATGAAGATGAATTTTCATTAATATCTCAAGACGGTAATGCTGCTGAAAGAGTGCAAACTCTAGAAGAACAAAGAAATATTTTATTGCAAAGTGATTATGTATTACCTATTGGTGAAGCAAGCCAATTTGAGCTTGGTTATAGAGGTAATTTCAACCAATTAGATACCGATTATAGTCTTGAATTTAATAATAATGGTTCTTATGTTTTAGACACCAATGTAAGTAATAATTTAATTTACAGTGAATATATAAACGCTTTTTACACACAATTTGGTAGTAAAATTAAAAACAAATTTTCTTACTTATTAGGTCTTCGAATGGAAGATTCAAAAATTACCATTAATCAAATAACAAGTGGCGATTTTGAAAGAAAAAACTATTTAGGCTTTTTCCCTACGGTTAATTTAGGCTATGAAATTAGCGATAAACAAAGTTTAACTTTTGGATATAACCGAAGAATAAGCAGACCGCGTTCGCGCTTTATTAACCCATTTCCATCGCGTAGTAGTGCTACCAACTTATTTCAAGGTAACCCAGATATAAACCCAAGTTATTCAAATAAAGTTGACTTAGGCTATTTAAATAAATTTGGAAAAATAACTTTAAACTCGTCTATTTATTTTGAACATGCTACAGATGTATTCACCTTTATAGCTGAAGACACAGGTACAACAGCTACAGTTGGCGGTACAGAAGTTCCTGTTATAAGAAGAACACCAATAAATTTAGCAACTAATGATCGTACTGGGTTTGAGTTTACATTAACATACAGACCTAACCAAAAATGGAATTTAAATGGAAACTTTAACTTATTTAATTCTGTAACAAAAGGCGATTATAACGGTACCGATTTTGGTGCAGAAAATTTAAGTTGGTTTGCAAGATTGAATAATAAATACACACTTCCGGGTAAAATTGATTGGCAAACACGCTTGTTTTACGGCGGACCAAGTCAAGATGCGCAAAATAAAACAAAAGGTATATTTTCTACCGATTTAGCATTTAGTAAAGATTTCTTTAATGATAATGCGTCGTTAGCATTTAATATAAGCGATGTGTTTAATAGCAGAAAACGAATTACAGAATCTACTACAGCTACTTTTTTAAGTAATAGCGAATTCCAGTGGAGACAACGTAGTTTTAATCTATCATTCACTTACAGATTCAACCAACAAAAGAAACAAAACAGAGATCGTGGTCAAAATGGCGGTGGTATGGATAATATGGATTTTGAAGGATAGTATAAATATGAAAAGAAATAAAAAAAGGGAAGCTAAATTAGCTTCCCTTTTTTTATTAGTATAATTTAATAATGTTATGAATTTTGACGTTTCGCCTTTTTCTCTTCTCTAATTTCTTTTAATCTTTCAATTAAAGAACCACCAATCCAGTAAGGAATAACGAAGGTTAACAAAAATATCATTAACCAAAAACCTATTGTTAAAATGGTTAAAAAAGCTAAAAATCCTAAATATTGGTCAAAATCAAACATAATTGTAAGTATCTTTTAAAAATCTTACGCAAAGATAATGCAAAGGTTCTTGTTATACAATATCAAATTAAAATTTATTAACAACACGTTGTTATTTTAAATTAGGTTGTGGTGTCATTCTTAAATACGGTTTAATCTCATCAACGCCTTTGGTAAAAATATTTTTAGCATCGGCTGTAGAAATTGCAGGACTAACTACCACATCTTCACCATGTTTCCAGTTGGCAGGTGTTGCTACTTTATGGTATGCCGTAAGTTGCAAACTATCAATAACACGCAATAATTCTTCAAAATTTCTACCTGTTGATGCTGGATAGGTTATAATAAGTTTTACTTTTTTATCATCACCAATAACAAACACAGAACGTACTGTAAATTTATCGCTCGCATTTGGGTGAATCATATCATATAGTTCTGAAACCTTTTTATCTTCATCTGCAATAATTGGAAAATTTACTGTTGTATTTTGGGTTTCATTAATATCATTTATCCAACCATGATGAGATTCAACACCATCAACACTTAACGCTACAACTTTTACATTGCGTTTATCAAATTCAGGTTTATATTTTGCTACTGTACCTAATTCTGTAGTACAAACAGGCGTATAATCAGCAGGATGCGAAAATAAAATACCCCAACTATCCCCTAGCCATTCATGAAAATTAATAGTGCCTTCTGTAGATTTTGCTGTAAAATTTGGTGCAACATCACCTAATCTTATTGTTGCCATAATTGTATCTGTTTTTATTAAAATTATTGTTAATTATACTAGCTAATATACCGTTTTTTATTGATTTCATAATTAATCAAGGCGTTATATATCTGTTAAAAAAAACTTTTAAAAACTAACAGATATCATAACAATAAATAGCTAAAACCATTAACTTTGTTGCATTAATTAAACAGTTACTAAAATGAGTTTTAGAATAGAAAAAGATACTATGGGCGAGGTAAAAGTACCTGCCGATAAACTTTGGGGTGCACAAACTGAACGCTCTAGAAATAATTTTAAAATAGGTACTTCTGCATCGATGCCTTTAGAAATAATTTATGGCTTTGCATATCTAAAAAAAGCTGCAGCGTATACTAATTGCGAATTAGGTGTTTTACCAATTGAAAAACGCGACTTAATAGCAGCTGTTTGTGATGAAATTTTAGCAGGTAAACATAACGATCAATTCCCGTTAGTTATTTGGCAAACAGGCTCTGGAACACAAAGCAATATGAATGCGAATGAAGTAATTGCAAACAGAGCACAACAATTGGCTGGTAAAATTATTGGTGAAGGTGAAAAAGTTATTCAACCAAACGATGATGTTAACAAATCGCAATCATCAAACGATACATTTCCAACAGGCATGCACATTGCTGTTTATAAAAAAGTTGTTGAAGTAACAATACCTGGTGTAAAACAATTGCGTGATACGTTAAAGAAAAAATCTGATGCATTTAAAAATGTTGTAAAAATTGGTCGTACGCACTTAATGGATGCTACACCACTTACTTTAGGTCAAGAACTTTCTGGCTATGTTGCACAATTAGACCATGGTTTAAAGGCTTTAGAAAACACATTACCGCATTTAAGCGAATTAGCTTTAGGCGGAACTGCTGTTGGCACTGGTTTAAACACACCAAAAGGTTACAGCAAACGCGTAGCAGAATATATTGCGCAATTTACAGGACTTCCTTTTGTTACCGCACCTAATAAATTTGAAGCATTAGCAGCACATGATGCTATTGTTGAAACACATGGTGCATTAAAACAACTAGCTGTTTCTTTAAACAAAATTGCTAACGATGTTAGAATGATGGCTTCCGGACCAAGAAGTGGTATTGGTGAAATTATTATTCCTGCAAACGAACCTGGTAGTTCTATCATGCCAGGAAAAGTAAACCCAACACAATGTGAAGCTTTAACTATGGTTTGCGCTCAAGTTATTGGTAATGATGTTGCTATTGCTGTTGGCGGTATGCAAGGACATTATGAACTTAACGTGTTTAAACCTGTTATGGCTGCAAATGCTATACAATCAGCACAATTAATTGGTGACGCTTGTGCTAGTTTTGATGAGCATTGTGCTGTTGGTATTGAACCTAACCACAACGTTATTAAAACCTTACTAAACAATTCTTTAATGTTGGTTACTGCTTTAAATACTAAAATTGGATATTATAAAGCTGCTGAAATTGCAAATACTGCGCATGCTAATGGCACAACATTAAAAGAAGAAGCTGTTAATTTAGGCTATGTAACCGCCGAAGATTATGATGCTTGGGTAAAACCAGAAGATATGGTTGGTGGTTTAAAATAAACACACAAACTGCTATAAATAAAAAAACAGGTAAAATTTTTACCTGTTTTTTTTTGGTTGGTTAGCTATCAATCCTTGTAATGTTCAAAAGGAAATCAAGCCAAATATATAATTTAACATTTTATTAGATATTAACAAATGTTAACAACTACCATTTTTCTTTCTAATTCTACTTAATTGAACTGGTGTTATACCTAAATATGAAGCAATATGGTATTGCGGAATTAATGTTTCAACATTAGGAATTTCATTTCTTAATTCTAAATACCTATCTTTCGCATCTAAAGAAATTAAGTCTACAAGTCGTTTCTCGTAAGTTATATAAACAGTTTCTATAATTTTAGTATATAGCGTATTTAGGTCATCATATTTTTTACATAATTCCATAAATTTTTTATAATCAACCTCGTACAATTCACAATCTAATAACGTTTCAAAAACAAATATTGAAGGGCATTGGTTTATTAAAGCCGTTAATGGTGCTACAAATGTTATGGGTAAATAAAAACTTTTATTAAATTCTTTACCAGATTCAGTACTAATGTAACATCTAACAACTCCAGAAACTAACATGTAAACTTTAGAGGGTATTTCTCCTAATTTCACAATTTGGTTTCCAGCTTTTACCGTTTTTAAATCTGAAATTTTTAATAATTCTTCAACAATATCCTCAGATATATCGCTTATAGAGTTTAAAAAATTAGCATGATAATCTATTTGATTCATAGCGATTGCAACATTTATTTTATATTGTTTTCTTGGTCGTGATTAAAATTACATGTTCTATTTGATGCCTAATTAAAATCTCTACAATTTGCATAAAAATTTGTTTAGATGCAAAAGCCTGTAGTAATAAACAAAAAAAAGCCTTGAGAAATCCCAAGGCTTTACAATCTGTGTATTTGGTTTATTTTAAAGTGAATTCTGATGTTGCAACTAAATCTTTTTCATTAAATACGTTTACTATGTAACGTCCTTTTTGAAATTCAGATTTTCCTTTTGATGCTACAAATTCACATACATCTAAACTTGCTTTTTCGTAATTAAACTTACTTATAATACTGTAGTTTAAAGTTTTACCTCCAAAAGTTACTTGGTCGTTTAAACCTAAAGTATTGTTTTTTGGATCTATAACTTGAACATATAATTCTTGGTCTCCAGCTTGTACCAATTTGTTTTTTGGTACAGTAAAACAAACTCTAATTTTATCTGTTCTACTAGCTCTTTCTGTTGGAATTAATTTTCCAGAAGTTCTTTCAATAACACCAAAACCTTTCATGTTTACCGCTCCTAATACAGCTGCATTTGAAACAACTTCAGCTAAAGCATTGTTTTGTACTAATAAAGAATCGCTAAACATTTTACGTTCTTCTAAACTTACACGTGTACTATCTAATGATGTTGCTAAATACGAATTTTGTATTTTCAATTTATCATTTTCAGCTAATAAAACATCCATTTCTTTTTGTAATGAAATGTATTTTTGTTTGTAACTCCACAAACTTTTCACATTAGTTTCAGATATTTTTAACGAATCAATTAACCCTTGAATTCTAGCTCTTGCTTCAATTAAATCTTTATTTGCTACATCGTTTTCTGCTATAGCTTCATCATATTGTTTAGCCATCGCATTTAAATCGTTCATTACTAATTGTTTTTGTTCAGTTAAATCATTCTGAACTTTTTCGCTGCTTTTGTACAAATTCATGGTATAAAATGCAGTTCCTAAAAATAAAACTAATGCAATACCTAATGCTACTTTAAGCCCCATGCTACTTTTGTTGTTTTCCATAATTACTTGTTTTTAATGTTTTTTTTAATAGTCTAACGTTCTTTTATTTATTACTTAAATTTTTAATGCTATAAATAAATAATGATGTATTTTTAATTCAAATTATTTACTTTTTTATGGATAAACTAGTTTTATTTAACACAACAACTTTAAATGAGTTATTAAACAAACGCCTAGGCGAATCCAAATTTGGTGAACATATTCAAATATTAACCAGCATTTCACATATATACGACCAACTTTTAAATTTGGATGTTACGTATGTAATTATTGGTTTACCTGAAGATGTTGGTGTGTATGCAAACTATGGAAAAACAGGCACTTCCAAAGCTTGGGATGCTACTTTAAAAGTATTACTAAACATACAAAGTAACGAGTTTACTAATGCTAACAAAGTTTTAATTCTAGGTCATTTAGATTTTTCAGCTGAATTATTAAAAATTTCAGAGTTAGATAAATCCAACCAAAAAAGTATTAAAAAAGCTCGGAAAATTGTGAGCGATATTGATAAACATGTAACACATGCTGTACAACAAATTATTGCTGCTGGCAAAAAACCTATTATTATTGGAGGCGGTCACAACAATGCCTATGGCAATATAAAAGGTACTAGTTTAGCGTTAAAACAACCTGTTAATGTTATAAATTTTGATGCACATTCCGATTTTAGACCAGAAGAAGGCAGACATAGTGGTAATGGTTTTAGTTATGCTTATGCTGAAGGATTCTTAAAAAACTATTTTATTTTTGGGTTGCAAAAAAACTACACATCTGATAAACTATTTAAAACCCTTAAAAAATTAAAACTAGTTAAATTTTCAACGTTTGAAGATTTGGAAGTTGATAAAACATTAAAGTTTAAAGATGAATTAGAACGTGCATTAAATCACGTTCATGATAGACCTTTTGGTGTTGAAATAGATTGTGATGCCATTGAAAACATACCAAGTAGTGCAATGACACCAAGCGGATTTAGTGTTAACAAAGCTAGAAATTTTATAAAGTTTTTTTCAAAACAAGAAAATGTAATGTATTTGCATATTTGTGAAGCTTCACCAACTAAAAAAACTGAAACCCAAGTTGGAAAATTAATCACTTATTTAATTACCGATTTTATTAATGAAACTCTAAATGATAAAAATTAATGTAATAGTTTATGTATAATAGCATATTGCAATAAAACAATTGTTCGTGTATCGTTTATTTTTCCATTGTTAAGCATTTTAATAGCTTCAGTAAATGGCAATTCTAAAACTTCTATATCTTCGTGTTCACTTTCCAATCCGCCACCTTCATTTACTTTCATTGCATCAGTATATTCACCAATAAAAAAATGCATTTTTTCAGTCATTACACCAGGTGAAGAATAGGCTTCAAACACTTTTTTTACTTCTTTCAGTCTATACCCTACTTCTTCTTCTGTTTCTCTAATAATGCACGCCTCTGGATTATCTTTATCAAGCATACCAGCACAAACTTCAATCAATAAGCCATCTTTATTATCATTTAAAAAAGTTGGCATTCTAAATTGTTTTGTTAAAATAACCGTTCCCTTTTCTTTGCTATATAACAAAATACCGGCGCCATCGCCTCTATCATAACATTCACGTACTTGTGTTACCCAATTTCCGTTTCGTAATTGATAATCAAACGTTAGCTTATTTAATGTGTAATAATGGTTAGAAAGTAACTCTGTTTTAATATTTTTTAATGTATTTAGAGACATTAGCATTTATTTTATAATTGAAATGGCAAGCAATTTCGTTAAAAAAAAATAAAATAACCTAATTAAAAAAGTGTTTTATGTTAAATTCAAAATACAAGATTATTTTAAGTGTAATTAACTTAAAATAAATGAAGTAGCTTTAAATCTAACGCCATATTATCATACAAAAAGACATTTAATAAATTCATTTATAATTGTTTAGTGAATAAAAAATATTATATTTGAAATAGCTATTAAACCAAATCTTGCATTGATGATGCCAACTAACTTTTTTTCAACAATTTCACTTATAAGTCAAAAAGATATAGTAACCGTATTAATTGTGGTGGTTGCTTTTTTTTCTCTGCTTTTAATTTTAGGTATTAGAAAATCTTATAAGCTTAAAAAAGAAAACGAACAACTTGATAAAATAAGTGAAGAGTTAGCTAAACAAGAAGAAGAATATAAAGATTTTACTGATGGCCATATGTATGGCGGGAATTAAAATCTAATTTCTATGCAATAGTATTAGATAGTTTATTTAAGTTTAAAACATATTTTATAAAAAAAAAACGCCCACTAATTAGTGAGCGTTTTTTTATTAGCGAACTAGCTTTTTATACTTAATACGTTTCGGTGTTAAATCGCCACCCAAACGTTTCTTTTTGTTTTCTTCATATTCACTAAAACTACCTTCAAAGAAATATACTTGCGAATCGCCTTCAAAAGCTAAAATATGTGTACATATTCTATCTAAAAACCATCTATCATGCGATATTACTACTGCACAACCAGCAAAGTTTTCTAAACCTTCTTCTAATGCGCGTAATGTATTTACATCAAGGTCGTTAGTAGGCTCATCTAAAAGTAATACATTACCTTCTTCTTTCAATGTCATAGCTAAATGCAAGCGGTTACGTTCTCCACCCGAAAGCAGTTTTACTTTTTTATTTTGTTCACCACCAGAAAAATTAAATCGACTTAAATAAGCTCTAGAATTTACTTCGCGTCCACCCATTAAAACTAATTCTTGCTCGTCGCTAAAATTTTGCCAAATGGTTTTTTCTGGGTCTATGTTTGAATGTGCTTGGTCTACATAAGCTATTTTAGCAGTTTCGCCAACTACAAACTCGCCTTTATCTGGGGTTTGTTCTCCCATAATCATTCTAAAAATGGTGGTTTTACCAGCACCATTTGGTCCTATTACACCAACAATGCCTGCTTGTGGCAATTTGAAGTTTAATTCTTCGTACAATAATTTATCGTCAAAACCTTTACTTACACCAACTGCCTCAATAACATTCGTTCCTAAACGTGGTCCATTTGGTATGTAAATTTCTAGTTTTTCATCAAGCTGCTTTTGGTCTTGACTTAGTAACTTATCATAATTCTGTAAACGTGCTTTTTGTTTAGTTTGACGCCCTTTTGCGCCTTGACGAACCCATTCTAGTTCGCGCTCCAACGTTTTTTGACGCTTAGAAGCTGTTTTACTTTCTTGTGCTAAACGTTTCGATTTTTGGTCTAACCAAGATGAGTAATTTCCTTTCCATGGAATACCTTCACCTCTATCCAACTCTAAAATCCAACCAGCAACATTATCTAAAAAGTACCTATCATGCGTTACAGCAATTACAGTTCCTTTATATTGTGCTAAATGCTGTTCTAACCAATGTACAGATTCTGCATCTAAGTGGTTAGTAGGCTCATCTAACAATAATACATCTGGTTCTTGCAATAACAATCTACATAAAGCAACACGACGACGTTCACCTCCAGAAAGTAAGCTAATTTTTTTATCACCATCTGGCGTACGAAGCGCATCCATGGCAATTTCTAATTTAGTATCTAATTCCCAAGCATTAGAAGCATCAATTTTATCTTGAAGTTCAGCTTGTCTAGCCATTAATTTATCCATTTTGTCTGGGTTAGAATACACTTCTTCCAAACCAAACATATCGTTAATTTTATTGTATTCATCAAGAATAGCCACTGTTTCTGCAGCACCTTCTCTTACAATTTCAATAACCGTTTTATTTTCATCAAGCTTTGGTTCTTGCTCTAAATAGCCAACCGAATAATCTTGCAAAAACGTAACATCACCTTGATAGTTTTTATCAACGCCTGCAATTATTTTAAGTAACGTAGATTTACCCGAACCATTTAAACCTAAAATACCAATTTTAGCACCGTAAAAAAAACTTAAATAAATGTTTTTTAAAACTGGTGTATTTGCTCCTTGAAACGTCTTGGTTAACCCAGACATTGAAAATATTACTTTCTTATCGTCACTCATTATTGTTTATTGTTAAGTTGTTTACTGTTAAGCTGTTTTACTTATAATTTAGAATTAAAAACGTCTTAACTGTTTTTAGCTGTTGTTTTAAAGTTGCTTAAACTTAACAACAACCGACAAAACTTTTTATTACACTCTACCTTTTAAAGCGTTAAAAACCCATGCAATGGCAAAAAAACCAAAACCTACGGTTGCAAAGCCCCAACCTGCTACATCATTATACCTGTAAGCTCCCATTAATATTAGAACTACACCCATAATAATCATTAAAACTGTTGCCCAAGCCAACACTGTATTTTTATTCATTGCCATAATTAATTTAGTTTTTTAAGGCGCAACCTTGAAAAAGCAAGGTCGGGCTTTTCGCTATATCTTTTTTATGTTTTTAACCCAAAGGTTACAAGAAGATGTTTTTATAAACACATAAAAAAGGATGCCGCTTCAATCCCTTGCGCAAATTCACAGGACAAATATCGTATTTTTATATATAAAAGCATCTTTTTAAAAATATAATTTTAACGTTTATCAACTATTTTTATATTTAAGCAAAATGCTATTTGTCCGAAAAAAAGCGCATTTCATCTATATATTTTTAGCTAAAATTTATATTTGTGTCATTATATTATTTAAATTTACCCTTTTTTGCAATTATTTAATAAATGTAATTTAAAAAAACCCTATTTTAAATCAAGTAATATGAAAATATTAGCCCCTTATTTTCTATTTTTATGTATAGCTATACAAGCACAAGTAAACAAAAAACTTACTGCTTTAAAAGTTGATTCAAACAACATAGAACAAGCTTCAACAATTACAGAAGCAAAATCTTTGTCAAATTTAAAATCTCATAGTGTAATTGGTGCAGAGCATAACATTACAACGCCTAAACGCGATTTAAGAGGTGTTTTTTTACCATCAGTTTCAAACTTATCTTGGCCAACAAACCGTAAAGCAACACCTGCAGTACAACAGGCTGAATTAATTGAAATTTTAAACGATTTAAAAGCGAATGGTTACAATACCGTTTTCTTACAGGTACGTCCAGAAAGTGACGCTTTATATGCCTCAACTATCGATCCTTGGTCGTACTGGCTTACTGGAACACAAGGAAAAGCACCATCACCACTTTGGGATCCATTAGAATTTGCCGTTAAAGAAGCCCATGCTCGCGGTTTAGATTTACATGCTTGGTTAAACCCTTATCGTGTTAAACAAACTCCAACTATGGAATTAGCACCTAATAACGTAGCTAATTTACATCCAAATTGGACGTTTCAAGCAAAATTAAATAATACTGATAAAGCATTATCATTAAAAATGCTAAACCCTGGACTTCCAGATGTTAGAAACTACATTGTTAGCGTAATAAAAGATATTGCTAATAGATATGATATAGATGGTATTCACTTTGATGATTATTTTTACCCTTATTCTGGCATGAATACCGTACCACAGGATGCTAAAACCTTTAAAGAAAATAATCCTACCAATATAGCAACTATAGAAGATTGGAGGCGAAATAACGTAAACCTAATGATTGGGATGGTTTATGATGCCATTCAAGATATAAACACCAAAAAGAATAAAAATATCGTGTTTGGTGTTAGTCCGTTCGGAATTTGGAAAGCAGATACACCTACAGGCATTAAAGGAACTTCATCTTTCAGTGCTTTATATTGCGATCCAATTGCTTGGTTACAATCTAATAAAGTAGATTATATAGCACCACAATTGTATTGGAAAATTGCAAAAGCCCAAGATTATATTTCATTATCAAAATGGTGGAACGATCAAGCAAATCTTTATAACAAACAATTATATGTTAGCCAAGGTTATTATAATTTAAACCAAACAAAACCTTGGGATATTATTGAAATTCAAAACCAAATAAACCATAATAGAATTGCAAATATGCATGCCACTTTTGGCCAAATAGCATACAGTTACAATACCATAAAAAGCAATTTAAAAGGTATTAATAGTGCATTAAATGCTACTCAATTTAAATATAAATCATTTGCGCCTCCGGTTTTAGGCTATGGTAAAGATGCTATTTGCCCAAAAAAACCAGACAATATTAGATTTGAACCTTTAAAAATTTTATGGGATACGCCCGAAGCTGCTGTTGATGGCGATTTACCTGTAAAATATGTTATTTATGCTTTTAATAATGCTGCTGAAGCTATTTCAAATATGAATGATGGTTCTAAAATACTAGATATTGTTGCTGGCAATGAATTAAATTTAACGCTAGAACAAATAACTAATAAAGTTTTTGTTGTTACTTCGCTAGATAAAAATAATAATGAAGCAGGCGATTTTACAGATACTAACAAATTTGGTGTTGTAAAAAAGAAAGTTAATGAGTTAAAAACAAACTCCATTATTGGTGATATTCAAACAACCATTGATGATACTAATATTCAAATAAAAAGATCTATTTAAATATATTTTACGATATAAAAAAGGGGAAATATTTTATAGATTTCCCCTTTTTTTGTTTTTGAAGCGTTATTTCAAAAGAAATTAATAATTAATTATTTTAATTTCAGATCTTCTATTTTGTTTGTGTTTAACTTCTGGGCATTTTACGGTATCATCACACGCATTAACCAATTTGTTTTCACCAAAAGCACCGCCTGTAATTCTATTAGTTTCTATTCCTTTTTCAAATAAATAATCAAGTGTACTTTTCAATCTGCGTTCAGAAAGCTTTTGATTATATGTAGCTGAACCTCTAGAATCGGTATGTGATGTAATTTCTAATGTTAATTTAGGATATTCATTCAATATTAATATTAATTTATTCAATATGTCTTTTGAAGATTTTGTTAACATTGAAGCATCTAACGGAAAATAAATATTCTCTAATGCATCTATTTTATTTTGTATTTCATTCTTTAAGTCTGTTCGTTCTTTTTCAAGTTGAGCAAGTCTTAAAGCGTCCTTTTCCTTAGCTATTTTTTCAGCTAAAAATCGTTCTGCTTCAGCTTGTTTATTTGCTAGTAAAATAGAATCATTAATTCTTAAAGCTTCATTTTCTTCAGCGGTAATTAATTCTAATTTTTCTTCACCTTTTTTGGTTAATTCTTTATCAAAATCAAATCTATACACCACACCTACAACGTGTTGTAAATGGTTAGTATAATTTGTATTCATTGCCCATTTTCCTGAAGTATTTACATCTAAACCAAACTTATCAGAAAACCAGGTTCTAAAACCTAAAACAGCATTAAATGTACCACGAGGAATATCGTTAGCATGTGTAAAACCAGCACCAATACCTAAATATGGATCAAACCAACCTGTATAGCCTATAATTTTGTTTAAATCGTAACTTAATCTTGAGTCAATTGCAAAATAATCTTTGTCTTTATCTACAGGTAAGCCGTCTGCAATTTTACCTTTTTTATACTTGTTATAAGATAGAATACCTTCAATACCCAAACCATTTTTAAAATATTTTCCAACACTTACCCTAGATGGATAAGGAACAGCATTCCAAGCACTTTTAAAATCGAATAATCTATTAAATGTATCGTCTGAATCATCAACAACATTAAAACCAACACCAAACATCCATGAACTAACAATTGTAGAATCTTTTTTGGTTAGTGGTGATGTTTGCGAATGTATTGTGAAAATATTGGCAATAAGAAATACCAATAAAAATTGCTTTTTAAGTATCATTTAAATTTGGGGTTAAAAATTTGTATAAAAGTAAATTGTCTAAAAAAACAACTAAAATATATGCCATGAATTGTATAAATACTCGTTAAGACGAAAATTTTGAAGCTATTATAAATTTAACACATAAAAAAGCATCCTTTTTTTGTAAAAGAATGCTTTTGAAAAGTTTTTGATTTTGATTTTAAAATTCCATTGGAACTTCTATAAATAACAAACTTGAATTGTCTTGTGGTGTAATAGAAAAAATCGCTGTTTCTGATACTCCAATTGCATCACGTGTTTCTAAAGTTTGATTATTAATCAATACGTTACCATGTATATTCATAACATAAACGCCATGATTTTTACTTTTAAGATTATATTCAAAAGCAACATCTTTATCCAAATCAATTCTTGAAATGATAGCGTTTTGATGAATTTTTAAACTTCCTTCATGGCTTTCATCAATTGATGTAACTAGTGTTTGAAGTTTATTTTTTCTATCATTTACATCAAATTTCTTTTGGTCGTAACGTGGTGTAACATTCTGTTTGTCTGGAAAAATCCAAATTTGAAATAAACTTAAATGCTCATCATTTGAACCATTTATTTCAGAATGCTGCACACCTGTTCCTGCACTCATAATTTGTACTTCATTTGGTAATACAGTTATCCAAGTATCACCCATATTATCCTTGTGCTTAAGAACACCTTTCAACGGAATGGTAATTATTTCCATGTTATCATGTGGATGTGTTCCAAAACCCATTTTTGGCGCTACAATATCATCATTTAGCACTCGTAGTGCACCAAAATGTACTTTTTCAGGATTATGATAACTAGCAAAACTAAATGAATGGTTTGCTTGTAACCAACCGTGGTTTGCAAAACCGCGTTCAGTTGCTTTGTGTATTATAGTTTTCATGTTTTTTACGCCCGCGAAGGCGGTTATCTTTTATTAATTATTAGTTTTAATAGATTCCTGCTTCGGTAGGAATGTTATCGCATTTTATCAAGCAAATTGCTTAATTGTTCTGCTTCTTGTTCACTCAAATTTTTTAATAAATCGTTATTAAAATTATCTGGAATGGCATCTAAAAGTGCATTTCCTTCTTTGGTAATAGCTATTTTAACTACACGCCTATCATGGTCGCAAGCCAACCGTTCAATATAGTTTTTAGCACATAATTTGTCCATTAAACGCGTTGCGTTTGGCGACCGTTCTATCATTCTATCTTTAATAATTTGAACATTTATAGGCTCGCCAGCACCACGTAATATTCTAAGAATATTGTATTGTTGTGGTGAAATTCCATAGGTTTTAAAAAATTCATTTTGGAAACCTGAAATCCAGTTGGCAGTATATAAAATATTTAACAATGCCTTTATTCTATTATTTGCGAATGTTGAATTTATTTCTTTTGATAAATTTCCCATATCTGTTTATTTAAGCAATTACATCTGCATATTCGTTGTGCTTTTTCTTAAAAACAGCATTTGCAAAAGGACATAATGGAATAACTTTTAATCTATTAGCTCTCATGTATTCAACAGATGCTTCAATTAATTTATAACCAACACCTTGTCCTTTCAAGGTTTCACTAACTTCTGTATGATCTATAATTATTTTATCGGGTTTAGCGTGCGAATAGGTCATTTCTGCAACTTTTACAGCATCTATTTCAATGTAAAAAGCACCTTTAGTTCCATTGTCTATTTGCTTAACTTCCATTTTATAAGCTTTTTTGAAATTGTTGAACAGCATTTTTTAACTGCTCATCAAAATCGTCATTAGTTATTTTTCCTTCAGAAAAATTATTTCCAAAAAAAGGTAATGAAAAAACCTCAATAATGTTACCGTCATGAAATGGAAATCTGCCTTGTGCAATTTCTAAAACTGTTAATCCGCCTCTACCACCTGGCGATGTTGCCATGAGTAACATTGGTTTGTTAAAAAATAGTTTACCTTCAATTCGGGTCATCCAATCAAATAAGTTTTTAAAAACCGTAGTGTATGCGCCATTATGTTCTGCTAAAGAAATAACTAAACCATCAGACGATTTTAAATACGCCAAAAACTTATGTGCATTTTCAGGAATACCTTGCTCCTTTTCTAAATCGATACTATAAAGTGGCAATTCAAAATCGTTTAAATCTAAAATGGTTGTATTAACGTTTTCTACCAAACTTGAAGCATAAGTAACTAATTGCTTGTTGATTGATTGTTTACTGCTTGTACCTGCAAAGGCTATTATGTTTTTCATATTACTATCTTTTTTTTGTTGACACAAATGTATGACAAAATTATTTATTTTCCAAGGAAACTATTTCCATGTTATATTATTTAATAAAACATTAACAAAAACTATCTATAAAATGAAACTTTTGTATTTTAGCTTCAAACAAAATAGCAATGGATTTAAACTTCAATAAAAACGAAGATTACAATAAACTTTTAGTATCAGAACTTAATAAACGATTAGGAATAGTCCATTTAGGTGGTGGAAAAAAAAGTATTGAAAAACAACACGCTAAAGGTAAAATGACGGCACATGAACGCGTTAATTACCTTTTAGATGCCAATACAAAATCTATTGAAATTGCTGCTTTTGCAGGCGAAGATATGTATGAATCGCACGGTGGTTGTCCATCTGCAGGCGTTGTTGTAAAAATTGGTTACATTAAAGGAAAACAATGCATTGTTGTTGCTAATGATGCCACTGTTAAAGCTGGAGCTTGGTTTCCTATTACCGCAAAAAAGAATTTAAGAGCTCAAGAAATTGCTATAGAAAATCGCTTGCCAATAATCTATTTAGTAGATAGCGCTGGTGTTTATTTACCATTGCAAGATGAAATTTTTCCAGACAAAGAACATTTTGGTCGTATTTTTAGAAACAACGCTATTATGAGTAGTATGGGCATTACTCAAATTGCAGCGGTTATGGGAAGTTGTGTTGCTGGTGGTGCATATTTACCTATTATGAGTGATGAAGCATTGATTGTTGATAAAACTGGAAGTATTTTTTTAGCTGGTAGTTATTTGGTAAAAGCTGCTATTGGAGAAACTATTGATAATGAAACTTTAGGAGGCGCAACAACGCATTGTGAAATTTCTGGTGTTACCGATTACAAGGCGAAAGATGATAAAGACGCTTTAGATACTATAAAAAATATAATTGATAAGATTGGTGATTTTGATAAAGCTGGTTTTAATAGAATTGATGCTGTAAAACCAAAAGAAAATCCCGAAGATATTTATGGAATTTTACCAAAATCGAGAGCCGACCAATATGATATGTATGAAATTATCAAGCGATTGGTTGATAATTCGGAATTTGACGAATATAAAGCAGGCTACGGAAAAACCATTATTACCTGTTACGCCCGAATTGATGGTTGGGCAGTTGGTATTGTTGCAAATCAACGCAAACTGGTAAAAACCAAACAAGGCGAAATGCAATTTGGTGGTGTAATTTACAACGATAGCGCCGACAAAGCCACCCGATTTATAGCAAACTGCAACCAGAAAAAAATCCCTTTAGTGTTTTTACAAGATGTTACCGGCTTTATGGTTGGTAGTAAAAGTGAACATGGTGGCATTATTAAAGATGGTGCTAAAATGGTAAATGCCGTTAGTAATTCGGTGGTACCTAAATTCACAATTATTATTGGAAATAGTTATGGTGCAGGTAATTACGCCATGTGCGGAAAAGCCTACGACCCAAGATTAATTGTGTCATGGCCAAGTGCAGAACTGGCAGTAATGAGTGGTAATTCTGCCGCTAAAGTATTGCTTCAAATAGAAAAAGCTTCTTTAGAAAAGAAAGGAGAAAAAATCACCAAGGAAAAAGAAGATGAACTCTACAACAAAATCAAAAATCGCTACGACAACCAAGTATCGCCATATTATGCTGCTTCACGTATTTGGACGGATGCCATTATAGACCCATTGGATACGCGTAAATGGCTAAGTATGGGCATTGAAGCCGCAAACCACGCACCTATTGAAAAAGCTTTTAATTTAGGTGTTTTACAGGTTTAAGAATTAGGAATTAACAATTGCAATTTCTTAAATAAAAAATATTAAGAATTCATATAAAATTACCCATGAAAATAAACACACTATTCTGCTTAATTTTTAACTTCATTTTTTCTTTAAGTTTTTCACAAAATCTTGAGAAGAAAGTTGAACAAAGACATTTTATTTCACTGAAGTATTATAAATTAAAATACAAAGAACCACTTACAAAAGAAGATTCATTAAACTTTCAATATAGAAATAATGATACACTAGTTCTTATTAAAAACTATTTAGAACCAAAAGGTGTTAGAGTTCCATACGAATTTAAGGATTCTACTTTTCTACATTATTATAAAAAAGTAGCTTTCAATCATAAAAATAATTTATATAGTACTAAAACGTCAATGAAATATTGGAAAAAAGATATTCGAATTTTCTTTTCTAAAAGCATTAAAAAAAGTACAAAAAAAGATTTTATTCCATTTGTAAAAAATATATCTGATCAAGTTGATTCTTTAAATATATTCATAGTAAAAAAAGCTAAAGACGCAAACTATTTTATTTATAATGATGGGGATTATGAATATGAAGAAAATCTTAAAAACAATAAAAACACAAATTATTATATTTATTGGAAACAAAACAAAATATATAAAGGTGCTATTAAATTATATCCTGATGACATATCATTGGAGGATAAGATGAAAGATTACTTCATCCAATCATTAGGATTTTTTAAATTAAGTAATGAATTTGATTGTAATAGTTATTTTTCTAACTGTGCTTCAGAGAAAAAAACATTAACTAATTTAGATTTGGAAATAATTAAATATCATTACTCTTATGGTATTTGTAAAGGAACTAATCTAGAAACTTTTGAAAATCAACACAAAAAAGCTAAAGAGCTTTTAAAAGAAACAGGACATAAATTAAATTTTTTACATGTAGATTGATAAAAAAAAGCGACACAAATTGGTCGCTTTTTTTTAAATTACAAACTTTGATACGAAGAAACTAACCTCATAAACTCTGAGCGATAACCATCTCTATCTTCACCTCTACCCGATTTTGCTAATGCAATAACATCATCAATTTTTGAATTGTTATGGTATTTTGATTGTCGTAATTGCATTCCAAACAACGCTACCGATGTTGCAAATTTTAAATCTTCTGAAGCTTCTGAAACCAAATCTTTTTGAATATGTACCATTTCAATACTTTTATCACCATCGGGCTTTTTGTATCTAAATTTCACTGTAAACAATTCATCTGAATAATCTTTAACAGCTTCAGGTTTCGTGTATTTTAAATCGGCTACATCTTTTAAATACTTACTATCAACACCAACAGGAATTATTTCATAAAGCGCCGTTACGGTATGTCCGCTTCCTAATTCGCCCGCATCTTTAGTATCATCTACAAAATCTTCATCAGCAAGCATTCTGTTTTCATAACCAATTAATCTATAAGCTTGTACTTTATTTGGGTTGAATTCAATTTGAATTTTTACATCTTTAGCTATGGTGAACAATGTGCCGCCAAATTCTTTTCCAAATACTTTTTGGGCTTCTTGCATATTATCGATGTATGCATGGTTTCCGTTACCTTTATCAGCTAAAATTTCAAGTTTTGAATCTTTATAATTTCCGTATCCAAAACCTAAAACCGATAAAAACACACCAGATTTTCGCTTTTCTTCAATAAGATTTTCCATGGCTTTATCGGATGAAGCACCAACATTAAAATCGCCATCGGTTGCCAAAATAACGCGGTTATTACCATTCTTTTTAAAATTTTCTTCAGCCAAACTATAAGCTAATTTAATACCTGCGCCACCAGCTGTTGAACCTCCAGAATTTAAATTATCTAAAGCTGCAATTATTTTTTCTTTATGCTTCCCTGATGTTGGTTCAAGCACAACGCCTGCCGCACCAGCGTATACAACAATGGATACTTTATCTTGTTCGCGTAACTGATTTACTAACAATTTAAAAGCCGATTTTAACAATGGTAATTTATTTTGCGAACTCATAGAACCCGAAACATCTATCAAAAACGTTAGGTTTGATGCTGGCAACTCGTCGTTTAAATACGCTTTACCTTGCAACCCTATTTTAACAATTTTTGTACCTGCATTCCATGGTGTTTTCGCAACTTCTGTGTTTATAGAAAATGGGTGTTCGCCTGTTGGTTGCGGATAATTATAATCGAAATAATTTATCATTTCTTCAATTTTAACAGCATCAGGTTCAATAGCTAACCCACTGTTAATCATTCGTCTAATATTACTATAAGAAGCTTTGTCAACATCAATTGAAAAGGTAGAAAGTGGTGCTAAAGATGTTCTCTCAAAATTATTCTCTTCAATTACAGCATAACTTTCTTGATTTTCTAACCTGAAATTTCCTTGATGCGTTGTAATAACCACGCAACCATTACTTGCAATTTTGCCAAACTTATCTTTAGCTTCCGCTTTATCGTACTGTATTTTAGTGTCAATATCCTGTTTTGGTAAGTTTTCAATAATATAATTTTGCTCTTTTTTAATTGGAACACCATCAACAATATATAACGGTTCGATTAAAACGGTTTCTTTATTTTTTGTTGAAATAATAATAACACCATTACTACCTCTGCTACCGTAAATTGCCGTAGCATTACTATCTTTTAGAACTGTGATATCGTTTACTTGTTTTGGGTTTATTGATTCTACGGTGTTATATGGCATTATTTTTCCATCAACAACTACTAATGGTGTATTATTATTTGAAATAGTTGCTGTACCACGAATAACAATATGTGAATTTGACCCAGGCGTTTTAGTGCTATTTACCTGAACGCCTGCAACTTTACCTTGCAAAGCGGTAACCGTATTGTACTGAATTTGATTTGCTAATGCATTATGATATGCCTCTTTTTTATTTTTATTTAATTGGGAAACAGAAACTTGTGCAACCGAACCAGTTACCGAACGTCGTTTTTCAGTACCATAACCAACTATTACAACTTCATCTAAAGTTGCTTTATCGGCTTCTAGAGCTACAGAAATAGTGGTTAATGTTCCTACAACACGCTCTTCCTTTATATAACCCAAATAAGTAAAGACCAAAACATCTGTATTTTTAGCTTTAATTTGGTACAACCCATCAAAATTGGTTGTTGTTCCTGTTGAAGTACCTTTTATTATAATTGTAACTGCTGGAAGTGGTGTTCCAGATTCATCGGTTACTTTACCGGAAATTAATCGCTCTTGTGCTTGTATTTGCATTGAAACTGCCAACACAAAAATAAATTTTAGTAAAATTTTCATAATAGCTTATTTTAAAGTTTAGCATAAAACTAAAGCCTAATACCCTATTTTAAAATCGCCAATGAGTGAAGTGCCCTTTTGAATGAGTTAAATATTATTTGTTAACTCCAATGTTTTTTTACGCTGAATTTTTCCTGAAGCTGTTTCAACAAATTTATTTAGTGTATAAATTCGTTTTGGTTTTTCGTGTTTTTTTAATACCGTAAAAGCTGAGGCATCAATAACATCTATCATTCCTTCTACAACAAGAATAAGTTGTTCTCCTAATGTTTCGTGTGGTTTTGAGCCCACAAAAAATCGTGCTTGAATTTTGTTTTGTAGTTTAGCTTCAATTTGTTCTGGAAACAATTTCAATCCACCAGAGTTTATTACATTATCAAACCTACCTAACCATTCAAATTCGGCTTCAGAATGGATTTTTACAATATCGTTTGTTATAATTTTTTCTTCTGAAAGTTGTGGTGCATCAATTACCAAACAATCTCTTTCATCTGTTGAAATAGAAACGTTTGGAAGTAGTTTAAAATAAGATTCAACAAGTTGCTGCTTTGTTAGCTTGGGTAATACTAGTGAATGATTAAGGTTTTTTAGTGCTATATGTGTAACCGTTTCGGTCATACCATAGGTTTCATAAACATGATTATCAACACTTTGTGTTTTTGCTTTTAATATATTTGATACTGGCGCGCCACCAACTATAATGGTTTTAATATGCCCGCAATGTTGTATGGTGTTTTCAAGCTGTAGCGGTATCATGGCACAAAAATCATAGTTTTTCTTAACATCAAAATCGGGTTTGGTGTTTGGTTCTACTAAATCCAATTCCAAACCTAAAACCATGGCTCTTACTAACATCATTTTACCTGCAATAAACTGCGTTGGAAGGCAATGTAAAACTGTATCGCTTGGTTTTAAACCAAAAAAATCACCAGTAGCCAAGGCAGAATTTACCATAGCTTGTTTGCGTATTTTTATGCTTTTTGGTGTTCCTGTTGAGCCTGATGTTTTTGCTTCAACAAAATCGTTATCATCTAACCATTGATACAAAAATTTACCAATTTCTTGTAGATAAGCATCGCCTTCTTTTATAAAATTGTAAGCAACTTGCAATAAAGTTTCATTAGAATAATGAACCCCATTTAACTTAAATTTTTTGTGAATTATTTTATAATTCGTTTTCATTAGAATTAGCATTATCTAGCACAAAAGCATCTTCTTTTTCTGGTTCTACTATATTGCCAAATAGTTTTTCTTTCCAATCGGTCCATTTATAAATTTTTGATAAAATAAATAGCAAAACAGGAAACACCACAAATACAGGAACAAATATTTCACCTAGTGCCATTTCTGATGGATCGGACATGTCTTTTAATATAGAATGTGTTTGAAACGCTGTCCAATCGGCAGTTACTAAAAGCGCGGTAAATAAATTGTTTGCAGCATGAAAACCTAATGAAAGCTCCATACCTTCATCCATAAGCGTCATGATACCTAAAAATAACCCTGTACCTATGTAATAAATCATAATCACATAACCTAACTTATCAACTTCTGGGTTTGCGATATGAAGTAAACCGAATACCAACGACGTTGTAATTAACGGCATCCATTTATTTTTAAAAACAACTCCTAAACCTTGCATTAAATACCCTCGAAACAAATATTCTTCAAAACTGGTTTGTAATGGCACGAAAATAATAGCAATAACACACAGAATTAAAAATGGTATTAGCTTAAAATTGTACACATAATCTGCTGGCGACATAACATAATCTACCAAAACAAAACCACTTGAAACAATACCCCACACAAAAAAGATAAACCAAAATCGTTTCCAATCTATTTTTTTTCTTGATGTAGTTAAACTAGTTATCGATTGTTTGTGCAAATATTTTACAACCACAAGCAAACCTACCAAGCCAATTGCAAATGATAATAACATTAAAAACAGGTTTAAATTAGGCTCTAACAAGGTCATCATTTTGGTTTCATCCATACCAAAAATGTTATCACCATTTTTATAGGCTTGATAAAATACTGCTGCAGTAAATGGTAATTGCCCAATTATAACTGCAATTACAATTATTACAGTTCCTACTAAATATCGCCACCATTCGTGTAATGCATTAAATGCTTGAGCTATATACATGTTTTATAAATTAAAATTCCAATTTAAATTATTATTGTACTGCAAAGTACCGTTTTTTACTTGTAATGGGCAATCAAAATTATTGGTAAATAAACCACCTGTACCCAAACCTTGTGGCAATTTACTGTGTTTTGTATAGGTATACTGTGCAATGGCATTTAAACCTACGTTACTTTCTAAAGCGCTAGTAATCCACCAACCAATTTGGTTTTGTTCTGCTATTGCTATCCATTCGTTACTTCCTTTAAAGCCGCCAACCAAACTAGGTTTTAAAATAATGTATTGTGGTTTTACGGTTTGTAGTAACTCTTGCTTTTCTTTTACAGAAAACACACCAATTAATTCTTCATCTAAAGCTATTGACAATGGAGTTTCTGCACAAAGTTTAGCCATTTCTTTAACTTGACCTTGCTTTATAGGTTGTTCTATGGAATGAATATCTAAATCTGATAAAATTTTTAGTTTCTCTAAAGCTTCGGAAGCTGAAAAAGCACCGTTTGCATCAACTCGAAGTTCGATGTCATTTGAAGTAAATTGGTTTCTAATAGATTTTAGCAATTTAATTTCCGTTTGAAAATCTATCGCTCCAATTTTCATTTTTATGCAATTGAAACCTGCTTCAATTTTATCTTGAATTTGCTGTTTCATAAATGTTTCCGAGCCCATCCAAATTAAACCATTTATAGCGATTACATCTTCACTTTGTGTGAATTTTGAAGGAAATAATTCAAAAGAATTGTTGCTTTCTAAAGATTTGAAAGCCATTTCTAACCCAAATTGAATGCTTGGAAATGCTGTTAATTCATGCAACAAAAAATTAAAATCTAAATGAATGTTGTTACAAAGCCATTGTAGTTTTTCTTCGTAATCTGGTGTATCATCAATTGATAAACCTCTAAAAATACCGCACTCACCAATGCCTTGTTTTCCTTCAGAATTTAAGATAAGAAAATAGGTTTCTTTGGTTTTTAAAACACCACGCGATGTGCCACTTGCTTGCTTAAAATTTAAAATATGTTTTTTGTAGAAGGCTTTTATCATTTACAATACTATGCTTTCACCAATTTCTAACAACATCAAGTCTTTTCCTTTATCAAAAAACTTACGCTTTGCTTCATCGTGGTCAATTTCAATATAGCCAAAGGTATCAAAATGATAGCCTAATACTTTATCACATTTTACAAAATCGCTAGCAATAATGGCATCATCAATTCCCATAGTAAAATTATCGCCAATTGGTAGAATGGCTAAATCTAAATCAGTTTTCATAGGAATGAGCTTCATATCAAACGTTAAAGCTGTATCACCTGCAATATAAATGTTTTTATGCTCGCCTTCAATTACAAAACCACCTGGTTGCCCACCATAAGCTCCGTTAGGAAAAGACGACGAATGTACTGCTACTACATATTTAACGGTGCCAAATTCAAAATCCCAATGACCACCATGATTCATTGGATGTGCTTCAAACCCTTTGCTTTGATAATAAGAAGCAATTTCTGCATTTGATACAATAACGGCATTGGTGCGTTTTGCAATAGCTTCAACGTCTGCAAT
Organism: Mariniflexile jejuense; assembly: GCF_042675665.1. Taxonomy (NCBI): domain Bacteria; kingdom Pseudomonadati; phylum Bacteroidota; class Flavobacteriia; order Flavobacteriales; family Flavobacteriaceae; genus Mariniflexile; species Mariniflexile jejuense. Next base: position 388,360 of record NZ_JBHTJI010000001.1, read on the forward strand.
ATGGTCTTGATGTGCGTGTGTAAGTAGAATATAATCGGCTTCTAAAACGTTTATATCTATATGCGACGCTTTTGGGTTTGGTGAAATAAATGGGTCTACAAGAATATTTACATCATTTACTTGTATGCCCAAACTAGCGTGACCGTAAAATGTAATTTTCATTCGTTTATATTTTTAAATAATTACTCCAATATTAAAAATTGCTTTTTTCCTGAACCATCACTAATTGTAATAAATCGTTCGTCATTAAATATACCATAAAACGGCAAATAAAATGTGTTATTTTTATTGTCTTGAATTTTACTGTATGTTGTTTCGCCTTTTGAATTAAAAACAATATCGTATAAAGATGAAGATTCAAACAACCCTTTTGAAACTTTTACCCTACCATCTTCTTTTTCAACTAAATTTTTACCTGAATTTAAAATAACATGCAATTCACCATTTTTTACAAAAGCATTGTACGATGGTGCTGTAGCTCGTTTAAAAATGCTTCTACCCCATTCCAAATCGCCTTGGGCATTTAATTTTAAAACCATAACATCATCATAATGGTAAACGGTTTGCCAATAACCACCATTCATTCCCATAGAAACATATACCGTTGTTACATAAAATTCTTCTGCTAATAAATATGTGTTTCCTTCTTTATCTTCAATTAAATAATCGACATAAAAGCTTGATAGTTCTTGGTCCTTTTTTCTATCGGCTACAGTTTCGCTATACAAATCTTTATACACATTTTCTGGTAATTTGAATGCTTTACTTTGCGTGATTTGCATACTTTCTGTATCAACATTAAAAACCAATGTGCCTTTTATTGCACTTACATTTTTTTCAGAATAAAAACCTAATAAGCGTATTTGCCCATTACTATTAGAAATAATTAATGAACTAATATGCTCGTTAGTATTGAAATTTACTGGTGTTGTTTTCGAACTGGTTTCGGTAAGTTTATTAAGTACAAAATCATAATTAGCTTTACCATCTTTTTTTTGCGATCTACCTTCTAAAAATAGTTTTCCTAAGGCAAATACATTGGCAGAATTATCTATAAAAAGGTCGTTAGGTTGGTAAAATTTTTCAACATTTTCTTGATAGGCTTTTTGGTACACTAAACTTAAATCACTCGATTTATAAACACGAACGGTATAGGAATTAGCGTTTTTCTTGATGTCATCTGTTGAAATAACAAAATAATCACCATTTGGCGACATTGCAAAACCTGTTTGACGTTTATTACTACCCGAAAACAAACTTTGGTTTTTTTCTACTTCTGCTTTAAAAAGCTCGGTTTTTTTGTGCGAACCGTCGTTTATATTAAATTCATGGCAATATACTATGCGATCTTTTTTTGTGAGTTCGAAAACTGTAAATATCTTCATTACATTATCAAAAGATAGGTAACCACAGTAATTTTCATCTCTATCAGTTTCAATAGTAACATTTTTAATTCTTCCTAACGATTCATTAAAAATATCAAATAACAAATGCTTTTTGCTGTTTCTAACAATGCCAATTAAACCAGATTCTGAAGTATGCATAGAAATTACTTCATTTGATTTTACATCATCATAAAACTCTGGACTTTCTAATATTTTTAACTTGGTTTGTTCTTGTGAAAAGCACACAAACATTGAAAAAAATACGATAGGTAATAAAAAACACTTCATAAGTTTATATTTATAATAAATGCCCAATTCCCATAAGAACTGCAAGCGCAAACGTTGTTAAAGCTACTTTTTTTAATTCTGGGTCAAGCAATTTAGAATCTGTGTTATTAATTACTTTTTTTATATGAAGAATTAAAGGAATAAACACAACAAAATAAATTAAATTTAATATTGATGTATAATATAAAACCCCAAACAATACTGAAAGAAAAATTGCTGAAACCACAAGAAATATATGATATCTTTTTGCGTTTTTAATGCCTAATTTAACTGCCAATGTTATTTTATTGGATTTTGCATCCGATTCAATATCTCGCATATTATTAAGGTTTAAAACCGCTGCACTTAACAATCCAATAATACATGCTGGCAAAAAAACCACATGATGTACTGTTTTGGCATATAACACATAACAACCTACTACGCTTATTACTCCAAAAAATACAAATACATAAACATCGCCCAAGCCTTTATAACCATAGGCATTACTACCTACTGTATAACGAATTGCCGATACAACAGCGGCAATACCCAATGCAAAAAATATGAGGGTTAAAAAGAAATGCTTTACACCAAATGCTGAAAAAATTAAGAAAAATGCTAATCCAATTGATATTAACACGTTTATTTTAATAGCTTGAAACATTTCATCTGGTGCTATTTTTCCAGATTGTATAGCACGTTCAGGACCAATACGTTCGTTGTTATCGGTGCCTTTAATACCATCTCCATAATCATTTGCAAGGTTGGATAGTATTTGAAAACTTACGGTTGTAAGAATTGCTAAAATGCATATTCGCCATTCAAAACAACCATTATAATCTGCAAAACAAGATGCTATTATAATACCAGAAATTGAAAGTGGTAGCGTTCTTAAACGCATTGAAGAAATCCAAAGAGCTATATTCTTCATACTAAGGAATCCATTTTTTTTGAAAATTAGGCTTACGTTTTTCTAAAAACGCATTTCTACCTTCTATGGCTTCTTCTGTCATGTATGCAAGTCTTGTAGCTTCACCTGCAAAAACTTGTTGCCCTACCATACCATCATCGGTTAAATTCATAGCAAACTTTAACATTTTTATAGATATTGGCGATTTTGCTAGTATTTCTTGCGCCCATTCATAAGCTGTTGCTTCTAGGTGTTCATGTGGAATTACGGCGTTTACCATACCCATTTCAAAAGCTTCTTGTGCAGAGTAATTTCTTCCTAAGAAAAATATTTCACGTGCTTTTTTCTGACCAACCATTTTTGCTAAATATGCAGAACCGTAACCGCCATCAAAACTGGTAACATCGGCATCGGTTTGTTTAAAAATAGCGTGTTCCTTGCTAGCTAAAGTTAAATCGCAAACTACATGTAAACTATGTCCGCCACCAACTGCCCAACCTGGTACTACTGCAATAACTGCTTTTGGCATAAAACGGATTAAGCGTTGTACTTCTAATATGTTTAATCTGTGATAACCATCATCACCAACATAACCTTGTTTACCTCTGGCTTTTTGGTCGCCGCCAGAACAAAAACTCCAAATGCCATCTTTAGTTGAAGGACCTTCGGCTGAAAGTAATACAACACCTATATTTACATCTTCATTAGCATCATAAAAGGCATCATAAAGTTCGCTTGTAGTTTTAGGTCTAAACGCATTTCTTACATCTGGTCTATTAAAAGCTATACGTGCAACTCCATTACATTTTTTATAAGTAATGTCTTCATACTTTTTAACAGTTTCCCATTTAATTTCCTCCATATTCTGAATTTTGTTCAAAAATAAATTTTATTTCAATAATAAACTTCTTAAAATGTGAAAAAATAACCACAATATTTTGTTTTGTTTGAAATTCTTATGTTAAGTTAATTATTAAGAATAACCTGCAGATCTAATTCTTTTTAGTAAACCTAAGCTTATAATTAAATTATAAAAAAACCACTACAAAAAAAATCAAATTTATAATATTTGATAGGCTTTATTAAAATATTCAAAATAAGTGATGTTACGTATAGCGTTGTAGTCTTTTATTTATTATTTTTGTTTAAAATATAATTATATCTTCAAAAATACGTATTTCATCGTTTTTAATATGTATATTGTCGATATTAAAACCCCAATGCCTATGTTAGTTAATATTACTATTTTAATTGCTTCGTTAGTGGCTATAAATTTTTTATTACTTAAATTTAGTGTGAACAAATCTGTAAAATCTTCTAATTTTAATAAAAAACCTGTTGTACTTAACCCTGAGATTACCACAGAATTTGAGGCAGAAAGGCTTGCTCCAACAGGAAGTTAGTTTTACTAAAATGCCTATTACCAAACCAATAACCTCTATTGGCGCTTAATGGCGATGGATGTCCTGAAGACAAAATATGATGCTTTTTAGGATTTATTAATTTTGATTTTTGTTTGGCATAACCACCCCAAAGTAAAAACACTACTTGATTTTTATTATTGCTTATTGTTTTTATTACTTCATCAGTAAATAATTCCCAACCTTTTTTTTGATGACTTCCAGCCTGATGCGCTCTAACCGTTAATGTTGCATTTAGCAATAAAACACCTTGATTTGCCCAACGCAATAAATTGCCACTTTCAGGATATGGAATGCCTAAATCGATCTCAATTTCTTTAAAAATATTAATGAGCGATGGCGGGTGTTTAATACCATCATTCACAGAAAAACACAATCCATTTGCTTGGTTATCATCATGATATGGATCTTGCCCGATAATAACCACTTTAACATCATTAAAATGACACTGATTAAAAGCGTTAAAAATTTGATTACCCGGAGGGAAACACTTAGTGGTTTTATATTCTGTTTTTACAAAATTTACTAAATCTTTAAAATATGGTTTTTCAAATTCGGGCTCTAAATAAGGTTTCCAGCTTTTGTGTATATCAACATTCATGTAGTTTTTTTTTGTTTTTAATGGTTATGTAATTAATATACACAATCATTATTTTAGGTATTTTGTTTTAGTTATGGCTGTTTCAGTATTATAAATCTAAAATAATACTATCTTTAGTTTTAATAAAATATTTTAGTATTGAAAAAACTTAAATTCCCAACAGCGCAAACTATATTACTAATTATTGCTGGACTTGTAGCTATTTTAACTTGGATAGTTCCTTCTGGAAAATTTGATTCATTAGCTTATAATAAAGCTGAAAATACATTTACAAAATATAGTTTAAATACTACCGAAACTCTTGAAGCTACACAAAACACCTTAGATAGGTTACAAATAAAAATTCCTTTAGAGAAATTTACTAACGGTGATATTTGGAAACCTATTAGCATACCTAATACATATAAACTGGTTGAAGCTAAACCGCAAGGTATTGTGGCCTTTATACAATCGCCTATTAAAGGTATCATTGAAGCTGCTGATATTATTTTTTTAATACTATTTATTGGTGGTTTAATTGGTGTAATGAATTATACTGGTGCTTTTGATGCTGGTATAGCTTGGTTAGCAGAAACCCTAAAAGGTAAAGAGTTTATTTTAATACTATTAGTTACAGGATTAGTTGCTATTGGAGGCACAACATTTGGGTTAGCTGAAGAAACGATTGCCTTTTACCCTATTCTTATACCTATATTTTTAGCTGCCAAGTATGATGCAATGGTAGCTTTGGCTTGCGTTTACATTGGTTCTTCTATAGGTACAATGTGTTCTACAACAAACCCGTTTAGTGCTATTATAGCCTCGGATGCTGCAGGAATTAACTGGACAACGGGTTTAACAGGACGTTTTATAATGCTGTTTTTTGGAACCCTTATTTGTATTATTTATATTATTCGTTATGCTCAAAAAGTAAAAAACGATCCATCAAAGTCGCTTATTTTTAGTCAGAAAGAAGCTATTGAACAACTATTTGGGAATACTATAATTGATAATATTAAATTAACAACACGCTTACGCATCATACTTTTCATATTTGCAATGTGTTTTGTTGTTATGATTTATGGTGTTTCACAACTAGAATGGTGGTTTTTAGAAATGACCGTTGTTTTTTTAGTTGGTGCCATTTTAATAGGTTTTATTGCAAAAATCAATGAATATACATTTGTTGATACGTTTATAAAAGGCGCAAGTGACTTACTTGGTGTTGCCGTTATTGTTGGTATTGCTAGAGGTATAACGGTTTTAATGAACGACGGACAAATAAGTGATACTATGTTATACTATGCTAGCAACATTACTAATGGTATGCACAAAGGAGTATTTATAAATGTCATGCTATATATTTATGGTGGTTTATCATTTTTTATATCATCGTCTTCTGGAATGGCGGTTTTAACAATGCCTATTATGTCGCCTTTAGCCGATGGTGTTGGTATTGGCAGAGAATTAATAGTAAATGCCTATCAATACGGTATGGGTTTATTTGCTTTTATAAATCCTACGGGTTTAATTTTAGCATCATTAGCTATTGTAAAAGTAGGCTATAACAAATGGTTGAAATTTGTAATGCCCCTAGTAATAATCTTAACAATTTTTACAATGGTGGTATTAACAATTTCTGTTTATTTATAAGAAGTATTTATTTTATAAGCAATCACCTTGTTTCCAAAAAATGTTGGTACTAAAAGAATGTTTTTATTAGGAATAATGCCAATATCAGCTGCATTAAGATTTTGGTCTTTTGTGTCTAATACTTTTACAGCTTTTGTGTTTGATGTGTTGGAACCAACAAAATAAACTTCACCTTTCCACGAAGAAACCAAATAACCATCTTTTACAGGTACAATACCATCACCACCAACAATGCCGTTAGCTATTACAGTTCGTTCTTGTGTTTTTTTATCTATGGCAATAAAATCTCCTACACTAAACGATACTACTAGAATTCTATCGTTTTCTACTAAAATACCATTAGGGTTTACACCTTTTAAATCTAACCAAAGTGAAATGTCATCATTTACAAGTTTATATATTTTATCATCACGAGAATCGGTAAAATACACATCACCATTTGTATCAATATCCAAATCATTCAAAAAAACTGAATTTTCAACAGTATATTTTTTTTCTATAACACCTGTTTCTAAATCAATTTTTGCAACGTTATCAATATCAGTTACGTAAAGTTTATTCTTAAAATAGCTTACACCTTTTGGCGCATCAATACCTGTTACCCAATTTTGGTTTATAATTTTTCCTTCAAGATTAATGATTGACATACTGCCATCGCCATCTTTTTCACTTGGTGGAACGCCGCCAATATTAGATACATATATGATGTTTTTTTCTGAATCATACCTTACAGCTTCACATGTTTTAAGTAATGTATCTGTTTCCCAAAGTTTAGTTAGGGTTATTTCAACTTGTTTTGGGGTTTCAATTTGTGTTTTTGTGTTTTGCTTACAAGACACTAAAAAAGCGATAGTAACAAATAGGATATATTTTGAATATTTCATGGTAACTAATTATTAATCTACAATTTAAATACTACTAAGATAGTATTTTTACAAGTAATTCTTTTAATAAATCGCCTTGCGGAACAGCATTTGAACCTACTCCTTTACTTTTTACATCAAACTCACGAAGTGTAGAAACTACTTCACTCACTTTTTTCATTGGATAATTTCTTGCTGCCAACACATACTCATTAACAAAATACGGATTTATTTTTAATGCTGTAGCTACATTTCTAGGTGATTTATCTGCTAGTCCATGAAAATGAAGTAATTGCGAAAAGAAATTAAACAACAACGACACTGTAACAACCATTGGGTTATCTTTAGGATTTTCTGAAAAATAGTTGACAATTCTATACGCTTTAAGCATATTTTTTTCGCCAATGGCTTGTCGTAATTCAAAATTATTAAAGTCTTTACTTATCCCAATATTTTCTTCAATATGTTCTGGCGAAATTTGTGTGCCTTTTGGTAAAATTATTTGAAGTTTATCCAACTCATTACTAATTTTACTTAAATCGGTACCTAAAAACTCTACCAACATTTGAGCTGCTTTTGGTGCTATTGTATAATTTTTTGCAGATAAAATACGCCTAATCCAATCGGCAACTTGGTTTTCATACAGTTTTTTACTTTCGTAAACAATACCTGTTTTTTGAAGCGTTTTGTATAGCGCTTTACGCTTATCAATAGTTTTATACTTATAGTTAATTACCAAAATAGTGGTTGGCTGCGGTTGTTTGGCATAATCTACCAACTTTTCTATGGTGCGCGATAAATCTTGGGCTTCTTTAACAATAATAACCTGATATTCAGCCATCATTGGGTAGCGTTTGGCATTACTAACTACGTCTTCAATGGCTACATCACGCCCATAAAGTACCATTTGGTTAAAACCACGTTCGGCTTCTGCTAAAACATTTTCTTCAATAAAATCGGAAATTTTATCAACGTAATATGGTTCTTCACCCATTAAAAAATAAATAGGTTTTAAGTTGCCATTTTTTATATCTGTAACTAATTGTTTTACTTCGTCCAACGTATTAAATTCCAATTTTATAAATTCCAAAATTCAACAATTACGCCTTTTGAATTTGGTATTTGATTAATGAACAGTAACTTTGAAAAAACAAATACAATCATATTGCAAGCGCTTAACTTTCCAAAATTTTCGTTTCGATTCAAAAATAGCGAAAATAAAATTTCTATTTTCGATTGTATTCGCAAAAAATTTGTGATTTTACAACCCGAAGAATGGGTTAGGCAGCATTGTGTTTTATATTTAATTGAAATTAAAAAGTACCCAATTTCATTAATAAATGTTGAAAAAGAACTGGTTGTTAATGGTTTAAAAAAACGTTATGATATTGTTGTTTTTAACCCAAACGGTAGTATTTTTTTGATTATTGAATGTAAAGCACCCGAAATAACTATAAATCAAAATACTTTCGACCAAATAGCGCAATATAATAGAACGTTACAAGCTAATTATTTGATGGTAACAAACGGATTAAATCATTATTATTGCCAAATGGATTTTGAAAATGAACGCTATATTTTTTTAAAAGACATACCTAGTTACAATTGACTATTGTAATTAAAAATGAAAAACAACAATTAATAATCATGCTTTGGCTGAATTAAAAATAGCATTAGTAATATTAAATTGGAATGGAAAAACACTTTTAGAACAGTTTTTACCTTCTGTTGTAGCGCATTCAAAAGAAGCCGATGTTTATGTTGCTGATAATGCCTCAACTGATGCTTCAATTGAATTCGTAAAAAGTACATTTCCCTCTGTCAAAATAATTCAGAATACAGTAAATGATGGTTATGCAAAAGGCTATAATGATGCTTTAAAACATATTGAAGCTGATGTTTTTTGCTTATTAAATAATGATGTAGAAGTTACTAAAAATTGGTTGATTCCAATAATAGATAACTTTAAAAACAACCCAAATACAGCTATTATTCAACCCAAATTGTTGGATTATAAAAACCGTGATTATTTTGAATATGCAGGTGCTGCAGGCGGTTTTATAGATAAATATGGTTACCCATATTGTAGAGGAAGAATTTTCAATACCATTGAAAAAGACAACGGGCAGTACAACGATATTGCCGATATATTTTGGGCATCTGGTGCCTGTTTTTTTGTAAAAAGTTCTGTTTTTCGCGATTTAAATGGGTTTGATGAAACTTTTTTTGCGCACATGGAAGAAATTGATTTGTGTTGGCGTGCAAAAAACTTAGGTTATTCTGTTACTTATATTGGAGAATCTACAGTTTATCATGTTGGTGGTGCAACCCTTAGTAATACCAATCCTAAAAAAACCTTTCTTAATTTTAGAAATAGCTTATTTACGCTTACTAAAAATGCTAAAGGCAATCTATTTTCAATCGTTTTTATACGCTTACTTTTAGATGGCATTGCTGGTATAAAGTTTTTATTCGAACTAAAACCAAAACATACTTTTGCTGTTTTAAAAGCCCATTTTGAATTTTACGTGCAATTAAATAATCTTTTAAAACAACGGCAATTAACTAATTATAAAGCAACATATTACCAAAAAATATCAATAGTTTTTAATTATTTTATTAAAAAAGATATAAAATTCAAAAGTTGATAAGTTCTTAGTAAAAGTTTTGTTAAAATTTAACAAATAATCCTTTTTTACATACTTTTGCAATAGGAAAATAAGAAACATTAATCCATCAAATAATTATGAGAAGAGTTTTATTACTTAGCGTATCAGCACTAGTATTATTTAGTTCATGCGTATCTAAAAAACAATTTACAGATCTTGAAGCAAAACAAAAAGAAACACAAGATTTACTTAATTCTGCAACTGTAAAATTAAATACATGTTTAGAAGATAGAGCTTCTGCAACTGCTAGAGCTGCTGCATTAGAAGAACAAGTTGCCGATTTAAGAAAAAGCAATGACAATTTACAAGTTTTATCTGCAAAAGGAGCTAGCAACATCGAAAAAACGTTAGAAAGTATCAAAGAAAAAGATATGAAAATTACACGTTTACAAGATGCTTTAACTAAAAAAGACAGTCTTACACTTGCGGTTGTAACAAGTTTAAAACGTGAAGTAGGTATTAACGATCCAGACATTGAAATTAATGTTGAAAAAGGTGTTGTTTTTATATCTATTGCTGATAAATTATTATTCCAAAGCGGAAGCTACAACGTAACTTCAAAAGCGAAAGAAGTATTAGCAAAAGTTGCTAAAGTTGTAAATAGCAAACCAGATTTTGAATGTATGGTTGAAGGACATACTGATAACGTACCTTACAATGGTGGTGGTGTATTAATTGACAACTGGGATTTAAGTGTTAAACGTTCTACATCTATCATTAGAGTGTTACAAACATTAGGTGTTAACCCTGCACAATTAATTGCTGCTGGACGTGCTGATTATGTGCCTTTAGTTGAAAACAATTCATCTGAAAACAGAGCTAAAAACAGACGCACTAGAATTGTAGTTTTACCTAAAATTGATCAATTCTACGATATGGTTGAAAAAGAAATGAAAAATCTTTCTGCAAAGAAATAAAATTTGATTCTTTTAAAATATAATTAAAGCTCAACGTAACGGTTGAGCTTTTTTTTTGAGGTTTTATTTTGTATATTTAAAATGCTATAACTTATTAAAACTGATATTATGACAGACTCTAATTATATAAAAATATTCACAGGAAATTTTATTATTGTGCAACGCATTAATGATGCTTTAATAAATGTAGGCATTAATCCCGTTGTTAAAGATGAAAGTGAATCTGGAAGGTTAGCCGGTTTTGGAGCTTCTATTCAAGGCGAACAAGAAGTATATATTCATAAAGATGAGTTTGAAAAAGCAACTGGTATTTTAGAAAACATAAAAAAAGAGCTACAATCGTAACTCTTTTTTTTATTATATAAATTGAAACAGTTTTTAAACCGTAACCGAGTACATTTTATTTCTTAATTCCTTAATTTTTGAATCTTGCATGTATTCATCAAATGTTGTGTATCTATCAATAATACCATTTGGTGTTAACTCTACCACCCTATTTGCTACGGTTTGAGCAAACTCGTGATCATGCGTTGTAAATAGCATGGTGCCTTTAAAATTTGTAAGCGAGTTGTTAAACGCCGTAATACTTTCTAAATCTAAGTGATTTGTTGGTTCATCAAGCATTAACACATTAGCTCTTACCATCATCATTCTACTTAACATACAACGTACTTTTTCACCTCCAGATAGTACATTTGATTTTTTTAATGCTTCTTCACCACTAAAAATCATTTTTCCTAAAAAGCCTCTAATATGTACTTCTTCACGTTCTTCTTCGGTAGTTGCCCATTGGCGCAACCAATCTACTAAGGTTAAATCGTTATTAAAAAACTCACTATTATCTAAAGGTAAATACGATTGTGTAGTTGTTACACCCCAATCAAATTTTCCTGCATCTGGTTTTTGTTTATCATTCAAAATTTGATAAAATGCAGTTGTTGCTCTAGAATCTTTTGAAAATACCACTACTTTATCGCCTTTAGCTAAGTTTAAATCGATGTCTCTAAATAGTACATCGCCTTCTTCACTTGAAGCTGCAAGGTTTTGAATATTTAAAATTTGGTCGCCAGCTTCTCTATCGCGCTCAAAAATAATGGCTGGATAGCGGCGACTTGTTGGTCTAATATCTGCAATATTAAGTTTATCAATCATCTTTTTTCTACTGGTTGCTTGCTTGCTTTTTGCTACGTTAGCAGAAAAACGACGAATAAATTCTTCTAATTCCTTTTTCTTTTCTTCTGCTTTTTTGTTTTGTTGTGAACGCTGGCGTGCTGCTAGTTGAGACGATTCATACCAAAACGTGTAATTTCCAGAATAATGATTAATTTTTCCAAAATCAATGTCAGAAATATGTGTGCAAACGGCATCTAAAAAGTGACGGTCATGCGATACAACAATTACACAGTTTTCATAATTAGCTAAAAAGTTTTCTAACCACGAAATAGTTTCATAATCTAAATCGTTTGTAGGCTCATCCATAATTAACACATCTGGATTTCCAAATAATGCTTGTGCTAAAAGCACACGTACTTTTTGCTTTCCATCTAAATCGCCCATCAAGGTATAATGAAATTCCTCTTTAATACCTAAGTTTGATAACATTGCTGCGGCATCACTATCGGCGTTCCACCCATTCATTTCTTCAAAAAGTACTTGAAGTTCTCCTATTCTATCGGCATTTTCATCTGAATAATCAGCATACAATGCATCCATCTCTGTTTTAATTTTATACAATGGTTTGTTACCCATTAGTATAGTTTCTAAAACTGTATGAGCATCGTATAAATTATGGTCTTGCTCTAAAACAGACATACGTTTGCCAGTTTCTAAATGCACATGACCAGAAGTTGGATCTTGTTTACCCGAAATAATTTTTAAAAAAGTAGATTTACCAGCTCCATTTGCACCAATAATGCCATAGCAATTTCCTGTATTAAAAGTGGTATTTACTTCGTCAAAAAGAATACGTTTGCCAAATTGAACTGATAGATTTGATACTGATAACATAAAACTGAAATATAATTTTTTGCAAAAGTAAAGAATTCAAACGGTAAGACGAAACTTAGTTTGTTTATTTTAAAATAGACACTAAATTCAAAAAAAACACTATAATTTTTTAGGCATTTATTACATTGCAACATTTAACAACGCATTAACAGGACTTTATAAATACATCGCATATTTTTGTATAGTAAATTGTGTATGTTTTAAAACACATGAATTAGAATTGTGAATTTTTAATGATTTAATAAATTCATAATAAATTAGAAACGGACATTACTTAGATGAAATTATATTTTTTAAGCCTACTACTCTTACTAACTCTGTTTAATTGCAAAAATGACGGCAATAATGCGGCGGATAATTATGCGTATTTTGGTGGTGAAATTATAAATCCTAATAGCGATTATGTTGTTTTATCTAAATCGGATGTTGTAATAGACTCCATTAAACTGGATGCTAAAAACAGATTTCTTTACAAAGTAAACGATTTAGATGCTGGTTTATATACATTTTATCATGGTGGAGAAATACAAATGGTGTTATTAGAACCAAAGGATAGTATTATTTTTAGATTAAACACATTAGAATTTGACGAATCGTTAGTTTTTACTGGAGAAGGCGATAAAAAAAATAACTATCTTATAAATGAATTTTTAGAAAACGAAATTCAAGAAAAAAAAGTTTTTAAATTTTGCCAATTAAAACCACACGTTTACCAAAACAGAATAGATTCATTAAAAGCCTTTAAACTTGAAAAATTAAATGCTTTTAAAACCAAATACCCTACGTCGGAATTATTTAATAGAATAGCAAAAGCCAATATTGATTTTAGCTATTATTCAAGCAAAGAAGTGTATCCATTTGTACATTTTGATGAAAATAAAGAAGCTATTTTAAAATCTTTACCTAATAATTTTTATAATTACAGAAGCTCAATAGATTATAACGACGCTTTTTTTAAAGACCATTATCATTACAGTTCATTTTTAAGATATACAATTAACAACTTAGCACTTAAAGACCACTTAAAACATAGTACAGATAATGAAGTTTTTAAAAGAAGTTCGTTGTGCTATAATATGGATAAGCTTAAAATAACCGATAGCTTGGTAAAAGATGGTGTTGTTAAAAATGATCTTTTACAATACTTTACCATAAATTATTTATCGAAAAATAAAGATGTAGAAAATAATGATGTTATTTTAAATGCATTCTTAAGTAAAAGTACAGATCAAAAAAACAATACATTAGTAAAACATTATGTAGCATCTTTAAACAACTTAAAAGAAGGTGCTAGTTTCCCCAGTGTTAAATTGGTTGATTACAACAATAATGAAGTTGAAATTAACTCATTAATCACAACACCTACTGTTGTTTGTTTTTGGTCTAACACATTTTATAATCACTTTAAAGAAAGCCATTATAAACTTAATGAACTTAAAACTAAATATCCTGAAGTTAAATTTATCGTAATAAATATTGATAATTACGGTATTGAAAAGCCAAAACACGCTTTAAAAGAAAACAGGTTTAAGTTTAAAGACGAATACCAATTTAAAACTCCTGAAGCATCTATTGAAGCTTTAGCTATTCAACCCATGACGAAAACTATTGTGGTTGATAAGCATCAAAAAATAGTTTATAATAATACCAATATCTTTTCAATAAATTTTGAAGAACAACTTCTAGGTGCTATTAATAGAAAATAACTATAATTTATAGTGTTTCATTAACATTTTTTCATAGATGGTATCTGGCAAAATTCGTTTTAAAACAATTGAAAATTTCTGCATAAACTCCCCAACCTTGTAATGTACTTTTGGATTTTTAGTATTAATAATTTTTAATACTGCTTTAGCCATCATATCTGGGTTGCTTCCGCTATCAACATGAGCATTCATTAAATTCAATGTATCACCATAAGGTTTTTTATATGGTGAATTATCAAGTAATGGCGCATGGTATCTTCCTGCTGCTATGTTGGTTGCAAAATCACCAGGCGCAATATTTGTCATTTTCACATTAAAACTTTTTAACTCCATTCTAAAAGCTTCAGTAACAAGCTCTAAAGCACCTTTACTTGCACTATAAATACCACGATATGGCAAACCCATATAACCAGCAATAGATGTAATATTTATTATTAAACCAGCTTGCTGTTTTCGCATTTGAGGCAACACTGCTTTAATAACATTAATAGGTCCAAAAAAATTAGTTTCAAAGTTAGCCTTAATTTCAGCCTCAGGTATTTCTTCAATAGCACCAGTAATGCCCGCACCAGCATTATTAATTAGCACATCCAATTTACCTTCTTTATCTATAATTATTTTAACGGTTTTTTGAATGGTTTCAATCTTTTTAACATCCAATTCTAAAATAGGAAATTGACTGTTTTTATAGTTTTCCGGATTTCTACTTGTGCCATATACTATAAACCCATTTGATGTAAGATACTCTCCAACTGATTTTCCTATTCCTGAAGAACCTCCAGTGATTAAAACAACTTTTTTCATGTTCAACTAAAAATTAACAATGTAAAATTAACAATGAATTATTGTAAATGAATATAAAACTAAAAAGATTTGAAAATTTAGAGAAGATTTCTGCTTTTAAAAGAAATAAAAAAAGGCAAGCTACCTACATCACACCGCTACGACCATTTACCTTTGCTGCGTTCCCGCCCTGGAGGATTCAACAGGAGCTGGTTGTGTAGGACTTGCCAGTGCAAAGATACAATCTTTTAAAATTATCACAATGATTTTTTAAACTGATTTTAAATAAATATCTTGCTTCAAATTTTATATTTCTTATGATATCATTTAAAAACCTATTAATCATTTCTTTAAGTATCATTATTATTTCTTGTGGATCTAATACAGGACAAAATAAAAATGATTTTAATATACAAACCAATGCTATAAAAGGCGATATTTCAAACAATGAAACCTTAAAAATCACTTTAGAAAACAAAAAAGGACATTCTTTAGATTCTGTAAACTATACTTTAAATGGTAAAAAAATTGATGCGACAACTAGTCTAAACGCATTTAAATTAGGTAAACATACCATTGAAGCTACAGTATATTTTAACAATGAAAAGGTCGTAGTAAACACACCTTTAACTATTTTGAATAGTGAAGCTCCAAAAGTTTATACTTATAAAATAATTAATGAATATCCCCACGATGTAACTTCATATACCCAAGGTCTAGAATTTTATAAAGGTGATTTATATGAAAGCACAGGACAACGCAAAGCCTCTAAACTGCGCAAAATAAACTACAAAACAGGAGCTGTTTTAAAAAATATAAACTTAGCTGATGCTTATTTTGGTGAAGGTTTAACTATTTTAAATGATAAAATTTATCAACTAACATGGCAAGCTGGTATTGGTTTTGTGTATGATGTTAATACTTTTGAGAAAATAGACGATTTTAAATATGGAAATAGTAAAGAAGGTTGGGGTATTTGTAATGACTCTAAAAAACTATACAAAAGTGATGGAACCGAAACTATTTGGATATTAAACCCTGATACTTTGATTGAAGAAGATTCGATACAAGTTTACACCAATAAAGGTAAAATTGTAGAGATTAATGAATTGGAGTGGATAAACGGTAACATTTACGCTAACCGTTGGCAAAAAGATGGTGTGGCGATTATAAATCCTAAAAACGGTGCTATTATTGGTGTTATAGATTTTTCACCTTTAAAAAAATTAGTAACGCAACACACAAACTTAGATGTTTTAAATGGTATTGCATACAACCCTGAAACTAAAACGGTTTTTGTTACCGGTAAATACTGGGATAAACTTTTTGAAGTTGAAATTACTGAAAAGTAAATTTCACGCAATGAAATAGCCTGTTCACGCATTCTAACTTTTAAATATTGGTTTTCTCATAGTTATTTGAACTATGAGAAAAATTATAAAAATAGATATTCCGAAGCCTTGTAGCGAAAATTGGGATGCAATGACACCAACAGAAAAAGGGCGTCATTGCGCTTTATGTAAAAAAACTGTTTTCGACTTTACTAGCAAAACCGACGAGCAAATTTTTAAAACCATTGCGCAAAATACAAACCTTTGTGGACGTTTTAAAACAACGCAACTACAAAGAGATATTGTTTTTAGTAGAAAGGAAACTAACAACTATTTGTCTTTAGTGGCTTCGGGTTTATTCGCTTTTATTGGTTTAGGTAGTCAATACATGCATTCGCAAGGAAAACCTAATATTGTACAAACAAGCACACCAAAACCTATTATTATTGGTAAAGTAGCACCACCTGTTGTAAAAAGCGATTCGGTAGTTGGTTTTATAATTGATGAAAGCAAACAGCCATTACCTGGTGCAAATGTGTTAATAAAAGGTACAACCGTTGGCACTGTAACCGATTTTGATGGCAAATTTTCAATTAATGCAAAAAACGGTGATGTTTTGATTGTTAGCTACCTAGGATTTGAAACTAGAGAACTTAAAATAACCGATAACACCAAATACGACATCATGCTTGAAATGACTGAAGATGTTAGTGGAGAATTAGTTGTAGTTGGTGGTGCTATATCAAATTCATCATATGTTTGTTCGCCTGAAGAACTAGAACGAAAAAGACAAAATAAATTTAGAACTTCAAATTACTTTACTTTTTATAAAAAACAACAAAAAGACCGTAAACGGAAAATAAAAAATGGCGAGCTACCACGCAGTAGTTTTGGTAAATTTTTATATAATATTACTTCAATTTTTAGATGACATTTAACTTGCGTTAGGGATAGTAGCGTAAAGCCCACAGCGAGGTACGAGCGAGGACTTGCAGCGTATAGCCCGACCCTTGTGGTAACGCACAAAAATAGCTATTCGTTTTTAGCTTGAAACTTGAAAAATGCACGAGATACGGGTATAAACATTAAACCCAATATTATAAAAACTATAAACGCCCGCTGCAAGTTAAAAGCATGCGCCAAATAGCCAATTAACGGTGGTCCAATAAGCATGCCTACTATTCCATAGGTTGTAACAATAGATACTGCCATGCCTGGTGAGTATTTTTTTGATGTGCCTGCCAATGATAAAGTTACAGGAAAAATTGCAGCAGTGCCAAAACCTACAAAACAAAAACCTAACAATGCAGGCCAGAAAAACGGAAATAAAACAGCTATTAATATACCTGATGCTATTAAAACAGAACTTAAAATATACATTTTTTGTAAACCAATTACGCCAACTAACTTATCGCAGAAAAAGCGTGATAATGCCATGGTAGTCATAAACATTAAGTAACCATAGGTAAATACATCTTCGTTTACTACTTCTTTAAAATATACACCACTCCAATCGAACATACCGCCTTCGCAAATAGCTCCAAAAAATATTAAAATACCTAAATACAAAATAAATGGGTCTGGTTTACCCATTATTAATTTGTTTCCAGTAGTTGATTTATCATCTTTTATGGTGAATTTATAAGTTATTATTGCCAACATTAAACCAAATATTGAAATACTAAGTAAATGTATTTGCATAGAAATACCCATTTTTACCATTAAAGTTGAAAATGCAACACCTAATAAACCACCTGTACTCCATAAACCATGAAACGCACCAACTACTCGCTTTTCAAACTTTTTTTGGAGCGTAATAGATTGTGTATTTACTGAAATATTTAAAATACGCATGCAAAATGAAAATAGGCAAACTGATAATACCAACAAAAAAGGGGTTGTTGCAAAACCTATTAATGCTAATGCTATTGAAAAAAACACAAAGGATACCATTAACGGCACGCGACTATCAAATTTTGAAACTAACCAACCTGAAATAGGAAGTCCAATAAGTGAACTTATTGGCATTGCCAGAAGAATTGTACCTAGCTGTGCATCGTTAAAATTGAAATTTTCTTTTATGGTTGGAATACGTGATGCCCATGAAGCAAAACAAATGCCTGATAGAAAAAAATATATACTTAGTGCAATGCGTTGTTTTTGCTTTAACTCCATTATTGTTACTAATCTATTTTATAAAGTGCAAAAATAGTGTAACAGGTTTATTTTTTCTATTAATTTTATGTTAATCGTGAACTGGACTTTGTGTACAAGGGCAATTGCTAAGACCTTGTAAAAACTCTAAACCAATGGTAATAACGTGTGTACCAGAGTTAAAGCCAGATAATTCATTGGCTGTTACTTGGTAGGCATATCCAAAATAAAAGATATCTTTTTTAAAACCTACCATAGGACCAACATTTAAAGGCTTCATAAACTGGTCGTTAAGAAAACGATATGATACACCTGCCCAAAAATAATCTTCATCTCTGTTATATTTTCTAAACTTAAAATTTACGTCGGTACTTGATCGTTTATCACTACTAAACATTTGATAAAACACAGAAGGTTCAAATTCTAAACCACTTTTTTTAGGACCTCTAAAGGTATAACCAGAATAAATTTGATAATTAAGTATTAAACTTGGTTCTGCTTTTCTTATACCTTCATCAATTTTTTTATCTAAAAGGTTATTAGCATTAAAACTAGCAAAAAATCCTTTGTTTCTATATAATAATCCAACGTCGAAATTGTTGTTGGAAGTTCGTCTATCGTCAGTAATACCTGGATCTACGTATGGTGAACCATTATTTAAGTTATAGCTTTCAAATTTACTAATATCGATTCTAAAATTATTTAAGTTATAAGAAATACCAAATGATAAATATTGTTTTGAATAATAATCTAATATAAGATGATGCGCAAAAGAAAATTTAGCACCAGTTTGAAGGGTAAATCCATTTTTGTCATTATAAAAAGAAACACCAACACCTGTTCTATCGGCAATTCTAACATCGGCATAAAACGATTGGTTGTCGGGTGCATCTTTAATACCAACCCATTGTGTTAATGCATTGCCTCTAATTTTTAAATTATCACCAATACCTGCATAAGTAGGTGAAACCACAAAATTATTATCTGCTAAATATTGTGTAAAAACAGGTAAATTCAACTCTTGTCCATAGCTTGTTGCTATAGCTAAGAATAGTAGATATATGATTAATTTCTTCATATTAATATTTTTACTTAGTGAATAACCCACTAATTATCTGTAAAGCGTAAAATGCCCCACAAATTCTTTATCGTACTTTTTATCATTTAGTTTAACAACATACCAATAATCGCCTGTTGGTAATTCTTTACCATGATATTTACCATCCCATTTTTGTCCAACACCTAGTGTAGCCACTTTTCGTCCGTATCTATCAAAAATATTGAATGTTAAATTGCCGTATTGTGATGCACAACCTGGACCCCATTGGTCTTGATTGCCATCGCCATTTGGTGTAAAATAATTAGGTATACACAAATCTATAAATTCAAAATACCCAGAAGCAGTTGCAAAACATCCATAACTATCGGTAACCGTAACTGTATACGTGGCAGATTCGTAAATTAAAAAGGTATTCGTGCTTCCGTAGGCTTCACCATTAAGTGTGTATTCATAATCACCAGATCCTCCTGTGGCTACAGCTACAATTTCATTTAAACCACCATTGTTTAACACTAATGCTAACTGGCTGTATGGTTCTATTTCAAAAGGTAATGTAGGTTTCTCACAACCATTAGTATGTCTTACTGTAATACTATGATTCGTTCCTGCTGGCACATCGGTAAATATGTTACTGCTTTGATATGTACCACCATCTAACGAATAATCTAAATCGGATAAATTAACAGTACTAGCATCAACCGTTACGGTAACTGTATTAGTTGAAATGTTATTTTCACATCCAAAAACAACTGCAACCTCAGCATTAATTAATACAGATTCTGGGAAAGTAATATTCCATTCCGTTTCACAATCATTTGCATCTCTTACATAAACAATGTGATCGCCACCGGGTAAATTAGTAAAATCGAACTGGGTTTGTGTTGCTGTTCCAGTTATGTATGTTCCATTAGCATCATCTAAAGCAACACTATATGGCATGTTTCCGCCTGAGATATCAATACTAAATTCGCCATTCATATCACCTGTACATACTTCAGGAATTATTGAATTTGGTACAATAGTTAGCACTACAGGTAATGGTTCATCTATAACAAAGCTATAAAGTATATAACAACCTAATTCATCTTGCGCTATAGCTTGATAATTTCCAGGTGATAAATTTAAAAACGTTGATGATTCAAAAAATTGATCTAATCGCGGTGAAATAGCATACTTTATTATACCTGTTCCACCTGAAGCAGTAATTTCTAATTGACCATTATTTGTACCAGGACATGTAATATTTGTAGGCACAAAATTAGCTGTTAAAGGTGCTGAAGGTTCGGTAATAGTTACTTGTGCCGTTGTAGTTAAACAATCACCACTATCTACACGTACTTGATACGTTCCAATAGGAAGTTCTGTAAAAACACCTGGACTGTTTTGAACAGCACTAGGAATATTTACTCCAAAACTATTTTGTAATGTATATACATAACTACCTAAACCGCCTTGCGCTGTTGCAACAATTACACCAGTATTATCGCCAGCACAATTAATTGTTGCATTTGTAACATCTAAATTGACAGTTAAAGTTGGTAATGGATCAATTTTTATTTCATTTGATACAATAGCTGTACAACCATTGGCATCTCGCACATAATATTTATAGGTACCTGATGGTACTGAAAAAGTTGTAGAAGTTGTAAATGTTCCTAAAATAGTTGCAAATGAAGCAGTATCACTATAAGAATATAATCCTGTACCACCGGAGGCACTAAGTGTTAATGTACTATTGGTTGTACACGTTTGCGATGTAGCTTTAACCAATGTAGATTGAATTTGTGTTGGTTGTGATATAATAATGTTTGGTGAAGTAAATTCACAATTATAACCATCAGTAACTACCACATAATAAGTACCTACACCTAAGCCACCAAAAACGGGTGATGCTTGTGGACCGGATGACGTTACTGTTGGCGCAGACATGTGAAGCGTATAAGAATAATTACTTCCTTGTCCACCAGAAACCGCACTGGCTGTTATAGTAGCATTACTATCTCCAAAACAAGATAATAAAGTTGTATTTGCAGAAACCGCTGCAGTTATTGGTGTAGGTATTGTAAGTGTTAAATTACCCGTATCAATACATCCGCCAGAATCTCTAACGTTTACTGTATATGTACCTGCTGATAAATTTCTAAATGTACCATTTGATGAATATGGTACTGAAACTGCACCAGTTAATTCATATTCGTAAGTGCCATAACCTCCCAAGGCTACAGCAGTTATTGTTCCTTTATCGTCATCACAAGTTACGTTAGACGTTTCAGAAACAACCAAAGTTAATGGTGCTAATGGTGAAATAATAGTTGTTACGTTTGATGTTGCCGAACAAAACGGGCTTGCAGTTTCTGTAATAACAACCGTATAATTTCCTGCTGGAATTCCTGTAACTAATAACGGATTAGATGCTGTATTAGCAGAAACAACACCAATTATTGACGTTCCTGAACTATTAAACACTTCATAATTATAAGCGCCTGAATACCCATTTACAGTTATTTCGAAAGTACCATCTGAATTTCCAAAACACGTTACCGCAGTTGGCGAGCCAATAGATACTACAGGAAGTGTAGCTGATGGCATAAACACAGAAACATCTGTTGTACATAATGTACTATTGTCTATCATTGTTACAGTATAAGTACCTGATGGTACGCCAGAAATAATGTTTCCTGTAATGCTTATTGTAGCAGGGTTTGGACTTATAGTGTAAGTATAAGTGCCAGAACCTCCAGAACCTGCTAAGGTAATTACACCATCATCATCATTACAAGTTGTTAATGTTGTAACTGTTGGTGTTAATTGTAACGGTGCAACAATATCTATTATTTCTAAATTTCCACAGCCATTAGCGTCTCGAACTTCAACAGTATGTGTTCCAGAAGCTAAATTTGATATTGTAAATGGTGCTGTTCTTGTTTGAAACACACCACCATCTATACTGTAACTATACGGCGCTATTCCTGTAGTTGTTAATGCAACATCTATAGCAAAATTACCTTCAGTTACAGTACATTGATTATTTAATGTTGCCGTAATTACTGGTGTAGGATCTGATGGCAATACAACAACTGGTGTAGTTTTTATACAGCCATAGGCATCTTTTACGTGTACATAATAACTATTCGCATTAACATTAAATGTATTTACAGAAGCCCAAGATGGGTCTGTTACTGTTGGTGCAACTGCCGATGTAGTAATTTGATATAAATAAGGCGCTGTTCCATCTCTAGCAATAGCACTAATTACTCCAGATGCTGGATTACAATTTGCATTTTTTACTACTGAAGCAGTAATACTTAAATCGATAGCAGATTCTGTAATATTAAAAGGAACAGTTACCACACTACAACCTAAATTTGGGCCTGTAGTTTCTCTTACTAAAACAAAATATGTTCCAAACGGTAATGCACCTGCATTTGTTATTGATAAAGATCCACCCGCAGGAACAACACCTGTTCCAGTAATACCTGTTGGTGTTGTTGCTAATGAATCCCATATTTCATAAACTATACTTGTAGGTATTCCATATGTACTGTTAATTGTAAATGACACATTTCCATCACTACTACCTACACAAGTTATATTGTTAGATGTTAGTGCTGTTGTTGTTAAGGTTGAATTGGTTGGTATAGGTGCTGTTGCAGTTTGGTAATAACTACAATTTGTTGCGTCATCATAAACTATAAATGTATAAGTAACACCTGGTGTTAACCCTGTAAATGTTGCTTTTTTACTACCCAATGCATCTTCAGGAATCCATGTTCCAACTGGATTTGGATATACTGAACTTGGACCATGATATATACTAAAATAAAATGGACCTACACTAGCCAGAGCAGTACCAATACTTACTTCTGCTTCACCTCCAGTAATACAATCTGCTGTAGTGTTTATTACAATATCTAAATTGTTTGGTGGTGAGGCCACTAAAACATCTTGAATTAAAACAGAACAACCATTAGCATCAACTACATTTATTTGATACAATCCAAAATCAACAACATCAAAAGTTACAGATGTTGTTCCAGATGAATTAAGTTCTGAAGCTGCATAACCATTTGTTCCTGTTACAAAATAATTATAAGGCGCTGTACCACCAGTAACATTATCTATAATAACTGAACCTTTTGATACACCAAAAATTGGGTCACAGCTTATATCTACCGCATGATAATTTACCAATACCTGTGTAGGCTCAGCAATTATAATTGTTGCTGTATCTTGGCAAGACTTAGAATCGGTTAACGTTATTGTATAACTTCCAGCTGGTAATCCAGATGTTTGTGTACCATAATTTGTACCTGTTGTATCATTATTTACATTAATTACAAAAGGTGGTGTACCAACTGCATTATTAATAGTTACTTGTATAGCACCATAAGATTCTCCAAAACATAAATTTGGCGTTGAAGTTACCGAACTTATTTCTGGTAATGAAATGGCATTAACCGTTTGCACACTTGACTCTGCAGTACAGTTATTAGCATCTGTTATTCTAAATTGATATGCTCCTGGGTTTGGTGTTGTATATGTAAATGGTGAAGTTGTAGTTCCTAATGTACTATATGTACCTCCATTTATTGATACTGCATACGTAAATGGTGAAACACCACCTGAAAAACTTCCTGTTATAACAGCGTCTGGTGATGCTGTACAATCTAAGTCTTTTGTTAAAATTGTACTAATTGTTATTGGAACTAATGGCGCAATAGTGAACGATTCTGTGTAAGTACAATTATTAGCATCTCGCACTCTAAATGTATAAGTGTTTGGAGTTAATCCTGAAAACACATTTGAAGTTTGATATGCAGTTGCAGAACTTGCTGGTGCTATAATTTGATATTCCAAAGTACCAAAACCGCCTGTTGAAGTAACCGTTACTGTTGAAGTTACAGACGGACAACTTAAAGCAGTATTACTAAAACTTAAATCTGTTGGTGGGTTTAAAGAATCTACCGTTACTGGTGCTGTGGCAAATGTACAGTTATTAGCATCTCGAATAGTAATTGTATAAGTACCATTCACTAATCCTGAAAATGTTAATCCTGGTTGGAAGTTTACACCATCAATACTGTATGAATACGGTGCTGTACCTCCTGTAACACTAGATACTGTTATTACACCGTTAGTTGTACATGTGTAAGGCGATGTTAATGTAGCTGTTCCAGAAATTGCTGTAGCAGTTGTAATTGTTATTGTTTGTGGTGCTGTTGTACAAACATCTGTTCCAATACTGTATTGAACAACAACATCATAAGTGCCAGCTGCTAATCCTGTAAATGCTGGTGAATTAAAATATGTTACACCATTATCTATACTATACATTAAACTGTTGCCATTGGCATTAGTTACATTAATTCCAATAGCACCAACATTACCAGCATCTGAACACAAAATATCTGACTTAACAATATTGAAATCTGGCGCAGGTGTTGCAGCAACTGTTATAGACGTATCGGCAGAACAGTTATTAGAATCTACAACGGTAATATTATAAACACCTGCTGTTGTAACTTCTATTATAGGTGTACTTTGAAAAACTGTTGTACTATTCACAAAATAATAATATGGTGGCGTACCACCTACTGGATATACTGTAATTTCACCATCTGTACAAGTTAACGGTTTTGTAAGTGCCGAAGTAGCTGTTAATAATGGAGGATTTATAATTTCAATATCACCTGTAAAAACACAACCATCTTCCGTAGAAACATTAACAGTATACGTTCCTGGGTTAAGGTTAGCAAATGTATAATCATTATTAGTTATTGGTCCTACACTATTTATTAACGTTGCACCTTGGTAAATTGAAAAGAAATATTGCGGACGCACATCATTAGCTGCAATTACAACACTACCTTGTTCGCCATTACAATAAGGTTGTGTAACGATGGTTGAAACTGTAAAATCGCGTTGTCTTATTTGTACATCTGGTACCGAAAAAATACATGGGTTTGGTGAAACACCAATTTGTCTAACATACACAGAATATAAGTTTGGAGATGTTATAGTAAATACATTGCTTGATTGATAATTTACATTATCAATACTATATTCATATCCACTTGGCACACCTCCAACTGTAATTTGACCAGGTGTTGTACAGTAAATATCTCTAGAAGTTACGGTTGGCACTAATAAGTTTTCATAAACATTAAAGTAAAACTGATTAAAACAACCACCAGTATAATTCATTGTTAACCTATATTGTCCTGCTGTGTCAGCCATAAAATTTGGTCCTGTTGCTACTTGATTCCAAGTACATGCAGGATTTTCATTGGCACAATCTTCTTCTGTAACAGCTGCACAACTCGCTTCATCTAATTTTTCCCAAATCATGGATGATGTATCGGTGATGTTAGTTTGAATGAAACGAGAATCATTCGCGCCACAAAGGAATATATTAGGTAGTAATTTCCCATCATTTGGACATGTTACAACTTCATCTGCAAAAGGAATTACTGGGTTTGTAACACCAGCACCAAAAGTAACTACATTAAACACTTGATCGGTAGATTGACAAGGTGCAACAGCGGTATTATGAACGTAATAAGTACCTGGAGTTGTAACAGTAATAGATTGTGTATTTCCAATAACCGGTGTTCCTGTTGGGCTAGTAGACCATGAATAAGCATCATAACCACTACCAGCTGTTAATACGGTACTAGCACCACATAAAATAACGTCTTCAGTAAACGTACAATCATTTAAATCGGCTAAAAAGTTAGTGGCTCCAGGTGTTAATAAACATCCTGTATTACTGTTATAACTTGGATCATCTGATATTACAAAATCTGGATTTATGGTTCCTTTATAAGTTGCATAAGCCTGATTATCAATATTATTTGAACAAGCATCACTAAGTAAACTACAAGTTGAAACTACTGTTACTTTAAAACGAATTTCAGAAACAGGATCGTTTTCTTCTACAACAGAAGGATCTATTCTAAAAATAAGTTCTCGTGTTGTAGGATTATAACTTTGCACTGTAACGCCTGCTGGTAAAATTCCAATATCGGCAGGATAATTAAATACCACATTTGTTGGTAAAATATCTCGAATGGTTAAATCGGTTGCATCATCGTTTCCTGTGTTTTGAAAACCAATGGTATAATACAATTCATCACCCAAATCAACTACTTGTCCTCCAATATCATTCCCAAAAACATCTTCAACAATTTTTGTAAGTACAATGTTTGGTGCTATAATTTCTATTGCAAAGGCACTAAAATAATAATAGTAAATATCTAAATTACTACCCAAACTTATGGTTGCTGATGTTGCACCATTAGCTATTAATGTGTTACCCGCATTGGGTATATTTATAATTCCTGCATCAAAACCTAGAGTATTAGAACCATTTGGTACTCTTGCTGTAAAAAGCTCTGGCGTATTTGTAATTGGATCTATAATTGAAACGGTACTATTAAAAAAGTTATTACCTGGTCTAATAACAGTACCTGCATTATTTGTAGCGCTAATAGTTGTGCCGTTTAATCTTAAATAATCACCTGTATAGCTTCTATCACCTTCAATGGTACTAAAAGCAAACTTAGCTCTTACTGGGCCTACAGGTATTGTTCTGAAGCCAGAAACAGGAAATGTTTCATTAATTGTACTTGTTATTTTGGTAAAACCATCAAAAGATGTAATGTATTTGCTAGGAAGCAATGGATCTTCATAAATCACAAAAAGTGACCAACCTGCCGATAGACCTTCAGAATTTGGGCGAGCTCCAACTAATGATGAAATATTTGCTACTGCATAAGTACCTTCGGGATTTGGCAATGCTGTAAGTAAACTAGTAACATCGTGGTAATAAGCGTAACTATTTGAATTATTATTATTTGAAGCGTTTTGAAAATAAATTTGAGTACCCGTAATATCAACATAACTGCCTCCAGGCACTTTAAATTTAATATTGCCCATTGGTGTAGGACCATTAACAACTGCACTCCAATAAAGTCCTGCATAAACTATTTTGTAACAGTTAACATCATTAGGTACATCTAAATCTGCACTACTAGAATTAAAAGTACTGCTGTCTCCATCAATATCTACATGTACTGCAGCATTTATTCTGTCATTAGTATCTGTACCATTGTATGGATTTGAAACGTGTATTCCAACATTGCTATTTCCAATTAAAAGCATATCGCCTTTAATAGCTTCATCATATCTTGGTATAAAAGGAACAAGATTTTGCCCCATTACACTACCAGAACATAAAGCAAAAAATAAAATAATAAGTAGGTTAGTAAAAGTAGTTTTTTTCATAGACGATTATTTTATTATTTCTTCTCTTGGGGGACAAAAGAAATATTAATCATTGCTTAAAAACATTAAAAAACAAAGCTTTATTCTTACGTAAACAAAATTTTGTCTTAAAAAAATGTTTTTAAACGGTATAAATATCGTAAATTAATTTGGAAGAATACTATATAAAATCAACAAATAAAGCAATTTATCGATGAAATAATACTTTAAGCTTTAATATTTACAAATTTTGTAGTACTTAAAATACAATTTAAATCGTTGAAATGCAAAAGAATATTTTAAGTCTAAAAAAAAAATAGAATTGATGTAAGTATTTTTGGAAAGCACTAAAACACATAGTATAGAATTATTATCCCATGTGTTTTAGTGTTTACTTTTTTTGATAAAAAGAATTTTAGTTTTCTATTTTTATTAAAGACATTTTACCATTGTAAGGTGTACTTCCTTTGGCTTGTATGGCATTTGTAGCACCATTTATGTCCTCAAATTTCTCATAATAAATGTAATATTTATTGGTCGCCACATCAAAGAAGAAATCTATATTTTTTTGACCAGCAGCTACAGATTTTCTTAAAAATTCGTCTCGTTTTGCTGTATCACTATGTACCGCAATTACGAGGTAATAGCCGCTTTCAACATTGCTAACATCTTTTATAATTTGAATATTTTCAGTCTGTTCTTCACCAAAATCAAAATCTTCTTTTTTAAGAGGAACTGTACTTTCTTCTGTAAATTGTTTTATTGAATTTAATACAGCTCTATCTTTATTATATCGATCTTGTTCATTATCATATTCTGCACGTTTTATGCGACGTTTACGCTCAATTTCAGTTGCAATTTTAATGGTTTCTAATTCTGATACTAAACTTTCTTTTGAACGTTTTGCCTTTGCTTGAGCTTCTTTAAGTATTAAAATTTCATTTAGATATATTGTATTTATTGAATCCTGTGCATTTGGTACTGCTTTAAGTCTTTCTTTATACAAGTTTTCTAAATTAATAATTTGTGCGTCTTGTGATTTAATTACATCATCAATTTGAACTTTTAAACTTTCCAATTCTGCATTTTCAGCCGATACACTTTTAAATGGCTTAGGTTCAGTAAAAATTCCTTGCTCACTTAAATCGTTTTCCTGTTTTAAATCTTTTAAATCTTTTTCTCTATTTGAAACGGTTTCATTAAGTTTTAATAATAATGCATCTTGTTCAAGTTTAGAATCTGTTGCTAATTTTGTTAAATTATTAATAGCAATTTCAGTAGGATTTGTAGGTTTTAAAATTAAAGCTGCATCTAATTCTTCTTGTTTAATTTTCTCTTCTTGCTCTAATTTTACTCTTGCAGCTTCTTCTGTTTTCGCTTTAGCGTCTTGTTCTAACTTAGCCTTGGCAACTTCCTCTGCTTCCGCTTTAGCTTTTGTTTCTGCAGCCAATTGTATTCTCGCTGCTTCTGCTTTAGCTTTTGCAACTTCCTCTGATTCTGCTTTGGCTTTTGCTTCTTGTTCTAACTTAGCCTTGACAATCTCCTCTGCTTCTTTTGATTGATTTTCAATAACTTGATTTGCCTTCGACGCTCCTAATGATTTAAGCCTTTCTTGTTTTTTAGCTTCTAATTTTGCTAGTGCATCTGCTTTGGCTTGTGCTTTAGCTTCGGCAATAGCTGCTCTATCAACTTTTGTAGACGTGCTTCCTGTTTTAGCCAAAACTTTTTTAGATCCTCCAGATGATGAAAATAGTGCTTCCTCATCATCATCGTCATTATAGTTATAGCGTTGGTTTTTCCTGAATTTATAGGCTAATGTTATTTCGTGCGAATTTCCAAATGAAACCATATCACCCATTTCCTTTTCAAAATTATATTCAATAGCAATTTGGTTTGTAATATTTAAACCAATTCCTGCTGATAAACCATATAATGTATTATAACCCGCTTGTGCCCACAATCCTTTAGGAATATTAAGCATCATAATACCCGAAATAACAGTTTGTTCCTTTTTAAATTCTGACCGTACTAAACCAGAAAATTTACTTCTATCAAAAAAACCACGACTTTCTACATAACCCGTGTATAGTACATGTGCTTGAATACTTTGTTCTGGGTTATCTTCAATAATTTTTGAGGTTTTTAAGTTGTATGACACAATGTTATTTAATGATACTCCAAAATCGAAAAAAGTAGTACCATAATTTATACCTGGGGCAATTGTAAACAACATATTTGAAGGTATATTTTCCAATGATGAATCTGGAAAATTAGTTATTACGTTGCCTTCATTAATACCACTTTTATAAACTCCTAAATTTAAACCAAATGTTAAGTTACTATCTCTGTCTAAAACCACATTTTGGGCATAATTTAAAACACCTCCAAAAGTAGTTAACACACCATAGTTTTGTTGAAATAAACCAATTCCTGCACCCGTATTTTCTCCAAACCTACCAGAATAACTAAACAAATAGGTTTGTGGTGCATTATCAAACTGAACCCATTGGCGTTTATTTGTAAAACTTATGTACTTATTTTGCTCTCTTACAAAGCTAAAAGTAGGGTTTATAGCGTATTTATTAAACTTAAAAGAATTACATACTGGTAAAGAAAACGCAACAACGCCATCTTCTTGAGAATAAAGCATCTGTGCGAAACAGAAACATATAACTACATATAATAGTTGTTTAATCATGCTATTTTACGACCGTAATGGAACCTTTTTTTGTTTTATTATTTGAAGTGGTTATGATGTAATAATAAACAGGATTAATATCTTTAAAGTTTATTTGATTTTGAGGCCAATCATTTTGATAATTGGTTGTTTGAAGTTCTACTTTTCCTTGAGCGCTTAAAATAATAACTTCGGTATTTGTGCCTGCCACATAGAGTTGCGGAATAACCCAAGTGTCATTTATACCATCACCATTAGGACTTATTAAATTAGGTATGTTTGCCACATCTGGAAACGGTTCGGTTATAGAAAATGTATGTTCACTTGAAGCTGCACAACCATCTGTTTGCGTAATAACTACTTTATAACTGCCCATTTGGGTTGCCTCATAACTATTGCTAGTTGCTGATGCTATAAGATTTTCATTTAAAAACCATTCAAATTGCGGATTAGAAGCATCTGTAGTTACAGTTGCTACTAGTGTTTCACCATCGTTTATTGTGTTAAATTCAGGCACATCTATACTACTTGTAAAACCACTATTTTCTAAATTAATGGATGCGTTTGTAGTACAACTTCCTAAATTTACTGCAACGGAATATGCGCCAGCTTCATTGGTTACATACATTTGATT
Source organism: Mariniflexile jejuense (assembly GCF_042675665.1). Taxonomy (NCBI): domain Bacteria; kingdom Pseudomonadati; phylum Bacteroidota; class Flavobacteriia; order Flavobacteriales; family Flavobacteriaceae; genus Mariniflexile; species Mariniflexile jejuense. The sequence goes on from NZ_JBHTJI010000001.1 coordinate 419,645, forward strand.
TGTTGCACCGGAAATAGCTTTACCATCTTTAAACCACTGGTAAGTATTACCTTTTATAGCACTTAATGTGGTTGCGCCTTCACTAGAACAGTATGGATTGCCCAAACTAGAACTTATAGACGATGTGGTTGCCGATGTAGCTTCACTTACCGTTACACGATTTGAATATGAATCGGACGTACACGTGCCATAATTGGTCCTTACAAAATAAGTGCCTGGTGCATTAACCGCTAAAGTTTCACCTGAAGCAACAAAAACTGATGTTGTAGGACTTGTTTCTTTATACCAATTAAAAGTTAATGAAGGATATTTTAAAGGTGAATCGTTATCAGCAGTTCCAGGGTTATCAATAGTTAACACATAACTTCCTCCAGAACAATATGCGCCTGTTGAAATTAAATTGTTTATTGAAAAAGGTTTGTCTTGAATTTTATAGTAGGCTGCAAATGCGTTTGAAGGCACACTAGTTGCTACTGGTGCAGTACTTTTAATTCTAATTTTATAAGCTTCTCCAGCAGTTGTATTAGGCAATGAAAAGCTTAAGGTTGCTGGTGAAACTGTAACAGCACCTTGTGCCGACGTATAAATTGTTGTTGCACTTGTAAAACTACCTGTAGCATCAGAAAGCTCTATAATAAATTGATTGGTAGCACTTAATGCCGTTTCTGGCGAAAATGTAAACGTGGCATTATAGGTGTTGAAAGATGGACTTGCACAAGCTTGACTAAATCCTAAACTAGGTTTACCTATAACAAGTTGCGCTTTAACGGTATGTGTTAAAGAAAAAAATAGGATAGTAAAGTAACTAAAAACAAAGTTTCTCATACGTACGGCTTTATATTTTTCTTGTAAATAAAACGTCTAGAAACTGTATGGATTTGTGCAAGCACTAGAAAAGGAACTTCTTAAAATTATAAGATTGAAATCCGTCAAAATATAAATATTATACGTTTTATTAAGCTCATTATTACAATTTATACAACTTTTTAATTATTAACGCCTAAATCTTCTTTAGCATATACCCCACTTTTTGAGGCAATTATTTTATTAATTCGTAACCTAAAATCTGGTCGTTTTTCATTTGAAAAATCAATAAACGTTTCAGCATTATTACTTTTAGAGTACACATTAAAAAACGATGTATTTCCATACCAGTTTTCTAAATCTTCATTATTAGAATCGTTTTCTACAAAAATGTTTCCTTTACAGTTATTAAAATACATGTTAACAAACTTTATTTTTTCTAAATTTTCTTGATTGATAGCAATAGAACTTTGCAATACTACTGCAGGATTAAAACCAGAAATAACGCTTTTATTGATATCTAGTTTCGCGTTTTGACCAACATAAACAGCTTCCTTTACTAATCCTTTTTCTATATCAGATTTTAAGTTTTCACTATCATTTAAAAATGTTAGATTTTTTGCTTCTACTTTTGTTACTTTTTTAGAAAAATCTACTTCTTGTTTATTATTGTATGATGCTACTTGTAAACATCTAGCTGCAGAACTACTAGAAATATAAGGTGAACGTATTGCTAATGAATTATCTATTTTACATTGTGTACCATAGTTAAACTTAAAATCGTTACTATTCGACCTAAAAGATACGAGTTTATTTAAACAAACTTCACCACCCCAAACCTCGAAAGAGTTACCTGCTGAATAGCTAACCATAATATTTTCTATAATTGTTTTGCTACCAACGCAGGCTAATAATAATCCATTAAAATAATCGTCGTTTTTAACTCTTTTACCAGCAAACTCAATTCTAACAAATTTTAAAATACCCGAGTTGCTCTCTACATTTGTACCACCATAATTTGTGTTTGTATAAGCTGTTTGCTGTAAATCGTCATAAAAAGAAGCTACAGAACCGTTTCCAAATTTATTAGTAGGTGCATCTCCTAATAGTATTAAACCACCCCAGTCTCCAGAGCGTTTAACACCTCTATTAGAGGTAAATATTATTGGATCTGTTTCTAAACCATCTGCAATTATTTTAGAACCTTTAGAAATTGTTAATGATGCTTTAGATGCATAATCACCTAAAATAACAGTTCCTGGTTCAATAGTTAAAGTGGCATTATTAGTTACAAATACATTACCTAAAAGCATATATGTTTCTCTTTTAGATAACTTGGTATCTTTATCTATGTTACCTGTTAATATTTGGGTTGGTTCGTCATATTGTTTTTGGTTTGGTTTAAACTCTGTCCAGTTATACAACCAATTATTGGATCCTATAATTCCTTTTTCTTGTTGCGCATTAACATGCCCTATTACCAATAAGTATATAAATGCCAGTTTAGTAAAGATTTTCATAGTTAAATATTTTTTCTTGTTAAAAGCTAAATACGATTTTTCGACGAATTAATGCTCAAATCTATTAAAATATTCCATGAAATACCAAATATTTCGACAAAATACATAAAATATATAAAATTTTCACTTGTAATCATCGATGAAATACATATTCAAAAGTTAAAAAACACGTTTTCTTACAAAATACAGCATACAATGTATTACTTGTTATTATTAATATGTGGAATAAAAAAAATCAATCTTATTGATTAAGATTGATTTTATATAATACTATATCAATTTAAAGTATACTTGGTTAGTTGGTGTTTTTTTAATGATACGCACTATATTCATGCAATGATTTCATTATTTCTTCATAAAATATGATTGCAGAAATTAACTTACTTGTGTCAGAATATGGTAATATTCTAGCGTGAAACTCATTGGTTGCTTTTAAATAATCATCAGTTGCTTCAAACTGGTTATCTAGCACTTTTCTATTATCATTATCATTAGGAATTCCTAGAGTTTCCATAGTAATGCCAGGCTTTGTAGCAAAAGCAATGTAAGGTAATGTTTTAATTAAAACTTCAATACGCTCTGAATAAAGCGTTAAAAGCTCTCCTTTTTGCATGCGTTCCAATTCTTCCTTTTTATGGTACTTTTTAATAGCTACTTTTTCACTAATAATGCTTTTTGCTTCACTCTTTTTTTGAGCAAAACTTACACCTGCTACTAAAAATAGCACAACACTAAAAAGAATAATTCTTGTTTTCATATGTACGATTTAGGGATTTAAAACACAAATCTATGTAATTTATCGTTAAAAACAATCGTTTTATCGAATTTTTTTAAACATACATCCGATATTTTTCTTTTATGTAAGATATAAATCACAATAAAAGCTTTTTTCATAATTATTAAAATTTGATATTAACTATCGTAATTAATTATGTATCAGTTAATTTAACAAAATTTTATTCCTGAAATAAAATTTTTAATTATTTTGCAATTTTCAGCATTATAAGGGTACTTGTGCCAAATGATTGTTAAAAGCTTTGAAAATAGGCGAAAATATTGGTCAATAAATAAATTACTTAGACTGATATTCTGTTAATCGTAATGCTCCAAATTTAGCTAAAAGATTTTGTTCAACTGCCCATTTTAAATCCCTACTGGCTGTTGGTGCAGATATGTTTTTAAAACTCTGCATATAATCTTTTCTACTAAACGTGTTTTTGCCTATTTTCTCTTTAAATAAACGTATTTTGTCTTCTGTATGAAGTGTTCCGTCTAATGACTCTAAAATAATTTCCAACATAAATTCGATAAAAGGTGTCGAATTTCCTTTTTTATTAGATTCGGATAATTTATTGTAATAATCGCTTTGTTTTTGCTTTATGAGTGATTCAACAGGTAAGTATTCAAAAACTGGATATTGTTGCATTAAAATTAAGGTTTGCCACAATCTGCCCATTCTTCCATTTCAGTCTAAAAATGGGTGTATAAATTCAAATTCATAATGAAATACACAACTTTTGATGAGGATTAAATCGTTGTCTTTTTTTAAATATTCAAAAAGGGCTTTTATCAAACCCTTTACCATGGCTCCACTTGGTGCCATATGTTCTACTTTTGATTCTTTAACAATCCCAACCTTGGTAGTTCTTAATTTTCCTGCATTTTCAATTAATCCACTCATTAAAATAGTGTGCACTTTTTCTAAATCTTTTAATTGGAAAGGATTAAATGTATTGAGTTGTTCATATACTTTTATGGCATTCTGAACTTCTAAAATATCTTTTTGAGGTGCTAAAACTCTTTTGTTTTCCAATAAAGCCGTGATTTGTTCTTCAGTCAGTGCATTGCCTTCAATTTCTAAAGAAGATTGAATGGTTTTGATTCTATTTTTCTTTCGTAATTCAGTAGCGGGTTTAAATAAATGAGTAGCGTTAATTTCTCCTATTTTTTCTGAAATAGAAGCCACTAACGCTACAATTTTTTCTGTGATGTTATAAGGTGGTTTCATCCGCTATTTAATATTTTTTATAATACTGTCGGATGCAATCTCGTAAACTCGATTTTATTTATGATAGTATCATTTGATATTATCACAAAGGTGGGGAATTACATTACTTCCCGATACAGAAGTTTGCAAAAATATTACCTAGTAACTCATCATTCGTTACTTGACCAGTAATCTCGCCAAAATGATATAGTGCTTGCCTAATATCAATAGCTAGTAAATCGCCTGAAAGGTTGGTTTCTAAACCTATTTTTACTTTATCTATGTCTTCTAAGGCTTTTAATAAGGAGTCGTAATGCCTAGAATTGGTAACAATAGTATCGTTGTTACGCAAAGCACCTGTATTTACAAATGATAATAATACATTTTTTAAATCATCAACACCATCATTGTTTTTAGCAGAAATAAATATAGTTGTTGGTTGTTGGTTGTTGGTTGTTAATTTGGTATTGATGGTATTTATAGTTTCTCCAGAAAGCAAATCTTTCTTGTTGATGATAACAATTAGAGCTTTTTGAGGATATTGATTTTGTGTTTTGTTTATTTCAACTAATAAGAAATCTAGCTTACCATCAACTGCCAACTGACAACCGTCAACTAAAAATAAAACCACTTGTGCCTGTTCTATTTTCTCAAAGGTTTTTTTGATGCCTATGCTTTCAACCACATCTTTGGTGTCGCGTATACCTGCGGTATCTATAAATCGAAACCCAATACCACCAATAGATAATTCATCTTCAATAGTGTCGCGTGTAGTTCCTGCAATGTCTGAAACAATGGCACGTTCTTCATTTAATAACGCATTTAATAAGGTTGATTTACCAACATTAGGCTCGCCAACAATGGCTACTGGAATGCCATTTTTAATAACATTACCAACCGAAAACGAATCTATTAAACGTTTTAAAACCAAAATAATACGATCTACCAAAGTTTTAAATTGGGTACGGTCGGCAAACTCGACATCTTCTTCTGCAAAGTCTAGTTCTAACTCTATTAACGAGGCAAAATTTAAAAGTTCTTCACGCAATTTTGCAATTTCAGATGAAAAACCTCCTCGCATTTGCTGCATAGCTATTTGATGAGAGGCTTCGTTATCGGAAGAAATTAAATCGGCTACTGCTTCTGCTTGACTTAAATCTAATTTACCGTTTAAAAAGGCTCGTAATGTAAATTCACCAGCGGTTGCCATTCTACAACCTTTTCTTAAAAACAATTGTATAATTTCTTGTTGAATGTAATTTGATCCATGACATGATACTTCAACCACATCTTCACCAGTGTATGAATTTGGATTCTTAAATACAGACACCAATACTTCATCAATAGTTTTTATACCATCAACAATGTGCCCTAAATGGATAGTATGCGTTTTCTGGCTACTTAGTGTTTTTTTATTTAAAACAGATTTAAAACAACCATCTGTAATAGTAATTGCCTCTTTTCCAGACAAACGTATAATCGCAATGGCACCTGCGCCAGATGGTGTTGCTAAAGCAACTATAGTATCTTGATGTATCATAAAACAAAAATATGAAAATTGTTTCCGCAACATACTATCTTATGTAAACTTACATGCTTTTACATTGTAATAAAGGCACAAAAAAATATGTTTAAAACTTCCAAACGCGCTTTTACAATTCTTTTCAATTGATAAACAACCAGTTAAACACTAAATCTAAATTAATAATTATTCTAAAAAAAGTGCTTTTTATAAATAAATATTAAAATAACAGCATAATTAATATTTTATTAATAGGTTAATTGTCAATAACATAAATTATCAATAATAATTATTTTAACTTCAAATATATTATGCAAGCATAGTATATTTGCACTCGCATTTGTAAAAAAAAATAAACATGTCAATTAAAGAATTGCCTATATATAAAAAAGCTAAAAAACATATAACTATTGATTTAGGTGATTTATATTTTTTTGAAAACTACCTAATAACAGAATTTAAAGAAGGTGTAGAAATAAATTATAACAATTTTGAAGTTGTTAGAGAATACATAAAAACGTATTTTGGAGAAAATGATTTTGGTTTGATAAGTCATAGAATAAATTCTTATTCAATAGTAATAACAGATGCACCATTATTTAACACATGCAAATCACTTAAAGCTTATGCAACAGTAACTTATACGCTATTTGCCGAAAAAGTATTTAATGTTGAAAGCTACTTTTTTAATTTCAACAAACAAAACTTTTCCTCTTTAAATGAAGCAGAATTTTGGGTTCAAAACACATTAAACTCAGAACAAAACGTACTAAACTAAATAAATACCATCTGGTTTTATTTCAATTTGGCGTTGTTTGTATAGTGTTCCAATTGCTTTTTTAAAGTTCTTTTTACTCATTTGAAGCACATTCTTAATTGCTTCAGGATCAGACTTATCGGTAAGATTCAAAAAACCACTATTATCATGCAATTCGTGTAAAATGCGTTCTGCATTTGGTTCAATATTTCTGTAGCCTATTTGTCCAAGCGAAATATCTAATTTATTTCCTGGTCGTATTTTTTTAACAATACCTTTTAGCCTATCGCCTACACTTATCTCTGTAAAAATTTGGTCTTTGTAAATTAAACCAGTATGCTTTTTATTAACTATCACATTCATACCAATGTCTGATGGGTGCGACACAATTAAATCAACCTCATCAAACTGATTCACAGTAAGTACTTTATTATCTAAAAAACTATTGGTTTTACTTGATGCTGCAAGTCTTCCAGTTTTTTCATCTAAATAACAATACACCAAATACCACCCTTTAGGTTTCATGGCAAAAGCTTGTTCTTTAAAGGGGCAAAACAATTCTTTAACCAAACCCCAATCTAAAAATGCGCCATATTCAGTAACCGCATTACACCTTAGTAACGCAAATTCTCCTACCATAATGTATGGCATATCGGTAGTAGCTACAGGGCGTTCTTCATTATCTAAATAAACAAAAACGTCTAATTTATCCCAAATTTTAAACGATTCAGGCACATAGCGGTTTGGTAGTAAAACTTCATTATCTTCAGTATCTACCAAATACGCACCGTGATCGGTTTCGCGTAGTATTTCTAGCGTATTAACTTGCCCAATTTTTATCATGCTACAAATGTAACACTATTCTTCTTATTTTTAAACAAATGTATTAGGGCGTTACCCTATCGGGTCGGGCGTTTCCTTACAAGTCCGCGCTCCTGCGTCGCTGTGGGCTTTCCAGTTCACTCCCTAACGCGGGCATACTTGCTTTTAAAGTACACAAACTAAGTTTTTTGAGTATATTTAAAATAAAAAACTCTTTAAATTAATAAACAGATTCTTTTTTGAAATGTTTTGTCAATAAATAATAAACAACCGCTCTGTATTTATTACGGTTAGATTTACCATATTGCTCTATAACTGCATTAATACCTTTATCTAAATCTGGACTATCTTTTAATCCTAATTTCTTAATTAAAAAATTGTTTTTAACGGTTGCTAATTCAGCTTCATCCGATCCTGAAACTGTTGAAGCATCGGCATTATAAATTGATGGCCCACAACCAATAGTTACTTTGGTTAATAAATCCATGTCTGCTGTTACACCACATTTTTCCTTTAAATCTGCAGCATACTTTGCAATAAGTTCATCACGTTTACTCATAATAAATACTTGTTTTTATATGTTAATAAATTACTTAAATTGATAACTGTACTAAAGATAACTAAATTTTAGACACAATTAAAAAATAAAGTCACAAGAATTTACTTCAAATATTCAAAATATTGTAATAAAACTTCGTCGTTAATATTTTTTGGAGTAAAAATTTCTAATAATTTAGGTCGGTCGCCTTCTTCAAAAAACTCTTTTAAAAAATATTCCAAAGGTTTTTCTTTTGAAACACTTTTATATGTTATACCATACATTCTACATAAATGTCTGGCATCTAAATTATGCGTAGTTTCAAAGTAAGTTTCAAAATTATTACTGTTTTTATGCCCTGGTAAAATTCTAAAAATACCGCCGCCTTGGTTATTCACGACAATAATTCTGAAGTTTTTAGGAATGTAGTTATTCCATAAAGCATTACTATCGTATAGAAAACTTAAATCGCCTGTAATTAAAGTAGTTGGTTTGCTATTTACCACAGCACAGCCTATGGCTGTAGATGTACAACCATCTATACCACTAGTGCCTCTATTACAAAACACCTCTAAAGTTTTATTTACATTGAAAAGTTGCGAATATCGAATAGCCGAACTGTTTCCTATTTGTAATATTTGATTGTTTGGAATGTGTTTAAACAACATATCGAAAACCTTAAAATCGGAAAACGGAATGGTTTTCAAATAAACGTCATGCTTTTGCAAACGTTGTTCTTTTACTGCTTTCCATGTGGCATTATAATTACTTTTTACATAATGTGTTATTTTAGGTAAAAAGGTTGAAAAAAACTGGTTTGGTGATACGTCTATATGATTACTTAAACAAAAAAATGTGTCGTTTGCCATTTTTTCATCAATATGCCAATGGTATTTTGGTTGAAATTTACGTAGTAAGGTTTTTATTTTTTTTGAAACTATTAAGCCTCCAAAAGTTAATAGTATTTCTGGTTGGAGTGCTTTTTTTTCTTCTTCTGTTAATGGTTCAATAATTTGATCTATAGACGGAAAAAAACTATCATTATGCAAATTCGAAGTTGTTTCAGTAAATACAACCACACTATCATCTTCTGCTAGTTCATTTAACCATTTTTGTTCTATTTCATTTGGTCCATTAACACCTACAAGTATCATTTTTTTTGCTGCAGAATTCCAATCTTCCAAACATTCATTCAACACATAGTCTTCAATAACTTTTGGTTTTATGGTTGGTTTTGTTGATTTTGGGTTTACACGCAGTTTTTCAACGGTTTCATAAAGCGGTTCATCAAAAGGAATATTAATATGTACAGGACCTTTTTTTACTAAAGCAAAGTTTAAAGCTTCATTAATTTCTTCTTCATTATGTGTTTGTATATCTTTTTGCAAACCTAAAAACCGTTCTAATTTTCCTTCTAAGTTTTTTAAAATAGGTAAATCTTCATTTTCAGGAATATTATTTTCGTCCTTAACATCTAGCTTTAAATTTACAGAATATAGAATATGGTTTTCAAAAATATTTTTTTGATTTATAGTTTGTCCATCACCAATACCAATTAAATGTTTTGGTCTATCGGCAGATACTACTACTAAAGGTATGTTACTATAATAAGCCTCGGTAACTGCTGGATAGTAATTTACTAATGCGCTACCCGATGTACATACTACTGCCGTAGGCACTTTTAGTTGTTGTGCTATTCCTAATGCAAAAAAGGCAGCACTACGCTCGTCTACAATACTGTAACATGTGAAAAACGGATTGTTAGTAAAACCAATAGTTAATGGTGCATTTCTGCTACCTGGAGAAATAATAATATGTTTTATTCCTTTGGCTTTAAAAAGCTCGATAACCGTTTGTGCGAGAGGAATTTTTGGATAAATCATATAATAGAAATAATATGTAAAAGTAATAAATAGGGCTTAATATTAACTATTTACAGGATATTTTTAATAATTAAAGATTTTGAAACGGTTTCTTCCCATTCCTTATCTGCCTTAGAACCTGAAGTTATGCCGCCACCTACATAAATAATTGCATTTTTATCAACCAGTTGCATGCAACGTAAATTAACGTAAAGTTGTGTGTGCTTTTTGGTTATGGCATACGCTCTATTTTCTATATTTCGCTTTCCAGACCTTGGTGCTTTTATAGTTTCCAAATTTAATTCACCTAAAAAACCGGTGTAAAACGACCTATTATAATTTTCATTTTTTAAAATAAATTGTTTTGCTTCGTGTTTTGGCAAACCACAAACTGCTGGCGTTGGATGAATTGCCGAAATAAGGGTTTGTAAAGTTGCATTGGATTTTAATTTTGCAGAAATCATTGTTTTTAGATGCAGCAAATTGCCTGCTTTAACAGTTTCTGTGTTTGATACGGTAACACTTTCAACCAAAGGTTTTAAACTATCTACTATAAAATCGGTTACAAATTGTTGTTCGTTGTATTCTTTTGTTCCCCAAGTCACATCTAAAGTATCATTGTAAACTTGTGTACCAGCCAAAGCCATAATAGAAAATTGATTGCCTTCAATTTTTATAAGTGTTTCTGGTGTTGCACCTAACCACAACCCTACTTTTGGATGGTACCAACAATATACAAATGCTAACGGATATGTATTTAACAGATTTTTAAAAATTGAAAGAAACGATGCTTCGGAAAGGTTTACCGTTTCTTGTCTAGAAAGCACTACTTTTTTAAATTGATTATTATTTATAGCTTCAATGCCTTTGTTTACTAAGTTTGTATGAAAGGTTTTTTCTTCTTCTAAAGCATGAAAACTGTCATTCGTTTTAAACGTCTCGACTGTGCTTAACGGAACATTGGTAGTTATTAATGTTTCAGATTGGTTTTCTGGTATCAAAACCGATGGTTCTGTATCATCAAACGGTGAAAAAACAAAGCCTTTTTCAGTAAAATCGTTTATTTCATACAAATCATTAGTGGTTTGTAACAACGCATTTACGCTTGTTTCTCTTGGTTTTCTGTAAACAACAAATGGTAATTGATGGGTGTATTGCGTTTCAATACGGGTAAAAAAATCTTCAAAAATCATTAACTAGCTCTTTTTGGGTAATGAAATAGTTGATAATTTACAAACTGATATTAAGTTATTAGTTTCATCTATAACCTTAATATCAAGTAATTGTGTTGTTCTACCTTTATGAATAAACGTCGCCTTAGCATAAATAAATCCTTCTGTAACACTTTTTAAATGGTTTGCTGTAATTTCTATACCGCGTACAAAAAATTTATCGGTATCAATAAAAATATGTGATGCAAAACTACCAACACTTTCGGCTAAAGCTGCTGTAGCACCACCATGCAATACGCCATCTGGTTGATGTACCCTAGCAGTTACTGGCATGCGTGCTACTAAAAAATCGTCGCCAAAATCTACAACTTCTATATTCAAGGTTTCCATTAGGGTATTTTTACTTGCTAAATTACATTTAGCTATAATGTCTTCTTTGGTAAATTTCATAGAAATGGTGTATTTTTAATCGCAGTTGTAAAAGTACAAAAATGACAAGCGATTGAAAACAAAAAACAAACTTTAATTAATTCGATTTCTGCTTCCAAAACCATAAACATGACCATACCAACCCTAGAAAATAACCGAGTAAAATTGACGCTTTTAGGTATGAGTAACTACAAACACCTTATTGCTATAGCACAACAACCAAATTTGGTATACTACTCGCCTAGTAAAATTGATACGCCTGAAGCTTTAAAAACTTATGTACAAACAGCCATTGATGATTATTACCATAAAACATCCATACCGTTTGTTGTTTTTGATAAGCTAACAGAAACCTATGCTGGTTGCACGCGTTTCGGACTTATTAATTGGCACAACAAGGTGTTGCATATTGGTTGGACTTGGATTGGAACTGAATTTCAAGGAAGTGGTCTTAATATGAATATGAAGTTTTTAATGCTTCAATACGCTTTTGAAACTTTGAAATTTGATAAAGTTGAATTTAGAGTTGATGAACGCAATATAAAATCTAGAAAAGCTGTTGAAAAAATAGGGGCTAAACTTGAGGGTATTTTACGAAAAGACACCTTGATGCTTGATGGTTTTAAACGCAGCACCTGCTGTTATGGTATGTTGAAGGAAGAATGGGATGGTATTAAAAGTGAAGTTTTTAGTGGTTGGTAACTTTAATAGTTTAATTTAAAGGTTTTTTGTTGCTATTATCCACTTTTTTACAATATCTGTTAAATCCGTTTTTCCTTTTTCAATTTCAGCTAAATTTTTAAAAGTAACTACAGCTCTATCATTCTCCTTCCAAACTATAACGCTAGAGTCTGTGTTTATTATTTTATTTTTTGGTTGGTTTAATGTTTTTGCTCCACGATGAAAAATTAATTGAACATGCTTTGGCGGATGAATTTTCATCGTAATTCTATCAGCATCATCATAATAATAATTTGGACCATTCCATTTTATATTTTCAGATAAACCGTTAATAGAGTTTAAAATAATTTGTCTTAACAATTCTATTTCTGTTCTAAATGGATGATTTAATGCATCAAGAAATATGGTTACTGCATTATTTTTATTATTCATACATTATAAATTTACTTAGGCTTGTTTTTTTTAATGTCTTATTTTTTATTTAGTAGGCACAACCATCTGAATAGTGCCATCTGCATTATAAAACAACTTATCAAAACAAATAGACCTGCGGTATGGGTGAGGACTATCTTTATGTCCCCAACCAAATTTTTCTTCTATGTCTGGATTATTTTTATAGTACAAATCTGAATTATGATAAAACATGTACCATTCGCCTTTATATTCAACTATAGAATGATGATTGGTACCACTATTCATTTTTGGAAAAATAACACCTTTATACTCAAATGGTCCAAGCGGATTTTTACTCATTCCATATTTAATTTCGCCACTTTCGCCTACATATGATAAATAATAATTGCCTTTGTATTTGTGCATCCAAACAGCTTCAAAAAAATCGTCTGTTCCTTCTAGTAAATATACGTTTCCATCATAAGAAATCATATCTTCATTCAACTTAATGGCATTTACAACTAATTGTCCCATATATAAATAGGCTTGCCCATCATCATCAATAAAAACCGCGGGATCTATAAAATCACGATTGCAAACAACGCCTTCTGAATTTGTGTGAATTAATGGTTTGTTTAACGGATCTACAAAAGGTCCTGTGGGTTTATCGCCTATGGCAACACCAATTTTACTGTGTTCAACAGGATAATAAAAATAGTATTTACCATTTCTATAAATACAATCTGGCGCCCATGCTTGAAAACTTGCCCAACTTAAATCGGTTAATGACAACGCGACACCATGGTCTGTCCATGTTTTCATATCGGTGGTAGAAAACACATGCCAATCGTCCATTGTGAATTTAACAGCATCATCTTTGTCATGTGACGGATATACATATAGCGTATCATTAAAAACCCTAGCGGAAGGATCGGCAGTATACATGTGTGTTATGAATGGGTTTTGAGCAAAACCAATACACACCATTAAAACCAATATGAATGTAAGTTGGATTGTTTTCATTTATAAATTAATTAATAGCCTCCACGAATTTCACTATGTACTTTAGTTTTATATAACTTAACTAGAGCTTCATGAGTTTCTATTGATAAAGCTTCAAGGTTTGAAACTTCGGCATTTGAAAGTACTTGTTTAGTATTACTTGCTCCTGGTATAATAGTACTTACTGCTTTATGGTCTAAAATCCAACGTAATGCGAGTTGTACCATGGTTAAATTGTTTGGCAGTACATCCTTCTTAATGGCATCAACAAATTCTAAACCCTTTTCAAAAGGTAAACCAGCAAATGTTTCGCCTACATTAAAAGCTTCTCCATTTTTGTTGTAATTTCTATGGTCATTCTCTTGAAAAGTAGTATTTGAGTTAAACTTTCCTGAAAGTAATCCACTTGCCAATGGTAAACGCACAATAATTCCAATACCTTTTTCTTCCGCTTGCGGAAATAATTCGGTTATTAATTTTTGACGAAAAATGTTGAATATAACCTGCAAAGACAATAAGCCTTCTTGCTGCATGCAAATTAAACCTTCTTCAACAGTTTCAACACTGGCACCAAAATGCTTGATAAGTCCTTCTTGCTTTAATTCGCGCAGCCAATTAAAAATGCTTCCTTCTTTCAAATAATGCGTTGGAATGCAATGTAACTGTAATAAATCGATTGATTCTACACCTAAACGTTTTAAAGAAGCTTCAACCGATTTTTGTAAAACATCTTTTGAATATTTATCTGGATATGCATCTCCTGCCCTACCAAATTTTGTGGCTATTTTTACAGGTGTATCACAAGTTTTTAGAAATTCGCCTATTAAAGTTTCACTTTTCCCATTTCCATAAACATCGGCAGTATCAAAAAAGGTGATGCCGTTTTTTACTGCTTCATTTAAAATATTGAATGCGTTTTCTTTTGAAATGTCTTGTCCCCAATCGGCTCCTAATTGCCAACATCCTAATCCTACTTCACTAACTGCTAATCCTTTACTTCCTAACTCTCTGTAATTCATTATAATTTTTTTTTAACTTAAATAGATTCTGTTACTTTTAATCGTAAAAATAATTATCAAAATCGAATATATAACAATTTTAAATTTTAAATCCCTAGTTTTAATTAACCAAACATTTTATTTAAGCAAATGAAAGCTCTTGCGCTATTTTTAATCTTCTTCTTTTCTTTAACTTATTATGGTTATGCGCAGTTTATTTCAGATGATGGCGAATACCATGTAGCTGCAGGTGCATTGATTTCTGGCACTACCTATGCCTTTGTTTATTCTAAAACTAAAGATAAAAACAAAGCTTTCTGGTATGGTTTAGGTGCTTCTGCGCTTGCAGGTATTGCAAAAGAAGTTTACGACAGTACAAAACCAGACAATCATTTTGATACGCCAGATGTAGCTGCTACTGTTGTTGGTGGTTTAACAGCATGTGTTACTTTAAGTTTATTTGTTGGAAATAAAAAACGAAATAGAGCAAAAACTAGTGCTTTAGTAAATTAGTTTACTAATCGATTTACAATTTCTTTTACATGCAAAACCTCCTTAGTGTATTCAATACTTGGGCCAGCAACCCAAACCGTTTTATAAGTTGCTTTTGTAGCTGCTTTTTCGGTAGCTTTCATACCAATTGAAAACCGAATCAATTTAACCCATTTTTTGAGCTTTTTGTGTTTGTTTAAAACAGATTCTAACCATGTGGTTTTAGTGCCAATTTTTTTTACGTAAGGTGTGTTTATTACGGTACAAGGAGTTCCAGAAATACGCTCGGTCATTACAATATCTTTTGAACCGTACTCAATACAAGCTTGTTTGTATTCATCTGTTACATTGGCTTCAACGGATGCTATAAACGGACTTCCTACTGAAACTCCAGATGCGCCATAACTTAACATTTCATCAACATCTGCTTTACAACCAACACCACCTGCTGAAATTACTGGAATATTACAATTTAAAACAAGGTCTTTAATTAATGTTTCTGGTGAAATATCACCTCTATGGCCACCAGCTTGATTGTTTACAGCTATTATGGCATCGGCTCCTAAAGCTTCAACTTTTTGTGCAAATTTTAAATCAACTACATCACAAAATACTTTAATACCTACTTTATGAGCTTGATTAATGGTTTCTTCTGGACTTCCTAATGATGTAATAATAAAATCGCAACCTTCTTCACACAGTACATGTAATTGTTCTTTATACTTTATATTAGATTTATTTACTATCAAGTTAAAACCAAAAGAACCGCCTTCAACTTTAGCCGCTTTTAATTCTTGAATTGCATTTTTTAATTCTTCAAGCGTTCTGTAATTTAATGCAGGAATACAACCTGCTATACCACTTTTCATTGCTTCAATAACCATAGCCGTATTAGATACCAAAAACATAGGCGCTTGAATAATTGGGTGCTTTATATTTAAAAGCTGTGTTAGTTTTGAAGACATATTTATTTTTTTTATCAAATATAGCAAAAATATTATGCATGCATAACACCTAATTATCAATAAGTTATAAAAATTTTATCATCGAATAAGCATAACTGATTGACAACATGACATTTATCATATTTTTATTATGCGTGCATAGTTATTTTTGATAAAATTAAAATATGATTATTATGAAAAAATTTGTTTTTATTTTATTGGTTTTTGGAATTAATACTCAAATAATTGCGCAAGAAATAGCCTTGGCAGAAGTTGAATTAGTATCAAACTATAATTATTTAACAGCTAGCACTACAGATATGCTAGCAAAACCTGTTAAAAAATTAGAAGCTTCAGTTTTAGATTATAAAATGGAAAAATCTAGTGCTGAATATGATAAAGGTGAAATTTATAGTATTACTTTTAAAATACCAGAAGGAAGTATTGTTGCTGACTTTAACAATGAAGGAAAAATAATTAGTACTACTGAAAAATATACTAATGTTAGATTACCATTAGAAGTTATTTATGCAATACTTGAACAATACCCAAATTGGTCGATAACAAACAACACTTACTATGTTAACTACCACACAAACAAAGGAATAACTAAAAGACTTTACAAAATTAAGTTGGTTAATGATGCCAAAAGTTTAGACATTAAAACTGATGAAAATGGTAATTTCTTATAGCTAAATATTAACTCAATAATAAAAAAACGCAACCAATTTGGTTGCGTTTTTGCTTTAGTCTTGTGCCTTCCGACACATGAAACATTTTTTATTTCACTTCTTCAAAGTCTACGTCTTCAACATCACTACCTTCAGCTTGCCCATTTTGGCTTGCATCTGGTCCTGGTTGTGCGCCACCTTGAGCTTCTGCTTGTGCTTTGTACATTTCTTCACTTGCAACTTTCCAAGCTTCGTTTATTTTCTCTAAAGCTGGGTCTATAACCGCTAAATCTTTAGTTTCAAACGCTGTTTTAAGTTCAGCTAATGCATCTTCTATTGGTTGTTTTTTATCAGCAGATAATTTATCACCAAATTCAGCTAATTGACTTTCAGTTTGGAAAATCATCGCATCAGCAGCATTTAATTTTTCAGCTTTTTCTTTTGCTACTTTATCAGCTTCTGCATTTGCTTCTGCATCTGCTTTCATTTTTTGAATTTCTTCTTCAGTTAAACCAGAAGATGCTTCAATACGAATATCTTGTGTTTTACCTGTAGCTTTATCTCCAGCTGTTACGTGTATAATACCATTGGCATCAATATCAAATGTTACTTCAATTTGAGGTGTACCACGACGTGCTGGTGGAATACCATCTAAGTGGAAACGTCCAATAGTTTTGTTATCAGCAGCCATGGCTCTTTCACCTTGTAATACATGGATTTCTACAGATGGTTGATTATCAGCAGCTGTTGAGAATACTTGCGATTTCTTGGTAGGAATCGTAGTATTTGCTTCAATAAGCTTCGTCATTACATTACCCATAGTTTCAATACCTAATGATAACGGTGTAACGTCTAATAACAATACATCTTTTACATCACCAGATAATACACCACCTTGAATACCAGCACCTAAAGAAACAACTTCATCTGGATTTACACCTTTGCTTGGTGCTTTTCCGAAGAATTTCTCAACAGCAGCTTGTACCGCAGGAATACGTGTAGAACCACCTACTAAAATAACTTCATCAATATCATTTTTGCTTAATCCTGCTGCTTTTAAAGCAGATTCACAAGGTGCAATGGTACGTTTTACTAAATCGTCAATTAATTGTTCAAATTTAGCTTTAGTTAATGTACGCACTAAGTGTTTTGGTCCACTAGCAGTAGCAGTAATATAAGGTAAGTTTATTTCTGTTGAAGCTGAAGATGATAATTCAATCTTCGCTTTTTCAGCAGCTTCTTTTAAACGTTGTAAAGACATTGGATCTTTTCTTAAATCCATACCTTCCTCTGCATTAAATTCATCTGCTAACCAGTTAATGATTTTTTCATCAACATCATCACCACCTAAATGTGTATCACCATCAGTTGACAGTACTTCAAATACACCATCACCTAATTCTAAAATTGATACGTCATGTGTTCCGCCACCAAAGTCAAAAACTACAATTTTTTGGTCTTTTCCTTTTTTATCTAAACCGTAAGCTAGTGCAGCTGCAGTAGGTTCGTTTATAATTCTACGTACTTTTAAACCAGCAATTTCACCAGCTTCTTTAGTAGCTTGACGTTGACTGTCATTAAAGTAAGCAGGCACAGTAATAACTGCTTCACTAACTGTTGTTCCTAAATAATCTTCAGCTGTTTTCTTCATTTTTTGAAGAATCATAGCCGATAATTCTTGTGGCGTATATAAACGTCCATCAATATCAACTCTTGGTGTGTCGTTATCTCCTTTTACTACTTTGTAAGGTACACGATCTGCTTCTTTGCTAGACTCAGAATATTTATTACCCATAAAACGTTTAATAGAATAAACCGTTTTTGTTGGGTTAGTTACCGCTTGACGCTTAGCTGGATCACCAACTTTAATTTCGCCGCCTTCAACAAATGCGATTACCGATGGCGTAGTACGTTTACCTTCTGCGTTTGGGATAACAACAGGCTCATTTCCTTCCATCACCGAAACGCAAGAGTTGGTTGTTCCTAAATCGATTCCAATAATTTTACTCATAATATGTTTTATTTGTGTTGAAAATTCATTTTTAAATTCGGTTTGTTAAAGTCAATGATTATGCCAACTAACAAATACTGACACCTTGTCACTTATTTTATAATTCTTAGTTAATTTTTATATTCAAAATAAAACAAATCACTTAATTTGTTTTCAATAAAGTCTATTTTATGGAATGTATTTCAGTTTTCGATATGCTTAAAATTGGTGTTGGACCTTCAAGTTCACACACTTTAGGACCATGGCGAGCAGCAGAACGCTGGATAAAAGAGCTAAAAGAAGCTAATAAATTTGATACCATTGAAAGCATTTCGATAGATTTGTACGGTTCCTTATCTTTAACAGGAAAAGGTCATGCCACCGATTATGCCATTATGCTAGGTTTAAGCGGCGCAAACCCAGAAACCATTCCTGTTGAAAATATAAACGACATTGTTTTAAAAGTAAAAACCACCAATACCTTACTTTTTAATAACGAAAAAGAACTTGCCTTTAATCCAGAAAAACAGATTGTTTTTAATAAAAAGTTTTTGCCTTTTCATGCAAATGCACTTCAATTTACAGCTATTATAAATGGTGAAAAACAGCAATCTACATATTATTCCATTGGTGGTGGTTTTGTAGTTCAAGAAGAACGAAAAAATGCCGAAGCTAAAAAAATCATTTTTCAGTGCACGTTTCCTTACCCTATTGAAACAGGAAATGATCTCTTAAAATTTTGCAACCAATTAAATAAATCCATTGCCGAAGTTGTTTTAGAAAATGAAAAATCAATACGTTCAATTGAAACTATCGATTTCGAATTGCTACGCATTTGGAACACTATGTTGGAATGTATGTACATTGGTTGCCACACCGAAGGCAATTTACCCGGTGGTTTAAATGTACGTCGTCGTGCTTTTGACACCTACCAAACCCTAAAAGGAGATATTGTATACAACAATCCTCAAGAATGGTTAGAAACTATTAGAAAAACCGAAGTTAAATTCCGGCAAATACTAAAATGGGTAAGCTGTTTTGCTTTATCGGTTAATGAAGTAAATGCCTCTTTAGGTCGTGTTGTTACTGCACCAACTAATGGTAGCGCAGGTGTAATTCCATCTGTTTTAATGTATTACATGGTTATTGAAAATCATAATGCCAGTTTTAAACATATCAAACAATTCTTGTTAGTAGCTGGTGAAATTGGAAGTATTTTCAAAAAAGGCGCCACCATTAGTGCCGCTATGGGTGGTTGTCAAGCTGAAATTGGCGTATCATCTGCCATGGCTGCCGCTGCACTATGCGAACTTATGGGTGGTACACCAGAACAAGTATTGGTAGCTGCCGAAATAGCTATGGAACACCATTTAGGACTAACCTGCGACCCTATTGGTGGTTTAGTACAAATACCTTGTATAGAACGTAATGCTATGGGTGCTATAAAAGCAATAAACGCAGCAGAAATGGCTTTGGATACCGACCCAAAAAACGTAATAGTACCGCTAGATAAAGTGGTTGCAACCATGTGGGAAACCGCAAAAGATATGAACAAAAAATATAAAGAAACATCCAAAGGCGGGTTAGCTATTGGTGTTAATTTAACCGATTGTTAGTTTTTTTAGTTACAAAGGCAAAGTTTCTAAGTTAGAAAGATACTAAGGCAAAACATATTTAAAACTCAAAAAACACTTAAACTCTACAGCTTAAAAACCTAACATATCTACTTAATTCATTACTTTTACATTCTATTTTTAAAAACAAAAAAATGTCCGTAGCCAAAAAAGAATACAAACGCATCACTGTTAAAACATTAGTAGATATGAAAGCCAATGGCGAAAAAATATCAATGCTTACTGCCTACGATTATACTATGGCAAAAATTGTTGATGGCGCTGGTGTAGATGTTATCTTGGTAGGTGATTCTGCCAGTAATGTTATGGCAGGACATGAAACTACACTTCCTATTACTTTAGATCAAATGATTTATCATGCATCATCTGTAGTTCGAGCAATTGATCGTGCATTGGTGGTAGTCGATTTACCTTTTGGAAGTTACCAAAGCGACCCAAAAGAAGCACTTCGTTCAGCTATTAGAATTATGAAAGAAAGTGGCGGACATGCAGTAAAACTAGAAGGTGGTAAAGAAATTAAAGAATCTATAAAACGTATTTTAAATGCAGGAATTCCTGTGATGGGGCATTTAGGTTTAACACCACAATCCATCTATAAATTTGGAACTTATACGGTTCGGGCAAAGGAAGAAGAAGAAGCTGAGCAATTACTTGAAGATGCTAAAATGTTAGAACGTTTAGGTTGTTTTGCTATTGTTCTTGAAAAAATACCTGCTTCATTAGCGAAACAAGTTGCTGAAAGTGTAAGTATTCCTATTATTGGTATTGGCGCTGGCAATGGTGTAGATGGACAAGTTTTAGTATTACACGATATGTTAGGAATGACACATGAATTTAATCCGCGTTTTTTAAGACGTTATTTAAATTTGTATGAAGATATGACTAATGCCATTTCTAAATATGTTGATGACGTAAAAACTGTTGATTTTCCTAATGATTCTGAACAGTACTAGTTTTTAGTCGCAGTCGCAGTTTTCAGTCTCCAAACTTTGCGAGAAATATAATTTTAATAATTCGTGGCAGAAAAAATATTTTCTAATAAAAACAACCTTCAAATCCTTTTTGAAGATAATCATATTATCATAGTTAATAAGCGTGCTGGTGATATAGTTCAAGGCGATAAAACTGGAGATAAACCACTTAGCGAGGTTGTAAAAAGCTATATTAAAGATAAATACAACAAACCAGGAAATGTGTATTTGGGTGTTGTACACAGGTTAGACAGACCAACAACAGGCTTGGTTATTTTTGCAAAAACCAGCAAAGTATTACCGCGTTTAAATGCGTTATTTGTTTCAAAAGATATTGCTAAAACCTATTGGGCAATTGTTAAAAATGAACCACCTAAAATTGCAGATTCATTAATTCACTGGCTTAAAAAAAACCAAAAAAACAACAAATCTTCAGCGTTTATTAAAGAAGTAAAAGACAGCAAAAAAGCCATTCTTCACTATAAATTAGTACAAAAATTAGATAATTATTTTCTACTTGAAGTAAATTTAGAAACGGGTAGGCATCATCAAATTCGTTCGCAACTATCAAGTATTGGTTGCCCTATTAAAGGCGATTTAAAATATGGTTTTGACCGAAGTAATCCTGATGGCAGTATTCATTTACATGCAAGACACATTACATTTACGCATCCTGTAAAAAATGAAACTATTTCTATTACTGCACCGTTACCAGATGATGCTATTTGGAATGCTTGTAACACTTAATTTTATATCTTTATAAAAAACAGTTGTGAACAGCATCTCAAACATTATTTCCGAACAAAAAACCTTTTTTAATTCTCAAAAAACTAAAACTATTACTTTTAGGTTGCAGTATTTAAAAGCGTTAAAAAATGAAATTCTTTTAAAAGAACAAGCTGTTTATGATGCATTACAACACGATTTTAAAAAATCGGAATTTGAAACTTTTATAAGTGAATTTGGGCTGGTTATTTCTCAACTTAATTTAGCTATTAAAAACTTAAAAAAGTGGAGTAAACCAAAACGTATTACACCGTCTATTTTATCATTTCCATCAACCGATTATATTTACAAAGAACCTTACGGAACAGTGCTAATAATTGCACCTTGGAATTACCCTTTTCTTCTTGCATTAGAACCTTTAATTATGGCAATTGCCGCAGGAAATACTGTGGTTTTAAAACCTAGTGAATTAACAAAAAACACATCGCAACTTTTAACAGATATTATAAAAAATGTGTTTCCTGATAATTATGCGGTTTCTATTGAAGGTGGCATTGAAACTTCAACAGAATTACTCGCCCAAAAATGGGATTATATTTTTTTTACAGGAAGCGTGCCCGTAGGGAAAATTATAGCACAAGCAGCAGCTAAACATGTAACACCTGTAACTTTAGAATTGGGAGGTAAATCACCTTGCATCATCGATGACACTGTAAATTTAAAATTAGTTGCCAAACGATTGGTTTGGGGTAAATTTTTTAATGCAGGACAAACATGTATTGCACCAGATTACATCATCATAAAAGCTAAAATTAAAAACGATTTTATTAAACTTTTAAAAATAGAAATATTAAAAGCCTATGGTGAAAACCCAAAAGAATCAGCCGATTTTCCTAGAATAATAAATACCAAAAACACAGTTCGTTTAATCAAACTTCTTGAAGACATAGATGTTATTTTTGGTGGTGATTTTGACGAAAGTGAAAACTATGTATCTCCTACCCTTATTGATGAACCTAGTTTAGAAAGTGAAGTTATGAAGCATGAAATATTCGGACCTATTTTACCTATTCTAACCTATAAAACGAACGAAGATATTGAACATATTATTTCAAATTTTGAAAAACCACTAGCCTGCTATGTGTTTTCAAATAACAAAAACTTTGTAAAGGAAACACTTATTAAATACAGTTTTGGAGGTGGCGTAATTAATGATACTTTAATTCATTTTGGAAACCACAAACTGCCGTTTGGTGGTGTTGGTGCTAGTGGTATGGGTGCTTACCACGGAAAATATGGGTTTGATACATTTTCGCATGCTAAATCTATTATAAAACGAGGAAATTGGCTTGACCCATCATTAAGATATACACCTTACACAAAAAAGTTAAACCTTATAAAAAAACTATTTAAACTGTTTGCTTAGTGACTATTGTAACGGATAATTCACTATTAATTTTGTGCCTTTATTGGGTTGCGAAGTTAGTTCTAATACCGCTTGAATTAATGCTGCTCTACTTTTCATATTAATCAAACCAGAACCTTTTTCAGTTTCATTTATATTAAACCCTTTTCCATCATCTGTTGCGGTGATAACTAAATTAATTTTTTGGTAGTTTAATATGATATTCAAGTTTTTAGCTTCAGAATATTTAACTGAATTTGATAAAAATTCTTGAAGTATTCTAAAAATAATTATTTCGTGTTTTCTGTCTTTAAAATCTATTTTCTCACCAATAATTTCAAGTTCAGCGGTGTCGAATTTCATCTTTTTTAATCGGTTTAACTCATTTGTTATCGATTTTTCAAAACCTATATTTAGTACAACTTCATTATTTAATGTTTTTGAAAGTAATCGTACTTCTGCCAAACTATCTTTTAAAGCTTCAGTTGTGTCTTTAAATTTATCTTTTACTTCATTTGGCATTTGCATTTTTAAAATACTTAACTGCATGCTGGCGAATGATAGTAGCTGTCCAATATTATCGTGCAACTCCCAACCAATATTTTTCAAGGTTTGTTCTTGGGTTTCGGTTTGTGCTTGTGCAATTTCAGCTTCAAAAGCTTGTTGTTGTTCAATTCTATCAAGCAATAATTTGTTTTTTCTTTTTTGAAAAACTATAAAAAATATAATTACCAAAGAAGTTACTATTACCAAAACGGCAATCATATACACTAATAAATAACGTTCTGCAGCAGTAGATGCCGTTTTGCTTTGAAGTAAAATATTAAGAAAATAGCGCATTAATTAATAAGGTTTTGTTGGCTTTTCATCAGGTTTGCAATATATTAAAGCAAAGGTAAAAGTTGAATACATGACGATATTTGCAAATAAATAGATTTGCCATTTCAAGAATATAAAATTCCAGTCGTAATTACTATTATAAATATCATAAAACACCAATGGAGATATAATAAGCCACCAAATAAAAATAGCTGCACTAATATAAAAATTAAGCGACTTATAGAAGCTTAATATTTTTTCGCTTTGTAAAATTTCAAAGAAATAAAAAACAGTACACTTAAATATGATAATAGCTCCTAAAACACTTATAACTGGAAAAAATCGCACAAAATAATCATTCCAATTAAGAAGAACATATCCTATTGAAAAAACAAAAAAACTTAAACCACTATACTTTATAATAGTTTTAAACAATTCGGTACTTAATATTTTATGGTAATAAAAACAAAAAAATACAATCGCTCCAATTTTCCAGTATAGTGTTGACCACCAAAAGTTTCTAATAAAAACAGTGCCTTTTAAAAAACTTAAAAAACCATCTTTTATATAATTTACATAATTGCCAATAAAATCACAAACAGACAGATATACTAAAAAAAATACGAAATATTTAGCAGCTGTAAGTTTATACCTTTTATAAAGCGATAAACCTGTAACAGCTGCTAAAATTTCCACACTATTGGTTAGTATGTTTTTATATTCTAATAAAAAATCATTCATTAAAATTATTGTGGATAACCACCATCACCACCAGCACCATCATTTAAAGGCGGTGCAGGAATATCGCCTTTTCCTCCACGGAAATTCAAATTAATACTTGATGCTTTTGATTTGTTTGGACTTCCTGTAGGCACAATAAACATGGTGCTTAAATCTTTTTTTGTTTGTCCTGCATTTTTACCATAAACTCCTAAATAAACACGAATACCAGTCATGTTATATCCTAAACTATCCGATTGATTTTTAGCATAAACCAAATAATTTTCTATGTCACTTAAAGACCACCATACCGACCGATCATCTTCTTTTCTTCCTTGTTGTTGTGCTGCAGAATCTACTGCAGCTTTTCTATGTAATGTCCAATTTGCATTTAATTCTTTTGCATTTTCAGTAGAAATAACACCTTTAGGCTTTACTATTTTTATTGAACTTTCTTCAATTTGTCTTGGACAAAAAAAATAGGTGGCCAATGCACCTAAAATAACTCCTAAAATAATATAACTTAGGTTTTTCATACAATAAATTTAGTTAGTTAATAATAGCTGCTTAAAAGTAATAAAAAATAAGTAATTAAAAACTTATTGTCGTTGTGTGTTTAACTTCATTAATTACAAACATACTGTGCGTACTACCAATATGACTTATTGAGGTTAGCTTTTTTACCAGAAATTCTCTAAAAGCAGCTATATCTTTCACCAAAATTTTCAATAGATAATCATAATCGCCACTTATATGATAACATTCCAATACTTCGCTTAAATCTTTAACCTCTTTTTCAAATTCCATAACAAAATTTTGCGAATGCTGTATCAATTTTATATGACAAAATGCAACAAAGGATTTTTCAACAAGATCTTTATTAACTAGTGCTACATACTTATCAATAAAACCTTCTTTTTCAAGCTTTTTAATACGTTCGTAAACTGCTGTGACTGAAAGATTTAGTTTATTAGACAATTCTTTATTTGTTTGCTTGCTGTCTGCTTGCAAATATTCTAGCAACTTTTTATCAATGTTATCAAATGTCATAATAGAAATATTTTCATTAAAACTTATATTTTACAGAAACTCATAATTATATTTTCTAACAAATATAATTTATATAGTTTTATTTTCTAAATAATAACACATTC
This sequence comes from Mariniflexile jejuense, assembly GCF_042675665.1. Lineage (NCBI taxonomy): Bacteria > Pseudomonadati > Bacteroidota > Flavobacteriia > Flavobacteriales > Flavobacteriaceae > Mariniflexile > Mariniflexile jejuense. The sequence continues at coordinate 445,658 of NZ_JBHTJI010000001.1, forward strand.
ATTGTTTATAAATCTGTAATTATCGAAATTTGTTATATAACTTAATATAAATAAATTATGGATTTTAAACCTGCAAATAACATACAAGATTTACAATACTTTGGCGAATTTGGAGGTGTAAATCCTTCTATTTCAGATTCATCAACATATACATTTCTATCAGCAAAAACCATGTTTGATACTTTTGAAGGAAATGCCGATGGTTGCTACCTGTATTCACGCCATTCATCACCTTCAAATTTATATCTAGGAGAAGCTTTAGCAGCTATGGAAGGTACTGAAACTGCAAATGTTTCGGCATCTGGCATGGGTGCCATCACTCCTGTTTTACTTCAACTTTGTGAAGCTGGAAACCACATAGTATCTAGTCGAACAATTTATGGAGGAACTTATGCGTTTTTGAAAAACTTTTTACCTGGTTTACATATCGATACCACATTTGTTGATATTACTAAACTAGAAACTATTGAAGCTGCAATTACAAAAAATACTAAGGTTTTATATTGCGAATCGGTTAGCAATCCGCTTTTAGAAGTTGCAGATATTAAAGGTTTAGCGGCAATTGCCAAAAAACACAATCTAAAATTGGTAGTAGATAATACATTTTCGCCATTATCTATTTCACCTGCTATTTTAGGTGCCGATGTGGTAATACATAGTTTAACAAAATTTATTAATGGTTCTAGTGATACAGTTGGCGGTGTGGTTTGCGGAACTCAAGAATTTATAAATGATTTACGAAATGTAAACCATGGTGCTTCTATGCTTTTGGGAGCTACAATGGATAGTTTACGAGCTGCTTCTATTTTAAAAAACTTAAGAACCTTGCATATTAGAATGCAACAACACAGCAAAAACGGCTTGTTTTTAGCCGAAAAATTTGAAGCAGATGGTTTAAAAACTGTTTATCCTGGTTTGAAATCACATCCATCACATGAGCTATTTAAAAGTATGATGAATACAAAATATGGTTTTGGAGGTATGCTTACAATTGATGTTGGTTCGTTAGACAAAGCCAACCAACTTATGGAACTTATGCAAAACAGAAATTTAGGCTATTTAGCTGTAAGTTTAGGCTTTTATAAAACATTGTTTAGCGCACCAGGAACATCTACATCTTCTGAAATTCCTTTAGAGGAACAAAAATCTATGGGATTAAGTGACGGCTTAATTCGGTTTTCAATAGGATTGGATGATGATATAGAACGCACCTATCAAATGATGAATAAATGTATGAAAGAACTAAAAATTCTTAATTAAAAACAACTTAAACACCCAAAGCACAAAGCCAAAATTAAACTTTTGGCTTTTTTTCTATTTGCATACCTTTTTATAAAATCGTAACATTACATTTCAAATTCCAAATAATGCAAGACGATAAGAATATTTCCAAAATAGAAATAGAAAACCAAAACATTATTGAAAACACAGAACTTAACATTTGGGAAGCCATAATTCCTGTGGTTATCTTAATGGGTATGTTAGCTTACAACATATTTTTTGTTGAAGGACAAGAGTGGTTTGGTACTTATACAAATCAAATTATTTTATTACTTGGTGGCGTAGTTGCTGCACTTGTTGGTTTTTTTAATAAAGTAACCATAGAACGCATGCTTAAAGAAATTTGGGAAAATTTAAAAAGTGTTTTTATACCCATATTAATTTTATTTTTAGTTGGTGCTTTAGCCGGAACATGGCTAATTAGTGGCGTTATACCAGCTATGGTTTACTATGGTTTGCAAGTGTTAAGTCCGTCTATATTTTTACCAGCTTCAGTAGTAATTTGTGCTGTTATCTCCATTGCAACGGGTAGTTCTTGGACAACTTCTGCCACAGTTGGTATTGCGTTAGTTGGTATTGGAACTGCTCTAGGAATTGAAACAGGCATGATAGCTGGTGCCGTTATTTCTGGTGCTTATTTTGGTGATAAAATGTCGCCATTAAGTGATACTACAAACCTAGCGCCTGCTATGGCTGGAACCGATTTATTTACGCATATTCGCTACATGACGCTTACAACAGTACCTACGCTAGTTATTACACTTATAGTTTTTGGAATAATTAGTGCCTCCATTGAAACCTCTGGAACTGCCGATTTAAGTAGTTTACTATCAACAATAAGTACAACTTTCAATATTTCTCCATGGTTATTTATTGTACCTGTGGTTGTAATTGCGTTAATTCTTTTAAAAACTAAACCATTAATAGCATTAAGTACAGGTGTTATTCTTGCTGCTATTTTTGCTTTTATTTTTCAGCCAGATGTTTTGATGCATTTATCTAACTCAAAATTGTCTGCAATTACAACATCCATTTTTACTGAAACACAAATCACAACCGACAACGAAAAGTTAAACGACCTTTTTTCTGCTGGCGGAATGGAAGGTATGCTATGGACCATATTCCTGATTATATGTGCCATGATATTTGGTGGTATTATGGATGGTATTGGTGCATTGGCTAGAATTACTAAAGAATTATTAAAACTAGCCCATACTATTTTTGGGTTATTTACTAGTACCGTAATTAGCTGTTTAGGATTAAATGCTATTGCATCCGATCAATATTTGGCAATTGTAATACCAGGAAAAATGTTTAAAAAAGCTTATGAAGATCGTGGTTTAGCGCCCGAAAATTTAAGTAGAACTTTAGAAGATTCTGGCACCGTTACATCAGTCTTAATACCTTGGAACACCTGTGGCGCATACCAAAGTGGCGTTTTAGGTGTTGATACGCTTCACTATGCTGGTTATGCTGTTTTTAATTGGTTAAGTCCGTTTATGACCTTATTATTCGCTGCTTTTCAAATAAAAATAAAAGAATTAGCAAAAAAGTAATTATTGAAATACCTCGTTTTTCTTAATAATTTGATAAGTTGATAATTTCAGTTAAACTATTTTATCATATTAACAAAAAACACCCCACATTTTTAAACCCATTTTTTTAAGCTATTACTCCATAAGTTTTTATAATTGATAATCTATTGTATGTACAATTTCTGCTTGTAAGTTTGTATCAAAATAAATTATTAATATTAAAAATTTCAATATGGCATTCGTAGGAAAAAAATTCCCAAACTTAAGCGTTAACGCAATGAACGATATGGGCGATACTTTTAAAGTAAACGTTCTTGAAGAAGCAATTAACAATAACAAAAAAGTACTGTTATTCTGGTATCCAAAAGATTTTACTTTTGTTTGTCCAACAGAATTACACGCATTTCAAGCTGCTCTAGATGAATTTGAAAAAAGAAACACACTAGTAATTGGAGCTTCTTGCGATACTGCTGAAGTTCACTTTGCATGGTTAAATACAGCTAAAGATAATGGTGGTATTGAAGGTGTAACTTACCCAATTTTAGCAGATTCTAACAGAAATTTAGCTTCAACACTTGGAATTTTAGATATCTCAAACGAACAATACAATGAAGAAACTGGTGTAGTAACTGTTGAAGGTGACAATGTAACTTACCGTGCTACATATATTATTGATGAAGAAGGTACTGTACAACACGAAAGCATTAACAACATGCCATTAGGTAGAAATGTGAATGAATATTTACGTCTAGTTGATGCTTTAACACATGTTCAAGAAAAAGGCGAAGTATGTCCTGCAAACTGGGAAGAAGGTAAAGGCGCTATGAAAGCAGACAGAAATTCTACTGCAGAATATTTATCAACTTTAGCAAACTAAATTATGCTACAAGAATTAGAACAAGATAATTTGCAAGAAATCATTTCAAGTAACAATACTGTTGTTGTACAATATTCGGCTACTTGGTGTGGTAATTGCAGAATTATGAAACCAAAAGTTAAAAAATTAGCTTCAGAAAATGAAAACATCACATTTATAATTGCTGATGCTGAAAAATTTCCTGAATCTAGAAAACTAGCAACTGTTGATAATTTACCAACCTTTGCTACTTTTAAAAACGGAACTTTTGTAAATCAAGTTCAAACAAATAAATTCGAAGTTTTAAAAGATTTATTAAATGAAGTTACCAGTAATTAAGCATTTAACGCAATTTATTGAAGAAAACGACGAAGATTTCGTTATTGAAACTATTGAAACTTTAGAAGCTTTAACTGAAGTTCCATCATTAAAAGATGAAGAACTTGATGTTATTGGAGAACTTATTTCCAATATGTATGGTGCTATAGAAGTGAACAATATGGTAAAAGCAGGTACTCCAAAAAAAGAGGCTTTAAATAATTTTATGTCTCGTGTACTTGGTTCTATCGACAAATAGAAATTGAAAAAGAAAAATTAGTACATTAAAAAAACCACTTCAAATTGAAGTGGTTTTTTGCTTTTATTAAATACTATAAAGAAGAAGCTTCAAATGAAGCTTCTTGTAGGTTATAAATTTTAAGCTAAATCAAATCTACCCAGGTTCATTACTTTTACCCAAGCATTAACAAAATCATTTACAAATTTTTCTTTGCTATCATCTTGCGCATAAACTTCAGCGTAAGCACGTAAAATAGAATTAGAGCCAAATACAAGATCTATTTTAGTAGCTGTAAATTTACATTTACCAGTTTTACGGTCGCAAATTTCGTAAACACCATTTCCTATTGGTTTCCAGTAATTAGCCATATCGGTTAAATTAACAAAAAAATCATTTGTTAATACACCAACATTATTCGTGAATACGCCATGTTTTGTACCTGCATAATTAGTTCCAATTACACGCATACCACCAATTAAAACAGTCATTTCAGGAGCAGTTAAACCCATTAACTGTGTACGGTCAAGTAACAATTCTTCAGGACTTACTACATAATCTTTTTTCAACCAGTTACGATATCCATCAGCAAGCGGTTCTAAATATTCAAAAGATTCTGCATCTGTCATTTCATCTGTGGCATCTCCTCTACCAGGAGTAAAAGGTACATTAATATTAAAACCTGCATTTTTTACTGCGTTTTCAACACCTAAAGTACCAGCTAGAACAATAGTATCTGCAACACTAATACCAAATTCTGCTGCAATAGGCTCTAAAACAGATAAAACATGTGCTAAACGTGTTGGTTCGTTACCTTCCCAATCTTTTTGTGGAGCAAGACGAATTCTGGCACCATTAGCGCCACCTCTAAAATCTGACCCTCTATAAGTTCGTGCACTATCCCATGCTGTTGCAACCATGTCGGAAATAGAAAGTCCAGATGCTGCAATTTTTGCTTTTGCTGCGTTTACATTATAATCTTTTTTACCCTTTGGAATAGGGTCTTGCCAAATTAAATCTTCTTTTGGAACATCGGGTCCAAACCAGCGGTCTTTTGGTCCCATATCACGATGTGTTAATTTAAACCATGCTCGGGCAAAAGTATCAGAAAAGTAATTAAAATCATTTTTGAATTTTAATGAGATTTCTTTGTAAATAGGATCCATTTTCATAGCCATATCTGCATCTGTCATCATCGGGTTATGTCTTGTTGTCATATCCTCAACATCAACAGGCTTATCTTCTTCCTTAATATTTATTGGCTCCCATTGCCATGCACCTGCAGGACTTTTACGTAATTCCCATTCATGATTGAATAACATTTCAAAAAAACCATTATCCCATTTTGTTGGATGCGTTGTCCATGCGCCTTCTAAACCACTCGTTACGGTATCACGCCCTATACCTGTTCTGGTTGGGTTAGACCATCCAAAACCTTGTTCTTCTACAGCAGCAGTTTCAGGATCTGGACCTAAAACACTAGCGTCACCATTGCCATGTGTTTTTCCAACGGTATGACCTCCAGCAGTTAAGGCAACAGTTTCCTCATCATTCATTGCCATTCTTTTAAATGTTTCACGAACTTGAGCACCTGTTTTAAGTGGATCTGGTTTACCATTAACACCTTCAGGGTTTACATAAATTAATCCCATTTGAACTGCAGCTAGTGGATTTTCCATAGTTGATGGTTTATTTACATCGCCATAACGTCCATCACTTGGTGCTAACCATTCTTTTTCAGCTCCCCAATACGTATCTTTTTCTGGACCCCAAATATCTTCACGACCAAAAGCAAAACCATATGTTTTTAAGCCCATGCTTTCATAAGCAATAGTTCCAGCCAAAATAATTAAATCTGCCCAACTTACTTTATTGCCATATTTCTTTTTAATTGGCCAAAGCAAACGTCTAGCTTTATCTAAACTCACATTATCGGGCCAGGAATTAAGCGGCGCAAAACGTTGGTTTCCAGTTCCACCACCACCACGGCCATCTGCTATTCTATAAGAACCCGCAGCATGCCACGCCATACGAATCATTAAACCACCATAATGTCCCCAATCTGCTGGCCACCAATCTTGACTATCAGTCATTAAATTGTGAAGATCTTTTTTAAGTGCTTCAACATCTAATTTTTTTAATTCCTCTTGATAATTAAAATCGTTTCCTAAAGGGTTAGTTTTAGTGTCATGCTGATGTAAAATATCAAGATTTAACGAATTTGGCCACCAATCTATAACCGATTTTTCGCTGGCTGTATTGGCACCATGCATAAAGGGGCATTTTCCTGTTTTTGAACTATCCATACTATTTATTATTAAGTTTTTAATTAATTTAAACTTTAATTGTAAATTTAATAATAAGTACGCTAAAAAACCACATTTAACTATTTTTATAAATTATATATTAATCGATAAAATCTATTTTATTTTAAATTATTATAGTTTTTGGCAATAAAAAAAGACTGCTTCAAATTGAAGCAGTCTTTTAGAACTAACCTAAACCAAATAATTATGAATTTTTAAGACTTTGGCAACAAAACTGTATCAATTACATGAATAACACCGTTTGACTGATTTACATCTGCAATAGTAACTTTTGCAGAATTGCCATTTTCATCTGTAATATACACATCCTTAGCTTTTAACCAAGCTGTAATAGTACCACCACTTACGGTTTTAATTTCAGCTTTTCCATTACCATCTTTTATCATTTTTACAACATCTTTAGCGTTCCATTTTCCTGAAACAACATGGTATGTTAAAATTGTTTGTAACATTTTTTTATTCTCTGGTTTTATTAAATTATCTATAGTTCCTGTAGGTAATTTATCAAAAGCAACATTTGTTGGGGCAAATACAGTAAATGGACCATCACTCATTAAAACTTCAACTAATTCAGCAGCTTTTACTGCTGCTACTAGTGTTGTGTGATCTTTAGAGTTTACAGCATTTTCAACAATATTTTTACTTGGGTACATTGCGGCACCACCAACCATTTTAGTGTCTTCTTTCATCATTTTATTTTGGGCTGTTAAACCTTGACCAATAAAAAGTGTAATTGCAAAAACAGTAGTGGTAAATACATTTGATTTTTTCATGATAATATTTTTTTATTTGTTTATACCCTACAAACGAAAGTAAAAGAGTCGCGGTTTTTAAAAAACATTCCTTTAACAAAATATTAACAATTTGGTTGAAAAAATATAAACGCATTATCTACTTAACTGCTAATTATTAGTATTTTTATCGAAAATTTAAAAACATTAAAATGGCTACAGTAACATTAAAAGGAAACCCCATTAATACATCTGGTGAACTACCAAAAGTTGGAACAAAAGCACCTAATTTTACATTAACAGCAAACGATTTGTCTTCAAAAAGCTTAAGCGATTTTGCTGGAAGCAAAGTAGTTTTAAACATTTTTCCAAGTGTTGATACTGGCACATGTGCACAATCTGTTAGACAATTTAACAAAGAAGCTAGCGAATTAACCAATACAAAAGTACTTTGCATATCTCACGATTTACCATTTGCTCACGCACGTTTTTGTGGTGCTGAAGGCTTAAGCAATGTTATTAGCTTATCAGATTTTAAAGATGGTAGCTTTGGAAAAACTTATGGATTAAACTTTATTGATGGTCCATTAGACGCTTTACACTCACGTTGTGTTATTGTTTTAGATGAAACTGGAATTGTATTACACACAGAACAAGTTGCAGAAATTGTTGACGAACCAAATTACAAAGCTGCGTTAAACACTTTAAAAGCCTAATTACCTGAATTACTAAATGACTAAAAAAGAATCCTTCTTAGCCAACAGAATACGAAGTGTGGGTTATGCATTTAAAGGTGCTGTAATACTTTTAAAAAAAGAAGCAAGTGTAAAAGTGCAATTCTGCATAGCTTTATTAGTTACGGCTGCAGGATTCTTTTTTAATATTTCTTCAACAGAATGGATTACACAACTTTTAGCTATTGGATTGGTAATGAGTATGGAGGGTATTAATACTGCTGTTGAAGAAATAGCAAATTTTATACATCCAGAACATCATAATAAAATAGGATTAATTAAAGACATAGCTGCTGGCGCTGTATTTTTTGCTTCTATTTTTGCTATTATCATTGGATTTATAATCTATTTACCAAAGGTTTTTTAAATACTATAACCTGTAGATTAAACGTTAGTAATTTGTATTTTTGTCGAATCGTTTTTAACGATTCACTCCTAAACTGGTTTTAGGATATCAATTTGAAACTGTAAAGCATTAATGGCGAAGAAAAAAAACGACATCAATAAAACACAAAAAAAACCATTTAAACTACCAAGTTTAAAATTATCAAGCCAACAAAAACTTATTTTTGGAAGCTTTTTAATCATATTTGGCACCATACTTTTTATGGCGTTTCTTTCTTTTATTTTTACTGGTAATGCAGACCAAAGTAGTTTGTCAGATTTTGCTTCACGCGAAGTAAAAACCGAAAATTGGTTAAGTAAATCAGGAGCTTGGTTAAGCGATTTTTTTATACAACGTGGTTTTGGTATAGCATCGTTTATCATTGCCATTCTAATTGTATTATCAGGTGTATATGTATTACTAAATTTAAATAAAACCAAGCTAGTTTCGCATTGGTTTTGGGGTATGCTTTCGGTTATTTGGTTATCAGTTTTATTTGGTTTCTTTGGCAACTCGTATGATATTCTTGGTGGCACAATTGGCTTTGAAGTTAACACCTATTTACAAGATTACTTAGGCATATTAGGAACCGTTCTTTTACTAGTTTTTGGACTTATTGTATACCTTGCAGTGCGTTTTAAAGTGACTTTTGAAAGTTTTACAAACATTTTTAATTCAGCTAAAAGCAAAATAAAAGACGATTTTTCAAATACTAATGATAATACCGAAGAGCCCGTTATTGCATTGGATAATAACCTATCGGAAGAAGCTGCCGCTATAAAATCGGCTTTCGATATTCCTTTAGAAACAGACGAACCTGTTTTAGTTAAAAAGGAAACACCAAAACCCGTTGCTGAAGTTGCTCCTTTGGTTGTAAAAACACCTGTTTTTGATGAAGATGATGAAGATGATGAAGATATTAAAATTGAAGTCAAAAAAGTAGCCGAAGAACTTTCAGAATCCAACAATTTATCAGATAAATTAGTTGCAGATTTTGGACAATTTGATCCAACCTTAGAGCTTTCAAAATACCAATTTCCACCCTTAGACCTTTTGAAGAAATACGATTCAGAAGGTATTACAATAAATCAGGAAGAATTAGAGGAAAATAAAAACAAAATTGTAGAAACCCTAAAAAACTACAATATTGGTATCGCAAGTATTAAAGCAACCATTGGACCAACTGTAACGCTTTATGAAATAGTACCCGATGCAGGTATTAGAATTTCAAAAATTAAAAATTTAGAGGACGATATTGCATTATCACTTTCAGCACTTGGTATTCGTATTATTGCTCCAATTCCTGGTAAAGGAACTATTGGTATTGAAGTGCCAAACAAAAACGCAACTATAGTTTCTATGCGTTCGGTAATTGCTTCAAAAAAGTTCCAAACATCTGATATGCAACTACCTATTGCTTTAGGTAAAACCATTAGTAATGAAACATTTGTGGTAGATTTAGCTAAAATGCCACACTTACTTATGGCTGGTGCTACTGGTCAAGGTAAATCTGTTGGACTTAATGCCGTTTTAACATCCTTACTTTACAAAAAACATCCTGCAGAAGTTAAATTTGTTTTAGTAGACCCAAAAAAGGTAGAGTTAACGCTTTTTAATAAAATTGAACGCCACTATTTAGCAAAATTACCAGACAGCGAAGATGCTATAATAACAGATAACACAAAGGTAATCAATACATTAAATTCACTATGTATTGAAATGGATAACCGCTACGAGTTATTAAAAAATGCTTTATGCAGAAATATTGCCGAATACAATGTAAAGTTTAAAGAACGTAAATTAAACCCAAATGATGGTCATCAATTTTTACCATATATTGTTTTGGTAGTTGATGAGTTTGCCGATTTAATTATGACAGCAGGCAAAGAAGTAGAAACACCTATTGCCCGTTTAGCACAATTAGCACGTGCCATAGGTATTCACTTAATTATTGCTACACAACGTCCATCTGTAAACGTAATTACAGGTATTATCAAAGCTAATTTCCCTGCTAGAATTGCATTTAGAGTAACTTCAAAAATAGATTCAAGAACCATTTTAGATGGCTCTGGTGCCGACCAACTTATTGGACGTGGTGATATGCTTTTTACACAAGGCAACGATTTAATTCGTGTACAATGCGCCTTTGTTGATACACCTGAAGTTGAAAAAATAACCGATTATATTGGCTCGCAAAAAGCCTATCCTGAAGCCTATTTATTACCCGAATTTGTTGGTGAAGAAAGTGGCACAAGTCTTGATATAGATATAGCAGACCGCGATAAATTGTTTAGAGAAGCTGCTGAAGTTATTGTAACAGCGCAACAAGGTTCGGCATCTTTATTGCAACGTAAATTAAAATTAGGTTACAATCGTTCTGGCAGATTAATAGACCAACTAGAAGCCGCAGGTATTGTTGGCCCTTTTGAAGGCAGTAAAGCCAGACAAGTACTTATTACTGACCTAACAGCATTAGACAGACATTTAGAAAATGAAATTTTATAACAAAAACAAAATGAAAATTAAAAGTATCATATTATCAATATTAATAACAGTATCATTTAATGCCCTTGCTCAAAACAAAGCGAAAGCACTTTTAAATCAAGTATCTCAAAAAGCAAAAAGCTACAAAAATGTTTCAATAGAATTTAAATATGTATTAGAAAATACTGCCGAAAAAATAAAACAAGAAACCAAAGGTGATGTTATTATGGAAGGCGAAAAATACAAACTAAACATTCTTGGTGTAACACGTTTATTTGACGGAAAAAAACTTTACAGCATTAGCACTGAAGATGAAGAAGTTACCATTTCTTCAGATAAAGACAATGATGAAGGCGCCATAACCCCAAGTAAAATGCTTTCATTTTATGAAGATGGATATACCTACGCAATGGATATTGAACAAAATATTAATGGTAGAAAAATTCAACTAGTAAAACTAACACCTATAGATTCAAAATCTGAAATAAAATACATCTTATTAGGTATTGATACACAAACTAAACACATTTACAATTTAATGCAAATTGGTAAAAACGGTACAAAAACAACACTTACCGTTAATTCTTTTAAAACAAATGAGCCATTATCAAAAAGCTTATTTACCTTTGATGCCAATAAATACAAAGGCTATTATATTAATAAACTTAATTAAGAAATTCATTTTAAACGAAGTTTCTTATTAAATACCATCTAAGTTTTTTTAATATTTTTTAAAAAAGACATTTAGAAGAAATTAAACGCGTGAAAATACTAGACCGTTACATACTAACCACATACCTAAAAACTTTTTTCAGCGTGTTTATCATACTCATGCTGATTTTTGTTTTACAAACCATTTGGTTATATATAAGAGAATTATCTGGTAAAGATTTAGATATTGTAGTTATTTTCAAGTTCTTATTCTATTTCACACCTAAACTAATACCGTTGGTATTACCACTTACCATTCTTTTAGCTTCTATTATGGTATTTGGTAGTTTTGCTGAAAATTATGAGTTTGCAGCAATGAAATCTACAGGTATTTCATTGCAACGCGCTATGTCTGGGCTTAGCATATTTATAGTTATTCTTGGTATTGTTACCTTTTTCTTTTCAAATAACGTAATTCCTTGGGCTGAGTTAAAATCATTTAATCTACGAACAAATATTGCAAAGTCGAAACCCGCTATGTTACTTGGTGTTGGACAATTTAATCCTATTGAAGGCACACCGTACAACATTAAATTTGAAAAAAAACATGGTGATAATGATCAGTTTTTAGATAATGTAACCATACATGTAAGAGGTAATGATGGCAGAACAAATGCTACAACAATAAAATCAAAAACTGGAGAATTAGTAAATGAAAAAGATTCTAACGTTTTAAAACTTATATTACAAGACGGTAACTATTACAGCGATCTTTCAACAAACAGCATAAAATCTAGAAACAAAAAGCCTTTTGCTAAAAGTACCTTTGAAAAATACATTATCAATATCGATTTATCCCAAATGAATAATGTTGATTTTGACGAACAAAACCAAACCGACAAATACAACATGCTTGATGTTGTTGGACTTAATAAAACCATAGACTCATTAAGTAAAAAAGAAGCAATAGCGCATCAAACAGTAGCAACAAATTTATTTCAACGCTCTAGTGTTGTTCCAATAAATGCAATCACTGAAAATAAAACTAAAGATTCAACATACCTAGCTTCTATTCTAGATATTTTCACAACAAAAGAAAAATATGAAATGGTTGATGTCTCATTAAGAACCATATCCAGCGTAAAACAAACAATTTCCACAAGTCAAGTTACAAGTAAAATATCTAAAGAATGGTTAAACAAACACATCATTTCTTTACATGAAAAATTTGCATTGGGTTTTGCCTGTATCATCTTATTTTTTGTTGGTGCACCATTAGGTGCTTTAATTCGAAAAGGCGGTATTGGATTACCTATGGTTATTGCCATTGTTTTATTTTTAACCTATCATTTTATAGGTATGTTTGCCACAAATAGTGCAAAAAACGGAAGTTTCAATCCTGTTGTAGCAAGTTGGTTTTCTACACTTATAATGTTGCCTTTAGGTGTATTTTTAACAAGACGCGCTACTGCAGATAAAGGTTTATTTGAGTTCGACAGCATAACCGAACCAATCAAAAAAGTTTTTAAAATAAAAGGAAATAATAGTGTTGATTATAAGTTTTTATCTTCTTGTAAACATGATGAACTAGTTAACATTATCAACAACTATGAAGCTTTAGGGCATTTAGAGGAAAGTCGTTTTGAGGCCTTAAAAGTTTTAAATGAACGCGGTATTACAATTCCACAATTACGTGACGAAGGATTGAAAATCAATACAGATTATGATACTTCAGAAAGCATTGCCAAAGATTATAAAGACCACTCAAAATTTGCAATTGTGCTGTATTGTACTGGTGTTATCTTACTAATACTTCACTTTGTGTTTAAAAATAATAAACTACCATCACTAGCTTCAGCATCTATTCAACTTAGTTTAGTTTCACTCTTTTTATATTTAATTTATTATGCTAAATCATTATTAAATACAACTAAATTCTATAATCACATTAACAAAAAAGAAAAGAAACCTTACCTGTTTCTTTTAATTATAGGAATCCCATTATATTTTATCACCTATTTATTCTTAAATGATAAAATGAAAGAAGACTTAAAGCAAAATTGTTTAGAATCTTTAAAATAAGCAATATCTTTGCACCATGATTAATGAAACGATGACAATAAATACAGATTCTAAGTTTAAACTTGATACCATACACGATGCTATTGAAGCTATTAGAAATGGTAAAGTAATAATAGTTGTAGATGATGCTAACCGCGAAAACGAAGGTGATTTTGTGGCTGCTGCCGATAAAGTAACACCAGAAATGATAAACTTTATGGCAACAGAAGGTCGTGGTTTAATTTGTGCTCCACTTACCGAAAATCGTTGTAAAGAGCTAGAATTAGGCATGATGGTAAGCAATAATACAGACCACATGGAAACCGCCTTTACCGTATCGGTAGATTTAAGAGGCAAAGGTGTAACTACTGGCATTTCTGCAAGTGATAGAGCTGCAACAGTAAAATCGCTTACAGACCAAACCACAAAACCATTCGATTTAGCAAGACCTGGACATATTTTTCCTTTAGTAGCAAAAGAAGGTGGTGTTTTAAGACGTACTGGACACACGGAAGCTGCCATCGATTTTGCAAGACTTGCAGGTTTAAAACCCGCTGGTGTAATTGTTGAAATTATGAATGAAGATGGTACTATGGCGCGTCTTCCAGAGTTAATGAAAGTTGCGAAAAAACTAGATCTTAAAATAGTTTCTATTGAAGATTTAGTAGCTTACAGAATGCAACACGACTCGTTAATTGAGAAAAAAGAAGATTTTCAAATTGAAACTCGCTTTGGAAGTTTTAGATTAAGAGCTTATAAGCAAACCACTAATAATCAAATACACATTGCCTTAACAAAAGGTACTTGGAAAGATAACGAAGAAGTACTAACTAGAATTAATTCTACCCTTATTAATAATGATATTTTAGGTACACTTACCAATAACGTTGACACACAATTAGAAAACATGTTTAACGTAATAAACAATGAAGGTAAAGGTGCTATTATTTTTATAAACCAAGAATCACAATCTATGAACATATTAAATAGATTATCGATTATAAAAGAAAATCAGCAAGCAAACACCGTTTATAAGGCACCTAAAATTGATATGGATACGCGCGATTTTGGTATTGGTGCTCAAATATTACACGATTTAAACATACATAAACTACGCTTAATTTCTAATACTGAACAAACCAAACGCGTTGGTTTAATTGGTTACGGCTTGGAAATTGTAGAGTACGTAAACTACTAAATAAAAAAGGGAACAATTTTTTAATAGTTCCCTTTTTTATTCTGATTATTAATTTATTTGATAACTATTTTTTTACTGGTTGTTAAGTTGTTGCTGTATACTTTCAACAAATAAACACCAGATTTATAGTTTTTTACATCTATTTGTTTTGTACCAAATGTTGTTAATACATTTTTACCTAAAGCATCAAACATTTCAATTTTATCAATCAATGCAAACGTTGATATATGAATTAAATCTGAAGCTGGATTTGGAAATATTTTAAGATGCGTATTTTGAAAAGCTTCGGTACTTAATGGTGCTGCTACAGAATAAGAAGCTTCTTCTTTATAATATGGTTCCCAAGCTGAAGCAACCCAACTTTCATATACTAGTACCGTTCTATTTCCATTAACATTATAAGTACTTGTGTCTCTATCTAAATTAACCCAATTTACGCCATCCCAATCTTGACTTAAATATTCAGTTTCTAAACCTTGACCATTATAGGTATAAAATATTCTTTGGTAATCTTCCCAAATGCCAACATTATATTTATCTACATCTAAACTCGTTATCAAATTCCCGGTATATGTTGCTGTATCACGTTCATCTGGTAACCAAGAATTAGATCCACTATCCCAAACACTGTTTATTGCTTGAATTGGTAAATTACCGGAATAGGTATAGTCGTATTTATCTACATTTACCCAACTACTAGAACCAGCATTCCAAGATTGACTAACTTCAGACATTAAATTAGAACCTGAAAATGTTTGTAAATATCTGTAACTATTAACAAAAGTCATAGAAACAGGATTATATGTTTGCGAAACTTCTTCAATTAAATTATTAGAACCATCATAGGTGTAAATTTCTTTATATGAGTTTTCCCATTGAGATGTAACATCATTCCAATACTGTGTTATATTAATTGAAATATCATTATTACTATTGTAAGTTGAATTGCTTTGATATACAACATCTCCTTCAGGATACGTTAAAACAACAACATTAGTCTCTTTATTACCGCCATTTGCATACGTGTAATTATGTGTAAATTGTTGTTCCCATGCAGAATTCCAATCATACGTTTTTAGTTGATCTAGTTTATATACAGTTTGAGAATAACTGGAAATAGCAACTAAAAAGAGCATTGTTAATGTTGGAAAAAGTAGTTTTGTTTTCATAATTAATAGCTTTAAAGGTTAGTATATAATTACATCGAAAAAAATTTGAAATGTGAGCATCACAAACTTTTAAAAATGAACTTTTATTAATTTTTGCTATTAATTTATACAGACATAAAAACAAATAGTCTGAATTTAAAAAACTAGTTATTATCTATAAACTTAGGGAAGGCTTAAGTTTATTAAAAGTAATAAATATTTTAACACAAAACATGTTTAGCTAATTTAAATTAGCTTTAACAAATTGTAATTTAACTGTTTAACAAATAATTACTTAAAAACAACTCGCTTTTATAAAGCTAGTTTTATTGCTTCAACCATTTTATTTGCTCTAGCATTAACATCTTCATCAGTCCAAGATAATTTTATTAAACATGATAAATTTCTTGCTATATAATCATCAGATTTTTGAAATGTTTTAGTTTTTAAATATTCTAAACCTTCTTTAACTTCGGTAGAAATAGGGAAAAGAGATTTTAAGTCTTTTAAATGATTCCATTTACGAATGTAGTGCCAGTTATTATTGTAATAATGAAAGCAAGCATCTACACCATTTTGTTTGAATTTTTCTGACACTTTTGTAGTTATTTCTAAACTAGGCAGAAAGAAATTTAAGAAACTATAATTTTCTTCACCACCTTCAGGAACGGTTCTAAAAGTTACTTCTGGAATTTGCGACAAGGCATCGCGAAGTATGTTGTAGTTTTTCTTTTGAATTTCTAAAAATTCTGGTAAACGTTTAATTTGTGCTAAACCAACAGCGGCATGAAGCTCTGAAATTCTGAAATTATATCCTAAATATGGGTGTGTTTCTGAACCTCTATCACTACCTATGTGATCATGACCGTGGTCGCTAAACTGATCTGAATTTATATAATATTGTTTGTTGTTTGTTATTACTGCACCTCCTTCGCCACAGGTTATGGTTTTTACAAAATCGAATGAAAAACAACCTAAATTTCCAATACTACCTAGCGGTTTTCCTTTGTAAGTTGCGCCTATAGCTTGACAAGCATCTTCTAGCAATACTAAATTGTGTTTATTACTTATGGTTTTAAGTGCATCCATATTACCCATACTTCCGCACATGTGCACTACCATAATGGCTTTTGTTTTTGGTGTTATAGCATTTTCAACTGCATTTGGGCATAGGGTTAACGTATCATCAATATCTACTAAAACTGGTATGGCACCAAGCATCATTACTGCTTCAAAGCTTGCTACAAAGGTGAAGGTTGGTAAAATAACTTCATCACCTGCTCCTACACCTGCTACTGCTAAAGCTACTGATATAGCTGCTGTGCCACTTGATACTAATTGTGCATGATTTACTTGAAACGTGTTTTCTAGGGTTGTTTCTAGTTCTTTTGCTTTCCAATGGCCTTGGCGCATGCCATCAAACCCGTAGCGCATTAGCACGCCGGTATTTAAAACATCGTTTAATTCGTTTCGCTCTAAATCTCCAAATAATTCAAATCCTGGCATTTTGTATTTTTTATTGTTGTTCTTTATTTTTCTTCTTTTTGGTTTTGCGTTAGGGATTGAAGCGGAAAGCCCACAGCAACCGCGCTTGAGCGTGGGTGCGAGGACTTGTAGCGAAAAGCCCGACCCTTGTGGTAACGCCCTTGTACTTATTTATAATTCTATTACAGATTCATTTATAGGCATTCTTACTTTTTGGAATGCTGAAAACATGTCGTCGTTTGCCCTATAGCCTACTGGTAATAGTAAAATTGATTTTAGCCCTTTTGCTTGTAAGCCTAAAAGTTCGTCGTACTTTGCTGGCATGAAGCCTTCCATGGGACAAGAATCGATACCTTCTATTGCGCAAACCGTCATTAAATTGCCTAGTGCTATGTATGCTTGGTTTTTTGACCATTGTTGGCGTTCTAAAACCGTCATTTTTTGCATCATACTAATTAATCCTTCTCTGTAGGGTTTTAAAATGGTTTCTGAAGTGTCTCGAATTGTTTTTATGTTGTTGTAATATGAAATAACATCGTGTTCGCTAATATCATTTTGAATACAGATGATTAATAAGTGCGATGCTTGTAAAACTTGTTTTTGATTGAATGAATGCTCAACTAAAGATGCTCTTAGTTTTTCGTTTTCAATAACAACCAATTTGATGGTTTGCAAGCCAAACGATGTTGCTGTTAGGTTAAAAGCCTGCTTTAAAGTATCAAGTTTTTTGTTAGATAATTTTTTATTACTATCGAATTTTTTAGTTGCATAGCGCCACTCTAGCTGCTTTATAATACTCATTATTTCATTTTAATTTCTGCAAAAATACGCTTTGAAATTGTCTTTTTACAAAAAATATAACACAAAAGAAGTTAACATTTAGCGAGTTAAAATTTATTTAAAAAAAAATAGATTTATATTTGAAAGTATTGAAAAAGGGTTCTATATTTGCACCCGCAATCAGGGATAAAAACTTGATGAGACCAAAACTGGAGAAATGGCAGAGTGGTCGAATGCGGCAGTCTTGAAAACTGTTGAGGGTCACACCTCCGGGGGTTCGAATCCCTCTTTCTCCGCTGAAAAAATCCTAAACGGTATCAAAACCCTGTAAATCATAAGATTCACAGGGTTTTTTATTTTTTACAATAACAGTTCTTATTTCACAGTAGTAATACCATTAAATACTACTTCTTAATATTATTATTTTAGCACAGAATATCAAAAAGTTAATTTTTAGAAAAAGTAACGTACATTTGAATTTTACAAATCTTATGAATACTACTACCATAAAAGAATTTTACCAAGATGTTTTTAAAGAAACATGCCCTGATTTAGATCAGTTTTTAAATAACAATTTAAATAAAGACCTTGGGCATTTCAATGTTTTTAACATAGAAAGTATGTACGCCACTTGTAAAACAAAACCTGAAATGCCTTATAACAGAAGAACTTACTATAAAGTAAGTTTAATTTCAGGAAAAAACATTGTGGAATATGCAGATAAAACCATAGAAATAACAAAGCATGCTATTCTGTTTGCAACTCCTAAAACACCTTATAGATACACTCCAAAAGACAACAATCAATCTGGGCATTTTTGTGTTTTTACAAAAGATTTTGTACCCTTAAACAAAACAGGCTTTGATATTGACAATCTTCAAATTTTTTCAAATCAAAGTGATTTTGTTTTTCAAATTTCTAAAGAGCAATATCTACAAATAAAACATGTTTTTGAAAAAATGCATCACGAAATAAATTCTAATTATGAGCTTAAATATGATTTGCTTAGAAATTACCTAATGGAACTTATACATTATGGTCAAAAATTAACCCCTTTTACACCTAACGAAAATAAAACAGCAGCCACAAGAATTACAGGTTTATTTATTGAACTTTTAGAAAGACAATTTCCTATTGAAAACGCAACACAACTATTACAACTAAAAAAACCTAATGAATATGCTAATGCTTTAAATATCCATATTAATCATTTAAATAAAGTGCTTAAAGACACCATAGGGAAAACCACCAGTGATATTTTATCTAGTAGAATTAATCAAGAAGCCAAAATTTTACTAAAACAAACTGATTGGAATGTTTCAGAAATTGCTTATTCCTTAGGTTTTGATGAAGTAGCACATTTTTCAAATTTTTTTAAAAAACACAACAAACAATCTCCTTTAGTTTTTAGGAAGTAATTATTTGATATTTACAAATTTTAGTTTGATAAATACAAATATGGTAACGGGGTTAGGTTGCACTTTTGTAATGTAATTTAAATCAATAAAAAATGCAAAAAGATGTAAATAAAATAGCTTTGGTTACTGGCGGTAGCCGTGGATTGGGAAAAGACACCTCAATTCAACTCGCTAAAAGAGGTTTTGATGTTATCATTACTTATAAAACAAAAAAGCAAGACGCTGAAAATGTTTTAAATGACATTAGAAAGTATAACAAGTTGGCGTTTTCAGTTCAATTAGATATAGCTTCTACCAAAGGATTTGAAACTTTCAAACAAGAAATTGACGCTATACTCAATACACATTTTAATGGTAAAAAACTAGATGCTTTAGTAAACAATGCGGGTACTGGAATTAACTCTTCATTTGAGTTAACTACTGAAGAAAGTTTAGATGCCATGACCAATATTCATTTTAAAGGCCCCTATTTCTTAACCCAAAAATTATTACCATTGTTAAATGACAGCAGTAGTATTGTTAATACATCATCGGGTTTGGCTAGATTTTCATTTTCTGGTTATTCAGCATATGGCGCAATGAAAGCTGCTGTTGATTCTTTAACAAGATATCAGGCACTCGAATTGGGTTACAGAAAAATAAGAGTTAATTCGGTTGCGCCAGGAGCTATTGAAACCGATTTTGGTGATGGTTTTGTACGTGACAATGAAGATATGAATAAAATGATTGCATCGCAAACAGCACTTGGCAGAGTTGGATTACCAGATGATATTGGTTCGGTAGTTGCTTTTCTGTGCTCGGAAGAATCAAAATGGATAAACGCTCAAAGAATTGAAGTTTCAGGTGGATTTAAAATTTAAAGCTTAGTTAATAAAATATCGTTCTATTTAAATCTATCTATTTACACACAACAAGATTCTTATTTTATTAAAAAACCCTTGTAAACATATTATTACAAGGGTTTTAATAATATTTACTTAACTACAATTTTTAAATTCGTGTTTAAGTTATATCCTGAAATATTAAGTATATAAACCCCTGATAACTTTCTATTTGAAATATATAGCGTAAATACTTCGTTTTTTGTATTAGATGTTATTTGTTTTTTAAAACCAATCTACCTGCCACATCAAATATACTAGCCGTAATTTCATTGGTTTTATAGCTTGGAGTTTTAATGTTGATTTGATTATTTGTTGGGTTATGAAACCGTTTAATCTCATTTTTAATATCATCAAATACATGATTACTCAGTAATACATTTTGATACAAGTCTGATACTTCAATAGCGGTAAAGCATAATTAAAAAAATTCAAGTTCATCTAACATACCCTTATATGGTGCTGGTGCTGTACCATTTTGCAATTCTAATTCACCAATATTACCAATAATTAAATCGCTAACTTCAGATATTCCTATCACACCAGTTTCGTCTAGTTCTGTTATAAGAACACCATTTAAATATAATCGTAATCGATGCGCCATAACATCTCTCATAATTACAACATATCCCTAATTAGCAGTAAAAAAAAGGTGTTCCGCTTGTTGAAAGTTCTTTTTCGGCTATGTTATCATCAATAGCAATTCAAAATTGGCTACTTTTAAATTCTACATTATAATGTTTACCTGTAGCACCTGTAGATGTATTTACAGTGAAAGAACCTTTACAGAATACATATGAACTTGTTGCATTGGTAGGCAACAAATTTGATGCTGCTTTCATCCAAAAAGATATAGTAAAGAATGATTTATCTAGGTATAATTGATCTTGATTAGGTATATTTACAATAAATAAATTATTATGCGCTGGTGAAAAACTTATCACATTATTTGTTTTACCCAAAACACTCTAATATTTGAATTGTTAATTTATATCAAGAACTCCATGAGTTTGGCAGGTTGAATTATCGCTAATTTGTCCGCCATCAAAAGAAAACTTATTAAATGATCTATAGCCTACCATAACTTGCGTTATATTTGCAATAGTTCTAATCATCCATACATTTCCTGTGGGGCTACCTTTAGTTTTTGAAGGGTCCTATAAATAATAATTTATCGAGCATATAAACCTTTATCTTGGCAACTTACTGTATTTACCGCCAAAGTTGGAATTACAACGAAGTTACTACCATGTTCTGATCGTGCTAAAATATAATCATCCTCATTAACGGCATTGTCACTCCAATTAATTGTAAAACACCATAGTTATGCTAATTATATACTATATTGTTAACAAATTTATTAACACCTTTTACTTAATCTTTATTATTTTATAGTAATTCTACAATAGGCACAATACTAATGTAAATGAAATAATTATTAGTTTACGTAGTTTTTAATAACAGTATACCAAAGTTCATAACCATCTTTATTCATATGTAAACCGTCATTTATAAATAATTCCTTTTTTAATTTTTTATTTTCAATCATAATATCCCAAACATTTGCAAATTCTAAATTATCGTTTTCATTGCATATTTTTCTTAAACTCTTATTAAGTCTACTATATTTCCTTCTTAAATGCCACCTTGAAATACTTGGCTTGGGTGAGATAATTACAATGTGAGTCGTTGTATCTTGATTTTTTATTTTAGAAATAATTTCTGAAAATGAATTTAAAATTTCTTTTATCTTTTTTTTGTGAGAAATATCATTGTCGCCTTCATAAATAAAAACTTTTTTAGGTTTGTATTTCAAAATAACATCATCAGAGAAAAACAATAAATCAATAGTTTCTGAGCCACCAAATGCAGAATTTATAACTTGTTTTTCAGGAAAAAGGTCTTGAATATCTGACCATAATCTAATGCTGGAACTTCCTGTAAAAACAATGGTTTCTTTTGAAGCATCCCAAATACTATCGTATTTTTTATTTATTAAGTCCACTTCATTTTTAAAACGAATACTATTTTGTGATTGACAAAAAAATGATATCAAAAAAAATATAAAATAAATAAATCTCATTTATAAAGCTTTTTACTATTTAAAATATTTTAGAATAAAAAAGCCCTAAATATTAATATTTAGAGCTTTAAATATGACAAGTTAATTATCTTAAATCCGGAATTTTACAAACATCCATATCGCCATAATCTAGGTTCTCGCCTGCCATTCCCCAAATAAATGAGTAATTACTGGTTCCTGAACCTGAATGAATAGACCAAGGTGGCGAAATAACTGCTTGATTGTTTTGCATCCAAATATGACGGGTTTCTTGAGGTTCGCCCATAAAATGACATACTGATTGCCCTTCTGGAATCTCAAAATAGAAATAAACTTCCATTCTTCTATCATGTACGTGAGCTGGCATAGTATTCCAGCTACTTCCAACTTTTATAGAGGTCATTCCCATTTGTAATTGGCAAACATCAACAACACTGTTTACAATATATTTTCTTAAAGTACGTGCGTTAGCTGTTTCTGGTGTACCTAATTCAATTACTTCAACATCATTAGTACCAATTTTTTTTGTTGGAAATGTTTTGTGAGCAGGTGTAGAATTAATGTAAAACATTGCTGGTTTGCTACTAGACTTACTTGAAAACACAACTTCTTTATTTCCTTGACCAACATATAAAGCTTCCTTATGGTTTATTTCATAAGCAGTACCATCAACTGTAACTGTACCACTTTCACCTATATTAATAATACCAAGTTCTCTTCTTTCTAAAAAATAAGGTGCTTTTAATGGATCGATGGTTTCTAAAGTAAGTGATTTATTTACTGGCAATACACCACCCGAAATAAAACGGTCGTAATGTGAATACACTAGATTTATTTTATCAGATTCGAAAAGACTTTCTATTAAAAATTCATTTCTTAACTGCGCTGTATCATAACTTTTAACACCTTTTGGGCTTGATGCATAACGCGATTCATAACTAATTGACATAATTTTATAATTTAATTTTTAATGTTTTTAATAAGAACTGCAATTTACAAAATTAAAACGGTTAAACTAACAGCTCCTTGTGCACCAATAACCAAACACTGTTCAATATCGGCTGTTTTTGACGGACCTGATAAAAAGAAACCAAAAGTTCTGTCTCGTTTAGAAATAGATTCATAAGCACTATGCATGTGCAAATGAATATTTTCTTTATTTATAAGTAGAACTAAATCGTTAGTTATAAATGGTAATACACGAATAGTTACGTCATTTTCAACAATCCAAACCGCACCGTTTTCAGCTACTGCCAATTCGCCTTTTATTATAGCTAAGTCGATATCTTCCAATCCATGAGGTTCGGTATCTTTTGAAATTGAAACTGTACCTAAATTAGATTCTTTTACACAAGATACTATTTTTGAAGCGTTGGTATAAAGCTTTTTAATTTCAGTATCTAAATTATCCATACCATTTAACTGAACAACTCTACCTCCTACAAATTCAACGTTTTCTATAAACGTTTTAACTAAATCAATATCTTCTTCAAAAAGATTCAAATCAATTTTAGGTAAAGGCAATGCTTCTGGTTTATTATTTTTTACAGCATTTAAAATAGATTCTCTACTCATTTCTTTTGTCTTTTTTTATACCATTCTTCAAAATTATCACCTTTTACTTCAGGCAAATCTCTGGCTTTACCCCAAGCATTTAATTTAGAATAAATTAAAAATTTAGGTGTGTGTTTCAACATAAATCGTGATGATTTACCAACAAACCCATACAATTTAGAATTTGCTAATACATTACCTGACATTTTTAAAACATTTTTTTTAACAACAGGTTGTGGCACATCTTTAGTTACTATTTGTCGCCATTTATACAACTGTTCATGTATGTTGATTTTAACAGGGCAAACATCTGAACACGAACCACATAAAGTAGATGCGAACGGTAATGAACTGTGTTTTGTTAAATCTTTTCCAGGTGATAAAATAGAACCAATAGGTCCTGGAATAGTTGCATTATAACTATGCCCGCCACTTCGTCTGTAAATTGGGCACGTATTCATACAAGCCCCACAACGGATACAATGTAGCGAAGCTCTAAAATCTTCACGACTTAGTTGCTCTGTTCTGCCATTATCAACAATAACAATATGCATTTCAGTACCTTCAGCGGGTTTATTGAAATGCGAAGAATAGGTAGTAATAGGTTGCCCTGTAGCACTTCTTGCTAATAAACGAAGAAAGATTCCTAAATGTTTTTCTTCAGGAATTAATTTTTCCATACCCATACAGGCAATATGTACTTTGGCAAGATGTGCGCCCATATCGGCATTTCCTTCGTTGGTACAAACTACTACACCACCAGTATTTGCAACTGCAAAATTAACACCGGTTATAGCTGCATCTGCTTTTAAAAATTTATCTCGCAAATGTTTTCTGGCTTCGGCTGTTAAATATTGTGGATCACCATTGCTTGGTTTTGTTCCTAAGTGTTCTTGAAAAAGCACATCAACTTCTTCTTTAGTTTTGTGAATAGCTGGTAAAACAATATGGCTTGGTGGTTCTTGTGCTAATTGAACAATGCGCTCACCCAAATCGGTATCAATAACTTCAATATTGTGCGCTTCTAAATAGGGGTTTAAGTGACATTCTTCAGTTAACATCGACTTACTTTTCACCACTTTCTTTACATCATGTTTTACTAAAATGCTGTGCACAATTTTATTATGTTCCTCGGCATCGGCAGCCCAATGTACAGTAACACCGTTTTTTTGAGCATTTTCTTCAAACTGAATAAGATATGTATCTAAATTAGAAAGTACATTTGCTTTTATAGCCGATGCATAATTTCGGAGTTCTTCCCAACCTTTTACTTTGTGCGCCGATTTATCGCGTTTTTGTCTAACAAACCATAAGGCTTTATCATGCCAATCTACTTTTGCTTCGTTTTTATTAAATATTGCTGCTTCGTCTGCGTGTGCCATAATTTAGATACTACTATTTAAAATTTCTGCTATGTGCATCACCTTTAAAGGTTGTTTATTTCTATTTATCAAGCCTTCCAAATGCATTAAGCATGAATGGTCTGCGCCTGTAATCACTTCTACATCGCTATCTAAATGGTCTTTTATTCTATCTTTTCCCATTTTTACCGAAATAGCTTCTTCAAAAACTGAAAAGGTACCGCCAAAACCACAACATTCATCTGCTCTATTCAAGGTTTTTAATTCTAACCCTTTCACTGCTTTTAATAGACTTTCTTCGGTTGAATAATGTGCATCCATGCGTTCTGAGCAAGAACCTAATCGTAATCCACGAAGTCCGTGACAACTTTTATGAATACCCACTTTGTGCGGAAATGATGCACCTAAATCGGTTTTTCCTAAAACCTCTGTAATGAATTGACATAACTCGTAGGTGTTTTTTCGAACACGTTTTACAGCATCGGTTTGCTCTAAAATATCAAAATGTTTTTTTACATGATACACACAACTGCCTGAAGGACCAACGATATAATCGAATTCTTTAAAATTTTCAACAAATAATTGACAGATGCCTTTTGAATCTTGCTCGTAACCTGAGTTACCTAATGGCTGCCCACAACAGGTTTGCCCCATGGGATAAACCACTTCAACGCCTAATTTTTCTAAGAGTTCTAAAGTTGCAATCCCTACTTGTGGATATAATTGATTAACGTAACATGGTATGAATAAACCGACCTTCATTTTGTATTTTTATTTTAAACTTCTTGAAATACCAAGTGCTAAACCTCGTAATTCGGCTAAACCTCTTAATCGCCCAATGGATGTATAACCCGGGTATGCTTTGTTTGGTTCTAAATCGTGTAACATTTGATGCCCATGATCTGGACGCATTGGCAATTGTATATTTCGTTGCTTTTCAACTTCTAGAACTGCTTTTACCACTTCATACATATCTGATGAGCCTTCTAAATGATTATCTTCAAAAAAACTACCATCAGCTTCACGTTTTACATTTCGTAAATGAAGAAAGTGAATACGATCTGCAAATTTTCGAATCATTTTAGGTAAATCGTTATCTGGATTTGCTCCTAAAGAACCAGTACAAAATGTGATACCGTTTGATGGACTATCAATAAAACCAACCAAATCTTCTAAATCTTTTTCAGATTTTATAATTCTAGGTAATCCCATAATATCCATTGGCGGATCGTCTGGGTGAATGGCCATCACAATACCATGTTCTTCACAAACAGGAATAACTTCATTTAAAAAATAAGACAGATTAGCTTTTAAATCGGCATGCGATAAGTTATCGTATTGCGCAATCATTTCTTTAAAAACAGGTATGGTTAAATCATCAACCGTTCCTGGAAGTCCTTTTAAAACGTTATTTTCTAAGGCTTGTTTTTCATCTGAGGTCATTTTAGAAAAACGCACTTCAGCTTGTTCTAAAATTTCTTGAGTATAGGAAGTTTCAACACCTTCGCGCTGCATGATGAATTTTTCAAAAACAGCCATATCTACTTTATCAAAACGTAATGCAGTACTGCCATCGGGTAGCTTCCAAAATAATTCGGTACGTGTCCAATCGAGTACTGGCATAAAATTATAACAAACGTTTTTTATGCCACAAGCAGCTACGTTTCTTAAACTTTGCTTGTAATTTTCAATGCGTTGTAAATAATCGCCTGTACGAAGTTTTATAGTTTCATGAATTGGAATGCTTTCAATAAAAGACCATTCTAAATCATGCGATTCAATCAATTGTTTAACTTTTAAAATCTCTTCAACTTCCCAAACAGAACCGTTTGGAACATGATGTAAAGCTGTTACAACACCCGTTGCGCCTGCTTGCTTTATGTATGATAATTTTACAGAGTCGTTTACTCCAAACCATCTAAATGTTTCTTGCATTTTCTTTTTTTTTACTATTAAACGCCACTAAATGCGCTAAAACCACCATCAACAGGAATAGTGATTCCTGTAACAAATTTAGAGGCATCACTACATAAATAATGCAATGCGCCGTGTAACTCATCAGCATCACCAAAACGTTTCATTGGTGTGTTTGCTATAATGGTATTACCTCTATCAGTATAACTTCCGTCTTCGTTTAATAATAAAGCTCTGTTTTGATTTCCTATAAAAAAACCTGGTGCAATAGCATTAACACGCAACCCATCGCCATATTTTAAAGCTAACTCTACTGATAACCATTTTGTAAAGTTATCTATAGCTGCTTTTGATGCTGAATAGCCTGCTACTCTAGTAATAGCTCTTTCTGAAGCCATTGAGGAAATGTTTATAATAACTCCTTTTTTATTTTTTACCATCTCTTTACCAAAAATGATTGAAGGAATTATACTTCCAAATAAATTTAAATCGACTACTTTTTTAAAGTCGTTCATATTAATATCGAAAAAAGATTGAGTTGGTCCAATAGTTGCACCTGGCATATTGCCTCCTGCTGCATTAATAAGAATATCAATTTTTCCATATTTATCAATAATAACATCTGCAACGGTTTGTAAACTAGTTTCATCAACTACGTTACACACAAAACCATCAACTTTGGCACTTATTAATGACATTTTTTTTACGGTTTCATCTACCGTATCTTTTTTATAATGCAAAATTATTACAATAGCACCTTGCTTTAAAAGGTATTCTGCCATACTACCACCAAGTACACCGCCTCCACCTGTTACAAGTACTACTTTATTTTCTAAATTAAATGAATTCATTTAGCTATTATTTAGTTATTAAGTTAGCTTACATTGGCAAATTTAATTAACCAATACAGAAATACTGCCCTGTACTGTACTGCCTTTTACAACAATTGTTTTATAATTTACCGTTTGTAAATTTATAGTTTTAAACTAAATTTATAAACTTAAAATAAATTAATTTCAAATTACAGTACAGTACAGGATAGAAAACTTTTTAGGTTCTTTTAATTTTGAATTTATAATCATAATATATCACATGAATACAACATCAAAAACATTTAAATACGTAGATTACCTTTGGGATGATAATAAAGCGAATGCTTTAGGCGATGATCAAGTTGCTTTATTTTTATACCGTTCAAACATATTAGGAGCAGATTTAAGAATAACGAATTACGGTGGTGGAAATACCAGCTGTAAAACCATTGAAAAAGATCCTTTAACTAATGAAGAAGTTGAAGTAATGTGGGTAAAAGGTTCTGGTGGTGATATTGGTACGTTAACACGTTCTGGTATTGCTGGTTTATATACAGGTAGATTACGCGATTTAAAAAATGTGTATGGCGGTTTAAGTGATGAAGATCGTATGGTAGGTCTTTTTAACCACTGTATTTATGATTTAGATAGTAAAGCTCCATCTATTGATACACCGCTTCATGGTTTATTACCATTTGCGCATATTGACCATTTACATCCAGATGCTTTAATTGCTGTTGCTGCAGCAAAAGACAGTGAAAAAGTAACCAAAGAAATTTGGGGTGATACTATGGGTTGGGTGCCTTGGCAACGTCCTGGTTTCGATTTAGGTTTACAATTAGAAAAATGTTTAGCTGATAACCCAGGAATTCGCGGAATCGTGTTAGGTAGTCACGGGTTATTCACTTGGGGAGATACATCTTACGAATGCTACATGAATAGTTTAGAAGTTATTGAGATGGCTTCAGACTATATTGAAAATAAAATAAAAGAAAAAGGCTCTGTTTTTGGAGGTAAAAAAATTGACAGTCTTCCTAAAGAAGAGCGTTTAGAAAAAGCAGCACAACTAATGCCTTTATTAAGAGGTTTATGCTCTTCGGAAAAAAGAATGATTGGTCATTTTTCTGATAGCGATGTTGTTTTAGAATTTATCAATAGTAATGATTTGGCTAGATTAGCACCTCTTGGAACGTCTTGTCCAGACCATTTCTTACGTACAAAAATTCAACCTTTAGTACTTACGTTAGATAAAAATGAAGATTTAGAAGATTCAAAAGCTGTTTTAGCAAAATTAGAACCTGCTTTTGAACAATATAGAAAAGAATATGCAGATTACTATAACACTTGTAAAAAGTCAAATAGTCCTGCAATGCGTGATCCAAATCCTGTAATTATTATTTATCCAGGTGTTGGTATGTTTAGTTTTTCAAAAGATAAACAAACAACACGTGTAGCAAGTGAGTTTTACATTAACGCTATTAACGTAATGCGTGGTGCAGAAGCCATTACTGAATATACATCGTTACCAAGACAAGAAGCTTTTGATATTGAATATTGGTTATTAGAAGAAGCAAAACTTTCAAGAATGCCAAAAGAACAACCATTATCTCGCAAAGTTGCTTTAGTAACAGGTGCTGGCGGCGGAATTGGTAAAGCCATTGCTGATAAATTAGCTGCCGAAGGTGCTGTTGTTGTACTAACCGATATTAACGAACAAAGTTTAATTGAAGCCAATGCAACATACAAACGCGATGTTTCTACCTATGCGATATGCGATGTTACAGATACTGAATCTATCGCATCTGCTTACAAAAAAGCTTGTTTAGAGTTTGGTGGTGTTGACATTGTTGTACATAGTGCTGGTTTAGCGATTTCTAAAGCTTTAGAAGATACTACTGATAAAGACTGGAACATTTTACAAAGTATTTTAGTAAAAGGTCAGTTTGATTTAGCAAAACAATTCTCTGCAATTACACGTAAGCAAGGTTTAGGTGGCGATTATATCTCTATTGCTAGTAAAAATGGTTTAGTTGCTGGTCCTAACAATGTGGCTTACGGAACTGCAAAAGCGGCACAACAACACATGGTTCGTTTATTGGCTGCTGAATTAGCAAAAGATAAAGTTCGTGTTAATACTATTAACCCAGACGGTGTTATTGTAGGTAGTAAAATTTGGGAAGGTGCTTGGGCTGAAGGTCGTGCTAAAGCAAATGGCATTACTGTAGCTGAATTACCAGCATTTTACGCAAAACGTAATTTATTAAATGAAATTATAACTCCTGCTGATATTGCTAATGGCGTTTTCACTTTTGTGGGAATTCTAGATAAATCAACAGGAAACATTATAAATGTAGATGGAGGTATGGCAAATGCCTTTGTTAGATAAAAAATTTTGAGTTAGTTTTAGTTTGTTAAAAAGCTTCCATAGCATATTAAAATATATATGGAAGTTTTTTTTTAAAATGAAAACAAACCATTTATTCTAAACTAAAATATAATTAAAACATCAAGGGAATTTATTTCCAACCATAATAAGCAATAAACTAAACCAATGAAAATAGAACAAAGCAACATACAAGACGTAAACAATAAAGCGCTTAAATCGCATAACGAGCATTTTGATTTTTTATCAAATAGTTTAACCAATAAAGGTGTTAATGTAACTAGCTTAATTAAAAAACTACAAGAATTTCAAGTAGCCATACCAAGTTGGGCTTTAGGTGCTGGTGGTACACGTTTTGGACGTTTTTCATTTTTTGGAGAACCTTCAAGTTTAGAACAAAAAATTGAAGACGTTGGTTTAATTCATTCCTTAACGCAAACTGCTGGTGCTGTTTCGCTTCACATTCCTTGGGATATTCCTAGTGATTATAATGCTATTAAAGACGTAGCTAATAGTTTAAATATTAAATTTGATGCTGTTAATTCAAACACCTTTCAAGACCAAAAAAACGCAAAGGAAAGTTATAAATACGGTTCTTTAAGCAATACAAGCGAAGCGGTAAGACAACAAGCTATTCAGCATAATTTAGACGTTATAAATATTGGGGATAAATTAGGTTCAAAAGCATTAACCGTTTGGTTGGCTGATGGTTCTTGTTTTCCTGGGCAAAATAACTTCCAAACGGCATTTCAAAATACTGAAAACAGTTTAAAAGAAATTTATAAAGGTTTACCAAGTGAT
Organism: Mariniflexile jejuense; assembly: GCF_042675665.1. Lineage (NCBI taxonomy): Bacteria > Pseudomonadati > Bacteroidota > Flavobacteriia > Flavobacteriales > Flavobacteriaceae > Mariniflexile > Mariniflexile jejuense. Next base: position 477,056 of record NZ_JBHTJI010000001.1, read on the forward strand.
TGGAGTATGCTAATTGAATATAAACCTTACGAGCCTAATTTTTACAGTACGGTTATTCAAGATTGGGGTGCATCTTTAATGCTAGCAAATGCATGTGGTGATAAAGCTTATACATTGGTAGATTTAGGTCATCACCTTCCAAATAGCAACATAGAGCAAATTGTTTCTATTTTACAACTAAAAGGTAAATTAGGTGGTTTCCACTTTAATGATAGTAAATATGGTGATGACGATTTAACCGTTGGAAGCATCAAACCTTACGCCCTGTTCTTAATTTTTAATGAATTGGTTTACGGCATGGAAAACAACCCACAAAACCCAGATTTAGCGTGGATGATTGATGCAAGTCACAACGTAAAAGATCCGTTAGAAGATTTAATTCAGTCACTTGAAGCCATACAAGAAGCCTATGCTAAAGCACTTTTAGTTGACCAAAAATTATTAAAAGACGCGCAATTAAATAACGATGTAGTAAAATGCCAAGAAATTTTACAAGATGCTTATAGAACCGATGTACGTCCGCTATTAGCAAAAGCAAGATTAGATATTGGTGGTGCATTAAACCCAATTCAAGCGTATCGCGATTTAGATGTAAGAAACCAATTAATTAAAGAACGCGGTAAACATACTGTGGCAACAGGATTATAATAAATTTGTATGATAGATGTAACAGCGGTTTTTGATATTGGAAAAACCAATAAGAAGTTTTTTCTTTTTGATAAGGATTATAAAGAAGTTTACAAAGAATATATCCATTTTGATGAAATTGAAGATGAAGATGGCCATCCTACCGAGAATTTAAAAGCACTTCAAGAATGGTTAAAACGTGTTTTTGAAAATATTCTTGAAGCATCAGAATTCAATGTAAAAGCTATCAATTTTTCAACCTATGGTGCTAGTTTTGTTCATTTAGATGAAAATGGCGAAGCACTTACACCACTTTATAATTACACCAAACCATTAGATGAAAACTTAGTAGCTTCGTTTCTTGAAAAATATGGTCCGAAAGAAACATTTCTAAATAAAATTGGTTGTTATGATTTAAGTATGCTAAACTCTGGGATGCAACTATATTGGTTAAAACATACCAAACCAGAAATTTTTAGTAAAATAAAATACTCGTTACACCTACCCCAATACCTTAGTTATATTTTTACTGGTATTCCTTTAAGCGAATTTACCAGTATTGGTTGCCATACAGCGCTTTGGGATTATGAAAAGAAAGATTATCATGAGTGGGTTTACAAAGAAGGTATTAATAACATACTACCAACAATTGTTTCAACTGAAACGAGTATAAACATGAATTATAATGGTAAACGCATCAAAATTGGCGTGGGTATTCATGATAGTTCTGCGGCATTATTACCTTATGTTCGAAGTATTAAAAAGAAATTTGTTTTAGTATCAACAGGTACTTGGAGCATCACTTTAAACCCGTTTACCGAGCATCCAATTTCTGAAAATTCTAAAAATGTAGATTCTATAAATTACATGCGTATTAACGGAAAACCTGTTAAAGCAACACGCCTATTTTTAGGAAATGAATATAAAGTTCAAGTTAGTAAACTAGATAAACATTTTGGTGTGCCTGAAGATTATCACCGTCATGTAAAATTTGATTACGATACGTATCTAGAAATAACAAAAGATTTTGAATACATGTTTAAGTGGGAAAGTATTTCTGATAGCAATATGCCACAGCAAACAAAATTCCCTTACATTAAATTTGAACATGCATACCATCAATTAATGACCGAGCTTGTGTTGCTTCAAATTAAAAGCATAAAAAGTGCAATAGGTGAAGACGAGATTAAAAGACTGTATGTTGATGGAGGTTTTAGTGGTAACGACTTGTTTGTAAAATTACTATCACATTATTTTAGAGATAAAAAATTACGAACTACCGATGCATCATTAGGATCGGCTTTAGGTGCTGCAATTTGTATTTCAGATTCAAAATTAAACTCAAAATTCCTTAAAAAGAATTATGCCCTTAAAAAGCATGTTCCTTTTATTATTACTTAAAAAAAATTCTATTATTCCGTTAGGTTAATAGTTATAATCAATACAACTGATTTTTTCAAAACGTTTTATTTTAAAAACTGAAAAGATGTCAAAAAATATAAAATTAGAGCACCCAAGAGATCAAATTACAAGAATAATTAGTAGAATTTATCAACGAGGCATGACCACTACATCTGGTGGAAATATTTCTGTAATTGATGATAATGGTGATATTTGGGTAACACCATCGGCTATAGATAAAGGTTCGCTAAGAGCTTCCGATATTATTTGTGTAAAAAAAGATGGTACTATTATTGGAAAACATAAACCTTCATCAGAATTTCCATTTCACAAAGCCATATACGAAGTTCGTCCAGATATAAAATCAGTTATTCATGCACATCCACCAGCGCTAGTTTCTTTTAGTATTGTTAGGCAAATACCAAATACAAACATTATTTCGCAAGCAAAACACATTTGCGGACCTATTGGTTATGCAGCATACGAATTACCTGGAAGTAATAAATTAGGTGATATTATTGCTGAAGAATTTAAAAAAGGTTTTAAAGCAGTTATCATGGAAAACCACGGAACCGTTTTAGGTGGTAGCGATTTAACGGATGCTTTTGAACGTTTTGAAACGCTAGAATTTTGTGCCCGAACTATTCTATATGGTTCTCAAATAGGAACACCAAACTATTTAACCGATACTCAAATTGATGCTTTTGAAGCACAAAGCAACGATATGTTACCAGAAATGGAAACAACCTTGCATCCATCTGACGAAGTAGAAAAACGGTTGTCAATATGTAAAATTGTACAGCGCTCTTGCCAACAAGGACTTATGATTAGTTCATACGGAACAGTTTCAATGCGTTGGAAAGACAATGACTTTTTAATAACACCAACCGATGTGTGCCGATGGGATATGAGTCCAGAAGATATTGTTCAAATTAAAAACGGACAAAGAGAAACTGGAAAAAGACCAAGTAGAGCTACTTGGATACATCAAGAAATTTACAAAAACAATCCTAAAGTAAATTCTATAATCATGACGCAATCGCCCTATTTAATGGCGTTTGGAGTTACAAAGTCTTATTTAAATGTACGTACCATTCCTGAAAGTTGGATATTTCTACAAGATATTCCTTCTGTAAAATATGGCGACCATTTTAAAAATAATTCTCACTCAAAAATTACCAAAAATTGTACTACAGCTTTAATTATTGAAAACGATTCTGTATTAATTACTGGTGATAAATTGTTACAAACATTTGATTACCTTGAAGTTGCCGAATTTAGCGCGAAATCAATAGTATTAGGCGCATCACTTGGTGATATGGTACCAATTAATGATAACCAAGTTGAAGAATTGCGACAGAAATTTTTAGCTTAAATAAAACTAACCAACTAAATAAAATAACACTATGACACAATACCACCAAGAAGAAGATGCAATTGAACAAATTGCTGGCGGCGAATTTGAAAGAACGCCCGTACCACAATCTAAATTAAAAAGTTGGAAAAGCTTTTTAGGTATGTATGCTGGCGAACACGCTGCTGGTACCGAATTTATGATTGGTCCTTTGTTTTTAACTGCAGGCGTTAGTGCCTTCGATTTAATTATTGGACTACTTTTAGGAAATCTGTTAGCTGTATTATCATGGCGTTTTCTAACTGCTGAAATTGCTGTAAAAAACAGGCTAACTCTTTATTTTCAATTAGAAAAAATATGTGGAAAAAACCTCGTTACAGGTTACAATTTAGCTAACGGTATTTTATTTTGCTTTTTAGCTGGATCTATGATTACAGTTTCGGCTACAGCAGTAGGTATACCTTTTAATATGCCAATGCCTAAACTAACCGATACATTACCTAATGGTATTACATGGGTTGTAATAGTATTGGCTTTAGGTGCTGTTATATCAATAATTGCTGCTCGTGGTTATGATACCGTTTCAAAAGCTGCTAACTGGATGTCGCCAATTATAGTATTAGCATTTTTAGCTTGTGGCTTTGTAGCTTTAAAACAATTAGACGTTACTAGTTTATCACAATTCTGGGATATTTGGGGCGAAGGTAAAGAACCATTTCCTGGACAAATAAAATACACCTTTTGGCATGTACTTATTTGGTCGTGGTTTGCTAATGCTGCTATGCATATTGGTATGTCCGATTTATCAGTGTTTCGCTTTGCTAAAAAAGCACGTTCTGGATGGACAACCGCTGCAGGTATGTATGTAGGTCATTACATGGCTTGGATAGCTGCATGTTTACTGTATGCCGTATATTTAAAATCGCCTGAAGCACAAGCCTTTTTATCAAATGGTGAAGCACCTCCTGTTGCTCCAGGTCCTTTGGCTTACAACGCTATTGGTATTTTCGGAATTATTGCAGTGGTATTAGCTGGTTGGACTACCGCAAACCCAACCATATACAGAGCAGGTTTAGCATTTCAAGCTATTATGCCTAAACTTTCAACCTTTTGGGTAACAATTATTGCAGGAACTGTAGCTACAATTGCTGGTCTATTCCCTGCTTTTGCCATGAAATTATTAGATTTTGTTGCATTATATGGCTTTATTTTAGCTCCTGTTGGTGCTGTAATTGTTTTTGAACATTTCTTCCATAAACAATTTGGTATTGTTAAAAATTATGCTGAAGAAGCGAATATAAAATTTAATAAATCGGTGTTATTAGCTTGGGCTATCAGCTTTGGTTTGTTTTATTCTATTTCTATTCAATTCGACATTTTCTTATCTTTCGTTACATTACCTACATGGTTGCTTTGTGGTGTTTTGTTTCTTGTATTTAGTAAAATGTTTCAGAAAAAAATATAGCTTTATACTTCATAAACTCTTTAAAAGAAAGTCCGTAAAAATTAATTACGGACTTTCTTTTTTATACAAATACCAATTACATAATTTGCATATATTAATATATTTGTAAAAACAATAAAACAAACAATTTGTACACTATAAACACCAATTTTTCGGACATTATTGAACTAGAAAACGCAAATAAATCTTCATATGCTAAAATACACCTAAATTTAGGTGCTAGTTTACAAGAACTTACACTTAATAAGCATACAATAATAGAAGATTTATCACCGCTTTCATATAGTAATACCTATGCATCTTCCATCCTATTTCCTTTTGCTAACCGAATTAAAGATGGTATTTATTCGTTTGAAGGAAATCAATATCAATTTGATGTGAATGAAATTGGAAACAACAATGCATTACACGGTTTAGTTTTTAATAAAACCTTTAAAATTAAAGAACAAAATGCTACAGATACGTTTGCTTCTGTTACCCTAATTTATGTTGAAAAAAATGAATCAAAAGGGTTTCCGTACACATACACCATTCATTTAAAATACACTTTAACTGAAACTGGTTTAGACTTAAAAGTTTTAGTAACTAATACTGATACAAAACCGTTTCCGTTTACCTTAGGTTGGCATCCTTACTTTAGTAGTTCCGATTTGTTTAATAGTACACTAAATTTTGATAGTGACACGCAATTAGTATTTGATGATAAATGTATTACAACAGGCACTAAAACCATTGAAAATGAGCCAATTTTTGAAATTAAAGACAAAAAACTAGACGATTGTTTCATATTAAACAACAATCAAATACAATTCAACACGCCAAACTATAAACTTCAAATAGCTTCATCTTCAAATGAAAATTTTTTACAAATTTATACACCACCAAAAGCCAATGTTATAGCTATAGAACCTACTACGGGCGTTTCAGATAGTTTTAATAACAACATGGGGTTACAAATTTTAGAACCAGACAATAGCTACCTAGTTAATTGGACATTGAAATTAATTTAAACACAGTTTTTCACATTTATATACTATATCCTAATTTCAAAAGTTATATTTTTGAATATTAATTGAATAAACATACTAGTTTTTAATGAAGCGTTCCTTATATGTAGTTTTAGCAATCGGTTTTTTAATGCTTTGGAGTTCTTGTCGAAATGATTTTGATTTTTCACCAAGCACAGGAAACCTTCAATTTTCAAAAGACACCGTGTATTTAGATACCGTTTTTACAAACATTGGCTCAAGCACATACAACCTGAAAGTTTATAATAGAAGTAATAAAGATATTGTAATTCCTTCCATAAGATTAGCTTTAGGAAATGCTTCAAATTACAGGTTAAATGTTGATGGACTTTCAGGAAAAGCCTTCGAAAACATTCAAATTCTAGCAAAAGATAGTTTATATATTTTTGTTGAAACCACTATTGATATAACTAATTTTTCAAATCCAGAAGGTAAATTTTTATATACAGACCAAATAGAATTTGATTCTGGCAGTAACCTTCAAAAAGTAGAATTAGTTACATTAGTGCAAGATGCTATTTTTATTTACCCTGATAGAGATAACACCACAAAAGTTATAGAAACTCTAAAACTCGATATTAATGGCGACCAAGTAGAAACCGATATTCAAGGTCGTGAATTACTACCAAGTGAACTTACCTTTACCAACCAAAAGCCTTATGTAATTTACGGTTTTGCAGCAGTTCCAAACGGTGAAACACTAACTATTAATGCAGGCGCGCGCGTACATTTTCATGAAAATTCTGGTTTATTAATTTCTGAAGGCGCAACTTTAAAAGTAAATGGAAGTTTAAGTACAGACCAAAAACTTTTAGAAAATGAAGTAATTTTTGAAAGCGACAGATTAGAACCAGATTTCTCTGAAATTGCAGGACAATGGGGAACAATATGGTTTTTTGATGGTAGTTTAAACAACACCGTAAATTACGCCACCATAAAAAATGCTACCATAGGTATTTTGTGCGATGGCAACCCAAATGAAGCAACCGAAAAATTAAAAATAACCAACACACAAATTTATAATAACAGTAGTTTTGGTGTTTTAGGAAGAAACACCTCTATTACCGCCGAAAATATGGTAATAAACAACTCTGGTTTATCATCGTTTGCAGGTACTTTTGGTGGTAAATATAACGTTACACACTCTACAATTGCCAACTATTGGAATGGTTCAAGGCAGTATCCTTCAGTGTTATTAAATAATTTTATTTTTGATGAAAATGACACTGCAATTGTAACTAATTTAACTGAAGCAAATTTTAATAACTGCATCATCTACGGAAACGATAATCCAGAAATTTTATTAGATGAAATTGAAGATGCTGCGGTAGTTTTTAACTTTAAATTCACGAACTGCTTAATTCGTTTTGATAGTAGAAATACCAATTTAGTTGGTGGAAATTACGATTTGGATGATACCACACATTTTGTAAACAACATTTTTAATAAAGACCCAAATTTTAAAAATACTACTTTAAATCAATTAATTATTGGTGAAACTTCGGCAGCCATTAACAAAGCAAATAGCACCTTTGCTAATCAAGTACCATTTGATATTTTAAATGTAAATAGAACATCTACGCCCGATATTGGTGCTTACCAACACATCATTTTTCCTGAAATAGATTAAAACAGCATTGTTTAACAGACTTTAATAAATTGTTTAAAACTTCTTAATAACCAAGTAAGAAACGTCTTGGTGTTATGGAGTTAAAAGACTAACTTCGTTTAACTTGTGATATAAAACATTAAAACGATTTCATATCAATACAGTTATGCCTTATTGACAAAATGAATAAAGAATGGATATAATTGAACAAATAGAAATTAAAAATTTCCGTTCTTTTGGTAACAGGAAAAAAGAATCTTACAAAGTATTAAAATGCCAATCATTAAATATTATTTCAGGAGCTAACGACTCTGGAAAATCAAATATTTTAAGAGCTTTAAACTTATACTTCAATAAAAAAACTGATTTAAATAATTTTTTTGATTTCAATAAAGATTTCTTCAAAAAAGAAGACCTAGATGAAAATGAAATAAAAGAGGAATTAGTTACAATTAAAATCTGGTTCTACAACCCAAAAAACTTTGGGAAAAACAAAGAAAAAACTACAAATATTTATTTGCCAGAAAAGTTCTGGGTAAGTAGAAAATGGAAGAAAACATCTGAATTTAGTCAATTTGACCAATTATCAAGCATTGAAAAAGATTTTGAAATTGAAAAAGGTTCTGACTTTGATTATTTTCTAGAAGACAATATTGATGGCTCCAAATCTCTAAAATCAAATGCTCGAGCAAGTCTTCAAAAGCAATTAACTGACTTTATCAATTCTATTCAATTCCACTACGTTCCTGCAATAAAAGACAGTAGTTATTTCTCCCACCTGTACGGTGAATTGCAACAAACTTTATGGAAAACTAAAATATCTACAGTAGAAGATAAGAAAAATGAATTTGAAAAAGCAATACAAGTTGAGACAGATATTTTGATGTCTGAGTTTAGAAATTCAATTTCTATTAACAGTGATATAAAACCTGTCTTTCAACTACCTTCGGATTTGATTAATTTGTTTAGAGCATTAGTAGTCCAGACAGGAAGTGTAGATTTGACCTTAAGAGGAGATGGATTTCAAGCAAAACTTATTCCTGAAATACTCAATTTCATTGCAATTAAAGAACTTTCGTTTACTGCCAAAAGTATCAAGTCAGACTATAAGGCAAAAAAATATTTTATATGGGGGTTTGAAGAACCTGAGAATTCTTATGAATACAGAAATGCTCAAATATTAGCAGAAAAATTTAAGGAGATATTTTCTAAAAATGCTCAAATATTTATTACAACCCACTCTTTTAATTTTCTATCACTAAGAGGTGAAAACATTGGCATATATAGAGTCTGGAAAGATAACGAAATTAAAAGGTCTAAAATAACTAAGTTAAAATTTGATAGTAAAGGAAAAATAAAATTCGACTCATTTGCTTTAAATTCTGATTGGGATTTATTGCAAGAAGAATTAGGCTTTTTCTATTTAAATGTAGAGCTAAATCAAATATATGAGGAGAAACAAAAACAACTAGACATAATTAAAAACAAAGCAGAGCAAATAGATAAGCCAATTATTTATTCAGAAGGTTATAATTACAAGTATCTACAAAAAGCCAAGGATATTTATTTACCGGAAATAGATGTAGACATAAAAGATTGTGGAGGAAAAAATGAATTACAAAAATTATTTAAATTATTTGTGAAAACAGATTTTGACAGATTTAAAATATTTTTCATTTTCGACTGTGATGCTAGAGGTTCATATTCGGACTGTAAAAGCCTTAAAACAAAAAATTTAGTTCCATATATTTTCGATAAAAATCCGAATAATCAAATTGAAGAATTACAGTCAGGCATTGAAAATCTATTTGACTCTGAAATAATTGAAATTAAAGACGAGTCCTATTTATTTGATGTTACTACTATTGATAGAAATGGTGTTATTCAAAGTAGAAATCGAAAACTTAGAAAAGATAACTTTGAGAAGTATATTCTTGAAGAAAGACTTATAGATGATGATTTTTATAGATTTGAATCCTTATTTGAATTAATAAAAGAAAAATTAAATAACAAGGCATAATAAAAATGCATATAAAAATAGGCGAAATAGTAATAAATTCAAGGCTTTATGTTTGTATCAAAGTTTGTACTTGTCTGAAAATTTCGTACTTCGATATCGCCTAATTTTCATATACTAACCGTCAAACGAACCAACACCAATCCCCAAGTAAATAAAACAAAAAATCCCACTTTTTCAGGCGGGATTTCTCAATGGTAGGTTATAACAATATTAAGCCACAAACAACGGTCTGTTTGCCATCATATCGTTTACTTTATCTTTAACAGCTTCTAAAACTGCTTCGTTTTCGTAATTGTTTATTACTTCATCAATTAAATCAACAATTGCAATCATATCTGCTTCTTTTAAACCTCTGGTTGTTACTGCAGCAGTTCCAACACGAATACCCGATGTTACAAACGGCGAACGTGTATCAAAAGGTACCATGTTTTTATTTACGGTAATATCGGCTTTTACCAACGCTTGTTCTGCATCTTTACCCGATACGTTTTTGTTACGTAAATCTATTAACATACAGTGGTTATCGGTACCACTAGAAATAATATTATAGCCTTTTTCAACTAAAGCTTTTGCCATAATTGCAGCATTTGCTTTTACTTGTAATTGGTAGTGTAAAAATTCATCGGTTAATGCTTCACCAAATGCAATAGCTTTTGCAGCAATAATATGCTCTAATGGTCCACCTTGGTTTCCTGGAAAAACTGCCGAATCTAATAATGATGACATTTTACGTAAACTACCATCTTTTAAAGTAATACCGAATGGGTTATCAAAATCTTGACCCATCATAATCATACCACCTCTTGGACCTCTTAAGGTTTTGTGTGTAGTTGTTGTTACAATATGGCAATGTGGAATGGGGTCGTTTAAAATACCTTTTGCAATTAACCCTGCTGGATGAGAAATATCTGCCATTAAAATAGCTCCAACACTATCAGCAATCACTCTAAAACGTTTAAAATCAATATCGCGAGAATATGCCGATGCTCCAGCAATAATTAATTTTGGTTGTTCTTTAGTAGCTATTTCTTGAATTTTATCATAGTTTAAAACACCTGTCTCCTGCTCTACACCATAAAATACTGGATTGTATAATTTACCAGAAAAGTTTACTGGCGACCCATGTGTTAAATGCCCACCATGCGATAAATCGAATCCTAAAATTTTGTCACCTGGTGTTAAACATGCATGGTAAACGGCTGTGTTTGCTTGACTACCAGAGTGTGGTTGTACGTTTACATAATCTGCTCCAAACAAAGCTTTTGCTCTATCAATAGCAATTTGTTCTACTTCATCAACTACTTCACAACCACCATAGTAACGTTTACCTGGGTAACCTTCGGCATATTTATTGGTTAATACAGAGCCAGCAGCTTCCATTACTTGTGGGCTTACAAAATTCTCTGATGCAATAAGTTCTATACCATGAAGTTGGCGTTCTTTTTCAGCTTCAATAAGTTCAAAAATTTGTTCGTCGCGTTGCATAAAATGAGTTTCTTTTTAAATATTCGGCAAAAATAACAAATAGATTAGTTAAATTCACTAAAAAACATATATTTACTATTAAGTTTTTAACCAATTTATCAACGGTTAAAAGAAACCTAATTTTTCGGCATTTTATTCTAATAAAATGAAAAAAATGTGTAGGTTTGAATATAATTCCATAAACATAAAATATACAAGTTATGCCATTATCAGCTAACAATCCAGATAGAAAATCGTGGTTACACGTAGATAAAAACTCCGATTTTCCCATACAAAACATCCCATTTGGAGTATTTTTAACGCGTGATGATGTTATTACCATTGGCACCCGAATTGGCGATACGGCTATTGATTTGGGAGCATTACACCAATTAGGCTATTTTGATGATATTCCTTTAACCGATGATATTTTTCTTCAAGATACCTTAAATGATTTTATTGCCGATGGTAGAAAAACATGGCGTGCTGTAAGAAACCGTATTGCTCAAATTTTTGATAGTAATAATCCTATTTTAAAAGATAATAAACGCCACAAGGAGATTGTTTTATTTCGTTTAGATGAAATTGAAATGCAACTACCTGTACAAATTGGCGATTATACCGATTTTTACTCAAGCATTGAACACGCAACCAATGTAGGTTCGATGTTTAGAGATCCTGAAAATGCTTTGTTACCAAATTGGTTACACATTCCTATTGCTTATCATGGCAGAAGTTCATCAATCATTCCATCTGGAATTCCGGTACATAGACCTCAAGGGCAAATGCTGCCTCCTGGTGCTGACACACCTGTTTTCGGGCCAAGTAAATTAGTCGATTTTGAACTTGAAATGGCGTTTATTACTACTGTTGCTAACGATTTAGGTGAACCTATTCCTGTTGATGAAACTGAAGAATACATTTTTGGTTTGGTTTTATTAAACGATTGGAGTGCGCGCGATATTCAAAAATGGGAATATGTACCTTTAGGTCCATTTTTAGCGAAAAACTTTGCATCATCTATTTCTCCTTGGATTGTAACCCTGGATGCTTTAGAACCTTATCGTGTTGAAAGTCCTAAACCAATTAAACCACAATTAGAATATCTTCAATATAAAGGTAAAAAGAGTTACGATATTAATTTAGAAGTAGCCATTCGCCCAAGTGGTGCAAAAGAAACTATTGTAAGTAAATCTAATTTTAAGTATATGTACTGGAACATGGCACAACAATTGGCGCATCATACTGTAAATGGTTGCCCAATAAATTCTGGTGATATGATGGGTAGTGGAACTATTTCTGGCCCAACACCCGATTCATACGGCTCGATGTTAGAACTAACATGGAATGGTGAAAAACCTTTAAAAATGAAAGATGGTAGCGAGCGTACATTTATAAATGATAACGACACCGTTATTATGCGTGGTTACTGTGAAAAAGATGGTACACGTATAGGTTTTGGCGAAGTTTCAACCAAGTTATTGCCTGTTTTTAAGCGTAAATAAAAATGAGTTTTATGGCTGTAATGAAGTATGATGTTTTTATTTCATTGTTGTAAAACATTTGATTACATTTAATTTAAATGGATAATAGAAACTATTACACCAATAAATCATTTAAAAACAGTTTGATAGTAAGCTGTTTAATTGTAATCTGCTTAGTAGCAATTTTATTAACTAGAGGCTCTGAATATGCTAGCTCTGGACTATTTGTTGGGCTTCCTATTTTAATTGCATGGATTTTGGGATTTATTGGTATAATCCAAATAATCAAAGGTAGAAAAGAGAAAAAATCTTTAAAATTATTTGCTGCTCTGATAATAAATGGATTAATACTAGCATTTTTCATGACCATTATTATTTCAAATATTATAGATGTTGCTTGTGCTTTTATATAAAACATTTTACAACACAGTGAATAAAAAATTGCTAATTTTAGTTAAACCTATTTGAGTTGCTCGTTTGCTTACAGTTGATTTTAATTCGGAAAATCCTCGTACTCAAACCCAAAATTTCGATACACATAAACATTAAGATGCATTTGAAAAATGAACGAAATATTTGATTTAGTTTATAAATTTTTAAAATGGATTTCATTTGTAACTGGCTTTACTTACAGAGAAGTTAATATTGTTGTTTATTTCATCATTATCCCTTCATTCTTTTTTTATTTAATAAGTAGAATTTTAAAAAAAAATTACCCAATAATTGTATTTATTGTTTTGACCATAATTACGATTATGATAATTCCTAACTTCGAAAGATTTTCTGATAATTTTTTTGACAAATCTGTTGATTTTTTGAATTGGTTTGAGGTTATCGGATTGAATTATATTCAAGCTTCAGTTGTCATTTGCGTAATAATTCCAATTATCACTATTAGCCTATTACTATATTATAAAATAAAAATAAATCGGAATACAAACGAACTCTAACAACTTGTTTAGTTCCTTGATTTAAAACAACAAAAAAAGAAATATTATTCTTTCGAAAATAATAAAAACACATCATTTTAACCGATTTATTAGCATTTTATCTGTCGTTTTAGTAATTTGGCACCCTTATTGGATATTGAAGTCAATAAACCAAACGCAAAACCCATGATAAAAACATTACTTTACACATTATCAATTGCTTGTATACTATCTTGCAGCACAAGTAAACAAATTGAAAAAGCTGTTAGTACAGGCAATTACGACCAAGCTATTTACGATGCTATTGGTAAGTTAAGAACTAATAAGGATAAAAAAGGAAAATCCGATTTTATTGTGATGCTACAAGAAGCTTACAATAAAGCTAATGAACGTGATTTAAACACAATTAACTTTCTTAAAAAAGATAATAATCCAGAAAACTACCTACGCATTTATGATATGTATGTAGGTTTAGAAAAGCGACAAGCACTAATAAAACCTATTTTACCACTTGCTATTAATGGTAGAACCGTAAAATTTGATATTAAAGATTATTCCAACGACATCATCAAATTTAAAAACGATGCGTCTTTACAAATTTATAACAATGCGCTGGGACTTTTAAAATCGAATAACAAACTAGATGCTAGACAAGCATTCAATATGTTTCAAGATATTGAAGACATAAACCCTAATTATAGAGATGTGCGCAACCTTTTGGAAGTAGCACACAATAAAGGTACCGATTTTGTTTTGGTTGATATGATTAATGATACACGCAAAACAATTCCTACCCGATTGGAAGATGATTTGCTAAACTTTAGTACTTACGGCCTTAATAATTTATGGACAGTTTACCACAACAACCCCGTTGATAAAGTAACTTATGATTATAACATGCGTGTAAACCTTAGAGATATTAACTTATCACCAGAGCAAATTAAGGAACGTCAAATTATAAAAGAAAAACAAGTAGTTGACGGTAAAAAAGATTTGTTAGATGAAAAAGGTAATAAAGTAAAGGACAGTTTAGGCAAAGTTATACAAGTTGATAAACTAATTACCGTACGTTGTGAATACTACGAAAGCACCCAATTTAAATCGGCTCAAGTAGCTGGAAATGTGGAGTATGTTGACATTAAAAACAAACAATTAGTTGATGCATTTCCCATAAGTAGCGAATTTGTTTTTCAACATGTTTTTGCAACTTCACGTGGTGATAGACGTGCTTTAGAAACCACCTTGTTACCATTTTTAAATAACAGGCAAGTACCTTTTCCTAGTGAAGAACAAATGATTTACGACACTGGTGAAGATTTAAAAGCCCAACTTAAAAAGATTATAAATTCTTATAACCCGAGATAGATAGAAATACCAAAAAACACTATTATTTTGTCCGTTCGAGTGCAGTCGAGAACTTTGAGCTATTAACGTAGTTTAGGTATCGAATTTAGTTTTTATTGAGCAAAGGCATAAGGATTTAGTTGATAGGGATTTGATAAAAAAAATTATAATTTCTTTTTACATTTTAAATTTTTTAGTTCAAAAACAACTATTATATTTGTAACCATTGTATAAGGTTTAACAACTTGGTTATGAATGAATATCTTTCACTTGCAGAAGCTGCTGAAATTGTTGGAAAAAGTAAAGAAACGCTTAGGCGTTGGGATAATGAAGGCATTCTTAAAGCTGTAAGAGAACCAGTTTCTAATTATCGTGTTTACAGAAAAGATGATGTCCAAACTTTATTGGGAAATCTTTTTGATGAAAAGTCTGAAGAAACAATTTCAAATTACGAAGAACCTTTACAAGATTATTCGGTACTAGAACTTTTTGCAGGCGCAGGTGGTTTAGCAATTGGAATGGAAAAAGCAGGACTTAAATGTGCCGCTTTGAATGAAATTGACAAATGGGCTTGCCAAACACTTATAAAAAACAGACCAAATTGGAATGTTTTAGAAGGTGACATTAAAAATTTTGATTTTTCAGAATACAGAGATAATATAGACGTTGTTACTGGTGGTTTTCCATGTCAAGCATTTAGTTATGCAGGAAAAAAATTAGGATTGAATGACGCCCGAGGCACGTTATTTTATGAATTTGCAAGAGTTGTTCAAGAAGTAAACCCTCCTATTTGTATAGGTGAAAATGTTCGAGGTTTATTGAGCCATGAAAAAGGAAAAACATTGGAAGGCATGATATCCATATTAGATGAAATTGGATACAATGTAGTTCCTGTAAAAGTTTTAAAGGCCATACACTACAAAGTGCCTCAAAAAAGAGAACGCCTTATTTTGGTCGGCATTAGAAAAGATATTGACATTCTTTATGAATATCCTACAGCGCATCAAAAAATCTACACTCTTAAAGACGCTTTAAAAAAAGGTTCATTATTTGAAAACAATGTGCCTAAATCTGAAGGTGCAAAATATCCAAAGTACAAAAAAGAAATACTTGATTTAGTACCTCAAAAGGGATATTGGAGAGATTTACCTTTGGATATTCAAAAAGAATATATGGGTGGGAGTTTTTATTTAGGTGGTGGAAAAACTGGAATGGCTCGGAGAATTGGTTGGGATGAACCTTGTTTGACACTTACATGTAGTCCTGCCCAAAAACAGACCGAAAGATGCCACCCAGACGAAACTCGTCCGTTTACGGTAAGAGAATATGCAAGAATTCAAACATTTCCTGATGATTGGGAGTTTTCTGGTTCTATAGCTCAACAATACAAACAAATCGGAAACGCAGTTCCTGTGAATTTGGGGCAAGAAATAGGCTATTCAATAATAAAATTTATGAATCAGTTGGTTCAAGCTAAAAGTCAAAAAGTGGCGAATTTCTAATATCCTCAGCCAAAGCTTTGCATCCTATATTCATTAAGTCTTTTGTGTCGATGGTATTAATGCTTTCATGAAGTTTTTTAACTAAGCCATTATAAAAATTAGGATATCCAGTAACTCTATACCAAAATTCAGTACCAATTATTACTGGATGTATCTTATCAATAGCTCTATAATGCATACTTAATTCATCAGTTTCACCATAAAGCACACCAACTATAAAGTCTGTATTGTTAATTCCTTCAAAAGCTTTATTAGTTCGAGCTAAATTAATTGTATTTGTAAACTTTCTAATCAAAGGCTTTACATATTCAGAATTTATAGTATTTGGTCCTGATTTTAATTGACACCATTTTTTTCTATTGTCAATTTTATCAACAAACTCAATATCCATTCCTTTTATTAAAGAGCCATATGCAATCCCTATTTCAACAAACATATTTTGTATTCTTGTACCAAATGACGTATTTATTGATGTACCCAAAACTCTTGGATAAAATAAAGCTTTAGCAACACCTTCTGGAGTATAATTATTATCCAAAACTTTAGAAAGATATTTAACTACAATTGGATTAACATTATAAGATTTCAATTTAGAATGTGTTTTTAAAGAAGCTTCTATATGATTTTTGAAAATAAACGTTTCAAAATAGTTAACTATATCAATGGTTAATTCTTGTTCACTCATATAATCTTAAATTCAAAATATTAATCTTTTCAAATTTAATTCTTTTATAATTCAATTAGATAAAATTCATACAAAACCTTAAAAAATTTTAAAAAAAAACTTAAAAAGGCGCTTCACAAGTAATCGTAAACACCTCTTTACCAATAGGATGCGTAAATGTTAAGCTTTCTGCGTGTAAATGTAATCTATTGGCTTTTATGCCATATAAATCGTCGCCAACAATAGGTATTTTTAGTCCTAGGCTATGTGCTGCATGCACACGAAGTTGGTGCGTTCTACCTGTAATGGGGTAAAAATGAATTCGGGTTTTTCCATGTTCTATAGCTACAACTTTGTAATTTGTTATGGCTGGTTTTCCATGTTCGTAGCATACCAATTGTTGTGGTCGGTTATCTAAATCGACTCGTAACGGTAAATTAATATTTCCTTCTTTAGTATGCAAAATACCATCCAACAAGGCAACATAGCGTTTTTTTATACTTCGCTCTATAAATTGTTTTTGTAATTGCTTGTGTATACGTTCACTTTTTGCAACTAACAATAAACCAGAGGTAGACATGTCTAATCGATGCACCAACAACGGACCAGTTGCATTAGGCAAATACTGTTGCATTTTAGTAAATACCGATTCGTTTGTGGTTTTCCCTGGTACAGACAAAAATTCATGCGGCTTGTTTACTAAAAGCAAATTGTCGTCTTCAAAAACAATTTCTAAATCGTTTTTATAGCTTATGGATTGTTCTATAGGGTTTTGTTCAACCTCCAAACCTTGCATCATATGCCCTAAAATGGGTTCGCATTTACTACGGCACGATGGATAAAACTGTTGGTGTTTACGTACTTCAGATTTTGGCGAAGTTCCCCACCAAAATTCCGCCATACAAATAGGTTTCAAGTTATTTTCATAAGCATATTGAAACAATTTTGGCGCAGCACATTCTCCTGAACCTGCTGGTGGTATGGGCGATGCGGTGTTTTTAAAAATAGTAAGTAAATTTTTTGTTTCTCCTTCAGCGTTTAAAAATTCATACTGCTCATGAATCCGTTTTTGTAAAGAAGCAGACAATGTAGCGCGTTGTTCTTTTAGCTGCTGAATAGGTTTTTCAAAAACACTCAAGTGCTTTTCAGCATCTTTTATGTGTTGTTCCCAATGAAGCTTTAAATGTTTTAACCGAAGTTGATAACCAATACTTTGCTGGTTTAATGTTTCTAAAAAAACAGCATAGGATTCTGGTGTTAGTTGATGCTTTTCAGTTTCACGTTTTAAGTTCCGTAGTTTTTTAGCTGTTTTAATTTCAGTTTTAAGTGCATTTAATGCTGTTTCAAATTGCACTTTAACATTTACCACATTTTGAATGGCTTCTAAAAATGGTAATGCTTTTTCTAGACTTACTATTTTAGCATTTAGCGTGTTTAATTTTGCTTCACCTTGTTTATAAAAACCCGCTTCTTTTAAAGTGTTGTAAACAGTTGGCGTGAAGCCTTTTATATAGTTACTATTGGCTAGTTTTCCTGAAAAAGCAGCTAAATATCCTAATTCATTTTCTGCGTTTTTAACTACCATAACGCCAAACATTTTACCTATTACTAAGCCTTTTTGATTGGAGTTCAATCCGAAATTATGAGTGAAATCTGTTTGATTTTCAAGGTATTGTTGCAACTCTTTTGCTGCTATAATAGTTAATGGATGCGGTTCGTAATAAAACGGAAAGGTGAATTTTTCGGGTAAACTTACTCCCGAATCTAATTTTAATGGATGAAAAAACGAATTACTAAATTGACTCATTGCCTGGTAAAAAACCATGCAAAGAAACAAATTTTTATTGCTTTAAATAATTTCCAGACAGTATTCGTTTTAAATTGGTTGTTTTAAAATTATAAACATACACCCATGATTTTATAGTAGTATTATTGCTTAAAAACGCATCAATTAAAACACGAGTATATTCATTTGGGTGTTCAGCAGTTTCAACAATACCTTCATAATCGTCTAAAATTTTAAAGGTTTTTGCTTCATTTTTTATTTTAAAAATATGTCCATAAACTTTTTCAGTTTCATTTGTACTTAAAACTGCTCCAGGATACCATGAAACTTCATATAGTTTACCATAAAAATAGCCTTCACTTACAAACTCCGCATTTTTTTCTAAAAATTTTGACATGTAACTATCAAAGTTTTTTAGTAACGTTCCGTAAACAAAAAGATAATCTAACATTAACATAAATAAATTATTCAAAGATAATTATTTAAAAACAAACACTATCTTTAAAATAAAAATGCTGTATGAATAAACTATATATAATCTGCTTGATTTTAACTTGCACATCTTGTTTATATATTCGAAATAATGATGATACCGAACCACAAAAATCTTCATTTAAAGCTGTAACTATAAATAGAAGTGATTTTGAAAATTCAACAGAATTAATGGAAGCCAAACCAAACATAGAATCCGGCAAAATATACGTTAAAGACAATTACCTAATTATTAATGAACCAAATGAAGGATTTCATATTTACAATAATTCAAACCAAAAAACGCCAATCAAAATAGGTTTTTTAAAAATATTAGGTTCTACCGATTTAACAATTAAGGGCGATATAATATATGCCAACAATGCTGTTGATTTGATTGCCTTAAAAATTGATTTAGAGCTAAATAGTATTGAAATTACAAAACGTGTTAAGAATATTTTTCCTGAAAAAGCATCACCAGATGGATATTATAATGATACACCAACTGATGAAGTTTTAATTAATTGGGTTTTAAAAAACTAAAAAATGAGAAAAATTATATTTTACCTAGGCATTATTATTTTTTTTGGTTGTGATTCAAATAATTCTTCCGATTCATTAAGTGGAGAAACAGGACAAGGTGGCTCGTTAGCACAATTCACAATAGTTGGCAATTATCTTTACACTGTCGATCAATTTTCCCTTAATGTTTTTAATATTTCGAATCCAGAATCTCCTGTACAAGTAAACACATCATACGTAGGTTTTGATATAGAAACCTTATCTGATTTTGGTGGCAATTTATATATAGGTTCTCAAACAGGTATGTTTATTTACGATTTATCAAATCCTGAAGAACCAAAACAATTAGCTGCTGTATCACATTTTAGAGCTTGCGATCCCGTTATAGCAAACCAAACAAATGCCTTTGTAACCTTAAATGGAAGTGCGGGATGTGGTGGAAACCTTAGTGCTTTAGAAATTTACGATACAACAACCATTACATCGCCAGTTTTAATTTCTAGAAGAAATTTGATAGCTCCAAAAGGTCTTGGGTTGTATAACAACTATCTATTTGTTTGTGATGACGTAATAAAGATTTTTGATATTTCAAACCCAAAAGAATCTGTACTAGTTAATTCTATAGATATTTCTGCTTTTGACGTTATAATAAGAAACAACCAACTTATAGTTATTAGCGAAACTAATTTAACACAGTATCAATTAGATGAAACTAATATTAATAACATTACAAAATTGAGTACTTTAAATATTTAAATATAATTACTCAATTCTAAACTATTAATACCTCCGTGGTTTTCATAAGCAACAGCTTCACCATTTTTTATAACCAATAGTTGTGGTGATTCGTGCATTACTTGAAATTTAACAGCAATTTCATTTGAAATTTCCCTGTAATTCAACAAATCTAAATAATACAAATCAAGATGATTTTCTGTAAGATAAAAATCTGCTTCAAACTGTTTTAAAACCATTCTACTAATACCACAACGGGTTGAATGTTTGAAAATAACCTGGGTTTTTGTGTTCGATTGAGCATCAACAGTCTTCAATTGATCCAAATTGGTTAATTGTATCCATGGTAACGTTTTAGTTTCCTTTTCTTCAGAAGTATTACTAAATAATTTATTAAATATTCCCATTATATGTTTTAAAAAGTATAAGTCGTTATCATTTTAAAATCTTACAACTGACTAAAAGTCATTAAAAACAAGGTTTTAACCGACATTTTGTCTTTCAAATAGTACTGGTAAGATTATTGTTTTATACAGTTTGTAAAAGTAAAACAATAAAAAATAAATTTCCTCTTTAAACGGAATGAAAAAACATAAAATATGAACCCCAATAATTATACAATAAAATCGCAGGAAGCCATACAACAAGCGCAACAAATTGCGCAAGGTTTTGGGCACCAACAAATTGAAAATGAACACCTTTTTAAAGGCGTTTTTGAAGTAGACGAAAATGTATTACCATTCATTTTAAAAAAATTGAATGTAAACATTAACATACTAGAACAAGCTTTAGATAAACAAATAGAAAGTTTTCCTAAGGTAACTGGTAGCGAATTAATGCTATCACGTGAAGCTGGAAAAACACTTAATGAAGCTGCAATTATTGCTAAAAAAATGAATGATGATTATGTTTCTATTGAACATTTAATCATTGCTATTTTTAAATCGAACAGCAAAATAGCACAAATGCTAAAAGACCAAGGTGTTACAGAAAAAACATTAATAGCCAGTATTAATGAACTGCGCAAAGGCGAAAATGTAACCTCTCAAAGTCAAGAAGAAACCTATAATTCACTAAACAAATACGCTAAAAATTTAAATCAATTAGCAAAAGATGGGAAGTTGGACCCAGTAATTGGTCGTGATGAAGAAATAAGAAGAATTCTTCAAATTTTATCACGAAGAACCAAAAACAACCCAATTTTAGTAGGCGAACCAGGTACTGGTAAAACCGCTATTGCAGAAGGATTAGCGCACAGAATTATAGATGGCGACATACCAGAAAACTTAAAAGACAAACAAATTTTCGCTTTAGATATGGGCGCACTAATAGCAGGTGCAAAATACAAAGGTGAATTCGAAGAACGCTTAAAAGCTGTAGTTAAAGAAGTAACATCTAGCGAAGGTGATATTGTACTATTTATTGATGAAATTCACACACTAGTTGGTGCTGGTGGCGGACAAGGCGCTATGGATGCAGCCAACATTTTAAAACCCGCTTTAGCAAGAGGCGAACTACGTGCTATTGGCGCAACTACTTTAGATGAGTATCAAAAATACTTTGAAAAAGACAAAGCTTTAGAACGTCGTTTTCAAAAAGTTATGGTTGATGAACCTGATACAGAAAGTGCCATATCAATTCTTCGTGGTATTAAAGAAAAGTATGAAACCCATCATAAAGTTCGTATTAAAGATGAGGCTATTATTGGTGCGGTTGAGTTATCACAACGCTACATAACCAACCGTTTTTTACCAGATAAAGCCATTGACTTAATGGATGAAGCTGCTTCTAAATTACGTATGGAAATCAATTCTAAACCCGAAGAACTTGATGTTTTAGACAGAAAAGTGATGCAACTAGAAATTGAAATTGAAGCTATTAAACGCGAAAAAGATGAAAATAAATTAAAAATTCTACGTTCAGACTTAGCAAATTTAAAAGAACAACGTAACGATTTAAACGCAAAATGGAAAAGTGAAAAAGAAATTGTTGAAAACATTCAAAACACAAAACAGTCTATTGAAAATTTCAAACTAGAAGCCGAACGTGCCGAACGTGATGGTGATTATGGAAAAGTTGCCGAATTGCGTTATGGCAAAATAAAAGAAGCTCAAGAACAACTGGAAGTATTTCAAAAACAACTAGAAGCACAATCGGAACATTCATTAATAAAAGAAGAAGTAACTTATGATGACATTGCTGAAGTAGTTGCTAAATGGACTGGTATTCCTGTTACCAAAATGATTCAAAGCGAGCGCGAAAAACTATTAAAACTTGAAGATGAGTTACACAAACGCATTGTAGGCCAAGAAGAAGCAATTGCTGCTGTAAGCGATGCAGTTCGTAGAAGTCGTGCAGGTTTACAAAACCCACAAAAACCTATTGGAACCTTTTTATTTTTAGGAACCACAGGCGTTGGTAAAACCGAATTAGCAAAAGCTTTAGCTGAATATTTATTTGATGATGAAAACGCCATGACTCGTATAGACATGAGCGAATACCAAGAACGACATGCAGTAAGCAGGTTGGTTGGTGCGCCTCCTGGGTATATTGGTTATGATGAAGGTGGTCAATTAACAGAAGCTGTTCGCAGAAAACCGTACTCTGTGGTGCTTTTAGATGAAATTGAAAAAGCACATCCAGACACCTTTAATATTTTATTACAAGTACTAGATGAAGGCCATTTAACAGACAATAAAGGTCGTGTAGCCGATTTTAAAAACACAATCATAATAATGACTTCAAACTTAGGAAGCCAAATTATACAAGATCGTTTTGAAGCTACAAAAGACATTGATTCTACTATTGAAGCTTCAAAAATAGAAGTTCTTGGTCTTTTAAAACAAAGCGTTCGTCCAGAATTTTTAAACCGCATAGACGACACCATTATGTTTACACCTTTAAGTAAAGAAAACATAATTGCAATTGTTGGTTTACAATTAAAAAGCATTACTAAAATGATAGCTAAACAAGGCATTACATTTGATGCTACACAAGAAGCTATTGCTTATCTAGCTGAAAAAGGATACAATCCTGAATATGGCGCAAGACCTGTAAAACGAGTTATTCAAAAAGAGGTTTTAAACGCATTAAGCAAGGAAATATTAGCAGGCAAAGTAACAACCGATAGTGTTATTTTACTTGATGCTTTTGATGATAAGTTAGTATTTAGAAATCAAAACACTTTAATTACCGAAGCAATTTAATTTACACTAAAAAAAGTGTAACAAAACAACATATAAATAGTCTTATAGATGGTTGGTTAGAAAAAGCAACATGATTCTTAAATTTTGGATGATTGTTGCTTTTGTTTATTAAAAATGTTAAATAATACGTTATTTCATCGATTTTCTAATAATATGACAATTAAACAGTTAATAAGATAGTTCATAAAATTCACTCACAAATCGACAAACGGTCTGTTTATATCGTTTAAAATACCTAAATTAGCATACTGTAAGTCCCCAAAATTTACAATTTAATAGCAATAATAAACCAACTTGCTGCAAAACAGCAAGCTCCTAAAACCTACTTAATACAATGGATATATCCAAATATATTGACTATACCCTACTAAAAGCCACTTCAACAGAACGCGAAATTATAGACCTTTGCTACCACGCCAAAGAACAAAATTTTTATTCGGTTTGTATAAACCCCACTTATGTAGCTTTAGCAAAACAACTTTTAGAAAACACAAATGTGAAAATTTGCACTGTTGTTGGCTTTCCGCTAGGTGCTTCATCTACGGCTACAAAAGTTTACGAAGCCCAAAATGCAATTGAAGATGGCGCAGATGAGATTGAAATGGTAATGAACCTAGGTTTTCTAAAAAGCAAAAACTATGTTTCCGTTTTAAAAGATATCATCGATGTAAAAATGGCGATAAAAAAAATTCCACTTAAAGTAATATTAGAAATTTCAGAATTAAATAAAAATGAAGTTATAAAGGCATGCAATATTTGCTTAGATGCTAAAGCTGATATTATTAAAACATCTAGTGGTTTTTCTAAAAGTGGCGCCACATTAACTGCCACAAAAATCATTAAAAAAACAATTAGAAATGCTGCTAAAATTGAAGCTTTTGGCGATATTAAAGACTTAGAAACCAGCTTAAAATATATTGAAGCTGGCGTACACAGAATTGGCGTGTCTGCGTTATTTAAAACCACAAGATCCATTCGTTTAGTAAGCTAAAACACGAATAGTTACATACAAAAAAGGCGGTATTTACATAATTGTTTAATATCTTTGAAAAACATCCTCATTAAATAAAATAAGGATGTTTTTTTTATTAAAAATAGTTCATTTCAACCTATATGAAACCTTTAAATAATTATATAGACCACACACTTTTAAAAGCAACCGCCACTAAAAACGATATTATTCAACTTTGCGAAGAAGCAAAACAATACCAGTTTTTCTCAGTTTGTGTTAATAGTTGCTATGTGTCTTTAGCTAAAGAACAACTAAAAAATAGCAACGTAAACGTATGTAGTGTAATTGGGTTTCCGTTAGGCGCTATGAGCACAGAAGCTAAAGTAGCCGAAACAAAACAAGCTTTAAATGATGGTGCTGATGAAATTGATATGGTTTTAAACCTAGGCTTTTTAAAAAGCAACAATTTTGATGCTGTTAGCAACGATATTAAAGCTGTAAAAAACAGCATGCCTACCAAAACTTTAAAGGTTATTTTAGAAACTTGCTATTTAGAAGAACTTGAAATAATTAAAGCTAGCGAATTAGCCATACAAAGTGGTGCCAATTTTATAAAAACCTCAACAGGTTTTGGTACAGGTGGTGCTACATTAAACGATGTAAAATTAATGAAACACATAGCCAATGGCAATGCTAAAATTAAAGCTTCTGGTGGTATTAAAGATTACAAAACAGCTTTAGATTATATTAATTTAGGCGCAGAACGTTTAGGCACCTCATCAGGAATTGCTATTGTAACTGGACAAATTTCTGAAGATAAAAATTACTAAATAACATTTTAACTTTTCAACACCATACCATGAGCGTACATATTGAAGCAAAAAAAGGCGACATTGCAGAAACAATTTTATTACCTGGCGATCCACTTCGCGCTAAATGGATTGCAGAAACTTTTTTTGAAAATCCAGTATGCTTCAATAAAATAAGAGGCATGTATGGTTATACTGGTTCATATAATGGCAAACAAGTTTCCGTTATGGGAACAGGTATGGGTGTGCCATCTATATCCATTTATGCTCATGAACTAATAACAGAATATGATGTAAAAAACCTGATTCGTGTTGGAAGTGCAGGCTCGTATCAAATGCATGTAAAAATTAGAGATATTGTACTTGCCATGGCAGCATCATCAAACTCTGGCGTTAATGAAATTCGCTTTGGCGGTGCAGATTATGCACCTACTGCCAATTTTGAATTGTTTCAAAAAGCAGTTGAAGCTGCCAAATTAAAAAACATACCCGTTAAAGCTGGCAACGTATTTACATCTGATGAGTTTTATGCAGATGATTTTGAATCGTATAAAAAATGGTCGAAATTCGGTGTGCTTTGTGTTGAAATGGAAACCGCAGGCTTATACACAGTGGCAGCAAAACATAATGTAAATGCACTTTCAATTTTAACTATTTCCGACTCTTTAGTTACCGGTGAACGCACAACAAGTAAAGAGCGCGAAACCACTTTTAAAGACATGATTGAAATTGCTTTAGAACTCGCTTAAATCAAGTTTAAACCGTATTGTATTTCCTGTAAATTTTTGAGCCAAAATATTTATTGCAGATTCTTTAAGTTGAAATACTCTTGGGTAACCGCCTGTAGTTTGACAATCGCGCATTAAAACAATTAATTTACCCGATGGTGTTAATTGTACAGTACCAGAAAGCACCACTGAAGTAATAATAGGTTCTAAATTATTTTCTAAAGATTCTTCAAGTTGATACGCCATTCGGTTAATGTCTTTTGAAATTGTAAAAACCTGTTGAATCAATTTAGACTGCTGTTTTTCTATAAGCAAATCAAATTCTGGACCTTTAAAAACTTCTATTTCATCCGTTTTAAAATGATTAATATTCACTTTAATTGAAGCATTCTTATTTATTAAAAATGAATTGTTTAAATCAAAATTAACAACGTCATTCTTTAACAATTTAAATTGATTTGTAATACCTTTATACATACTTTGACTACCCAATACACTTTCGGTTTTAAAACCTCCCAAAACAGCTAAATAACAATAAACCCCTGTTTTTAATTTCCCGAAAGAAACAATATCGCCGTTATTAATTTTTATAATTTTATTAAGTTGTATTGCGTTTCCGTTTACATCTGGCGACATATCTGCTCCAGAAACACAAATATATGTGTCGTTTTGAAATTGAAGTTTCACTCCCGTTATAGTCATTTCTATAACAGCAACCGTTTCTGGATTTCCTAAGATTAGGTTTACTAAACCCGCCGAATAACGATCCATAACACCTGAATAAGGTACGCCGTATTGCTGACTACCATACCTTCCAAAATCTTGAATTGACGAGTATAATCCTGCACTCAAAACCTTAATCATGCAACACCTCGCTTTCTAACTGATATACACCAGCTTCAACCAATATTTTAATGTTTTGGTATTCTGAAAGTGACACAGGTTTGAACAGAATACTGTCTAATGGTTTTGCAAAACAAGGTGTTTTTAATTTCGGGTTAAAAAAATCAATCGGCGTATTTCCAATAATATTCCAACCACCTGGACTTGCAGATGGATAAACACCTGTTTGATTACCACCAATTGCCACCGAACCTTTTTCAATTTGTAAACGTGGTGTTGCTTTTCTTAGTGTAAAAAGTGAATCATCTAAACCTCCTAAATATAAAAATCCGGGTAAAAACCCAATAAAATAAACAGTATAAATAGCTTCTGAATGCCGTTTAATTATCGCCTCTTTCGATAACTTTTTTTCTAAAGAAATTGCTTCCAAATCGACACCAAAAGAAACATCATAACACACAGGTATTTTCCATAGATTTGACAGGTTGTCATGCTTAAAATCTTCATGCAAATAGCAAGTTTTCAATATTTGTAGCTCGTTTTTTAAATTCCTACAAAATGAATCATAAATAATTAATAACGAGTTGTATGCGTATTTTATTTCAACAATAGATTCAATTTTTTTATTTTGAATAATGTTTTTAAATCTAATAATGTCCTTTAAAATTTCTTCATCAATAATTGCAGGCCATTCAACCAAAATAGCGCGTTCTCCGTAGGGTTTAAATGTAAGATTGAAAGTCATTAATTTTATAAGATTTTAATGCCTTTAGATTCTAAATTCAAGCGTAAGTTTTTCAATAAATTTGCTGCTTGTAAATTATCACCATGTATGCAAAATGTTTCCGCTTTAATTACCACGTCATCATCTTGAATTGTTTTTACTTTTTGAGTAGAAATCATTCTAAAAACATGTTCAAACATAACGCCCGCATCATGTATTAAAGCATTATTTTCATGTCTGGAAACCAAAGTTAAATCGTTATTATAATTTCTATCAGCAAAAGCTTCATAAGTAATTGGAATGTTATTTTGAACAGCCAACTTTTCAATAACCGAATTAAAAGGTACGTAAAGCTTAATTGGTTGTGCTATACTTTTCATTACCTCAACAATTGCAGTAGCAGTTTTAATATTTGTAGCTGCCATATTATACAATGCTCCATGCGGTTTTACATGGTGCAGTAACACGTTTTCATCTTCTAAAATAGTTACTAAACTATCAATTTGGTTTTTTATAGAGGTAAACAACGCTACACAAGGCATATCCATTGGTTTTCTACCAAAATTTTCCATATCTGGAAATGACGGATGTGCACCTATTTTAACGTTGTGATTTTTTGCTAGTCTAACTACTTTACGCATGGTTTTACTATTACCTGCATGTCCGCCACAAGCAATATTGCATGACGACACATAGGGTATTAGTTGCGATTCATTACCAATACCTTCACCAACATCTACGTTTATGTCTATAGTTTGATTTAGCATTTTTTATATTTAACCTTTTTAAATCGCATTTAACGCATAAATAGCAAAGCTACCTAACCAATGTCCGCCTTCATAACTATCGCCAAAAATACTAGGTAATGAATAGTTTATATGGCTATAAGCTATATTGTATAAATGTTTGTATTCTGGCAATCCTTCAGCAATTTTACACAAACTCCATGCACGCGAAAAATTCACACCATCTAAATGCACTAACTGCCCATCGGTTCTATCGGATACTATTCCTGTTTCAAGCACATAATTTTTGTCTTTTAATTGCGGAAGAAATTTATTAAGCCACGTTTTAAATTCAGCTTCAGGTAATAACCGCTTCATTAAGGCTGCTTCTTCTAAACAAGGTGATAAAAAATCGGTACCATCAGGTTCCCAACTCATTGGGCAATTTTCATCTTTTAAAAAGAAAAATTTAGCACGTTCTGTTATGGTTTTTTTAAGAAGTTCATTATTTAGTGTTTCAGCATAATCAACCGCAAATGATAATCCAAAAGCAGTATTTGGATGCGTTCCTACGCGTTGCGGATAGTTTAATTTTGGTAGAAATTCAATATATTTTTCAATTATTAAATTGGTTAGTGGTTGCAAGTTTGTTTCCAAAGTTCTAGCAACAGGTTTATCCCAAGTGTGTAGTTCTTCGGCTAATTTTAGCAACCATGCCCAACCATAGGTGCGTTCAAACGACTTATTGTGTTCGCCTAAAAAAAAGTTGATTTCTGAAGCTATGTTTTCTTTTGATATGTTTTTTAGTAAACGTTGTTCAATTTCAGTGGCATTTTCTAGGTTTGGAAATTGTTTTAGTAAGCTTACCAAACTCCAATGCCCATGTACTGCCGAATGCCAATCGAAACATCCATAAAACGCTGGATGTAATACGTTAGGCGCTTTCAAATCGGCGTCGCTACCAAGGGTTTGCGACAACTTATTAGGGTATTCGGTATTTAAACAATGTAATGGTAATTGTGCTAATTTATTAGCTTGCTCTAAATTAAGCACCGGTTTTGTTGCTATTTCAATTTTAGGAGTTTTTGTAACTTCTTTTTTTTCTTCTTTGGAATTGTTGCAACTTAACGTTAAGATTACTATTGATAATGAAATGAGTTTTTTCATTTTTAAATTTAGATTAACCGACTAAATTTAATGAAACTTTTTGGGTTTAGGGAAAATGTTTTTGAATAATGTATGTTCCTCAAAGTCGGGAGACTTTGCGGAACGGGACTTTGCATATTCATAAAAATCAATTCAAAATTACAACCGTTTAAAAAGTTATCAACAATCGGTATCTATAAGAAGAAATAAAACAAATTTTTATTCTAATAATATTTTGTTTTTATCGAATTTGTAAAAATTATGATTTAACTATGTTACGAATACCCGTATATTTTTTTCATTAAGATCAAAACAAACAAATGTTAACAAACTCATTTTTAATTATTTAAACCAAAAACTATATTTGATAAAAAATAAAAAAATGAAAGAAAAACAGATTAAATATATCAAAATTAACATAACACTCTTCTCTAATTGGAAAATTCAAAGTAATACACATAGTATCAAGATTAAGCCATATAAACTGGCGATAACCATAATAATTTCTATAATTATATCATTTTATTTCAACTAACAAGTAGTATTTCCCCGCTCCGCAAAGTCTCCCGACTTTGAGCTCTTTCCTAATAAACATACAACCAAATCTTTCGTTTTCAAAATTGATTGAATTTAGTTATTGATGAACTTTTTAAAACATCTACAACTGGATTATCTACAATTTCAACTTCAATTACACCTTCGTTATTCACATAATTACTTGCACTAGAATATGTGTAATGCGATGCTTTTTCTACAATACCCGCACGTACTGGATTCAAATGAATATAATCTAACTTAGACCACATAAATTTATGAGAATAAATTTCTTCTGCATGATTTCCATATTGCCAAAACTGAAAATTGGTGTTTCTACTATGTGTTTCAGTCGCTTTTTTAAACCGTTCTAACATCCATTCTCTTCTGCTTTCTGGTTCATTTTGTATTTTATCTAAAATACTTTTTGCTGTAAATTTTTTAAAATCTCTTATTAAATCTGATAGTTTACCGTCTTTTGATTGAATTATTAAATGAATGTGATTGCTCATTATTACATAACCATACAAAAGCATGCCTTTATTTTTTATACAAAACGATAAACACTCAATAATTACGTCTTTATAAGATTTTCTTGTAAAAACATCAATCCAATCTACTACAGTTGCAGTAATGAAATGTATTTTTTCTTGATCTCTTATGATGTAACCTTCTTTCAAATTTATATGTTTTATTTATTGATGTGTTTTGTTTTCCTCAAAGTCGGGAGACTTTGCGGAGCGATTTTCATGACAATCAAGATATTTATTTAGTATTTAAATCTCTTTCTTTTTCAAATCCCAATAATTTCAAACAAAACTTCTCCTTTATGTAAAATAATATGCTTTTCACATGTAAAACGTATTTTACCTTCTGTAAAACTTTCAAATTCCAATGCTATATTTTCATTCTCTAAAACACAAATAATTTGACCTCTTTTTACAACATCACCTTCCTTACAAAGCCATTCAATAACTTCAAAATTATTCTGTCCCATAATTTCAGGCATGGTTACAGTTTGTATTTCTCCCGATTCAAGTTTAAAATTGATATCAGAATTTGTAGTAGTTGCTTTATTAGAAACAAATTTAATATCATTATTAATGATGGTTTCTTTTCTAAAACCTTTTATATCTGATGGAAATAAATCAGGAAACAGATATTGGAGAATTTTTTTCATTTTTTACTAGTTATTGATTTTTAGTAGGGTGTAATTTCAAAAGATTTCTGCTTTTGCAAGAATTTGTTATCCCAACCAACCTTCTCTATCCATACTTCTATATTGGATGGCTTCACTAATATGCGAACCGTTTATAGCTTCAACACCTTCTAAATCGGCAATGGTTCTTGATACTTTCAATATGCGGTCATAGGCTCTAGCAGACAGATTTAAACGTTCCATAGCGGTTTTAAGCAACTGTTTTGAGGCTTCATCTAAAACACAATAACTTCTTATTTGTTTTGTATTCATTTGTGCGTTGTAATGTACCGCATCTGAATTGGCAAAACGTTTGGTTTGAACATCGCGGGCTTTGGTAACACGTTTTCTAATTTCTACGGACGATTCACCTTTTCTGTCATCAGATAATTTATCAAAAGGCACAGGTGTTACTTCTATATGAATATCAATTCTGTCTAATAATGGTCCAGAAATTTTACTTAAATAGCGTTGCATTTCGGCAGGACTTGATGTTACAGGTGCATTAGGATCGTTAAAATAACCACTGGGACTTGGATTCATACTTGCCACCAACATAAACGACGACGGATAAGTTACTGTAAACTTTGCTCGAGAAATAGTAACTTCTCTATCTTCTAAAGGTTGACGCATAACTTCTAAAACTTCGCGTTTAAATTCTGGTAATTCATCTAAAAACAAAACGCCATTATGCGATAGCGAAATTTCTCCAGGTTGTGGATAACTACCACCACCAACTAAAGCTACGTTTGATATTGTGTGATGAGGACTTCTAAACGGGCGTTGCGCCATTAAACCTACATCTTTTGTTCTACCAACTACCGAATGAATTTTTGTAGTTTCAAGTGCTTCATGAAGCGTCATTGGTGGTAAAATACTTGGTAAACGTTTGGCTAACATGGTTTTTCCTGCGCCTGGTGGACCAATTAAAATAATATTATGCCCGCCAGCTGCAGCTATTTCCATACAGCGTTTAATACCTTCTTGCCCACGTACATCTGAAAAATCGAATTCAGGATAGTTTAAGTTTTTTTCAAATTCTTCACGAGTATTTATGATGGTTTGCTCTAAAGTTTCACCTTTATCAAAAAAATTAATGACTTGGGTGATGTTTTCAATACCATATATTTCTAAATTATCAACAATAGCGGCTTCTTTTGCGTTTTCTTTTGGTAAAATAAAACCTTTAAAACCTTCTTCCCTAGCCTTAACAGCAATTGGTAATGCGCCTTTTATTGGTTGTAATGTACCATCCAAAGACAATTCACCCATTATCAAATAGCGTTCTAAATTATCTGCTTGTATTTGGTTTGAAGATGCCAGAATTCCAATAGCCAAGGTTAAATCGTAGGCTGAACCTTCTTTTCGTAAATCGGCGGGCGACATGTTGATGATAATTTTTTTACCAGGAATTCGATAGCCATTATTTTGAAGTGCTGCGGCAATTCTAAAATTACTTTCTTTAATAGCATTATCAGGCAAACCAACTAAATGATACCCAATACCGGCATCTGTATTTACTTCAACGGTAACTGTGGTGGCTTCAACGCCAAAAACGGCACTTCCAAAAACTTTTTTAAGCATATAAGATATTTACTGCTTAAATGTAAGAAATGTATCGATTATTATATAGGTTGATTGAAAAATTATATTCTGAGTTTAAAAATTTACATCTTAACAATGCTCGACCTAACCATACATTCTAATAAAAAGTAAATTTTTAATTGATGAGATTGCTTAGTCGTTACTATTCATAATAACATAAAAAAAGAATCCCATAGGAATTATGGGATTCTTTTCAGAATTTAAAAAATTAACTAACTCATCTTTAAAACAGATGTTTACTATTCTTAATTTAAAAATTTAGGTTTGATAACTAGCATAGTCCAAATCCAGTTTTGTGTATTAGCTGCATTTGCTTCTGTTACGCCTTTTAATGCATACATATCATCACCTGCAAATAATTGCGAATAACCACCAACTAATGTATACCCTTTAAATTTCTTTGAGATTACTAAATCTACCTCTGTTCCTAGCTTACTACTACCCGTTGCAGCTAAATCTTGTTCGCCAGTGAAGTTTAAAATATTTAGTGATAAGTTTGATGTTTCGCTTAATTTAAAATCTGCTCCAACATGAATATCAACTAAACCAATTGAATTTGCATGATTACCAACATAGAAATAATCCATTAAACCATTGAATTTGTGATTTGTACCATATAATGGAAAGAAGGCACCTGTTTCACCAGCACCTGCATCATTACCACTAATAACCTCAACACCAGCGCTTAAGCCTACTTTTTCTGAAGCTTTATAAGTTAAATCTAAACTTAAGTCGTAAGCACCTTTTACATCAACATCGCCTACTCGTTGACCTGTTTGAATATATGCATTTGCAGCTACACCAAAACTACCTTTTTTATAGTTTAAGTGCGTACCCATAGTTTGTAAATTAGAAACGCCTGGTGTACCATTTTGGAAACCATTATTCATCAATAAAAGACTTGCAGATAGGTTACCAAACTTTTTATTTAAGTGCAACATTTGCATTGTTTTATATGAAAAAAGTGCTGTTGTAGCATATAAGTTTCCTGCTGATGCTAAATTATCTTGGTTGAAGGCTAAAGCTAAATCTAAAGCAAAACCATCTTTTGAATATTTAAGCAATGCTGCATCGTGGTTGCGCCCTTGTTGTGCCCAATCTAAACCTCCTAAAATACGTTGATCATCATACGATAATACTTGACGACCTAATTTAGTTGACCATCCTTTACCTAGTTGTAATTCTGCCCAAGCTTCAAAAATATCGAAGTGGTTATTTGCATCTGAATGAACTATTTGCGGATTTTCACCCCAAAGTAAAACATCTTGAATACTTAAATACATTTTATAAGATTCTGTTGAATAACCTGCATTTAATCTGGCTCTTGTTACTGTAAAAAAGTCTGGTTCACTAGCTTCTGGTATTAAGCTACCAAAACCATGAAGATATTCAGTTCGTGGTCTAAATTCGCCATCTAAAGTAAATTGTGCTTGTGCAAATTGCAAACACCCTAATAGTAGTCCTAGTATTACGTATTGTTTTTTCATTTTTTCTTGGTTTTTAAGTTGTTGTTCGTTTATTTTTATTTTTTAATGTTCTAAAAAGTCTATTAAATGTTTTCTGTATTTATAATAATCATCATGTTCTAACACTGCTTTACGAGTTCTTGGGCGTTCAAAATCTATATTTAAAACATCTCCAATTTTCGCTTTTGGTCCGCTTGTCATCATTACTACGCGGTCTGCTAAAAAGATAGCTTCATCTACATCGTGCGTAATCATAACTGCGGTTATTTTTTCTTTGTTCCAAATTTCAATTAAAATATCTTGCAGTTCACCTCTAGTTAATGAATCTAACATTCCGAAAGGCTCGTCAAGTAATAATACTTTTGGCTTTATGGCGAATGCTCTGGCAATTCCAACACGTTGTTGCATGCCTTGAGATAATTCGGAAGCTTTTTTATTAAATGCATTTTCTAAGCCTACTTTTTGAAGATAGTATTTAGCAATATCATTTCGTTGTGCTTTGGTTGCATGTGGAAATACTTGATTTACCCCTAATAATACGTTTTGAAGCGAGGTCATCCAAGGCATTAAACTAGGCGATTGAAAAATAACACCTCTATCTGGTCCTGGTCCTTTTATATGTTTACCTAAAACCGAAATATTACCTCCGGAAATAGCGTTAAGTCCAGCAATCATAGATAACATGGTAGTTTTTCCACAACCAGAATGCCCAATGATGGTAACGAATTCCTCTTTCATAATTTGAAGATTCAAATCCTCTAACACAACATAATCACCTTTGGGCGTTGGATATACTTTCTTAAGGCCTTTTAAATCCAACATAACTCTGGAAGGTGGAAAAAGTCCATTTTCTTCTAAAATTTGTGCTTCTTTATTTTGTATTATATTATTCATGGTTTATGCTTTTAAAAGTATCCTATAAATTCTTTTGGACTCAATTCTGGCAATACATATTCTGTTTGCAAAACCGATTTACGCTCATTTCCAATATCCATTAAATACTCAATTATGGCATTTCTTGTTTTCTTGAAATTTGGGTTATCGTTAAGTTCCGTTTTATCTCGTGGACGGTCAATATCAATTTTAAACTCCGGACCTAAAGTTGCATTTGGCCCAGGACGTAGTGGAATAATACGGTCTGCCATATAAATACCCTCATCAACATCATTTGTAATTAACAATGCTGTTCGTTTATCTTTTCCCCAAATGTTTAAAATTTCATCTTGTAAATTACCTCTTGTTAAAGCATCTAAAGCACCTAGCGGTTCATCCATAATAATCATTTCAGGTTTCATTGCTAAAGCTCTAGCAACCGCAACACGTTGGCGCATACCACCCGATAATTCTTTTGGACGTTTGTTTATGGCATGAGTTAAGCTTACCATTTCCACATATTCAGCAACCATTTGGTGTAAAACAGCTTTCTTTTCTTTTGGAAATGCCTCTTTAACAGCCATAAATATATTTTGCTCAACGGTTAGCCAAGGCAACAAGGAATAGTTTTGAAAAATTACACCACGTTCATGACTCGTATCAACCACAGGTTCGCCTTTAAACAAAACCTCACCACTAGTTGGTTGCAATAAGCCGTTAATTAAGTTTACCAAAGTAGTTTTCCCACTTCCAGTAAAACCAACAATAGCAACAAACTCACCTTCTTCAATCGATAAATTGATGTTAGAAAGCACTTCGGTAGCATGCTCGCCTTGTCCATACGTTTTGTATACATTATTTAATTCTAAGTATGCCATTTTTCTATGTTTATTTGTTGATTCGGTTATTTGTTGAATTGTTATTTACACCTAAATGATTAAACAATTCAATAGTTAAACATTTATTTATATTCCATCATTCTTATTAAAAGAAATCATGTTTTGAATAGTTAGCATTATTCTGTCTAACAAAAATCCAATACCACCTATTACAAACATGGCAACAATTATTTTCGAGTTAGAATCTATCGCACCATTCTGGAATTCTTCCCAAACAAACGAGCCTAAACCTGGGCTTTGTGCTAATAATTCAATAGCTATAAGTACCATCCACGACACTGAAAGTGTAATACGCAACCCTGTAAAAATTAATGGTAATGCCGATGGTAAAATCACTTTAAATATTTTTTGAAACGTACCTAGCTTCAATACTTTAGCAACGTTTATATAATCTTTATCTACCGATGAAACACCCATGGCAGTATTTACCAATGTTGCCCACATAGAGCACAAACCAACACTTATAAATGAAATGATAAATGCACTATCTGACTCGGAGTTTTTAGTTAAGGTTTTTACAATCATAAAAACCAATAACAACCAAACTACTGGCGACACAGGTTTGAAAATTTGAATTAACCAGTTTACCGAACTTCTTAAGGTTTTACTTAACCCTATAACAATTCCAATAGGCACCGCTATTAAAAGCGCCAAAAAGAAGCCTGCAAAAACAGTTTTTATACTTGTAAATATTTGATCTACAAACGATGGACGACCTGTATAAACAATTGGTTCTTTACCTTGTGCTTCGCGCTTTGCATTCAAAACTGCTGTTTTTTCAATAAAAGCTTGTTTATCAGCTCTAATTGTATAGTGGTCGTTTAGCAAGGTTTTATAAGATTCCCAAACCTGAGCAGGAGATGGTAATGTATTAGGTTGGCATTTAATTGCGCCAGATGCAATACATGCTCGCATAGCATCGGCTGCCTCCTGCCCTTGTTCGGTTAACGCCTTTTCAATTTTATAATCGGCTTCAATATTGTATAACGATTTAGCTCCCATGTGCCATAATCCTATAAATAAGAGTATGGAAGCAAGTGGCACTATAGTTTTTCTTAAGAAGTTTCTAAAATCTTCTTTTTCTATCTTCCCTGTAAATATCGATTTTAATGTTCCTAAAAACCCAAACTCCATAAACTTGGTTAGTTTTTCTATTGCTATGCTCTGCTTCATGTTTACTAAATGTTTTGTAAATTATTACTTGTCTTTATTTCCTATAGCGAAACTATTAATGTAACCTATTGGATCTTTGGCATCGTATTTAGTGCCGTCAATAAAATCGGTTGTTGCTGGCTTATAACCATCTGTTTTAGGAATATCGCTTGCTGGAATTTTTCCTTCTTCAACCAATAATGCTGCTGCTTTATTCCAAATATCTGGTCTGTAAATTTTCTTAATGGTTTCTTCATACCAACCTTTAGCTTTAGCATCAGGAATTTGTCCCCATCTACGCATTTGCGTTAAGAACCAAATACCATCAGAATAGAAAGGATAAGTAGCATTGTATTTGTAGAATACGTTAAAGTCTGGCATGTCACGTTTATCACCTTTTTCAAATTCAAAGGTTCCTGTCATAGAATTTGCTAAAACAACTTCATCTGCACCAACATATTGAGGCATTGATAGTATTTTTACAGCTTCAGCTCTATTACTTGGTTCATCTAACCATTTACCAGCACGAATTAATGCTTTTGTTACTGCAATAGCTGTGTTAGGGTTTTCTTCAACAAACTTTTTAGTCATTACAAATACTTTTTCTGGGTTGTTTTTCCAGATATCGTAGTTTGTTACAACTGGTACACCTATACCTTTAAATACTGCTTGTTGGTTCCATGGTTCGCCTACGCAATAACCATAAATTGTACCTGCCTCAAGTGTTGCTGGCATTTGTGGTGGTGGCGTAACAGAAAGTAATACATCGGCACCTATTTGCCCTTGTACATTATCTGCAGTGTACATACCTGGGTTAATTCCCGCAGCTGCTAACCAATATCTAATTTCATAGTTATGTGTTGATACTGGAAACACCATACCCATTTTAAAGGCATTACCTTTATTTTTGTATTCTGTAATTACAGGCTTTAAAGCATCTGCTTTTATTGGATGAACAGGTTTTCCATCAGCACCTTTAGGCACATTAGGTTTCATTTTTGCCCAAACATCATTTGATACTGTAATACCATTTCCATTTAAATCCATTGAGTAAGCAGTTACTAGTTCTGCTTGTCTACCAAAACCAGCACCTGCTGCAATTGGTTGTCCTGCTAGCATGTGTGAACCATCTAACTGACCATCAATAACACGATCTAAAACGTTTTTCCAGTTTGATTGTGCTTCTACAGTTACAAACAAACCTTCATCTTCAAAAAAACCTTTTTCTTTTGCAATAGCTAAAGGTGCCATGTCTGTTAATTTGATAAAACCAAAAGTTAATTGTGGTTTTTCAATCTCTAATGTTTTAGAAGCTGTTGCTTCAACTTCAGTAGTTCCATCTTTTTTCTTTTCTTTTCCGCAACTAGCAAGAAGTAGTAAAGAAACCGATAAGATGCATGTTGTTTTTGTAATTAGTGCTTTCATATGGATTAGTTTATAATTAATTTAAGTATTAATACTTATTTTTTCAACAAATATATAAGTACATTAGATTTTAATCAATGATATTACACATGTAAAAACCTCTTTTTTCAACATTAAAAAACCTGTTAAAAAACATGAAAACTACATAAAAAGCTGAATTAGTGATATTTAAAAACCATAAAATAGATACGTAAGCTTACGTATTGAAATAAAAAAAATGAAGAAATATGAATAAAAATTAAGTAATTAAATAAAAAAACTAGCTATCTAAGTAGAAGTTGTGTTCGCTAATTTCTTTTTTAAGTAAATCAATATTGGTAATACCAATTTTTTTGCCTTTTGCAGAAATCAATTTTTCTTTCTTTAAAGCTGAAAAAATACGTATTACCTGTTCTTCGGTAGTACCTGCGTAATCAGCATACTCTTTTCGGCTAAGTGTTATATCCAGAAATCCTTTTAATTCGCCAAATTTTCTGTTTATATATAATAAAGTATCTACAACACGTTCTCTAACGGTCATTTGAGAAATTGATTTCACTTTCGATTCGCTACGGTTTAATTCATTGGCATAAAAAAGCATCATATTATAAGTAAACTCAGGATTTTTACGCAGTGTGTCTTGTAAAATATCTTTAGAAAAATAGCATAGTACGGTATCTTCTAATGCTACAGCACCAATTGAATAATACTCCTCAGTACCAAACCCACGATGTCCAATTATTTCACCATCCTTGGCAAAACGGACAATTTGCTCACGTCCATTTATTCCTGTTCTAAAAACTTTTACTTTTCCTTTAAGAATAAAGAACAAGCCATTAACTGGCGCACCTTCTATAATGAATTGTTGCCCTTTTTTGCAACGGATATCATTTTTTTCCTTAACTAAATCTGAATCAGATAAACCTAACAATCCTTTTTTTATAATACAATTCTGGTTAAGGCATGCGTCACAAGTAATACCAGATCGTGTTCTTGCACTAAGTTTTGTTTTGTTAGTATTAAGTACTTGTGTTTCCATTAAAGGTATTAAAATATGCTTTAGTTTTACAAATATAAGTATTAATACTTAATTAAGACTAAAAAATACGTATTTTTATATATACATATCTAACAATTCGTTATATTTGCTAAAACATAACGATATTTTTAAATGATTTCCATAGAAGAAGCCATTATACTAGTAAAAAAAGAAACAAAACCGCTTTTAACAGAAACAACTAAGCCTGTTGAAAAAGCAGGCGGTTACAAACTTTTTAAAGCTGTATTATCACCTATTAACATGCCACCTTTTAGACAATCGGCTATGGATGGCTATGCACTTCATTTACATGACTCTTTAGTTTATAATTTGATTGACGAAATTAAAGCAGGTGATAATAAGCAACTTACTCTAAAAAAAGGTGATGCTGTCAGAATTTTTACTGGCGCAGCAGTTCCAAATACTGCCGATGCTGTTATAATGCAAGAAAAAGTTGAAGTAAACGGAAATATAATAACGCTTCAAAATAAAATAAATAAAAACACCAACATTCGTCCTGAAGGCGAACAAGTTAAAAAAGGTGAATTGGCTTTAGCAAAAGGAACAAAATTAACGCCCGCAGCCATTGGGTATTTAAGTTCATTGGGTATTAAAAACGTTTCGGTTTTTAAAAAACCTTCTATAGCTATTGTAACAACAGGAAATGAATTGGTTAAAGCAGAAACTGAATTAGAATACGGTCAAATATATGAGAGCAACTCAAAAATGCTTTTAAGTGCGCTTTACAGTTTGAAGTTTTACGATGTTTCTATTCATAAAATTGAAGATGATTATATTGAAACCGTTTCAAAACTAAACAACGTCATCAATTCTACCGATTTGGTGCTTATTTCTGGAGGAATTTCTGTTGGCGATTACGATTTTGTTGGAAAAGCACTAACTGAACTGAAGGTTAAAGAGCATTTTTATAAAGTGAAACAAAAACCAGGAAAACCCTTATTTTTTGGCACAAAAAACAATACCCATGTTTTTGCTTTACCAGGAAATCCTGCAGCTGCCCTAACCTGCTTTTACATGTATGTTTACATTGCTTTACAAAAACTAATGGATAATACTGTTTTTGAATTACCAAAAACAAAAGCAACTTCCTCATCAAAATTCATTAAATCTGGCGACAGACCACAATTTTTAAAAGCCATATATGATAATGGTAATGTGCAAATATTAGAAGGACAAAGTTCTGCAATGCAACAAACCTTTGCTGTAGCCAACGCCTTTATTTTTATGGACGAAACACAATCAAATATTGAAATTGGCGATTTGGTAGATACTATATTATTGCCCGTTTAATTCTGTAACTATGAACTATAAAATTAAAAGCCGAATTTGGATTGAATACAATAACCATGTACTTCTTGGTGAAGGCAGAGTGCATTTACTGAAAGCGATTGATGAAATGGGTTCGCTATCAAAAGCAGCAAAATCATTAAATATTTCATATAAAAAAGCGTGGGATTTGATTGATTCGGTTAACAAATCTGCCAAAAACCCTGTTACAATTAATAGTATTGGTGGTAAAGGTGGCGGAGGTGCAGAATTGACCGATTATGGTAAATTACTAATTAA
Source organism: Mariniflexile jejuense (assembly GCF_042675665.1). Taxonomy (NCBI): domain Bacteria; kingdom Pseudomonadati; phylum Bacteroidota; class Flavobacteriia; order Flavobacteriales; family Flavobacteriaceae; genus Mariniflexile; species Mariniflexile jejuense. The sequence continues at coordinate 518,351 of NZ_JBHTJI010000001.1, forward strand.
ATCCTTTGATGAAATAAACCAAAATTGCTGGGATTTTTTAGATGAACAATTAAACAAATTAGCCGATTTATAATATGCTTCAAACCGAAAATATATATCTCTTTTTACTAATTTTACCCGTAGTTGCCTTTCTATATGCAAGTGTTGGTCATGGTGGCGCAAGTGGTTATTTAGCATTAATGGCATTATTTTCATTTGCACCAGAAAAAATGAAACCCACTGCCTTATTGCTTAATTTGTTTGTTGCGGGCATTTCATTTTACTATTATTATAAAGAAGGTTATTTTAATAAAAAGCTATTTCTATCATTTGCAATCGCATCCATTCCACTCGCTTTTTTTGGTGGAACCATTGAAGTTGATGCTTCTATCTACAAAAAAATACTAGCCATTCTATTAATGTTTGCCATTTTAAAAATGCTAAATGTTTTTGGAAAAGAACCTAAAAACATAAAAAAGGTTACACTTTGGCAAGGTCTTGCAATTGGTGGTATTATTGGGTTCTTTTCAGGACTTATTGGTATTGGTGGCGGTATTATTTTAACACCCATTATTTTAATGTTGCATTGGGGAAACATGAAGGAAGCTGCAGCGGTTTCAGCATTATTTATTTGGGTAAATTCTGCTGCAGGACTTGTTGGTCAATTTAGTAACGGCATCACTCTAGAAATTGATACATTTATTTTAGTAGCCGTTGCGCTAATTGGCGGTATTTTAGGTGGTTACTTCGGAAGTAAAAAAATTAATAATACCAATTTACAATACATTTTAGCCTTTGTATTGGCAATTGCATGTTTCAAATTATTTTTCACTTAATATGATGAACAAAAAAAACATAACAGGTATTATTCTTTCTGGCGGAAAAAGTAGCCGCATGGGAACAGATAAAGGCTTTTTATTATTTGAAAACAAACCATTTATTCAACATAGTATTAATGCTTTAAAGCCGTTAGTTTCTGAAATTATTATTGTTTCAAACAACGCCAATTATGATGTTTTTAAACTAAAACGGGTTGAAGATAGTATTGAAAATGCTGGTCCAGTTGCTGGTATTTATTCCGGTTTAAATGAATCAAAAACAGAATACAACATCATTTTAAGTTGTGATATTCCTTTAATTTCTTCTGAAATTTTAAAAAAATTAATAAATGCTATTGATGATGTTTCTGAAGTTATTCAAATTGAAAGTGACGGTAAAACAATGCCATTAATCGCATTATATAAGAAATCTTGTGAAGAAACTTTTTTGAAATTATTAAAAAAAGGTGAACGCAAATTACAAGTTGTAGTAAATACATGCCAAGTAAAAAACGTGACGTTACATGAAGCCGATGCTTGCTTTATAAAAAATATTAACACAAAAAACGATTTAAAAGCTATTATAAAATGACAATTACAATAAAATATTTTGGACTTATAGCTGAAGTTACAAATTGCCAAGAAGAAGTAGTTGAATTTTCTAAAAACTCAATTGCTCAACTTTTAGAGTTTTTAAATTCAAAATACCCAATCTTAAAAACTAAAAATTTTCAAGTAGCTCAAAATCAAGTATTGGTATCGTTTGAAGATGAAATAACAGGACAAGAAATAGCTTTATTGCCTCCTTTTGCTGGCGGATAATTATGGAAAGATATAACAGACATATTATTTTATCGGAAATTGGTCAAATCGGTCAAGATAAGATTTCCAAAGCCAAAGTTTTGGTTATTGGTGCTGGCGGTTTGGGTTGTCCAGTTTTGCAATACCTTACAGCTGCTGGTGTTGGTACGCTTGGTATTATCGATTTTGATGTGGTTGAAAAATCTAATTTGCAGCGTCAAGTTCTGTTTGGTTCTTCATCTTTAGGAAAAAATAAGGCTATTGCTGCAAAAGAGCGTTTACAAGATTTAAATGAAGACATCGTACTAATTGCATATCCTGAAAAATTAACCCATCAAAACGCCATAGCGTTATTCAATAAATACGATATTATTGTTGATGGCTCTGATAATTTTGAAACCCGTTATCTAGTAAACGATGCGTGTATAATTACCAACAAACCATTGGTTTTTGGGGCTATTTATAAATTTGAAGGACAAGTTTCTGTTTTCAATTACCAAAACGGACCAAGTTATCGCTGCTTATTTCCTAATTCACCAGAAAAACATAGCGTACAAAACTGTTCAGAAATAGGTGTTTTAGGAGTTTTACCTGGTATTATTGGTAATATGCAAGCCAACGAGGTTTTAAAAATTATTTTAGGAATTGGCAATGTGCTTTCAGGAAAATTACTTTGTTATAATGCGTTAACAACTCAAACTTCAACCTTAAAGATTAATAAATTTGATAAAAATTTCAGCACTCTTTCAAAAGAAAGCTTTCACAATAATAAAATTTCCATCTTATGCGAAATTAGAATTGAAGAGGTTTCAATAGAAGAAGTTTTCAATAAAGAAAATGTTCAATTTATAGACGTTCGAGAAGTACATGAACAACCAAAAGTAACTTGTTTAAATGCTACTTCTATTCCGCTAAATGCATTGAAAGATAGCTTGTTAAAAATTGATTCTAATAAAGATAAAATGATTTTTTGCCAATCTGGAATACGAAGTAAACAGGCTGTTACAATATTAAAAAACGCGAACATGCAAAACTGTTTCAGCATAAAAGAAGGTGCTTCAGAAATCTTAAAATATATAAACAAACAACAAAACGTTTCAAATCATGCAAGATAAAAAACCAAAGAACGTATTTATACAAGGTGCCATTTCTTCAGAATTTATAGGAGAATCGATAGCAAAACACCAAACTAAAACCAGTATTGGTGCTCATAATATTTTTTTAGGGCAAGTTAGAGCTGATGAAATTAATGGAAAAAAAATTTCTGCTATTGAATACACAGCTTATGAGGAAATGGCTAATGTAAAATTTAATGAAATTAGAGAATCTGCTTTTGAAAAATTTGAACTTACTTGTATGCATATTTATCATAGTCTAGGCATGGTAAAAACTGGTGAAATTTGTCTTTTTGTTTTTGTTTCTTCTCCAAGACGAAAAATAGTTTTTGAAGCATTAGAATTTATAGTTGAAGAAATAAAAGCACATGTACCTGTTTTTGGAAAAGAGATTTTTGAAGACGATTCACATCAATGGAAAGTAAATAATTGACTATTGATTAATTATTATTGATTATTATGAAGGAAGCATTAAAGAAACGAACTAAACTATTTGCTCACAATTGCATTAAGATTACAAGCTTATTGCCAAACAGCTATTTAGCTAATCACATAAAGGGGCAATTAATTAGATGTTCTACTTCAGTAGCGGCTAATTATCGAGCTACATGTATTGTACAATCAAAAGCTAGTTTCATTGCAAAAATAAGCATCGTAATTGAAGAAGTAGATGAATCTAATTTTTGGTTAGAATTCATATCTGATGAAAATCTTATAGAAAAAGAAAAAATTGAATTTTTAATGAAAGAATCTGCCGAATTAACAGCAATCTTTATGGCTTCACGAAAAACAGCAAGCACAAATAATCAATAATTAATAGAAAATAATAAATCCAAAATGGTAGATATCACACATAAAAGTACAACCTTAAGAACCGCTGTTGCTCAAGCCATTATAAAAGTGAGTAAACCGGAAACTATTGAAGCTATAAAAAACGATACCGTTCCAAAAGGAAATGTTTTGGCTATGAGTAAAGCCGCAGGTTTATTAGGTGTGAAGCGTACACCTGATATTTTACCCGACTGCCATCCATTACCTATAGAATTTACAAGTGTTGAATATGACATAAACGGATTGGAAATAACCATTCTTTTCACGGTAAAAACCATTTACAAAACTGGAGTTGAAGTTGAAGCAATGCATGGTGCAAGTGTAGTTGCTTTAAACATGTACGATATGCTTAAACCTATTGACAAAGGCATTGAGATTCATCATATAAAACTTCTAAATAAAAAAGGTGGAAAATCTGATTTTAAAGACCGTTTTAGAAGCGATTTAACTGCTGCCGTTATAGTTTGTAGCGATACTATTTCAGCAGGACATAAAGAAGATAAAGCTGGTAAAGCCATTATTGAGAAACTAGAAACTAATGGTGTAAAAATTTCAGAATACATAGTAATTCCTGATGAAAAAGCTGTTATTCAAGAAAAAGCTAAAAATTACCAATCTCAAGGCATCGATTTAATTATTTATACAGGTGGCACAGGACTTTCAGCACGCGATGTAACACCAGAAGCACTTATACCTTTGTTAGACAGACGTATTGCTGGTATAGAAGAAGCTATTAGACGCTATGGGCAAGATAGAACTCCTTATGCTATGCTATCTAGAAGTGTTGCTGGAACCATAAAAAACAGTTTAGTTTTAGCATTACCTGGTTCAACAAATGGTGCAAAAGAATCTATGGACGCTATTTTTCCATCAGTTTTACATGTTTTCGGGATATTGAAAGGTGCTAGACATGACTAAGTTATTGATAATTAAATTATAAAATGATTAATAATCAAAATATACTACAAGATTTACACGGTAGAAATCATGCCTATTTGCGTATTTCGTTAATTGAACGTTGTAATTTACGATGTTCATATTGTATGCCAGAAGAAGGCGTACAACTATCACCTAAAAGTCATTTAATGACTTACGAAGAAATTTTTGAAATTGCAAAAACCTTTGTAAAACATGGTGTTACTAAAATAAGACTAACTGGTGGTGAACCATTAGTTAGAAAAGATATTCCAATTATTTTAGAAAAATTAGCAACACTTCCTGTGGAACTTTCAATTACTTCTAACGCCGTGATAATTGATAAATTTATTGCTGTTTTAAAGGTAAATGGTATAAAAAAAATAAACGTTAGTTTAGATTCTTTAGATAGAGAAAAATTTAAGCATATTACACGCAGAGATGAATTTCAGAAAGTTTATAACAACATCTTATTATTAGTAAATGAAGGTTTTAAAGTAAAACTAAATGTGGTTTTAATGAATGGCTTTAATGATAATGAAATTAACGATTTTATCAATTTAACTAAAAACCTACCTATCTCGGTTCGATTTATAGAATTTATGCCTTTTGATGGCAACAAATGGGACAAAAGTAAAATGGTTTCTTATGCTGAAGTAATGCAACAAGTAAACACCAACTTTACTGAAGCACAAATTGAACGTTTGCAAGATGCACCAAACGACACGTCTAAAAATTACAAAATTAAAGGCTACAAAGGCAGTTTTGCTATCATCAGTTCTGTTACTAATCCTTTTTGCGATTCTTGTAATAGGCTACGCTTAACTGCAAACGGGCAAATAAAAAACTGTTTATTTTCTTCAACAGAATCCGATTTATTAACCACACTTCGAGCTGGAAAACCAATTGAAACCATTATTCAAAAAGCTGTTCAAGCAAAATTTAAAATACGTGGTGGTATGGATACGCTTGAAAAACTTCAAGAACCTAAATTACATAATAACAATAGGAGTATGATTACCATCGGCGGATAATCGTAACGCTGTAATTATTATTCTACCAACGCCAATCCTTCAGGTACATTTCCAGTTTTAATAGTGCTAACAATAGTTAAGGTTTTCATATCTATTATTTCAACTTTACAGGCATTAGAGTTAGAAACAAATGCATATAAGCCGTTTGGGTGCATTAAAATATTAACAGGACGTGGTGTATGATATAGTAATCTTTGAAGTATTGTTGTTTTACCATGAAGTTGAATTGTTTTGATTTTTTTTCTGGATTTTTGATTATAAATTGAGATAGTTCCGTCTCGAGAATTAACTACAAAACAATACTTACCATCTTTAGAAAATTTAAGCTTTATAGACTCTCTTCCTGTTTTTATGGTTTTTATAATTTGATTGCTTATTGTATTAATAATAACCATCGAATTTTGCATGGTATTAGTTACCCATAATTCCGAACCATCTGGAGTAATGTCGATACCTTGCGTTCCAAATCCGCAAGGAATAATTTTAATAACTTTGTTTAGTTTTAAATCTATAACACTCACCGAACCCGATTTGGTATTTGTAACGTATGCGATAGGTTTATGAGGATGAAGTACAGGAATATGTCCTATTTCTTGTTCTGTAGAAATTGATTTTTCAACTGCATTATTTTCAATATCCACAACAAATAACTTATTATTTATACGGCTAACCACAAGCACTTTATTGGATTCATTATGCGCAATAATTCCGTCCAAAGCCAAACCTTCTTCAAACACAATTGTTTTATCAAGTTTATCAGTTTTTGCATTTATTATTACCAAGCTTTGCACCTTATTTTCATTAGTGTTATAATTTGGAATAACTACGCAGCCTTGGTTTCTAACTGGTGTTGCTGCATGCGATTCAATATCAATTGGGACGTTAGTTAATTTTTCGCCTTTCATCAAATCAAACACTGTTACATCTCTACTTCGCTTATTTACAATATATAATTTTCCATTAGTTTGAATGTTATAAGAAGGTTCTCTAACTAAATAAATTGTAAGTGACACTGCTAAAAGTAATACAACTAAGAGTAATAGTAAATATTTTATTTTTTTTATCACAAGTCAACATTTAGTTAATAAAAACAAAAAAAACCTAGTTACATAGACGGTTTATTGATTGAAATCTTCAAATTTAATAGTAATTATTGTGCTCTTTTGGCGCGTTCCCAATTAACAGATTGAGATTTTTTCAAGTAACGGAAAAAGCCTAAAACAACCGACAAATTCATAATAAAAAAGTAATATGGGATAAACAATATTTTAATGCGTGTTTCTTTATTCTCTAAAAACCAACCTAATAGTGCCGAGGCATAAAAAAGAAGTTGTAACCAAAATAGGATGGGATATAAGGTAAAAGTAAATAAGCGATCATGAATAGCAAGAGTGAATAATATAGGAATTAATAAAACAAGACACAAAGGTGTTAAACTCCAACGTAAAACACGGTGTGAAATGTATTGAAATGATAAAGTGCCGTATTTAAAAACGTTTAGTAATGAACGTAATCTTACTATAGATTGAATACCACCCGCCGAAATTCTAATTTTACGTTTTAGCTCCTCTTTTACATTTGCAGAGGCCGTTTCAATAGCATATGCTTCTGGATCGTATTGAATGGTATAACCATCTTGAGCAACGCGCAAGGAAATGATAAAATCGTCAAGTAAAGTATCTTTTTCAACATGTCGATACAGTTCTGTTCTAATAGCAAACAGTTCGCCAGCAGCTCCTACAACGGAATACAATTCGGCATCCCATTTTTTTAAAGCCGATTCATATTTCCAATATAAGCCTTCACCAGCCCCAGAAGCGACGTCACTTTCCTTATTTACAATTCGTTTTTCACCTGAAACACAGCCAACTTTTGGGTTTCCAAATAAATTTACAATACGTCTTATAGATTCCTTTCCTAAATTGGTATTCGCATCGCTAAAAATTACAATTGGGGTTTTAACAAACGCCATACCTCTATTCATAGCACCAATTTTTCCGTTGCGCTCATCTAAATGATAGACTGTAGTATTAGGGTATCCTTTTAATAAATGAGGCGTACCATCATCAGAGCCATCTGTAACCCAAACAATATTTAGTTTTTCTTTAGGATATTCAAGTTCTAAGGTGTTTTTCATTTTGGCTTCAACATAATCCTTTTCATTATAGGCCGCAATAAACAAAGTAACTTCTGGCTCATACAATGCATTCGTTTTTACCTTGTTTCCAATTTTAAAAAACCTTCTAATTTTTATAATAAGAAATAGTAAAATACCGTAACCTACGTAAGTGTAAACGATAATAAATAATAAAACCCAGAATAAAATTTTTAATGTAATCATGCTTCTTAATTTTTGAATTTTCTTATTGAGGTTATAATTTTTGTTTTTTGGAAACAAAATTTTCTAAAATACTTTCAAACTCCTTGGCTCTACCTTCCCATGAATTTTGCTTTGCAAAGGCTATGCGTTCTTGAATTAAACTATCGGTATCATTTTTCAATTCACTTTCAATAAATTCCTTAAAAAGTGTTTTGGTGTGAGCTGATTTTGCCATTGCTTTAAAATCTGTTAAATCTGCGAAAGCTGTCATTACCACCGGAACACCAACAGCTAAATATTCGTTTATTTTTAATGGATATATATTTTTGTTTACTTCATCCATTTTGTAGGGAATAATTCCCAAATCGTAATTAGATAATAATTCTGGAACTTCATTAGGTTTAACAGAACCAAAAAAGGATACATTCTCATATTTAGACAAGCGTTCCTTTATATTTTGGTTTAATAAATAGCCCGTAAATTCAAAAATGATATGAGGTAGCTCTTTAACTGCGTACTCCATAATATCGATATCAAACCTAAAATCTAAAGTACCTATATATCCCACCTTTTTTTGACTGCTTCCACTAGTAATCGTTTTCTTTGCATGAGGGACAAACAAGTTAAAATCTACGCCATTTTTAACTACATAAGTTTGTTTGTTTAATTTCTTTTTTTCAGAATTTAAATAATCGGATGTAGTTATTATACCATCAACTTTTTCGCAAAATTGTTTTTCAATATTAAAAATCCTCGATCTATGCCTTTGCGTATCCATGCCATCATAGCAGTAATAAACATTAAGCAATTCCTTTAATTGACCTATCATTGGCAAACCATACATTGGGTTGTAGGCTGTAATAACAATTGGATTTTCAAGATTGAACTTTTTAATAATTTTTCTTAATTGATTTTTATAAATGAAGCTATTAACACTGAAAAAGGATTTGAAAAGCGTCTCGTTTTTTAAAAAATCAACAGGTAATACAGGTGGCATCACTACGTGATTTACTGTAGCTCCATTTGGTGTTTCAATTTTTTTAATTCGACTTTTAAACCCCAACATTCTCGATACCTGTGCACGTTGTTTGCCTAAAACAGACATTACTACATCTTTAAGCGTAAATGGATATTCAACAAAAAAAACGTTATTATTCTCTGCCAAAATAGACAACAGTTGTACCGTAGATTTGGTGAACTCCCCTTCCCATGTGGTTTGCGAAATACAAATAATATTTTTTCCTTTCATAATCATTTAGTTGTTTGTTTCTGATGTATGACGTTATACAACTTAAGATAGTCTTTCGCCATATTACCCCAAGAAAAACGCTTGTTTCGTTCTATTCCTTTTTCGCAAAGCCTAGTTCTATACGCTTCATCTTCTAGAATTTTAATAATACCTTGGGTAATTTCTTCAGGTTTGAATGGGTCTATAATATGAGCTGCATCTTCAGCTATTTCTGGCATAGACGAGGTGTTTGATGTAATTACGGGAACACCGCACCCCATAGCTTCTAACATAGGAATACCAAAACTTTCGCGTAAAGATGGATATAAAAAAATGCTACATTGTGCATATATTGAAGGCAAATCGGTATTTACTACATATCCTGTTAAAACAATGGAATTAATAAGTTCAGGATCATCTATTTCAGATAAAAGTTTTTTTAATTCCGATTCATCATAATCAAGCATCACTAACTTGAAATCGGCGTTTGATTGTTTTAAAAAATCAGAAAATGCTTTTAGTGTCCCTTTTGTGTTTTTCTTAGGGTCGGTGTTTCCTAAGAAAAAGAAATATTTATCAGGCAAATTGTATTTTTCTTTAACGCGTTTTAGTTCTTGCGTATCATTTACAATTTTGAAATGTTCACTCACACCATTATAAATAGCATCAAGTTTACTATTCCCTTTCATACCAAAAAAATCGGCAATTCTGTTTTTCTCAAAGTGTGAAACCGTTATTACTTTTTCACTTTTTTTTACAATTCTAGGAACTACTAATTTACGGTAAACATTTCCGAATTTTTGATAAGGCGAAGCGCTACTTTTTAAAATTTTTAAATAGCTACTTTCCATATAAATAATATCGTGCAGAATGGTAACTAATGGCATCTCACACATAAATGGTGCGGTATTACTTGTACAGTGCAATATATCGCAACCGTATTTTTTTGCCGCTTTAGGAAGTGCTATTTGTTCCCATAAAGGATAAGAACCTCCATCTAACTTAATAATTTTAAAGTTTGGAGTTTCTTTTAAAACCGAATCATCTTCATCTGGTTTTACAAAAATGTAATATTCATTTTCATGGTCAATTTTTTGCAAGTTTCTTATTAACTCCAAAGCAACCATATCCATTCCATGCTTCTTTTTGCGAAAAAGTCTTTGTCCTTCTATCCCGATTTTCATATTAATTGATTTTTTAAAGCTGGATTGTAAAAATAACCCATGATGTATTTTTTAATTTCTTTGTAAGCTATTACTTCTATTAGGTATGAAAACAACAACATAAAAATAATATAGAGTACGTATTCAATTACTTTATGATTTATAAAGCTTAAATAGGTTGCTTCAACTACTAAATATTGATGTGAAATGTAAATTACATACGATATGGGTGCTACATATTTAAACCATCCAAAAAACAGATTAAAACCAATCCATTTCCATTTACACCAAATAACCGCACCAAAAAGCACCATAAAAGCAAACATAAAATGCCTTAATTCTATAAACGGGTAAGCCACCAACGGATAGGTATAAACTTTTGTAAAAGCAAAATTTAGGTAAAAATTTAATCCTAGAATTGAAATAATAAAAGCTAAAACAAAAGCGTAAGGCATAATTGCTTTAAAAGAATAGCTTTCGCCTTTTAAATAAATATCGGCAAATTTTACCCCAATCCACCAAATAGCAAAATACATCACTAATCGGTTAACAATAAAAGGATAAATAAGGTACGATATAGCGGCAACACAAATAATAATATTTACTGAAGTATCAATTTTAGATTGGTTAATTTTTGTTGACAAAAAGAAAAACAACATGTAAAACCACCATTCATATGATAAAGACCAAAGTAAGCCATTACCCATATAAGTAACACAAACAACATTTGGTTTTTGAGAAATAACATCTTGAAGCATAAAAATATTGCCTAATAATGTTTTCCATTCAGGATTTGCCATCGTTTCTTCAGAATAACACTTTATTAAATATCCTAATATGAAAATAAATACAAGTGGTATATAAATTCTGACGAATCGGTGTAAAAAGTAAGTGCGAAACGTTTTATCGGATGATTTTTCCCATGAATATTTTATAACAAAACCACTTAGGATAAAGAATAGGATAACGGCCTCTGACCCAAACCGAAAAAACACCCCTACATTAATACCAAAAAGATATATTTTTTGTGGAAGCATATGAAAAAGTAGCACATAAATTGCGCTAAATCCGCGTATTGCTTCTAATTTTTCTAGTTTTTGGTTCGACATTGGGGCTAGTTTCTCTACTGATAATTAACTGATTTTCTCTATTTAATTCTCATTATTTTTTGAACTTGATGTGTGTTGTGTATGTATGAATGTTTTATTAGCTCCTTTTATTTTTAAAAGTGAAAGCAGCATCATAAACATACCTTTTGGTAAACTAACTAAGGCTTTAAGTGTTTTTAAATTATAAAATGTTAATGGAACGGAAAAAATGAATGATAAAACACATGCCACCGCCAACACCAACCAATAATTTGAATACGGAATTTGATTTTCAAACATGTAATTTATTACTAAAAAAACTATACTTAAAAACATTACAGCGCCTAATAACAATATTCTTGGTGGTTGAATAAATTGAATGGCTTTATCAAAATAATCTACATTACCTTTAAGTATGAGATCTTTTAATGCATTTAAAATATCTTTTCTAAAATAATGAAATTGAGCAGACAACCATCTACGACGTTGATTACCAAATACTTCTGCTTTTTGTATTTTCTCATCAAAAACAACAGCATCATCCAGATAAACTATTTTCCGACCTTCCTTAAGCATTTTCAGTTCAATTTCTTTATCAAAACCTCCAACAGCTGTAACTGTAGCCATTAAGTTTTTAAAATAAGTATATCTAAAAGCCATTCCTGAACCAATAATTGCCGATGAAAGTCCTAATACCCTATGGCCTTTTCTAAAAATATTATTGTTTATTTCTTCACTAATGGCATCAAGAATAGCCCATGAATTATTGGTATTTTTTGCAGTTCTATGGCCTTGAACCGCGATAAAATCATATTCAAAAACTGCATTTATTTTCTTTAAAAAATCGGCAGCCATTACGTTATCAGCATCTAAAACTACTGCAATATCATAGGGTCCATCAAGAGCTGCCATAGCTTTATTTAATGCTTTTGATTTGGTGCTTTTTTCAAAACTTACTTCAATTAGTTTTATTGGTAACGTTTTTAACGTATTTAATGTTTCTTGCTTAAAAGAATCGGCAATAATTACAACATCATATAAATTTGAAGGATAGTCTTGCTTTAATGCTTGATCTGCGACTTCTATAATAACTTCATCTTCTTTGTAACCAGGAATTAGTACTGCAATTTTTTTAAAATTTCCGTTATCAACATACTTTTTTTGTTTGTAAAAAAGACTCGCTATTGAAAAAATAAAAATATAGAGCGTTGCTAACCCTAAAAGAATTAGTAAAATGATTTGGATGATATTAACTAGCTGCATAATACTTATTTATAATTAATTTTCTTTTCAGATTGAAAAAATATTACTTAAGTTTTTTCAGTTTATCTCTTACTTTTAGAGCAACTTTTCTTAACAAAGGAAGGTGCTTTCCGCTTTTAAGATTATACATAAAAGACTCCGATTCAAAAATCATTTCAAAATTGGCAGTACACAACACTGGTTTTTTTGATAGCCTATTAATTTCTAAAGCTTGGTTTAATTCACTCTCAACAAATAATACATAGGGTTTTGACATGTATGCTTTTGCCTTATGGCCACCATGATTATTTGCTTTTTGTCTGGCAGCCATGTCTGGTAAGTCGAGCATAACCAAATCGTTATACTTAATATTATTGGCTGCTAACCAAGTTTCGGTTTCTTTGCGGTACTTTTCTAAACGCGATGTAACAATGGTACCTATTTTGCTTCCAGGAATAAATAAAGGTGGGGCGTTTAGTATAAAATCGATGTACTTTTCACCATCATCATTTTGTTCTGGTAAAGGGTCTGCACATAATACGCCGTCAATATCAAAACATGCTTTTTCTAAGGTTGTATGGTTTAATATATTCCATTGGAAATAACGAGGCAATGGCACTATTTCGAAAAAATAATCGACCATTTTCTCTTTTCCAGGAATTACAAAAATAGCGCAATACTTAAGATTAAATTTTTCTTCTAAGTGTTTTAGTTTTTCTTTGCATTCAACCATTGCTGAACCAGATGCGATACTATCATCAACTACCAACACTTTTTTGTGCTCACCTGAATCGAAAAACTGACTTCTAGCACCTGCCTTATAAATATGACCGTTTAAAAAGGAATCTATATCCGTATACGGTCTATTTAAATACAGCGACAATAAGTTTGCGGGTAACATTCCACTACGAGGCACCCCAACAATAAGATCAAAATCGCGAGGAATTATACTTAATCTTTGCAGTATAATATTGTTTAAGTCTTTAATATTTCTGTAATACATAATGTAGGCTTTTAAGTTTTGGTGATTTGGTTAATAACTAATATTTTATAATTTGACTAATTCCAGTTCTTTGTCTTTAATTTCCTTTTCAAATACTTCAGTATTTAAAACAATGGCCATGGTAGCGTAAATTAATAAAGCAGTTGGCATTTGCCCTAAAACAGCATTTCCATAGGAAGCAACCATAATTCCCGCCATACCGCCTATTAAAGCTGAAATTTTATATTTTAAAAAGGTATCTTTAATTTTAAACATTACTATAAGGCTAGCCTTAGCCATCACATAAAAAAGGATGCCCAAATGCAGTAACAAGCCAATAATTCCTTGTTCTACCCATATTAAAACATACCAACTATCTGTTGCTACATTTGATAAAAACGCATGAGGTAAATATTTTTGTGCTTTTGTACCACCATGTCCAATACCTCCGCCAAATGGTCTAGACGCTAAATAATTTTTAAGGATTTTTTGATTATCAAGTCTAACTTGCAAAGAAGCATCATTAGGGTCAAAAGCAGTACGCATTCTTCGAATTTGTGCATTTCCTTGCCCTATAGAAGTGAATTTAAAAAAAATAAAAACGATTACTAAAAATGCAATACCAACGCTAAGTACTTTTATGTTTTTACTTAAAACAAAATAGGTCATAAACCCTGCAATAGGAACACTTAAAGCGCCTCGGGTTCCAGAAATAACCATCCCATAAATTCCTAAAAGCCCCACAAAAATGAAAAATAATTTAGAGGCATATTTTGTATGGGACATGGCGTAAATTAAAAATACAACTCCTGTATATCCTTGGTTGGCCCCAAATTGTCCGGCATCACTATAGAATGAAAACACTCTTAGTTTTCCAAATAAAATATGAGTTTTGTAACTACCTTCATTTAACCATTCCTGTTCTGCAAAATCCACACCCATCGTCATTTGCATAATGCCTTTTAACGTGCCTAGAATTGAAAAAAAAGCCCAAACATAAAAGAAATAATCTAACCTCTTTTGAGTGTTAATAAACATGAGGGTAAGTGGCACAAATAAGAATGGATAAAAGGCAATACCTCTACCTGAAACCCATGCTGCTACGCTTCTTGCTTCTGGATTGGCTAACTGGAAAATCGAATATCCAAACCATATAATTACCAATAAAGTAATATCTTTTTTGGTAGGTGTCCAATCTATTCGTGTTCTAAACTTATTCATAAATAAGGCCAAATAAGTAAGCACAAGTATGCCATCAATACCAAAACCTAATGGTAAACCTTTTACATACCTGCCAACGCCTAGTAGTATAAAATTTAAGGCAATGGCTGTATAAAAACCAATAATTGGAAAACAAAATAGATAATATATGTAAACGCCTCCAAAAACAAGGGCTAATATTAAACCAACACCAATTATTTGTAATTTTGCAACTATTACGGCCACAATAAAAACTAAACCTAAAAGCAACACTAAACCAATAGGTCTTGAAATATTCAAGGAACCTGAGTAATTTTCAAAAGGGTTTATGTTATTACTTTCACCCATAATTAAATATTGTTTTCAAACTTCACAAACCGCTCGTAGCGCTTATGAGTTATTTTATTGAAAAGTGATAAGTAAAATTTTAAACCAGATTTGAATATTTCTTTATAGGAAATTAACACTTCTTTATTGAAGAAATACATGCCCATCCAAATACCTAAAATGGTAAATAAAATGGATGCTATAGCAACAAGAATTAAGGATTTAAATATAAAAATAGCTACCAAATCGCCAATTACATTAGCAATAACCATAACAAATACTTTTAAAGCATTTATTTTTGGTTTATTAATACTATCAAGTGCAATACCTGTCATTCTATCAATAGGCAATAATAATCCGTAAATTGAAAAAACACGTACAATATCAACCACGTTAAAACCTGTTATGGGATCGGTTACAAGGTATTGGCTACCGCTTATTAGTAGCACAAAAAATTCAGCAAAAACAAATGTGAATATGCTAATACCAATAAATAGATAGGTTAAAGCACCCGAATAACTATAAAACAAGTCTTTAACTTCTTCTATCTTATTTTGAACACTGGCCTTTGACATTTTTGGAAATGCAGTTGCAGCAAAACTACGTAGTGGTATTTGCTGTAATTCGGTAAGTTTCAAAGGAATGCTGTAAAGTGCTACTGCAGCACTTCCTAATGGGCTTAAACTTATAATTAATGTATCAACACTTCTTAATAAGTTAGTTCCAATTAGTGTGAATGTGGTATATTTACCAAAATGTAATAATGTTTTGTTAGTTTCACTGCTAGCTTTTCGTATAAGGAGAATACCATCCCACCCCAATACAAAACTCATTAAAGATGTAATTGCATTAATAATAAGTAAGGCAATAACTAGTTGTGTTAGTGTTAAATCTAACATTATAAAATTTATAAGAATCACTAAAAAAAAGAAACCACTATTTATGGATTTTAGTGCTAAAATTTGAGCGTATTTTCTATCGGCTTGCAATACAACTAATGCTATATTCCAAGGTAGATTTAAAAAAGCTAGTAATGGATACCAAGTAAAGAAAATATTATAACCTGAATTTCTAATGGCATCTGGAAATAACATTTTACAAGCAATAAGAATAACAGCAACAAAAATGGTAGCACCTAAACTTATTAATGCATTTGAACCTATAAGTTTTACCCTTGAAACCGTATCGGCACCCGATAAATATCTAATTAATCCTGTATTTGTAATGCCAAAACGAAACATTTCAACAAACGATCCAGCGGCAACAAATAAAACCCATTCGCCAAACACCTGTATTGATAGGGTTCTTGCCAATAATGCAAAGCCACCAATGCCCAATATAGCAATAACTAGGTTTCCTGTTAATGACAGGAAGTTATCTTCCCGAGCTATTTTTTTGAGCATTTTCATTTATTCTTTTTTTAAATTTGGTTTTTAGAGAAAAATTGAAACTTAAACATCTCTTTTATTTTTTTTCTAAGCTTGCTTCTTTTTTTAGGTAAATCTCCCAAAACAAATTCAACCTCATTTATATTAACACCATTAACTAAAATGTTTATTTTGGAACCACATGTTTTTCTTAAATTACTAATGGCCGTTTCGTCGGCATCAGACCACACTCGGTTAGAACGACTAACAAGAATATTCAAATCTGCATTTACAAATAATTCGGCAGGATAATTATTAAAAATAATAGCAGGCATTTCTATTAGAACAAAATCTGGTTTAAAATCCAAGGTTATATTATTTTGCTCTAAAATGTCGGTATAGTTTTTAGCATCAAAAAATTTACTATTCGTGGTGTATGAAAAATATTCCAATTCATCCAAATAACTTGAAACATCTTTCAAGAACGAGTTATCAATATCAATTCGTGGATCTGGATACCCTAAAATTTTATTTATAAATGGGAATTTTCGTTGCTGTTTTAATTCTTTTTGTTTTTCATCATAATTAAGTAGTACTACTTTTTTACCTTCTTCTTTTAAGGTTTTTGCAATATTACCTGCTAAAACGGTTTTACCTTCCATTTTTTGAGTGCTAAAAAATATAATGGTTTTAGGTATTTTCTCAGTATTAGTGATACCAACAAATTGTAAAATATTTTGGGTTACAATTTCAATTAATCTTTTTTGAATAAAACGCAAATCAATGTTTCCCGAATCTAAAATCACTTTAGGTATCATTCCTAAAGCTTCAAAACCTGTTTTTTTACTTGCTTTTATAGAATTTTTAAGGGTATCATCAAAATACTCCATAACCAAAATAATTCCTAATGTTAAAATACCGCCTATAAAAGCAGCTGCAATTATAAGAATTGACCTTTTGGTAGGGTTTGGCGATAATGGATAAAAAGGCGGATCAATGGTTTTTAGGTTTGCCGAAAGTTCGTTGTCTTGCAATTTAAGTTTAGCCAAATTTAAACCATGAAGTAATTCTAAATACCCTTGTTCAGAAACTGAAATTTCACGCTCTATCCTTTTAATTGTTGAACCTGCGGGCGCATAGGTAGCATATTGGTCTTCAAATTTTTTATTTTGCTCGTCCATCACCTCTATTTTTGCTTTCAAATTTTCAGATTCAACAACATTATTCATCCAATCTGGAAGTAGTTTAGATAATGGAACACCGTCTATGGAATTTTGATAACTATATATTTTATCAACACTTTGTTTTATTTCGTTAGTTAAATTATTTTTTTTCTGATTTAATTGGTCTATTCTAGAAATAACCAATTCATTAGTTTTTGAATCTTGTCTGGCTTCGTTAAATGCAATTTCATAATTAATTTCACCAAGAATTTTCTTTTTATTAAGAATTTCACCAGTTTCTTTCTGAATGAATTCTTGAATATTTAACTTTTCTTCTATTCTTTTGGTTGAAGCTTCTGTACCAGCCAATTGTGCCTTTTTGTTGTTATAATCAACACCCATATCCTCTTTAACAACTGCAACTGCTTTACTTTGCTCATAATAATTTATAATTTTATGAGTTTTATTAAATTCTAACAATTTATCTTCTGCTTCCTTTAAACTGTTATTGGCTTGTGCTAATTGGTCTTCAAAGTATTTAACTACAGCATCCGATCTGTTTTCTTTAATATTTTTATAATTTTTTATACAAATCTCATTATATATAGCAAGTGTTTGTTGGCAAATTCCTGGATCGTTAACAGTATAACTCATTTTTATTAAGTCGCTACTATTAATCCTTTGTGCGGTTATGCTTGATAATGCTTTAATGGAATAGTGCTTATCATCTTCATAATTTATTATCTCATAAATAAAATTATCACTACTACTACGCATTAACTTCAATAAATTTTGAACTGTTTTTTCGTAATTGTTTCTATTTATTTCTGGTGGAAGTGGATTATAAACAACTTCGGCACTGTTAATAATGTGATTATTATTTGTTCCTTTTTCTATGTAATTGTAAATATCATTTGGAATTTTTAGCCGTAACTCATCATACAATTCTTTTGAAATATACTTAGGGTTCGCTTCTGGCAACATTAAATGAAGTGCCAATAACCTAACAGCCACTTCTTCTTGAGTTTCTCTGGAATTGATAATGTTAATTAAATTATCAAAAGCTATGTTAGTAGCAAAATAATTAAATGTTTTATCCATTTCTATGGAAGAACCCGTGGCAAGACCTGTATATAACATCGTGCTTGATGAATATTCAAAACTTGGATTTAAGGTAAGTAATAAAACTAAAGTTGCAAGCGTAAATGGCACAAGTATTAAAAGTGCCAAATGCCTTAATATTAACCTAATGAAATCAATTATTTTCATGTATTTAGTTTA
The DNA here is from genome assembly GCF_042675665.1 of Mariniflexile jejuense. Taxonomy (NCBI): domain Bacteria; kingdom Pseudomonadati; phylum Bacteroidota; class Flavobacteriia; order Flavobacteriales; family Flavobacteriaceae; genus Mariniflexile; species Mariniflexile jejuense. Next base: position 537,205 of record NZ_JBHTJI010000001.1, read on the forward strand.
GTTCTTGAGAGTCAAATGAAAAACCAGCTAAATCTTCTAGAAGTTGTTTAATGGTTAAAAATTCTGACTTTGCAATTTCATAATCTGCTTCTAAATTTGAAGTAATGCCGCTAATTCGTACGTATTCAGCTGTAGGTACAACGCCATTTCTAAATTCTTTTTCAACCATTTCCATACTCACTTTACCAGCGCCAAAACTTTTGGATTTTATGTGAAGTAGCTTTTGTTTTAATATCAATTCTTGATATAATTTTATTACGGCTTGCCTTATTTCTTCTTCTTGAAATTCTGCCATACTTTTGGCTTCTTCAATTTCTAATTTGGCTAGTTTAACCTGCTTTTTTCTATTTATGGCGTCAAAAATGGGAAACTTAAAATAGAATCCTACACTGTAATTAACTTGCTCTGTTGTTACCAAAGCTGCTGAACTTATTTGCCCATCAGAATCTGTTGAAAAACTGTTAAGGTTACCATATTTTGTTTCTGCTTGTAATCCAAAATTTCTAGTCCAATATATGCGTTCCGAGGCTAAGGTTGCTTCCTTTACTCCAATATGGTGCTTTCTAAAATTAAGCATGCCACTACGTTTCAAAACAGAATCGATAACAGTTTTAAGTGGTGGAAAGGTAACTTCACTACCATTTAAAGAACTATATTCTATCTCTTTAGTTTGCGCTTGAATATTATTAAATAAAGCAACAGTTAAACTAATAATTGAAACTATTTTGTAAAGTTTTATCATTTTTTACTTGAATTATAAACTTAAAATTTAAACAGACCCTTTTTGAAGAAGTGCGGGTATTGTTTTTAAAATTAACTTAATATCATACCAAAATGAAAAATTATCACCTTTAAAATGATCTGCATATTCGTTATCAAGACGCATTCTTTCTTCTTCAGACATTTTTCCACCTTTGCCTCTTAACTCAACTTGCCATAAACCTGTAATTCCTGGTGGTGCCAAAAAACGTTTTGATAAAGCATCGGCTGTAAGCATTTCTGCCTCATAAACTGGTAAGGGTCTATTACCTACTATAGACATGTCACCTTTAATTACATTTATTAATTGTGGTAATTCATCAATACTGGTGTTTCTAATAAATTTTCCAACTTTTGTTACACGCGGGTCATCAACAATTTTTACAAATGTTGAATTATTTTTTGCAGCTTCTCTTTTTTGAACATTAAACCAATAATCGCATATTTGGTGTGTATCTATATACATTAATGGTGAACATGTCTCTCCTTCGGGTAGTTCTGTACATTTTGGACAAGGAGTGTTAAGAGGATTATCTTTAGTTTTGGTTTCTTCTTTTTTGTACTGATTTTTTTCTAATGCCAATTTTTTAAGAAGTTCATCTGATCCTGTTCGCATAGATCTCAATTTATAAAAATCAAATGTTTTTCTGCCAACACGTTTTGAAATGTAATATACTTTTCCTTTAGACTCTAATCTAATTGCTAATATAATAAGTAATAAAAAGGGTGATGCTATTAAAAGTACTAAAGTTGCCACAGTTATATCAAAAACACGTTTTGATATTGGCATTTTATAAACTTCTTGTGTGGTTGATATAAGTTGCCTTTGGCTAACTGGCTTTTTATGTTCACATAAAAAACTTATTCTACTTATAATGTCTTCAAGTTTTGCTGAAGAAGCAATATAATAATCATCAATACGTTTATTAAATGCCTCTTTGTAAGCTTCAACATTAAACTCTTTGGCTAATAAAATAAACGGTATGGTTTGTAATTGATTTTGAGTTTGTAACCAATCGAAAAAAAAGATACCATCATTACCTGCTAAATTATAATCACAAATTATAGCATCGGGTTTAGGGTTAGATTTTAAATGATTAGTTGCTTTAATACTGTTATCAATTTGTAAAATAGACCAATTTTTAGTGTCTTCATCTATCTTAAAAAACGTATTGTTTGTACCAATATATAGGATGTTTAGCTTTGGGGTCATGTTAACATTAATTTAACTGATTGTTTAATTTTACCATTCGATGGCATAATGAATTGGATACAGATTTTTCTTTACAATCTCGTCTAATTCCTCTGGGTTAAACGGTTTAGTAAGATAATCTTGAGCTCCTAATCGGTAACATTTAATTCGTTCTTTACTTTCTGAACGGCCTGATAGCATGATAATTGGTGTGTGTTTTGTAAACCCTCGTTGACGAACTAATGTTAAAAACTGAAACCCATCCATGTTAGACATTTGGATATCGCTTATTATCAAATCTGGTATATTATCGTCTAGCCATTTTAAAGCTTCTACGGCATCGTGAATTGAAATTACTTCATAATCTTTTGAAAGAAAATTTTCAAGCAAAAGACAAATGCTTAATTCATCATCTACAACTAATATTTTTTTCTTCATTTTTTATATTATTAAATTATACAAAAAACACAAAGGTTTGTTTTAATATAAGCACACACCTAAGTATAATTCTGAAAAAAGTGAGAGAAACAGAATTAATTACAAATAAGCAATTTACATTTACTACTTAATGCCTATAAAAATTATGGCAGCTTATTATGTTTTAAATTACGGTTTTAAAGAATGCTATTGTTTTTAATAATCCTTCTTCTAAATTTACCTTTGGTTCCCAATCTAGTTCTTTTTTAGCTAGCGAAATATCTGGCTGCCTTTGCATTGGATCATCGGACGGTAATGGTTTATAAACAATTTTAGATTTAGATCCTGTAAGCTCTATAACTTTTTTGGCTAACTCTAAAATGGTAAACTCTCCTGGGTTACCTATGTTAACTGGCCCAATAAATCCATCTCTAGAATTCATAAGACGTATCATGCCTTCTACCAAGTCATCAACATATTGAAAACTACGTGTTTGGTTTCCTTCACCATATACTGTTATATCTTGGTTTTGTAAAGCCTGAACAATAAAATTGGATACCACACGACCATCGTTTGGATGCATTTTTGGACCGTAAGTATTAAAAATTCTAATAATTTTAATGTTTACATTATTCTGCTTATGATAGTTTAAAAACAACGTTTCTGCCGATCGTTTACCTTCATCATAACAAGCACGTTCACCTATTGGATTTACATGACCCCAATAAGATTCTGGCTGCGGATGTACTAACGGATCACCATAAACTTCGCTGGTTGACGCTTGTAATATTTTTGCATTAACGCGCTTTGCTAATCCCAACATATTTATTGCTCCCATAACCGAAGTTTTCATGGTTTTTATTGGGTTGTATTGATAATGCACTGGCGATGCAGGACATGCTAAGTTGTATATTTCGTCGGTTTCTAAGAAAATAGAAGATGTTACATCATGACGAATTAACTCGAAATAAGGATTTTTTAATAGATGTACTACATTTTCTTTTTGTCCTGTAAAATAATTATCTAAACAATAAACTTCGTTGCCATCGTTTAATAAACGCTCACACAAATGAGAACCTACAAAGCCTGCACCACCAGTAACTAATATTTTTTTTCGTGCCATTATATCTTTAATTTTTTACAAGAACATTTTTATTTTCGGATGTATTTACTCCTATACAGTAGTACTCAAAACCATCTTTTTTCATTTCTTCTTTGTCATAAATATTTCTACCATCAAAAACCGCTGATTTATTTAATAGTTTTTGCATTATTTTAAAGTTTGGAAACTTAAATTCTGGCCATTCGGTTAAAATTGCTAAACAATCGGCATCAATTAAAGCTTCATATTGATCTTCAAAATAAGTAATAGAATCTCCAAAATGATGCTTAGCTTCTTGCATTGCTACAGGATCGTAGGTCTTAACAATAGCACCATGTTCTAATAAATTATTTATGATACTTAATGAAGGAGCTTCACGCATATCATCGGTTTGAGGTTTAAAAGAAAGACCCCAAATACCAATTGTTTTCCCTTTTAAATCACCATCAAAATAGTTATAGATTTTATTGAAAAGTACTAATTTTTGATTTTTGTTTACCGCTTCTACCGCTTGTAACACTTTTAAATCGTAATTATGTTCGCTTGCTGTACGAATTAATGCTTGCACATCTTTAGGAAAACAAGAACCTCCATAACCAATACCTGGATAAATAAATTTAGTACCAATTCTAGAATCAGATCCTATACCCTTACGTACTTTATTAATATCTGCTCCTACAATTTCGCATAAATTGGCAATATCGTTAATAAAACTAATTTTAGTTGCAAGCATTGAATTTGCAGCATATTTAGTCATTTCTGCAGATACAATATCCATAAAAATAATTGGATGCCCATTTAATGTGAAAGGTTTATACAAACTCTTCATTAAATCTTCGGCTCTTGGAGTGTCTAGCCCTACAACAATTCTATCTGGTTTTAAGAAATCGTTTATTGCAGCTCCTTCTTTTAAAAACTCTGGGTTTGATGCCACATCAAATTCAATTGAAGCATTGCGTTTATCAAGCTCTTCTTTAACTGCCTGTCTTACCTTTTTTGAGGTTCCTACAGGTACGGTACTTTTAGTAACAATAAGCATATAATCATTCATATACTTACCACAATCTCTAGCTACTGCTACTACATATTTTAAATCGGCACTTCCATCTTCATCTGGAGGTGTTCCTACAGAGATAAACAGCACCTCGGCACCTTCTAAAGCTTCTTGTATTTTGGTTGTAAAATTTAATCGTCCTTTTTTCATGTTTCTGACGATCATATCTTCTAAACCTGGCTCATAAATAGGAATGATACCATTGTTAAGGTTTTCAATTTTCTTTTGGTCTATATCAACACATGTTACATCTATGCCTACTTCTGAAAAACAGGCACCAGTTACTAGTCCTACATAGCCACTTCCTACAATTACTATTTTCATTATTTTTAGATTTAAGGTTATTTTATCTGAAAATTTAAATAAATATTAATTTATAAAGTAAACGAGAGAAACTAAATTTTACAATTAATATACAGTTTTAATTGTTCAAATGTAATAAAAATAAATTATAAATATCGATGTAATGCAAAATAAATACGTCTAAATGCATTTTTTTTTAAAATTTAATAAATTTTGGAAGGTTTTAACCTACAAATAAAAATAATTTATTTATAAAAGGTTTAATCGTTTTAAAAGTTCGGGTCTAGAAGAGCGACTTACAGGAATAACTTCATTATGTATTAATACACTATTATCCTTTATATCTACAATATTTTTTATATTAATTATGTATGACCGATGTACTTTTAAAAAAATATCTGAAGGCAATTTATCTTGTATCTTCTTTAACGACGAATGTACTATATAATTTGTAGATTTTGTTTTAATATGTATGTAATCTCCTTTTGCCACAACTGTGTAAATACTAGATATATCAATTTTTATTAATCTTCTATCGATATTTACGTAAAGCTCATTATTAAAAATTTCGGTATCATTACCTTTGGGTTTTGTTTCTAATGCTTGACTTATTAGTTGTTGTGTTCTTTCTATTGATTTTTTAAACCGATCTAACATTATTGGTTTTACTAAATAATCAACAATACATGAATATTCAAATGCTTTAAATGCCAAATTTGGGTCGGAAGTTGTAAGAATTATATAAGGAGGATTTGCTATAGTTTGAATAAAATCAAAACCGGTAAAATCGGGCATGTGAATGTCTAAAAAAATAAGGTCTACCTCATTTTGATTTAGATATTTAATAGCCTCAATAGCATTTGAAAATTCTGCAATAACCGTAAAACCTTTGGCATAAGTAATATACTCTGCTATTATGGTTCTTGCAGTTGCTTCATCATCAATAATTATACAATTCATTAATAGTTTAGAGTTTCTAAGAAATCTGTGATTACATTCAAAACAGTTTGAAATTCATCTTTAAGCGACGCATTACTTTCTCTTAAATTGTTTTCGTGTTCTGTTGCAAGCTGATAACTTTTTTCAAGCCCTAAAATACTAATTTTATGTTTAATTTTGTGAACATTTTCTGAAGCAAGTTTAAAATTATTAAGTTTTAAGTTTTGAAAGTATGTTTCCTTTTCTACTGGAAATTCTTTTTTTAATACTGTAAATAACTTTTTTTCAAATGCTTGGTCACCACCAGAAAACTGTTTTAAATACTCTAAATTGGGTTGTTCTGTCATTTTTTTAGTGTAAAATAAAATGTTGTACCTTTACCTGTTTTAGATTCTAACCAAATTTTGCCGCCATATGCTAACACTATTTTTTTAGCAATTGATAACCCAATACCTGTAGCACTTGGATTGTTTTCTAACTTTTGAAATGGTTTAAATATTTTGTCATGATAATCTTTTTCTATGCCTATACCATTGTCTTTTACATAAAATTTCCAATGGTTGGGCTCATCAATAAAACCTAACTCTACCAACCCATTTTCTTTATCAGCATATTTAATTGCATTATCTAACAGGTGATGAAATAATTGTTTTATTCTAAATTTATCTCCTTGAATTATTGGTAAATTATCATGAACTTTTATAGTAACATGACTAGGTTTTACTATAGTTTTTAACAGATCTACCACAATTTCGATAATACTGATAGCACCAATAATTGTTTGATTTTTGTTTATTGTTGAATAATTTAAAATTCCTGTAATTAAATTATCCATTCTTTCAACATTAGCTCTTATTAGGTTTAGGTTTTCGACCGTATTTATTTGCGAATTACCTTCTTGTTCTGGGTTTAACCAAGCTGCCAATGCATCAATACTTCGAAGCGGTGATTTTAAATCATGGGATACCAAATAGGCATAATCGCTTAATTCTTGGTTTTGACTTTCTAATTCTGTTAATAACTTTTCTCTTTGGGCATTCATGCTAATAAGTTCCTGGGTTTGCTTTTCTATAAACTCGGTTAACTTTTCACCATCTAAATTTATAGTTTCGCTTTTTTTAACTCCAGCAATTTCGTCTAGCTTTAAATTTTTAATTAAAGTATTAAGTTTATCTATTAAATTACGTTGTACTTGGGTTTCTTGTTGCAGTTTTTTATTTGTTTCTGATAACTCTTCAGAACTAATCATTAACGCACGTTGTAACATGCCATTTTGGTCGTCAAAATTATTGTATGAATTATTTACAGCATCAATAAAGTTTTTTAAATCTTCACTTGAAACATTTTTAGCAGTTAAAAACTTATTTATTTGATGTTTTAATAACGGATTCATTATTCGCTTATCAAGGTTATTGCCATAGATTGGTTATGTAATTGGCACATGTTTTCTTCATTAAAAGGTGCTATTTCACCATAAGAATAAAATCCGCACATTGGTATAGCGTTGTTTAATACCATTCTAGATTCTTCTACTTCTTCAATAGCACGTTGGTCTAAAACTAGTTTTCTTCCAATACAGCTAACTAATATAGCCAAATCTGGCTTTTGAGATTTGTTTACTAATGCTTGTTTTGTTGCTTCTTCTGATGCTTTTGCTAGACTCTCAACATTTGTCATCATTAACTGTACTTTAGCGTCTACTGGTATATCTCCCGCAAAAATCATAGCATTATGCTCTTCGCTTATATTTAAAATGGTTCGAACATACGAATGGTCTTCATTTTTAGGCGTTACTTTTAAGGGATAATATAATGCCGATAAAGGCAATTGAGCGGATTTTTCTCCTAAATATCTTTTGTACAAATTTAAAGCTGGTTGATGATCTAGTTCGTAAAGAATATTGCCTTTGGCTTTGGTTACAATACGCTCTGGACCAAAAGGTTGCCAACCACCATACACAGATGATGAAGCTTCAAAAGTGGCTCCATAAAATCCTATTGCTACAATTTCACCATCTTTTGGATTTTCATTGTACGCCACCAAAGTTCTTTCAAAACGAGCATCATCGCCACACAAACCTCCTGTTATTAGTACATTATTATCAGAAACCCAATTCATTCCTTTGGTTAATTCACTTCCGTTTACAAAACTGCCGTCGGATATTACTAAAATGTATTTTAGGTGTTCTCCTTTTAATTGGTTAACTAATTTTACGCCAGCATCAAAACTATTTAAGTTGGTTTGCGATAGGTTTATTGTTTTTACTTTAAAGCTACTTTTTTCTAACTCGATAGCTGTTATGGTTATACATTCTGCTTCAATAGTTTGCGAGGTTATATTACCACTTGTTGATGCAAAAACAATATGTCCATCTGGAAAAATAGTTTTTATATTATTGTAAACCGTTGGTTCTTCTAATTGAAATCTATTGCCAAATACTAGAACTAAAGGTTTTTTTAATTTTAGGTTTGGCGTTAAATACTGCCAATTTTTATTTTTATGTTTTACTAACTGTACAATTTTCATTAATTTTTATTTTTTTATAGTAAAAAAGAAGGTTGTACCTATACTTGGTTGGCTTTCTAGCCAAATTGTACCATTGTGTAATTCTACAATTTTTTGAACTATTGATAAGCCAATTCCTGAAGAATCTTTGCGTTTGTTTAGGGATAAAAATACTTTAAATATTTTATCGTGATATTGTTTTTCTATGCCTATACCATTGTCTTGCACAGAAAATTGATAGTAGTTTGTTTGCTCTGTAACGTTAATATTTATAATGCCATTGTCTTTTTCTATAAATTTTATGGCATTACTTATTAAGTTTTGAAATACTTGTTGCAGTTTTGTTTTGTGACCTAAAACAACGGGCAATGTATTTAGTATGTTTATAGTTATATGATTTGGTATAAAAAGCATTTGTTTTAAATCTATAACTAAATCATTGGTATTAACTTCGGTTTTTTCAACTTCATCCGAACCAATACTGGAGTAATCTAAAATATCGGTAATTAGTAGCTCCATTTTTTCTAGTGTGCTTTCTATTAAATTTAGGTTTTGATTAGTGGCATGGTCTAGTTTACCATTGTTATCTTCCTTAATCCAGCTTACAAGTGCATTTATACTACGTAATGGCGACTTTAAATCGTGCGAAACAATATGAGCATATTCCTGTAATTCATTATTACTTTTAGCCAATTCGTTTAATAAACTTTCTTTTTGTTTCTCTAAATTTTTAATGTTGGTTATATCGAAATTTATGCCTATTGAACCTATTACTTTACCATCAATACCGTAATTTGGTGCACCACTTACTAACCAATATCTAATTTCACCGTCTTTTTTTTTAATTTTTAATTCGTATAAATCTGTTCTTCCTTGTTTGCGTTCAATAACTTTTTCATCCATCAACACTTTATCTTCAGCAACAGGCAGTATATCTTTACCTTTTATACCTATAAGTTCGTTGAAGCTATACCCTGTCATTTCTTCAAAACTATGGTTCACCATTAAAATACGATCTTCAAGATCTACTTCAACTAACCCTAGGTTCATATTAGATATTATATTGTAATATTTTTGTTTTTGTACTTCTAGGCGTTTACTATATGTTCTACTTAGTGTTACATCTTTAAAGGTCCAGAAATATCCTTTTGTTTTTTCGCCTATTATTATAGGCATGTAGCTTCTTTCTAATATTTTACCATCAACCATTTCTAGCTCTTCAGCTAAAACTACTTTTTTTTCTTGAATTATATCGTGGGTTCTGTTCAAAAATTTTTTCGAATCTTCAAACAACATGCTGTTATTTTCTATTAATGTTTTACAGTCTTTACCTATAAGCTCATCGGGTTTTACTTTTATGTTAAATAGTTGTGTAAATTTTTTATTTGTAACTATTATTTTTCTGTTTTCATCTTCTAATATTACGGCTTTATCTAAATTAAGTATAAGGGTTGATAATCTGTTTTCAGACTCAATTAGTTTTTCTTCATCTTCTTTTTCTTTGGTAATATCTCGTATAATACCTTGAGATGCAACAGGAATATTATTATCGTAAATAACACTAGCATTTACGTGTATTAGTTTTTCTATATTGGCATTGGTGGTAATTTTTAGCTCAAAGTTGGTTATGCTACCTTTTGTTAACAACATTTTGAAGGATTTAGAAACATGTTCTAAATCTGTAGGACTAACCATGCTCATAAGGTTAAAATCTATTTTATCGTCTTCAAAACCTAAAAGAGTTAAGGCTGCATCATTCATTTTTAAAATATTGCCTTCTAGATCCATTATTAAATAGGCATCGACAATGTTTTCAAAAACACCTTGTAATTGAGAGTCTTTTTGGGTTAATAACAACTCAAGTTCTGTATATGATTTTTCTAGCCTTCTATTAGCTTCGTATAATTCGGCTGCCTTCTTTTCTAGAATAGATTCGGCTACTTTTCTAGCCTCCTTTTCTCTTAATAAGGCACGCTTAAGCATGTCAATTGTATCTTGACTCATATTTAGTTTTGTGATATTATGAACTTAACCTCGGTTCCTTCGTCATTCAACTTTTCAAGCACTATTGTTGCTGTTGTATTAAAGTGTTCGAAAGTTTTATTCATTAAACCTAAACCAAAATGATGCATTGCTCTGCTTGATGTGTATAAAAGTATTAATTTTTTTTTGGTTTTTTTTAAAACTTCAAAAGTAGGTAATTCGGCATCAGGATAAATTTTTAAAACTTCAACATGAATGTGATTTTCTATTGAAGAAAGTAAATCTATTGGATTGTTGTAATATATAAATAGTTGCGAATAATTGGTTTTTAAAACCTCAAAAAAATGTTCGGCATAAACCAATAACAAATCATCTGTTGATATGTTTGTATTTTTACTTAAATTTTGAAGTAATTGAAGCATTTCTGAAAATTGGTAAGTACCTACAGCCGTGTAAGCACCTTGCGATTCTAGCTTTGATTGATTTATAATTTTATCAACCATTTCTAAACCAAATTTAGTTTCAACTAGTTCTAAAAACTCTGTAAAAACAATACCCTTCATTATCCTTTTTTTAATTCGCTAATACTCCAATAATTTAAAAGTTTTTCAATTTTTACAACGTAGTCTTCATATTTTAATGGCTTTAAAATATAACCCGCTATACCAATTTTAAAACATTCCAACAAATCTCTTTGATTGCTAGAAGTTGTTAATATTATGGTAGGTATATATTTTAAAACATCATCATTTTTCAATATTGTTAAAAACTCTATACCATTAATTTTAGGCATATTTAAGTCTAACAAAATAATATCAGGTAAGTCTTCTTTTTTTTCTAAAACTTTTAAAGCTTCCTCACCATTATTAGCTTCAATGATTTTATGATTGAGCTTTAATGTTGAAACTGCTCGGTTTAGTTTCATGATTTCAATCATATCATCCTCTATGAGTAATATATTAAGTACTTTTATCATAACGATAGGTTTAACTTAATAAAAGTAATTAAATATTTATACTTCTAATCTCATTTTTCGGTGATAAGACTAAAAGAGAAGATGAATGGTAGATTTGTATCGACCAATGGTTTTTTTTTGTTATTTAACTAAAACCTTTTTCTCAAAACTACTTTTTGGGGCTTCACAAAGTGAACATTCGTAGGTTTCTGGCAAGCTTTCAAAAGTAGTATTTGGTGAAATGTTTTGCGTTTCATCACCATAAATTTCGTTGTAAACTGTTAAGCAATCTTTACATTGGTATACGGTTTCTTCAATGCTTTCTTTCTTAATATCTTTTATTGCTGATTCTTCACGTTCGGTTCCTAATTGTTCAAAATACAACTGACTTAATTCCATTAACAAACCTGGTAATTCAACTTTATCAACATCTTGAACATGCATTATGTAATCGCGTGTATTTGGGTCGAAATTTTTTGCATATAATAAGTTATAGGTATCACGAATTACAAAATCGTTTAAAGCCTCTGGTTTTTTGTTTTTTTCAATAACTACCGAAGTAAAATAATAGGCGTTACTAGCGTAATTTGTTAGTCCAAAAGTTAAACCATAAGTACTAATATCGTTTTGGTCGAAATTGGTTACCAAGTATTTTTTTAAACTTAAAGCATCTTTATCGTTAACTGGTAAATGCCAATTTAACTCCAACATAGAATGGCGTACATTAATACCAAATTTACCCAAAAACTTTTCCCATTGTAGTTTTGATTGTAATGGAATTCCTTTTACAATGAACGATTTCCAAGGTGTTATGGATATTTTACCTATTTTATTTTCGGCACACAACTCGCACATGGCTTTTAAAAATGTAAGGTCGTATCGGTTATTTCTCCAGTATAATCCTAACCAATATTTATCGCCAATTCTGTTCATGCCTTCGTAGTACGGAAAGGGATAAAATGGCACTTCCAAAGGGTTATCTACTGTTCTATTATTAGTATCAATAGCATCACTTACCAATTCGAAAATGGTTTCAACATTTTCTGGTTCTTCCTGAAGCATATTTTCGATAGCTATTTCTACTTTATCTAAATCCCAACTATATATCAAGGCTGGATACATAAAAGTTTTTTTCCATTCTGGAAGACGAATGTATAAATACCAATAATCTTCATGCTCTGAAGCTATAAAATTGATGTGTCCTGTAAATAAAGGCACTAAACGTTGCTTTGGGTCGGTAATATTCACACGTAATTTAAGTTCGTGCTTAAATTGTTCTAAAATATATAAATATCGGTCACTTGTTAACCACGATGTATGCGGAAAAATATCAGATGACACATAAGATGATACAATATTTTCAGTACGATCTTGATTAGGTTTTACTATTTGAAGCTTATCAAAAGCTTCTAATTTTTCAATATCTATTGGTTCTGGAAAAATAATATCTTGTCTAGAGCCAAACGAAATTGTATCTAAACCCAAACTTTCGGCTGCTTCACAAATGTATTTTAATTCACCAGGAGAAAGTACACCACCATTAACTATTAATCTATATGATTCCATTACGCAAGTACTTTTGTATTATTAAGTATTTCTCTAACCTCCGTTTTACAACTGCCACAGCCCAAACCTGCACCTGTTTTATTGCATAATTCGGTGAAATTTGTACATCCGCCTTTAATGGCTTCTTCTATATTTCCTGCACCTACTTGACTGCATGAACATACTAATTTACCAATAACGGGCACATCGTTTGAAGCACCTCGCAATAAGGTATTTCGTTTTTCAGACATTTCAATTTTGCTTTCAATCATGGTTTTGAATTCGGCAAATTCATTTTTATCACCCATTAAAACCGCTCCAATTAGCAAATCGTCTTTTACAATACACTTTTTATAGTAGCGTTTTGAAATATCTGTAAAAATAACTTCTTCGTAAGAATCGTCATTTTCAGGAACATCAATATCACCAATACTACATAAATTTAAATCGTTAAATTTTAAAATATTCATCAACACCGAACCGTTATACGCACAACTAATATCGCCCGCAATAAAGTTTGCTAAAATGGCTGCTTGTTCTTCGGCTGCCGATGTAATTCCGAATAACTTATTATTGAATTCGGCAATTTCACCAATGGCAAAAATATCAGGATGTGATGATTGTAAATGCTGATTTACCTTTACACCTCTGCTACAAACTATTCCATTTTCTCTGGCAATTTCAATATTTGGAATGGTACCAATGGCATACACAATAGCATTGGCTGTTATAAACTTTCCACTTTTTAGGGTAATGTTTAGTTCACCTGTATCTTCATCATCAAAAACCGTACTTACTTCATTATCAAAGTATATTTGAATACCACGTTCTTGCACATCTAAAGCCAAAAGTTTACTTGAAACCTTATCTAATTGACGTTCCATTAAACGAGAAGCACGTTGTATAATAGTAATTTTTACGTTTTTATGCTTCATAGCAGCAGCCAACTCCAAACCTAGTAAACCACCACCAACAATAACTACATGCTGTTCTTCAGGTGGTAAACCTGTAGCATCTAAATAGGCTTTAAATCTATCGGCGTCATTTTTATTACGCATGGTAAAACGCCCTGGTAAATCTATTTGAACATCTTTTGGTATAAATGCACGACTGCCTGTAGCTAAAATTAATTTATCAAACGTATGTTGCTCGTTATTGGTGTCTGTTACTATTTTAGTTTCTGAATCTATTGTTTTGATAGACGTTTCAGGATATACTTTAATGTTTAACTTACTTAATTCTTTTTGTTTGATTTTTAGAAGTTGTTCCCAAGTTAGCTCTTCGGTAACATATTCAGGAAGCAAAACACGATTATAAAACAGATTAGGTTCTTTTGAAAACACATGAATCTCGTCTTGTTCATTATTTTCACGATAATTTTGAATAAACCTAAAAGCCGCTGCTCCTGCTCCAACTATAATTATTTTTTCAACAGGTTTTTTATATTTTGAAACCGAAACACGTGTAAACTTGAAGTCAGGTTCTTTTGAAAATGGATCGACATGCGTGTTGGTTAAATTATTAGCTCTGTTTAAATCGCTTTGCAACTGTTTACCCCAATGCATTGGTAAAAACACCACGCCTTTAGCTATGTTTTCGGTTACTTTTGCACGTACACGAACGCAGCCATTTTCGCCTTTAATTTGTGTAATATCACCATCTTTAACTTTATACAAATACGCATCAACTGGATTAATTTCTAAAACTGGTGTTGGATAATGCGTTTTTAAACGCGATACTTTACCAGTTTTGGTCATGGTATGCCATTGATCGCGAACTCTACCCGTGGTTAAAATTAACGGATACATTTCATTTGGCGGTACAGAGGTATTGTGTATGCTTTTTACAACATTAAAAATTGCCTTTTGTGATGGTGTATAAAACTTTTTATCTTGAAAAAGTCGAGGTGTTCCGGCGTGTCTATATTCATTAACTGGCCATTGGAACGTTCCTTCGTTTTTTAATCTATCATAATTTAAAAAAGAAACATCAATTTTTGTTCCTTTTGTCATTGATGCATATTCATCATAAATTTCTTCAGCACTATTGAAATTAAAGCCTCGGAAACCCATACGCTGTGCAAAATCACAAAAAATTTCAACATCTGGTCTTGCTTCACCTGGAGCATTTATTTCTTTTGGTAAATAGGAAATTCTACGTTCAGAATTTGTCATGGTACCTTCTTTTTCCAACCAACCAGCGGCAGGCAACACTAAATCGGCATAGGCTACTGTATCTGATTTGAATGAAATATCCTGAACTACAACGAATTTAGCATTCTTCATAGCACGCTCAATACGATGTGTATTTGGTAAGCTAACTAACGGATTTGTACACGCTATCCAAATAGCTTTTAGTTTTCCGCTTTCAAGTGCATCAAACATTTCGGTAGCTGTTAATCCTGGTTTTGGTGAAATGGTATCTACACCCCAAAACTGTGCTACTTCCCTGCGGTGTTCTTCATTCATTAAATCTTTATGAACCGCCAATAAATTTGCCATACCGCCTACTTCACGACCGCCCATAGCATTAGGTTGTCCTGTTAATGAAAACGGACCAGAACCTGGTTTTCCAACTTGCCCTGTAATAAGTGATAAATTTAATAAAGCAGTGTTTTTATCGGTACCTACCACACTTTGGTTAAGCCCCATAGCCCACATACTAATAAAGCCTTTTGAAAGCCCAATAATATCGGCAGCATCTCTAATATCTTTTTCTGATACGTTACATATTCTGGAGGCTTCTTTTATAGATGTTGCGAATATTTGTTCTTTATAATCTGAAAATCCTTCAGTATGATTCTTTATAAAATCATCATCAATTAGACCACGTTTGAATAAGCAACGTGCAATAGCATTGTAAAGCACTACATCTGTACCTGGAAGTATTTGAAGATGTAAATCGGCAAAATTTGCAGAATCGGTTTTACGCGGATCGACTACAATAATTTTTACATCTGGGTTTTTCTCTTTGTGTTGTTC
Organism: Mariniflexile jejuense; assembly: GCF_042675665.1. Classification (NCBI taxonomy): domain Bacteria; kingdom Pseudomonadati; phylum Bacteroidota; class Flavobacteriia; order Flavobacteriales; family Flavobacteriaceae; genus Mariniflexile; species Mariniflexile jejuense. The sequence goes on from NZ_JBHTJI010000001.1 coordinate 552,940, forward strand.
TAGTCGTCTAAAAAGTATTGGATGACACCAAGCTGGGTTTGCACCTGTAATTAGGAAACAATCGGCAAGTTCAATATCGGCATATGATACTGGAACACTATCTTCACCAAATGTTTTTTTGTAACCAACTACCGCAGAACTCATACATAAGCGCGAATTGGTATCAATGTTATTAGTCCCTAGAAAGCCTTTTGTTAGTTTGTTGGCAATGTAATATTCTTCGGTTAAACTTTGACCAGATACGTAGAAAGCGACACTATCAGGTCCATGTTTTTTTATAATGGTTTTAAAAACACTTGCTGCACGATCTAAAGCATCATCCCAACTAACACGTTCACGTGGGTGTGAACGACTCCAACGCATTTCTGGATATAATATTCTATCAGAAGTATCATTAACTACGTAGTGCAGGTTCATGCCTTTTGAACAAAGCATGCCTTTGTTTACTGGATGGTCTTTATCACCTTCAACAAAAACCTTATCATTACTATCTCTTTTAACAATAATGCCGCATCCAACACCGCAATACGAACACGTTGTTTTTACTTCATTTTTTATCATTTATTCCAAAGGTTTTATTACGAAATTAAGCCAATTTTTTTATGGCTAGCAAGTGCTCTACCAATTATTCATAATACCTTAAAAAAGGTACAACTTATTTTTTAAATCTTTAAAATTTTAAACTTTAATCAGCTTTTATAGGAATTAATTCTGGTTCAAAATTAGTATCATTAGTTACTTTAATACTTTCTTCATTAGTTGAAAAACGAATAGCTAAAGCTAACAAGCCAGTTAACACTACAATAAAACCTATAATAAAATAACCACTTGAAACAGCTTCTGAAGCAGCTGATGCTTGAGCAGCACGAGCTAAACTATCATCTAAACCTTGACTAGAAACAATTGCTGCTTTTTCGGCAACTGCCGATTTAGATTTAAGTAACAACGCTGCTAAAAATGCGCCAACATTTCCACCTGCACCAACAATTCCTGATACAGAACCTATCGCCTTTTTATTTATAAACGGCACTACAGAAAACGTTGCGCCTTCAGCCATTTGAACTGTTAAACTGAATAATATTAAAAGTAAAACACCAACAATAAAACTAGTAGTTGTAGAGAATGTTACAAGCATAATGCCTTCAAGTGATAAAATAAAAGCTAAAAACAACACACGACCTCGCAACCCTTTTAATCTTCCAAACATATCGCCAAAATAACCACCAAGTGTACGTGCAAAAATATTCATTAATGCAAAAGATAGAACAATGTTACCTGCTGTTACGCGCTCTAACTGAAATGTATTTTGCAAATAATCATCCATTGTACCATAAACTGTTAATTCAATACCAAAACAAGCAGCATATACTAAAAATAATATCCAAGTCCTGTAATCTTTAATTACGGTTGAAAAACCTACTTTGTCTTTTTTAGTGGTAATTTCCTCACCTGCAGCTCTTAAATCTTTAAAATTTCCTTCTGGTGTATCTTGTGTGAAAAAATAATACACTAAACCCATTAAAAAACATACTGTACCAGCCACAACCATAGAATATCTCCAAGCTTGCGCATCAGCTACTCCAAAACTAACTACTGCCGCTGCTATTAATGGCATACCTAAACGGTTAGCGCCACCACCTAAATTACCCCATCCTGCCGATGTTGCATTGGCTGTACCAACAATATTTGGAGCAAACATTAATGAAGTATGTACTTGGGTAATTACAAAAGATGCACCTATAAAACCAATAAATAATCTACAAATTAAAAACTGAAGAGGCGTTTCTACCAAACCACAAGCAATTACAGGAATAGCTCCTAAAACCAACAACCAAGTATAACATAATCTTGGTCCGTATTTATCACATAATTTACCTATTAATAATCTGGCAAATACCGTTCCTGTTACAGCCAAAATAATAGAGTTCCATTTTTGGTCTGGTGTTAAGCCTAAATCTTTTGTAACATCTGGCATAAACGGTACAATACCAAACCATGCGAAAAAACACATAAAGAATGATATAGACGTTATCCAAAACGTACGAGTTGGAATCGATTTAAAATTGAATAAATTTAATTTTGTTGCCTTAAGAGATTCTGAAGTATTCATAATAAGTATATTTATACGTACAAAACTAAGTATAAATACTTAATAATAAAAATATAAATTACGTATTGCTTAATAAATACGTATTTGACAATTATCAGAATCTGTTTTTGGGAATTTGGTAAAAAAAGAAATAAATTATATAAGAATTTAATGTAATTAGTATAAAATTATTAGCAAGGAGTACTTACTTGAGTTGATTTAATTAAATTTTATGTAGTTCCGAAAACTGTTGTTCAATACTATTTATCTTAGATTGAATATTAGCATGATTAAATTTTATTGGAGCTAATTTTGAAAATTTTTTTTCACAAATGCTTTTCATACGAATCTTTCAAAAGAATTAAATAATCTCTATAAGTTACACCTGTAAATATTAATCCATAAATTCCTATAAAAAATTCCATTTAAAGTGTATAAAAACTACCTTAAATCAACTCAAACTCACTAGCCTTATTACTAAGTTCCATAAGATTTTTAACATCTAATTTTTTCATTAAATTAAAACGATGTACTTCGGCGGTACGTTTGCTAATTTGAAGTTCTTCAGCAATGTCTTTGTTATTTTTTAACTGCAAAACGAGATTTAAAATTTGCTTTTCGCGTTTGGTAAGATTGAATGGATCTTCTATTTGTTTTTCTTCTATTGTAGTTGTGTTAGAAACTGTTCCATTCACAAAATTATTCATAATAATAGCAGAAACATCACCTGTAAAATATTTTCCTCCTGAAGCTACTTTGTGTAATGCTTTTAAAAATTCTTCTTTACTCGCTCCTTTAAGTAAGTAACCATCTGCACCAGCTTGAATTGCTTTTACTACGTATTCTTCAGAGTCGTGCATTGAAAGTACCAAGGTTCTAACATCGGTATAAGTTTTATTAATTTCTCTAACAACCTCGATACCATTCATTTCTGGCATACGAATATCTACAATTAATAAATGAGGTTTGTGTTTTTTTATTACCTCAAGTGCTTCTACGCCGTTTGATGCTTCATCAATTACTTTAATACCTTCTTGGTCTTCTAAAAGTGCTTTAATACCATCTCTTACCAATACGTGGTCGTCTGCTAAAACTACATTTATAACGTTCATAATTTAATCTATTATAAGTACAAAACTAATAAATTTTACGTAATAGTACTTAATTACTTATTGGTATATTTAAAGTAACGCGTGTTCCTTTACCTAGTTCAGAATTAAGAAAAAAGCGTCCATCTATATATTTAATACGTTCTCGCATAAAGGTCATACCCATACCACCATCACCATTTTTAACATTTTTCACCTTTGTTGGGTCAAAACCTTTACCATTATCATCAACCACAATACTTAGTATATTTTCGCTATGTGATAAGGAAACTAAAATGTGTGTAGAATCGGCATATTTAATTGCATTATTGATTGCCTCTTGTACAATACGATATATATTTATCTCTACCAACGAATCTAAGCGCTGGTTAAACTCTGTTTTATTGAATAAGACAATGTTTTTCCCTGTAAGTTTTCCTAATTCGAGTGTTAATTTAGAAAGTGCAGGTACAATACCATGGTCTGAAAGTTCGGGTGGTGTTAAATTAAATGTTGCTGTTCTAACACCTTTTATTATATTGGATGTCAATTCTTTAAGGTGTTCAATTTTAGAAGCTGTTTTATCAATATCTTTAATATCAATACTTTCTAAATTGTATTTTAAACCTGTAAGCATTTGGCCAATACCATCATGTACATCTTTAGCTATGCGGTTTTGTTCTTTTTCTTGGTTTTCAATAATTTTACTTGAAATAACCTTTTGCTGACTCATTTTTTCCTCAAAACTTTCCTTTGTTAAGCGTGCTATTTCTAGTTGTGCTGCCTTACGCGCTGTTATTTCTGAAGCAATGATTAGTAATTCCGATTTATCATCTGTTGGGCTAAATGGAATAATTGCCATTTCTAACCATACATCATGATTATCTTTAGTTGTACCTTTTACTTCTCCTTGCCAACCTGTTTTTTTGTACTTAATAATTAAGTTTTCAATAACAGATTGTTCTATTTCGTTTATGGAAAGTATTTCTGAAAAATTGGTTGTCATATTATACTTTGTAAACTTAAATAGGCGCGAAAATTTCTTTCCAATATGAACCAAAGCACCGTTTGGAGTAATACGAGCAAATAATAAGGTTTCATCCATGGCATGACTTAACGCACGCAATTCTTTTATAGACTTTTCTTTTGAAACACTTAACTCATCAGCATCAAACGCCATTTTTTTAGCCTTTTTCTCGGCTTCCAATAATTCGGCAAGTGTTGATTTAACCGACTTCGCCGCTGGCCAAAAAATAAATAAAAATTCTACTAGTAATATAAGTATGGTAAGCGCCATTAGTAGCAACTCCAGCTTACGTAACCAACTTACTTTAGCATCGGCTTCCAAATCGTATTGGTTTACTATTTGGTCCATTACTTGAAGAAAATGACCTTCGTTTTGTTTTACAATTTCTACTTCGTTAGTAAAAACGGAGCGCGGTAATGGCGGAATATTCTCAATTTTTTCAATAATTGCTTTTGAGGCATTACTGATACTATCAAACGTTGGATTTAAAATTTTGAATTTTTCTTTAATGATAGCACTGTTTTTCCCTGGCAAGTCTAAACTATCATTTCCATTTTGAAGTGCTTGATGCGATATAGTCCAAAGTTTTAGTGTTTGCTTTACTTTGTCTTTAAGAAGAATACGTTCTGCTAAACTATCTTCAGTAGAAAGCGATACAATTTCTTTGGTTAATTTTTGACTTAACATACGCTGCCTACCAGCCACATTTATTACCGAAGAATCACTTTGTTGGTCGTTTAAATGTTTGCGTACTAAAATTTGACTTACAATTACAGAAAGCGCAATGGTACTTAATGCTATAATGTACAAACGGCTTAATCTATCAAAAGTGCGTTGATCTAATGAATTACCGTTCTTTGCCATTGGTTGCTGCTATTTTAAGAAATAGCTTGTTTTATTAATGTTAAACTTTTTTCTGAATACTTAATTTTTAAGGCTTCTACATGTCCTTCTTCCGACATTTTTACCCATGTTTTTTGAAGAATATCAATCAACTTTGCATCATCATGCTTTTCTGTAAATTCTTCAAAATAATAATCTAAAAACACCAAACAAATCACATCTTCCAATGTTTGGGTTTCTTCATTCTTTTTAATCAGTTTTTTGTTGATTAAAAATGAAACGCGCTCAATAAACTCATCTTCATAACCAACTTCTTTTAAAATTTCAGCAGTTATGTCTGCATGCATTTTTTTTAAGGTTTCACGCCATTTTAAATAACCAACGCGGTCCATTGCATACTCATCTCTAGCAATTTTCCAACGGCAAATGTGTTGTGCTCTAGCAGCAATTTGAAGCGCTCTAGATGCGTCTGGTTTAAACTGCAATAACTTTTGCGACATGCGTTGCGAATACAATAATTCTTTAGGAAAATCTAACCCACAAGCGTGGTAAACATTCGGATCTTCAGAATTTTTTCTATCTATTAAGGCTATGGCTGTTTCAAAACGTATTGGTTTCATGATGTGTATGTATTTTTGGTTTAATCTACAAAGCCAATATACACATTTTCACCTTCAATTTTAACAGGATATACGGCAATTTTTAAATCATCGCCACCTAAATTACTACCGTCTTCCAACGAAAAATTCTTTTTATGCATTGGGCAAGCCACTTTAGCAACCCCATCTTTATCGCCTATCATTCCTAAAGACAATACCATTTCCATTTTATGCGGACATAAGTTTTGGCAGGCATACCATTTATCTTTTCTTGCGAAATTATACACTGCTATTTGCTTGGTTTTGTACTTAATACAAGCGCCGGTATTCTCTGGAAAATCGCTTACCGTACCAACCTCAAACCAAGTTTTTACTTCTGCCTCAGCAACCGATTTATATTGTTCTAGTATATTCTGCATTTTTATATTTGTTTGTTATTAAGTTGTTGGTTGTTATGCTGCATGTTGTTAAGTTGCAATACAATTCCACGACATACAACTTTACAACTCTTTATATTTTACCACGCTTTAGGCATTTTCTGGTCGCGCATTGGTACAAACACCAAGTTATCATCAGTATCATCCGAATTCACAAAATGCTTGAAACGTTTTGCCATATTTGGGTCTTCAATAGCTTGTTTCCATTCACATTCGTATTTGTTTACAAGCCCTTGCATTTCTTGTTCTAATTCTTCAGCAATTCCTAAGGAATCTTCAATAACTACTTTCTTCAAATAGTCTATACCTCCATCTAATTTTTCTAACCAAGGTGCGGTTCTAACTAAAGGTCCAGCAGTACGTATGTAGAACATTAAGAATCTATCTAAGTATTTTATAGCTGTGGCATCGTCCAATTGTTCTGCAAAAAGAATGGCGTGTTTTGGTGTTGCGCCACCGTTTCCACATACATATAAGTTCCATCCACCATCAACTGCAATCAATCCAAAATCTTTCCCTCTAGCTTCGGCACATTCTCTAATACAACCCGAAACACCTCCTTTTAATTTATGTGGCGAACGTAAACCTTTATAACGATTTTCAATTTCAATCGCGAATGTTACACTTTCGTGCATACCGTAGCGACACCATGTAGAACCTACACAACTTTTTACGGTACGTAACGACTTCCCGTAGGCATGTCCGCTTTCAAAACCAGCATCAATTAATTCTTTCCAAATAAGTGGTAATTCGTGTAATTGTGCGCCGAATAAATCGATACGCTGTCCGCCCGTTATTTTCGTATATAAATCGTATTTTTTAGCAACTTCACCAATAACAATTAACTTATCTGGTGTAATTTCACCACCTGCAATTCTTGGCACTACCGAATAAGTTCCATTACGTTGAATGTTTGCTAAAAAACGGTCGTTGGTATCTTGAATAGCCACTTGCTTGTTTGGCGTTTCCATAGTTATAGTCGCGAAAATAGATGCCAATGCTGGTTTACAAACCTCACAACCATCGCCTTCACCAAACAGGTTCAGTGCTTCGTCGTAATCTGCAACTCTATTTACTTTTACTAAATCGTATAACTCTTGACGGTTAAAGCTAAAGTGCTCGCAAAGCGTTTCTTTAACTTCTTTTCCTAACGATTTAAGGGTTTCGTTAACCAAATCGACCACCATAGGTTTACAACCACCACAACCTGTAGTTGCTTTGGTTTTTGCTATCACATCACCTAAATTTTGACAATCGCCTTCAGTAATTGAACAACAAATAGCACCTTTTGTAACACTCTCACAAGAACAAACTTGTGCCGCATCTGGAATATCCATCACACTTCCAAACGATGAGCCTCCTTCACCTCTACTTCCTAAAATCAACTCTTCGGCATCTTCTGGAATTGGCAATCCGTTTAAATATATTTGGTGAAACATATTATAATCAGACGCATCTCCAACTAAAATTCCTCCTAAAAGGTTTTTCCCATCATGGCTAATGTTAATACGTTTGTATAAATTCTTCGTTTTGTTTTCGTAAATAATAGAATAACCCTTTTCAACAGGCATAAAAGGTTCACCATAACTCGCTACATCTACGCCTATCAATTTCAATTTGGTAGACATATCGATATCGCTTTGCATTAAAACCTCTACATTTCCTAAAATTTGGTTTACTGCAACACCAGCCATATCATAACCAGGTGCTACCAAACCGTAGATCATTTGGTTATACAAAGCAACTTCACCAATAGCATAAATTTCAGGATCTGAAGTTTGCATTTTATCATTAACAACAATACCACCTCGTGTTCCCATTTCTAAAAAACAGGTTTTTGCTAGTTCGTCACGCGGACGTATTCCTGCTGAAATAACCAACATTTCAACATCAATTTTATCGTATTCACCAAACTCCATTCCTGTGATACTTTTATCACCCAATATTTTATTAGTAGCTTTTGAAAGGTGTATATTAATGCCTAAAGATTCTAATTTTTCTTGTAAAACTTTACTAGCTCTGGTGTCTAACTGACGTGGCATTAACTTATTTGCAAATTCAACAACATGCGGTTCAAAGCCCATATCCATAACCGCTTTAGCAGCTTCCAAACCTAATAAACCACCACCAAGAACTGCTGCTTTAATTGTATCACTTTTTCTACCTTTCTTCAATTTAGCAGCATAAGAAAGCATGTCTTCCAAATCTTCAATAGTTCTATAAACAAAAACTCCTTGTTTCTCTACACCAGGAATATTTGGTACAAAAGGCGCAGAACCTGTTGCTAAAACTAAGTAGTCGTACTTATAATTTAAATCTTTAGACGTTGTTACTTTTTTAGAAACACGATGAATTGCTGTAATACGTTCATTGGTAACTAATTCAATACCATGTTCTTCGTACCAAGATCTTGGAGCCATTTCTAAAGCTTTTGCATCTTTATTTTGAAAAAACTCACTTAAATGAACACGATCGTATGCTGGTCTGGGTTCTTCACCAAAAACAGTTAACTGAAACTTTTTGCCTTTTGCTAAAGCTACAAACTTTTCACAAAATTTATACCCTACCATTCCGTTACCGACAACTATAATTTTTTTCATAATTACGTATTTATAATGCAAACATAAATAAAAACTACGTAATAATACTTAATTTTGAATAAGAAAAGTTCAATTTTAAACAACTATTAGCAATTTCACAAATAGTGTAAAGTTTTTCTAAGTATTAATCAAAATAATAATGTTATAAATATGAAAGAATAAGAATCTTATATTATTTCAATAGTTATTATCACACTTTTTGAAGCTGGCGTTTTAGCCGTGTGAGCAAAACTATCTAATGGAACTAACACATTTGTTTCTGGAAAATACGTAGCACAACAATTTTTAGGAATATCATAACCAACTACTTTAAAATTATTAGCTTTTCTAATAACACCATTAAATTCCGATTTCAAATTAACAATTTGCTGTTCTTTCAACCCTCTAGTTTCCATATCTTCACGATTCATGAAAATGATACGACGTTCATTATAAATACCTCGGTAGCGGTCGTTTAATCCGTAAATGGTTGTGTTGAATTGATCGTGACTACGAATGGTCATCATTATTAATTCATCATCTTTAAGCTTCCATTCTGGCAATTTATTAATGGTGAAATTGGCTTTTCCAGTTTTGGTTTTGAATTGCCTAACACGTGCGCCATTTGGTAAATAAAATCCTGAAGATTCTTTTAATTTGGTGTTATAATTTTCAAAACCATCAACAACTTCCTGAATATCATTACGTACTAAATTATAGTCGTCTTTGTATTGAAGCCAATTAATTTTAGTTTTTCCTTGTAAAGTCGCATTGGCTACACCACAAACTACGGCTACTTCACTAATTAATTTATCGGAACACGGTTCTAAAACACCTTTAGTTGAAGACACTATTCCCATAGAATTTTCAACACTTTGTACTTGAATACCTGTTTTTTGATAATCCTTTTCAGAACGACCCAAACACGGTAAAATCAATGCTTCTTTACCCGTAACTAAATGTGAACGGTTTAATTTGGTACTTACATGAACTGTTAAATTACAATTTGATATTGCTTGTGCTGCATAAGCGGTATCAGGCACTGCGGAAATAAAATTACCACCCATACCGAAAAATACATTAGCTCTCTCTTCATACATTGCTTTTATAGAATCTATTACCGAATAGCCGTGTTTTGTACTTGGTTTAAAGCCATATTTAGCTTCAATTTTATCTAAAAAAGCTTGTGGTGCAGATTCCCAGATACCAACGGTTCTATCGCCTTGCACGTTAGAATGTCCACGAACAGGACACGTACCAGCACCTTCTTTACCAATACTTCCTTTTAATAACAATAAATTCACCAATTCGCGAATATTGTCAACTGCATTTTGGTGTTGGGTTAAACCCATTGCCCAACAAATAATAATTTTGTTGTTGTTCAATATAAGATTGAAAACATCATCAAAAATAGCTTTTGAAACACCTGAAGCTTTTAAGCAATCTTCAAAATTATAGGTTTTTAAATCTGAAATAAAGTTTTGATAACCAAAGGTGAAATCGTTAATAAAATCTTTATCAAAAACACCACCCGAAAGCTCTTCTTTTTCAAGTAATTTAATAAGCAATGCTTTTATAAAAGCCACATCACCATTGATGGTTATTGGCACAAAAATATCAGCAATTTTAGTGCCGCCTGTTAGTAATTTAAGTGGGTTTTGTGGATTAGTGAATTTTATTAATCCTGCTTCTGGTAACGGATTTATGGCAATTATTTTACCGCCATTCGATTTACATTTTTCTAAAGCTGTTAGCATTCTTGGGTGGTTTGTTGCTGGATTTTGACCAATAACCATAACAACTTCAGCTTTATACAAATCGTCCAAAGTTACCGAGCCTTTTCCTATGCCCAAAGTTTCAGATAATGCACTTCCACTCGCTTCATGACACATATTTGAGCAATCGGGTAAATTAGATGTACCAAACTCACGTACAAATAATTGATATAAAAAAGCCGCTTCATTCGTGGTTCTTCCCGATGTATAAAAAACAGCTTCATCAGGATTATTCAATTTATTTAAATGTGTTGCTACTTTATTAAACGCCGCTTTCCAAGAAATGGGTTGGTAATGTGAAGCACCTTCTGCTAAAAACATAGGTTCTGATAACCGCCCAGATTTACCAATTTCAAAATCTGACCAACTTGCAAGTTCATCTACCGAATGCTTTTGAAAAAACGTTTCACCAATGGTTTTATTTTGCGCTTCTTCTGCCATAGCTTTCATGCCGTTTTCACAAAATTCACCTAAAGATGAACGCTCATCATCTGGATCTGGCCATGCACAACCTGGGCAATCAAATCCTCCTTTTTGATTGATTTTTGCTGAAATTTTAAGCACATCACTAGGCTTCATGTACTTTGAAACTTGACCTAACACCACTTTTATAGAAGTAAACCCAACACTGTTTTTAGGTGGAAGTGTTGTTTTTAAATTCTGAAACTTCTCTGGTGTTTTGGCTTTATCTTCTGGTGATGAACTCATATTGTATTTCAAAAATTATCTATTAAAGATATGGCTAATTGGCAGTTTTTATAAACTCTAAGGCTCGTTTTTCATTATAATACACATTCTTTTTATCAATAAAACCCACATGACCACCAAATTTTGGCATTTCTAAATATAAGTTAGGGTTTTGTTTTGCTTCTTTTACAGGAAAACACTCAGGCGACAAAAACGAATCGTTAAGAGCGTTAATAATAAGAGTTGGTGTTTTTATGTTTGGGAGAAATTGCAAACTACTACTCTTTTCATAATAATCTTCAGCATCTGCAAAACCATGTGCTTTAGCGGTGTAAACATTATCAAAATCATACAAGGTTTTTATAGATTTAATAGCTTCGACACTTAAATCTTTATCAAAATGTATTTGTTTTATTTTCAATCTGTTAACTAAATGTTTTTTAAACCTATCATGAAATAATATATTTTTAAAGGTATGTAATTCTTTGGCTGAACCCGATAAATAACAAGGTGATGAAACCGCAATTGCTGCTTTTATTTGCATTGGAACCGTTTCCCGTTCGCCTAAATATTTTAGAATCATATTCGCACCTAAACTGATGCCTTTTAGAAAGATTTCACTATATCCTTTTTGCTCAATAGCATGGTTTACAACCGCTTCCAAATCTTCAGTAGCTCCAGAATGGTAACTTCTGTACAGTAAATTATCTTCACCACTACACCCTCTAAAATTTACACAAACGGCATCTATATTATTTTCATTAAACAATTTGGCAGCACCAGTTACGTATGGTCGTTGAGCATGACCTTCCAAGCCATGAAGTAAAATAATGAGTTTGTTGCTTTTTTCTTTTGAAAAACTCCAATCTAAATCCAAAAAATCGCCATCGCTTAAAGTAATACGTTCGCGTTCTTGCTTTAATGTAACCTTACGTGCTAACCCAGAATATACAGTTGCTACAAAGCCATTTTTAAAGAAAAATGGTGGTTTATAAGTTGAATCTAATATGGGCATTGTGTGGGTTTTAGGGTTTGGTGCAAAATAATTAATTGTCAATGGTTAAAGCAGTAAATTTAAAATCTGTGCCATTAAATAAGCCTTTATCGCTTAGTTTTAATGATGGAATAACTAACAAAGCCATAAAAGACAAGGTCATGTACGGTGCATGCAACTTACTTCCTAATTGCTTTGCAATTTTATCTAATTCTGCATATTGCTTTCCTATAGTTTCACCACATTGATCACTCATAATGCCTGCTACTGACAATGGTACTATTTTTTCTTCGGTATTGGAAATAGCACAAATGCCTCCTTTATTTTCAATAATTAAATTAACCGCTTTACTAATGGCTTCATCACTTACACCAACAGCAATAATGTTGTGCGAATCATGACCGACGGATGATGCTATTGCACCTTCCTTTAATCCAAAATTTTTAATAAATGCTATAGCTGGTTTTTCGTTTTTATAACGGTTTACAACTGTCATTTTTAAAATATCTTTTGCTGTGTTTGAAACGATATTTCCATCAACTATTAAAGCATTTTCAATTAATTCATTAGTAACTAATTGTCCTTCTAGCGCTTCAATAACTCTTATTTTTTTTGCTGAAGATGCAACTTTGAAATCTAAAATTTCTTTTTTATCACAATTGAAATTATTCAGGTTTTCAAAAGAAACAGGCTTGATTAATGATTGTCCGTTATCAAACACTAACTCGCCATCAACATAGGTTTGAAGTGTTTTAAAGTTAATTAAATCGTTTACCACAATACAATCGGCAGCATCACCAATTTGTAATAATCCTACATCCAAATTATAGTGCTTAACTGGATTGATACATGCCATTTGCAACACTTTAAAAACATCAATACCTTTTGTAACCGCACGAGCACAAAGGCTATTTATATGACTTATTATTAAATCGTCTGGGTGTTTATCATCACTGCAAAACATCATATTTTCAAAATATTCTGAAGCTAAACCAATTAATGCTTCAAAATTTTTGGCTGCACTACCTTCACGAATTAATATTTTCATGCCTTTTTGAAGCTTTTCTAAAGCTTCATTATGGGTAAAACATTCATGGTCTGTAGTAATACCTGCATTTATGTATTTTGAAATAGCATCGCCTTGTAGTCCTGGTGCATGCCCATCAACCGGTTTGTTGTAATGCTTTGCTAAAGCTATTTTTTTCATTACCTCAGCGTCGTCAAATAAGACGCCAGGATAATTCATCATTTCTGCTAAATATTTAATATCTGCGTTTTCTAAAAGTGATTTTATCCCGTCTGAATCTATAACTGCACCAGTCGATTCAAACGTGGTTGCTGGCACACATGATGGCGCGCCAAAATTGAACTTAAATGGTACTTTTTTACCATTTTCAATCATAAATTCCACACCTTTTACGCCTAACACATTGGCTATTTCGTGTGGGTCTGAAACCGTTGCCACTGTACCATGTGTTACGGCTAAACGTGCAAATTCACTTGGTACTAACATGGAACTTTCTATATGAATATGAGCATCTACAAAACCCGGAAGGATATAAGTTTCAAACTCGTGCGCTTTTTCAATAATTGCACTTACCTTACCATCTTTAAAAGTTATTTCACCTTTAAAAATGCGTTTGTTTTGTATATCTACTATGTTTCCTTGTAAAATCAATTTATATATTTTGTTCAAAGTGAATTCCTACCTTCGCAGAAATGACTAACTATTTTAGTTCAATTTTTATAATCTGTTTTGTGTTTTTGGTTACTTTAAATCGGTTATCAGCACGTTTGCCTATTACCCAAACTATGGTGTTTCCTGAACACAATAACCATGCGTGTTCTTTATCCAACAGTGAATATTTTTCATCTTTAAAATACTTGCTTAATTTCTTTTTTCCTTGCATTCCTAAAGGATGAAATTCATCGCCTTTTTCCCATTTTCTTAGTTGTAACGGATACTTTAACGCGTCTTCATCAACATAAATAGTGTTTTTTGAAGTTTCTAAAATAGCATCAACTTCATCAAAAAATAATACACCAAAAGGGGTTTGAACGTGTGTATTTGTTTTTAAAATAGTTATTGCTTGTTGTTCTTCATCAACCAGTTCACTAAGCAATAAATAATCCCGGTCTTTAATTAATCGCCATTTCTCTGAAAATACTTGTTTCCCTGATTGTGCCTCTAATAAACCAACAACATCTTGCCATTCTGTAAATCCGTATTCATTTAAAAACGCAAATAAATAGGCTTTTGTATTATTATGTTTTTTTATTAACTCAATATTTAATTGAAATCCTGTATCTGTTAAGTTAATAATACCTTGTTTAATTAAATCGGAAATTTTATCATTTACTATATCTCTAGAATCTTGTAAATTGCTAATTGTATTCTGAAAACTTTGCAACAAACTAGGATTAATTTCTTTTAATATTGGAATTACATCGTGCCTTAATTTATTACGTAGATATTTAGTAGATGCATTACTACTATCATCGCGCCATTTTACATGATTTTCTTTTGCGTAATTTTCAATAGTTTCTCTAGAAAAAGGCAAAAGTGGACGAACAAACGCATCATTAACTTCTGGAATACCTATTAAGCCTTCTAAACCTGTACCTCTAGTAAAATTAATTAAAAACGTTTCTAGATTATCATCTGCATGGTGTGCTGTTAATATGTAATTGAAGTTTAATTGTTTCGCTAGTTCTTCAAACCAATCGTACCTTAATTTGCGTGCTGCCATTTGAATGGATAGCTTATTCTCTTTAGCAAAAACTTCCGTTTCAAAACTTTCTATAAAAACTTCCAAATCTAAATCTTCTGCCAGTTGTAATACAAAGTCTTCATCGGCATCACTTTCGTTGCTTCGTAAATTAAAATTACAATGTGCCAATGCTATATTCAAACCCATTTTATGGCATAAAAGCACCAACACTACACTATCAACACCACCAGAAACAGCAATTAAAAGCTTACTATCTTTTAAAAATGAAAGCTTCGAATTTATATGCCTTTGAAAGTTTTTTATCATATCTCAAAGTTAAGGTTTATTTTAATGTTGCAAAGCTTCGTTATAAATAATTACAATTACCGAAAACTGATTTTGGTCAGTATAATTAATGCAGAATTTCGTAAATTTAGAAAGACATATTAAATACTGGCATTATGAGTACTATAGAAAAATTAAACAACAAAGCCACTCAAACTGCGTTTAACAAAAAAGTGGTGGCAACTTCGCATCAATTACATCCATACGTTAAACACCGCCTATATATTGCAGAATCTACGGGTGTTATTCCTAAAAAAATGTATTCGTCTAGTGGTATTATTGACGAAAGTATTGCTAAGTTTTATGAAAACGGCTATAATATTGATATTGATGCTAACGCATTAAAATTGAAACTTTTTAAATATGTTGATGCCGAATTGGACGCTTTATTTAAAAAAGAAGCCTTTCATAAAAATACCATAAGTACCAATGCCATTTTAGAAGAAGAATTAGATGCTTTAGAAGAACACTATACTATTGACGATGGTTTTGACTATGTAATGCATGAAGATTTAGACGATATTTCATACCAACAAAACGGACAGCAAAAGCAGTTATTCTTGTATGATGATGATAGTAACTCGGTTTTAAATGCGCTTGATGCAGATGTTGTTTCTGCTACTAATCATAACAAAGCTTTGGGTAATTTATACAGTTGGCTGCCTTTAAACGTATCGAATATTGTGGATTTGTTTGTATTTGGTAAACTTAGTTTTGAAGACATATCAAAAGTAAAAGGTATTGAAACCAAGCGTATTGTTTTAATTTTTGATGAGATTAAGAAGAACTTTAACAATCATATCGATTAGTCTTCCAAAACTTGGCGCATTG
The DNA here is from genome assembly GCF_042675665.1 of Mariniflexile jejuense. Lineage (NCBI taxonomy): Bacteria > Pseudomonadati > Bacteroidota > Flavobacteriia > Flavobacteriales > Flavobacteriaceae > Mariniflexile > Mariniflexile jejuense. Next base: position 568,945 of record NZ_JBHTJI010000001.1, read on the forward strand.
CTTTAGCTTTTACCAAGCATTCTTCGTATTCTGTTAGTGGATCGCTTTTAGCTGTAATTGCGCTACCAACGGAATAAGACACATATTTTTTGGTTTTGTTGTACAAAATACTTCGTATTACTACGTTAAAATCAAAGTTGCCCGATGGCGAAAAATACCCAACCGCACCAGAGTAAAGACCGCGTTTGGTTTCTTCCAAAGCTTCAATAATTTTCATTGCCGATATTTTTGGCGCACCTGTCATGCTTCCCATTGGGAAGGTGCTTTTTATAATATCAACAGGATGTGTAGTGGTTTCAACTTGCGAGGTTACAGTTGATATCATTTGATGTACTTGATCAAACGTATAGATTTTGCACAATTCTTCAACTACAACGGTGCCTTTTATGGCGGTTTTAGATAAATCATTACGCACCAAATCAACAATCATAATATTCTCGCTACGTTCTTTAGTGTTAGTAAGCAAGTCGTGTTTTAATTGCTCATCTTCTTTTTTGTTTGAAGAACGCTTTGCTGTACCCTTTATGGGTTGCGAAATAATGGTGGTTTCTTGCTTTTTTAAATAGCGTTCTGGTGAAGCCGAAAGCAAATAGTTATCATGGCACTTTAAAAACGTAGCAAATGGCGGGTTTGATATGCAGTTGAGTTTTAAATACGTTTCCAAAGGGTTAATGCTAGTATTTTCAGCATAAAACTCTTGGCAAAAGTTTGCTTCATACAAATCGCCTCGGTGTATGTGCGCCAACATGTTGTTTACTTTTTCAAAATAAGCGTCTTTGTGTATGCGGAGTTTTATTTTTATTTCATTCGGTACATTATTTCGTTGTACCTGTTGGTAATGCTGTATAGCTTTTAAATCTTCTTCAAACTCATCATCAACCAGCTTCAAATACTGCATTTCAATAGTGTTTCCTTTAAAAAAGAACAATTTTTTAGGTTGAAAGAAATACATGTCAGGAAACTCTAAACCATCAAAATTCTGAGATATTAGGTTTTCAACAGCATTTTTTAAATCGTAGGTCAAATACCCAAAAATCCAATCGTTTGTAATGGCTTGGTATTCTTTTAAATGCTCAAAAGCTTGGGTATAATCGGTTTTAATGCTTGTAAAGGCATCAACTGCCAATACCGCATCGTAATTAGAGTAGTTTTGTTCGTAGTTGTTAGAATCTAACCAAACCACATCGTCAAACTGTTGTGACCATTGTAATAACTGTTCCTTGAACAATTTAATGTTGGTGGTAGTATGATAAAAAGTTGCTCTCAATTCTAAAATTTAAAGTGTAAAGTTAGTTAGATTCCTTAAAAATTTGCAAGTTTTGTACTTTAGTTTAAAATTAGGTTTTATGCACACACTACAAAACAACCAACTTAAAATAGCGGTAAACACCATTGGAGCCGAATTATGTAAAATTACCTCCATAAAAAACAACACAGCGTTTATATGGGATGCCAACCCCGATGTTTGGGGCAGTTTTGCTCCTAACCTATTCCCTATTATTGGTGCTTTAAAAAACGATACGTATGTGTTTGAAGGCAAACCATACAATTTACCAAAACACGGCATGGTACGTAATAATAAAGCGGTAGTGTTGCACGAAAAAACTGCAAACAGTTTAACCTTTCAGCTTCTGTATAATACCGATACTTTAAAAGTTTATCCTTTTAAATTTGCCCTTTTCATTACCTATAAACTTATAAATAACAGCATTGAAGTACTTCATACGGTTAAAAACTTAGATGATAAAACCATGTACTTTTCCGTTGGTGGGCATCCAGCGTTTAAATGTCCAGTGTTTGAAGATGAAGCCTATGATGATTATGCTTTAGTGTTTGAACATGCCGAAACCTCAAAAACACACCTCATCAATATGACAAACGGTCTTATTTCTTCTGAAACCAAACCCATTTTTAATAATACCAATGTATTGCCATTAACACATGCTATGTTTAATGACGATGCGCTTATTTTTAAAGACTTACAGTCTAAAAAAGTAATACTAAACAGTAAAACATATGGCGATATTTTAACCGTTAGTTACCACGATTTCTCATATTTAGGCATTTGGGCAAAACCAACAGGCAACTATGTATGTATTGAACCGTGGTTGGGTATTGCTGATAATGAAAATACAAACCAAGACTTTACTACCAAAGAAGGTATTTTAAAACTTGCTGCTGGTAATACCTTTAAGGCTAGCTATACTATTGAAATACATAAGCTATAAGCTAAATAGAATAATAAGTGTAACTTTGCAAGCTTAAACAATTACTGTGACTTTTCAAGACTTAAATTTAAACACGCCTTTATACAATGCCTTACACGATTTAGGCTTTACCACACCTACACCCATACAAGCGGAAGCTTTTAACGTTGTAAGCTCTGGTACCGATATTATAGGTATTGCACAAACAGGTACAGGTAAAACCTTTGCCTATATGTTGCCTATTTTAAAAAATCTTAAGTTTTCTACGCAAGAAACACCACGTATATTGATACTTGTGCCTACGCGCGAACTGGTAGTGCAAGTTGTTGAAGAAATTGAAAAACTCACTAAATATATAAATACCCGTGTATTAGGTGTGTATGGCGGCACCAATATAAACACCCAAAAACAAGCTATTGCAGATGGTGTAGACATACTAGTAGCAACACCAGGTAGGTTGTACGATTTAGCTTTAACCCGCGTATTACAGCTAAAACACATACAAAAATTGGTAATTGATGAAGTTGATGTAATGCTCGATTTAGGGTTTAGACACCAACTTATTAATATTTTCGATTTACTGCCCGAAAAACGCCAAAACATCATGTTTTCGGCAACCATGACGGATGATGTAGACGATTTAATTAACGATTTCTTTAAAGCGCCAGAGCGTGTCTCTATTGCAGTTTCTGGTACGCCACTAGAAAACATTACACAAACACACTACAACGTACCTAATTTTTATACCAAAGCCAACTTATTAAAACATCTTTTAAGCGATGTTGATACCTTTAACAAAGTATTGGTATTCGTATCTAACAAAAAAATGGCAGACCGCTTGTTTGAAAACTTAGACAGTCGTTTTCATGATGAGTTGTGCGTTATTCACTCCAACAAAACCCAAAACTACCGTTTGCGTAGTATTGAGCAGTTTAGAAATGGCGACAACCGTATTTTGGTAGCTACCGATGTGATGGCGCGTGGTTTAGATATTGATAATATTTCGCATGTTATTAATTTTGATACACCCAACTACCCAGAAAACTATATGCACCGTATAGGTAGAACAGGTAGAGCGGAACGCAAAGGTGATGCAATTTTATTTTCTACGGAAAACGAACTTGAACATGTTGAAAGCATTGAAGGTTTAATGCAAATGCAAATAACAGTACTAGAATTACCCGAAACTGTTGAAATCTCTACCGAACTTATTGAAGAAGAACGCCCACAAATAAAAGAGCGCAACAACCCTGCAAAACGCGATGAGAACATTGGCGCAGCATTTCATGAGAAAGCTGAAAAGAACCAAAAAGAAAACTTAGGTGGTTCGTATAAGTTTAAAATAGCAGCTAAATATAAAAAGCCTAAAACCCGAGGTGATAAGAATTATAATAGACGGAATAAGAAGAAGTAGATTCTAGTATACAGTGGCAGTTTGCAGTTTATATACTATTGATATTTGTGTTTATTTTAGATTATTAAAATGTTGAAGTTTATATTATGCGAAGTTTGAAACTTTGCATTCTATTAACAACTGTTAGAATGAAACTTGTTTTCCTTTCTTTACCGTTTCTTTATCTGTTATTTCGAAGTTACAAACTTCGAAGAGTTGGCGATTTCGAAGGACTAAACTTTCGGTAAAGTACTTACTTTGATTAGAGCAAAAAGCCTTGAATTAACTACTGATTCAACTATTTTTTATATACCATTTTATATGCCGTTTTTTATCATCATTATCAAATAAATTATTCCTACAATTAATGCCAATTTACAATACTTGAGTGTCAAATTGTAGTGTTTGAACTTTAATTGACAAATTTTAGAATTAATGAAAACTTGAGAATCAATGTCATTATCAAGAGTGTTTGAATTTAAGCTTGTCGTTGTTTGTTGGTCAGTCTGAAAATCAGAAAAACTTCTGTTCGCAATTGTCTCAAAGAATAAAACGGAATTTGTTACAAGACCGTTTTCTTGATAAATTTTCGAGTCAAGTCTTGCTCTCAGAGAGGAGTAAGCATTATATAATGAGATTATTATAAAAATTAGGAATGTATATAGGCTTATTCCTTCAGTAAATCTGAAAAATGATTGCCATCCGAAATCCACAAAAGTAAGCTTATATGATAACGTAACGACCAAGCGTTCTGCATAACTGCTTGTGAATATTATTGTTAAAATAATTCCTTGAAGTGTCAGTAAGTACGAAATTTTATTGTCGCAATTTATCACCCAAAAATTAACTCTGTCTAAGTTTTTGTATTTGTCGTCTGTTGTCATCGATTACAAGGATATTTAGTTTGTTGTTCATTTAACCAATTATTCATATCAATTCTTACCATTGTTGCGTGGTAATTGTTTTCTAAGTGATTACGAGTAAAGTATGATTGATATTCATGAGTGCCGTTCCCTTTTCCTTGAAGGTCACTATAGACATCATCTGAAATGACTATTGTTCCATTTTCATTTTTACTTCCTTTTGAACATAATTTACTAGCGTTGTTGACTACACCGCCCATATAAATTACATCATTTATTCCACTCCCTTTAAATCCTGCAAGAATCATTAATGCATCACCTTTGTCAATTCCAATTCCAACTCTTATTGGATCAATACTTTTTTTACAAAGCTTGTAATTCAATGTATTAATAATTGAACAAGCAGCATAAGCAGCGTGAAATACTTCAGAAACATCATCCTTTACTTTAGCATTGTACACTGCCCAAACGCTGTCGCCAACTATATTTAGTTCTTTGCAATTTGGAGAACTTTGAAATAAAGCAACTATTTCTGATATATATGCTCTATAAATTTTGGCTAAAGTTCTTTTTTGATATTTACCTGGCAATGTTGAAGAATCACGAATGTCAATAAAAATAGCATAGCATTTGAAATAGTATCCATTTGAATATGAAAGCGTATCACTATTTGGCACAGTGTCAATTGGTTCAAAAGTTTCCACTGAATCTAAAATGTCTTGCAACCTGTCAAAACTGGCTGTGAAATCGTATGCTTTGTTTGTCGTTACTTTCATATTTAACTGTGTTGTGTCTTTTGTCGTCCTAAAATGGCATATAACGGCTCAGTATAAGAATAGTAAGGGATTAAAACACACTTACTTTTCGATTTAGCACTTAGCCAAATTTACAATTTTACCGTTATTTTTCTTTTAACCGTCAAATTGTAAATTTGGCGGACTTTGTTAATATGTACCAACTTAGGGTTTGGCACTTAACCCTTATTATTTTTATACATTGTTTGCAGCAGTTATTTATTATTCATGAAAATCTTCGTACCGAACTTCTTCGTCATATTCCAAATTCGGGTATTTTTTATCAAATCTTGAATGTAAAACAATGTGAAGTCTTTTAAATAGGAAGTTCAGAACTTCCTTCTCGTTTTCAACCTCAATTGACATAGAAACGATATGTTCTTTTTGTTCACTACTCCTTTTTTTATCTACACACAGTAATGAAATGTAAAAATTTTCAGTACCGTAAATTGAAATTCCAATTATTTTAAATCTATTACTATCAACTTTAAAAAACTTAGCAAAGCTTTCTAAAGCATCTCCATATTTGGAACCTAAAAAGTCTGATATATCTGCTGCTGCTGTTCCAACAAAATCATTATATTGTACGTCTGCTTTCATATTTTTTTAATTAAATTCTCTTTTGATTGTTGCTAAAACATCTCCAAAAGTTTCTTTTATTCTACCTTTAGAAAACCTTAATTGTTGTACTCCATTTAAATTAGAAAACTCTTCAGTTCCTTCTTCTAAAAGTACTATTGCTTTACTAAATCCTAATCTACCTTGGAATAGTCCGATTTCGTGAATTACATTTGGTCTTGCTTTTTTATTTCCATCTTTATCTTCATCTTCTCCTGTCATAACTAATACCGCAAATGAGCTTTTGGTAGCCATTTCGTCTAAAATATCTCTAATATTATGACCTGCTCTAGCTCCAGTTTCATAAGCTTCGATTTTAAATCCGTGTTGGTCGCTTAAATGGTCTTTTAAATCTCTCCATTGAGGATTTCTTCCGTGACCAATAAAAACAATTGGTCCTTTATTTTCTTTTTCCTTTTCATATTTGGAAGATTCAAAGTTGGATTCAAAAATTTCAAATACAGATTCGATTTCATCTCTTGAATTTGCTTGCACAATAACTTCTGTATCTGAATTTAAATTATATGTTAAACTAATACTCACATCTTTGTTTGATTTTCTTATGGTAGAAGATAAATGAGGTTTTCTATATTCAGCAAAAAATTCATTTTCAGTATCAAATTCCCAACTTTCATCTTCTTTTCTTAACCTAAAAGAAGTTCTATTACTTTCTTTAACATTCTCATTAAATACTTTTTTTATTATATCAGCTGAAAAGTATGAGCTATCATATGATTTTGTTTTTTCCATTTTCAGTATTCAATGTTTAGAGTTTGGTTTTAATTACTGCCAACAATTGGATATAATCAATAACTATACCCGCTTTAAGTATTTACGAATATAATAAAATTTTACCTACAACAACTGTATTACTTTTAAAAAAATAGCACTTTAAGTTTAGTATGGTTTGGGTGTTGTTCGGGTAAGCTCGTACCTAAACCAAATACACCAAAACCGTAGCCGAACAAAACCCGAACAAAACTCGAACAAAACCCCTCCTTTTTTGGGTGGTTGTTTCAATATGTTTCAATATGTTTCAATGTGTTTCAATTTGTTTCATGGTTTTGGTAGTTTAGCTTGGGCTTGGTAATTTTGGTAATACATGCCATTTCTATTCAAAACACAGGTTTAAAATGCTTACAATACTAAAAACAGATGACTTTATTTTTGTTTATGCTTAATGCAGTTGCATTGCCTTAACGTAGTATTAAAACTTGTTTGAATTATTTAATAACATTACAGTTATTACTTTTTTTATAAGGATTCCTGCTATTGCAGGCATGGGAATTAAAACGTAAGCACCAAGCCCAAACCGCTTTCTTTACCATTGTAAAAAGGCAATATCATACCGTTAAGCGTTTCTTTGTCTTTAAAAATATGCTTTTTAATAAATGAATGTGTCCAATAGGCTATTTTGGTACTTAATATGCCTATGCCTGCACCTGCGGCAACATCGGTAAGCCAATGCCTGTTATTATACATTCTAAAAAAACCTGTGCCCGATGCTATTACATAGCCTGTGATACCATACCAAACCGATACGTCTTTGTATTCTTGCATTAAAAATTCGGCACCCATAAAGGCGGTAGCGGTATGCCCCGAAGGAAATGAGTTTTTTGATGTACCATCGGGCCGTTCTACATTGCCTGTATGTTTTAAAATATTTACGGTTGCACCCATAATTAGGTAAGCGGTTCCTAATATGATGGTTCGGTCTTTAAAATTGTGCTTGCCTTTTACACCTAACGCATTTAAGGCATACACACTTACAAAAGGTGTGTATTGCGAAATATCGTCTATTGTGAATTTATCGTCAATATGCTCTTTTACTTCTTCACTAATTTCGGCATTTACCAATTTTAAAGTATGACTTTCTAAACCTACAATACCGTATCCTATTAAAACCGTTGGTATTATTAAAGCTTTGGGTTTAAATGTTGTGGTTTTTGCTTTTGGTACAGAATCAATTTGAACAGTTTATGCTTTTAAGGTGATATTTATAAGTAAAAAGCAAGCTAACCTGAATTAATTTCATGCTATTAGATGCTGTATTGTATTTTTATTTTGACAAATATAACTACTCTAATAAAAAAAATCGCTTATAAATACATTAATCGGCAATAGCAGCATTAACTAAAACGCGAAACTTCCAAGCAGTATCATCATCACTTACTTTTTGAGTTTGTTTTAAAAGTACAGCTATTAGTTCTTCATCTGGATCGGCATAATATTGGGTATTAAAATAACCACCCCATTCAAATGTACCCTTACTACCACTACCGCCTAAATCGTGCTTTTTAGCATCTACAAGTCCAAAAGCTAAACCATGTACTGCAGGTATTTCTTTAGAAATATAAGGTATTTGGTTGGTTAAAATAGTTTCTACCGTTGTTCTGCTTAGTAACCTAACACCATTTAATTCGCCACCATTTAAATACATTTGTAAAAAGGTTGCATAATCTTTAGCGGTACTGGTAAGTCCTGCACCACCAGAAAAAAACCGTTTTGCACCTGTTTTTGGGTAATTGGTATCGTAAAACGTAACGGGATAGTTTATCCATACATTGTTTTCTTTGGTTTGTACGGTTACCAGCCTATTGTATTTAGATTCTGGAAGATAAAACTGTGTATCGTGCATGCCCAAAGGTTGAAAAATACGGGTTCTTAAAAAGGCATCAAAAGGCATTTTAGATACAACCTCAACAAAGTAGCCCAAAACATCTAAACCTTCACTATAAGTAAACTTTTCGCCTGGGTTGTGGTGTAATGGTAATTTGGCTAATTTTTTAATATTATTGGCAATAGTAACATTTTTGGTGGTAAATAAATCGATAATACCTGCTTTGGCATATAGTTTTCTAAACTGTTCATCACCATCAATTACACCGTAACCAATACCCGATGTGTGTGTTAATAAATGCCTAATGGTTATTTGATTTGTAGCAGGTTTTGTAGTGTATGTTGAATCTTGTGGATTGAAGGTATCTAACAATTGGGCATTAGCAAATTCTGGAATGTATTTAGAAATAGGATCGTCTAACTGAAACTTGCCTTCTTCCCAAAGCATCATAACTGCTGTTGAAGTAATGGCTTTAGTTTGAGAAGCTATTCTAAAAATGTGGTCTAGCTGCATAGTTTCATTAGTAGCATTATTGGCCATACCAAATGCTTTGTGATAAACTATTTTACCATGACGTGCTACCAACGCTACTGCACCAGGAATTTTATTGCTTTTTACAGCTTGTAATAGCATGGTATCTATACGATTTAACCTAGCTTCTAGCATGCCTTCGCTACTTGCAGAAGCTTCTGGTAATGTTTGCGGTTTTTCAGCTTTTGGGTCTTTAAAACAAGCTGTACATAATGCTAAAAGAAAAATAAGGAAGCCCTTTTTCATGGTTTTAATGGTATTTAATTAGTTAGCTAACAGCTAAGTTAGTTTTTTAATAGCTTCTATAAAAAAAATACAAAAAAAATCCCTTTTCAGCGGTATGAAAAGGGATGGAATAATGTAGAGAGTTTTTCGGAATACGGGGTATTAACCAACCAAATTTAACCCTAACTTTAAGTTAATCCTGTACACGTACTTGACTCTCTACAATATCTTTAATAGGAATAATGTATTTGCCTTGTTCTGTTTTTAAGGTTACGGTAATACCATCAATAGAAACGACTTCACCTTTTATGTTGTTAAACTCAATTACTTGTCCAATTTCGTAAGTTTTGCGTGTGTAGAATGTTCTTAACAAATCGCCTACTACTTTTTGTGCGCCAAAACCAAAAGCTAAAGCAAAGGCTAGTAAAAATGCCCCAAGAATCATGGTGATGTTGTTTGTAATTATTTGTGTATCAACTCCAGCTTGGTTTAAAGCAGTTATTGACATAAAAATTAAAAGAATAAAAAACACAATTTGACTAATAATTTTAGAACCTGATAATTCCATCGATTCGAAAAATGATTTTAGTCCTTTTTTAATCATATTGGCCAGTAGCAAGCCAACTGTAAATATGACTAATGAACCAAATAACTTAGGTAAATAGCCTAAAAAATTGCTTATTTCTTGCGATATAATTTTAAGACCTAAAATATCGGAAGCCATAATAAGCAGCATGATATAAATAAGCCATTTAACAAAAATGGAAACTATTTTAACGGTATTAAAATTGAGTTTTTTGCCTTCAACTATTTCAATATCGTTTATAGCATCATCAAGCTTTTGTACCTTAGCTAGTATGAGTACTTTTTTTATAATTCTAATAGCCAACTTTGTAAAAAACCATCCTAAAATTAGAACCACCAAAGTGCCTATAATGTTTGGAAATATACTTGATATTTCGAACCATACTTTAGTTAAAGATTCCATGGCTATGTCTTTCCATTTAGCTGCTTTTTCCATTTAATTTATTGTTAGTTTTTTTACTTATTATCCTTTCGCTTACTAATTACGGTTTCAATTACATTTCCAATATTGTAAGAGAATAGGGTTGCTAAATCCATAAGTAGTTTAGCCATGGCAACATCGTTCATTACCTTAGCCTTTAGTTCTGGCGGAACATCTTTAAGTGGCTGGTTTATATGTTTAAACGGATTGTCCATTAGCTAAAATTATCATTATATACAGTTATAAGCTTATCCTTGGCACGCTTAATCCTCATTTTAACTGCACTTTCACCAATACTCAAAACACTTTCTATCTCTTTTATAGACAGGAAGTCTTGGTATTTTAGTAAAAGAATCATTTTCTCTTCTGGAGAAATTAATTCTAGTGCTGCTTGTAATTTATCTACTTTCATGGTTAAAAAACTGCTTTCATCTTCTACATCTGAAAGGTTTTCTATATTAGTATAATCTACCGATTGCTTCTCAATTTTTTTTGCTGTATTTCTAGTTACATAATTTACACAATGATTATAGGTAAAGGCATATAACCATGTTGAAAACTTTGCAGTACCTTTAAAGCTTGCCAGTTTAACAAATAGCTTTAAAAAAACATCTTGGGTTAGGTCTTTGGCTTCCTCTTCATCTTTTGCAAACCCGTAGCATTTGTTAAATACTAACCTAGAATACCTATCATATAAAACCTCAAAAAGCAACGTGTCATTGGTATTTACAATGGCTTTTACCAGATCTTCATCTGGCATATTGTTATGATGATTTTGAATTTTCAAAAGATAGCTATCGCTAGTTTATTATTTACTTTTTATTTGAGACACAGGTTCATTATGTAAGTCACATAAAACATAACAAAAAAGGAGTCTTGAGAAAGACTCCTTTAATATCCCTAAAACCAACTTTTCTTGTCAATAACAACTTTTGTTTAAGGTTAAATAACTAACAGAAATCTGTTGTTTTTTTAAACCCAATTCCAACCACTTAGAAAACAAAAGTACATTTGGTTACTGATAAAATCAGTTATTGATTAATAGCGTTACAAATATCATTAACATTTATTTAAGGGTTAATATATTTTACTACGCATTCACTACGCAATTTATTAAAATTAACTATTTTATGTATTTAAACCCTTAAAAACAGTGCATTCTTGTTTTTTATACTGTTTGATTAAATGTTTCTTTTATATGATCTAGTAGTGCTGTTTTTTTAGTATTTAGATTTATTTTTTTTGAAATACGATACCGTTTACTTTCTAAAGCTCGAACCGATATGTTTAGAAACAAGGCAATTTCTTTGTTTTTAAAACCCATAAACAAATAGTAACAAGTTATCACTTCAGAGTCGTTTAATTGTGGGTAAGTAGATTGTATTTTATTAAAAAACTCAACATTTAATTGATTTACTAATTCTAAATGGTTTTCGCCTTTGTCTAAAAGTATAGACGAATTGTGGTGTAAGTTTTTATACAACTCCTTAATCTTTTCGCGTTGCTCTGGTTCATTATGAATTTTAGAAATGCCTTTTACTTCTTTTTTTAAATTAATAATATATTCTTCAAGTCCAAGCACTTTTCCTGTAAGCTTTTCATTACTTGTTTTTAAATACGATAGATTACTTATTTCTTTCTCTGTAGTGGTTAGCCTATTTTTGTTCTTCTTGTGGTAAATTAAAAAGAAAATACCTAAAAACGATAGAATAGCAAAAAGTAAAAGTGCTAAAACACCATTCCAAAACTTCTTATTACTTTCTGTTTCCAATTCTGTTTCTGCATTTTCTAATACATTGTTTATTTGAAAACTTGCTTCAAGATTTGTATTGTACAACTTGTTTTCAAAATGTGTTATTGAATCAAGATAGCTTTTTGCTCCATCAATATTTCCTATTGATTTATAAACATCGGCATGAAGATTTAAATACCTTCTTACCAAATCATTATTCATATAGCTTCTTAGCTTTTCAGATTTAGACAAATAATGTTTTGTGGAATCGAGCTGTTTTACTTTTAAATAGTGTTCTGCTAAACTTAAATTGATACCAGCACTAAACGATGCGTAATTATAGATTGCAATAGTAGTATCGTTTTTTTTACTGTGAAATGCCTTTAGATATTTATAAGCTTTATCTAGTTTATTTAGTTTAATGTAATTGCTACTTAGCATATAAGTTGCAAACAAATAAAAATAGCCATCATCTTTAATGCTTTTATAGGTATTTAAATTTTTTAGTAACAATTTATTACACTTTACATAGTTTCTATTTGAAAACTCTATGTAGGCATGCATTTGCTGAACTTCTATAAGCCCATTTTTATCGTTATTAATTTTAAAATAATTATTGGCTCTATTTAAAAAACGAAACGCCAAAGAATCTTTTTTAGCATAATGTAACATAGCAAACAATTCTAAGCTACAATTACCAGCTACTTTATAATTTTTTTCTTTATCGGCATATTTAATTGCCAATATGTAGTTTTGATAAGTGCGGGCATATTCACTTTTTTCGTCGTGTAATAATGCTTTAACAGCATAATAATCGGCTAAACGCCCTGCAATGGTTTCATCTAGTGGTTCTGGAATAGAATCTAAAAACAATTGTGTTTTATTTGAACACTTTTCAGAATGAATTTTAGCCGAATCTACAAACCTTGTGTAATCACTATTCGTTACTATTTGAGAATAGCTAGTTATGGTTAATATAAAGAAGCCTACAAAAAATAGCGCTTTTGTTTTGATATTGTTGTTGAGAGACTTTAACAAAAGTATGCGTTTGATGGTTTGTAATTTTTACAATTACCTACAAAAATAACAAATAATTATGTACAAAAGTCGATGAAATACATATTATTGATGTACGTATTTACGATTTTATGAAATTAAGTCCGTTTTATTTTAATATGTGAAAAAAATTTATAAATAACTCCTAATAAGTTATAATTATTTGCTTTAATCATTCAAACTCAATTACGTCTGCAAGGTGCATGAAGCTATCTTGCCAACGATCAAAACGGTCATCATATTTATCAGAAAACACCAAATATTGGCATCTACCTATACTTTCGGGTGTTCTGGTAACTTCAGCTAAATTGTTGTTTCTAAATAAAAATTCGGCATCTTCAACAATGCACATTTGTAACTTGTTTAAGTTAATACCGTTAAGGTAAAATATTTTATTTAAGCGCTTTGGTGTTGCAATAACAATATCGGTTCCTAAGTATAATTCTTCGCGCTGTAATTCCATATTATGTTCTTCATACGCACAATACACACGCAAATTAGTTCCTCTTTTATACGTATTGAATATTTCGGCTAGTTTTAAGCATGCTTCTTTATCTTTTACAAATATCAAAGCACGAGGCGCATCTTCAAACTCATCTTTTAATTTGTTTATAACGCTTATCACAATACTTGTAGTTTTACCTGCATTTTTAGGTGCAATAACAAACATACTTTTTCCTCCTTTAATTTTTGAAAGAATTTCTGTTTGCAGTGCATTAGGCTCGGTAATACCATTGCGTTTTAAATTTTCTTTAAGTGGCTCGATTATTTTTTTAAAAGACATAATTTGTTTTAAGAGCTACAAAGATAGTGTTTTTAAAACCCTATTAAAATCAAAAAGAGCGTTCTGTGTAGAACGCTCTTTTCTAGCTATTAGTCACTCTGTAAACTTAGAATTCTAAGTCAGACACTAAATCAAATTCATCATAGATAGCTTTATCTTTCAAATCATCAAAAAAGCTTGTAGAACCGTAACGTACATCATATTTAGTTCTATCAACTTTTAAAGATGCTGTTGCTTTATTTCCGTATATAGAAATAGTAAACGTAATTGGGTTTGTTTTTCCTTTAATAGTTAAATCGCCAGTTACATTGTATGCGTTTTTACCAGAAGCTGTTACTTTTTTAAATACTAATTTAGCTGTTGGAAACTTTTCAACACCAAAAAAATCGTCCGATTTTAAGTGTCCATCAAGTTTTTCTTTACCACCACCTTGTAAATCGGTTGAATTAATAGTAGTCATGTCAATTACAAACTCACCGCCAGTTAATTTACCGTTATCAAAGGTTAAAGAACCCGATTTAATAGCTATAGTACCTTCATGAGAACCTGTTACTTTGTAACCTTTCCAAACTACTTTGCTTTTATCTAATTTAATCTCTTTTTTCTCGCCTGCTTTTGAAGTGAATGAGAATGTTGTAAACGCTACTAAAGCGATGATTGCTAAACTTTTAATTGCTCTTTTCATTGTTTTTAATTTTTGTTTTTTAATTTAAGTTAATATCCGTAATAAAATTTTTCTTTTATAATTTTTCCATCTTGCCATTCTTGAACGGCTACTTGGGTAAATTTTTTACAACCCATATCTTTATGTGTGTAATCAAACTGCCATTCAACCATAGTTGTTTTTTCACCAACTGTAACCTTTAAAGGTTTTGCACATCTAAACTCTGTTATAGAAGCATAAAAAGCTTCTTCACGTTGTCTATTTAACGCTTTACCTACGCAAGCAGGATTGTCATTTTCTTGCATAACCACATCATCATGATAATAATCTTCAAAAGCTTCTAAAGCTTTGCCTTGAAGAATTAAATCGTTTACTGCGCTTATTTTTTCAATTAATGTGTTCACGTTTTGTACATTCAATTTGACATTACAAAGATGTGGAATATAAACAAACTACAAAATGACCTAGTTTATTAAATGATGTTAAACTAGATTAACATTTATTGTTCCAAAATTAATTGACTTTTAATTTTACTAAGAAATTCTTTAGTAATACCAAGGTAAGACGCTATCATGTACTGCGGAATGCGTTGCTCGATTAATGGATATTGTTCTCTAAAATATAAGTATTGTTCTTTGGCTGAAAGACTAAAATTTCTAACGATACGTTTTTGTGATGCTACAAACGCTTTTTCTATAATTTGACGAAAGAAGCGTTCTAGTTTTGGAATTTCGCTATATAAATCTTCAATAACATCATAAGAAAACATAACTAATTCTGAGTTTTCTAAACACTGCACATTAAAATCGGCTGGTGTTTGGGTTATGAAGCTACCCATATCAGACGTCCACCAATCTTCAATTGAAAACATTAAAATATGCTCCTGCCCTTCTGCATCAACATAAAACGTTTTAGTACAACCTGATAGCACAAAACATTCATATTTACAAATATCGCCTTGTTGCACAATGTATTGCCCTTTTAAATATTTTCTAACGGTAAGTTTTGCTTGTAGAAAGGCAACATCGCTTTCCGATAAATCAATATAATTGCTTATATATTTTAAAAGTGGTTCTATAGTCATCTACAAATTGCTTTTAGTACAAATTTAACAATATAAGATTGGTTTATTAATCTAAATTAACATTTAACCTTTTTATTAACGTTATTTTTGCCGCATGCAAAAAACCCAAACGTTTAAATTTGAATTTGTAGCTTTAATGGCTTCGTTAATGTCTATAGTAGCGCTATCTATTGATGCGTTATTGCCAGCATTACCAGATATTGGTACTACATTACACATTACAAACCCAAGCGATAACCAATTACTTATCACCATGATTTTTTTAGGTATTGGTTTTGGACAGTTGATATTTGGACCAATATCAGACAGTTTAGGACGAAAACCTGTGGTGTTTTTTGGATTTATCGTATTTATTTTAGCAAGTATTGTTTGTGTAAATACAACCAGTTTTGAAGTTATGGTTATTGGGCGCGTACTTCAAGGTATTGGATTAGCTGCTCCACGAAGTTTAACTATTTCCATGATTCGCGATTCGTATAGTGGTAATTATATGGCTAAAATAACCTCTATTGTGGTAATGTTTTTTATACTTGTACCCGTAATTGCACCAACATTAGGCACGTTTTTGCTTTACTTTTTTACTTGGAAGTCTATTTTTTATTTCAATTTGGTTTTTGGTGTATTTATCATGTTTTGGTTTTGGCAGCGACAACCAGAAACACTACCAAAAGAAAAACGTATTAAGTTTACACCAAACTTATTTGCTAATGGTGTTAAAGAATTCTTCAAATTTCCTGAAGCCATTGCATATACTTTAGTATCTGGTTTTATAACGGGTTCATTCATGGTGTATTTAAGTACTTCGCAACAAATTTTTGAAACACAATATAATTTAGCCGATATGTTTCCATACATATTTGCAAGTTTGGCAATATCTATTGGTTTAGCAACTTATTTAAACAGTATGTTGGTTGTTAAATTTGGTATGTTGCGCCTTGGGTATATAGCTACTATTGGCTATTGCGCAGTATCGTTATTATATGTGTTTATGTTTTGGTCTGGAAATAACCCAAGCATTTACGTTTTAATTGGTTTTTTTGCCTTACAATTTTTTGCTGTTGGTTTTCTATTTGGAAATTTAAGAGCCTTGGCTATGCAACCGCTAGGACATATTGCTGGTATTGGTGCAGCCTTAAACGGATTTATTTCTACCGTATTTGCGGTGCCTATTGCAAATTATATAGGTAGTTTTGTTAAAACATCGGTATTGCCATTGTTTATTGGTTTTTCGGTTTTTGGCGTTTTATCGTTACTAGTTTTTATTCTTTTGAAACGAAAAACGAGGTTACAGGTTGCTTAATCTAAAGACTCTACAATTTAAATATATTTATTTTTGATTTTGTAGAAAAAATCAACTAATTTCGTTTAACTTCTGATATAAAACACACTAAAACGATTTCATATCATTAGAGTTATGGCTCATTTTAAAGACTACACCGCTAAAAAAGACAAACAAAAAATCAAAATATTATGTTCGGTATAAAACACATCAAATTTGACTCAATGACATACGTTCTGCATTTTACGAACGGAAACATTAAAAGAGAAGGACGTGGACTTTCATTTTTTTACTTTGCCCCAAACAGCTCAATTGCTGCAATTCCAATGGGAAGTAATGACTTGCCTTTTATATTTAACGAATCGACAAACGATTATCAAACGATTAATATTCAAGGACAGATAAGCTACAAAATCAGTAATCCCAAAACCCTTGCAGACGTTTTAGACTTCACAGTAAACGACAATGGACAGTACAAAAAAAACGACATTGAAAAGTTAAATCAACGAATCATAAATGAAGCACAAACAGCAACTTCTTCATTTATTCACGAAATAAAATTGAAAGATGCAATTCGTTCAGCAAAGTCAATCGAAGAAAGAATTTTAGAAGGTCTAAAATCATCTCAAGCCATTGCAATGCTTGGAATAGATATTTTAGGAGCAAATATTTTGGGTATTCAAGCAACTCCTGAAATGTCAAGAGCTTTGGAAACTGAAACAAGAGAAAAACTGCAACAAGAAGCCGACCAAGCAATTTATGAACGTAGAAATTTTGCAGTAGAACAAGAGAGAAAAATAAAAGAAACAGAACTTAACACAGAAATTGCGGTAGAAGAAAAACAAAAGCAAATCGCTGAAAAGAAAATGGAATCCGAAATTCAAAAATCTGACAACGACCGCAAACTGCGTGAAATGAAATTGGCAGCAGATATAGCTGTTGAGAATCAAAGAAAACTATTAATAGAACAAAAAACTGCAAACGACAAAAAAGAAGCTGAAACCCAAGGCTACGTTATAGAAACAACTATGAAGCCATACAAGGACATTGAATGGAAGACTTTAACAGCTTTGAACAACAACCCTGACCCAAAATTTAATATCTCACTTGCATTTAGAGAACTTGCCGAAAATGCAGGCAAAATTGGCAATCTTAATATTAGTCCTGAATTGTTAGATACATTGCTTAACGACAAGAGAGAAAATAAAAAATGAGTTTTGAATATGCCATAATTGTAAAGAATAAAACAAGACTTGAATCTTTGATTGAACGCTTCAATACAAAGGCTCAAGCTAAATTTTACATTGAAAGTCTTGGTGGGAATTTTGACGATTATGAGTTAGAACACGAAATTTTTCATAACTCTTTAAACTCTTTACAAACACAACTTTCACGAGTTGTTAAAAACAAAACTGTAGAGAGAGTATATTTACCATCATTCATTTTTTCTGAAAAGAACTTAATTGTTGTAATCGGACAAGATGGACTTGTGGCAAATACAGCTAAATACTCAAAAGGTTGCCCAATAATAGCAGTAAACCCCGACAAAGAAAGATACGATGGTGTTTTATTACCTTTTGATACAACTGATTTTGTATTTGGTGTTGAGAATGTTTTAAGCAATCAATATAATTCAAAAACAATGAGATTTGCAGAAGCAAAACTCAATGACGGACAAAGACTATTGGCTTTCAACGACCTTTTTATTGGTGCTTCTTCTCATATTTCTGCACGTTATAAAATCTCATTTAATCAAAACACAGAAGAACATTCTTCAAGCGGACTTATTATTTCAACACCAGCAGGTTCAACAGGTTGGCTAAGCTCAATTTTTAATATGGCTTACGGAGTAACAAGTATGTTCGAAAAAAATCTAAAACCTAAAAGACCAAAATTAAAAGACAACGAATTGCTTTTTGCAGTTAGGGAACCATTTCAGAGTATCAGAACACACACAGGAATAACCGCAGGAATTATAAAAAACCAAAATCACTTGACAATCGAATCACTAATGCCGACAAGTGGAGTAATATTTAGTGACGGAATAGAAACTGACTTTTTGAAGTTTAACAGCGGTTCGATTGCGACCATTGGAATTGCACCCGAGACAGCTAAAATAGTGACGAAATGACAAGAAAAACGAACCATAACAGCACCTACCCAAAAGTGGCAGTTTAGTGGTTAAATCAAGTGCAGTGCATCTATCAAAGTTTGTGCTTGGTTGGCAGTGAATCGCTTCGAAATCGCCACCTTCGGGTAGCTGTAAACCGTTAAACGAACAAAAACTCACCAAGGTAAATCTCTTATTATAATCAACACAAATACAAGGCTTTTAAAACCTCAATATGATGTGTTTCATGCCCAAGAATCATAAAAGCGGCTGCCAAGGCTGATAAATTTGCTCCGTTTGATATTCCAATAAATTTAAAGTCTTCATCGCTTAAACTTTTTAGTAGTACTATAGAATTTTGCCTAACTACTTTATATTCTTCCAATAAATTTTTAACAGATTTATTTTGAGCATTTGAAGGCAAAATGTAATCATCCTGTTCAAATCCTGCTAATGGGGTTTTATCGTGTCTTGCTATACGAAAACAGCGGTAAATAAAAATACGCTCGGTATCAATTATATGCTGAAACACTTCTTTAATGCTCCATTTACCTGTAGCATATTTGTAATCCCATTTATGTTCTGGAATACTTTTAAAAAATTGCAAAACAACGCTTTCAGCTTTTTCAAACGCATCAATTAAATCAGTTTCTTTTGGTGCTTTATTTATATAAGTGCTATAAAACACATTATAGTCTGCGGGTTTTACATCTGTAATTTTCATAATAACCTGTTTTAAATTTTTGCTTGGTAGGTGTATAAGTCGTAATATCTACCTTGTAAAGCAATCAATTCATCATGGTTACCGCGTTCTACAATATTTCCTGCTTCAATTACTAAAATTTGATCTGCTTTTTTAATGGTACTTAAGCGATGTGCAATAACAATGGTAGTTCTATCTTTTATTAATTCAGCTAAACTTTTCTGAATTAATGCTTCACTTTCAGTATCTAAACTAGAGGTTGCTTCATCTAAAATAATAATTTTTGGGTTTGCTAAAATAGCACGTGCAATAGCTAAACGTTGGCGTTGACCACCAGATAATTTTACACCACGTTCTCCAATTAAGGTGTCTAAACCATCATCAAACCTATCGGTAAACTCGTTTACGTAAGCTGCTTTAACGGCATTTTGCAACTCTGTTTCTGTGGCGTTTGGTCTTGGAAATAGAATGTTTTCACGAATAGTACCTTCAAATAAAAATTCATCTTGTAAAACGACGCCTAAATATTTTCGATAGGTACTAAGTTTTACTTTCGATAAATCTTGATTATCAATGGTTACCATGCCCGATTTTGGTGTTAAAAACGTAGCCGATAACCCTGCCATGGTTGATTTTCCAGAACCTGAACTACCAACCAACGCGGTAACTGAACCTGCTGGTGCAGTAAAATTAATGTTATGCAAGACTTCTTTACCTTCATCATACGAAAATGACACGTTTTTAAATGCAATATCTCCTTTTAAATCTTTAAGGTGAATGGTACGCTGTACGTTATCTTCTTCAGCAGTCAAATTCATAAGTTCTTCAGTTCTATCTAAACCTGCCAATGCTTCTGTAAGTTGACTACCAATATTACTCATTTGTACAATTGGCGCTATCATAAAACCAAGAATTAAGGTAAAGAAAAGAAAATCCCCCGTAGTCATTTCGCCTTGAATCATGTAATAACCACCAATGCCCATAATACCCGTAGTGGCAACACCTATTAAAAACGTAGAAGCACTCGTCATGAATGCCGTGGCGGTTAAACTTTTCTTTACGTTTTGGTAAAGTTTGTCAACGCCTTTTTCAAATACTGTTTGCTCTTGTTCTTCAGCGTTAAAGGCTTTTATTACTCGAACACCAGCTAAGGTTTCTGTTAAACGACCTGTAACTTCTGCATTTATTTTTCCTCTGGTTCTAAAAATAGGACGTATGTATTTAAAAGCTCTTAATGCGATATACCCAAAAATAGAAAGTGGAACGAATACAAAAAGCGTCATCCACGGGTTTAATTTTATTAAAATAATTAGCGAAACAATAGCTGTAAAACTACCACCTACCAATTGTACCAAACCTGTACCAATTAAGTTTCTAACACCTTCAACATCACTCATAATACGTGATACTAAGGCGCCAGATTTTGTATTATCAAAAAAACTAATGGGTAATGACAATACCTTTTTTTGAACTTGCGCTCGCAATTCGCTAATTAAATATTGTGCTTGTACACTTAAAATGCGAGTTAGTAAAAAAGACGTAACCGCTTGTACAAAAATAGCTCCTAAAACAATGGCTATTAAGCTATATAGATGAGAATAATCTTTGTTTGGTATAACTTCATCCAGCAATACTTTACTCTGCCATGGAAATATTAAACCTGATAAACTTTTTATAACTATTAGTAATAAACCAATAAAAACCAGATTGCGCCTTGGCCAAATGATGGTTTTAAAGGCTTGAGCCATGGTTACTTTTGGTTTTGATTTATCGGTGTTTTTTGAGGGTTTTTTTAGGTGTTGCATTTTAAGAATTCTTGTAAAAAAAATGAACGGTAAAAATAGCCATTCTAAATGGTGTATTCTACAAATTGTATTAAATAAAAAAAACCACTTTATAAAAAGTGGTTTTAAATGTTTTAAACGGTATTAGCTTTTAATCGCGTTTTGCTTTTTTAGCAAGTTTTGCTGCTTTTTTTTCTTTTGGGGTTAAAACAGCTTCCTTTTTTACATTTTTTTTAGCGTCGTGTGATTTTGCCATTTTTAATAAATTTTAATTAATTATTTATTTAAGCTTTTAATACAATTCTAAATCGTGCTTTACCATCTTCAAGATGCTTCATAGCCTTATTTACATCGGTCATTTTAAATTCTTCAACCGTTGGATAAATATTGTGTCTTACACAAAATTCCAACATTTTTTTGGTTAATGCAATACTGCCTATTGGGCTTCCTCCAACCGATTTTTCGCCCATAATTAAACTAAATGCAGGAATAGCCATGGGTTCTAAAACTGCGCCAACAGTATGTAATTTTCCTTGTGGTGCTAATGTAGTTAAAAAAGAATTCCAATCAAGCGTTACATTTGTTGTGTTCAAAATAAAATCTAATGATCCCACTATGCTTTGTAATGCTTCAGGTTTTGTAGAATCGACTACATGATGCACACCCATTTTTAAAATCTCATCTTTTTTATTTGGGTTTGAACTAAATGCTGTAACCTCGCATCCCCAAGCTTTTAAAAACTTAATAGCCATATGCCCAAGTCCGCCAACACCTATGACGCCAACTTTATCGGTTGGTTTTACACCAGACAATACAATTGGATTAAAAACGGTTATACCGCCACAAAATAATGGACCTGCTTTTGCCATATCCAAGCCTTTTGGTAAAGGAATAACCCAAGACCAATGTCCTCTAACAACATCTGCAAAACCACCATGACGACCAACAATAGTAGCCTCAGAACTTCCGCATAAATGTTGTTTACCATCTAAACATTGATTGCAATGCATACATGCACCAGAACTCCAGCCCATGCCTACTTTATCGCCAAGCTTTAACCCTTTCACATCTTTTCCTAAAGCAGCTACTTCACCAACAATTTCATGCCCAGGCACTAACGGAAATTGGCTCATACCCCAATCATTATTAATCATACTTAAATCGGAATGACAAATGCCACAATAATGCACTTTAATATCAATTTCTTCATTGCCAATATTTGGTAATTCATATTGAAATTTTTCTAATGAAGCACCTGCCTCTTTTGCTGCGTATGCGTTAACTGTTCTCATAATATTCAGATTGGTTTATTGCCCATGAAGATACAAAAAACAACAGCAATTTTTCTTAGAAAGAAGTTAAATATAGTTTAATTTTAAGCATCATATTCACTAAATTTACAACCTTAACATTAACTAAATTAAATATTATGAAAATTCTAGCTATCGGGAAAAACTACGTAAATAACCAAGAAGAAATTAGTGCTAACAAAACAGGAACTCAAATTATATTTTCAAAACCTGAGTCGAGCCTTGTTAGAGATAACAAAGACGTTGTTTACCCGAGTTTTACGAACCAAATTGTTTATGAAATTGAGCTAGTAATAAAAATTGGCAAAAAAGGAAAAGACATAGCTTTAGAAGATGCTGCTTCGTACATATCTGAAATTGGTGTTGGTATTGATTATACTGCTAAAGATGTTTTTAATGCTTGCAGAGAAACAAAAGGGCCATGGGATTTGGGTAAAGGTTTTGATGGTGCTGCGCCAATATCAACCTTTAAACCTGTTTCAAATTTCCCAAAATTAGATGATATTAATTTTCATTTAGTAATTAATGGTGAACAAAAACAAGTTGGAAACACATCATTAATGATTTACAATTTTAGCGATATTATTGCATTCACTTCAAAATATATGACTTTAGAACCTGGCGATTTAATTTTTACCGGAACACCTGCTCATGGCACAGGCGATATACATAAAGGCGACCATTTACAATGCTTCATAGAAGGTGAATTATTGTTAGATTTTAAAATGATTTAGTTTTTTAATGATGGTTCTAATATAACAGATGAAAAATTCTATAGCAGAACGTGTTTACGATTTTTTAAAAAACTATCCGCCTTTTAATATTTTAAAGGCGGATGCTTTGTTAGAAATTTCAGGACAAGTATCTATCGTTTATTTAGAAAAGGGTGATACACTTTTTAAAAAAGGCGATGCTTTTAACGAGCATTTCTATATGGTTAGAAATGGTGCTATAACCTCGTTTCATACTAACAACAATAATGTTCAAGAAATAGTAAACATAAGTGATGCTGGTGACATTTTTGGCGTTCGCCCGCTTATTGCTAAAGAAGATTATAAACTTACCGCTACCGCCAATGAAGAATCTATTGTATATGCCATACCAATTGATACTTTTCAAGCAGTAACTCAGGATAATGCGAGTGTTTATAAATTTTTAATTACCGCATTTGCTACCAATGCTTACGACCCCTATACCGCAGAAGAAACAGGTAAAATATTTGCAGATTATTTACCCAGCACATCGCAAGATATTGTTAGTTTTCAAACAGCTAATTACTCTAAAAACCCAATTACTTGCGACTTTAAATCGTCATTAAAAGATGCCGCTATTAAAATGAGTAAGTATAAAATTGGCTGTATTGTTGTTGTTGATGATAACATACATCCTGTTGGCATAATTACAAATAGCGATATAAAAAACAAAATTGCTACAGGGTTATATCCTATAGAAACACCTGTTACAAATATTATGAGTTCGCCCGTTATTACCAACAAAAAAGATTTGACGGTAGCCGATGGGCAATTACAAATGATAAAATACAATATTGGGCATTTGTGTATTACCAAAGATGGCACTGTAAATTCTAAATTAATAGGCGTTTTAACACACCATGATGTATTGGTTACATTAGGAAACAATCCTTCGGTTATTTTAAAAGAAATAAAACGCGCCAAACGCACAAAAAAATTACGAACTGCCAGACTTAAAGCTAATACGCTTTTAAAAAGTTATTTAGAACAGAATATCCCTATTTCGCATATTGTAAAAATTATTTCCCAAATTAATGATGCCGTTACAGTTCGAGCTATAGAAATAGCATTAAAAAAAATGCCTTCACCACCTCCGGTAGCTTTTTCTTGGATGTCTATTGGTAGTCAAGGTAGAAAAGAACAAATGCTTTTTACAGACCAAGACAATGCTATTGTTTTTGAAGATGTAGCTGAAAACAAGTATGAAGAAACACAAGCTTACTTTTTAGAATTAGCGAAACTAGTTACTAAATCATTAAACAAAATAGGTTTTGAATATTGTGAAGCCAATATGATGGCTAGTAATATAGAATGGTGCAAATCTATAACCGAATGGAAATTGCAATTTGAAAACTGGATTTCTAACCCCGATGAAAAAGCAATTTTGCTATCATCCATTTTCTTTGATTATAGTAGTGTATATGGCGATAGCAATTTGGTTGATGAATTATCTGATTCTATTTATAAATCATTAGAAAGAACAGCTTTATTTTTTAAATTTTTAGGAAGAGACGCACTCAAAAATCCGCCGCCTCTAGGTTTTTTTAAACAATTTTTAGTTGAAGAAAATGGCGACCAAAAAGACCTTTTCAATATAAAGAGTAGAGCCTTAATGCCTTTAATTGATGCTGCCAGATTACTTATTTTAAGCAACAACATAAAAGGCATTAATAATACCTCTGAACGTTTTGAAAAAATGGCAGAAATTGAGCCTAATAACAAAGAGCTTTACCAATCGTGTTCGTATGCTTTTAAAGCGCTTTTAAAATTCAAAACCAAACAAGGCTTACTACACAATAATTCAGGGAAATTTATAGAACTAGAAACGCTTACCAAAGAAGAAAAATTAAAGTTAAGACGTTGTTTTAAACCCATTCAAGAAATTCAAGAAACTTTAAAAATGAGGTTCGACTTAAAAAACTTCATGTAAATCTTAAAAGCTACAAGTAAATGATTTTTGATTGGTTATTTAAAAAAAAACAAACATTTCCAGATTTTTGGAACGACTACCTTGCTACTTTCAATAAAAAAAAACCAAAAGATAACACTATAACAAACACTCGTTTTATAGCTTTTGATACAGAAACCACGGGCTTTAATAAAAAAGAAGACCGCATTTTATCAATAGGTGCTGTTTCATTTACAGGAAAAAAAATAAATGTGAATGATAGTTTAGAACTTTATTTAGAACAAAGCATTTTCAAACCTGAAACTGTTGAAATTCACGGACTAATGAAATCTAGTTCATTAGAAAAAATAACTGAACTTGAAGCTATAAAAGCATTTTTAGCTTATATAAAAAATGATGTTTTAATAGCGCACCATGCTCATTTTGATAAAACTATGGTTAATGAAATGTTGTTAAGGCATGGTTTAGGAAAACTGAAAAACAAGTTTATTGACACAGGTGTTTTGTATAAAAAATCAATACACATTATTTACAGACAAAAAGAAAAAGTTTATACGCTTGATGAGTTAGCAAAAGAATTAAATGTTCCAACGGTAGACAGACATACCGCTACAGGCGACGCATTAATTACAGCATTAGTATTCCTTAAAATATTAGGACGTTTAGACAAACGAAAGCACTTAAATTGGGGGTATTTATTGGAAAGATAATTGACAATTACCAATTGATAATTGTCAATTATCAATTTCTTTTAAAGTGCATTATCAATAATATCCTGTACTACTTCCGGATTTAATAATGTACTTGTATCTCCTAAATTACTAGTGTCTTTACTTGCTATTTTACGTAAAATACGACGCATAATTTTACCTGAACGTGTTTTTGGTAAGCCTTGTGTAAATTGTATTTTATCAAGTTTTGCAATAGGTCCAATTTTATCGGAAATTAACTGGTTTATTTCTTTGCGTAAATTATCATGAACCCTACTTTCACCTGTTTCTTTTAAGGTTACATAGCCATATAAAGCACTTCCTTTTATATCATGTGGAAAACCTACAATTGCAGATTCTGCAACTGCTGGATGTTCGTTTATTGCATCTTCAATTGGCGCTGTTCCTAAATTATGACCAGATACTATAATGACATCATCAACACGACCTGTAATACGGTAATACCCTACTTCGTCACGCAATGCGCCATCACCTGTGAAATAGTTGTTTTCATATGCCGAAAAATAAGTTTCTCTATAGCGCTCGTGGTTTCCCCAAATAGTACGAGCAATACTTGGCCATGGGAATTTTATACATAATCGTCCTTCTACCTGATTGCCTTTAAGCTCGTTACCTTGCTCATCCATTAATGCTGGTTGAATACCTATAAATGGCAAGGTTGCATAGGTTGGCTTGGTTGGTGTTACATACGGTATAGGAGTTATCATAATACCACCAGTTTCGGTTTGCCACCATGAATCTATAATTGGACTTTTACCTTTACCTATAACATCATTATACCAGTGCCATGCTTCTTCGTTTATTGGTTCGCCAACACTTCCCAAAACTTTCAAGGATGATAAATCGTATTTTTCAACAACTTCAACACCTTGTTTTGCCAAAGCACGAATAGCTGTTGGTGCTGTATAAAACTGTGTAATTTTATGTTTTTGAACAATTTGCCAAAAACGTCCGAAATCAGGATAACTAGGTACACCTTCAAACAACACGGTTGTTGCACCATTAGCTAATGGGCCATAAACAATATAGCTATGTCCTGTTATCCAACCAATATCTGCAGTACACCAATACACATCATTTTCACGATATTGAAAGGCATTTTTAAATGTGTATGCTGTGTAAACCATATAACCTGCGGTTGTATGCACCATGCCTTTTGGTTGCCCTGTTGAACCTGATGTATAAAGGATAAACAATGGGGCTTCTGCATCCATTATTTCAGGGCTACAATTGGTTGAAGCTTCATCTAAAAGGGGTTGCAACCATTGGTCGCGACCTGCTTTCATTGAAATTTCTGTATTAACACGTTTTACTACTAATACGTTTTTTACACATGGACATTTTTCTAAAGCGTCGTCTACAATACCCTTTAAATCTATTGATTTAGCACCTCTGTATGAGCCATCGGCAGTTACAACTAATTTACAATCACTATCATTAATTCGAGTTGCTAATGCTGTTGCTGAAAATCCTGCAAACACCACTGAGTGAATAGCACCTATGCGAGCACAAGCTAATACAGCTATTGCTAATTCTGGTATCATAGGTACATATATACATACACGATCACCTTTACCTACACCTTGCGCTTTTAATACATTAGCAAATTGATTTACTCTATCATATAATTGCTTGTAGGTGATATGTTCTGAAGGTTCATCTGGATTATTAGGTTCGAATAAAATAGCAGTTTTATCACCTCGGGTTGCTAAATGTCTGTCAATACAATTTTCGGTTATATTCAATTTAGCACCTTCAAACCATTTTACTTCTGGTTTTTTAAAATCCCAACTTAAAACATTATCCCATTTTTTACGCCATATAAAATGTTCTTCGGCTACTTCTTCCCAAAAACTTTCTGGTTCTCTAATAGATTTTCTGTAAACTTGATAGTATTCTTCTAAATGCTTTATGTGATAATTACTCATTTTTATATTGTTATTGAGTTGTTTGTCGTTAAGTTGTTTGCTTTTTTAGTTGAATTAACTGAACAAACACACAATACCCGACTTAACCTTTTTAATTATTAGTTGTCAATTATCAATTGATTTTAATGTTCTGTTGCTTCGCCTGCACCACTTGGAATGCGGATAGTTTCAACAATTTCTTGTACATTTTGCGGTGGTTCTGGTGTAAATTTCATAATAATAATTGAAACTATAAAATTTAAAATCATAGAAACTGTTCCAAAACCTTCGGGTGAAATACCAAACCACCAATCGGCTTTTTCACCGCCACCAAACCAGCCAAATTTAAATTTAAGCATGTAAAATATCATAGAAGCAATTCCTACTACCATACCAGCTATCGCACCTTCTTTATTCATTCGTTTATAAAAAATCCCTAAAATAATAGCAGGAAAAAACGAAGCTGCAGCAAGACCAAAAGCCAAAGCAACTGTTGCCGCGACAAACCCTGGTGGATTAATTCCGAAATAACCGGCAATACAAACCGCTGCAACTGCAGATAAACGCGCTGCTATTAATTCGCCTTTTTCTGAAATGTTTGGATTTATCATTTTTTTGATGAAATCATGCGAAACCGATGACGAAATAACCAATAATAAGCCTGCTGCTGTTGATAATGCTGCTGCCAAAGCACCAGCTGCTACTAATGCAATGACCCAGTCTGGTAGTTGTGCTATTTCTGGGTTGGCAAGTACCATGATATCGTTATCTACAACCAATTCGTTTTTTGTGGCATCAGCTACATATTGAATGTGACCATCTTTATTTTTATCATCAAAAACTATCAAACCTGTTGTTTCCCACTTCTTAAACCATTCTGGTACTTCATTATATGGTTTATTAGACACCGTTTCAATTAAATTGGTTCTTGCAAAAACAGAAACTGCTGGTGCTGTAGTATATAAAATAGCAATTAACAATAATGCTAAACCGGCCGATTTACGAGCATCTTTTACACGTTTTACAGTGAAGAAACGCACAATAACATGAGGCAAACCTGCTGTTCCTACCATTAATGCTAGCGTAATAGCAAATACATCTATCATTGATTTTGAACCTTCTGTGTATTCGGCAAAGCCTAAATCGGTACTTAAACCATCTAATTTATCTAATAAATAGGTTCCTGAACCATCGGCTAATGTACTACCAAATCCCAATTGCGGAATTGGATTTCCCGTCATTTGAATAGAAATAAAAATTGCAGGCACCATAAATGCAAAAATAAGCACACAATATTGTGCTACTTGTGTATATGTGATGCCTTTCATACCGCCAAGAACAGCATAAAATAACACGATTATCATACCTATAATAACACCTGTATTAATATCGACTTCCAAGAAGCGAGAAAACACTAAACCAACGCCTCGCATTTGACCCGCTACATACGTAAACGATACTAAAAGTGCACAAATAACACCTACAAAACGGGCTGTATTTGAATAATACCTGTCTCCAATAAAATCGGGTACAGTAAATTTTCCAAATTTACGTAAATAAGGTGCTAGTAGTAATGCCAAAAGCACATAACCACCTGTCCAGCCCATTAAATAAACCGCACCATCGTACCCTGCAAATGAAATTATTCCAGCCATTGATATGAAAGAAGCTGCACTCATCCAATCGGCAGCTGTTGCCATACCATTTGCTAAAGGCGAAACGCCGCCACCAGCCACATAAAACTCTTTGGTTGAACCTGCTCTTGTCCAAATAGCAATACCAATATATAAAGCAAATGTTAAACCTACTATAATATAGGTCCAGTTTTGAACCCCTAAACCTGATACTAAAAACAGACTATTCATCGTAACCGTATTTTTTATCAAGTTTATTCATAAGCCGAACATATACAAATATTAGAATAACAAACACGTAAATTGAACCTTGTTGTGCAAACCAAAACCCTAATTTAAAACCTCCCATCTTTATTTGATTTAAGGCGTCTTTAAATAAAATTCCAGCACCATACGACACTAAAAACCAAATGGTTAAAAGTATAAATAGGTATTTAATGTTTTCTTTCCAATAGGCTTGCGCATTGTTTTTTGTCATAATTTAAATTTAGTTGGTTGATTTTAGTTCAATAAATATAAATATCAAAATTTTTAAGAAAATGGCTGGTTATTCCATATAAAAAGAATGTATTCCTTTAATTGTCCATTAAAAAATTGACATACCGCTAATATAATACTTAGAATGTAAAGCACAATTATATTCATGTTTTTATATGGTTTACAAAAAGTAAAATATGTTGATTATCAAAAAAAATAGTTATTTAATATGAAATTTTCAAAGCATTAATATTTTCTTTAAAAATATCTTTATTAATATTGCATAATAATTTTTAATGTGCCTGTTGCAATTTAAATTATAGAAGTATCTTTACACTAACCAAAGCAAAAAGTATTGCAGACAAATCGTCTTTATTTTATTGATGCTGTTAGAGCCTTTGCCATTTTAATGATGCTGCAAGGTCATTTTATTGACACTCTTTTAGACCCTTTTTATAGAAATACAGCATATACAGCTTACAATGTTTGGTCGTATTTTAGAGGTATTACTGCACCAACTTTTTTCACTATTTCTGGTTTGGTTTTTACTTATTTATTATTACGCGCCAACGCCAAAGGAGACGATAAAAAGCGAATGAAAAAAGGCATATTTAGAGGTTTATTGCTTTTAGGTATTGGCTATAGTTTGCGTGTTAATTTAGTAAGCTGGTTTACAGGGTATTTTGGAACCTATTTTTTGGTTATTGATGTTTTACAATGCATTGGTTTATCGCTTATTCTTTTAGTTTGCCTATACTCATTATTTAAAAACCATAGCTATATTTTCTCAATAGTGTTATTTTGTATTGGGTGTGTTATATTTTTATCCGAACCTTTATACAGAGATTTAGAAATTACCAATGTTCCTTTAATTTTTGCCAACTATATGACCAAAGCAAATGGTTCTGTATTTACTATCCTGCCTTGGTTTGGATATTCGGCATTTGGCGCATTTTTATCTACAGTGTTTTTTAGACATTCTCACCGAAGTAGATTTAAGCAATTTACTATAGCTACATTTTTTGTGGTTGGGTTGTTACTAATTTTTGCATCAACTGATTTTCTTTATTTACTACATAGCTTAACAAATTTTGATTTATTTTATAGATGTGCCGATTTTAATTACCTATTTATACGAATGGGCAATGTTTTAGTTATTTTTGGTCTATTCTATACATTTGAACGTTATTTAAAACAATCTATAATTTCTAGAATTGGTGAAAAAACACTTTCTATGTACGTTATTCACTTTATAATACTTTACGGAAGTTTTACAGGCTTTGGTTTAAAACGTTTTTTTAATAAATCTTTAGATCCTACCGAAGCTATTGTAGGCGCTTTCTTTTTTGTGATAGTTACTTGTTTGGTGTCATTTCATTATGCTAAAACAAATACGTTTGTTTATAATATGATTGGAAGAATAATAAGTCCTTTCAAGAAAAAAAAGACAGTTGATTAGTTCAAATATGTATGTGAAAAATATTGGTTTTATACTCAATAAAAAAATCCAGCAATACAAATTGCTGGATTTTTTTATTTGAAAATATATGTATTAAATTAGTTTACCACCAACCTAAAACCTTCACCATGTATATTTAATATTTCTACTTTTTCATCAAGTTTTAAATACTTACGTAATTTAGCAATATACACATCCATACTACGCGATGTAAAATAATTATCATCTCGCCAAATTTTGGTAAGTGCTAATTCACGAGGCATTAAATCATTTTCATGTAATGCTAATAAACGTAATAATTCGTTTTCTTTTGGTGATAATTTTACTGGTTCACCTCCTTTAAAACGTAAAAAACGCAACTTAGAGTTAAGGTCGAAATTACCAATTTTAAATTCAAATTGCTTACTATCTGAAATGGTTTCTGTTGCTTTACGTTGTATAATAGCTTTTATTTTCATTAACAAAACTTCGCTATCAAAAGGCTTATTCAAATAGTCATCTGCACCTACTTTGTAACCTTTCAACACATCTTCTTTCATGGTTTTTGCAGTTAAAAATACAATTGGCACATCGGTATTTTTTTCGCGAATTTCTTTAGCTAATGTAAAACCATCTTTATATGGCATCATAACATCTAAAATGCATAAATCGAAATCGTCTTTTTTAAATTTTTCGAATCCTTCCATGCCGTTTTTTGCGTGAACAACATCATAATCGTTCATCATCAAATAATCTTTAAGAACAATTCCAAAATTAGGATCGTCTTCTACTAATAAAATTTTCTTTTTTTGCTCTTCCATAGTTATGATATTATTGGAAGCTTAATTGTAAATACACTTCCTTTGTCTTTTTCACTTTCAACTGATACATGACCTTGATGGTCTTCTACAATACGTTTAACGTAAGCTAAGCCCAAACCATGACCTTTTACGTTATGAATATTACCTGTGTGTTCTCTATAAAATTTTTCGAACACACGTTTGGCAGCTGCTTTACTCATGCCACTACCATGATCTTTTATTTTTAACAGAATGTTGTTACCAACATTTTCTGTATAAACTTCTATTTTTGGTGCTTCTGGTGAATACTTTATGGCATTATCCAGAATGTTTACTATTACATTTGTAAAGTGTGTGTCGTTTGCTAAAACAGTTGATTCTGGTGCATCAAAATATGTTTTAATGTAACCTTGCCTGTCTTCAACTATTAGTTCTACATGCGTAATGGCATCTTCAACTAAGTCGTGCAAATCTAACCTGTCCTTACTTATGTCTAATTCATTTTTTTCTAGTTTAGATATTCTTAATACGTTTTCAACTTGTGCATGCATACGCTTGTTTTCTTCCTTTATCATTGCTAAGTAACGTACTACTTTTTCTTTATCATCAATAATTTTCGGGTTTTTTATGGCATCTAAAGCTAAGTTTATTGTAGCTATAGGTGTTTTAAACTCGTGCGTCATGTTATTTATAAAATCTGTTTTTATTTCAGATATTTTACGCTGCTTAACTAATTGATACAAAGCACTTCCGTAAGCTAAAATAATAATAGATGTGAAAATTACTGATAGTAAAATCATTCCCATTAATGAGGATAATATAAACTTTTTATCATCAGGAAAACTTACTAATAGCTTATAGGTACTTTGGTTGTTTTCATTGTAAAACATAAATACGCCAAAGGGTGCTGCATCGTAATTTTCAAAATTATCACTTCGAATTCTTGTTGCTAAACCATTACTGTAAATGGCAAATTCAAAATCGATTGTTATACCGTTTTCTTTTAAATTTTCTGATAATAACTTCTGAATTTCTTCTTTTGTTACACGTTTGTGTATTGGCAATCTTGAAGCCAAATCTTTATATACATCATCAAAAATAATTTTATCTGTGCTAGACATTTTATCTAAAAGCAACAACTTATCATTGGTACTTAAATCTACATCTAAACCAGAACCTTCGTTTTGGTATACTTTGGTTTCTCTATTACTTAAAACGCGTTTTACGTTAATGGTATCTAAACCTATGTCAAAGATCGATGAATTAAACTTATAGTTTTCTTCTAAAGTACCACTTCTATAAACTACGGTTTCTTTAGAGTCTAAATCTTCCTTTATTATATATAAATTTCTAATGGCAGCTGTATCAACTTCAACACCTTGAGAAATTAAATTTTGGAGTTTATAAACATATTCTGTTTTCTCCCTTTCTTCTAAAGTATTTGAAACGTAATTAAGTACCTTATCTACATTGAACTTAAAACGTTCCTTTTCATTTTTTACAGAACCTTCAATATAATATGCTTGAACAAAAATGATGCCTATAAGAGACAAGCTCATTAATAGGATTAATAGGATGAATATTTTTTTGCTCATCATTCAAAATTAACATTTTAACATTTAGTGCTCACGCCTTTTAACCTTACATTAACAAAAATGTTAAAATTTAAGATTAATTTATAAATTTAAGAATTTTTGTGTGAATTTTAACAACTTGATTTTTAGTATCTTCTAGCGTTGTGTTGTTAATTACAAAGTTTGAAAGCTTTACTTTTTCGTCGTCTGTCCATTGGTTTTTCATAATGGCTTCAATTTTAGCTTCAGTGGTTGCATCTCGTTTTAGCAAGCGCGCTATTCTTAGTTTTTTTGGCGCAATTACTGTTATGGTATAATCGCATTGTTTGTAAGTACCATTTTCAAATAGAATAGCTACTTCTTTTATAATATATGGCGCATGCTGTTTTTGTAGCCATTTTTTAAAATGTGATGCTACTTTTGGGTGAACAATTCCATTCATTTTTTGCAAATAATTTTTATCATTAAAAATGATATTTGCTATAAATGGCTTATTTAATTGATTGTTAATATAGGCTTCTTCACCAAATAACTGAATAAGTTTTCGTTTTATAACTTTAGAGGTATTCATTAATTTTTTTGCTTCCTCATCAGCAATATAAACAGGAATTCCTAAGCTAGCAAATTGCTTAGCCACAGTTGTTTTTCCACTTCCTATACCACCTGTTAAACCTACTATTGTCATTTTAAAATTATAAACTCTATACGTTGTTGATTTATTTTTACATTTTTAACCACCTTTGGAAACACCTCTAATTCTGGTACTAACAACGACTGGTTATTTATTGCTTTATTATAATCGCAAACCACTTCAAAATCTTTAACTGAAATAGTATTATAGTTACTTAAACTAACATAATATGCTACACTTACTTCCTTTGGAAAATACTTTAAACTAATACCTTCTGGCACATTAATAATTTTTACAGGAACTTTTAAAGTACCTTCTGTAAATTTTTCTACTGAAGCTTTTACTTGTATTTCATTATTAGAAAATGTTAAGTTATTGTTTTTTTCTGGTAGCTTTAACTTTACGGTTTCTAATATATTTTTTCTAACATCTTTCATTACAAGACGTTTTGTTTGTATTGCATTAATATTTAAAACTACCGCTTTTGGACCAACTACTACAACAGAATCTGGTTTTAAAATGTAGTGCTTAGAAATATCAAATCCTGGATTAAACGATATATCTGAATGCAGTATTACTGGCACTTTTTTAACCATATTTATTCCATACCTAAAGGTTAAAACTTCTGGAGATATGTTTAACAAAGCAACCTGTTTTCCAAACTGTGTATTCTCTAAATAGGTTTTCGATTTTTTCCAAACAAAAACGGAATCTTTTTTAATCACATCTTTTTTAAAATCGATAGTAATTTTTGGCTTCGAAAAATAATACTTCAGCCATTTATATCCATGTGTTTTAATTGTGATGTTTAACGCAACCGAATCGTTCAAAATAACATCTTCTTGTGGTACATTAACCTTTTCAATACTAAAAACGATGGTATTGGTATATTCTTTTGAAAGTTTTGTAAATATTAAAATGATGAATGCCAATATTAAAAACAAAAAAAACACATTTATCTTTTTGTTTTTAATTGACGTTATTATGTCCAATTTTAATTTTCTTAACATGGCTATTTAAAAAATAAATTAGGAAAATATGTTTCAGGATTCTTTTTGAAAACACTTATTGCTACCGTAGATTTTAAAAACCCATAACCATAACCTAAAAACTGAATGCTTATGGCTACTAATGATAATAATGCCACCAAAATACTTTTAGTTGAAATTAAAGCTATTAAAAATGCAACTATAAAGTAAACTGCATAAAGCATTAAAAACCATGTTATATTTAAAAAGAACAATAGCATTGAAGCAATAACCCCTAAACAAAACAGCGTAGGAAACCAATAAGTTATTTTTTTTGTTGCAGGATGCCATAAATTAAGAATTGGACGAACCAACCCAAATTTATGTACTTGATTGTAAAATTTACGCCATGAAATTCGTCGTTTATGATACACAAATGCTTCTGGAATTAAGGTTGTTTTATAACCTAAATTCCAAAGTCGAATGGATAAATCTGGATCTTCACCTGGATGAATGTTTCCAAAACCTCCTGAAGCTAAAAAAGCTTCTTTTGAAATTCCCATATTAAAACTTCGTGGTTGAAACGTATCAACGCTATTTTTATTACCTCGTATACCTCCAGTTGTAATAAACGACGTCATTGAAAAATTAATAGCTTTTTGTAAATTGGTAAACGATTGATGTGCTGCATCTGGACCACCAAAACAATCAACGTAATTTGAATTTAGGGCTTTTTCAACTTCTAATAAATAGTTTTCAGGCAAAATACAATCGGAATCTAAAATGATGAAATAGTTGCCTTTAGCATGTTGCATACCAAAATTTCTAGAATCGCCTGGTCCTGAATTTTCCTTAAAAAAATAGGAAATATTCAGTTTTGATTTAAACATTTCTACAATGTCTTTTGAAGGTGTTGTAGAGCCATCTTCAACAATTACAATTTCAAAATCTGTTTGTGTTTTCAACCCAACAAAACTTTGCAAAAGCTCTTGCGTTTCGTCTGGACGATTATAAACTGGAATAATGAATGAAAATTGTAATTGCATATCACAAATGTAACCAATCCAAACAAAAAAGCCACCTTTAAAAAGTGGCTTATATCTATCTAATTTAAAACTATTTTATTCGCCTACAAAGGTACTCATAACCATATCACTAACACCCATGTTGCTAAAACCACCATCATTGTATAGGTTTTGTAAAGTTACACGCTTTGTTAAATCGCTAAAAAGTGTAACCGTATAGTTTGCACAATCTAAAGCGGTTGCATTACCAAGTGGCGACATTTTATCGGCATAAGCAATAAACCCGTCAAAACCTTTTACACCACTACCAGCAGTTGTTGGTGTTGGCGATTGTGAAATTGTGTTTACACGCACTTTTTTATCACGACCAAAGAAATACCCAAAACTACGCGCAATGCTTTCTAAATACGCTTTATTATCAGCCATATCATTATAATCTGGAAAAACACGTTGTGCTGCCATATAGCTTAATGCCACAATACTTCCCCACTCGTTCATTGCATCTTGCTTGTAAAGTGTTTGCATAACTTTATGGAACGACATGGCAGAAACATCGGTTCCTTTTGCTGTCCATTCGTAATTTTGATCTGTATAGTGTTTGCCTTTTCTAACATTGATTGACATACCAATAGAATGTAAAACGAAATCAATTTTACCTCCTAAAATTTCAACAGATTGTTTTACTAAATTTTCTAAATCTTCCATTGATGTAGCATCGGCAGGAATAATTTGTGAACCTGTTTTTTCAGCTAACTCATTAATTTGTCCCATTCTCATGGCAACTGGCGCATTGGTTAAAACAAATGTACCACCTTCTTCATGAACACGTTCTGCTGTTTTCCAAGCAATTGAATTTGAGTCTAATGCTCCAAAAATGATTCCTTTTTTTCCTTTTAGTAAATTATATGACATATTTATTTTTGTTAGTTGTTAGTTGTTTGTTGTTTAGTTGCTTGGTTTAAATATAATTCGACTTAACAACTCCACGACAACCGACTTGACTTATTAATGGACAAAAGTAATAAACTTTAAACTTTTAAACTTGAAACTTTAAAAACTTTTCAGTTCAATAATTCTTTTGCATGAGCAATAGCTGAAGACGACATTTCTAAACCGCCTAACATTTGAGCTATTTCAACAATACGCTCATCATGGTTTAGTTTTACTAAATTGGTTTGTGTAACATCGTTAACATCTTCTTTAAAAACTTTAAAATGCGAATGCCCTTTAGCTGCAATTTGCGGTAAATGTGTAATGGAAAATACTTGCATGGTTTTGCTCATTTCCAGCATAATATCGCCCATTTTATTTGAAATTTCACCTGATACACCTGTATCAATTTCATCAAACATAATGGTTGGTAATTGAATGTATTTTGCTAAAACCGATTTTATAGCAAGCATAATACGCGATAATTCACCACCTGAAGCTGCTTTTTTAAGCTCGTTAAAATTCCCGCCTTTATTGGCTGAAAACAAGAAAGATAAATCGTCTTTTCCGTTTGGCAAAAAGTCATCAACCTGAACTATTTCAATATTAAATTGTGCATTTGGCATGCCTAAACTAGCCAAAATAGTTTCTAATTGGGCTTTTAGCTCAGGAATTATTTTTGAGCGTTTATTATGAATTTCGGTTGAAATGCCATTTAAAACTTCCGTTTTAGCTTCAATTTCTAATCGTTTATTCTGAATTGTTTCATCTAAATTTTCAGTAACGGCTACTTTTTCTTCTAATTGATTTTTAATTTCTATCAATTCTGAAATAGTTGTTACCACATGTTTCTGCATCAAATTATGAAGCAATCGTAATTTAGCATCAACAACTGCTAACCTGTTTGGATCTGCTTCTAAATTTTCTTGAAGTACATCAACTTCAGCATACACATCATCCATTTCAATCAAAGAACTATTCACTCTGTTGAATAAATCTTCGTATTTTGATGAAAACGTTGATAACTTTTGAAGTGTGTTTTTTAATGATTTTAATGTAGATAAAACACCAACACTTTCTTCATTTAATAATTGATAGGCTTCTGAAAGTTTTTCTTTGATACCTTCAATATTATTCAAGGTTTCGTACTCTTCTTCAAGCAATTCAAATTCACCTTCAACCAACTTAGCTTCAACCAATTCATTCAATAAAAACGTGTTATAATCGTGTTCTTTTATGGCTTCCGTTTGAAAATTTAAAAGTTCTTGAAGTTCCTTTTTTAAGGTTTTATAAGCTTTTAATTCTACTTTATACGTTTGTAGTTCTGCTTCATTATTTGCTAAAGCATCAATAATTTGAAACTGAAATTCGTTACTTGTAAGCTGTAAAGTTTCGTGTTGCGAATGAATATCTATTAAACGTTCACTTAACACCTGCAAACTATTTAGATTTACTGGTGAATCGTTTACAAAAGCACGTGATTTTCCGGAAGGTAATATTTCTCTACGTATGATGGTTTCATCTTCATAATCTAAATCTTCAGCTTTAAAAAGTGCTTTTAATTTATAATTTGAAATATTAAAAACAGCTTCAATTACGCACTTTTCTTCTGTGTTTTTTAAACTGCTTAAATCGGCACGTTTTCCAAGAATTAATGATAAACCACCTAATAAAATAGATTTTCCTGCACCAGTTTCACCTGTAATTATTGAAAAACCATTATTAAAATCTACTTGAAGATTATCAATTAAAGCGTAATTTTTTATGGAAAGTGATGTTAACATTGAAGTTAAAAGTTGTAAAGTTAAAAGTTGAAAGTTGGTTTACTTAAAACTTAATATTTTGCCATTTACTGTTGTGCATTGGTGCTACTTTTTGAAGCGTTTCTTTAACACTCGCAATATTTACGTTTGGTCCATCGCTAAAAATTTGTTCAATTTCATCTGCTTTAGCATCAAAAAATGTACGCAGTAAAAAGGAATTTGGGCGACGACTATTCATTGCTTGAAATTGTTTTAACGCTGTTGCAATTTGCTCTTTTCCTTCTTTGGCATTACTACTCATAACATCCAAACCTTTGCGGTGGTATGTGTAAATAACGTCTCTGTATTCTTTAAATGTTGGTGATAATATATTGTCTATCAATGCAAATTTACTTTGCAAACCATCGGCAAGTTTCCAACCTTTAAAGTTATCTTGTTGTGAATAATTTACAATGGTTTGTGCTTGCTTAAAATAAACATCGCCACCACCTTGAGAAAACGATTCGGCATCTAAACCTAAA
Organism: Mariniflexile jejuense; assembly: GCF_042675665.1. Classification (NCBI taxonomy): domain Bacteria; kingdom Pseudomonadati; phylum Bacteroidota; class Flavobacteriia; order Flavobacteriales; family Flavobacteriaceae; genus Mariniflexile; species Mariniflexile jejuense. Next base: position 608,768 of record NZ_JBHTJI010000001.1, read on the forward strand.
ACCATATATACATGAAACGCTAAAACCGATACTAAATTAGAGTTGTATTGTGTTGGATTGAAGATTAAATTTTGAAATTCTAAATACTGAAAATTAAAATCTTTATCGTTAAAATTATAAATAGGTGTTGTGAAAGATGACCCAAAAACTGGTCGTGATGATTGTATTTGTAACGATGCTTGAAACGCTTCGCCACTGTAGTTTACAATATTTACAATCATACTACAATCTATCCGTTCTTGAGGTGCAAAGGTTTTGTTGGTCCATTTTGTATTGTTAACAAACTCCTTTAATTGTTTTTCTAAGGTTTTAAAAATTTGCAAATTTTCATTACCAGTTTGTTGTGCATTTACAACCACATTGCAGTTTAACTCTTGAGAAAAACCTGCAATACTAAAACTGAATATTAAAACTATAAGTAAATTACGCATTAATTTGTTCTAAAATTTTATTTAATAAATCGGTTGCTACTTCGGCCTTCGATTTTAGTTGGTATTCGGTTACAGTTTCATCTGCATCAATAAAAGTTACCTTATTAGTATCACTTTTAAAACCAGCACCTGTATCGTTTAACGAATTTAAAACAATTAAATTTAAATTCTTCTTTTTTAGTTTTCCTTTTGCGTTTTCAAGTTCATTATCTGTTTCTAAAGCAAAGCCAACTAAAAACTGATTGGTTTTAATAGCTCCTAAAGATGCTAAAATATCTTTTGTTTTAACTAACTCTAATAGTAACGTTGCTTCTTTCTTTTTTATTTTTTGTGAAGCAACTTCTTTAGGTGTAAAATCGGCAACAGCTGCTGAAAGTATGGCAATATCAACATTTTGAAAATGTTTATGAACTTCATTATACATATCATTAGCACTAACAACAGGAATAAGGTTTATAAGATTATGAGAAACCTTTTGGTGTGTTGGTCCAGAAATTAAAATAACCTCAGCACCCAAATTTGCCGATGCTTTTGCAATTTCAAATCCCATTTTTCCACTAGAGTGGTTGCCTATAAAACGAACAGGATCAATAGCTTCATACGTTGGACCTGCGGTAATAAGCACCTTTTTGCCTTTCAAAGGAAGTTTCTCTAAAATATCGTTTTCAATAAATGTAACAATATCTTCAGGTTCTGCCATTCTGCCTTCACCTACTAAACCACTGGCTAATTCGCCACTTGTTGCAGGAATCATCACATTGCCATAACTTTTTAAAACCTTGAATGAGCGTAATGTGGTTTGATGTTTATACATATCCAAATCCATTGCTGGTGCAAAATAAACTGGGCATTTAGCTGATAAATACACTGCTAACAATAAATTATCGCAAACACCATTTGCCATTTTTGATAATGTGTTAGCGGTTGCTGGCGCTACCACAAATAAATCTGCCCACAAGCCTAAATCGACATGATTTGTCCATACAGCATTATCATCTTCTTCATTGGTAAACGATGAATAAACAGGATTTTTTGAAAGTGTTGATAAGGTTAAAGGTGTAATAAAATCTTTTGAAGCTGGCGTCATAACTACTTTTACGTTCGCTCCCAATTTTACAAATAACCTTACTAATGAAGCTGTTTTGTAAGCAGCAATACCACCACTAATTCCTAATAGTATGTTTTTGCCGTTTAAAATACTCATAAAATAGCTTTCAGAATTTTATATTAATAAAAGCAATTAAACTCCAAAACGATATATTTATATCAATTTGGAGTTTAATTAATGTGTGTTAATTTTAAAAAATTACTGATTATCTTCCTCAGTATTTCTAAAATATATTTTGTCTGTTAACCATTCTTGAACAGCTAAAGCGTGTGGTTTTGGTAATTTTTCGTAAAATTTAGAAACCTCTATTTGCTCTTTGTTCTCAAAGATTTCTTCTAAACTATCGTTGTAAGTAGCAAATTCTTCTAACTTATCAATAAGTTCTTTTTTAATCTCTGTATTAATCTGTTCAGCACGTCTTGCGATGATTGAAATTGACTCGTAGATGTTCTCTGTTGGTTCGTCAATTTGGTTTCTGTCGTACGTGATGGTATTAACAGGTGCATTGGTTTTCTTTAAATCCATTGTCATTGATATTAACTTTTAGTGCTATATTTTTGTAATTCTTCGTCAATTGTCGAAGCCATTTTGTTTACTTCTTCTAAGTGCTTCGAGTTTGCAAATGCTTTTTTAAATGCAGTTGAAAATTCTTTAGCTTGTTCTAATCGTTCTTTTTTAAGGTGAACAACACCGTTTATGGTATTTTTATATTCTACACTATTTACAGCTAGTTTGTAAGCTGAATCTAATCTGTAATACAACGCTTCTTCACGTAATGTTGAACCTGGGAAATTGAACATGAAATTATCAAACGATTTTACAGATGCAGGAAAATCTGAAATTGTGTTGTATTGTTTGGCAGTTTCAAAAGCCTTTTTTTCTAACTTATAATCTAATTCTTTAACTAATTTGTTAGCTTCAGAAAGATATTCAGATTGAGGAAACAAATTGATGAAATTTTGTAATTTCTCAATGGCTTCTTTCGTTTCTTTTTGATCTTTACTATAAATTGGCGATAACATATAGTAGCTTTTTGAGCCTAAAAACGATGCTTCTTCAAGCTTTTCACTTTTAGGATAACTAGACGCAAAACGTTCAAACTGATACCCTGCTGTGTAGTAATCTTTCATTTGAAAAAATGAATTTGAATATAAAAACATTAACTTTTCAGCTTGTGGTTTTCCTCTATAATTTGGTACTATTTGCGCAAACAACTTATTTGCTTTTGCAAATTTACCTTCATTATAATAGTCTTCTCCCATTTTAAACTTGGTAGCAATATCTTCGTTCTTTAAAGCTTTTTGATATTCGCTACAAGAGCTTAAAATTGTGAATGCTAGTAATATGTAAAGAAATTTGTTCATAGTTTTAAAACAAGTTGCAAAATTAAGTTATTAATATGGATTTTAAAAATATTATTTTACCGCTAAAATAATTGCTTAAACACAGCAATTACAAGGTTTAAGTAATATTTAACAGTACTAAAACTTAGTTACAAATGCTTTAATTTTTGCTTTTAATGAGGTTGATGCTGGTACTAATGGCAAACGCACACTGTCTTTACATAAACCTAAGGCTTCAAAAACAGCTTTAATGCCTGCTGGATTATTTTCTTCAAAAATATAACCAATAACGTCCATTAATCTGTAATGTAATTTGTACGCTTCTTTAGCATCACCTTTTAATCCTAAACGAATCATTTCTGAAAATTCCTTAGGAAATGCTTGACCAATTACAGAAATAACGCCTGCACCACCTGCTAAAACGATGCCTAAAGCTAAATCGTCATCACCGGAAATGATTAAGAAATCTTCTGGCTTGTTTTTAATCAAACTGTAATATTGAGCAACATTATTACCTGCTTCTTTTACAGCAATTACATTTTTAAAATCGTTTGCTAAACGCAAGGTTGTTTCTGGTTCAATATTTCTAGAAGTACGACCAGGTACATTATACAAAATAACATCAATTGGCGACACTTCAGCTATTGCTTTAAAATGCTGATAAATACCTTCTTGTGTTGGTTTACTATAATATGGTGATACCGATAAAATGGCATCTATATCACTTAAATCGGTTGTTTTTATTTCTTCTATAACTTCGGCAGTATTATTACCTCCAATACCTAAAACCATTGGCACACGACCATTATTTGCTTTAGCTATGGTTGCTATAACTTGCTTTTTTTCTTGCTTGGTAATTGTTACGCTTTCGCCTGTAGTACCGCAAACTACAAGATATTCTACGCCATTTTCAATATTGAAATTTACAATGGTTGTTAAGGCATCATGATCTATACTTAAATCTGCTTTAAATGGTGTAACTAAAGCAACTCCAGTTCCTAGAAACTTACTATTCATTCTTAATCTTATTTAATATAGTTAGGTATTTAAAAATTTCAGCTTTAAATACATCAAATTCATTTATGTTGGTTTTTATTATTAAGTCGTTTAAGCGTTCATCATTTTGCAAAATACCTATTTTAAATTTCGCTTTTGATGCTGCTGTAATTAACTTTAATTCAATTACATCTGCTTCATAAAAACTAATTAAAGCATCAAATTTAGTATCTAAAAACGTTTGTAATTCGCTATTTTTTATAACGCCTTTCCAACCAAAATCAACCATACTGTAACACAGATCCCATGATTTAAGCATATCCTTTGGTTTCTTAGAAAATGCAATAATTTTTAGTTTGTTTGGCAGTACTTTTAAATGTTCTGCTAAGGTTCTAAATTGTTCAAAATCTTCTATTTCATCTAAATTAAAAACAATACCTAAGCTTTCAAGTTTTGTATCCGTAACATTAACCTGTTTTTCAGATAACAATTTATTCATCTGCTTTTTAATAGATTTTTCTTTAAAACCTTTTAAAATCATTTATCTTTATCCTTTGCGCAAAGGTAACAAAACTACATTCAAAAAATCTATTAAAAATATGAGGTTTACATATTTAATTTATTTGTTATATATATTACTGCTTTTTAATTGTAAGCAACCTAAAGCTTATTTAAGCAAAATTGAAGGCAAACAAATACAGGTAATTGATTCTATTGCAATTGATTCTGAAATTGAAGCTTTTATAAAACCCTACAGAACACATATTAAGAAAGATTTGGATAGTGTTTTAGCATACGCTCCAAATACCTATTCAAAAACTGATGGGAATTTTAATACTGCTATTGGAAATTTTATGGCAGATGCTGTTTTTGATGAAGCTAACCCTATTTTTAAACAAAGAACAGGTAAAAATATTGATATGGTTCTTTTAAATCATGGTGGTATTCGTTCAATAATTTCAAAAGGGAATATTACAACTAGAACAGCTTTTGAATTGATGCCCTTTGAAAACAGTTTAATTGTAGTTGCTCTTAAAGGTTCGCAAATTGATAGTTTAACTACATATTTAAGTAAAGCACACAAAGCACATCCTATTTCAAAACTTAAACTTGCAATTGATAAAAATTTTAATGTAGTTGAAGCCACCATAAATGGTAAAAAGATTGATAAAAACCAAACTTATTACGTAGCCACTAACGATTATTTATTTAATGGTGGTGATGATATGACTTTTTTTAAAACAAACGAAGGCTTTACTGTTTTAGATTATAAAATAAGAAACGCCTTGATTGACAACTTTAAAAAAGTAGACACCATAAACCCTGTAAGAGACGACAGATTTATTCAAATAAAATAGAAACATGAAGCGCAGAGATTTTATTCAACAAACTTCAGCAACAGCTGCATTGGTAACCATTGGTGGTTTTGGACTTCAATCGTTTACTTCTATACCAAAAACAACAAAAATTACCATTCTGCACACAAACGATGTACATAGCCACATTGATGCTTTTGGGCCAGAAGATGGTAGAAATGCTAATATGGGTGGTGTTGCCAGAAGAGCAACTCTTATTGAAAGTATTAGAAATGAAAATCCAAATACATTATTATTAGATGCTGGCGATATTTTTCAAGGAACACCATACTTTAACTATTATGGTGGCGAATTGGAATTTAAACTTATGAGCAAGTTAAAATATGATGCTGCAACCATTGGTAATCATGATTTTGATAATGGTATTGATGGTTTGTACGCACAACTACCACATGCGCAATTTCAGTTTATATGTTCTAATTATGATTTTTCAAATACTTTGATGAATACACATGTAAAGCCATACAACATATACAAAAAAGACGGTATTAAAATTGGTGTTTTTGGCTTAGGAATTGAATTAAATGGTTTGGTTGATCCTGCTATGTATAAAGAAACCAAATATTTAGATCCTGTTGAAATAAGTCAAGAAATGACGCGCATTTTAAAAACTAAAGAAAAATGCGATTTAATAATTTGTTTATCGCACTTAGGATATAGTTACAAAACCGATCCAGATAAAATTAGCGACTTAAAACTAGCCGCATTAACAAAAGACATAGATTTAATTATTGGCGGACACACACATACATTTTTACCAAAACCAACCATAGTTAAAAACAGTGAAGGCAAAAATATGCTTGTAAATCAAGTAGGATGTTACGGAATAAATTTGGGGAAAATTGATTTTTATTTTGATGCTGATAAAAATAAATTGGCAAACGGCACATCTATTGTTGTTTAAGATAAAACAGTATCTGAAGCATAATGCTCACTTTCTTTAATCTTAATTTGTTTCGGTTTCTTAATAAAATTTGAATTCATAATGTATATAAACATTACATAAAGTGCTAATGCATAAAGTACTCTTTGTAATAATTCAAAACTCCAATTATACAAATAATACAGGTTTATGTAATTCATTATAACCGATAAGCCGAAAAAAATGATAGCTGTTAAAAATAAAACCGATTGTTTTGTTTGGGTATTTAAATAAACCGCAAAAGAAATAAAACCTAAAACAATTAAAACAGCGCTTTTTAAACCAAATAGCAACACTTCTGTATGATTTGGAATTATGGTTTGTAAAACACTGTATATTAAGTACAAAAAATATATGGTAATAGAAAATACTAACAATAAATACGTTCCAACTATAGCATTAACCTCTAAAAACTTAAACTTAGGCAACACCATAATTAACAAATACAAATAGCTAATTATATAAAGTATACTTGTTGCTTCCAATAAAATTTCTTCAGAAAAAAACATGGATGCAATATCGCCTAGAAAAGAAAATAGTAAAAATAAAATAAATGCAACACCTAACTTATTGTATTTTACTAAAAAGAATATTAAAAATACAGGAATAAATAATGGCATTGCGGTTTTCATTATCAATGCGTCTTCACTCGCCACACCAACACTATTAATCGCAATTAATAATATTAAAGCAAATAAAAATATTTTCTTAAATGTAAAATTTAGCCAGTTATTCACAATTTTAACATAAGTAGGTTGAATCAAATATACATATAAAATATAATTTCAACGATAAATTAATACTTTTTATCGATTTTAATTAAAATATCGTGCGTTTTATCGGATGAAATAAAAAAATACTGACAAGTAATTAATTTATTAACGTCTAACCGTATAACTTTCAATTTTAAAGACATGAAAAAAAAGGTTTTAATTATTTTACGAATTACAGTTGCTATTATTTTAATACAAACACTTCGCTTTAAGTTTACTGCGCATCCAGATAGTATTTATATTTTTGAAAAAGTAGGATTAGAACCTTATGGTAGAATAGGCATAGGTATTTTAGAACTTATAGCTGGTATTTTAATACTTATACCAAAAACAGTATGGATTGGCGCTATGCTAACTTTAGGAATTATGTTTGGTGCAATACTTATGCATCTAACAAAATTAGGTATTGAAATAAACAATGATGGCGGTGTTTTATTTTATACAGCAATTTTAACATTCGTTTTAGCTGCAATTATACTTTATGTTTACAAAAAAAGGTTAGTTTGAAGTTTTAATGCTAACCAATAAGCATTGATACTTCGTCTTGCTTAATTTCGTGCTTTAACTTAGATTGTTTAAAGAAAAAATAAAACGAAACTACATACAATGTTGTAGATATTACATTAAGCAAATCTCTTGCCGAAATATAAGTGTAGGCAACCCACATTACTTCTCCAAAAACAATACATAATGCAGCTAAAAACAAATACAAAGACTTTAGATTATCTTTATGAAAATAGTTTAACAATGCTACAGAAAGTAGTGATAGCATTATAATATTGTATATTAACTCAACATAATATTCATTCGTTTTTTCTACGTAAGGATTTACAATTACTTGTAAAACATAAACAATATATATATTCAAACAGGTTAAAATTATAAGATGTATTTTATGATGCTTTATAATATGTAAAAAAGAAATTGATTTTATAATTTCAATTATCAATGAAGTGTAAGCTAAAATATATAATGAATTGCCTATATAGTAATTAATAACATGTGGCAAATAATTTTCAATAAGAACAAGCAATTCAGATATAGAAAACAACACTAAAAAAAGCGTAAAAAATAATGCTTTTCTTTTTTTTGTTAAAAAATATAGCAATGTAACCGTTGGTAAAATAGCAGATTTCAAACAGTTTGCAACTACATTTTGTCCATTAAACTGAAATGCAACAGATAAAAGGTATAATAACAATGTTATATACACCAAGACTTTCGACTTGTTCATAATAACAATTTATGATTGAATTACAAATATAAACAAAAATTGCAATTAATCGTTAAAAAATACATTTAATCGATAAAAAACACAAATTAATGTATTTTTTGTAAGAATTCATATTCACTTATGATGCTTATATTTAATGCTTCAGCTTTTTGTTTCTTGCTTGGTCCCATAGCATCTCCAGCTACTATAAAGCTCGTTTTTGATGAAATAGAACTACTAACCTTCCCGCCATTATCTTCAATAAGCTTTTTTAACTCATCTCGAGAAAGCGATTCAAAAACACCAGAAACAACTATACTTTGCCCTTTTAATAAATCGGTTTGCCCAACAAGTTGTTCTGCTGAAATTTCAAGTTGAACACCAAAACCTTTCAATCTGTTAATTATAGCAATATTTTCTTCTGAAGAAAAAAAAGCTTTAACACTTTCTGCTATTTTAATGCCAATTTCATCAACATTAACTAGTTCTTCTTCTGAAGCTTGAGCAATGGCATCAATGGTTTTATAATGCTTAGCTAATTTTTTTGCTACCGTTTCACCTACATATCGAATGCCTAAAGCAAATAAAACCCGCTCAAAAGGAATGTTTTTTGAAAGTTCTATACCTTGAATTAAATTGTCGGCACTTTTTTCAGCCATACGTTCTAAAGGAATAACTTGCTCTTTTGTTAATTCATATAAATCAGAATAATTAGAAATCAAATCTTCATTAACCAAAAGCGCTACAGTTTCGCCACCCAAACCTTCAATATCCATAGCTTTTCTGGATATAAAATGTTGAATTCGCCCTATAATTTGCGGTTTGCAGCCATTATAATTTGGGCAATAATGTTGTGCTTCACCTTCTTGCCTAACCAATTTTATTTCACATTCTGGACAATGTGTGATATACTGCGTTGGTTGGGAATTTGATGGACGTTTACTTAAATCGACTCCCAAAATTTTTGGAATAATTTCACCGCCTTTTTCTACATACACTTCATCACCTACCCGAATATCGAGTTTTTCAATTTGGTCTGCATTGTGTAATGATGCACGTTTTACGGTAGTTCCTGCCAATTCAACAGGTTCTAAATTGGCTACGGGCGTTATTGCACCAGTACGACCAACTTGATAGGTAATACTATTTAATTTGGTTGAAACTTGTTCTGCTTTAAACTTATATGCCATTGCCCAACGCGGTGCTTTGGCGGTATAACCCAATTCTTCTTGTTGTTGCAAATTGTTTACTTTAATCACCACACCATCGGTTTCATAAGGTAAATCGTGACGATGAATGTTCCAATAATCAATAAACTCTAAAACTTCTTCAATAGTATTAGTTAATTTTGCAGCACTTGGCACTTTAAAACCCCATTCTCTAGCTTTTTCTAAGCTTTCAAATTGCGAATTAATGCCCAAATTTGAGCCTGTTACATTATATAGCAAACACTCTAATGGGCGTTTTGCAACTTCAGCGCTATCTTGTAATTTTAAACTGCCTGACGCTGTGTTTCTTGGGTTTCTGTATGGTTCTTCGCCAATTTCAATGCGTTCTTCGTTCATTTTATTAAAACCATCAAAAGGCAAAACAATTTCACCACGAATATCAAATTTCTCAGGATAATCACCTTTTAGTTGTAAAGGCACCGATTTGATAGTTTTAATATTTGCAGTTACATTATCACCTTGAAAACCATCACCTCTAGTAACTGCTTTTACAAGTTTTCCAGCCTCATAGGTTAAACTAATTGATGCGCCATCGTATTTTAATTCGCAAGTGTATTGTACGTCTGCATCAATTATTTTTTTAATGCGTGTTTCCCAGTCTTGTAAATCTTCTTTAGAATACGAATTTTCAAGTGAATACATTCGATACTCGTGCGGAATAGTTTCAAAATTTTTGGTGATTTCACCTCCTACGCGTTGTGTTGGTGAGTTAGCATCAAAAAACTCAGGATGTTTTGCCTCTAATTCTTGAAGCTCTTTTAGTTTTTTATCAAACTCAAAATCTGAAATAGTAGCATTATCCAACACATAATAGTTATAATTGTGTTGATTTAATTCGTCTCGTAAGCTTTGTATTTGTTCCTGTATTGTCATATTTAAATGCTAATTCATTTTACTTTGCTATTCTCACTATTAAAAACTTCAAAAAATATTAATTTTTAATGCCTTTAATCATTCTATTTTTTTTAAAAATATCTTTTTTTAATTCAATGTTTTTAAATTGATTTACCTCCAATAATTGCATCATTTCACCACCAAGATACTCATTGATTTCAAAAAATAACATGCCATTTTTGGTTAATTTATTGTTAGCAAATTGTGCTATTTCCTTATAAAACACTAGCGGATTAGTGTCTTCAACAAATAACGCCAAATGTGGTTCGTTATTTAAAACGTTAGGTTTCATAAGTTGTTTTTCTAACTCTCGAACGTATGGTGGATTTGAAACGATAATATCAAATTTCAAATCTTTAGTCTTCTGTATTCGGTCTTCTGTATTCAAAATATCTGCTTCAATAAATTGAACTTCTACACAGTTTAATTCAGCATTTTGTCTTGCTATTTTTAATGCTTCTATACTTACATCCAACGCAAAAACTTTTGCACTTGGTAATTGTTTAGCTAATGAAATGGCTATGCAACCACTACCCGTTCCTATATCTAAAATTCTTATTTGTTGTTGGTTGCTAGTTGTTAGTTTTTGCTTTAAAATCCAATCTACCAATTCTTCTGTTTCTGGTCTTGGTATTAATGTGTGTTCGTTTACTTTAAAAGGCATTCCAAAAAATTCGGTTTCACCTAAAATATATTGAATGGGTTTTTCTTGCTTTAATAATTTTAAGGCTTTTAAAATTGGTTCGTTATTTTCAACAACATAATTTGGCTCCATAGCTAATTTAAGTCTGGTAACCTTATAATACGATTCCGTTAAAATAAAAAAGAAACTATCTATTTCCTCTTTTTTATATATCGCATCTAATTCTTTATGAAATGTATGTTGTACTTCTTTTAAATTCAAAATAATAGTTAAATTATTTAAGTTTTGTTATACGTTTAAACCTAATGCAACTTAAATTACAAATCTTTTAGCATCCAAACACCGCAAGAGTAATGCCCTGTATTACCTAACGCACCGTTTAAATGCTTAAATCCATAACTTTCATAAATATGAATTGCCGCTTTAAGTTGTGGTGCCGATTCTAAATAGCACTGTTTATAACCCAATTTTTTTGCCGCTTCTACGCATTTTTCAAAAAGTTTTTTACCATAACCTTTTCCACGTACTTTAGGTGAAAAGTACATTTTTTGAATTTCGCAAACATCTGCCTCAAAATTCTTTAAAGGTTTAACACCGCCACCACCTAAAATTTCGCCATTGGCTTCAATTACAAAATAGACATCGTTATCATTTTGATAAGATTCATACATTTTAGGCGTTTCTTCATCAGAATACGCTGTGCCTTCTAAAGGAATTTTAAATTCATGAAAACACGCTCTTATAACTTGCTCCAATTGTGCATTGTCATTTGGTGCTATTTTTCGAATAAGTATAGTATCTTTACTCACTTTTAAATGCTATTTTTTTTAGCAAGTGAAGATACATGAATTATAAAAAAGCAACCATGAAACGGCTTATAATCTTATCAACAATACAACTTACTTTTTTCAACTAAATAAGTAAGATTTTGTTTGGTGCCTTAAAAAAATTAAAATACATAAACCTAAAAACTGATTGAAAATCACTTTTGAATAATCACGAAACATACATAAAACGCTGCATAGACATTGCAAAAAACGGGTTAGGTACTACCAGACCAAATCCTATGGTTGGTAGTGTTATTGTTTATAAAAATCAAATTATAGGCGAAGGTTTTACAAGCCCTTATGGTGGCAATCATGCCGAAGTGAATGCTATAAATTCAGTTAAAGACAAATCGCTTTTAAAGAAATCTACCATTTATGTTACTTTAGAACCTTGTTCTCATTTTGGAAAAACACCACCTTGTAGTGACCTAATTATTAAGCATGAAATACCAAATGTAATAATTGGTTGTATTGATGATAACAGTTTGGTTGCAGGAAAAGGTGTTGAAAAACTAAAACAAGCCGGTTGCAGCGTAGTTGTTGGTATTTTAGAAACCGAATGCAAAAACCACCACAAACGCTTTTTTACCTTTCACAACAAAAAACGTCCTTATATTATATTAAAATGGGCTGAAACTACTGATGGTTTTATAGCACCAAAAACCAAAAACGAACAAAAGCCAGTTTGGATTACCAATGAATTTTCTAGACAATTAGTACACAAATGGCGCGCCGAAGAACAAGCCATATTAGTAGGAACAAATACCGTTTTACAAGACAACCCAAGTTTAACAGTTAGAGATTGGACGGGACAAAACCCAATTAGAATTGTTTTGGACCAAAACGACAAACTTTCCAAAAACTATGCTGTTTTTGATAATGAAGCTAAAACCATCCTAATAAATTCAAAAACCAAAAACCCAATACCAAAAACACAAAATTGGCATTTGGAATTTATAGATTGGAATTTAAAAACAGCTATAGCCAAACAAATATCTGATATTCTTTATAAAAACAATATTAATTCAATTATCATAGAAGGTGGTGCAAAAACGCTTCAAACATTTATTAATGAAAACCTTTGGGATGAAGCAAGAATTTTTACAGGAAGTAGTGCGTTTAAAACTGGCATTAAAGCACCAAATTTTTCGGGCAACTTAATTTTTGAAGAAACCATATTAAACGATATTCTTAAAATTTACAACAATGATTAAAGCCATTATATTCGACTTTGGCAACATATTTATAAACCTTGATATTGATGGTGCCATACAACATGCGTTTGAAAAATTCAAAATTGATTCGTTTTCAGATGAACTATTAGCCTTCAACAGTTTATACGAACAAGGTTTAATTTCAACCGAAGAATTTATTGAATTTTACACTGAAAACTTTCCTAATATTACTGAAGATGAATTAATTTCTATATGGAATTTCATATTGAAAGATTTTCCAAAACACCGCTTAGAATTTCTTCAACAGTTAAAAAACAATTCAGAATACAAACTTATTTTGTTAAGTAACACTAATGAACTTCATATAGATTGGATAAAAAATAACGTGTCGTTTTATGAAGATTTTAAAAACTGTTTTGATGCATTTTACTTATCACACGAAATTAATTTAAGAAAGCCTAATAGTAACATATTTCAATTTGTTTTAAACCAAAATAATTTAAAAACAGACGACTGCTTATTTATAGATGATAATGAAGAAAATTGTAAAGCAGCCACATTATTAGGCATTACTAGTTGGCTCTTAAACCCAGAAAATGAAGACGTAACAACTTTATTTAAAACCAAAAGCAACTTGTTTTAGTTTTGACCGAAACAGATACATATAAAACCATTGAAACGCCAACTGAAGCAATACTGTTTAAAGAAAAAAACAGTAAATTTTTTGGATATGCGTATCCTGTTTTAGGTGAAGATGAAGTAAAGCAGCATTTAGAAAATCTAAAGAAAACACATCATACAGCACGCCATTGGTGTTACGCATACCAACTTGGAACAGAAAACATAACATATAGAGTAAATGATGATGGCGAACCAAGTAATTCTGCTGGTATGCCAATTTACGGTCAAATACAATCGTTTGAGGTTACTAACATTTTAATTATAGTTGTACGCTACTTTGGTGGCATTAAATTAGGCGTTGGTGGTTTAATAAGCGCTTACAGAACTACAGCGCAATTAACATTGGAAGCTTCTAACATTATTGAAAAAACAATTAATGTTAATTACCGCATTACTTTCGATTATAAAAATATGAATACGGTAATGCGCATCATCAAAGAAAAAAACCTAGATGTTATAAATCAAAAATTAGAACTTAATTGTAACATTTTTATTTCGGTAAGAAAAAAAGAAGCAGCATCTATTTTTGAAACCTTTAATCATCTTTTTGAAATAGACATTAAAGAAATTTTATACTAATTATTAATGGCATCTAAAACATATTGTGGTGCTTTCATAGGTCTATTTGTTTTCATATCAATAAACACCAACGTAGTAGTTGCCAATGTTAAAATTTCTCCGTTTTGATTGGTAATTTCGTACTCAAATTCAATCTTTGCAGTAGGTGTGCTTTTTAGTTTAGTTTTTACATTAATTACATCATCATAAACCGCTGATTTTTTATAATTTATGTTTAATGAAACAACCGGTAGCATAACGCCGTTTTCTTCCATGTTTTTATAAGAAATACCTAGCTTCCTCAACCATTCAATACGCCCAATTTCAAGATATTGCGCATAATTACCATGATAAACAACACCCATTTGGTCGGTTTCACCGTATCTCACTCTTATTTGTATTTCGTCGATTTTCATAAGGTTTATTAAATATTTTTTTGTAGTTTCGGCAGAGGGATAAACATGGGGAAAAATTTCTTAAAATTCAATAAAATTTCATTTTTTTTTTTAGAATTTTGTTCACATATTTGCCAAACCAAAAAGGTAAGAGTATTTTATTTTTCTTACACAGACTAACAAACAGAAAACCTAATATTAAACAATGAGTGTAACTGCGCAATCGGTATGGAATAATTGTCTAGTGTTCATAAAGGACAATATTCAACCGCAAGCTTACAAAACTTGGTTCGAACCAATACAAGCAGTTAAACTTACAGACAATGCTTTGAGTATTCAAGTACCTAGTAAATTCTTTTACGAATGGCTTGAAGAGCACTATGTGAAAATATTAAAAGTATCATTAACCAAAGAATTAGGTGAAAAAGCCAAACTTGTTTACATTATTAAAATGGAAAACACCTATGGCAACAAACAACCATTTACTGAGAAAATTCCAAGTTCGAACAGAACTACTATGAAATCTCAAGAAGTTGATGTTCCTTTAAACAATAAAAACCCAGAATTACGAAATCCGTTTGTTATTCCAGGTATTAGAAATGTAAAAATTGAATCGCAACTTAATCCAAATTATAGTTTTGAAAACTTTTTAGAAGGCGATTCAAATCGATTGGCTAGAAGTGCTGGTTTAGCTGTAGCATCAAAACCTGGTGGTACATCTTTTAATCCGTTATTAATTTTTGGCGGTGTTGGTTTAGGAAAAACCCATTTAGCACATGCTATTGGTGTTGATATTAAAGACAAATACCCAGAAAAAACGGTTTTATATATTTCTGCTGAAAAATTTACACAACAATATATAGATTCTGTTAAGAAAAACAACAGAAACGATTTTATACATTTCTATCAAATAATTGATGTATTGATTATTGACGATGTGCAATTCTTATCTGGAAAAACAGGCACACAAGATGTATTTTTCCATATATTCAACCATTTACATCAAAATGGTAAGCAAGTAATATTAACAAGTGATAAAGCACCTGTTGACATGCAAGATATTGAACAACGTTTACTATCTCGCTTTAAATGGGGATTATCAGCTGAATTACAAACACCAGATTTTGAAACACGTGTTTCAATTCTAAAAAACAAATTATATCGTGATGGTGTTGATATGCCCGACGATATTATTGAATACGTTGCTAAAAACATTAAAACGAATGTGCGTGAGCTGGAAGGTGCTATTATTTCATTAATTGCGCAATCTTCATTCAACAAAAAAGAAATAACTATAGATTTAGCAAGGGTTATTGTAGAAAAATTTGTTAAGAATACAAAACGAGAAGTTTCTATTGATTATATACAAAAAGTAGTATCCGATTATTTCCAAATGGATGTAGATACACTACAATCAAAAACTAGAAAACGCCATATAGTACAAGCCAGACAATTAGCAATGTTTTTTGCAAAAAAATTCACAAAAGCATCGTTAGCTAGTATAGGTTCTCAAATAGGAAAACGTGACCACGCTACTGTGTTACATGCATGTAAAACAGTTGACAACTTAACTTCAACAGACAAACAATTTAGAAAGTATGTTGATGATATTAGCAAAAAACTTTCAGTCTAAACTCAGTTAAAAATGACTAAAATTCTAATGGTATGTTTGGGCAATATTTGTCGTTCGCCATTAGCTGAAGGCATCTTAAAGTCAAAACTACCCAACGATTCGTTTTTTATTGATTCAGCTGGTACTGGCAATTATCATATTGGTAAAAATCCAGATACACGCTCTATAGCTATTGCAAAAAAACATGGTCTTGATATTTCAAATTTAAAAGGAAGACAATTTGAAGTATCTGATTTTGATACGTTTGATATTATTTATGTCATGGATGAATCAAATTACAGAAATGTTATATCGCTAGCACGAAATGAAAACGATAAATTAAAAGTGAATTTTATACTAAACGAAATCACACCAGGTTTAGATGAAAATGTACCCGACCCTTACTATGGCGGTCATGAAGGTTTTGAAAACGTTTACAAAATGCTAGATGAAGCTTGTTCAGTAATTGCTAAAAAACTTCTTAAATAAATTCCTAATCAAATTCATTCGTCCTTTTTTCGTACATTAGTATTTGTAACTCCTTAAATATTAGTAAAATGAAAAAAATAGTATCTTTTTTACTAATCTGTTTGCTGTCTTCATACATATATCCCCAAACTATAGACATAGCTTTAGCAGCCAATGGATTTGACCGACCTGTAAGCATAAAACATGGCTTTGATAACAAACTATTTGTAGTAGAGCAAAAGGGTGTTATTAAAATTTTAAATGCTAATGGCTCTGTAAATAGTACTGCCTTTTTAGATATAAACACCAAAGTAATTGATGGCGGTGGTGAACGCGGTTTGTTAGGTTTAGCATTTCACCCTAATTATACCACAAACGGATTTTTTTATGTGAATTACATAAATAATTCTGGAAACACTGTTGTTGCTAGATATACCAGAGCAACAGAAACAATAGCAAATAACACTTCCGAAGTTATTTTACTAACCATAAATCAACCTGCATCAAACCATAATGGTGGCGATATGAGTTTTGGTCCAGACGGCTATCTATATATTTCAAGTGGCGATGGTGGTGGTTCGGGCGATCCAAATAATTACGCTCAAAACTTAAATACGCTTTTAGGTAAACTACTAAGAATTGATGTTGATAACGCAAGTAATGGAAATAATTACGCAATTCCTGCTTCAAACCCCTTTTTAAATGATGGAAATGCAAATACCTTACCCGAAATTTGGGCATATGGTTTAAGAAATCCTTGGAAATTTTCTTTTGATAAAACTACTGGCGATTTATGGATAGCCGATGTTGGACAAGGTGTTTATGAAGAAATAAATATGGCGCCTTCAACAACTTCTGGATTAAATTACGGTTGGCGTTGTTATGAAGGTGCTAATCATCCATACAACACTAGTGGATGTCCGCCAGAAAGTACCACAACTCGACCTGTAGCTGAATATTCACATAGTGGTAATGGTGCTTTTAAATGCTCTATTACAGGTGGCTATCGTTACAGAGGTTCACAATATCCAAATTTAAACGGACTGTATTTTTTTGCTGATTATTGTAGTGATGAAATTGGTATTTTAACACCAAACGGTACTAATTGGACTATGACCTTTCCTAAACAGTATAGCAACAAAGGTTGGACAACATTTGGTGAAGATATAAATGGCGAACTCTACATTGCTGGTATAGAATCTGGTGAAGTTTTTAAAATTATTGACACCAGTTTAAGTATTGAAGATGCTAACCAATTACGTATTAACATGTATCCAAATCCAACAAAAAATATCATACATTTTAATACATCGTTGCTAAAAAACCCTTTAAATTCTATAAAAATTTACGATATTCACGGTAAGCAAATTATGATAGCTACTACCATAGACAATACATTAACTACTATAGCTTTAAACGCGTTGGCAAATGGCATGTATTTTATTGAATTAGTTGATGTTATCGGTAATAAAGAAATTAAAAAACTTATAAAAAATTAATGGCAAATCCGTTAGGAAAACTATTCCTTATACCAACAACTTTAGGCGACAATGAACCTTTAGAAGTACTTCCTATAACAGTAAAAAAAATTATTGAAGAAACAAACACGTTTATTGTTGAAAATGATAAAACAGCACGTCATTTCATAAAGCGTATTTCACCCGAAAAATCGCAACCTTCTTTAAAAATGTTTCATTTAAACAAATTTACAGAAGCAGCTGATTTACCTAGTTTTTTGGAACCTTGCTTAAACGGTGTTAATGTTGGTTTACTATCGGAAGCTGGTTGCCCAGGTGTTGCAGATCCGGGTGCTGATATTGTAAAAATAGCGCATCAAAAAAACATTAAAGTTGTGCCTTTAGTTGGACCATCATCTATTTTAATGGCATTGATGAGTTCTGGCATGAACGGACAACGTTTTGCGTTTAATGGCTATTTACCCATTGATAAAGGCGAACGAAAAAGTGAGATGAAACGTTTAGAACGCCTTTCATTTGAACATAATCAATCGCAAATTTTTATTGAAACACCTTACCGAAACAATAAAATGCTTGAAGATTTAAGTGCAATTTTAGATCAAAATACGCAAATATGTGTAGCATGTGACATTACACTTCAAACAGAATTTATAAAAACACAATCTGCAAACCAGTGGAAAAAAAATACCGTAGACCTACATAAAAGACCTACGATATTTATTATTCATAAAAGCTAAATTTATATAGCTTTTGCTTTTTTGTTTGCTTTGATTAACGAGGTATCATAACCAGAAAATCGTTTCATATAATACTCAATAGTAGTACCGAAACTATCTTCAAAATTATCAATACCGTAGCTTCTTAAGTAGTTTTTTACACTTCCTGCACCAGCTAAATGTGCAGCAGCCAAAATACCAGATTCAGTAATAAGAATACCGTTTAGTTTTTTACCAACAAAGTTTTTGATGTCTCTGCGTAAAATCCATTTGTTACGCGACGTATTAGCTACAAAGGCTTTTTCTTGAAGTTCTGGGTTTTTTAAAAATAATGATGGATTGTGAACACCTATTAATTTTAAAGTTTCAGACCCGAATTGGTATTTGCCCAAATATCCTAAGGCATTAACTGTGAAATAATCACCTCTTGATTCTTTAAAAGCTAAGGCTTCTTTAAACCCTACAAACGATTTCCCTAAAATAGGCGAAATGGGTTTATTTAAATCGATTGACGCTACAGCATTATCTTTAATGCTATGGTCTTGACTTACAGTATAATTTAACTCTAAACCACTTGTTGAGTACTTACTTAAATCTATCTTTTCATTTGATGAAAACGACACGAACAATAGAATACATATTGTTACAGTTAGCATTAAGTAACTTGCAATACTTTTTCTCATAGTTTATAAATTTCTTCAACATTAATACATGGTAAAAATGCCTGAAAATTTGAGCGTGCAAAATTAGATATTTTTTTAATTATATCAAAATTAATCGTTTAACTACTTTTTTTAATAGTAGAATAGATGAAATACACACCCATTTTTATTGAATTCTAGAGTTGGAAAAGGTGCTTTTATCATGTTAACAACATCAAAAATTGACCTTAACACTTTTGAATTCGTTTTAATGTTTGATAAATTTACATCTAAACTTAAATAGAATTGACGTTGCCTTCCTAAATTTGTTAACAACTGATTGTCAATATCTTCTACACCTGTCAACATGCCGTCAGCCCCATATCCTACTGCAATGTTCAACCATTTCGGAATGTTTTTTTCTTTGAAAAATGAATGCACATTTGCACTTAACCAATAGGTTTGCCCGTTATAGTCCTTCAAAACCTGCTCCAAAAAGCCTTCACCAAGTTTATCTGGACGTTGTAAAGCATACTTAGTTTGATGAAAAGAGAACTTTAAAGCAATACGTTGTTCATTCCAAAGTAATTCTTGACCAACATACAAGCCTGTACCTGATGCATTTGCTAAAATATCTCCCCAAGAAAATCCCCATTCTTCAGAAAAACCATCTAAAATTTCAACAGTTGTTAAAAATGTAAAGCCTAATGTTGAACCGTAAATTAATTGGTTTTTTTTGCTTACACCGCTCCAATTTAAAAGCTGCGCACCATGTTTACCTAATTGATAAGATGTAAACACATGCCCAATTTTATCCATTTGAAGCCATTCGGTATTATCATCAATCGTATGAAACTTAGAACGTTCATAATCTGCATACCAAAGTTGATTTAAACCAATTAATGAGATGCTAGCAAGTGAAGCTTCTGTAATAACAATAGCATTTCTTCTTGGTTTATTAAGTGTATCAGATGGTGTTAAAAACGCATCGTATTTAGATTGAGACCATAATGCCGTTGGTACTAAAACAACTAATATCAGATATTTTAGTGCTAAACCATTCACTATTTATTAATACCTTGAGACGATAAATAGCGTTGATATTCTATGGCATTTGCATTATGCTGGGATAAGGTTTTAGCAAATTTGTGAAAACCTAATCGTTTAGCATCTGCACAGAAATATAAGTATTGATGCTTTTCAAAATTTAAAACTGCATCAATTGCCGATATATCTGGCATGGCAATAAGCCCTGGTGGTAATCCTAAATTTTTATAGGTATTGTAAGGTGAAACAATGTCTTTATGAATATTTAATATGCGTTTTATTACCACATTTTTATATTCTGGCAATTGATATGCTGCAAATTTTAATGTTGGATCTGCTTGTAATGGCATACCTATTTTAATACGATTTAAATAAACACCTGCAATTCGTGGTTGCTCGGAAGCTTGTTTAGATTCTTCATATACTATTGATGCTAGCGTAATAACCTCATCGCGTGATAAACCTAAAGAAACTGCTTTTGCTTTTCTAGCATCGGTCCAAAAACGGTTGTATTCTTTAAGCATGCGTTCTCTAAATTGAGTTGCAGACGTGTTCCAGAAAAATTCATAACTATTTGGTAAATACATACCCAAAGCTGTCGCATTTTTAAAACCGTTTTTAGCTAAAAAATCAGCATCAGTAAATGCATTAATTAATGATACACTATCTGCTTCAATTTGAGTACTAACGCGACCTGCTAATTTTTCTAAAGTTTCTTGATTATTAAAAGATAACTTCACAGGTAAATTATTACTTCTAATAGAATTAATAATATCGTTATTATTCATGCCTTTTTTGATGGCATAACGACCTGCTTTTATATTGGTAATATATTTTTTTTGTTTTGCAAGTGCGTCAAATGTGTTTATATCTTTCAATAATGGTGCTAATTGTTCCCTTACATCTTCATAAGTTGCATTTGTTGATACAAAAACATAAGCTGTATCATTATTAAAAGCGGTGTTTGAATTCATCATAACACCATAAATATAGTAGGCAAAATAAGCTGCAATGGCTAACCCAATAAATACAATAGCTAGAAGTATCTTTTTTATATACATTTAATTATTTATAAGCTGAAATATATACTCGTTTTTATAAGAACCGTTTACCAAATTCCAATCCTTTTTTAATCCAATATTTTGAAATCCTTGTTTAGTAAAAAGCTTTATACTAATATCGTTTTCTTCTGAAACGTTACAGTATAACTGATGCAAACCCAAATGAGAGAAACTATAGTTTACCAATAATTTTAAAGCTTCACTGCCAACCCCTTTTGCTCTATTTTTAACATCTTTCACCAAAATGCCAACACCTGCTCTACTATTTTTAAAATCGAAATCGAACAAATCTATCATTCCTAAAGCTTCTTCATTATAACTAGAAATAACCAGCCTTAATTGTTTTACTTCAAAAATATCTTTATGTGATTGCTCTAAATACTGCTTAATTAAAAACTTAGAATATGGTGTTATGGTATTGCTTATTTCCCAAACAGATTCATCATTTTCAATAGTATGAATAAACTCTAAATCCTCGGGTTCTAAAGCACGTAAATAAATATGTTCTCCTTTAAGGGTAATCATAAATTTCCGCTAAATACATAAGTTGCTGGTCCAATTAGCCATACGTTTTTATAAACGCCATTTTCTACATCAAACGTAACTTGCAATTTGCCACCTTGCACTTTTAAAGTGATTAGGTTTTTATCGGTTTGTTTTAATGAATGCATTGCTATGGCTACCGCTGTAACACCTGTACCGCAAGATAACGTTTCATCTTCAACACCACGCTCGTAGGTTCTAACGGCAAAAATTTGATCGCTTATTTTCTTTACGAAGTTTACATTACTACCTGCTTCATTATATGGTGCGCCATATCTAATAGTTGCGCCTTTTGTTTTTATATCAAAATCTTCAATTTGCTCTTCAAACTGCACATGATGTGGCGAACCTGTATTTAAAAACACATGGTTTTCGTGTTTTTCAACGGTATCAACGTCCAACATTTGAAGTTTTACAATACCATCTTTAATGCTTGCGTGATGCAACCCATCAATAGCTTCAAAAACAGCGGTATCTGTAATTACACCTAATTGTTTTGCAAACGCTACTAAGCAACGTCCACCATTTCCACACATGGTACTTTCATTTCCATCGGCATTGTAGTAAACCATTTTAAAATCTAAATTGGGATGATTTTCTAGTAAAATCAAACCATCAGCACCTACACCAAAACGTCTGTCGCACAAAAATGCGATACGATTGGTATCTTGTTTATTGAATGTTTGTTGACGATTATCAATCATCACAAAATCATTTCCCGTTCCTTGATATTTGTAAAAAGTCTGTTGCATAATAAAGCACAAATATAAAGAAGTCTTTTCATGATTTACGATTTTTGATTAACGATTTATGAGTAACAAATATTGAGCAACGAGTTATGAGTAACGATTTACGATTAAGGAATAACGAGTAACGAATAATGTTGTGATTGAAAACTATTTATTTTTTTCTTAAAGACGCAAAGCTGAACGAAACCTAACTTTTGCTTAGATATTGAATTTTACACTTTGAGACTGTAACTGTCGTTTTTTTAATTATTAATTATCAACTGTTAATTGTTTTGCGTTAGGGATTGCAGTGGAAAGCCCACAGCGAGGTACGAGCGAGGACTTGTAGCGAAAAGCCCGACCCCTTTTCGGGGTAACGCTCCAATTATTGCCTGAATTACGTTTGTTAAACAGGCGTTAAAGTTGACGTTAAAAAAAGTTAAAACCGTTTTTTTAATTCAATAAAAAATTAATTTTAATCGTTCTTTTAATAAAACATAAATAGAAATAAATATGAAGAAGATTTTATCATTAGTACTCGTTTCTGCATTGGGTGGCGCTTTAACACTTGGTGCTTATAAACTTTTTTTAGAGCCTGAAAACAAGTTATTTGTTACAAGCGCAAGCTCAAATCCATCAATATTACAAACAAGCAATGTTGCCAATTTATTAAATTCTGGAGAAGCTCCCGATTTTACAATAGCCGCAGAAAATGCTATAAATGCGGTTGTGCATGTTAAAAATGTATCTATTAGCAGTGGGCAACTATCATTACAAGACTTATTTTCTGGAAACAGTACACCACGTGCTCAAATGGGTACAGGTTCAGGTGTTATTATTAATGCAGATGGGTATATTATTACTAACAATCATGTAATTAATAATGCTGATGAATTATCGGTCACTTTAAATAACAACAAAACCTACAAAGCTGAAATTGTAGGTTCAGATCCAAAAACGGATATAGCACTTTTAAAAATTAAAGCTGATGAAGATTTACCATTTGTAACTTTTGCCGATTCCGAC
This sequence comes from Mariniflexile jejuense, assembly GCF_042675665.1. Classification (NCBI taxonomy): domain Bacteria; kingdom Pseudomonadati; phylum Bacteroidota; class Flavobacteriia; order Flavobacteriales; family Flavobacteriaceae; genus Mariniflexile; species Mariniflexile jejuense. The sequence continues at coordinate 632,652 of NZ_JBHTJI010000001.1, forward strand.
CAAGCTAAAATTGGCGAATGGGTATTGGCAGTTGGTAATCCATTCAACTTAACTTCAACAGTAACAGCAGGTATTATTAGTGCCAAGGCTAGAGATTTATCGGGCACAAGTTCACAATCATTTATTCAAACCGATGCAGCTGTAAACCCTGGAAATTCTGGTGGCGCACTTGTAAATGCCAGAGGTGAACTTATTGGTATTAATACAGCAATTTCTTCGCAAACAGGTTCGTATATTGGCTATTCTTTTGCTGTTCCTAGTAATATTGCACGTCGTGTTATTGAAGATATTATGGAGTTTGGCAATGTGCAAAATGGCATACTTGGTATTAGCGGTGGTTCTTTAAACAGCGAATTTGCTGATAAAATTGGCGTTAACGATACAGAAGGTATTTATGTTGATAGTGTTGTTGAAGATTCTGGTGCTGAAAAAGCCGGTATTAAAAAAGGCGATATTATTAAGGAAATTGACCGAATTAAAGTATCAAAGTTTGCCGATTTAACAGGACATATTGGTGCAAAACGTGTTGGTGACAAAGTTTCATTAAAAATTTCTAGAGATGGTTCTCTAAAAACAATTGATGTAACCTTAACTAGAAACGAAACTCTAACTTTGCCACTTGTTGGGCGTGTAAAAAATACCAAACAAGACGATTTGAAAAAACTAAAAGCTTCAAATGGCATTAAAATAATTGAGTTAGATAAACAATATGCCGAGTATTGGAAAAAGAATGGTGTAAAAGAAGGAGCTATTATCACATCAATTAACGATACTAAAATTAATTCGGTTGATGATGCCCAAGAAGCAATCAAAAACAAATCGGCTTACGAACCTTTACGTATTGAGCTTATAAATTCTAACGGCGAAAAAGAACGTTATAATTTTAGATAATATTCTAAAAAACTTTTAACCTAATAACCTCTTAAAATGGAATTTTTAAGAGGTTATTTTTTTGTTAAAATAGTTTACGAAAACGTTTGAGTTACGGTATTTTTGCCGAAATTTACATAAACAACTAAACCATTTTAAGAATGCCTTTCAATAAAAATTATGAAAAGGAATTAGCCTTTCAAGCAGATCGTAGAAAAGCCACAGTAGAATTTATAAAAATAGTTAGCGACTTATGGTACGATAAATCTATTGAACTTGTTATTTTCAGAAATCAATTAATAGACAGAAATGTGAGCCAAATTTTAAACCTACATGAATATGCCGGTAAATTTGTTCAAAAACCCATTTCTATTTTCGATTCTGTTGAAATAGCACAAGCCATTAAAGCTATTGATATGCCACCTGCCAAATTAGACATTGGAAAACTAACCTACGAATATCAATTAGAAGATAATAACAATTTAACTCCAAGAGGTTTTATAACCAACAAATTAAAAAACGCTAGTAAAGCTGAAAATTTTAAACCTAAAGACGTTGTGCTGTATGGTTTTGGTAGAATTGGCAGATTGGTAGCACGCGAACTTATGGCGCGCACAGGCAAAGGAAGTCAATTACGTTTAAGAGCCATAGTTACTCGTGGTGCTATTGATGCTGAAATACTTGAAAAACGTGCTGCTTTACTAAGAAATGATTCGGTTCATGGCGATTTTTCGGGTTCGGTAGCTGTTGATGCTAAAAAAAATGCATTAATAATTAATGGCACAACCGTAAATGTTATTTCTGCCAACAACCCAGAAGACATTGACTATACACAGTACGGTATTAACAACGCTTTAGTAATTGATAATACAGGTGCATTTAGAGATAAAACGGCTTTGAGCAGACATTTAAAATCGAAAGGCATTGATAAAGTATTGCTTACCGCACCTGGTAAAGAAGTACCTAATATTGTGTATGGTGTTAATCACTTAGAAAACAATCCAGATACAATTGATATTTTTTCGGCAGCATCATGCACAACCAATGCAATAACACCAATTTTAAAGGTAGTTGAAGATTCTTTCGGAATAAAAACAGGACATATTGAAACCATTCATGCATATACCAACGACCAAAATTTAGTTGATAATTTTCATAATAAGTACCGTCGTGGTCGAGCTGCAGGTTTAAATATGGTAATTACAGAAACTGGCGCAGGAAGTGCAGTTGCAAAAGCATTACCTAATTTGGCTGGAAAACTAACATCAAACGCAATTCGTGTACCTGTACCTAATGGTTCTTTAGCAATTTTGAATTTAGAGTTAAAAAATAAAACGTCTATACATGGCATAAATACTATTATGAAAACCTATGCTTTAGAAGGTGATTTGGTTGAACAAATTAAATATGAATTAAGTGACGAATTAGTATCAACCGATATTATAGGCTGTTCAGCACCTGCCATTTACGATAGTAAAGCAACCATAGTTAGGCCTGATGGCAAAAATGCAATACTATATATTTGGTATGATAACGAATATGGCTACAGCCACCAAGTAATAAGACTAGCCAAATACATTGCCAAAGTAAGACGATTTACTTATTACTAAATAAAAAATCTATTTTCTGTTTTATAGCGCATATAAATTAGCCTCATTTCACGAGGCTTTTTTATTAATTTTAAACTATTTATGAACAATATTTTTTAACTTGTAAGCCTAAATAAACCGAAAACCCATCTTAAAATGAATTTTACAAAACCTATATCTTTATTAATCCTATTAGTATCCTTCATAAGCTACGCACAAACGCAAGAAACCGAACCCGATAAATTATCACTAAACAGTGGCACACTTGATAATCAATTTGAATATGTTATAACAAAATCGGGCAGTTGGAATAATGAAGGACAACCTTATAGAGTTATAAAAGCGAGTTGGTTAACCGATTTAAAAGCACACACACTCGATTCTATACAAGCCCTTCGTAAAGATTTAATAGCTACTAATATTACTCTAAAAGCGCAAGCACAAGAAATTACCGATTTAAAAACCAGTTTAGCAACCACAAAAGAAACCTTAACCAATGCTAAAGGTGAAAAAGACAACATGTCTTTATTTGGTGCTCAAGTAGGAAAAAGTAGTTATAGCGCTATTATGTGGTGTATAATAGCACTATTATTACTTTTATTGCTCTTCTTTATATATAAGTTTAAAAACAGCAATGTAATAACTAAAGATGCGAAACGCGCACTTTCTGAACTTGAAGATGAGTTTGAAGAACACCGCAAAACAGCCGTTGAACGCGAACAAAAAGTACGACGCCAATTGCAAGACGAAATAAACAAACAAAAAACAATTAAACCTAAAAAGTAGGTTTTAATATTTTAAAAATAACTTTAAAAAATCTGTAATTCATGTTACAGATTTTTTTTAATTACAACCTTAACTTTGTGAAAAAATCAGCTAAATTCGTTTAAAAGTTGATAAAGTTTATTGAACCTGAACTTTATCTTTGCATTGGCTTTAATAAAAAAACAAACCGATTGAATTTGAAATATACTAAGTATGGACTGATAAATGCTCTTTTATCGTTAATTCCAATATTCCCGACTTTGACATTATTTCCAGGAGTTATAACTGCAATGGCAATTGAAAATACTGTAAATAGTTGTGAGACCAGTTACTTCATAGTTTTATGGAGTTCAATAATTTTAACAATTGTTATTACAGCATTATTTCTTTTGAGATTAGATAAAAAGACCGTGAAAACTAAAAAAAAAGAAAAAATAAATTTCGGACTATTGAGTTTACTGATTTACACACTAATTAATACAGCTGGACTTATTTTAATTCTGGGAACAGATTTAGCATGCCATGGAGATGGACAGACAATTTTAGCTTGCTTGCTTTCAGGTCCAATAGCTTCATTATTTATTATTGTTTTGGGACTGATTAGTGATTTGAAAATAAAAATAACTAGTGTCAACTCTGTATAAAAAAATTACTAGTTTTCGCTAAACTAGAGTTAGCTGTTCATTTGTTAACTTCTGATTTTCCTTCGGAAAACCTTAATACTCAAAAGTGCAACTTTTCAAGATATACAAATACGTTAAACAAAACAACCTCCATTTCCCTGCCTAAACTCCAAAACGTTTTAAAACTTCATCTTTATAAGTATCGCCAATAGGTATTTGAATACCATCAACAATAATTTTTGTTTTCTGCAAGGCTTTTATAAAATCGATATTCACAACATAAGACCTATGCACTCTTATAAAACGTACTGATGGTAGTTTATCTAAAATATCTTTAAAACTTGATAAAGTTAAAATAGCTTTATCAGTTTCTGAAGTATAAATTTTTATATAGTCTTTTAAACCTTGAATGTACTTTATGGTATCGACATTTATTTTTATGTTTTCGTATTCCGATTTTACAAAAATAAAATTGTCTTGGGTTGTGCTTTGCCTTATTTCTAAAATTGGTTCTGGTATTGAAATGCTTTTAGTTTCTAATTCATACTTTTCTTTAGCACGTGTAACTGCTTTTATAAACCTATGAAACGGTATCGGTTTTACCAAATAATCGGTGGCGTTTAGGTTAAAACCATCTAAAGCATATTGCGGATACGCTGTTGTGAAAATAAACTGTGGCATATTATCTAACGCCTTTACCAAATCTATTCCTGTTAGGTTTGGCATTTCAATATCTAAAAAAATTAAATCTACTTTGTGCTTGTTTAATAGCGTTATGGCTTCTAAAGGGTTTGTGCATTTTACAACTATTTCAAGTCCGCCAATTTGTTTAATGTAAGACTCTATAACATCTATTGCTAAAGGCTCATCATCTATAATTACGCATTTCATTTGTTAATTATTTTATGGGCTAATATAAGTTGGTTGTAGGTGTAATAAACTGCTTTTAGCTTAACTTTAGCATTAAGTTTACAACAAACCTGTTATCTTTTTCGGTAACCTCAAGCTCATGTTTGTTTGGGTATAAAAGTTCTAAACGTTCTTTTGTGTTTTGTAAACCAATACCCGAACTGTCTTTATCGGTTTTTCTACTACCTATAATGTTTATGCATTTAAAGTATAAATCTGCTTCGTTTACATTAATTTCTATCTTAACTTCTGTATGGCCTTTAAAATCTGTTCCATATTTAAACGCATTTTCAATAAATGAAATAAATAGCAATGGTCTTATTTTTTGATTGGTTATTGTGCCATGTATATTTAAAGTTACATCTGTATTATTAGCAATTCGTAAACGTTGTAACTTCAAGTAATTTTGAATATACTCCAACTCTTTTGTTAAAGTTACAAACTCGTTATAGGTTTCATACAACATGTAACGCATTAATTCTGATAACGTAATGACAGCTTCGGGCGCATCATTCGATTTTTTTGTAGTGAGTGAATAAATACTATTTAATGAATTGAATAAAAAATGTGGACTTAATTGATGCTTTAAAAAGTGAAGTTCTGTTGCTGATTTTTGAACTTCAATTTCAGCTTTTTTGCGTTCATTTCTATTCCATTCAGTATAAACTCGTAGTGCTGTTCCTGTGGCAACCAAAAGCACGTTAAAAATAAATGGACCAATAAGCTTTATTTTAAAAAAAGGTTCGGTTCTGCTTTTAGGAAACGGGGTGAAGTTAGGGTTTTGTTGAAAACCAATATTAGGTTTAAAATCGGGCGCAAACTTACTAAATAATAAGGTTGAAAGCATAACCAGTGTTAACACCAAAAAAATATACAATCGCGTTTTTTTTTGAAGTAAAAATTGGGTAACTAAATAAGAATAATTAATATAAAAAAGTGCTATGTTTCCTATTAAAATAAGCACAATCCTACTAAACATATCTTCAGATTGATTTCTTGGTTGCATTAAACTAAAGCAAATAAATACCGCCCATATTGAAATATGCAACAGTATTTGCCTCCGTTTTCGATTGTCTTGAACATCTACACTTTCCATAATACTAATTTATACAGTTTAATTGAATACCGAGTTGTTTTAACTCTAAAAGTGTAATTTTTGGATTTATATTATTGTTCAATTTTTTCTTGACTAAATTGGCTACTTTTTCGGCATCTTGATAGGTGCAAAAAGACTGATTGCTTTGAATAGTTGGAATATAGTCTTGCTTTATTAATAGCTTATCATTATAACTTATACTATAACCAAAACCTGCATTGGTTTGATATACAGCTGTTTTAAAAATTTCTGCTTTACTAGAAAACCTTGTGTTTTTCACAATAAAAAAAACTAAAACAACACTTAAAATTAGTAAAAAGGCAATACTATATTTTACTTTATTATTCATCAACTTAAAATTAAAAAAAGAAACCCAAAGCACTCATTTTATGTTTTAAAGAAGAGCATGTGCTTTGGATTTCTCCAAAAAAACTACTAATCAAACAAATTTTTTAATTGTTAATCTTCATCATCATAATCATCTTGAGGATATAGCTCATAAATATCATCTAAATACAAACTTCCAGTTCTGCCCATCAACACATATCCTCTACTGCCGTTAGAAAAAGCTACAGCATCTTGACGAACGGTTGCTTCTAGAGCTGTTATTTCTTCCCATGTATCTAATAATGGATTGTATTCCCAAGTTGTGCCTATAGCGCCACCATAATAACCTGTACTTATGTATCCTAAACCGTTGATGCTAAATCCTACGGCGTTAGATCGGGTTATTATATAATCATCCTCTTCATCTAAATCTTTTTTTCGTGTCCAAACCTCGGTTGTTGGGTCAAATTCCCAAAAATCAACTTTATACAAACCATTGCTTACACCTGTTCCTAAATACACTTTATTATTAATAACAAATGTTGTAGCATCAATTCTTTTTTCTCCGCCAAAACCAACAAGTTCAGACCAAACATCGGTTTGTGGATTGTATTTCCAGAAATCTTTTTTATCATTATCACCATCATTTCCTGTACCAATGTAACCCATTCCATTTACACCAAATTCTACTGCAGCACGCCTAACACCGCCACCAAAATTGGCTTTTTGTGTCCAAATGTTTGTGTTTGGATTGTATTCCCAAAAATCGCCCAATTCGTCATCACCGTCATAACCTACACCTACATAACCTTTATCATCTATAGCAAACCCAGAAGCAGAACTTCTACCAACACCAGGGAAATCGGCTTTTTGCACCCAATAATTACCTTCTATATTATACTGCCAAAAATCATTTAGGTAATCATCACCATTATAACCAGTTCCCATATAGCCAAAATCGCCAATTGTAAAACTTATAGCATTACTTCTTGGTGTTCCATCAAATACTGAACGTTCTTGCCAGTTTCCTCTATCTTCACTTGAATCATCAGATGAGCAGCTTAAAAAAGTGATTGTATTAATTGAAATAATTAATATGGCTATAAAGCTTGTTTTATTGTTTTTCATAATTTATTTTTTTTTATTTTTTTAAATTGAATGTTATTCCTGCTGAGAAAAAAGGTTTTGATGTGGTATTGAAATTAAATACTAGAGCATCATCACTGTTAAGCAACTTATACTTATTAGAAAATGCATAACCGCCTTTGAAGGAAATACCCCAATAATCATCCATTTCATAATTATAAGCTAAAGCTAAAGACGTTGATGAAAAGGAAATTTTATCAGCATTTGTAGTTTGATTTACCCTTATTTTATCATTTAAATTAGCATAAAAACCATCAACCAAAAACACCAATTGAATGGCATTTATAGCGTTAATTGTATAATTGGCAAAGGTTTTTGGAAAGCCAACTCCGAATGAAAATTTATTAGTTACCTGTTTTGTGTAACTTACAGTTGGTAGTAAACTAGGTTTTCCTGTAATAGTTGTGTAACTTAAACCTAGGGTTAATGTTTCGGGGTTTTCTTCGTTTCCTAAGGTTTTTGCTACAAATACATCGCCTGTAAAAAGTAAATCGTTTTTGGTAGCTGCGTTTGTTAAATTAGATACTATAGCTGCTTTGGCACTGGTAGTTAATAACCATGTTTTGGTAATTGGAAGCTGGTATTTTAACCCATAACTTATATCATAAAGATTTGAAATAGCCTCGGTTGAAAAACTAAAATCTGTTGTGTAATTAAAACGATAATTATTAAAACCTAAACTATTTGTTAATACACCTTTTTTTAACGTAGTTGGTATATTAAATTTAAAATCTGTTTTATAAAAATCAATATCATCATGTCCAATTGGTGCTAAGCCATAATTAAACGATGCTAAGTTTTCACTTAACTGCGCATATGTTTTGTTTCCAACCGAAATGATAAAAGCTACCATGATAATTTTCTTCATGTATCAAATAAAAATTTTGTCAAATCTATTTTTAACATGTAATAAATAAAAAGATAATAGCTGTTCTAAGGAATAGTCTATACAAACACTTATTTTTTTAAGACAAACACTAAAAACCAAAATTGGTAGTAACAATTAGCCATTTGGCATATTAAAATACAGACTTGGTATAACTAATTTTAGGGATGAAAGGTGTTTAATTAAGTTCGCTCAAAAAAAAATTATGACCTTAAAACAAGCCATTACAATACCTGTTTTTATTATTGTCTTGTGTGCATTATTTACATCTTGTGAAAAAGACAATGAAGATTATCCTGTAGGTGAAGATTGGGTTGATTTAGATACAAAGGTGTATTTTATTGATACATTATCGGTAAAAAACGCAACCTTTAAGTTTGATTCCATTGCAGTTTCAAGCACAAGCAGGTTACTAATTGGTGCTTATACCGATCCTGTTTTTGGTTTCACAAAAAGTAAAACTTATGCGCAACTTACAAACTATACTTACGATTTAGATAATACAACAGCTTTCGATTCTATTGCACTTATTCTAAACTACGATAACTATTTTTATAACGATACCATACCTGTTCAAAAAATAAATATTTATCAAGTTTTAGATGATATTGAACCAAATGATGATGCTACAAGCTATTACAACACGACCAATATTACCACAAATAGCACAACAATAGGTTCTAAAAGTTTTATTGCAAAACCTAAAAAAGACGATTCGCTTCATGTTACATTAAGTAACTCGTTTGGTAAAACATTATTTGAAAAAATAAGAGATAATAAAATAAACAACTCAGATGAATTTTTAAAAGCATACAAAGGATTACTTATTGAACCTGATGCAAATAACACAGCCATATTAGGCTTTTTAAAAAGCAGTTTTGTTAGAATTTATTATTCCGATAAAGATGAACTTTCAAACGCATCACTCACATTAGATTTGCCTTTTGATGCTACAAATAGTTTTCACAACATATCAAGTATCACTCAAAATACTGTTTTTGAATCGCTTACAAATCAGAAAAATTATTTATCAAGCACCGCTACAAGCAATACAACATTTATGCAAGCAGGTACAGGAATGGCAACTAGAATTGATATACCAAACCTAAAAACACTTTATGATATACCTGGAACAGGTATTATTATAGATGCTAACATAAAGCTAACGCTAAAGCAAAATTCTGCTACAAAAAAGCTTCATACTAACGATTCTTTAAACGTTTATATTATTGATAAAAAGGCAACTATTGTAGGCACTTTAACAGATACACAAGGCGAAACCGTTTTAGCATTAATTGAAAATGAAGATGATGAATTTAATATTACAACCTACACCATTCCTGTTAAATACTTTTTAAACATGAAGCTTACAAGTTTAAATGGCGACAATTTGTATTTGGCAATTTTTCCAAAAGATTTTAATCAATCTGTAAACCGCTACATTTTTAATGGTGAAGCAGCTTCAACTACAGTAAAATCTAAACTCGAATTAACCTATGCTATTTATGATAACTAAGTATATAATACCCTGTTTTGTATTGGTAATGGTTTCAATACAAGCAATCGCACAAACTAATCAGCTTTCTAGTTCGCCTTATTCACTTTATGGTTTGGGGTTAAGTAATGAAACAACAACAGGAACTTTAAATGGTTTGGGTGGTTTTGGTATTGCAATGCCATCAAAAACCTTTATTAATAATTCTAACCCAGCATCATTTGGTAGCATGCTTCAAAACTCCTTCTTTTTTGATTTCGGTTTAAAAACACAAACCAATTTAATTTCAGAAAGAAGTAATAGAAATTCTAATATTATAGCTAATTTTTCAAACATAGCACTGGCTTTTCCTGTAACCAAGCAATCTGCTTTTGGTATTACACTTTTACCGTTAACCAATGTTGGTTACAGTATTTCTGGTATTGAAACAAATATTGAAGGTAGCAGTAACGGTATTTTTATTACCAATATAAATGGAAAAGGTGGCATAAACGATTTAAAGTTAAACTACGGTTATGCATTCACAAATAAATTTAGGTTAGGCATTACAGCTTCAGTTTTATTTGGTCAAATAACAGAAACCGAAACAAATTATTTACCCAACAATTCCTTTGTAATTGAAGATGTAAATAACTATTCTGGCTTTCGTGTAGGCACTGGTTTTCAATATGATGTTTTAAAAAACACATCGGTTGGTGCTACAATTAATTTACCAACAAGCCTTAATGGAAATAAATCGAGCACCATTACACTATATACCTTAGAGTCGACAACCGATTTAACCGAAAACACCGAAACCACAATTGATGCTTTCAAACTTCCTTTAGAACTTGGTTTTGGGTTACAAACATCATTTAAAAAATATTTTAATATTAATGTAGATTATAAAAAAAGCTATTGGAGCAACACAACCCAAACAGATCAACTAGGCACGTATGTAGACCAAGATGCTTTTGGAATTGGTATTCAATATGCTGCTGAAAAAAAAATGTCTAAATTCTTCAATAATTTAGAATACCGTTTAGGTTATAGTTTTAACAATGGTAATTTAGTAGTAAACCAACAACGTATACAAAATTCAGGGTTTAATTTAGGATTTGGCATACCGCTAAATAATGGCACAAGCTCTATGATAAATGTTGGATATACCTATGGTAACAAAGGACAAATAACCAACGGTTTAATAAAAGAAAATTATCATTTAGTATCACTAAACTTAAGTTTAGAAGGTATTTGGTTTGTAAAAAGAAAAATTGATTAATTCAATTATCTTTGCATTTCTTAAAACAGAACCATGCGCATAGATATTATTACCGTTTTACCAGAATTACTTAAAAGCCCTTTTGAAGCCTCCATTTTAAAACGCGCTATCGAAGCTAATTTGGTAGAAGTACATTTTCATAATTTACGCGATTATACTTCAGACAAACACAAATCTGTTGATGATACCCAATTTGGTGGTGGCGCAGGCATGGTAATGATGGTAGAACCTATTGATAAATGCATTTCTGCTTTAAAAGAAAAACGACAATACGATGAAGTAATTTACATGACACCCGATGGCGAAACTCTAAAACAAGGTATTGCCAACCAACTGTCACTAAAAGAAAACATCATCATTTTATGTGGCCATTATAAAGGTGTAGACCAACGCGTGCGCGATCATTTTATAACCCGCGAAATATCAATTGGCGATTATGTACTATCTGGTGGCGAGTTAGGAGCTGCCGTACTATGTGATGCCATCATTAGGTTAATACCCGGTGTTTTAGGCAATGAAACCTCTGCCCTAACCGATTCGTTTCAAGATAATTTACTAGCACCACCCATTTACACAAAACCACGCGAGTATAAAGGTTGGCAAGTGCCAGAACTCTTGTTTAGTGGCAACTTCCCAAAAATTGAAAAATGGCGCGAAGAACAAGCTTACCAACGTACAAAAGAACGCAGACCAGATTTGTTGGAAGACTAAATAGAAAATTTTAAAAAACTTTTTACTTTTTACTTTTTACTTTTTACTTTTTAACTATATTTGCAGCCAATTTCGGGTTAACCTCTGGCGAGAATCGTGAATGTTGTTTCGAATTAATATTAAATAAACATAAAGATATGGAATCTTTAATAAAGTTTGTACAAAACGAATTTGTAGCGAAAAAGGATTTTCCAGAGTTTGGAGCTGGAGATACAATTACAGTTTACTATGAAATTAGAGAGGGCGAAAAAGTTCGTACTCAGTTTTTTAGAGGTGTTGTAATTCAAAAAAGAGGATCTGGTTCATCAGAAACTTTTACAATCAGAAAAATGTCTGGTACTATTGGTGTAGAACGTATCTTCCCAGTTAATTTACCTGCATTACAAAAAATTGAAATTAATAAACGTGGTAAAGTACGTAGAGCTAGAATTTACTACTTTAGAGGTCTTACTGGTAAAAAAGCAAGAATTAAAGAGCGTAGACATTAATAACAGCGTATTGCGAAAGCAACTAAAAAGCCTTGAAAATTTCAAGGCTTTTTTTATTAACAAAAGTTAATAACTATGGTTCACAAGTGGTTGAAAACTAAAATGTTAAATATTTTCATTTATTGGATTTAATATCTTATCTTAGTAACAAGAAACAAATACAGGTAAAACTGGTTTCATGTAAAAAATGAATTTGAATTAGTTTCTTGGTAAGGTAACGTTCTTTATTAAAAATTGTTTTTTGAGGTTTAATTACAGCATATGTAAGTATGTGGAAGTAAAAAAACCAAGATATTATAAAAAGTACCAAGTATGAAAGTAATTGGCAACTAGTGTAATTGAAAGCTTGAAAAAACAACAAATCTGAAAAGTATGTTGTTACAATTAAAGCAATGCGTTAAACTCATTTATCGTTAATAGCGAAAAAGAAAGATTAATGGCATCAAGAAAAACAATTATCTGAAACATTTAGGTAATAAGTCAATACATTTTGAAAATTACAAGAATGTTTCGTTGAAATAATAGCACTTAAATTGAAAAAATTTAAACTTAAGGGTTAAATTGATTTAGTAGAAATACTAATTAGATTAAGTTATGTTATTTCAAAGAAAGCCATGTCAAAGTAGATAAATTTCTGCAGTGATATGGCTTTTGTTTTTTACAACTTCTTCAATAGTTTATTAATAAATTCGTATTGGTTCAAACTTTTTTTGAATTTCTCTTAAATCTTAACATTTTAACGGCTTTTCAATTAGCTTTTAAACAGTAATAAAACGCAATTTTTGTATATTCGCACCGCGAAAACGTTATCGTACTTCGTAAAACCAATTTATAGTTAAATAATAATATAAAAAACGTCACATTAATGTCTGAAATTATCTATACAAAAACCGATGAAGCTCCTGCGCTTGCCACACGTTCTTTTTTACCAATAGTTAAAGCTTTTGTAAAGTCGTCTGGTATAAATATTGAAACTAAAGACATTTCTTTAGCAGCAAGAATTTTAGCCGTTTTTCCAGATTTTTTAAATGATAATCAACGTGTTTCTGATGATTTAGCAATACTTGGTGAACTAGCAAAAAGCCCAGAAGCTAACATTATTAAATTACCAAATATTAGTGCTTCAATTCCGCAGTTAAAAGCAGCTATAAAAGAATTACAAACACAAGGTTTTGCAATTCCTAATTATCCTGATGAGGCTTCAAACGATGCTGAAAAAGATATTAAATCGCGTTATGACAAAATTAAAGGTAGTGCTGTAAACCCTGTTTTACGTGAAGGTAATTCTGATAGACGCGCACCTAAAGCAGTTAAAAATTATGCTAAAAAGAACCCACATTCTATGGGTGCTTGGTCTAGCAATTCTAAAACACATGTAGCAACGATGAGTTCTGGTGATTTTGCTCACAACGAAAAATCTGTAACCATTCCTGAAGCTACAACTATAAAAATTGTTCATACAGATAATAACGGAACTACCTCTGTTTTAAAAGATAGTTTTAAATTACAAAAAGGCGAAATAATTGATGCTACCGTATTAAGTAAAACAGCGTTGGTTAGCTTTTTAGAAGCTCAAATTGAAGATGCTAAAGCTAATGACGTGTTGTTTTCATTACATATGAAAGGCACGATGATGAAAGTGAGCGATCCTATTATTTTTGGTCATGCTGTAAAAGTATTTTTCAAAAATGTATTTGCAAAACATGCTGAAACTTTAGAAGCAATTGGTGTTAATGTAAATAATGGTTTTGGAAATTTAGTTGAAAAAATTCAAACATTACCTGATGCAAAACGCAACGAAATTCAAGCAGATATTGACGCTGCTTTTAAAAATGGTCCTGCGGTAGCGATGGTAAATAGTGATAAAGGCATTACTAACCTACATGTACCAAGTGATGTAATTATTGATGCATCTATGCCGGCAATGATTCGTACATCTGGACAAATGTGGAATGCAGCAGGAAAACTTCAAGATACAAAAGCTGTAATTCCAGATAGTAGTTATGCAGGTATATATGCTGCAACTATTGATTTTTGTAAAAAACACGGCGCCTTCAACCCAACAACCATGGGTACAGTACCTAACGTTGGTTTAATGGCGCAAGCTGCTGAAGAATATGGATCACACGACAAAACTTTTGAAATTGCTTCAAACGGTTCTGTAAGTGTTATTGATGCTTCAGGAAACACTTTATTACAACATACTGTTGAAACTGGTGATATTTGGAGAATGTGCCAAACAAAAGATGCACCTATTCAAGATTGGGTAAAATTAGCTGTTACACGTGCAAAAGCTTCTGAAACGCCTGCTGTTTTTTGGTTAGACGAAAACAGAGCGCATGATGCTGAATTAATTAAAAAAGTAAACACATACTTAAAAAATTACGACACCACTGGATTATATTTAAGAATATTATCTCCAATAGATGCTACCCTATTTACATGTGAAAGACTTATAAAAGGATTAGATACAATTTCGGTTTCTGGAAACGTATTACGTGATTATTTAACCGATTTGTTCCCAATTTTAGAAGTTGGTACAAGTGCAAAAATGTTATCAATCGTTCCTTTAATGAATGGTGGTGGTTTATTTGAAACTGGTGCTGGTGGTTCAGCACCTAAACACGTTGAACAATTCACTACTGAAAACCATTTACGTTGGGATTCTTTAGGTGAATTTTTAGCATTAGCTGTTTCTTTAGAGCATTTAGCAACTGTAAACAACAATACAAAAGCACAAGTTTTAGCTGACACTTTAGATGAAGCTACAGGAAAATTATTAGAAAATGATAAGTCGCCATCGCGTAAAGCTGGCGAATTAGATAACAGAGGAAGCCACTTTTACTTGGCGCTTTATTGGGCAGAAGCTTTAGCTGCTCAAACAAAAGATGCCGATTTAAAAGCAGAATTTACGCCTATAGCTAAACAATTAAGCTATAATGAAGCAACTATTGTTGATGAGCTAAACAAAATTCAAGGTAATCCTGTAAATATTGGTGGTTATTACGAACCAAATGAAGCTTTAGTAAACCAAGCTATGCGACCAAGTAATACATTTAACAGTATATTAAGTTAAATAAACATTAATACTATACTAAAAGCTCCTTTAAAGGAGCTTTTTTTTTTACTTTTATAAAAAAAAGCTTTTTGATGAAGTACCTATTTTTATGCTTTCTATTCTTATTTAGTTTTAGTATTACAGCTTCATTCGCACAAGAAAAAATTACTTTAAAAGGTATTGTTTCCGAAGAAAAAAACAACGAAACTCTTATTGGTGTTAGCATTATTTTTCCTGAATTAAATACAGGAACAACAACAAACGAATATGGTTTTTATTCCATTACTGTACCAAAAGGAACTTACAAAGTAATTATCAGCTACATTGGTTTTACTACAATAGTAGAAACCTTAGTTCTTACTGAAAATAGCACAAAAAATTTCAGTTTAACAGATTCAGTAGAAGCTTTAGATGAAGTTGTTATTACTGAAAATGTTGAGAAACTAAACATTAAAACGCCTCAAATGAGTGTGGCGCGTTTAACATCTTCAACCATAAAGGAAATTCCTGTGGTGTTTGGTGAAGCCGACATAATTAAGGCAATAACCTTACTTCCTGGAGTTACAAATGCGGGTGAAGGTTCATCTGGATTTAATGTAAGAGGTGGAGCTGCAGATCAAAATTTAATCCTTTTAGATGAAGCTACTATTTATAATTCATCACATTTATTTGGATTTTTCTCGGTTTTTAATCCTGATGCTATAAAAGATTTAAAACTATACAAAGGTGGTATTCCTGCAAGGTATGGCGGTCGTGTGTCATCAGTTTTAGATATTTATCAAAAAGATGGTAATAGTAAAGAATTTCATGCTAATGGCGGTATTGGTTTGATTTCTAGCAGATTGCTTTTAGAAGGTCCATTAAAAAAAGATGAAGGTTCTTTCCTTTTTGGTGGTAGGTCTAGTTATGCACACCTTTTTTTACCGCTTTTTGATATTGATAATATTGCTTATTTCTACGATTTAAACACCAAATTAAGCTATAAATTAAATGATAGAAATAGCCTATACCTTTCAGGATATTTTGGTCGCGATGTATTTAGAATAAACGAAACCTTTAATAATACCTATGGAAATACTGTTTTAAATTTTAGATGGAATCATTTACTTTCTGATAAATTATTTTCAAATGTATCGCTTATTTATTCTGATTATTATTATGGTTTAAAACTAGACTTTGTTGAGTTTGATTGGGTTTCTGGCATTAAAAACTTCAACTTAAAATACGATTTCAAACATTATATTTCTAACAAATTTAAATTACAATATGGTTTAAATAGTATTTACTACAAGTTTAATCCAGGTGAAATTAATCCAACAACTGAAACTTCTGGAATTAACCCTTTTAAACTAATTGATAAATTTGCTTTTGAAAACGCTATTTACATTGATGCTGAACAAAACTTAACTGACAAGCTAGCTATTTCTTACGGATTGCGTTTTAGTTCATTTTTAAGGTTAGGTCAAGATGAATTAAATAATTATGAAAATAACCAAGCCGTTATTTTTAATGAAGATTTTAAGATATACGAAAAAGCAGAACCTATTGGTACTGAAACTTATAAACGTAGTGATATTATTGCCTATTTTTTTAACCTTGAACCACGTTTATCAGTATCGTATCAACTAAACTCAAACAACTCATTAAAAGCGAGTTATAATAGAATGAGTCAATATTTACATTTGCTATCAAATACAAGTTCGCCTACGCCTTTAGATATTTGGACACCAAGTGGTAAATATGTAAAACCACAATTACTCGATCAATTTGCAATTGGTTACTTCAAAAATTTCAACAATAACAACTATTCCTTAGAATTGGAAAGTTTTTATAAAACTGTAAAAAACAGAATTGATTATATTGATGGTGCCGATTTAATTGCCAACAACGCTATTGAACAAATTATATTAAATGGTGAAGCTAAAGCATATGGTTTAGAATTCCTTTTAAGAAAAAACGAAGGCAAATTTAAAGGTTGGTTGGCATATACCCTATCAAAATCTGAACAGCGAACCAAAGGAAGAACACCTACCGAAACAGGTATTAATAACGGTAATTGGTACAAAACTCCTTATGATAAAAGACACGACATTTCTGTAACTAGTAATTACGATTTAAATAAAAAACTAAAACTTAACGCTAATTTTTTATTTCAAACAGGACAACCAACCACTTTCCCAAACGGACAATATGTTTATAACAATGTAACAATTCCAACCTACAATGCTAGAAATTCCGATAAGTTACCTTCGTACAATCGTTTAGATGTATCACTAACTTACACTCCTAAACCTGAAAAAACTAAAGGTTGGCAAACACAATGGGTTTTTGGTATTTACAATGTTTATAATCGTAAAAATGCAGCTTCAATCTCATTCGGACAAAATGAAGACACCAAATTAAATGAAGCTTACAGACTGTCTATTTTTGGCGTTGTACCTTCCATATCATACAATTTTAAGTTTTAAAGCCATGAAAAAAATAATATTTATAGCATGTTGCCTACTACTTTTCACTTGTGAAGACGTAATTGAATTAGACTTAAAAACAGCAACACCAAGATTGGTTATTGATGCTTCAATAACATGGTTTAAAGAAACATCAGGCAATAATCAATTAATAAAATTAACACTTACCGCACCTTATTACAGTACCAATGTACCACCTGCAACCGGAGCCACGGTAAGCATAACTGATACACGTAATAATACTTATAATTTTATTGAAGAAAACAATTCAGGCATCTATAGAAATCAATCATTTATTCCAGAAATTAATGGTGTTTATAAACTTAAAATCATTTATAAAAATGAAGTTTATACAGCAACTGAAACATTAATACCTGTAGTGCCTATAGATAAAGTAGAACAAAAAAACAATGGTGGTTTTTCTGGCGAAGAAACAGAAATAAAAGCATATTATACCGACCCAAAAGATTTTAAAAATTATTACTTTTTTGAATTTATAAACAGAGAATCAAATAAATTAAGTCTTGATGTTTACGATGATAAATTTATAGATGGCAATCAAATTTTTGCTTTTTATTCAAATGAAAACATAAAAAAAGGCGATGAATTAATTATTCAAAATCATGGTGTTTCCCAACGATTTTATGAATACATGGTTATTTTATTGCAGCAAAGTAATGATGAATCTGGCGATCCTTTTGAAGTACAACCAGCAACGCTAAGAGGAAATTGTATAAATGAAACCAATCCAGAAAATTATCCGTTTGGTTATTTTAGAGCTTCAGAAGTTTCTATTTTCAATTACATAATAGAATAAAAATTGCTTATTTTTGAACCATGAGCTTTACAAAAACAACCGAGCAAGATTCAAACTACAATCATCTAGAAACAATGCGTATATCAGAATTATTAAGTAATATTAATAATGAAGATAAACTAGTCCCACAAGCTGTTGAAAAAGCCTTACCACAAATTGAACAATTAGTAACTATGGTTGTTTCAAAACTAAAAGAAGGCGGTCGTTTATTTTACATGGGTGCTGGCACAAGTGGTCGTTTGGGTATTTTGGATGCTTCTGAATGTCCACCAACATTTGGTGTTTCGCACAATTTAGTTATTGGTTTAATAGCTGGTGGCGATTCTGCCATTCGAAAAGCTGTTGAATTTGCTGAAGATTCTACCACACAAGGTTGGGAAGATTTAAAATCATATGAAATTTCAAGTAAAGATGTTGTTATTGGTATTGCTGCTTCTGGCACAACACCGTATGTTATTTCGGCCTTAGAAAAATGCAATGAAAACAAAATTGTTACAGGTTGCATTACTTGCAATAAAAATAGTCCGCTATCACAAACAGCCCAATTTCCTATTGAAGTCATTGTAGGTCCAGAATTTGTTACTGGAAGTTCTAGAATGAAAGCTGGAACTGCTCAAAAATTAGTACTTAATATGATTACCACTACAACCATGATTCAACTTGGGCACATAAAAGGCAACAAGATGGTGGACATGCAATTAAGTAATAATAAACTTGTTGATAGAGGAACTAAAATGATAATGCAAGAGCTTAACATATCAGAAGAAGAAGCAAAAAACTTATTAATAGCACATAAAAACGTGCGTACTGCAATAAAAAATTATAATAATGGAAACTAGTAGAACAGATAAAACGGTATTGGTAAAAGGAATTAAACTATTGGCATTTGCACTTTTAAGTCTTTTTATGGGACCAATTTTAATGACGTTAGCACTTTCTGATAAAGAAAATTCACTTTACATTCCATTATTAATTGTAGCTTGTTTAATATGCGCCATGGCTGTATTTTTAATTTTTAAAGGTATAAAAACCATTATGGCTAGCATGTTTAAAAAGAAATAACAAATTTAAACTTGTTGTTTAAGCGTTGTTGGATTGTAACCAAAATTACAGTCTTTAATAGCTAAATTCAAGCCATTTAAAATATAGTTTATAATGGCATAATGATGTATTGTATGGCTATTTGCTTGAGAAAACAAAGCGCCATAAGTGTAAGGTATTTCTACTTGCCCTAAACCTAAATCATCAAAAACAGAAACAGTTTCATCCATATTTTTATCAAAATTTTTCAACTTTTGAATAATTGTATTTAAATACTGCTTAGAACTTTTGCACTCAGATTCTACTTGCTTATTTCTACTTCTTGAAGTTAAATCAATCTGGTTGTTTGAATTTATATTGAAAATACATTCATAAAAATCTAAAATATGTCTTATATGTGTGCCAATGCTAGAATAGTAAGGCGAAACAGATGTGTCACTCAATGAAGAGTCGTTTAAATTATCTAATAAATATTTAGATTTTTCTAGTGTTTTAAGTGTAGAATTTATAATGATTTGCATAGGCTTACTAAAGTAACTAAATAATTTGATTTGAAGCTATTAGTCTTTCAGCTTTGATAACCTTACAGAAATGAAAAAATATACTAGTTTTTTTTTGTTTAAACTGTTTTTAAATGTTCAAGTACTAAACGCAATTCACCATAACTGTATTTATCATCTAGTTGATTTTTTAAATCTGATAAATTTTCAAAGGTTTTAGTCGGGATAATTTTTTTTAATTCTTCATAATGCTCTACAGTTATTAGATCTGAAATTTTTATTTCTCCAGATGGAATATACGTTGCTAAATGCCCAAAAATAGTATTTGTATTAAACTCACGTTCATCTGCAATTTCTTCAATTGATTTACCCGATTTAAACAATTCTAAAGATACTTTTTTAGTATCAACCTTTTCTTTTTTTTGTTTTATTTCTTCAAAAACAATTGGTTCTTCATGAGTAGTTACAATGTTATTCTCATCACAGTATGCTTTAATAACTTCTAAAATAGCTTCACCATATTTCTCAACTCTAGTTTTACCCATACCATTAATTTGCAATAGTTCTTTTTTAGAAGTTGGTAATATTTCACAAATTTCAAATAACGCTTTTTGAGTGAATATTTGATAATGTATTAAATCGTTTTCTTGGGCAATATCATTTCTAAGCACTCGTAGTAATTCAAACAACTCCACATTTATAGTACTATCAATTACAGCTTTTCTGGTTTTTTTAGGTTTTTCTTTAATATCGAAAACTGATTTTACACGTAATTCAAAAAGATTTTTAACTGAAAAGCCATCATTTAAACTATTTAAACACAACAATTTAACCTCCAAAAGTTCTTCAAACAAATCTATATTTTTAGTAAGATCGCTACCTACAGCTTTATTATCTGTAGTGAAGCCAAAAGCTTTTAACGGAGTTAATATATTGGTTTCGGTTTCTGTTTTAAAATATGAAATTGCCTTTTTAAAACGTTCTTGAATAACTGTACTAAACTCTGGTAAACCTTCGTTTGTTGCCAAATCTTTTAATTGAGCATTAAAGCTATTACTAACTTTTAAAAAACTGGTAATCGTTTTTTTAATTGATTGTATTGGTGCTTCAATGTTACCTTCAATACTTGTTCTGTTCTTGTAAAATGTATCTAAAATACGGTTTAATGGATATATAAAATCGTAAAAATCAAACACTTCAAAAATTAAATCCAATTGATATAATTTTTGAGAATCTTCCAAAACAGCTATATCAGGCTCATTTTCTTCAGCATTTTTATTAAACAACGTTACGTTTCTATCACTAATAATTTGGCTGGAATCAATTTTACTTTTCAAAACTAAGCCTTCTAAAGATTTACATCTACTCAATGCCACATACGTTTGTCCATGAGCAAAAGCACCTTCGGCATCAATAATAGCTCGTTCAAATGTTAAACCTTGACTTTTATGAATAGTGATAGACCAAGCCAATCGTAAGGGTATTTGTGTAAAAGCTCCTATTTTATCTTCTGTTATGGCATTTGTTTCGGCATCAACAGTATAATTGATATTTTCCCAAACTTCAGGTGTTGTATTAATGTTAAAATCATCATCAGGACAATGAACAACCACTTCATCCTTTTCTAAATGAATAACCTTACCAATTTTACCATTAAAATAACGTTTATCAGCACTAGTATCATTTTTAATAAACATAACCTGTGCACCCACTTTTAGCTTTAAAGATTCACTATTAGGATACGAAAACTCAGGAAATTTACCTTCTACTTTTGCAGTATATGTAAATTCTTTTGTTGTAAGTTTATCCAATTCAGCTTTATTTGTGGCTTCAGCTTTATTATTATGCGTAGTTAATGAAATATAACCCGCATCAGGTACTGGTGTAAAATTTGGAATGAAGCGTTTATTAAGTTCTTCAGCTGCAGCCACACTAAGTACATTATTTCTAATTTCATTCAAAATTTCGATAAACTTCGGGTTTTCTTGTCTATAAATATGCTTTAATTCAATTGTTATGGCATGACACTCTTGAAACGCTTGACTACTAAAAAAGAATCCATTACTATATACATGTTTTAACAAATCCCACTCGTTATCTCTAATAACAGGTGACAATTGTTGTAAATCACCAATCATAAGCACTTGTACGCCACCAAAAACCTTATTTCTATTTCTAAAACGCCGTAATGTTCTATCAATACCGTCAAGTAAATCGGCACGCACCATACTAATTTCATCAATCACTAATAAATCCATAGATTTAATAATATTGATTTTTGTTTTGCTGAATTTTCTATTGAAACTTGTAGTATTATTTAAATCGGTATCGGGCAAAATAGGTCCAAAAGGCATTTGAAAAAAAGAATGAATAGTAACGCCTTTCGCATTTATGGCCGCAACTCCTGTTGGTGCAACAACAACCAAGCGTTTTAAACTATCCTTTTTCAATCGATGTAAAAAAGTCGTTTTACCAGTACCCGCTTTTCCCGTTAAAAAAATAGACCGATTTGTATTATTTACAAAATCCCAAGCTAATTTCAGTTCTTTATTAATGTCCATTAAGTAAATATAAATAGATCTTTAATATACAAATTTAGCCCTATTTGGGTAACAAACTTTCACAAAAAAAAGCAAAACGAGATTTATTAAAGATGTCAGTACAAAATATACAAAAACAAAAAACCCCTTCATTTTTCAATGAAGGGGTTTCCAAAAAAGGCAACGACCTACTCTCCCACAATGCAGTACCATCGGCGCTAACGGGCTTAACTTCTCTGTTCGGAATGGTAAGAGGTGAGCCCCGTCGCTATAACCACCTTAAATTTTAAGTTTAAAAGTTTCAAGTTCATAAAGTTTAAAATATAATTTTAAACTTTATCTTGCTACTTTCAAACTGGCAGTGTGGACTGCCAAATATCTTAACATATTGAAAATAGAAACATGATGTTGTATAATTTTGTTGCACTCTTATAAAAAAACAGGCGTACAATAAGCCTATGGGTTATTAGTACTACTCGGCTACGACATTACTGCCCTTACACCTATAGCCTATCAACGTGGTCATCTTCCACGACCCTTTAAAGAAATCTCATCTTGTGGTGGGTTTCGCGCTTATATGCTTTCAGCGCTTATCCCTTCCGAACGTAGCTACTCAGCAATGCTCCTGGCGGAACAACTGATACACCAGAGGTTCGTCCAACTCGGTCCTCTCGTACTAGAGTCAGATCCACTCAAATTTCTAACGCCCACTGTAGATAGAGACCGAACTGTCTCACGACGTTCTGAACCCAGCTCGCGTGCCACTTTAATGGGCGAACAGCCCAACCCTTGGGACCTTCTCCAGCCCCAGGATGTGACGAGCCGACATCGAGGTGCCAAACCCCCCCGTCGATATGAGCTCTTGGGGGAGATCAGCCTGTTATCCCCGGCGTACCTTTTATCCTTTGAGCGATGGCCCTTCCATGCGGAACCACCGGATCACTATGCTCTTGTTTCCAACCTGATCGACTTGTAGGTCTCTCAGTCAAGCACCCTTATGCCATTGCACTCTACGCACGGTTACCAAGCGTGCTGAGGGTACCTTTAGAAGCCTCCGTTACTCTTTTGGAGGCGACCACCCCAGTCAAACTACCCACCAAGCACTGTCCCCTTTGTTCAAGGGTTAGACTCTAGATAAGCAAAGGGTGGTATTTCAACAATGACTCCACAACGCCTAGCGACGCCGCTTCAAAGTCTCCCACCTATCCTACACATTACTTATCCAAAACCAATACTAAGCTATAGTAAAGGTGCACGGGGTCTTTTCGTCCCACAGCGGGTAATCGGCATCTTCACCGATACTACAATTTCACCGAGCTCATGGCTGAGACAGTGTCCAGATCGTTGCACCATTCGTGCAGGTCGGAACTTACCCGACAAGGAATTTCGCTACCTTAGGACCGTTATAGTTACGGCCGCCGTTTACTGGGGCTTCATTTAAGACCTTCGCTTACGCTAAGCCCTCCACTTAACCTTCCAGCACCGGGCAGGTGTCAGGCCATATACATCATCTTTCGATTTAGCATAGCCCTGTGTTTTTGATAAACAGTCGCCTGGACCTTTTCACTGCGGCCACCCCGAAGGGTGGCGACTCTTCTCCCGAAGTTACGAGTCTATTTTGCCTAATTCCTTAGCCATGAATCTCTCGAGCACCTTAGAATTCTCATCCCAACTACCTGTGTCGGTTTAGGGTACGGGCTGCTTCACTCGCTTTTCTTGGAAGTCGCTACTCTGGATTATCACCTTGACCGAAGTCTCAGTGTACTATCGCCGTGTTACCACTGGCTTCAACGAACTATTCCGTCAGTTCGCACCAAATTTACGCCTCCGTCACTTTTATCGTGAGCAGGTACAGGAATATTAACCTGTTGTCCATCCACTACCCCTTTCGGGTTCGCGTTAGGTCCCGACTAACCCTCAGCTGATTAGCATAGCTGAGGAAACCTTAGTCTTTCGGTGTGCGGGTTTCTCGCCCGCATTATCGTTACTTATGCCTACATTTTCTTTTGTAGCTTCTCCAGCATGACTCACATCACACCTTCGACGACACTACAATGCTCCCCTACCACTTCTTACGAAGTCCATAGCTTCGGTAGTATGTTTATGCCCGATTATTATCCATGCCGAACCGCTCGACTAGTGAGCTGTTACGCACTCTTTAAATGAATGGCTGCTTCCAAGCCAACATCCTAGCTGTCTAAGCAGTTCAACCTCGTTATTTCAACTTAACATACATTTGGGGACCTTAGCTGATGGTCTGGGTTCTTTCCCTCTCGGACATGGACCTTAGCACCCATGCCCTCACTGCTGATAAACATTCTGTAGCATTCGGAGTTTGTCAGGAATTGGTAGGCGGTGAAGCCCCCGCATCCAATCAGTAGCTCTACCTCTACAGAACTATAAATCAACGCTGCACCTAAATGCATTTCGGGGAGTACGAGCTATTTCCGAGTTTGATTGGCCTTTCACCCCTACCCACAGGTCATCCGAAGACTTTTCAACGTCAACCGGTTCGGTCCTCCACTGTATGTTACTACAGCTTCAACCTGCCCATGGGTAGATCACACGGTTTCGCGTCTACCACTACTAACTAAAGCGCCCTATTCAGACTCGCTTTCGCTACGGATCCGTGACTTAATCACTTAACCTTGCTAGCAACGGTAACTCGTAGGCTCATTATGCAAAAGGCACGCCGTCACCCCAAAGGGCTCCGACCGCTTGTAAGCGTATGGTTTCAGGTTCTATTTCACTCCCTTATTCAGGGTTCTTTTCACCTTTCCCTCACGGTACTAGTTCACTATCGGTCTCTCAGGAGTATTTAGCCTTATCGGATGGTCCCGACTGTTTCATACAGGGTTTCACGTGCCCCGCACTACTCAGGATACCACTATCTACGCACGCTTTACCTATACCGGGCTATCACCGTCTATGGCCCCTTTTTCCAAAGGATTCTAATTCATTGTGTTTCAAATATTGTGGTCCTACAACCCCAGACTTGCCGTAACAAACCTGGTTTGGGCTAATCCGCGTTCGCTCGCCACTACTAACGGAATCACTTTTGTTTTCTTCTCCTCCGGGTACTTAGATGTTTCAGTTCCCCGGGTTTGCCTCCTTGCGGATACTATATCTTCAATATAGTGGGTTGCCCCATTCGGATATCTGCGGATCAAATCATGTGTGCTGATCCCCGCAGCTTTTCGCAGCTTATCACGTCCTTCTTCGCCTCTGAGAGCCTAGGCATTCCCCATACGCCCTTATTTAGCTTATTGTACTTTTTGCTTTTTTAATGAGTTACTATCAATTAACAATTATAAATTGTCAATTAACAATGGATTAATCAGATATCGCTCGTGGTGATTCTAATTAATCTAAATTATTATATAATAGAAAAATCTATTTATATTTTCATGTATCTTTTTTCAATATGTCAATGAACGTGTGGCGAATTGCCACTGATAAAATATCAGTAGACAACATTAAGCCGTTGTGGAGAATATCGGAGTCGAACCGATGACCTCCTGCGTGCAAGGCAGGCGCTCTAGCCAGCTGAGCTAATCCCCCGTATCAGAATTCAGAATTATGAATTCAGAATTACGAACTTTGAATTCTCAACTTCTAAAATTTCCTTTTTTTATTTCTATGAACGTTTGAAGTCAATAATATATTAAACATTAAATTATTTAATAATAAAATCAACCTCTAGGTTGTAGTCTCAGGCAGACTCGAACTGCCGACCTCTACATTATCAGTGTAGCGCTCTAACCAGCTGAGCTATGAGACTGTTTATAGTCGTTAGTTTTCAGTTTTCAATAATATTTTATTATTACTGATCCACCGTTGACTGGTGACTTTATATGTTAAATTAACAGCAATGAGAATAAACTACTTTTTTCTTAGTTCTTATTTTCCTTTTAATCGTCTTTCTCTAGAAAGGAGGTGTTCCAGCCGCACCTTCCGGTACGGCTACCTTGTTACGACTTAGCCCTAGTTACCGATTTTACCCTAGGCCGCTCCTTGCGGTGACGGACTTCAGGCACTCCCAGCTTCCATGGCTTGACGGGCGG
Source organism: Mariniflexile jejuense (assembly GCF_042675665.1). NCBI lineage: Bacteria > Pseudomonadati > Bacteroidota > Flavobacteriia > Flavobacteriales > Flavobacteriaceae > Mariniflexile > Mariniflexile jejuense. Next base: position 659,306 of record NZ_JBHTJI010000001.1, read on the forward strand.
TGTGTACAAGGCCCGGGAACGTATTCACCGCATCATGGCTGATATGCGATTACTAGCGATTCCAGCTTCACGGAGTCGAGTTGCAGACTCCGATCCGAACTGTGATAGGGTTTATAGATTCGCTCCTTCTCGCGAAGTGGCTGCTCTCTGTCCCTACCATTGTAGCACGTGTGTAGCCCAGGACGTAAGGGCCGTGATGATTTGACGTCATCCCCACCTTCCTCACAGTTTGCACTGGCAGTCTTGCTAGAGTTCCCGACATGACTCGCTGGCAACTAACAACAGGGGTTGCGCTCGTTATAGGACTTAACCTGACACCTCACGGCACGAGCTGACGACAACCATGCAGCACCTTGTAGATAGTCCGAAGAAATAAGTGTCTCCACCTAATGCAATCTACATTTAAGCCCTGGTAAGGTTCCTCGCGTATCATCGAATTAAACCACATGCTCCACCGCTTGTGCGGGCCCCCGTCAATTCCTTTGAGTTTCATTCTTGCGAACGTACTCCCCAGGTGGGATACTTATCACTTTCGCTTAGCCACTCAGATAAATCCGAACAGCTAGTATCCATCGTTTACGGCGTGGACTACCAGGGTATCTAATCCTGTTCGCTCCCCACGCTTTCGTCCATCAGTGTCAATACATTATTAGTAATCTGCCTTCGCAATTGGTATTCTATGTAATATCTATGCATTTCACCGCTACACTACATATTCTAACTACTTCATAATGATTCAAGATAACCAGTATCAAAGGCAATTCTACAGTTGAGCTGCAGGATTTCACCTCTGACTTAATTATCCACCTACGGACCCTTTAAACCCAATGATTCCGGATAACGCTTGGATCCTCCGTATTACCGCGGCTGCTGGCACGGAGTTAGCCGATCCTTATTCTTACAGTACCGTCAAGTCCCGACACGTCGGGGTGTTTCTTCCTGTACAAAAGCAGTTTACAACCCATAGGGCCGTCTTCCTGCACGCGGCATGGCTGGATCAGAGTTGCCTCCATTGTCCAATATTCCTCACTGCTGCCTCCCGTAGGAGTCTGGTCCGTGTCTCAGTACCAGTGTGGGGGATCCCCCTCTCAGGGCCCCTATCTATCGTTGCCATGGTGTGCCGTTACCACTCCATCTAGCTAATAGAACGCATACTCATCTCTTACCGTAACCTTTAATAATAATTTGATGCCAAATAATTATACTATGCGGTATTAATCCAAATTTCTCTGGGCTATCCCGCAGTAAGAGGCAGATTGTATACGCGTTACGCACCCGTGCGCCGGTCTCAAGATTGCAAGCAATCTCTACCCCTCGACTTGCATGTGTTAGGCCTGCCGCTAGCGTTCATCCTGAGCCAGGATCAAACTCTTCATCGTTAATTTTTCTAAGCTTCATGCTTTATGCTTTACGCTTTTTGCAATATGCTTTTTTTTAACAACTAATCGGAATTTCTAGTACTCAAAATGGTTTATTCTCTTTGTCGATTATTGTCGTTTCCAACTAAATCTTACGCTGTCAATTCAATATGTTTATGAACTTGTTTCTTCTTATCTTAACTCGTTTCCTTGCTAAGCGGGTGCAAATATAAAACCCTTTTTTTTATCTCACAATAGTTTTAAATATTTTTTTTTAAAAGTTTTTTTCAAAACCTAAATCTTAATACCTACAACCTATTTATGAACTTCGCTTCGTTGACTACTGCCCTTTTTAGCGGCTGCAAACCTACGATGCTTTTTTTTATCTCACAATAGTTTTTTGATATTTTTTTGATTTATTTTTTTGAAGCTTTTATACTCCTAATAATATAAATATCTATACCTGTTTATGAACGTTAGCCTAAAACATACTATGCTGTTTTTAGCGGGTGCAAACATACTACCCTTTTCCTTTCTAACAATGACTTTTTTTGCCTTTTTTTTATCTTTTTTTTTATTAAATGGTTTTCAAGGTGTTACAAACAAATTTTTTTTGGAGTAACAGCAACTTATGCCCCAATAATAGTGTTTGAAATGAATTTTGAATGATTTGACAACTCAAAAACAAATTGATTTCATCCTTTTTATGATATAAAAAGTAGTTAAAAAACTTTATTTTAGTTTAAATTAAATATAATCGCTCTTTAAAGATTGAGTGGATATATAAAAAACAAATTAGAAATCTCAATAAAAAAACACTTAGAAAAGTACAAACAGAGATTTACATCAAAACAAAAACACCTTTCTTTCAAGAAAAAGGTTAAACTATTTTATAAAAAGAAATTCCAAACGAGACCGAAACGGATAATAAAATCGCGATATGGATTGTTTGGTGCTGAGTAATAATTATAACCTGAGAATGCCGAATTTAAATGTTCTGCCTTAAAATAAATTCTGGTTTGACGTATTTTGGCATTTACAAATAAGTCTAATCTTGGAAATGCGCCGTATTCTTTTTTAGTTTGCACATAAAATTCTGCCAATAATGGGTTGTAAGCATCCATGTAATATGCTGTAAAATAGTTTAAGGTTACACCTGTTTGTAAATACATGGCTTTTTTAAATACATGACTTGAATAATATAGTGTGTTGCGTGTTGTTAGTTCTGGCGCATTTAACACATTATTATTGTCTTGCATGTTTTGGTACAAGATGGTGTTGTTTAGCGCAAACTTACCTAGTTTTAATTCGTTTTCTAGTTTTACTCTTAAATAAGTAATAGTGTTATTGGTTTGAAACGGTTTTACTTGCAGTGTGGTTTCGTCTTTTCTGAAATAAACGTAATTAGTTATGGTATTTAAATCGGCAGTTATGTTTGCTAAACTTTTATATTTTAATTGAAATGCTAATTGCTGAGTTTCTATATTATTGAAATTGTTTTGCCAATTGTAGTTTACATAATCACTTTGATAAAGTAAAGTATTAAAATTTGGTGATTTTGAACTATGATTTAAAGTTGCTGATGCTGCTATGTCATCATTTAATTTGAAACTTGCTGTGGCTTTTAGGTAATTTCCGTTTAGATTTCCTGTTACATTAATACCTAATTCACCATCTAACATAAAACCTTTATATTGTTTACGGTATTTTCCACCTGCTGAAAACACATCGCCTTTTAATCTGTTAGTAATAGTGTTTCCATTTAATACTACCAACTTATCGTAACCATAATTATAGGTTGTGTTGCCTACATTAAATTGTAAATCGCCAATAATATTATTGCTATAGTTTAATTGAAATTGATTGTAGAAATATTCTAAAGTAGCTTTATCTTTTAATGTTGATGTTTTAAACGCATCACCAAAATAACTATTTGCCGTTGTTTGATCGAACTGATAAAACTTATCTTCAAAAGAAATGATATGACCAATACTTAATTTGTTTTTTGAAAGTGAATCTCGTTTTCTTATTAAATAATATGTATGATCCAGATAGAAACGCTTTCCTTTTAATAAGTTTTCAGCGTTTTCAAAATTAACATCAAAAATGGAACGATCTAAAAACTCAGGATCTCCAGTTTCAAAATACTGAACATTATCATCACGTATACCACCGTTTTCTTGATTTAATAAGTCTTGCGTCACTATATGACCTTTAGCAAAATAGCGTTTGTTTTTTGATTGGTAATTGCCTGTAAACCTAAAATTACCACTACTTGCTAATATATGTTGGTATTTACCTAACGAACGCAACCCTTTATAGGCTATTGAAAAGTTAAATTGAGGTGATGTATTTACTGTAAAAAAAGCATCGGTTGCTTGTCCTTGCTCAAATGCTGTTTTAAAAAACAACTCTGTAAACGGTGTTGGTACGCGATAATAACTAATATCTTTGGCATCTTGATAGAAAAAATGTTTTGCCTGTGCACCAAAACTTGGCATTAAACTCGTGTTTTGAAAATTATGGGTTAAACTATTATACGTTTGCCCCATATTGGAAAATGGCATTAACCCAAAATCGTCCTTTCTTAAATAGTTGAACTTATAATCTTTTTTTATTGAAAGCGTGGTATCTACGTATGTTGTATCGTTTTCTGAAGAAATAATTAAATATTCAGAAACTTTTGGAAGTGGTTTTGCTGAAGAATCTTTTGCTTGCACTATACCCAACTCTCTACCTAATCGGTTTGATCTAGCTGGTTTATCTTGAGCAAAAAGCGGATTACATATAAATATTAAAAGAAATGCAGATAGCAATTTTATAAAGTTGTTCTTTTTATTTATTGTTTTTGTATTAGATATCATTAGCATACTTAAATTTAAGTAAATAACGCTTTTAAGGTTATACTCGTAATAAAATATAAATTTTCGAAGCAAAAGTAATTATTTGAACGTTAAGTGAGCGTAATTATTTTAAATAAACAAAGCCAACAAAAATTTGTTGGCTTTGTTTTAAATATTAATCATCTGTTTTAAGGATGAACGAGAATATTTATTTTGAGTTAGTCGATTGCAAACATCTAAATATTATATTTAATACGCAAAAAAATGAATTAAAAAAATTCAAAAAAGCATCTATAAAACTGTTTTTGGTTTCATTATTATGAAAATAATCGTACAAAAATTATCACAATAACAAATTATCGCAATCAAATTTGCATTTTTATTAACATTCAAAACCAAATTCGTAAAAAACCTTTCTAAATTTTAGAAGACACTTATTTATATGGGTTTAAAATTATAGATTTGACAATATTATTAGTATTATGTTATTAAAAAATTATTCAAATTACACCTTAGAATGTGGCACAGACGAGGCAGGACGTGGTTGTTTGGCTGGTCCTGTTACTGCAGCTGCAGTTATACTTTCAGATAAATTTAAAAATTCACTTTTAAACGATTCTAAGCAATTAAGTGAAACTAAAAGAATTCACTTAAAACCAATAATAGAATTGGAAGCCTTAACATTTGGTGTTTCTCATGTGTTTCAAGAAGAAATAGACCAAATTAATATATTGAATGCATCTATTTTAGCCATGCATCAATCCATCAATCAATTAACACCAACGCCAGAGTTCATTATTATTGATGGCAATAAGTTTAAACCTTATAAAAACATTCCTTTTGAAACTATTGTAAAAGGTGATGGCAAATATTTAAGTATTGCAGCAGCTTCAATACTTGCTAAAACCTATAGAGATGCTTATATGGAAACCATTCATGAAGAATTCCCTATGTACAATTGGAAACAAAATAAAGGCTATCCAACCAAAGAACATCGCGAAGCTATAAGGAAATATGGCGTTACTAAATATCACAGAAAATCATTCAGGTTACTGCCAGAACAATTGAAGCTAGATATTTAATATGTGTTAGGTGAAATATTAAAAAAAGTAAAATAGATTACATTGTTTTTTCAATCTATAATTTGAAAAATATGTAGGTTTGTATAAATTAATTTAAACAGATGAAATTTCTATATTTAACTCTTTTAGCTTTTATTATTTTTAGTTGTTCTACCACGGTTGCAAAACGCACCAATCTTATTGATTTTGTTCCAGAAAATGCAACTATTATTATAAAAACATCTAATCTTGAAGAGTTAAAAAGTAGTATTAAGAATAGTGATTTTTTAAGTAAGTTTTCAAAAACAACTGCTTACCAAAATTTAGAGTCAAAACTTGAAAACTTAAAACTTTTTAAACCAAATGGCGAAATGCTTATTTGTTTTTCAAATGATGCTAATGATAGTTTACAATATTCCATAATAACGAAATACACACCTCAATTATTCAAAAGAGATTCTATAAAAAATTATATTGAAGAAACTTTAAAATACGAGAACGAAACGCTTACAAAATCTACCTTTAATAATAACACGTTTTACAGCACTGTAATTGACAGTACATTTTTTGCTTCATCATCAAAAAGCATAATTGATGGTGTTTTTGCAAACCCGCACATGAATGAAGAATTGATTAAAATTTACAATTCTACCAGTGATGATAAAACATTTTCAATCATTATAAATGCCAATTCACCTTTTATAAAATCGTTTTTTATTGATGAAGCTTTAAGCTTAAAAGCCTTAACAAGCTATATGGCTATTGATGTTGATGTAAACCAAAATGCTATTTACATAAACGGTATCACTAAAGCTACCGATACCACAAAAATTTTAAACAACATCTTTAAAAACACAATTCCGCAGGAAAACCAAACGCAAAACGTAACACCTAATACTAGTGATGGTTTTATGAGTTTCACCTTTAAAAACTTCAAAACCATTAATAGTAATTTAAACGCATTTCACAAAAAAGATTCACTTTCTGAAAGTTCTCCAATTTTTGAAAACATTACTGAAGTTGGTGTTATTTATGAAGGCAAAAATAGAGCGATTGCTTTAAATTCTATTGATGTTATTGCTACTGAAGATGCACTTATTAGCGAGCAAACCATTGTTGATGCTTACAGAGGTGTAGAAATTTACAACTTTAGCAAACCTAGTTTATTCTCCAATACGTTTTCGCCATTAATCAAACAAAACAACATTAGTAAATATTGTATTTTAGATACCTTTTTTGTGTTTTCAGATAATGTGGCAATGCTTCAAAACATAATTTCTAATTATCAAAACAAAACCACATACAGCGAATTAAGTACATTTATAAAAATTAAAGAACAACTTAGTAATGCATCTTCTTTATTATTGGTAGTAAATAATGAATCGCTAAAAAACATTTTAAACCGTCATTTTGAAGAAAATTTAGACGATAGTTTTAGCAGTTACAATACTTCAGCTTTACAATTTATATACGACACAAATTTTGCTCACTTTAATGCTATAATAAAAAAGAGTAAAAATGTAGTTGTACAAAGTTCAGTTTCTGAAGAATTAAACATAAAACTAGCTTCAGATATACTAACAAAGCCACAATTTGTAACCAACCATTTAACAAAAGAAAAGGAAATTGTTGTACAAGACGTTAAAAACAATCTGTATTTAATTTCAAATAAAGGTAAAATTCTTTGGAAAAAACAACTTGAAGGTGCCGTTTTAGGAACTATTGAACAAATAGATATTTTTAAAAATGGACGCTTACAATTGGCTTTTGCAACACCAAACCGTGTTTACGTTATTGATAGAGATGGTAAAGATGTTACACCTTTTCCTGGTAAATTTAACGACGATATTACACAACCGCTTTCGGTTTTTGATTATGACAAAAATAAAGATTATCGCCTGTTTGTAACCCAAGGCAAAAACATTTTGGTGTACGATGTAAATTTAAAACTGGTAAGTGGGTTTAATTTTAAATCGGCTAAAGAGGCTATCATTAGCCAACCAAAACATTTTAGAATAAGCGGTAAAGACTATATTCTGTTTAAAACTGAAAACACTATGCATGTTATTGATAGAACAGGCAACAACAGAATGACACCAAAAACATCTGGTACTTACTCTAACCAACCTATCTATTTATATAATAATAAGTTTATTACAACAACTTCAAACGGACAATTAATTTCTATTGATACAAAAGGTGGTGTTTCAACTCAAAATTTAAATCTTTCAGAAAAACACAATTTAGAAGCATCGAGTAAAACTTTAGTAACGCTTAGTGATAACAAATTAACCATCAAAACGAATGTTGTAGAGATGGAATTTGGCACCTACACAAAGCCTGAACTGTTTTATATTAAAGACAAAATTTATGTTGCTATTACCGATTTGCAAACTCAAAAAGTATATCTGTATGATAGCTTAGGCAATTTAATTCCTAATTTTCCTTTGTATGGAACCTCAGAAATATCATTAGATAATATTGATAAAGACCAAAGTTTGGAGTTTATTACCAAAGGCGATAGTAATTCATTACTTATTTACCGTATAAACTAATTAACTATTTCATTTACAAGTTTATATAATAAAGTATTTTCGTATAATTATTTGCAGTTGATAAAGTAATTTTTATCTTTAGGCCAGCTATTAATTTCATCCTTTCTCTAAAAATTATAAAAACTAGCAAAACCTGTTTTTATTTAAGTTCAATACTTCATTTAAGAATGCATTTATAGTAAAAAAATAAAGCCCCCAAATCTGAGAGCGTCAAAGTTTATCTTTGGCGTTCTTTTTTTATGGGTTTCTCTTTTGAAATTATTACTATTGTACTCTTAATAAAAAACCCATGATTTCAAGAAAAAACGCCTCAATTTCAAAATTTATAATTCATAAAGTTGGTAATAAATTTAACGATACTAAAAATGCATTTTCAGAAAAGTTAGTCGATTTTGATGAACCAAGTTACGACCTCATGCTACCGTTTCTATTAAGACCTTTCGGAAGCGTTGTTCAAAGCTATCGTTTCAACCATCATGCAAACATTTCTTTAAACGAAATAAATAGCTATAGCACTCAAATTTTTAATGATGAAGAAGCTTTTATAGATGTGTCAAAACACATTGTTACACATTTGTTCGAACAATCAACTTCAGCACAAATAAAAACGGGCGATGTTTTAGTGGTTATGTTTGAAGGTATTGAGTTTAATGAAATTACTACAAACGCTTTAGGGATTTTTAAAATTGAAAACAAAGTCAACTTTTTTCAAACCTATTTAGAAAACAATAGTTATGATGTATTGGTTCAAAAAGGAATCTCATCTAAAAAAGTAGATAAAGGCTGCATCATTTTAAACCAAACCGATACCGAAGGCAACATTATTTTAAGTGTAGATAATAACAGTTACGATGCACAATATTGGTTAAACCAGTTTTTAAACATTAAATATGCTGATGATGCCAACAACCACACACAACAATACATTGAACTTTGTAAAGATTTCTCGACCGAAATTTTAAAAACAACCTATGGTGCGCAAGAACAAAACACCTTTTTAGCTAAAACAATCGACTTTTTTAAAGAGAATGAAGTAGTAAATATTGAGCGTTTTAAAGACGAACTTTTTGAAGAAGACAAACATAAAAACCTATTTGACGATTACAAAAAAACATTTGAAGACGAAAACAACATAGTAATTAGAAACCAATTTGATGTTGCCGAAAGTGTTGTAAATAAAGAAAAAAAGAAAATTAAAACCGATATTAAACTAGATACCAACATACAAATTAAACTAGATATTGATGCGCCCGATGCTTCTGCCGAATATTTAGAACGCGGTTATGATGATGAAAAGAAAATGCATTATTATAAAGTGTTTTTTAATGTAGAATCTTAAAATTTCAACTTGATTCTCTAAAATTTAATTATTAAGTTGTAAAAAAATCCCATTTATTATGAAAAAATTACTTTGCATAATTACCTTATTTTATCAGTTTAACGCATCAGCACAAGAATCTGTTTTTTTTTCAAATGAAAACAACAAAACCTTTGAGGTAGATAAATTTGGTGTTTCGGTTTACAATGCAAATTTTATAAAAAACGATGAGTATTTTAACAACATTGCCGATGGTTTAACCTTACTAGGCACACACTTACACCCAGAGTTTATTTATAATAGCAATAACAAAACCCAATTTAAAGCAGGTATTTTTTTAATAAAAAACTTTGGCGAAAACAACATTGATTTTGCCATACCAACCTTTAGTTTTAACTACATAAAAAACAACAGCCAATTAACAATAGGTAATTTATTTACAAAAAACAACCACAACCTCATTGAACCTTTAATGGCTAGTGAAAAAATTTTGAGCAATGACGTAATTGAAACAGGTATTGAATACAAATATGATTCCAACAAAATAAATTTTGATGCATGGTTAAATTGGGAAAATTACATACGAAAATACAGTGAAGTACGAGAAGTTTTTACAATGGGTATGACATCAAAACTATCTGTTTTAAAACATCTTTCTATACCAATTCAATACGTTTATTACCATAGAGGTGGACAAATAAACAAAAAATACCGTAGCGAAAACAACCTAGATAATACTATGAACTTTCATAACCTAGCTATGGGTTTAGAGTACGCTACACATCCTAACTTAAACAAAGGTTTTACTTTTGGCTATAACTATTTATACCATATTACAAATACCGAAATTGAATACCCTTTTAAAACAGGTAGAGCGCATTATGTAACCTTAACTTACAAAATAAACCATTTACAATTTTTGCTAGCATACTATAATGCAGATAAATTTACAACTGCAAAAGGCAACGAAATGTTTCAATCGTATTCGCTTAAAAGCAATATTAACTATTGGAATGGTGAGTTAGATAACAGGTATGTAGGTTTGGAAGAACCTAATAGAAGCTTACTGTTTACAAAAGTGTTTTATCAAAATGAAATTGCAAACAATATAAAACTAGGGTTACAAATTGAAGGTTATTACCAACTAAACAACAGCGGAACAATTAACTACTTATTAAGCAACAAAAAGAATCAGTTTGATTATTCGTACGGTGTTTTTTTAATTTTGAATGATGTTTTTAAGCTATAGTATTAAGTAAAAACATAAATATTAGCCACTTGATTTTTTGAAAGAAAAAGACTAAATTCGTTTAACTTCTGATATAAAAACATTAAAACGATTTCATATCATTTAGTTGTATCCAATTTGGGAAAAACATTATGCAAAAATTAATATTTCTACTTTTTATCGGATTATTGAGTTGTAATTCTCAAAAGAAGGAACTAAAAGACAATGTTCTTCCTAAAAATACTGAATCCGAAATTGTAGCAAAATTATCGGGGAAAGAAATCGTAACTGAATTGGATAAACTTGATTTTTTTAACCTAACTGACAAATCAGAATTAGAAACTGTTAAGCAAGAATTTGCTGAATCTAAAGACAAATGGAACTTTTTTTCTGGAAAAATGCGTGGAGAAACCACAGATTTTACTGACAATAGGTTTATGACAATAGATTGTGAAGAATTATTTGAAGCTGGTGGTTTGGAAGTTTATTTAAAAAAGGTTAAAAGTGTTTTTGATAAATTGGAATTAAATTTCGTTTATAGAAATGAGGAAAGTTATCAAACCGAAAATTATTGGAAACACACTATAAACATCAATGGAGTTATTTACAATGCCTTTGATGGTAGTTTTTCAGATAATGATTGTGGAATTTCATATTCGAATTTCTTAATTATGGTTAACGACCAACTTAAGCACCAAAATACAGATAACAGCTTTTATCCAATTAATTGTGCAAATGATGGAATGATAGTTCTTCTGACAAAAAAACAGTTCGACTTTGTTAAAGAACACTATCCAAATGACAACGAGCACCCGAAAGAATTATCTGAATGGATGATTCTGAACGGATTATAAAAACCGCACAAAACACAGAATAAAAAAATTGCTAGTTTTAGCTAAAACACAGTTAGTTGCTCGTTTGCTTGCTTTTGATTTTCCTTCGAAAAATCCTCGCTCACAAACACCTTATACAAAACCGTTAAACAAACTCCGCTTCAAAAAGAGTTGCAAAATGTTTCAACAGCTTTTCTTTAACCTCGTTTTCATCTACTGTTTTTTTTGCCAATTCTACGTTTAAAGATGTTACGGCTTTTCCTCTAATTCCGCAAGGAATCATTAAATCGAAATAACCTAAATTGGCGTTAACATTCAATGCAAAACCGTGCATGGTAACCCAACGACTTGCTCGCACACCCATAGCACAAATTTTTCTAGCAAACGGCGTTCCTACATCTAACCAAACGCCTGTTTCGCCTTGGCTTCGTTCGGCTTTCAAACCGTATTCTGCAAGGGTAAGAATAATTACTTCTTCTAAAAAGCGTAGGTATTTATGAATGTCGGTAAAAAAATTATCTAAATCTAAAATAGGATAACCCACAATTTGTCCAGGACCATGGTAGGTAATATCGCCACCTCTATTAACTTTATAAAACGAGGCATTTTTAGCTTTTAGTTGTGCTTCATCAACCAATAAATTAGCCATATCGCCACTTTTACCTAAGGTATAAACGTGTGGATGCTCAACAAATAAAAAGTGATTTTGGGTTTCAAAGTTCGTATTATTGCGCCTGTTATTAATTTTGGCATCAACTATACTTTTAAAAAGTTGTTCTTGGTATTCCCAAGTTTCTTTATAATCTTTTAAGCCTAAATCTTGTATATGTATGGTTTTGTTCAATGTACTAATCTTCTAAAACTACTTCTAAATTTAAGGCTTCTGGGTTCGATAAATAATCCATAAAACCATATTCAATAGTTACACTTTTTCTATCGGCACTAAACAACGCTTTTTCATTAGAAACCGATTTTATACGTTTTGGAAAATGATAGTTTAATTTATAGGTTGATGAGCCAAACATAATAGCCATTTGCCCCAAACTATCTGTTACTTGTTTATAAGCTTCTTTATCAACTATTTTAGCTGTACGTTTAAATGTTTTTCCGTCGTATTTATAATCTAAATCGGTACTTTCATTAGCTCCAAAAGAAGAAAATGGGTTGTTTAAATCTTTAGCTTTTTCCTTTCCTTGTAAATCGCCAAAACTTTTCATGGCTTTAAACATATCTTGAAGTTCGTTTACTGATTTGAAGTTTGTAAACATATCAAACTTCATTTGAGATGTTTCAGGATTCATGACCATGTGCATACTAAAAGGTTCTAAACTTTTTATTTTCTGCTGTTCTTCTTCAGATAGTTGAGCAATACTATCGCCCATGGCACTAAATAATTCTTTAAAACTAAACGTAGAATCGATGGCTTTTTCTTGAGTTTTACTCATTTTATCACCTGCCATTTGCATAAGTTGTGTACCATCAAACGTAAACTCCATTTTACCAGAACCATCTTCATTTATATAAATGTTTTCAGAAAACTGGCAACTGGTTAATACAATAGACATAACCAAAACTACTATAGCAAAAAGCTTATTCATATTTTAAATTTTAAAAATTATACTACAAATATATACTTAATTTTTGGGATTATTAATAATAACCAGTGCCGCAATAACACCTGGAACCCAACCGCAAACTGATAAAATAAAGACAATAATAATAGACCCACAACCCTTATCTATAACGGCTAGTGGCGGACAAATAATTGATAATATAACTCTCCAAATACTCATGTTGATTTTTTAATTTTAATTGATGATATGTGTTTGACGTCCAAATGGGCATTTTGTTACATTGAAGTGAAACGTCTTGAGCTTTAAAATTAGTAAATCAAAATCGTAAATCGTAAATCAAATGTTTATCTTTGTGCCTTTAAAAAAATACTCAGAAATTTAGAATATGTCGCAATTATCAGAGCAAGAGCTTGTACGTAGAGAAAAATTAGCAAAATTACGCGAATTAGGTATTAACCCGTATCCAGCAGATTTATACCCTGTAAACCAAACATCTAAACAAATTAAAGACCAATTTGAAGTTGGCAAAAAAGTTGTTATTGCAGGTAGATTAATGATGATTAAGGTACAAGGAAAAGCAAGTTTTGCCGATTTGCAAGATGCCGATGGAAAAATACAAGTATATTTTAACCGTGATGAAATTTGCCCAGGCGACGATAAAGAAAAATACAACGAAGTTTTTAAAAAATTGTTGGATTTTGGTGATTTTGTAGGTATTGAAGGCGAACTTTTTACCACTCAAGTTGGTGAAAAGAGTGTGCGTGTAAAAGATTTCACCTTATTAAGTAAGGCCTTAAAACCGCTTCCTTTACCAAAAGAAAAAGACGGCGTTGTGTTTGATGCGTTTACCGATCCTGAACAACGTTACAGACAACGTTACGCCGATTTAGTTGTAAACCCACAGGTAAAAAACGTATTTGTAAAGCGCACAAAATTATTTAATGCCATGCGTCAGTTTTTTAATGATGCTGGATATTTTGAAGTAGAAACACCTGTTTTACAACCCATTCCTGGTGGTGCAGCAGCACGACCATTTATAACACACCACAATGCTTTAGACATTCCTTTGTACATGCGAATTGCTAACGAGCTTTATTTAAAACGCTTAATTGTTGGTGGTTTTGATGGTGTTTATGAGTTTTCTAAAAACTTTAGAAACGAAGGTATGGACCGAACCCATAACCCAGAGTTTACTGCCATGGAAATTTACGTAGCTTACAAAGACTACAACTGGATGATGGATTTTTGCGAGCGTTTGCTAGAGCATTGTGCTATTGCCGTAAATGGTACTACAAAAGCAACTTTTGGCAAACACGAAATAGACTTTAAAGCACCTTATGCTAGAGTAACCATGGCAAATTCTATTAAGCAGTTTACAGGTTTTGACATTACTGGAAAAACTGAAGATGAAATTAGAGCTGCGGCAAAAGGCATGGGTATTGAAGTTGATGATACCATGGGGAAAGGTAAATTGATTGATGAAATTTTTGGTGAAAAGTGTGAAGGCAACTACATACAACCAACTTACATTACCGACTACCCGAAAGAAATGAGTCCGTTATGCAAAGAACATAGAGAAAATCCAGAATTAACCGAACGTTTTGAATTAATGGTTTGTGGTAAAGAAATTGCAAACGCCTATTCAGAGCTAAACGACCCAATTGACCAACGCGAACGTTTTGAACACCAAATGGAATTAGCAAAAAAAGGTGATGATGAAGCTACTGGAACTATCGACTACGATTTTTTACGTGCTTTAGAATACGGTATGCCACCAACATCAGGCATGGGTATTGGTATGGATAGATTGATTATGTTCTTAACAAATAATCAAAGTATTCAAGAAGTATTGTTCTTTCCGCAAATGCGACCAGAGAAAAAAGCAGTAGAATTAAGTGATGCTGAAAAAGCTATTTTTGAAATTTTAAAAGTTCAAAAAAGCATTTCTTTAAATAATTTAAAATCGCAATCTGGCTTAAGCAATAAAGCTTGGGATAAAGGTATTAAAGGTTTAACAAAACATAAATTAGCAAAAGTTTTAAAAACAGATAACGATTTGTTTGTTGAAATAATTTCGTAACTTTAAATTAAAATACTCAAAAACTTTAACTTTTATGCAAAAACAAATAGAAAATGGTAATGGTATATGGTTAAAAAAATACAATTAGACTTAATAATTGCTATTACCACTTTTTTTGCCCTAACATCTCTCATCATATTCATCTACTTAACGTCTCTTAACAAACTCTACGACGTTATAGAAGAAGACTTATCGCATACAGGAATATTAATTTCTAAAGAATTTAATAACATCCTTAACACCGATATTTCTAAACTCGAAAATTTAAAAAGCAGATTAGAATTTACCAATGGCAATTACTTTAAAAATTGGGAGCATGATGCCAACCTTATCTTAAAACAAAACACCTCTTTTAATTTTATAGAATGGATTGATAGCACTATGGTTATCAGAAAAATTAATCCATTAAAAGGCAATGAACAAGCTTTAAATTTAGATATTTCTAAACTTAAGTACCGAAAAAGTGAATGGATAAATCATTCTAAAAACGGAAAAACTAACATTACATCATGGTTAAAATTAACACAATCTGGCAATGCCTTTCTTGTTGATGTTCCTGTATATTTCAACAATAAATTTCAAGGAACAATAACTGCTGGCATGAACTTTAACAGCAATTTTAACCGACTTATTAACTATTTTGAAGATCAATATACAATTGAGATTAAAGACGACAAAGGCACACTATTTTACCAAGTAAACAATGACATTAAACTTAAAACCAGCAGAAATATAAACTACACACACACTATAAGTATTGATGATTCTGAAAAACAAACTTGGCAATTAAAAATTTATCCTTCAAAAAAATTATTAATAGCAGAAAATAAAATCATTATCAATATTGCATTTATAGTTGGTATTTTTTTAGCCTTCATCGTATCATTGCTTATATACTTTTATTTAAGAGCAAAAAAAGGAACTAAACAAGCTATAGAAGCCAATGCGTCGTTAACAAAATTAAACGAGCAATTAAATATAGAAAAAGACAGAGCCAACAAAGCATCGCAAGCTAAAACAGATTTTTTATCGAACATGAGTCATGAAATTAGAACGCCTTTGCATGCTGTAATTGGTTTTATTGAACTTTTAAAAGATGAAAAATTAAACGCGACACAAAAGGAATATGTAGATTTAATGGATAAATCTTCAAGCAATTTATTAAACCTTGTTAACGATATTTTAGAGATTGATAAAATAGAATCTGGAAAAACAGAATTAGATAAACATATTTTTAGCCCAATTAAAAAAATTAAAGAACTTACCGAAGTTAATCAATTCTTGTTTGCAAAAAAGAACCTTTACTTAAAAACTAATTTCGAAAATGTACTTGGATTTACAGTTATTGGCGATGTAAACAAGCTACTTCAGGTTATAGGCAATATTATAAAAAATGCACTAAAATTCACAAAAAAAGGTGGCGTTACAATTACCTGCTCAGAAACCATAATAGATAATCAATTAAAGCTAATTGTAAATATTGAAGATACCGGAATTGGTATTCCTAAAGACAAACTAGATTCAATTTTTAATAGATTTACCCAGATTGAAAACAGCATAAAAAAAGAACATGAAGGCAGCGGTCTAGGTTTAGCTATTTGCGAAAACTTAGTATCTATAATGGGTGGCAAAATATCTGTTGAAAGTGAATATCAAAAAGGATCCAAATTCACGGTGTCATTTTTATTTGAAATTACTAAAGAAAAAAACAAAACCAATGAAAACAAGAAAAACCTTAACATTGATGATATAAATGTTTTAATTGTTGACGATAACAACCTCAATATTATTGTATTAAGAAAATTTCTTTTAGACATAGGCATAAAATCAGATACGGCAGAAAACGGAAAAATAGCTTTAGAAAAAGTTAGAAAAAAAAATTATCAACTTATTTTCATGGATATTCATATGCCCGAAATTGACGGTTGGGAAGCAACAAGAATTATAAGGCAAACTGATAAAAATGTAATTATTTTTGGACTATCAGCAAACGTAACAACCGAAGCGATAAACAAAGCCATTGAAAATGGCATGAATAATTATCTAACAAAACCTTTTAAAAAAGAACATTTACACAAGCTTTTACAATTTCATTTTAATAATTAAAATAAAAAGCCCAGTAATTTTAATTACTGGGCTTTTACAAACTAACCAATTAAACTTAATTTATTATTAAACTAATAAATTACTATGTAATTATTATATGTCTCAAATAAATAACCATACAAATAGACGCAATTAACAGCACCTACTAAAACTATTTAGAAATGTTTAACACACAACATTAAAATTTTAAATTTAATTTAAGAGAAAATGCTTTAAAAGTTAAATTTTTAAGAAAAATGCGCATTAGATAACCTAAATTTAAACCCAATACAGTTCAAAAAAAAATAACTTCACAAGTTTTAAAACTTTCTATATTTTTACAGCATGCTAAAAAATATTTTATTTCTAATTTCTTTATGTTTTACTTTCACTTTAATAGCTCAAGAGCAAGATAGTATTTCTTTTAAAAATGGTATTGAAAAACCAAGCATACTAACAACACATCATTTTGGTATTTTTAGTTCTAGAATAAACACAAACTTTAAGTTTTCTGTTCCAAAAAAAACTACAATAGCATTTACATCTACAAGTGGCAATAACTTTCATCCATTTGTAGAAATCTATATTCCAAAAGATCCTGAAGTACAAAAAGAACAAAGTAAATTAATATGGTATCATAGAAATTTTCATTTTGTAAATCAAGAAACCACACCTGCCGATTATATGAATATTGTTATTGATGCCGTAATTAAAGAATTCAGATTAGACATTAATATACCACTATCAAAAAAACATGAGTTAGATGTTACGCTTCGTTCCAATCTAATAACAAAAGGAAAATATCCATTTTCCTTATTCACAAGCGATGAAAGTATTGAATGGTTTCATAGCAATATTGCAGGTGGTGAAGATCCTTATGGAAGACGCTATTATGGTTTAAATCAGGTAAATTTCAAGTATCAAGATAGAAACGGAAACACACTTGAGTTAAATAATAACGACTTTTTCATAGGAGGTATTGAACTTAATCATTACTACTATCCATCATTTTTAATAAATGAAACCAAAAATATATATGTAAATTTTGGAAGTCATTTAGGAATAAACACTTCAAAATACAATGCATCGTTAGATTTTGGTGTTTCTGCAAATGCCGTTAAAAAAGTAGCTTTAAAAAATAATTACGAACTTAATGTTGGTTTGGGTATGAATGTATTGCGTAAAAACCTTATTAATTTTAAAGACGTTATTGATTTAGGAAACAACCCATATTTAGCAACTGCTGAAACCGATGCCCAAATTACAAAATACACTAAGAAAAAAAACTACAATGCCTTTAGTGTAAACTACCAAATACAAACCAGTTACAACAAACAAAAAGAAGCCAACTATTACCGCATGATTGGTAAATGGCAAGAAATAAACGGCGGTTGGCAACATGGTTTTGAAACACTTTACAAATCATTATCCTTTTGGACGTTTATGTATACTTACGGACGTCCAAATTTAACCTTGTCTGTATATTTCAAAGAAGATTTCAAGGTAAATAACGCACCAGATTTCCAAACAGGTGTTAGTTTAAAACTTCCCGTTTTCAAATAAAATTCAGCTTAAAAAACATCATATTTGAAGTAAGCAGCTGTTAAGTTTTAGTTAAAAAAACTATAACTTTTAAACCTTTTCAATTTGCTAAAGTCCTAATAGTGTTAAACATAAAAATAACATTATGAAAAGATTATTAATAATTGCAATAGCTTTAATCTCTATTCAAGGCATTGCTCAAGAACGAAAAGAAGGTCCAAACCGCGAACAAAGAACGCACAGAATGAGCGACCTAACACCTGAAGAAGCTGCAACTCTTCAAACAAAAAAAATGGTTTTACATTTAGATTTGAATGAGTCACAACAAAAACAAATTTATAAGTTAAATCTTGAAAATGCTATTACTAGAAACGATATGATGGCGGCTATGAAAGCTAAAAAAGAAAGTGGTTCTATGGAAAAACCTTCAAAAGAAGAACGTTTAAAAATGATGAATGCTAAGTTAGACCACCAAATTGCTACAAAAACAAAAATGAAAACCATTTTAAGCAAAGAACAATTTGAAAAATGGGAAAAAGCACAAGAAAAAATGCATCAACGTGCAGTTGGTATGAAAAAACAAGAAGGAAAAAGAAAAGGTGATAACCAAAAGAAATAATTAAATTTAGTTTAGTTAGTTTATTTGTTTTTTGAAGCGCATGTTTTGGCTTACATGCGCTTTCTTTTTTTTATAATGTTTTTGATACTTTTTTAATAGCTTCGATAGTAAAATCTAAATCTTCATAAGATAATGCATCAGTAATAAACCATGTTTCAAAAGCACTTGGTGCAATATAAACGCCTTCATTTAGCAAGCCATGGAAGAATTTTTTAAAGGTTTCGTTATTTCCTTTGGCTGCTGTTTCAAAATCAATAACTGGTGCTTCATCAAAATGAACAGAAATCATAGAACCTACTCTATTTATGGTATGAGTAATATTATTTTCACTTAAAACTTTCGCTATGCCGTTGTGTAAATAAGCCGTTTTTTCAGCTAGCCTATTAAAAACTTCAGCATCTGTATTCAATTCAGTTAACATAGCTAAACCAGCAGCCATTGCTAGCGGATTACCACTTAACGTTCCAGCTTGATATACTGGTCCTAAAGGTGCTAACTGGTTCATAATTTCATTACGAGCTGCAAATGCGCCAACGGGTAAACCACCACCAATTACTTTACCAAAACAAACAATATCTGCTTTAATATTGTAAAGTTCTTGCGCGCCACCTTTAGCTAATCGGAAACCCGTCATCACTTCATCAAAAATCAACAAAATATTATTTTCAGTACAAAGTGTTCTTAATTTATCTAAAAAATTATCTTGTGGTGGCACACAACCCATATTACCTGCTACTGGTTCTATAATAACACAAGCAATCTCATTTTTATTAGCTTCAATTAATTGCTTAACATTTTCAATATCATTATAACGTGCTAACAAGGTATCTTTTGCTGTTCCTTGTGTTACACCAGGACTGTTAGGCGTGCCAAATGTACTTGCACCACTACCCGCTTGGATTAAAAACGAATCGCTATGCCCATGATAACAACCAGCAAATTTGATAATTTTATCTTTTTTAGTGAAGCCTCTTGCCAAACGAACCGCACTCATACAAGCTTCTGTACCAGAGTTTACAAACCTAATTTTATCAATATTTGGCACCATTGAAACTGCTAATTCTGCAATTTGAGTTTCTATCTGGGTTGGCACTCCAAAGGAAGTTCCTTTTTTGGCTTTTTCTACTACGGCATCAACTACGGGTTTGTACGCATGACCCAAAATCATTGGTCCCCAAGAATTTATATAATCTATCAAACGGTTACCATCTTCATCATATAAATATGCGCCTTTAGCTTCTTTTACAAAAATAGGTGTTCCACCCACGCCTTTAAATGCTCTAACGGGTGAATTAACACCACCAGGAATCACCTTTTCGGCTTGTGCAAATAAGGCACTACTTCTTTTATAATTCATTTTTTATGCTTTAATTCAGGTTTACTCGAAGTGTTTGTCCAATATTCAACGCATTATCTGTTAAGCCGTTTAATTGTTGAAGTTCTACAACCGTCATATTATATTTTTTAGAAATAGAATAAAGTGTTTCACCTTTTTCAACTATATGAGATGCTTTTTTGGTTACCACTTTAACTGGCGATTCTTGAACTGAATTTACAACAGAAGAATTTGAACCTTTTTTTATTTTTAATTTTTGACCAACACTTAGTTGTGTTCCAGACAAGCCATTAATGTCTTGAAGTTCTTTAACTGAAATATTAAACTTTTTAGAAATGGAATACATTGTTTCGCCTTTTTCAACATAATACATTGAAAAATCACCTATTTCTTCTTCATACTTTACGTATTTATCACCTAAAACTTCTTCGTCGTATTTATTTAAATTGTAGCGCTCAATTAAACCTATTAACTTATCTGGGTACTTAGGATCTGTGGCGTAACCTGCTTTTCTAAGTTCTTTTGCCCAACCTTTGTAATCTTCTTTTTTAAGTTTAAAAAGTGCCTCATAACGCGAACGTTGTGATAAAAACAGCGAATGATCTCTGAACGAATATTTTGAATCGCTATATTTTCTGAAGCATTCTTGTGCAGCATCGTCATCATGATAAATTTTTTCTCCAGTCCATTCATGGCATTTTATACCAAAATGGTTATTGGCTTCTACTGCTAATCTTGCTTTTCCTGAACTAGATTCTAAAATACCTTGCGCCAATGTAATACTTGCCGGAATACCGTATAGTTGCATTTCTTCTTGAGCAATGGTTTTGAAAAGCATGATGTATTCTTCTGTAGTACCAATTTTAACCTCAACGCCATTTACAACCTCTTTAGCATTTTCATCACTGGTTGGTGTTGTTCTATGGTCTTTTTTTATTACAACCCGTTCTGTTTTTGTATTGCTAGACGTTTTCTTTTTAGTTACAGCTTTTTTAGAACCACAACTTAGCATCATACCTGCTAGTAAGCAAAAAAATAGTATTCTTATCATTTAAATTACGCTATAATTGGTAAATTTTTCTTTTTCAAAAAAGCATTCATTCCTGTAATTCCTTGTAAACCACCTGTATGAATTACTAGTATTTTTGAACCTTTTGGGAAATAGCCTTTTTTAATTAAATCCATAATGCCAAACATCATTTTTCCTGTATAAACAGGATCTAAAGGCAAATTATGTTCTTTTTTAAACTGATTGATAAACGTTACTAATTCAGCGTTTATTTTTGCATAACCACCAAAATGATAGTCGGTTTTTAATTCCCAATTGGTTTTCATTGCAAATTTACTAATATCTTGTTGTAAAAAGTCACCTTTTAAGGCAGGAAATCCTAAAACTTGTTGACTAGGTTTTGAACAATTTATCAATCCGGAAATTGTTCCGCCTGTACCAACAGCACAACATATATAATCAAAATCTCCATCAGTTTCATTTAAAATTTCTTCACAACCTTTTATAGCTAGTGTATTTGTTCCGCCTTCAGGAATTAGGTAAAAGTCGCCAAACTCAATATTTAACTTTTCAATAAAATCTGGAGTTGTTTTTTCTCTATAAGCTTCTCTAGAAATAAATTTAAATTGCATACCGCATTTTTTGGCAAATTGAAGTGTTTCATTATTATTTTTAACACTATTCAACTCATCACCTCTAATAATACCAATTGTTTTAAAATCGAATAATTGACCCGCAGAAGCCACCGCTGCAATGTGATTGGAAAATGCACCGCCAAAAGTAAGCAATGTTTTAAATCCTAAGGTTTTAGCTTCAATTAAATTATACTTTAGCTTTCTGTATTTATTGCCAGAAACAAATTGATGAATTGCATCTTCCCGTTTTACAAATAACTGTACACCTGTACTTTCAGGTAATATAATTTGCTGATTTATGCTGTTTTCAAGGTTAAAATTCATTGTTGCGAAGATACTTTAAAAAACTCCAAAGTTTGCGGTGTTTTAAATAATCTAAATTCCTTTCGTTAGCATAGGCTTCACGTTCAAACGAAATATTTCTATAAGCTAATTGCCATTTTTTAAATTGAAGTAACCGAATAAAAAACTCGATACAATACCACAAATAAAACGGCACAATAAGTAACTCTACCTGTTGCTTTAAATGAATGCTTTCATGATTTATTAAAACCGTATCTTCTTTTAAAACTTTTGATTTTAAAAACACAAACGGATAAAAGGCTAAACCCAAATACCCTTTAGGTACTAAATATTTTGAAACAAAAATCATGTTTTATACAACTCAAAATTCAATCCAAAATACATTATCTTTGTTATACATGAAAAAAATAATTCCTGTTGAAGAAGGCGATTACTACTTAACCCCAGAAGGTTACCGCTGTTTTACCGAACAATACCACCTAAAAAGAGGTTATTGCTGTGAAAGTGGTTGTAGGCATTGTCCGTATGGATTTGATAATAAAACGAATAGCGTAAAAAACACTAATTAATTACAACTAACTTAAAAGTTGCTTGGTATGATTATTGATGCTAATAAACAAAAAAAGATAATATAAACTAAAATTTTTTCTGCTATGAAAACATTACTAAAAACCATACCATTTTTAGCTTTACTAATTGTGGTAACATCTTGCAGCTCTGTTAGAGTTGCTGCCGATTATGATAAGAATGCCAGTTTTAGCACCTACAAAACCTTTGCGTTTTTTAAAACTGGCATTGATAAAGCTGAAATTAGCGATTTAGATAAACGCCGAATTTTAAGAGCCATTGAAGCTGAAATGCTTGCAAAAGGCTTTACAAAATCTGAAAATCCTGATATACTTATAAGTCTTTTTACCAAATCGAACCAACGCGTAGATGTTTATAACAACTCTTGGGGCATGGGTGCTTGGGGCTGGGGTGGTTTTGGCCCGTGGGGTGGTGGCTTTGGTCCTGGTTGGGGTTGGGGTTGGAACCAACCAAATGTTTCAACCAGAACCGAAGGTGTTTTATTCATAGACTTAATTGATGCCAGTAAAAAAGATTTAATCTGGCAAGGTATGGGCACTGGTTACTTAACCCAAAATATGGATAAAAAAGATGCTCGTATACAAGAATTTGTTTCTAAAATAATGGAAAAATATCCTCCCGGAATGACAAAATAAAATAGTTTTAAAAAAGCAACTTGAAAGAGTTGCTTTTTTATTTAACATCACTTTATAAAAGCTTACTTATAGAATTTGTATTTTTACTAAAACACATATTACGTATCATTTTATGCTTAATTCTATAGAAACTAATCCTATTTTAAATCGCTTACCTAAGCATTTGCTTCAGTTTATAAAGCCTCAAAATTATGATACTTATTCGGCTATAGACCAAGCTGTTTGGCGTTATGTGATGCGTAAAAATGTTGATTTTTTAAAAACTGTTGCCCATAAATCGTATGTAGACGGGTTAAAACAAACGGGTATTTCTGTAGATAGCATCCCGAATATGTACGGTATGAACCGTATTTTAAAAGATATTGGTTGGGCAGCTGTGGCAGTTGATGGATTTATTCCACCTAATGCGTTTATGGAGTTTCAAGCCTACAACGTTTTGGTAATAGCTAGCGATATTAGACAATTAGAACATATTGAATACACACCAGCGCCCGATATTATACACGAAGGCGCAGGACATGCTCCTATAATTGCAAACCCAGAATATGCCGAATATTTGCGCAGGTTTGGAGAAATTGGTTGTAAAGCCATTTCATCTGCTAAAGATTACGAATTGTATGAAGCTGTTAGACATTTATCAATTATTAAAGAAGCTCCAAATTCTAGTGAAGCAGCTATCACTTCTGCAGAAAATAAAGTTGAAGACTTACAAAATAACATGGGTAAACCAAGTGAAATGGCTCTCATTAGAAACCTACATTGGTGGACCGTTGAATATGGGTTAATTGGCGCTTTGGAAAACCCAAAAATTTACGGTGCTGGTTTACTTTCATCTATTGGAGAAAGTGCTTGGTGCATGACGAATGCCGTTAAAAAACTACCCTACACTATTGAAGCTGCTTTTAAAAATTTCGATATAACAAAACCACAACCGCAACTATTTGTAACACCCAATTTCGCTCATTTAAGCTTAATTTTAGAAGAATTTGCAAACACCATGGCACTTCGAAAAGGTGGACTTTCTGGTATTGAAAAATTAATCGCATCAAAAGCTTTAGGCACCATTGAGTTAAGTACGGGACTTCAAATTTCTGGACTATTTTCTGAAGTTATTGAAGATAACGGCAACCCAATTTACATTCAAACTACTGGTAAAACCGCATTATCTTATAGAGAAAAAGAATTAGTTGGTCATGGCACAAAAACACACTCCAAAGGTTTTGGTTCGCCTATCGGGAAACTAAAAGGCATCAATTTAGCAATTGAAGATATGAGTCCGCGCGATTTAAGCGCATATAATATTTACGAAGAAAAAACGGTTACATTAGAGTTTGATGGCGGCATTAGTGTTTCGGGTGAAATTATAACAGGTAAACGAAATCTTCAAGGAAAAATAATCCTTATCAGTTTTAAACATTGTACAGTTAAGCATCATGACACTATTTTGTTTAAACCAGAATGGGGTGTTTATGATATGGCTGTTGGAAAAGCAATTGTGTCAGCATTTTCAGGTCCTGCAGATTTTGAAAGTTTCGATTTAATAACACATACTATATCATCAAAAACCATTCATATTAAAAAAAACAGTAAACTATTAAAACTCGAAACGCTTTACCAACAAGTTAGAGATTATAGAGATGGTAAAAATAAAACCATATCAAGAACAAAAGTTTTAGAACAGTTGATGGATGAATTTCCTAACGATTGGTTGCTACCCATTGAACTTTATGAATTAGCTTATAACAGTAATGAAGTAAAACTATGTGAAACAATTTTAAACCACCTAGAAACTATAAAACGAAACAAACCAGAAGTTGGACGTTTGATTGATGATGGGTTGGCTATTATTGGAAAGAAAAACAACATTGGTTTGAATTATGAAACTAATTGAACAACGTTTATTTATCAGGGAAATTTCGTGTTTGTGCACGAGGATTTTCCAAAATAAAATCGGAAGCTAGCAAACAGGCTACTAACTTTGGCTTAGCTAAAACTAGCATTTTTTTATACGGCTTAGCAAACGTTTTTTATAATTTTTTCTATTCTAATAATGTCATCTAAATTCACAAGCTTTGTTGTTTTTATAAATAGATTGTCATTGTAAATTTCAATTTCTAATTTTTTTTCGTTTTCAAAACTGTTTAAGATATCTTTTATTAGAATAACATTTCGGCTTTTTTTGAAAGTAAAACACTCGTAATCACTAATTTTCAATTCATCATCATTTCTTAATAAGTCAAGAAGTTTTTCCGAAGAAGACTTTTCTCTTAAAAAATAATGACCATTTGTGTTTTTTATTTTGATCCAAAACATTAGATGCGATTCACAATAGTCATCTTGGTAATATGTCATTCCGTGTAATTCTGGTGCTGGTAAAAACACAATTCCATTTTCAAACTTAAAAGGATTTGAATAATTCCAATCGTCATAACTATTCAAAATTTTAGTTTTTTCAAACATTTTTAGCTGTTCATCTGTTAGTTTTGTTCTTTGGTATTCTTGACTTTCTCTCAAATAATTTAATGCAATTTCAGCTTGTTTTTCATCAGCACTCGGTAGTTTCTCAAGTTCAGATTCAGAAATTGTCATAAATTCATTATCATTTGCAACCCAATGTCCAGATTCTGCTTGTTCCAAGGTCAGTTTAGTTCCTGTTTCGGGGTCAATAATATATTCATCCGACAAACTTTCTTTTAGTTTCCGATTATATTCTTTTTGTTCATCAGTTTCACAAGAAAATAATTTATTAATCTGATAAAGCACAATTAAAGCTATGCATATGTAAAATACTATTTCTCCTAATTCCATTCGGATGTTCTCAAATGTTGTATAACTTTATAACAACCTTACCTAAATCGTTTCAAGGTATTTTTGGTAAATTCACTTAACACTAATGCACCACTAATTTCGGCACGTTCAGATAAAAGTGTGTTCCAATGGTCTGTACCTTTCCAAAAAACAGATTTCATTTGTGTTAAAGCTTCAGGGTTATAGCTGCTTAATTTTTCAGCTAAAGCTATTATTGCTTCATCTAATTCTTCAGTAGTTTCAAACAACTCTGAATACAAACCTTTGGTTTTTGCCCATTCTGCAGAAAAAAATGTTTCAGCATCAATTGTCATTTGAGACATAGCAGATAATCCTATTTTTCTAGTTACAGCAGGTTCAATTACAAATGGACCAATGCCAATGCTTAATTCACTTAGCCTAATGGATGCATATTTGTTTGCTAAACAATAATCGGTGGCTGCAGCTAAACCTACACCACCTCCAACAGTTTTTCCTTGCACACGACCAATTATAAGTTTTGGGCATGTTCGCATAGCGTTTATTACATTTGCAAAACCTGCAAAAAACACTTTGCCTTCTTCGGCATTATTAACAGCCATAACTTCATTAAAACTTGCACCGGCACAAAATGTTCTATCACCACCACTTTGCAAAACAATCACGTTTATTGCATTGTTGCTTCCTGCTTCTTCAATAGTTGCTTTTAACTTTGTTAAAATATCACTTGGCATTGAATTTCTGTTCGGATGAAAAAATTCAATATATCCAACGTTATTTTTTATGCGTAATGTTACGTAAGGCTCGGTCATTTTATAAAAATTTGACGTGTTTTTTTAAAGGCTGAATATACATAAATTTTTGATGACTACTTAAGTAACTTATGTTACCATTATTATAAATTAATTTGAAGTAATTTGTAAAAAAATTAAAATTATGGGATTATTAGATTTATTATTTGGGAATAAGCAAAACACTATTAAAGAGTTTCAAAAAAGAGGTGCTATAATAATAGATGTAAGAACTGCTAGCGAATACCAACAAGGTGCTATTAAAGGTTCTAAAAATATGCCTTTGCAAACTATTTCTTCAAAAATTAATGATATTAAAAAACTTAACAAACCCGTTATAACCTGTTGTGCTAGCGGTATGCGTTCTGGTAGTGCTGCCAGTATTTTAAAAAGTAATGGTATAGAAGCTGTTAATGGCGGCGGCTGGATGAGTTTACAAACTAAATTATAATTTAAGTGTTTCTAATTGGTTGGTACTTTTTATGGTGTTATCATTATATTTAAGTGTCCAACCAAGTGAATTAGTTAAAATATAAAACTTAGAAAGTTCGCTTATCAATCGGTTTTTGGCATTAGCTTTTATATCCGATTTTTCTAGCTTTTTGGTTAACGATTTTTTGATAGTTTCTTTAATATTATTATAATCGTCTGCCTCAAATGGATTAAAATAATCTGCTTGAATATCATAATATTTTAAATCTGGGCTTATTTTTATTTCTTCCTTAGGAATACTAACAATGGTAAGTGTTTTGTTGGTTTGGTCTATTTCAAATTCAATTTTACTTAAATCGTACGCCACTGTAACATCGGCATTTACCACAACCAACGCTTTTTTATCGGAAGTAAAAAAACTACCTAAAATTTCTTTGGAGTTTTTATAATTGAAAACTTCACTAAAATGTCCTTCGGTAACAACTAATTTACCAACATTTTTTATTTGTTCTTGGATAAGGTCTGAGCTTTCTTGAAGCACAATTTTATCATCTTTTTTAGAATCGCAGTACTTAAATGTGAACAGCAATACCACTGCTGCAATAACACCTATTATAATTTTTCGCATGGTGCTAATGTAAATAAAAAAACATTAGTTTGCTTCGACAAAAAAGCCCTAACTAATGTAAATTTAACTAATTCTAAACAGGTTCAAAAATAACAAATACTACTTAATCGTATATTATTTTAATGTTATAAATATGTTAGCTTTTTAAAAAACCATAAAGCCATTTATAAATAAACAGCTTTATGGTAATACTTTATTTAGTTTTTAATTACTTTATTGGTGACTATTTTGCCATTTTCAGACTGTATTTTGAAAAAATAAATACCGCTAGGATAATTAGATAAATTAATAATTAGGTTTGTTGAACCTACACTTTGTTTAAAAATTTGTTTCCCTAAAAAATTATAAACATCAATAGATTTGATTTTTTCATTTGAAGTTACAGTTACACTATTAGAAGTCGGATTTGGAAATAAAACTATAGATCTGGAAATAAAATCTTCCGTTTTCAATGTAATATCAGAAATTCCTTTTCCTATTGCAAAATCTGAGAATGATGTTAAATTAGTATTTTTAATAGACACTATACTCGCATTTAACGTAGCTAAATTATAACCTCCTTGTACTTCCCAAACAGCAGTATTATCAGTTCTTTTAATAACAATATATTCGGCAAGCGATGTACTTATATTGCTTGAATTTTGAATATTTAGCGTAACATCATAACTTCCACCTGTAGGTTGTTGGTTAGGAGTTACCGAAAACCATCCTCCATTTAAAGCACTAGTTATTGGCGTGCCATTATACACTGTATTTGGGGTTGTACCTGTAATACTGCCGTTAGTATAAGTAGCTGTAAGACTGTTTACACCCAACATATTATTTGCAGAAATAACAACAGACTGCGTTTTTGAATTATCTCCCAAAGGAAATTCATAAACACCTGTTGGGTTTATATAACGTTCTAACTTACCACCGTAAAAATAATTTGTTGAATTAGCTCCTGTGATAGCGTTTGTATTTGGATTTGTAATAGTTGTTTTTTTATTGTTCAAATTTATTTTACCAGAATTAAATGTGATTGTTGGCACTTTTAAATCGTAAAAAGTTGTTAAGTTGGTGTTTAATACTAGTGAATTTTCAAATAATCCAGGAAAAAATAATGATGCTTGTGTTCCTGTAAAATTAACACTACCAGACCCTTTCCATTCTTTAGCACCAAATCCTTGAAAAAAGCCTGCGTTATTCACTGTAATTGCCCCTTCATTTTTGATGCTACCAGTTAAAGCTAAGGTTGAAGGTAAACTTAATGAAATCCCAGAATTAACCTGAATTGAAGCTGCTGTTGGCAATGTTGAAACTGTTGGGTAATTTGAAGTAGGTTGATTAAAAACTGCCTTCATGTTATTTGTTGGAATACCATTAGACCAGTTAGAAACATCGTTCCAATTTGTTGAATTGCCCAACCAAGTTGTTGAAGCTATCATTGGGAAATTTGATGATTTTGTTTGAACAAAGGCAACATCTTTTCTAAGTCCTGAAGATGTAGAATAGGTTCCATAGGCAGTTGTTATATCTGGCGAAGCATTAAAGCCAGTTAAATTAACTGTTCCGTAAGACGTAGTTGGTAATGGTGGATTTGATGTTGGGTTAGCAACATCTTCTGCATAAAAAGTGGCTGCCAAGAGATAAGTATCATTGTAGGCTGCCAAAAAATTTTGACTAATAGATGGTGCTTTACCACCAGAAATAAATTTAGCAATATTCCAATTGGTATCGGTTTCTACAATTCCGCTAGCACTTTTGGTAGCATCCGTAGGATACAAATAATCTACACCTGCACTGTATGGAAGTGCATTTTTATAAAACTGATTTGCAAAAATGAGTTTCCCGTTTGGTAATGCCAAAACGGTTTGTTCGTTTTCATTGATTTGAAAAGGATTATCGGATATGGTGGAATAATCTTTGGCTTTAATGAAGTTTAAATCCTTGTCGGTTGCTACCATTCCGCTAAAGGTGTTTGCATAATAAGCGTTTATAATTGCTTTTGGATTTGGTAAATTGGCAAAAGGTGCTCCATTGACATTACCTTGATTCCATCTAAAAACAAGATTACCCGTGCTAGGATTTACTTGAAAATTTTTGACAGAACCATCAAAAGTTTCCGTTTTAGTCACCGTTCCTGCTGCATTCAAAGTAATAAAAGTTGACCCTCCATAAGTACTACTTCCTCCCGGGTGCGCTACACCATCAAAAGAATAACCTGCTGTACCAGTCGTGTACACGAATAAATACACATTCTCGTTGTTATCAATAAATTTATCAGCCAAATAAAACTCAGAATTTACATTACTGAGGGTATAACCACTATTTAATGCGTCTCTATACCAAATCGTGTTTCCGTTGGAATCTAATTTATACAAGGGTGAATTTCGCTTACTGTTTGCATCAGAATTGGGATTAAACCCCCAAAAGAAAACATTACCACTTGGAGCAACAGCTAATTTTAGAATATTGGTCTGCGAATATCCAGTAGTTCCCATAGCGAAGGTATTAGCCCATAACGTATTGCCCGAAGCATCAAACTTGGCTATAACAGATTTATTAACACCCGAAACTGAAACTCCATTTCCCAAATCTACTGGATTTACATCACTTATGGCTCCGCCAATATAAAAATTACCAGCAGCGTCTGTGGTGATACAATCAAAATTGATGGGTAAATTGCTAAAAGAACGAATTACCGTTGGCACTCCTGTACTAGCATTTATTTTTCCAAAAAACTTTATATTTCCCGGATAACTTGATTGTGGTGGTGCTGTTAATGTTGTTGAACCAAAATAAGCAGCTGCCAAACCTGTTCCTCCAAATAATATTTCAGAACCATCAGCGGTATATTTCATGTGTTTCATGTTTGCTCCACCCAATGTTCCTGTGTTAAAAGCCCAATCCCAACCATTACCAATTTGTGCATTTGTGGTTAGAAAAAATAAAAATAAAATTGAAGTGATAATTTTTTTCATAATATTGTTGTTAAAGATTCACACAAAGTTTGCTCAAGCACAGTCATAAAAAAATACGCATAGTTGCGTATTTATGACATATAGATTTTATTGAAAAATCTTGAATAAGTTGACTATAACACGTCTAAATCAG
Source organism: Mariniflexile jejuense (assembly GCF_042675665.1). NCBI lineage: Bacteria > Pseudomonadati > Bacteroidota > Flavobacteriia > Flavobacteriales > Flavobacteriaceae > Mariniflexile > Mariniflexile jejuense. Next base: position 690,642 of record NZ_JBHTJI010000001.1, read on the forward strand.
GTTATTAAACCTAGCTTTTTCAATAGCTTCAAGTCTGCTATTAACTTGTAATTTTCTGTAAATATGTTCAACATGTTTTCTAATAGTACCATTAGAAACGATAAGATTGTGAGCAATAGCATCGTATTTTAAACCACTACTTAATTGCTCTAATACTTTAATTTCCTGCTGGGTTAATTTAATTTGTTCTTTGTTTTTATACTTATTAAAATCGATAGGATTTCTAAACAATCTAAGGGTTTTTAATGCTATTGAAGGTGTCATTATAGCACCACCATTTAAAGTTTCTGTAATAGCAGTGTATAAATCTTGCTGAGTCACTTCTTTTAATAAATAACCATCTGCACCGTTTTTTATGGCGTTAAAAATATTTTCATCATTATCAAAAACAGTAAGCATAATTACTTTTATATGTGGGTATTTGTTTTTAATTAATAATGTAGTCTCAATCCCATCCATTTTAGGCATTTCAATATCCATTAAAACAATATCAATATTATGATTTTTTGAAATTTTTTCGAGTAAATCTAAACCATTATTTGCTTTAAATTTCACCACTAAATCATCAAAAAAAGCCAATTTATCTATAACCGTTTTTAATAGAAACGAATTGTCTTCGGCAATTGCTAATTTTATCATAAACTATGGTTTAAAAGGTATGCTTAATAATATTTTTGTGCCATTTTTTGATGAAGTTAGCTCAAATTCACCATTAATATCGCCTATTCTTTTTTGCATATTTTGAATACCGTTTCCTAAATCAACTTCATCAATATTAAACCCTTTTCCGTTATCGCTTATTAAGATTTTAATACATTTTTTTTCTTCTTTAGCATGAATATTTATATGTGTTGCAGCTGCATATTTAACAGCATTATTTAAAGCCTCTTGCATAACTCTGTATATATTTACACCTTCTAACGATGATATTTTTACAGTTTTTAAAATAGGTTGTACCGTAAAATCAATTTTTAAATTTTGATTGGATTGTTCTGCTTGTTCTTTAAAATTAAGCATCCTAACTTGTAAATCTTCAAAAGTAAAAGACTCAGCATTCATTGCCCAAATAGTATCACGAAGTTCTGTAATAGTGGTTTTTGCGAAAGAATTTATTTTATTAAGCTGATTACTTATTTTTTGGTCAGTAATTTTAAAACCAAATTTTAAATTATCTACAGATGATATTATGAAGGTTAATTGCGCTCCAATATTATCATGTAAATCGCGCGAAATTGCTAATCGCTGATCGAACAATTGGTTTTGTGTTTCAATTTTTTCGATAGCAGATTGCAACTGAAATTCTTTTTCCTGTTGCTTGTTTTTAAGTTTTTGTTGACGATAAATTAAAAATCCAATAAGACTAATTAATACTCCGAAAACCGAAAGACTAATAATTAAATTTTCTTGCTTTTTTAATTTTAATTCTTTCTCTATAATTTGTTTTTCTTTTTTAGCTGTTTCATATTTTGTTTTAATTTCTTCTACAGCTTTTTTATTTCCTATACCTAAAAGTGTGTCATTAATTTTTTTATGCAGTTTGTAATATTTTAATGACTCAGCATAATCTTTTTTACCTTCATAAATTTTTGAATAAACTTCATATATTTCGGCTAACTCAAGTTTATTTTCACTTTGTTTAGCCATTTTAAACGCTTTATCTAAATACATATTAGCTTCTTGAAACCTTTTAAGATTTGCCAATAAACTAGATATATTTGTGTACTGAAATAGTAAATTGTTTTTATCATTTAAATTTTCTTTTACAGCTAAAGAACGCTGTAAATATTTAATTCCATTTAATGTATCTTTCTTATCTTCTAAATAAACTGTTCCTATATTATTATACAACAAACTTAAATTTAAACTGTCTTTCAGTTTTTCTGAAATAGATACAGCCTTTTCGTAATTAAAAAGTGCATTATTAGCATCGTATGTATTGAAATAACAATTACCTATGTTTATATAACTACTCGATATTTCCTTTTCATTATTTAAACTTTTAAAAATATTCAAGGCTTTATTGGCATATTTTAATGCTTCATCGTGCTTTTCTTGATTTGAAAAAACAACGCCAATGTTTTTATTTAATAAACCTATTTCGTTTTTTAAATCATTATTTTCAGCTATTTTAAGTGCTGTAAGATAATTTTCAATGGCTTTTATATTATCCCCTTTAAACAGATAAATATTACCTTTATTCATTGTAGATAATACAATACCTTTATAATTATTGGCCTTATTGTAATGAAAAATAGATTTGTTAATAGACTGTAGGGCTAATTCTTTTTTTAATTGATTTGAAGATAAATTGTATTTTAATCTGTAAAACAAACCCAGTAATGAATCGTTTGCTTTTTCTTCTAATATTGGTTTTAATGAATCTAAGGTTTTAGATGCTTGCAACTCATTTTCATAAACTTTTTCTTTAATTGAAACTAAAACATTATGTAATGCTTTAGTTTGGTTATAATTGTTATCTTTTTTAAGGTTTTGACCAAAAAAATTTAAAAATACCGTTAAAAATAATAATGTTAAAATGTATGTTTTTTTCATATAGATTTTTAAAACACAACTAATCAGTTTTTTTTGAAGTAATAATTTTTAAAAATATTTTTTGAAGATTGATAATTTCATCAAATAATTCTTCTACGCTATTATTATAATACTTTTTAAAATTGCTAATTAAAACTACTTTCTTGCTTAGTAACTTTTGCTTTTTCTGTAAATTTAGAAAACTATTTTGCAATTCATTAATCTTTTTTTTATGATTAACTTGTTGAATTATTTGAGAAATAACTACAATTATTAATACAAGTATAAACATAATTAGTATTGTATAAAGAAGCCAATTCATAATTATTATTTTACTTAAAAGTATTACCTATACTTCAAAAAAAAATACGCAAAGTTGCGTATTTTAATAACATTCATCTTTTAAACTTTTAAATCAAATTATTTTTTTTAGCTTTTTCAACCGCTTCCAATTTATTATGTACTTGAAGTTTTTTATAGATATTTTCTATATGTTTTCTAATTGTGCCAGTTGATAAAATTAAGTTTTCTGCAATAACATTATAACTTAAACCTTTACTTAATTGCTCTAATACTTGAATTTCTCTTTCGGTTAATTTTATATCTTCTTCACTTTCTTTACAGCTAAAATCGATTGGATTTCGCAAAAGTTTTAATGTTTTTAAGGCTATTGACGGGTTCATTGCTGCACCACCATTTAGGGTTTCTATAATGCCTTCGTGCAAATCTTTCGCGTTAATTTCTTTTAGTAAATAACCATCGGCACCAGCTTTAATAGCATTGAAAATATTTTCATCATTATCAAAAACCGTTAGCATAATTATTTTAATATGCGGATATTTTTGTTTTACAATTTGGGTAGTTTCTATACCATCTAAAACTGGCATTTCAATATCCATCAATATAATATCTATGTTTCGATTGATTTCTAATTGTTCTAACAAATCGGCACCATTAATAGCCCAAAATTTCACGCTTAAATCATCAAAAAAAGACAATTTTTCTTTTACCGCATTTATTAAAAATGTGTTATCGTCTGCTATGGCTATTTTTATCATGTTGTTTTAAATTATAAATTCAATACACGTTCCTTCATTTACTTTTGATTCTATTTTTAATGAAGAACCAATTTCGTGAGCGCGTTTTTTCATGTTGTTAAGTCCGTTTCCTAAAGCTACTGTATTAATATCAAACCCTTTTCCGTCATCAATAATATTAATTTTCAAATCGTTTTCAAGCTTATAAAAGTTTACGGTTATTGTTTTAGCTTCGGCATATTTAATAGCATTATTAATAGCTTCTTGCACAATTCTGTAAATGTTCATGCCGTTTACCGACGTAAATTTAAGTGCTTCAGAAAGGGTTTCATCTACATTAAAATTAAAATTAATTCCTGTAGAAGCTACTTTGCCTTTATCAATAAAATTTGAAATACGCACTTGTAAATCTTCCATAGAAATTTCACTTTTATTCATAGCCCAAATGGTATCGCGCAGTTCGTAAATAGTTTCTCTGGTAAACTCGCTAATACCTGATAACTTACTAGTTAGCTTATCATTTGTTATATTAAATCCATACTGTAAATTATCAATAGACGAAATAATAAAGGTTAATTGTGCGCCAATATTATCGTGTAAATCTCTTGAAATTGTTAGGCGTTGTTCTTGTAATTTATTTTGATTTTCAATTTTAATTAATGCTTCTTTAAGTTCACTTTCCTTTTGAAGTTGTTTGTTTTTTAGTTTTTGTTGGTTGAATAACAAATACCCTAGTACTGCCAACACAATTGCTAAAATACCCAAACCAATAATTTGTGTATTTTTTTGATTTAAACGAAGTTCTTTTTCGGCAATATTAGCACGCTGTGAAAGTATTTCTTTTTCTTTTTTTTCGGTTTGATATTTGGTTTCAATTTCGGCAATAGACTTTAGTTTTTCTGTACTTATAATACTATCATTATATTTAATATAAAGCTTTAGATATTTATTTGATTCACTTAATTGATTAAGTTTTTCAAAGGTTTTTGCTAATGTTTTTGAAGAGGATGCCATAAACTCAATAGCACCAACTTCTTCTGCATAACGAATAGCTTCTTTTCCTTTTTGTGATGCATTTTTATAATCTTTAAGGTTGTAATTTAAATTGGCCAATGCATTGTTTAAAAATGCCAATTCATAAGATTCTTTATTTAAAGTATGTAGCTCGATGGCTTTTAAGTAATTGATTTTTGCTTCATCATAGTTATGCAAACTATCGTTAGAAATGGCAATATTTGTTATTGGATAAGCCGTATAACGTTCATAATTAAGTTTCAAAAAATAAAATCTAGATTTTTTTGAGAATCTTAAAGCTTCTTTATATTTACCCAATTCATTCAAACTACCTGCTATATTATTGTTTACCATAGCTACATGCAAAGAGTCTTTTAATTTTGAATAAATTTGTAATGATTTATTGTTATAATCAATAGATTTTTGATATTCAGTTAATTTTCTGTAATCCCAAGCTATATTTAAGTATGCAGCACCCATACCTAAGCTATCTTTAAGCTTTTCATACATGCTTAAGGTTTTAAAATAATAGTCTATGGATGTATTTAATTTTCCTAATTTACTATATACAATTCCTAATCCATTATAAGCATCTGCAATAGCTTCTTTGTTTTTAATACGAGTACCTATGGCTAAAGATTTTTTAAAATGCTGTATGGCTTCATCGTAATTTCCTCGCTCCCAACTTGTATGACCCAAAAACATTTGAGCTTTAATTTTTAATGAGTCAATACCAATTTTTTCTGAAAGTAAAAAAGCTTTTTGCGCGTAGTGTTTAGAACTATCTAAATTGATTCTGGCGTATACGTTAGATATAGCTATAAGAGTACTGAATTGTTGTTTTTTAGTTTGATTTGCAATTATAATTTTTAAACTATCAATTTCTTTATTTGTTGTAGTTTGCGAATTAACAAGTAAACACAAACAAAAAAAAATAAAAACAACAAGTTCTTTTTTCATAAAAAAATTAATTAATAGAATTAATACAAAATTTAACCAATGTAATTATCAAATATAAACTTTTGTAACAAAACTATTTCTCTTGTTATTTCAAAAAAACGGCTAAAAAGTATTTTATTGAAATCTTCAAGCATTAATAATTTTTCTTTGATGTTATTATGTTTAATACTTTCTTTAGTTAGATTTTCTTGAATTATTAAACAATTACTATTTGCTGTTTTTTTTAAATTTATGGTTTGTAATACTGTTTTAACAACTAAAAATGTTAATATAAAAATCAAAGTAAAAATTATCCATATAAATAACTTATCAAACATCATATTTGTAAAAAATAAACTAATATTAATTTAAAATTAAGTGCATAAAAAAACACCAACCGCAAACCCCTTTTAATGATTTTACGTGTTGATGTTTTTGATATGAACTGATTAATAGCATAATAAATTTAACTTAAATAGCTGAACCTTAACTAATTTTTCGATAAACTGTGATTAAAAAAGATTAAGCGCAATAATATTATTTATTACGCCTAATCGAACAAATCTCAACAACAAGATTTATTTTTGAAGGTTATAAGAATATATAGTTTTGTCGTTTGCCTTGTAATATAAAACACCTGCAATTTCATCAACTTGGTATTCTGGTTTTTTATCTTTTAATAAAATTTCTTTATCAACTTTACCAGTGTCTTTGTTAACTTTTACTAAACCAACACCATCATCAAGTTTAGTTAATATAAACTGAGCGTTTTCGGTTGCTGCGGTTGCTTTAAAACGTTTAGACATAACATCAAAAGCGGCATCACCAATAGATGCAAACATATCTGCAGCCATTTTATTTTCTTTTCCGTAGTCGTTATAATTACTTAAATCGTTTGCACTGCCGTAGCTATTAGTTCTATTTGCTCCAGCTTTAGCTGCGTGTGCCATAGCTAAACCTGTTGCTGCAACAGCTACAACACCCGAAAGTACTTTTACAAAACCACTTTGTGATGGCGACTTATAATACTCTTGGTAAATACTACTGCCATCGCTACCCAATAAAGCTAAATTTTGAGAAGAACTTAAAAATATATTGCCTTTACGCATTTGCATAGTATTGGCAACTTCTTTTTCATCAAACTTTACTTTTGCTAATTCTTTTACATCACCTGAATTGGCGTCGATAGCAAAAATATCGCCATCAGCAGCAATTAAGTATCTGTTTTTTGCGCTATCGTAAGTTGAAGCTACAGCGGCAGAATTTTTATATTTCAAAGGTTTGCTCCAAACTTGATCGCCAGTTTTTAGATCAACTATATTAGCATCTTCACTAGTTATGTAGATTAAACCATTTGGCGATTGCGCCATAACCATTATATTTTCGCCTGTTTTTAAAGGCTTTTTAAATAATGTTTTTCCGTCAAATGAAATTTTATTAATACCACCTTGTTGAATACCAAATAAAATACCATCATCCATTACATAAAAATGTTGTACCCAACCTTTGGTTTTTGGTGCTTTTTCCCACAAATCTTCACCAGATGATGCGCTTAAAAAAGCAATTTCCGATTCATCACTTGGAGCAAAAACACTATTACTGCCACCAGAGCTTTTATCGCTTACTACAGCTAAACCTTGTGGTAATATTTGAAAATTCGATACGTTTCCTTGCACTTTTCTGTCATCTTTCCAAAGTTCTGCACCGTTACTTCCTATTTTATGGATACGTGTATTTTTTCCGTTGGTAGTAGTTTCAAAACCGTAAATTTCTTTCTCAGTGACATCTGAAACCATCCAATTAATGCCTTTAATTTTACATTCCCATAAATCATCTCCCTTATGAGATTTGGCTAATAAACCTTGAGCGGTTGGTATAATTAACATGCTTTTTAACAATAATGGCACACCTGTTACACTAAAATCTTTAGCAATACCTACTCTACCTGGTTTATCTAAAAAGAAACTGTAATCTAGTTTTTGTGAACCTAAATCATACACTGCTACTTTTGGTGTCATTTTCTCAAACTTGTCACCTTCTTTTTGAATGCCACTTACAATTAGTTTATTTTGTGGTAATACAACATTGCATGTGTAAATTTGGTTCCAGTTATCAGTTTCAGAATTAAAAATAACTTTTCCAGTTATGTAATTAATAACCGCTCTTTTAGTTTTTGCTATTCCTGCAAATTTAGAATTTGCTCCTTGAGATACTACAATATAAGGTGAAGCTGGAATAAAATCTGTTTCCTCTGGACTAAGTTTTCCGAAGTTATTAAATGTAAAAATTGGCGCACTTTGCTTTGGATCTATACCTACCAAACCGTCGTTTGTGGCCGCTATTAAAATACCGCCTACGGTAAGTGTCATTTCGTTAATATTTGCGCCTAAATCATACGTATGTTCTGGTGCTTCTGCTTTTTGAGCTAACGTTACGTTTACCATTAGAATCCCTACTAACAGTAATACAAATTGGTTTAATTTTCTCATTGTTGATTTTGTTTATGATTAATAACATCACAAATCTGCAACTTTAACAAAATGAAATCAATACGATGAATTACGTATATTTTGAAATGTGTATAAAAAACAAAAGGTTGTTTCTAACTTAAAACAACCTTTTAATGACGCATTAGAATCACTTCTTTTTTAAAAAATTATAGCCCTCAATATTTTAAATTCTAATACAATGTAGATGGTTTCTATTAAAAATAGATTAAGCCAATCATAACTTTTACAATTATAGCTATGTAAACATATTGATAAAAGTTCAAGTATTACACTATGACTTATTTAACCCGTAGTTTTTTTAACAAATCAATAAGTATTTAAGCATATTAGTAAGTTTTTAAATTGAGATAAAGCTATACTTATCTATTCCATTTAACATTTAAAATTCAAAAAAAAGAAAGGGTTATTTTAAAATTAAAACAACCCTTTCAACAATATTTTAGAATTTCTTCTTAAAACTAAAACCCTCAATATTTTAAATTCCATCATTAAGTTACAAAATATATTTGATTTTATTAAAGTTAATTCCAAAAAACTAAAACAAAAGGCACTTTACTTAAACTAAAAACAATTCGTTATTTAAATACTTTTAATGAAGAAAACAAGTTGCAATTTTATTATTTTTGAAAAGATAAACCCCTAGTTTTAATTGATAGAATCATTTTTATTTTTATTCACTGGCATAATTGGCGCAGTTACTATAGCATTGATGATTACATCCTATAGAACTAACCCCTTTTATAATATTTATCTATTATTAATCATTTCTATTATTTCATTTCGATTTTTAACTCATGGTAGTTATGAATTAGGCATGCAAACTATTTTTAAGGCAGACAAAGGACCTCATTCTGTTTTTTATCTAGTTATAGCTCCCTGTTTTTATTTGTATCACAAAAATCTTTCACTTCAATGCAAAGCTTATAATCCTAAAGATTTAAAGCATCTTATATTCATTATTTGTCTTTTCATAATTAACGTGAATAGTTTTATAAAACAAAACTACATGATTAACTATGGAAAAATAACAAACTTCATTCTAATAATTACCTTTTTATTTTTTTACATAACACTAATTTTCAATTTATTAAGAAGAAATATTTGGTTTAAAAAAGACCTTCTTATAAATAATAAACATTTTAAATTAGTTAAAAACTGGACCATTTATTTGTTTTCAATTAATGTACTTGCTGTTATAATTATAATTGTTTCGGTTTACACTGAAATAAATAAAGATGTATATCTTTCAGGAAAATCGTTAGCTACCTTTTCATTACTCTTTTGGTTATTTATTTATTTCAAAATTTTAGCTACGCCCGAAATTTTATATGGACTTCCTATTCTTAATATGAAAATATTAAAGTTTGGTTTACCTACTAAAGAACCTGAAACCAATTTAGCATCTAAAAGTAATAATTGGATTTTAGAAACAATTAGCGCCAAAAACGAACAAGACACTAAACTACAAGAAAAAATTACAGCTAACATTATTAGTTATACCGAAGAAATTGACAAAATAAGTAATGAACATTTTATTTTTAGAAACCCAAAAGCATCAGCAAATGATCTAGCAAATGCATTAGGTGTACCAACAAGCCATATTGTGTATTTGTTTAAGTACCATTCTACAATTCCGTTTTCTGAATATAGAATGAATTGTAGAATTCAAGATAGCATTAATTTAATTGAAGCTGGTTATTTAAAAACCAATACCTTAGAATCTTTAGCGTTTAAAACAGGTTTTGCTTCCTACAATCCGTTTTTTAGTGCTTTTAAAAAAGTAACTGGTTATTCTCCGCAAGATTATTTAAAAACCAAAAATCTTAATTTTTCAAATTAAAATTACTCCGAAAAGAGTAGCAATTGTTTTCTTAGTTTTTCCTTTGTGGTTTTTCCGTCGTAAAGTTTATCTACTATTTTGCTTAAAAGTTGTTCATTATCTCTAATGGCTACCATGAAAAAATCGACAACAGCTCTAAAAAATATTAGTAATATAGCTGCAATTACACTAGCATTTGAAAATATTATAAAAAACATAGCCAATATAACTGTAAACTGCTGAATAAAAATACGCACATAAGGCATCGTCATAATTTCAGAAGCTGTAAATTCTAAATACTTTTCAGGAAGTATATAATCAAAAATTAGTTTTAAAACCTGCGTACCAATTAAAAGTGGTAATACATACTCCATACCTTCTAAGGCTAGAATAGTGGTATAATTTTCAATAAGATTAAATGGTTCACTTATAAAACTAGTTCTTGAAATACCAATAATTACAAATGCAAAAATAGATTGAACCGCCACAAACATACCATAATGAAATATAAAAAATGGCACTAAAAACCATATAGATTTACCACTACCATCGTGCTTTGATGCCATTAGCATTTTCACAATATTAAACATACCAATAATAATGGTTTCTAAAAAATAGCCAAATAGCACTGTATACGGTTCAACTTTACCAAAATAAAGCAGTAAAATTAACCCTAAAACATTAACCCATACATAGGAATTATAACGGTTTGGAATAAAAACTGAAGCTAACATATTATCATTTTAACGCTGTAAATAAACATAATTATTACAATTAAAAACATACGAAAGGTATCGTATATTTAAAAAGCTATGTGTTGAAATTGCGCTTGTAATTGCTTTTTCTTTTCTTCTACATTTTGAAGAAATTTTTTGTGAGCTTCAGAATTTGGATTGAAAGCTTTGTGTTGAAGTCCTTTTTGAACAGTATCAACAGCATCCATTATTTTAAAAGTTTCATTAGAAATCCATACATCTTGAAACTTCTCCCAAATATAATTAATAGCTGTTTGGTTTGGATGTAGCATATCTTCAGCATAAAAACGATAATCGCGAAGTTCATCCATCATAATTTCGTACGAAGGGAAATAAATTAATTGATGATTGCTAATTTTATGAATAGCTGATATTAAATGCGCTTTGCTTTGTGTGTTTTCAATAAAACCATCTTTTACATGACGTACTGGTGAAACTGTGAAAATTATTGAAGCTTTTGAATTTACACTTCGTATTAAAGCAATACTATTTTGTAAAGATTCTAAAATGGCATCAACCGACAATAATTCCTTTTTAAATTGTTTCTGCGGCACTTTATGGCAATTAGCTACAAGTTTATTGGATTCTAAAAACCGATACACCCAAGCGGTTCCTAACGTAATTATTATATGCGTAGAATTATTAAGTTGTAACGCTGTTAAGTTAAGCTGGTGGTTAAGTTCTTTAAGTAATTCCACTTTTGAAGTATTACTTATTTTAGAATGTGCTTCATAACAATGCCACTGTTCATTATAAAAAAAGATATCTTCTTCAGTATATTCTTTTTGATTTATTGCTTTTGAAATTAACGTTTCAATAGCTTTTGGTTGAAACAAAATACCAAACGGATTTTGAAGGCTTTTAAACTTAAAATATGAAAGCTTTGCGCCTATATTTTCAACAAAACAAGACCCCAATAATAAAACATTAGAATTGTAGTCTATTAGGTTGTTAGACTGCTTTTCTAATGGTATTTTCGTTTGAAGGTTCATGTGTTTTTTGTTTCAAAGTTGCAAAGCAATTCTTAAAAAACTTAGCTTCTTTGCATTTTGCAACTTTGCTACTACTATTCTACGTATTTTTTTGCAGCTTCTAAAGCATCAGGAATACCACTAGGCATTTTACCACCTGCTGTTGCAAAAAATGGTTGTCCACCACCACCGCCTTGGATGTATTTACCAAGTTCACGAACTACTTGTCCGGCATTTAAGCCTTTACTTGCCACCAATTCTTTTGAAATGTAGCAGGATAACAACGCTTTCCCTTCACTTTCAGTAGCAAATAATAAAAATAAATTATCGCTGTTTTGTCCTAGTTCAAAAGACACATCTTTAATACCTGAAGCATCTAAATCTAATTTCTTAGCCAAAAATTGAACCCCATTAATAGTTTGTAATTCGTTTTTAAGATCGCCTTTTATGTTTTTAGCTTTTTCTTTTAACAAGGCCTCAACCTGTTTTTTTAAGTTCGCATTTTCATCTTGTAAATTCTGTAATGCTTTCACTGGCTCTTGCGCATTGTTTAGCAATTCTTTCATTTCAAAATAAACCTTGTTATTTTCAGAATAAAAGTTTTTAACAGCATCGTTGGTAATAGCTTCTATACGACGAATTCCTGCTGCAACAGCACCTTCAGATATTATTTTAAAATACCAAATATCACCCGTATTTTTAACATGTGTACCACCACAAAGCTCTATAGATTTTCCAAAACGAATAGCACGAACGGTATCGCCATACTTTTCACCAAACAAACTCATAGCACCATCTGCAATTGCTTCTTCTTTTGGCACATTACGTTTTTCAACTAAAGGTAATTTACCTGCAATTCGTGCATTTACAAAATTTTCAACGTCTTGTAATTCTTCCGTAGTTAATTTAGAAAAATGCGAAAAATCGAAACGCAAACTTTTTGAATGTACTGCACTTCCCTTTTGTTCAACATGCGTACCTAGAATTTCGCGCAATGCTTGGTGTAATAAATGGGTTGCTGTATGGTTACATTCGGTTCTGTAGCGTTGTTTTTCATCTACAACGGCTTTAAATGTTTCGTTAATATGTGTAGGTAGGTTTTTAGCAAAATGAATAATAACGTTGTTTTCCTTTTTAGTATCTAAAATATAAACCACATCACCGTGTGTATCTTCCAAATAACCTTTATCGCCTACTTGTCCGCCACCTTCAGCATAAAATGGCGTAATATTAAATACTAACTGATACATTTCACCATCTTTTTTAGAAACTACTTTTCGGTATCTGGTTAGTTTTACACTAGCCTCTAAGGTATCGTATCCAACAAATTCTTCTTCAGCATCATCAACTAAAATTGTCCAATCGTCTGTACTCATTTCGCTTGCTGCACGCGAACGATTTTTTTGTTTTTGAAGTTGTTCGTTAAAGCCTTTTTCATCTAATTTTAAGCCTTTTTCTGAAAGAATTAAGGCTGTTAAATCTATTGGAAAACCGTAAGTATCGTATAATTCAAAAGCTTTTTCACCTGAAACAGTATCGCCTTTTGTTTCTTCCACAATACGATTTAGTAAAACCAAACCTTGATCTAAAGTTCTTAAAAACGATTGTTCTTCTTCTTTAATAACATTTTCTACAAGTTGTTTTTGAGCTTTCATTTCTGGAAACGCTGTTCCCATTTTTTCACTCAATACATCAACCAACCTGTATATAAAAGGTTCTTTTTTATCTAAAAATGTGAAGCCATAACGTACTGCACGACGTAAAATTCTTCTAATTACATAACCAGCACCTGTATTACTTGGCAATTGCCCATCGGCTATGGAAAATGCTACTGCACGCACATGGTCTGATATTACTCGAATAGCGACATCTACCTTTTCATCTTTACCATATTTTTTATCAGTAACCGTTTCAATTTCTCTAATAATTGGGGTAAACACATCGGTATCGTAATTCGACTGAACACCTTGCAACACCATACACAAACGCTCGAAGCCCATACCAGTATCAATATGTTTATCTGGTAAACTTTCTAAGCTGCCATTGGCTTTTCGGTTGTATTGCATGAATACTAAATTCCATATTTCAACCACTTGCGGATGGTCTTTATTTACCAAATCTTTACCTGAAATTTTAGCTTTTTCTTCAGCAGAACGTATGTCAACATGTATTTCGCTACATGGTCCACAAGGACCTTGATCGCCCATTTCCCAGAAATTATCCTTTTTATTTCCTTTTAAAATACGGTCTTCAGAAATGAATTGTTTCCACAAATCAAAAGCTTCGGTATCCATAGGAAGGTTATCATCTTCACTGCCTTCAAAAACGGTAACGTATAAAATATCTTTATCAATACCATATACATCAACCAATAATTCCCATGCCCAAGCAATGGCTTCTTTCTTAAAATAATCACCAAAACTCCAATTGCCTAACATTTCAAACAATGTGTGATGATACGTATCATAACCAACCTCCTCTAAATCATTATGTTTACCTGAAACACGTAAACACTTTTGTGTATCTGTAATACGATTGTTTTTTGGCACAGCATTACCTAAAAAGTATTCTTTAAAAGGTGCCATACCCGAATTTACAAACATTAGGGTTGGGTCATCTTTTAAAACCATAGGTGCAGATGGAACTATGCTGTGTTTTTTATCTTCAAAAAAACTTAAAAATTTAGAACGAATATCTTGTGACTTCATTTATAATATGGTTACTCTGTTTTTAAAATTGGTATTAATTGCAAAACAATTTTTATCTTTACTTTTTTCAAAATATTTTTGAACTTAATTTAAGAACAACTTTTTTTCAACTTAAAGGCTTATAATACTTTTTTGTTGGTTGTATCGTTTATTAAAATTCAATATGCTTTGCATTTAATAAAGTGCAAAAATAGAATAAATTAGGAAATGAGTAAGGTAAAATATTATTACGATGCAGAATCGTTATCATATAAAAAAATACGGCGCAAAAAACGCAATACTGTAAAGTACGCATCTGTGTTTCTTTTAGGCTCTGCGTTGTTTGGTTTTCTATTTGTTTTTATTGCAAGTCAATACATAGAATCGCCTAAAGAACGTGCTTTAAAACGTGAGTTACAAAACGCGCAATTGCAGTTTGAATTGTTGAATAAAAAAATGAAAGAAGCCGAAACTGTTTTAGCTAACATAGCAGAACGAGACAACAATATTTATCGTGTTTATTTTGAAGCAAACCCCATACCCGAAGAACAACGAAAAGCAGGTTTTGGTGGTATAAACCGCTATAAAGAGTTTGAAGGTTTTGATAATTCCAAACTAATAAAGGAAAGTAATAAGCGTTTAGACATACTTCAAAAACAACTTGTAGTACAATCAAAATCTTTAGATGAAATTGCAAAACTTGCCGAAGATAAAGAAAAACTACTAGCTGCAATTCCTGCAATTCAACCTGTTAGCAATAAAGACTTAACACGTATGGCATCTGGTTTTGGTTTTCGTTCAGACCCATTTACTAAAGTTAGAAAAATGCATTGGGGCATGGATTTTACATCACCACGAGGCACTCCAATTTATGCTTCGGGCGATGGTATTGTAGAGCGCGCAGACAATTTAGCTTCTGGGTACGGAAACCATATAAGAATAAATCATGGTTATGGCTACGTAAGTTTGTACGCCCATTTATTTAAATATAATGTTAGAAAAAACCAAAAAGTAAAACGTGGTGATTTAATTGGTTTTGTTGGAAGTACCGGACGCTCGGAAGCACCACATTTACACTATGAAATTATTAAAGATGGTGAAAAAATTAACCCAATAAACTTCTATTACGGAAGTTTATCTACTGAAGAATTTAACAAATTATTGGAGCACGCTTCATTAGAAAACCAATCGTTCGATTAATGTATATAGAACTACCCGAAAAAAGATATTATGCTATTGGCGAAGTTGCTAAAGCTTTTGATGTAAACACGTCGCTAATTCGGTTTTGGGAAAAAGAATTTGATGCCTTAAAACCTAAAAAAAATGCTAAAGGCAACCGAAAATTCACACCTGAAGATATTAAAAACCTAAAACTAATTTATCATTTAGTTAAAGAACGTGGGTTTACACTTGAAGGTGCTAAAATTCATTTAAAAGAAGAGAAAAAGAAAACTTTAACCAATTTTGATATTATAAATAAACTAGAAGCTATTAAAGCCGAACTTATAAAAGTTAAAGAAGCTTTGTAACACTTTTATAAAACTTGCTACTAATAGTAAACAATTAACTAATCAATAAAATTAAATAGAATGAAAAAATGGCTTATTCCTGTTATAATAATTGCTGTTATTGTATTCGGACTTTATTCTTGGGGAAAAAATTTCAATAATACAGCAGTAAACTTAAAAGAAACAGCAACCAAAACTTGGGGCGATGTTGAAAGTAGTTACCAACGCAGAAACGACCTAATAGGAAACTTAGTAAAAACGGTTCAAGGTGCTGCCGATTTTGAAAAAAGCACTTTAGAAGCTGTTATAAAAGCTAGAAGTGAAGCTACAAAAACAACCATTGATGCTAATAATTTAACGCCTGAGAATATGGCTCAATTTCAACAAGCACAACAAGGTTTAACTGGCGCTTTATCAAAACTATTATTAGTTGTTGAACGTTATCCTGATTTGAAAGCAAATCAGAACTTTTTAGAATTACAATCGCAATTAGAAGGTACAGAAAACCGAATTAATGTTGCTAGAGATCGTTTTAACGAAGCTGTAGAACCATATAATAAACACATTAAAATATTCCCAAATTCATTATTAGCTGGTTTGTTTAATTTTGACCAAATGAATTACTACAAAGCTGATGCTGGAAGTGAAAAAGCACCTGATGTAGATTTTAATTTCAAATAAAACTACCCAACACTTATTATGATGCCAAACCATGTAGAAGATTTTTTAACCCAAAGTGAAGAACAAGAGGTTATTGAAGCTATACGATTAGCAGAATTAAATACATCTGGCGAAATACGAGTGCACATAGAAAAAACCTCTAATGGTGATGCTACAAATCGTGCTTTAGAGGTTTTTTATATGTTAAAAATGGATAACACCAAATTGCAAAACGCCGTATTAATTTACGTTGCAGTTGACGAAAAAACATTTGTTATTTATGGTGATAAAGGCATAAATGAAGTGGTTGTTAAAAACTTTTGGGATAGCACAAAAAATGTAATGCAATCGCACTTTAAAGCTGGCAATTTTAAACAAGGCTTGGTTGATGGCATTTTAAAATCTGGCGAACAGCTTAAAACCTTTTTCCCATATTTAGATTCAGATACTAACGAATTACCTAACGAAATTTCTAAAGGGTGAAAAATTTAGTATTCAGTTTTCAGGCGCAATCTCAGAGAAATAGCAAATTAATTTTCATCTTATTAATTGCTCTTTTTTCTATTAGTTTTAGCTATGCTCAATTTAAAATTCCTGAAAAACCAGACTTCCAAACGAGTGTTTATGACTATATTGGTTTATTGTCCGCTTCTGAAAAAACAGCTTTAGAAGAAAAATTAATAAAGTATTCTGACACTACTTCAACACAAATAGTAATTGCAACCATCAATTCCACCGAAGGAGAAAACATAGATTATTTAGGCACAAAATGGGCACATGCTTGGGGTATTGGACAAGCAAAAGAAGATAACGGTGTTTTTATTTTACTAGCCAAAGGCGATAGAAAAATATCTATAAAAACCGGTTATGGCGTAGAGCATTTGCTTACCGATGCCATGTCCAAACGCATTATTAATCAAGATATTATTCCTTATTTTAAACAAGAAGATTATTATGGCGGCTTAAATAGAGGTGCTGATGCTATTTTGGAAGTTTTAACAGGCGAATATCAAGGCACAAGAAAAGAATCTAATAACGGGTTTCCTGTTGGCGTTATTGTTATACTGATTTTCATATTTATAATCATCATCATTTCCATTTCAAAAAATAATCGTGGTGGTTCAGGTGGAAACCGAGGTAACAAATCGGACGCAATGGATATTTTTGAAGCCATTATTTTAAGCAACATGGGACGTGGAAACTATCGTGGTTCATCTGGTGGTGGTTTTGGCGGTAGCTCTGGCGGCGGCTTTGGAGGCGGTGGCGGCTTTGGTGGTGGCTTTGGCGGCGGCGGTTTTGGTGGCGGCGGCGCTTCTGGAGGGTGGTAAGTTTGGCTTTAGGCTTTAGGCTTTAGGCTTTAGGCTTTAGGCTTTAGGCTTTAGGCAAAGAAAACTTAAAACTTTTAAACCTTTAAACTTTTCCAATTTAATCTTCATAAAAATGATTACCTCTTATTTCGCCTTTTGCACCTAAACTATTAAATTTCCAACTAAAATTAAGCATAAAGTATTGGCGCAATACGGTACTTTGTGTGTCTTGAATATAATCTTGCGTAGCTGTACGTCTTGCATTGGTATTTTGCTTTAATAAATCGTATACTTTTAAAGTAATTAGTCCTTTATCTTTTAGTATTGAATAGGCTACACTTGCATTCCAAAACCATGCATCTTTTTGAAAACCATCGGCAATGTTGGGGTTATAATTGTATGTTATATCGTTTCTAAATTCAAAACCTTTTGGCAAGAAAAATGCTGCATTTAAGTCTAAATTATGCGATGTAAAGTTTCTATCTTCAAAAGCACTTATATCGTATTTGTTATTGGTGAACGAAATACGGTAGCGTGGTTTAAACTCAAAAACATCTGTATAAATATAATCTACGCCTATATTCGGGTTAAACACCATAACATTGCTAGCATATTGTACATTATTGTTGTAATTAATATTTTTTGAGAAATTTGACCAATTTGCTATTCTAAATTTTACAGATTGCAACGAATCTATTTTAAACTTTTTACTGTATTCCATTCCAAAATAACCATTGTTATTTCCGTTTACATTATCATAAGTTGTAACACGCTTTAGTGTTTCAGCATCAATAGTTGTTCTTGAAACTACAGCATTATTTCTACTCGCAATGCTTGCATACATATAAAAACCCGTTCTTTCTTGCCAATTAAAGGTATTGAAACCAAAGTACAACCTATGTTCATTTGTTGGCTCTAAATTAGGGTTACCAATTACCGTATTTAGAGGGTTTGAAACATCTTCAAAAGCTTGCAATTGCCTTACTGAAGGTGGTATGTTGGATAAACTATAATTTGCATATACTGTTGCAATTTTACTTAATTTATAATAAAAATTTGAATTCAATTGTATAGCTTCAAAACCTCTTTCAACATTAAACTGCGGTCTTAAACCATCATTGTTTTTTAGAGTACGAAACACATAATCTGCACCAAAACCTGCCGACCATTTTTCTTTTCTATAAGACAACGAAATACCTGGTGTACTTTTAATGTCTTTATATTCAAAATCTGTACTTAACGCTGTATTGAACGTATCAAAATCATTTGAAACATCATTAAAATCGAAGGTGTTTTTAATGTTTTCATCTTTATTTCGTTCAAATTTATAACCAAAATTCATAAAGAATTCTTTGGCTTTAATTGGCAATCTATACGTTACATCTGCGCGTAAATTGGTACCATTAGTTTCTCCATCGGTAAATTGATTTCTAACAATAGTTTCTGGGTTAGTACCAAATACTTCGGTGTTAGAATTTATATAATCATCACTATTGCCATTTTTAAAACTATTATTCAAACCAAATTTTAAAAAAGCACCTTTTGCACCAAACTTTTTTGTTGCGCTTATTTCATTTGAAAAATTCTTAGCATCATTTTCAACAATTGAATTTAATGATGATTGATTTGTTAACACCAAATCTTCATTTAAGGTTTCATCATCACTTACATAATTTGTTGTTGTTTTTGAAAATGAAAACGAAGGTTTTACGTTTACCATAAATGTTGAATCGATTTTAATCTCAAATTCTGAATTTACACTATGGCTTTTTGTATCATTATTTGAGTTTGAACGTGAATTTGAAAAATACCTAGAATCGGACAAAATGGTTTCTCTTTTGGATGTTGTTTGATTTTCCGAATTACTGTTTGAATAAAAATAATCGGCAGAAGCCTCTACTTTTTTACCATAACTATTTGCAAAATTAGCACCAACCAAATTGGATGTTGTAATACCTTGCCCACCACCAAATTGCCTTCCATTGACACTAAAAGAACCATTATCACTAAACCAAGCATTTCCGCCGCCAAACATTTTTTCAATTTCACCAAAACTAAATCCAGGCGAATTTATATTGTTTCCACCAACTAAAACACTAATACGTTGGTCGTTATCAAAACGGTTAAACATTCCTGCAAACTCATGGCGTTTATTGGTACCAACACCTGCTGCTACCCTACCAAAAACACCTTTATTATTTTCTTCTTTTATGGTAAGATTTATGGTTTTATTTTCTTTATCGCCTTCTTCACCTGTAAAGGCTTCACTTTTTGTTTTAGTATCTACAACTTGAATTTTCTCAATAATATCTTTAGTAAGGTTTTTTATTGTGATTGACGGATCGTTTCCAAAAAACGGTTTTCCATTAACTAATATTTTATTAACCTCTTTGCCGTTAACTTTAATCTTGCCTTCATCATCAATTTCTACACCAGGTAATTCCTTTAAAAGATCTTCTACGGTAGCATCTTTTTTAGTTTTAAAAGAAGCTACATTAAATTCTAAAGTGTCTTTTTTTATGGTTATTGGTGCCGAAGCTTTAATTAAAACTTCATCTAAAGCATTACTAACTTTTAATTTTATATTTCCTAAACTTAAATTGGGTGTATTTAAAGTTATTTTCTGTTTGTAAGTTTGATACCCTACGTAAGAAACTAATAGGTTTAAATTGATTTCAGGTGTGCTATCTTCTAACAGAAATCCGCCATCTTTATTAGTAATTGTATAGGTTACTAATGTGCTATCTTTAATTTTTTCGAGGTAAACTGTTGCTGCTTCGAGAGGGTTTTCTTCTTCTTCTGAAATTATTTTTCCTGAAATTTTAAAATTTTTAGATTGCGTAAACGATAAGAAGCAACACAATAAACCTATAACTAATGTGAATTTGCGCATTAACTGTTTTTTGATTGATTGATTGTAAACGAGAGAATTAACTCCCAAAACAGCAAACGAAAATAGACTAATTATAGTATTAATTTTCTTAAAATAAACCTAAAGTTTTTATAAAATTTACTTTTTACGCATATAAACACTTACGGGAACGCCATTAAAATTGAATTTTTCGCGAAGTTTATTTTCTAAAAAGCGTTTGTATGGTTCTTTAACGTATTGTGGTAAATTACAGAAAAAAGCAAACTGTGGTTGTGGTGTAGGCAGCTGCATTACGTATTTAATTTTCACAAATTTTGCTTTATTTGCAGGCGGTGGATAATTTTCTATAATTGGCAACATTACCTCATTAAGTACACTTGTTTTAATCTTTTTTGTACGGTTGTTATAAACCTCAACAGCAGTTTCTATAGCTTTATATATACGCTGTTTGGTTAATGTTGAAATAAAAATAATTGGCACATCTGTAAATGGCTCCATCTCTTTTCTGATGGCTTTTTCATATTCGAGAGTAGTCTTATGGTCTTTTTCTACTAAATCCCATTTATTAACTAAAATAACCACGCCTTTACGGTTGCGTTCTGCTAACCAGAATATATTTTGGTCTTGTCCATCAAAACCACGCGTTGCATCTAAAACCAACAAACACACATCACTATGTTCTATAGCACGCACGCTTCGCATAACGGAGTAAAACTCTAAATCTTCTTTAACTTTTGATTTTCTACGAATACCTGCTGTATCAACCAAATTAAACTCAAAACCAAAACGGTTGTATTTAGTGTCTATAGAATCTCTGGTAGTTCCAGCAATATCGGTAACTATGTATCTATCTTCACCAATCAATGCATTGATGAATGATGATTTTCCTGCGTTTGGACGACCAACTACTGCAAAACGAGGTAACTCCTCATCAATTACAGTTTCTTTTTCTGGTAAGGCTTCAACTAAAGCATCCAATAAATCGCCCGTTCCACTTCCATTGATACTTGCAACGGTGTAATATTCACCTAAACCTAAAGAATAAAACTCTACAGCATCTTCAGCACGCTTTGCATTATCAACTTTATTAACCACTAAAAACACAGGTTTTGTTATTTTACGAAGTAGTTTTGCAACATCCTCATCCATACCTGTTACGCCACTTTCAACATCAACCATAAAAATAATAGCATCGGCTTCATCAATAGCTAATTCTACTTGTTTATCAATTTCAGCTTCAAAAATATCGTCACTTCCTAACACATAACCACCTGTATCTATTAACGAAAACTCCTTACCATTCCAGTCTGCTTTACCATAATGACGATCTCTAGTAACGCCACTTACAGCATCAACAATAGCTTCTCTACGCTGAATTAAACGATTAAAAAACGTTGATTTACCTACGTTTGGACGACCTACTATTGCTACAATATTACTCATGATTTATTTTGAAAACAGCCTTAACTGATTTAATTTATGTTTGTTGAAATATTTTGCAAAAATAGGAAATATACGCTTTACACCACCTTTTTTTGCTAACTATTAAATTTTTAGATTTTTAAGCTAAAAAAATAGTATTTTAATGATTTAAAACACCAACCAAATGCCAACTACCAACGCCGTTATCTTACGACCCAGATTTAAGATTGAACTACCAAAACCTAATGAATCTGTTTTACAAAAATTTCGGAATTGTAAAAAAACACAATTTGATTTTATTGTTAGTTCCATTGACGACCATGTGTTTATAAAATTTCCAAAGCATAAACAACATTTTTGGTCGCCACAGTTACACTTAGAAATTAATGCGGTTGATGAAGAAACTTGCGTTTTACATGGCCTTTTTGGACCAAACCCAACTGTTTGGACTTTTTTTATGTTTTTGCATTTTTTGGTAGCAGGATTATTTATTGCTTTTGGCGTTTGGGCTTATACAAATTGGACTTTAAAATCTGATTTTGCTATTCAAATAAGCCTTATGCTACTTATGGTAGTTATTTGGTTTGCACTTTATTTTGCTGGAAGCATTGGTAAGGCATCAAGCAAAAACGAAATGTTAGAACTTAGAGCGTTTATGAATAAAATTCTTGATTAATTATTATACCCAAAACGCTTTAATTGATTTTGATTGCTTCGCCAGTTTTTATTCACTTTTACATAGGTTTCTAAATGAATTTGTTTACCAAAAAAGGCTTCTAAATCTTTTCGAGCTTCAACACCAACGCGTTTTAAAGCACTTCCTTTATGACCAATAATAATCCCTTTTTGGGTTTCGCGCTCTACCATAATTACTGCGCGGATTCTAATAATTTCTTCCTCTTCAAAAAACTCTTCGGTCTCAATTTCAACAGCATAGGGAATTTCTTTTTTATAATGAAGAAGGATTTTTTCGCGAATGGTTTCATTTATAAAGAAACGTTCTGGTTTATCGGTTAATTGGTCTTTTGGATAAAATGCTGGTGATTCTGGAAGTAAATCGATAATTCTATTAAATACTTCCTTTACGTTAAACCCTTCTAGAGCTGAAATTGGAAAAATTTCGGCATTCGGCACTTTTTCTGCCCAAACTTGTACTTGCGTTTCTAATTGCTCTTGATTTGATTTATCAATTTTATTTAAAAGCAACAATACAGGAATTTGAGAACTTGTTATTTTATTGAAAAACGTTTCGTCTTTTAATTCTTGTTCGCCAATTTCAACCATGTATATTAACACATCGGCATCTTCAAAAGCAGACTTTACAAACCCCATCATACTTTCTTGCAGTTCGTATGCTGGTTTTATAATACCTGGTGTATCTGATAAAACTACCTGAAAATCATCACCATTAACGATACCCAAAATGCGATGACGCGTTGTTTGTGCTTTTGATGTGATGATTGACAATTTTTCACCTACAAAGGCATTCATTAAGGTTGATTTACCCACATTTGGGTTTCCAATAATATTTACAAAACCTGCTTTGTGGTTCATAACGTTTACTTTTTAAGATGTTGCAAATTTACAACCTTGTTTTATTTATTCAACTATAATTGTATATAAACAAAAAAGCAGAAAGTTTCCTTTCTGCTTTTTTTGTAAAAAAACTTAATTTATTATTTGTTCTCTACTATTTCTAATAATTCAACTTCAAAAATTAAAGCTGAGAATGGTTTAATTTTTTCACCTGCTTGTCTAGCACCGTAACCTAATTCTTGTGGTATGAAGAATTTGTATTTTGAGCCTACAGACATTAATTGTAAACCTTCTGTCCAACCTGGAATAACTTGACCTACACCAAATGTTGTTGGTTCGCCTCTTTCAACAGAACTATCAAATACAGTTCCATCAATTAAAGTACCGTGATAATGAACTTTTACAGTTGATTCTGGTGTTGGTTTAGCACCTGTACCTTCTTTTAAAACTTTATATTGTAAACCGCTTGCAGTTACTTTTACACCTTCTTTAGATTTGTTTTCTTCTAAGAATTTTTCACCTAAAACTTTACCTTTTTCAGCTTCTTCTTGCTGTTTTTTCATATTTTCTTGTTGTTTCTTTTGAAAATATGCGCTTAATATTTGCTGACAGTTTTCTTCTTTTATTAAGATATTTGTAGAATCTAAAACATTCATATAACCTTGAATGAATAATTCACTATCAATTTCTGAAACATTTGTTTTCACATTTCTAGCTACATCCATACCAATGGCGTAACTAACTGAATCTAATTCTGTTTTTAATTCTCTTTTAGAAACTTTTCCTCCGCAAGAAGATAATACTGAAGCTGCTAAAACAACTCCTAAAAATTTAATTATTTTCATTTTCTTATTTTATGTTTAATTTTTATTAGACGCCAAAAATAACAAATTAAAATTCAGAATAAAGTAGTATTACATGATTTTTAACTAATAAAAATAATCTTCGATGAATTTTATGCAAAATATATGTAAATGGCTATTACTGTAACACAAATACCAATACCCACAGCGTTTAAATGTTTCCACGGTGTGATGTTTACTTGATTAGTGTATTCTAGCTCAAAAGCATCTTTACGTGGTTTAAATTTGCCTATTAAAAGCATAATTAAAATATTAAGCACAAATAAAATGGCCATAACATGTAAAAAGTGCGGATAATTGTCGCTACCTACAACAAAAGGCTTTAATATAAACTGACTTATACTATACAAAACAACACCACTAATAATTGCAATTTTAGCGGCTATTGCTGGCACATATTTAGTTAAATACCCAACAACTATAATAGTTAAAATTGGAATACTATAACAGCCATTTACCTCTTGTAAATATCCAAACAAACCATCTGGTGCATTAGCTATAAGTGGCGCAATGCACATGGATAATATGGCTAAAAACGTTCCGAAAATTTTTCCAGCTTTTACAGTTTCTTGTTCTGTAGCTTCCTTTTTAAAATGAGATTTATAAATATCAATTCCGAATAACGTTACCGAACTATTTAAAGCCGAGTTAAAAGAACTTAAAATAGCACCAAACAATACCGCAGCAAAAAAACCAACTAACGTAGCAGGTAGTACTTTAGTTACTAACATAGGGTAAGCTTCATCTGGATTATCTAGTGTGTTTCCAAATAAGTGAAAAGCAATAATACCAGGAAGTACTACAATTAGTGGTCCTAATATTTTTATAAATGAAGCTAATAACAAGCCTTTTTGACCTTCTTTTAAATCTTTAGCACCTAAAGCACGTTGAATGATAGCTTGATTAGTACCCCAATAAAAAAGTTGTACTAACATCATTCCTGTAAAAATAGTTCCGAAAGGTATAGATGATTGTGAACCACCTAAGGCTTTAAATTTATCTGGATTACTTTCAATTAAAGTAGAAACACCATGAAATATACTACCATCGCCAACTAATAATAGTCCAAAAACAGGAATCATTAATCCACCAATTAATAAACCAATAGCATTAATAGTATCTGAAACTGCTACAGCTTTTAACCCACCAAAAATAGCATAAATAGAACCAATAATACCAATACCCCAAACCGTTATCCATAAAGCTGCAGTTTTTGAAACACCTAATAATTCTGGCACATTAAACATAGAGTTAATTGCCAAAGCACCCGAATAAAGAACAATTGGCAATAAAACAATAACATAACCACTTAAAAACAATGCAGATGTAATGGTTTTGGTCATTTTATCGTAACGCTTTTCTAAAAATTGAGGCACTGTAGTTATACCACCTTTTAAATATCTTGGCAATAAAAAAACAGCCGTTACAACCATAGCAATTGCTGCCAAAGTTTCCCATGCCATTACTAAAATACCTTCTTTAAATGCTGAACCGTTTAAGCCCACAATTTGCTCGGTAGATAAATTTGTAAGTAATAATGAACCTGCTATAACAACACCTGTTAAGCTTCTTCCACCTAGAAAATAACCATCGGAAGACGTTTCATCTGTTTTCCTAGTTTTTAAATATGAAATTACAGCTACCAATATAGTAAAGCCTAAAAATGATAAAATTTGCATAATGCGTTTGGTTTAGTTATTAAAAGTTAATTTCAAATATACAGGAAAATGATTGGACGGATAACGACAATCTATTGAATCGCTTAAAACGGCATATTTGTTTATGGTTATATCATCACTTATAAATATAAAATCAATGCGACGGGTTACTGGTTTTTGAAATTCAAAATTATTGAACGTACCAAGCGGCCCAAATATATTTTTTGCAATTGTTTTTGAATCTATTAAATATTTTTGAATGAATTTAATACTTTCATGGTTTGCTTCCATATTAAAAAATAGCCCATCAGAACCACTCTTGAATATCTAATTGAAAAACCAAAAGATACAACAACAAATTTTATTATGGCTTTTAAAAATACGCTCAGTCATATTTTCAAAAATAACCATCTTTATGCTACACACCACGCAGAGCATTGGAAAATTCCACTAATTAAAGATTTTTAAACAAATATCCAGAAATTTTGCACCACAGAAAACACCAACCGCAATAAACACCCGTAATCATTTCATATATAGTTTATTATTTGATGAAATTATTAAATTTTTAACTTATTTTTGATAAACTAGGTAATGCTACTTTGATATTTTACAACCAATAGAATAATGAAAAATCAAGCCAAAAGCAGAAAAGAACTTTTAAATGAACTAGAGAATCTGCAAGAGAAGTATAAATCTTTAAAAATGTCAAAAACTAATGATAATGAAAAAATAATTTATACAAACAATAAACTTAGTTCTGAAAATAAAGTAAAAAACCCAGATAAAAATACCACAAAACTTCCTAAACAGGTTTTAAATAAAATTAAGGAATCTGAAACTAGGTATCAAGATTTATTCAATAATATGCCTTCTGGTTTTGTGCTTTTTGAAATAGTTCAAAATAACAAAGGTGTTCCAATAGACTTAATTATTATTGATGCAAATGAACAATTCTCAATTACTACTGGATTAAAACTTAAAGATGTTGTTGGCAAACACTTAACACATGTTTTACCTGGTATAGAGAACGATAAAGCAGATTGGATTGGAGTTTTTAGCAAAGTTGCTTTAGTAGGCAAAAGTTGTCAATTTGAGCAAATATCAGAACTTCTTGGTCACCATTACTCTGTAACCGCATACAAATCAACATCCAAACGATGTGCTGTGATTTTTGAAGATATAACCGAGCGAAAAAAAACCGAAGCACTCATACAATACGAGAAGGAACGAACCAATATAATTCTTAACTTAGTTGGATACCCAATATTTTTAAAAGATAATGACCATAGAATTGTTTCTGCTAATCAATCTTTTTTTGACATGTTTGGTCTTAAAAAAAAGAATGTAATAGGAAAAACCCTTGCTGAAAACGTTCCTCAAAATGAAAGAGAACATTTTTTAAAAGTTGATAGAAATGTACTCGACACTGGTATTACAGATATTAGAGAAGAAAATTTAACCATAAAAGGCTCTAAACATACCATAATAACAGAAAAAAAACGCTATGTAGATGCATTTGGAAATACATTTCTTGTAGGAACAATTTTTGACGTTTCGAAACAAAAAGATTATGAAAAAGCACTCAAACTATCAGAAGAAAAATTTAAAGAATCGTTTCGCTTAAGTCCTTATTTGGTATCACTAACATCTATGGATGGATTGGTGCTTGAGGTTAACGATATGATATTCGAAACCTTTGGATATACAAAGGAAGAATTTTTAGGCAATAATACAACAAATTTGCCAATTTGGGTAAATCCAGAAGAGCGGCTGGCCTCTATTGATAAGTTAAAAAAGGATGGTATTTTGCGCGATATGGAAGTTAAGTATCGTAAAAAATCAGGTGAAATTGGCGACTTTTTATTATCGGCTACGATTATTGAATTAACAGACGAAAAAGTACTTCTAAGTATTATTAAAGAAATTACTAAACGAAAGCAAACAGAAAAAGCTTTGAAAGAAAGCGAACAACTCCTACGTCTTTCATCTGAATTAGCAAATGTAGCAGCATGGGAATTTAATTTAGAAACCAATTTAATGTCAAGATCTCTAAATCATGACAAATTATATGGTCTTGAACCCCAAGAAAAATGGGAATTTGAAACCTTTACCAATGCCACACATCCAGAAGACAGAGAAGCAAGCAATACCATCATACAAAAGTCGGTTGCAATTGGCGGACCAGATCATTATAAATTTGATTTTAGAGTAATTTACCCCAATGGCTCAATACATTGGTTAAATGTAATTGGTGAAGTTATAAAACGAAACAAAGATGGAGTAGGACAATTGGTTAGAGGATTTTTAATTGACATAACAGACAGAAAACAAACGGAAATTTTATTGAAACAAAGTAAAGAAACGTTCTCAAATGCCTTCCATTCAGGACCTGCAGGTTTAACCATTACCAGAATATCCGACGGAAAGTTTATAGATGTTAATAATTCCTTCCTAAAAATGTTCGAGTTTAAACGTGAAGAGGTTATTGGCCATACATCTATAGAGATAAACATGCTTGACAAAGAATCAAGAGCAAAAATAATTAAAATGCAGTTAGAAACGGGAGGCTTGCATAACTGCGAACTTGTATCAAAATCAAAATCAGGGAAAACAGTAAATTTACTTTTCTCCTCTAAACAAATTACAATCAAAGATGAAGCCTGCCATATAACCACTTTGATAGATATTACCGACCGTAAACAAATAGAAGAAAACCTAAGAGAAAGTGAAAATCGTTTCCGGAAATTATACGAAGACGGAGCTAATGGAATGGTAATGGCTGGTAAAGATTTTAAATTTATTATCGCAAACCAAACATTTTGTGAAATGACAGGTTATCAAGAACAAGAACTTCAACAACTCACATTTGAAGATATTACCCATATCGATGACAAAGCAAAAGATATGGAACAAGTAAAAAAAATGATGGTTGGCGAAGTTAATGTTTATAGAACTGAAAAAAGATATTTAAAAAAGAATGGAGAAATGTTTTGGGCGCAAATTACAGTATCTCCAATTTATGACTCAAATAATGAGTTCCTATACTTTGTGGGGATAATAGTTGACATTACAGACCGCAAACAAGCAGAAAAAGCCCTTATAAGTTCTGAAAATAAATTCCGCGCACTAGTTGAACAATCCCTTACAGGTATTTATATTTTTGATGCAAACAAATTTCTTTACGTAAACAAACGGTTTGCTGAAATTTTTGGATATAGCGAAGAAGAAATATTAAATAACTTAAAGCCCACTGACGTTGTAATTGTGGAAGACAAACCTAGAGCCAATGAAAATATAAGAAAACGACTAGAAGGAGAAGTTGACGATGTTAGATATACTGCCCGAGGTATTCGAAAAAACAAAAGCCTTATTTGGATTGAAATACATGGCACTCATATATTTTTGGATGGAAAAGATGTAATAACAGGCACTGTTTTAGATATAACCGAACGCGTACAAGCTGAAGAAAATTTAAGAAAAGCCAAAGAACTATTAAGTAACGCCATTGATAATGGACCAACAGGCATGTGTTTGGTAAAAGCAGACGGATACTTCAGTATGGTTAATAAAAGTCTTTGTGAAATGTTTGGTTACACAGAGGAAGAACTAAAAACAAAAACATATTTAGATGTTACACATCCTGATGATCTAGATATAGGTATAAAAGCAGTAAAGACCTTGGTTAGTGGCGAAAAACAGCGTGTTGCTTTTGAAAAAAGATATCTTAACAAAAGCGGCACTATTTTCCATGCAAAAGTTGAGTCGTCTGTATTAAAAGATGAATACGAAAAACCCATTTATTTCTTTACACACATCGAAAACATTACAGAACACAAACAAGCTATAGAAAAATTAGTTTTATCAGAAGAAAAATTTTCTTCCTCATTTCATGAAGGGCCAACTGGTTTATCAATTACAAGAATATCTGACGGAAAATTTATAGATGTTAATGATTCCTTTCTCAAAATGTTTGAATTTAACCGAGAAGAAGTAATTGGACGAACATCAATTGAACTAAATATAATAAGCCCTGAAAACCGTGAAAAAATAATTAAAATGCAGATAGAAACTGGCGGATTAAGCAACCATGAATTTACTTCGCAATCCAAATTAGGCAAAACTGTTAACTTTCTTTTTTCTTCAAAACCTATTACAGTTATGGGAGAAGCTTGCCATATCACAACCATGATTGATATTACAGAAAAAAAACAAATTGAAACAGAAATTAAAAAATTAAACGAAACTTTAGAACAAAAAGTAAAAGAACGCACAATTCAATTAGAAATAGCAAACAAAGATCTTGAAGCATTTAGCTATTCCGTATCTCATGACCTTCGTTCTCCATTAAGGCATATAGATGGGTTTACATCACTATTAAACAAAAGCTTAAAAGGTAAAATTAACGAAAAGGAAGCAAACTATTTTAATAATATAATTAGATCCTCATCTCAAATGAACGATTTAATAGATGGTTTACTAACCTATTCTAGAATGGGTCGAGCAGCACTAAAAAAAACAAACTGCAGTATGAAAAATTTAGTGAAAAATGTGCTAGAAAATTTTGTTTTCGAAATCAAAAACAAAAACATCTCTGTTTTAGTAGATAATTTACCAAATGCTTTTATAGATGAATTTTTAATAACACAAGCATGGGAAAATCTTATTTCAAACGCCATTAAATTTAGTAGTAAAAATAAAAAACCAAAAATACATATTGGTTTCAAACAAGATGCTACAGGAAAAACAATTTTCTTCATAAAAGATAATGGAGTAGGTTTCAATCAAAAATATGTAGAAAAAGCTTTTGGAATATTTCAACGCTTACACAGTATTAATGAATTTCCTGGCACAGGCATAGGACTAGCAACCACCAAACTTATTATAAAAAAACACAATGGTAAAATTTGGGCTGAAGGTATAGAAAACAAAGGCGCCACAATATTTATAAGCTTATCATAATCAAATAAATAGCTTTGTTTTTAAAAAAAAAAATAGTAAATTTAAATTTAAATAAAAAAAGTCAATAAAATGAAAGAACTAGGTAGAATACTTTTAGCTGAAGATGACCAAAGAGATATTGACTTAACACTTGCAGCTCTTGAAGAAATAAATTTAATGAATAAAGTTGATGTTGTAAATAATGGAGAAGAAGCACTTGATTATCTTTTTACACGCAAATCTTATAAAAATAGAACCACAGGAAATCCACTAGTGGTAATGCTAGATTTAAAAATGCCAAAAGTTGATGGAATGGAAGTACTTGAACAAATAAAAGAAAACAAAAACCTTAAAACAATACCAGTAGTAATATTAACATCTTCAAAAATGGAAAAAGACCTTTTAACAAGTTACAACCTTGGCGCAAACGCATTTATAATAAAACCAGTACATTTTGAAGAATTTATAAAAACCATTAAAGAAGTAGGTGCTTTTTGGGCGATTTTAAACGAAACCCCAGAAAAACAAGAATAAATGGCTGCACTTAAAATACTAATATTAGAAGATAATGATTTAGATTTAGAACTCATTAAGCTAGAACTAAGCTCCAATGGATTTGATTTTTTTGCAAAAAATGTATTCACAAAATCCGATTTCACTTCAGCCTTAAAAGACTTTAAACCTGATGTTATTCTTACAGATTATAATTTACCTCAATTCACAGGTATTGAAGCCTTAGAAATTGCAAAAAAAATTGCCTTAAACATTCCTTTCATACTTGTAACCGGACATCTTTCAGAAGAATTAGCAGCAGACTCAATTAAAAGAGGTGCTTGGGATTACGTTCTAAAAACCAACCTATTAAGACTTGGACCAGCCATTGAAAACGCTCTTAAATTAAAAAAAGAAAAAGACACAAACGAAATACAAAAAAACAAACTTTTAAAACTTCTTACCGCTGTAGAGCAAAGTTCAAATAGCATAGTAATTACAGATATTTATGGTTGTATAGAATTTACTAACACAAAATTTACTTCAGTCTCAGGCTATACTGCAACCGAAGTGATAGGCAAACCTGCTAAAATATTAAAATCTGATTTCCATTCAGAAGAATTTTATACAACCTTATGGAACACCATTACCTGTGGAAAAACATGGAGTGGTGAATTTAGAAATAAATCAAAAAATGGTGATTTATACTGGGAACAGGCAACAATAACACCTATTAAAGATACAGATGGAACTATTATAAATTTTTTAGCCGTAAAAGAAGACATTACAGATCTGAAAAAAAAAGCATTAATTTTAAAAGAAAGTCAGAAAAATTTAATAGAAGCTCAAAGAATTGCAAAAATAGCTAGTTTTAAAGTAGATTTGAAAACACTAGCCAATAGTGTTTCCCCTAATTTTTACGAAATAATTGAAGTTAATTTTGACGAAGAATTAACCATTGAAAACTGCAATACAGCAGTTCATCCCGATGACAAACAAAACAATATTAAAATTCTAAAAGATTGCATTAACTTAGGAAAAAAGTATGATTTAATCTTCAGAATAATAACAAATCGTACTAAACAATTAAAATGGATTCATGGATGTGGCGAAGTCATTTACGGAAAAGGTGAACCTGCTTTTTTTGTAGGCACATTTCAAGATATTACAAAAGAAAAAAATGCCGAACTAGAATTAAAGAATTCTTATAATGAAATTGAACACCTAAAAAAACAATTAGAAACTGAAAATGTTTTCTTAAAAGAAGAAATCTCTTTATCATTCAATTATGAAAATTTAGTTTATGCAAGTACAGAAATTAGCGATGTTTTAACACAGGTCGAACAAGTAGCAATTACAAATGCAACCGTATTAATACTAGGTGAAACAGGAACAGGTAAAGAACTTATAGCTAAAGCCATACACAATATAAGTAAACGAAAAAACGGACCTTTAATTAGAGTAAACTGCGCATCTATTCCTACAGAGCTTTTAGAAAGTGAATTATTTGGACATGTAAAAGGCTCATTTACAGGAGCTGTAAAAGATAGAATTGGTAAATTTCAATTAGCTGATGGTGGCACGCTTTTTTTAGATGAAATTGGTGAAATGCCTTTAGAATTGCAACCCAAATTGCTAAGAGCTATTCAAGAAGGAGAAATTGAACCTATAGGCAGCTCAAAACTTATTAAACTCAACTTAAGAATAATTGCTGCAACCAACAGAGAATTGGATAAAGAAGTTAAGGCAAACCGTTTTAGACAAGATTTGTTTTTTAGGTTAAATGTTTTTCCTATAACAATACCTCCTCTTCGTGATAGAATTGAAGACATACCTGTTTTAGTTGATTATTTTTTAAATAAATTTTGTACTAAATATCAAAAAAACATTAATTCTATTTCAAAATTAGCTTTACAACACATGAAATCTTACCATTGGCCAGGTAACGTAAGAGAACTTGAAAATGTTATAGAAAGAGCAGTAATTACAGTTGACACTAGCAAAACCGTATTGCCTGATTTTGATTACTATATACAATCTAACCCAGATAAATCAAATAATTATAACATATCACTTGATGAGGTACAAAGCAATCACATTATTAAAATTCTAAATATAACAAATTGGAAAATTAGTGGTAAAGATGGTGCCGCCGCATTATTAGGTTTAAAAGTAAGTACTTTAAGAGACAGAATGACAAAATTAGGAATTAAATCACAAAAATAACATCCTGCTATTTACTTAACAAGCAAACTAAAAAATAACGGTATTTCGCGAAAAAACAAAATAACAAAATTTATTAACGAAATACCGTTAAATAATTTTATTGCTTTAAAAAAACCAAAAAACGTAATTATCTAAATTACAGAATTTTATATATATATATTTTTATTTCTCACTAAAAGGCATCTGTTTTGCTCTACATTTTATAAAACAGTAAAATGCCTAGTAACTACAAGACAAACGAGACGAAAAAATTTTATTTAAAACACATTCACATTTATAACATATTATCTGTTTATACTTTAAATAAGTTTCTGTATCCAAAATCTAAATTTACTATCTATAACTATATATCAATCGTATTAAGTTTGATTAATATTTTAATTATTGCAACTGTTTTAAAAACATGCTTAATACTAAACACCTTTAGTTTAAAGCCAATTTTCAAAAAAATTACATACAAAACAAATAATAATACAAACATTACATGTTGTATTATCATTTAACATTATAACAAATGCTAAAAATATAATTAAATGAAATGTATTACAAAAAGAGTATGGAATAATAATCAAGAAGAACAATTAGTTGATGCAATAAATAATTCCGCTTTGGTATCCATTACAGACCCTAAAGGTTTAATTATATCTGCAAATGAAGCTTTTTGCCAAATTTCAGGTTACACAGAACTAGAATTACTAGGAAAAAGCCATAATATTTTAAAATCAGGAATACAATCAGACAGTATATTTATAGAATTATGGAATACAATAATTAACAAAAATATATGGCAAGGTGAAATATGCAATAAGAAAAAAGACGGCACTTTTTATTGGGTAAAAGCCACAATAGTTCCTTTTTTAAACAGTTTTGGTGATATTGAAAAATATGTAGCCATCCTTTTCGATATAAGTAAGTTAAAAGAAAGTAAAGACCAAGTAATACGGGTACAAAATAAATTTAAACTTTTTTTTGATAGAGCACCCTATTCGTTTTTGGTAACAAATTCAAACGGTAAAATTCTAGATTGCAACGCCACAACCGAAACTTTATCTGGTTATTCCAGAAATGAACTTATCAATAAAAAAATAAGTAATTTAAATCTTTTAAGTAAAACAGATTATAGCTATTTATCTAAAGTACTAAAAATTCAATCTGCAAAATCTCATAAAATCGAATTCCTAATTAAAACAAAAAAGGGAGATAATATTGATGTTGAAATTTTACCTCATCATATTAATTTTGAAGGAGAAACAATTGTTTTAATTATTATTCAAAACATATCAATTCGCAAAAAAATACTTAAAGAATTACAGGAAAAGAAAAATGATCTTGAATTATTATTATAC
Organism: Mariniflexile jejuense; assembly: GCF_042675665.1. Lineage (NCBI taxonomy): Bacteria > Pseudomonadati > Bacteroidota > Flavobacteriia > Flavobacteriales > Flavobacteriaceae > Mariniflexile > Mariniflexile jejuense. The sequence goes on from NZ_JBHTJI010000001.1 coordinate 725,737, forward strand.
CGTTCTGGCCATGATTTAAGAACTCCTTTTACAACATTGGAAGGACTTGTTAACTTATTAAAAATAGAAAAACTTAATGAAAGTTCTTTTGAAATTTTAGAAATGATAGAAACTGTTTTAAATGATGGCAAAATACTAATTGATAATTTATCAACAGCTTCACTAATGATAAATTCCTCTATAACAAATGACGAAATTAACCTAAACAAATTAGTAAATAAAGTTATTAAAAACCTTTCACAAATTGAAGGCTTTAATACCATCAGTTTCAATATTAACATCCCCGAAAATTTAATAATCAACTCTAATTTACAAATGATTAGTTCATTATTACAAAACATAATACAAAACGCAATAAAGTACCAAAGACCTATTAGTACAATTCATACTCCTTTTATAATAATTAACGCTTTTAAAACAGCTTCTGGTTTTGAAATTAACTTTAAGGATAATGGTTTAGGCATTAATGCAAAAGAACTAGACAAAATCTTCAATCTCTATTATAGAAGCCATAATACTATAGAAGGCACAGGTTTGGGTCTATACATAACTAAAAATATTGTTCAAAAATTAAATGGCACCATACGGGTAAAAAGTATTTTGAATGAAATGACGCAATTTGATATTAACATACCCAATTCTTAAAAACAATGAAAAGTATTAGCCAAATAATTATTATTGATGATAATAAAATGGATTGTTTTATTAATCAAAAAATAAGTTCGCTTCTTTTTGAAAAAGCAACCATAAAAACATTTAGTAGTAGTGTAATGGCTTTAGATTATTTTAAAAACTCTTTAGATAAACATGAAATGATATCTACTAGTAATATTGATTTATTGCTAATAGATATTAATATGCCTGAAATGAACGGCTTTGAATTATTAAAAAAACTTGAAAAAACACCGCTCTTTATAAAAAAAGCAATTCAAGTATATTTTCTATCCTCATCGAACATAAAAAAAGATATTAATGACGCCTTAAACATTAAATCGTGTTCTGGATATATTGTAAAGCCTTTAACTAAGGATAAACTAATTAACGCAATAAATACAAATATTCAAAACAAGTATTGTTCACTTAATAATAATTCTGCAAAAACAAACCAACCAGATTTAAAATAGCAAATAACATACAATAAATATTCTAAAAACAATATAATTATGAAATGGTTTACTTTAATATTATTATTGATTAGTACTACAAAAGTTGTGTCACAAATAAGTAATGTCGGTATTTTAAAAATTTCACCTTCAACAATTGTTTCGTTTCAAAATGAATATTCTAATAAATCTACTGGAACACATAATAATGAAGGGCAATTATACTTAAATAGTAACTTTATTAATAATGGAATTACTTCTGTTACTACTAGTGGAACAACCTATTTTAATAGTACAGTTAACACTATTCAAACAATTTCAGGAACAAGCAATATTGCAAATTTCTATAATTTAGAAATAAATAATATATTAAAAGGTGTTTCTGTTGCTAATAACTTTGGCTTAATAGTTAAAAATTCAGTTAACTTAAATAGTGGTGATTTACGATTAGTGGGTGAAGCACAATTAATACAGACCCATACTGGTGCAAATATTAATATAGCTAGTACAGGTAAATTATTAAAAGACCAACAAGGAGCTTCATCTGTTTTTGCTTATAATTATTATTCTTCACCTGTTACTAACAATACCAATAAGTTTTCGTTAAATGGTGGTATGTTTGATGGTTCAGATTCCGCATTAAATTCTTTTACACCTCAACAAATTTTATTTAACACTGGATCTCCATACAATGGTGCACCAGCCATATTAGATGGCAGTGGTAATGTAATTACATCCTTAAAAATCAATGACCGTTGGTTATATACCTATCCACAAAGCACAACTGGCTATTCTGGTTGGACTAAAATAGATCAAAACACTTTGATAAATCCTGGGTTAGGCTTTTCTATGAAAAACACAGGTATCGCTTCTCAAAATTATGTGTTTAAAGGCATTCCAAACGATGGTGATTATATTTTCTCTATTAACATTGGGCAAAGTGTTTTACTAGGAAACCCCTACGCTAGCTCTATTGATATTGACAAATTTATTAGTGATAACATATCTGTTTTAGATAAAGTACAATTTTGGGTAGACGGCGGCTCGTCATCTCATTATTTATCTGATTATTTAGGAGGCTATTCTGTATATAATTTAACAGGAGGCGTTGCGCCATCGATTATTTCATCTATTATGGGTGTTGGTACTTCAGCAGGTGTTATTCCCAAAAGGTACATGGCCGTTGGACAAGGTTTCTTTGTAGATGCAATTAGCACTGGAAACATTACTTTTAATAATACTCAACGATCCTTTAAAACTAAAAATGGCATTGATTCAAACTTCTATAAACTTGACAATAAAAATGATAATAATTCTCTTAATAATGATGTAACAAACAGGTATATAAGGATAGGATATGAGAATCCCGAAATGTTTCACAGACAATTATTACTTGGGTTTTTATCGGACCTATATGTCAACAAGAACTTTAATCTAGGCTACGATGCCTTTATGCCAGAACCAAGAGAAGATGAGCTGTTTTATATAATTGAAAATGACATAACAAAAAAATATGTGATACAAGGAACTGATTTATACAGCAATTTAAATGAGTTTCCTTTAGGCTTAATCATTAAACAACCTGGAAATCACACAATCATGCTTGATGATGTTGAGAATTTCACAGACACAATATTTATTAAGGATACTACTCTAAACATAACCTATAATTTAAGTGAAACGAGTATAAATTTAAACTTACCTCCTGGTGAATATTTGGATAGATTTAAAATGGTTTTTAAGCCAGCTGGAGCACTAAGCATCAATGAATCCTTTCTTAATACAATTACAGTTTATACCTCTAATAACAACCTAATTATTAGTAATAAAAAACTAATCGAATTAAATAGCATAGTAATTTTTAACACTCTAGGACAAAAAATCGTTAATGTAGAAAAAAACGAATTAAACAAAGAGCAAATAATACTTCCATTTTCTTATCAAAAAGGCATGTATTTAGTAAATATAGATTCAACCCAAGGTAAAAAAACATATAAAATAAAAAACTAAAAAACATGAAAACATCTTATTTGAATATTCAAATTCTTGTAACGATCTTATTTATAGTGATTAATAGCGCTGGCATTGCTCAAGTTGGCATTGGGACTATAACTCCTGATGCCTCAGCAATGTTGGATATTAATACTACTACAAAAGGTCTGTTAGCTCCTCGTATGACAACGGTACAAAAAAACGCTATTACTTCTCCTTCTAATGGGCTTATAGTGTATGACACCAATTTAGGGAAATTTAGCTATTACAATGGATCGACTTGGATAACTATAGCTGCAAATATTGAAAGAGATAATTACGTATTAGTTAAATCTGCAGCAGATTTGCCTGCGCCCAGTGCTGGTGTTATAACATTAATACCAGGCACGATGTACGAAATTAATGGATCTATAACATTAAGCAATAAAATTCAGTTAAATGGTTGCGAAGTTGCAGGTGCAGATTCAAATAATGATAAACTAATTTTTACAGGAACAGGTGCCTTATTTACTGGTACTAAAGGTGGAATTATTAAAAATCTAACTTTAATTGGAAACGGCACTAATTCATTGTTTAGTATGAATGACGCTACACAAACATTAAACTTATTTTTAAGAGGTTCTAATGTAGTAGGTTTTTCTTCCGTAGGAACAATTACTGGCTATAATTTAGTGTTGTTGGATTTAATAAGTTTAGCAAGTAATAGCAACGGGGTTACTTATACTAACAATAAAAATTTATTTTTATTAAACAATGTTTGGTTTAGCACAAATAGTGGAACTTTTTGCACTATGACGGGCACTTTTGATATTGTTGGGATTTCAGGAGGTGTTTATCACAACAATACTGGAACAGCTATTATGAATATAACTGGAATTACCAGTATTATACAAAGTGCACACATCAATGGAGTTTCATTCACAGGAACTGCCACTAGGTTAGTTGGTTCATTTTCAAACAAATGGGAAGTTGATACACCAGGATTAAAAACTGAAAAAGATGATGTAGCTACTGGCACTATTTATATTAGTACCCCTGTACTAACTTCCATTCCAAATGCCGATATTGCTGTAAAAGCAATGGGCATTACTGCAACAGAAAATTTATTTCGCTTTGACACCAACGGTGGAATAAATAATAGATTAAGATATACAGGTATAAAAACCAGAATTTTTTCTGTAGTTATATCTGCTTCGATAACATCTCCAAATAGCGGTCAAGTATTATCTATGTATATTGCTAAAAATGGTACAATTATAAATTCATCAAGAATTCAAAGAAAAATTAGCAATGGAGCTGATATTGGAGCAATTGCTGTAACGTGTACCGTCCAATTAAATACCAATGATTATGTAGAGTTATGGATTGCTAATAATACGGCAAGTAAAGATGCTACCATAGAATCAATGAATTTTAGAATAAATTAAGCTTAGGCTTATTTTGCCCATTATAACAAAAGGCTTCACATTTCTGTGAAGCCTTGTCTTTTCTAGTAGCGGGAACTGGACTCGAACCAGTGACCTTCGGGTTATGAGCCCGACGAGCTACCTACTGCTCTATCCCGCGATATGATTCCTTAACAACACACTTAGCTTTTAACTTTCGGTTCATAATGCCGACTGTACTGTTTTGGATTGCAAATATACAATGCTTTTTGGTTTCTGCAAGTATAAAATTAGAAAATATTATTACTCTAAGCTATCTGCCTGAAACTGTATCAATTCTGAATCATTAAACTTAACCAAAAACTGTAATTGGGTTACAACATACTTCACAATCTTCAACATAAACCAGATTAGATGCTGACGTGTCCAGAAGTACTGATATTATCTACCAATAATACAGACAAACAAAGTAATGCTCTAACATGCATTAATATTAAAACATTAAAGCCAACAAATTGCTGGCTTTAATGTTTATTTGATTTTAGTATAATTAATCTTTTTCAATATCTAAAATAGCAGTTGAATTATCCATTTGCATTTGTAAAATACTTGGCGGATTTTTCCCTGAAATACTTATGTATTCTTCATTCAATTGATTATCACTAACCATAATTGTATTTAAGTTTTTTAAGTTTATTAGGGCTAAAGGCAAATCGCCAGTTAGCTTGTTTGTAGATAATATTAACTCTTCTAAGTTTGTTAATTGTGCTAATTCTACAGGGATTTCTCCTTCTAGTTTGTTATCCATCAAGCTTAATTTTTCTAATTTATTCAAAGCTTGTATTTCTACTGGAATTGTACCTGTTAAAAAATTACTACCTAATAAAAGTTCTTTTAAGTTCGTTAATCCCATTAATTCTTGTGGAATATTACCTTCAAATTTATTACTATAAAGTTTTAAAGATTCTAGCTTTTTTAAGCTTCCAATTTCAGTAGGAATTGAACCTTCTAAGCTATTCATAAACAAATCTAACGATGTTAAATCTTGTAAATTTTGTATTGATGATGGAACTGTACCTGATAATTTATTAAAACCTAAGTTAATTTTCTTTAAATAAATTAAGTTCCCTATTTCTTGAGGTAAAACACCTTGCAGGTTGTTAAACTGTAAATTAATTTCAACAATTTTATCGTTTTCAACTTTAATACCATACCAAGAACTAATTGGCGCATCCAAGTTCCAAGTTGAATTCCATTGACTACCATTTGTTGCATTGTAAAGTGCAATTAATGCATCTTTTTCGTTTGAGGAAACACTAGCAAATGAGAATGCTGATACCAGTAAAGTAAGTATTGAAATTTTTAAGGTTTTCATGTTCGAATAAATTTGGGATTAATTCTACTACGAAAGTAACCAAGAAGTAGACTAAAAGCTATTTTATTCGATGAAATACATTAAATTTTAACAAACACTAATCGACGAACTGCTCAATCTCTAGCTGAATCTCTTCCCATTTATCCATTGCTTCTTGCAAATCGAATTTTAACTTTTGGTATTTATCAAAAAAATTGGGTTTGGATGATACTGCTTCGTAGTTTGCTTCTAGCTCAGCATCAATCTTTTTTATATCGCGTTCTAAACCATTTATTTCAGCTTCAACATTACTTAACCTATTGTTTAAAGACTTTAGCTTTTTTTGGTCATCATAAGATTGTTGTTTTTTTTCTTTAGGTGTTTCTTTAACTACGGTTCGTTTTTCAACTTCACGTAAACTTTCAACATTACGTTGTTCTAAATAATAATCAATATCACCTAAATACTCTTTTAGTTTATGGTCTTTAAACTCATACACGTTATTGGTTAACCCTTGAAGAAAATCACGATCATGTGATACCAAAATTAACGTGCCTTCAAACCGTTTTAATGCATCTTTAAGCACATTTTTAGATTTGATATCCAAATGGTTTGTTGGCTCATCCATTACCAAAACATTAAATGGTTGCAACATTAATTTTGCCAATGCCAAACGGTTTCGTTCACCTCCTGAAAGTACTCGAACATACTTTTCGGCTTCATCACCTCTAAATAAAAATGAACCTAAAATATCGCGCACTTTACTTCTATTAGTTTCATTCGCTGCATCAATCATGGTATCTAAAACGGTTTTATTTCCATCTAAATATTCGGCTTGATTTTGGGCAAAATAACCAATCTGCACATTATGCCCTAATTTTAAATGTCCTTCATATTTAATATCGCCAACAATAATTTTAGCTAGTGTTGATTTTCCTTGTCCGTTTTGACCAACAAATGCCGTTTTACTATCGCGTTCAACCAGTAAGCTAACGTTTTTTAAAACCTGATTATGTCCGTAATGTTTCGATACTTTTTCAATTTCAACCACTACTTTTCCTGGTGTAATTGATACAGGAAAATTAAGCGTCATCACACTATTATCATCTTCATCAACTTCAATCCTATCAATTTTATCAAGTTTTTTAATAAGCGATTGTGCCATGGTAGCTTTTGACGCTTTGGCACGAAACTTCTCAATAAGTTTTTCCGTTTGTTCTATTTGCTTTTGTTGGTTTTTTTGTGACGCTAATTGCTGTGTTCGCAACTCTTCACGAAGCACCAAATACTTTGAATATGGTTTTGGATAATCGTAAATTCTACCCAATGAAATTTCAATAGTTCTATTCGTAACGTTATCTAAAAACATTTTATCATGCGATACAATAGCTACAGCACCTGCATAGTTTTTTAAAAAGCCTTCTAACCAAATGATAGATTCAATATCTAGGTGGTTTGTTGGCTCATCCAGTAATAAAATATCATTATTTTGCAGCAATAGTTTAGCCAACTCAATACGCATACGCCAACCGCCTGAAAAAGTATCGGTTAGTTTATTAAAATCTTGTCGTTTAAAACCTAAACCTTGAAGAATTTTTTCGGTATCACCCTGGTAATTGTAACCACCTAAAATTTCGTATTGGTGTTGTAAATCGTTAATATCAACCATTAATTGGTGGTAACCATCACTTTCATAATCGGTACGTTCTGCCATTTGTGTGTTTATGGCATCCATTTTAGCTTCTAATTGTTTAATTTCTGTAAAGGCTTCATAAGCCTCTTCAAGTACCGTTCTACCTAAAACAAAATCTATATCTTGCTTTAAAAAACCAATTTTAAGTTCTTTATCGGCAGCTATTTGCCCCGTATCTGGTTCCATTTCTTTTGATAAAATTTTAAGCATGGTCGATTTACCAGCACCGTTTTTACCAATTAACCCAACACGATCGCCATTACTAAGTTTGAACGTAATATCCTCAAACAGATATTCGCCTTGAAATGAAATCGATAAATTATGAATATTCATCATAGAAATGTAACTTTTGCTACAGAACCTTACTTAATTAAACACTATTTTTGTTCTGTAATTGAAAACGCAAAAGTACATTAAATAATATGTTTAAAAAAGGCTCAAAATTATATAGTATTTTTACTGGTTCTTGCCCGAAATGCCACGAAGAATCGATGTTTAAAAACAAAAATCCATACATTCTTTCTGAAGCGTTAAGTATGAATGAAACTTGCAGTAATTGTGGTACAAAATATAAAATAGAGCCGTCGTTTTTTTATGGCGCTATGTATGTTAGTTATGCGGTAGGCATTGCATTTGCAGTTGCAGCTTTTGTAATTTCGTATGTGGTTTTTAATGCTGGTATTAATATGATTTTTATAGCTATTATTGGTACGCTAATAGTTTTTATGCCAATAATTATGCGTCTTTCAAGAAATATCTGGATTAACTTTTTTATGCATTATGATAAAGTATTAGCTAAGAAAAAATCTAATTAACAAAACGAGCAATATCAATTTCTTTATCTAAAGGCTGCTCATTTTCAATAAAATGATATAATTGTTGTGCTACATAAGGCCCAATCATAACACCACGCGTACCAAGTCCATTTAATACAAACATATTTTTATAAGTTGAATGCACGCCAACTAACGGACGTCTATCTTTAACCGTAGGCCGAATACCTGCTACTTGATTTACTACTTTAAACTCGCAGTTAATAAGTTTTATAAGCTTTCCTAAAAGTTCTTCTTTTGCTGCATCTGTAACTTCTGCACTTAAATCTTTCCATTCGTATGTTGCGCCAACTATATATAAATCGTTACCCAATGGAATTAAAAAAACACCTGCTTTTAAAACATAGTCTATTTTTAAATTTGGCGCATGTATGGTAAGCAATTCGCCTTTTGCTGGCACTAATGGCAAGTTTTTAAAATACGGGTTTTTACTAATACCAAAACCTTCTGCAAATACAATATATTTTGCTTTTATGTCTTTATATTGAACCAAGTCGGCTTCAAGTTTTAAATCACCATAATTAAAAACGGTTTCATAAAGCAATTCTTTATTCAACAAGTAGGCTTTATAAGCATCTATTAAGGCTTTTACATCTATTCTACCTGTTTTTAAAACTTCACCAAAACCAAAAGGTGCATCAATAGCATTGTTATTGTTTTTTACTATTTTAGGAGATAAATATTCTGAAAGTATTGGCTTATCGGAAGCTGTAAACCAATCATTTTGTTCTTCAAGTGATGCAAATTTTCTGTAAACAGGAATTTTATAATCTAATTTTACGTTTAACAAAGCCTCTAAATTGGCGTACATATGTAATGCCAAGTCTAGTTGTTCTTTACACATCCAAACAGGTGTAAAGCGCTTTAAAACTACAGGATTATACAAACCACCGGCAACTGTTGATGATTGCTGAGATGCATTATCAAACACCACAAAGGTTTTATTATTTGCTTTTAGTTGTTCACAAAAACTAGTACCTGCCAACCCAATGCCTACTACAATGTAATCTACTTGCTTCATGCTGCGAAGATAATTAGAATGTTGATTCCTGACTGCGAAGGAATAGCAAAAAAAAACGCCCACAATAATTGCGGGCGTTTTTTTTATTTTAAAGTGCAAAATTAATATGTCCACATATCTAATTCAAAATCTCTAATTTTTTCTTTAATTCTTTCAGATTCTAATAACTGCATCAATGCATTTTCAGATATATATTCAGTTACTGCTCTATCGCCTTGTACATTTTCTTCTTTATAAATATATCCTTGAAAACGTCTTGAATTCAACACATGGTCAAAAGAAAACGGCATAGAACTGTTTTTGTTATTAAATGATTTTGCTTCGTGCAATACACCTCTAGCATCTGGGTAAAATACCCAAAATAATTCTACTAAATCTGGGTTATCAGTATCTATAAAGTTAACATCTGGTGCAACTGGTGCTATTCCTAACAATCTGTATTTCATTTCAGCTTGACGCTTATCGAAATACCATAGTCCTTTAATGTGATATTCAGTTATATCAGCGGCCGTAATATCACGTCTGTTAATATATTCTGCTGAAAGCTCTTCATTAGCGTTTAATTGTTCAATACCTAACTCGGTTGTGTCAATTTTAACTAACGATGCTTCAATATCTTTTAAAGTACGTTTTGATTTAAAATAAGAATCATCATAAATGTTTTTTATTTTTCCGTCTTTAATGCTTTTCATAAGCACATCGTACAAACAGCGTCTATCACTACCAATGTTATTGGTATCAATAGGATAGTACAACGGAAAATTGGCACGCTCATCTAAAATAACTTTTTCCCAAGTCATTTTAGAAAACAGAATATCTCTATCATCAACATAGCCATATTCTAATGGTTTATCATTGTCGATTGCCTTTTGCGCAGCTGTTCTTACCCCAATTTCTTCTGGGCTTTTAGCATTTAGTATATTAGCTTGCGCAAACACACTTGATACTGTTAAAACAGTTGTAACGGTTAATAAAAAACTTTTTATTTTCATCTTATTATTATATTAATCACTAGGAATTTAACTAATTGTTATCCTAATATTTTAGTTTGTAAGCTCAATAAATACTGGAGATACTTTTTTAAGTATTACACTCACACCTTCAGCTTTAGCTTCAATATCAAATATTTGAACGCCTTCACCACGCTTAGCTTTAAGCAATGATGCTTTTGCTCTACTATCTAACTTGTTACCATTAACCTCAATAGTAGGTTGTCCTGGAACTTTAAATTTGAAACCTGTAACACGTAATGGTAATTCGAAATCGAAATCTTCAAATTTAGCACCTACGGTTGAAATTTCAAGTGCATTTCTTTGCATACTTAAAGAACCATCTTCACCTCTTAAAGTACCTGTTGGTTTAGGTAAATCTTTAATTCTGAATGTTGCTCTATCGCTAACAGGTTTTCCATCAGGTAATTTTCCTGTAACGTTAATAGTTACTTCTCTACCTTGTACTCTTGTTGCGTCCATAACATATTTACTGCCATTTATTCTGGTTAAACCTTGTGCAGAAGCTGTAACATTGTTATCTGGAATACCAGCAAATGAAATAGTCATTGGGTTTTGAACACCACGATATACTACGTTCATTTTATCAGCTGAAATAGTTGCTGAGTTTGGTTTAGCTACGGTTGCGAATGAAGATTTTACAGGAACTTTCGTTTCTTTACCATCTTCTAAGAAGATTAGGCTACCTTCAATTTTGTGTTCGCCAACACCACCTGTACCAATTTTCAACTTCACTTTACCATCTTCAATTGAATATTGACTAGCAGCTAAAGCTCTTCCATCTAAAGTTAATTCAACTCTGCTTGGTTTTGTTGAAGCATCTTTACGGCCTAATACTATTTGACCATCAAATTCTTCACCATTAAAATAAGCCGATTTAGATGTTTCCATCAAGGTTGTATAATTGGTCATAGACAATTGTATTGCCTGTGTACCAGCTAACATAGTTGATAGTACTTCTGCTTGCGTAGTTTTAATATCTGCTTGTAATTGTGTCATTTTTGTTAATGATGCTACTAAAGGAAATCCTTTATAGTGGTAATCTAACCAGCTTTGTTTGATACCATCTCTATTGGTAACATCATCTGTATTAAATTTCTCTTTAACATCATTAATAACGTTTTGCATACCTTTTTCGCCTGCTAAAATTTTAGCAACACCATCTCTGTAAGCGGCCATTTGTGCTAAAAACTCTTCACCTTCTGGTTTTAATTTAGCGCCTTTGAAGAAGTTTTCGTCAAGGTAATCACCTTTATCCATAACTTCATAATCTGTTGGGTCGTCTAGTTTTGCAACCATATTACCTTTCAAAGTTTCTAAATAGCTATCAAATTTTGCTGCTAGTGCACCAATTTGATCTGCTTTAGCTTTTAAAGACACATACTTCTCTGGTTGATCTGCAGCTTTTTGTTCTAAACTTGCCATGAAAGCTGTATTTCTTTCGCCTGTAGCTTGATTAGACTCGGTAAGCTTTTCGTTCATTAATCCGAATGCTGAAAGCACTTCTTTAGACATATTTAATGCAAGCATTGCTATAAATATTAAATACATCAGATTAATCATTTTCTGTCTGGGTGATAAATTTCCTCCTGCCATGTCTAATTAGGGTTTTTGGTTAATTATTAAAATTTGGGATTACCTCCTAATTAGTTTTTGTTCATTGCAGATAACATACCACCATATACGCCATTTAATGAAGATAAATTTGAAGCTAATGATTTCATTTGCTCTTTTAATTTTGCTGCATTTTCTACAGACTCTTCATTAATTGATGCTTGTTTGCTAGCGCTTTCTAATTGTACTTTGTATAAGCTATTTAAAGATTCCATTTGAGCTGCTGCTAAAGATAATTCTTCACTGTATTTTTTAGAAGCTTCTATAGAATTTGCACTAGATGACATATTTTTTGCTGCTCCTTCAAAGTTTTTAATACTTTCACCTAAACTAGCCATAAGTTCGCCATCAATTTTAGCGTCTTTTAATAAATCGTCTAGTTTTTTAGATAATAAACCTTGAGGGTTTTCATTTTTTTCTTTTTTATTAGCTTCTCCTCCTGCTAATTCTGGGTAAACCAAAGACCAATCTAATTCATTGTCTACTGGTTCGAATGCTGATAGTGCAAAAATAATTGCTTCGGTTACAAGACCTAAGGTTAACATGGCATTACCTGTTATTGGTCCAAATTCCATATGAGTAATTTTGAAAAGCGCTCCAATAATTACAATTGCCGCTCCTAATCCGTAAGCCATATTCATGAACTTTTTTTGTGCTTTTGACTGTGCCATAATTTTCGATTTTTAATTTAAGTAAATACTTAAGTAGGTTAATTAATAGGTTAAATTTATTATTGATTTGATTTGATTAATATGTATTCGTTTTATTTTTTCTTTCCAGTTACTTGTGTCCCCATGTAATCTTGAACTGTTCTAAAACCAATATAGCTTCTTGCAGAATCTGCATATTCGTAATCTCTTGAACTTACTTGTAAAAAATATGCTACATCTTTCCAAGAACCACCACGTACAATTTTACGTTGATTATTCTCATCATTTACGCTTGGATTTATGGTTGATGTAAATTCATAAGACGATGGATCGTATGATGCATTTACCCATTCTGCAACGTTACCAGCCATATTATATAAGTTATAATCATTTGGCTCATAAGATTTTGCTTCAACTGTATACAGTGCTTGGTCTGCAGCATAATCACCTCTTACGGGTTTAAAGTTAGCCATAAAGCAACCTCTGTCACTTTTAGTATATGGTCCACCCCAAGGATATGTTGCTGCTTGCAAACCGCCTCTGGCTGCATACTCCCATTCTGCTTCCGATGGTAATCTAAATGTATTTACCATTGCCGCACCTTTTCTTGATTTTTGGTAAGTGTTTTTCTTAATGGTTCTCCACTCGCAAAATGCTTTTGCTTGTTTCCAAGTTACACCTACTACAGGATACTCGCTATATGCATCGTGCCAAAAATAATCGTTGTGCATTGGCTCATTATAAGAATAAGCAAAATCTCTAATCCATACTGCTGTGTCTGGATACACTTCAACTTCTTCTTTTAATATTACGTCACTACGTTTTACACCTCTGTTTCTTGCTGCTTCTTGTATGTCCATATGACTATACTGAAACTTGAATTTTTTAACATCCCAAGTACGTTGCCCATTATAAGAATCTTCTAATGGCAAATACATAGTATCCATTACTTCGGTGTAGTATTCATCTGGATATTTAGACGTATCAAAAATTAATTCAATTTTTCGATTAATTTTTCTTCCTTCATAACCTGTTGGACCTAAACCTGTATAGTTTTCAAACATATACTTTTCGTAAACAGACATATTAGCTGTATCTGCATCTTTAAATGCATATTCACCAATACCTCCATCACCTGGTACTTTTCCAACTTCATCAGCTAAAACAGCTAATTTGTATCTTACGATAGAATCTCTAACCCAATTAACAAATTCACGGTACTCGCTATTTGTAATTTCTGTTGCATCCATGTAAAAAGCTCTAACAGTTGCGGTTTTAGCTGGTGCATCTTGAATGCCTGCTAAATCGTCGTCTGCTTTACCCATTATAAATGCACCACCTGGAATAAGTTCCATTCCATAAGGTTTTTCTGGGTGCCATTTTTTCCCTTTTACACCAACTAGTTCACCCTTATCATTTGAGCCACAACTAATAAGTAATGTTAATACTGCGGTTAATATTATAAACTTCTTCATATCCATAGAAAACTCGAGGTTAATTTTATAAGCTTCATTTTTGAGAGCGTAAACATATTTATATATTTTTTAAAAAACAACTTTTTAATTAAAAAAATTACATTTCATCGTAAAAAAATAACGTTTTACCGATGAAAAGAGCATTTAGGCAGTTTGTAATGTTAAATACAGTTCTTTTGAAATGCTTTATACCAACGTTCTGGTACTATATTATTACATGCATCTAGATAATCTTGGTGCATGCAAGGTAATAACGTATGCCTCTTTAATTTATTATTAATTTCTGTTAAAAAAGGTATTTCTATCCACCATCTTCCTGTTTTATTACTTTTATAAAAGACTAATTCTTGATCTTCAACTAGTGTTATAAACTTTTGATAGTTAGCATCGTTTGTAAAATTATCATCTTTTACTCTATAATTTACGCCTTCAATAAAATACCATAGCATTTGAGAGATTAACATAGACGTCATATCATCATCTTTTGATGGTTTATATTCATAAATACCAAAAGAACTTACTTTATTACTAATACCGGCATAACGTGCTATTGCGCAAATTTCTTTTCCATTTAATCCGTTAGGCGACAATTTTTGATTTAAACTTACTTCAGATCCTTTTAAAGAACTTAAATCGATACTTACAATATTGGCATCACGCATTACAGGTTCTACAATTGTAATGTCTTTTGAAATTTCACCTAAACGATATGACTCGAAGTACAAACTATCCATCAAATCTTTTTCTTCTTGCGAATTAAAATAGGTTTGATACCCAACGGTTGCGTAATTAAATAGATTATAAGGCTGGTCTAAAATTATTTTACCTACAAAACTATCGTTTTTTATTGGTTTTGTTGAATCGCCTAAATCGAACTTACAATCTACATTTACAATATTAACCATAGGCATAATGGTATCATAAGCCCTGTAATTTGGATAGGTTAAATCTTGTGTACCTCCTATTATAATAGGTATAATGCTTTTTTTAATTAAAATAGCAATTGTTGTTTTTAGGGCAAAATAGGTATCTTCAACACTTTCGCCTTTATTAATGTCTCCTATATCTGCGATATTAGTATTCCAGCTTCCAGGAAAAAGGCTATAAAACGTTTTTCTTATTTCGTTTAATTGAAATTCTTCACCTATATAATTGATGTCGTTTCTATTTTCTAGAACGCCTATAATTGCTATTTGAACACCTTCTAAATCTGGAACGCCTTTTTTTGAAGAGTGAATTTTTATTTTTCGCCCTAATGCTTGCATAGAAAGTAGCTCGTTATGAGCCAAAACTGCATCTGAAACAGGAGAGAGAAAATTAAAATTCATGTATTGAAATCTGGTTTTTCTTTTTTATTAATTTTTATTGAGGGTATTCACAAATATCAAAAGAATAAATGACTTTTTACCTGCGGTTAACATAAAAATAATCTGCAAAAATTAATAATTACTTAATTTCATGTGCAGATATTTGGCTTTTATATAAGCGAACTTAAAAATTATTTTTTCTTGGTGGTTGTTTTTTTCTTGGTTGCTTTCTTTTTTGGAGCTTTAGCTTCTATTAAAGCTTTTGCTTCATCAAGTGTCATTTTTGAAACATCAACCGATTTATCCAACTCTACTTTTATTTTTCCTTTAAGGACATTGTGTCTTCCCCAACGAGCCTTTTCAACACGAATGCCTTCTGTTTCCCAATTATGGATAACTTTATCAATGTCTTTTTGAATTTTTGTTTCTATTAATTCAACAATATCATTGTCTGATAAATTATCCCAATCATACTTACTATTCACGTTTATAAACATGTTGTTCCACTTTATAAATGGCCCAAAACGCCCTTTTCCTTTTTGTACTGGTAATTTTTTATAGGTATATATTGGCGCATCTGCTTCTTGTTTTTCTTTTATTAAAACAATAGCATCATCAAGTTCTACACTTAATGGATCTACACCTTTGGGAAGTGACACAAATGCATCTCCAAACTTAACGTAAGGTCCAAAACGCCCATTATTCACTTCAACTTCTTCACCTTTATAAGTGCCTAAATTTTTAGGAAGCTGAAATAAATCCATTGCCTCTTCATAGGTAATAGTGGTTAGTTGTTGGTCTGGACTTAAACTTGCAAATTGTGGTTTCTCATCATCATCAGGCGAGCCAATTTGTACTATTGGTCCAAATTTACCCAAACGCACAAGTACTTGTTTACCTGTTACTGGATCGGTTCCTAAAATACGTTCGCCAGATTCTCTATCGGCATTCTCTTGAACATCTTCTACTTGTGGATGAAAATCTTTATAAAACGCTTTCATCACTTTAGTCCAATCTTCTTTTCCTTCAGCTATATTATCGAAGTCTTCTTCAACTTTAGCTGTGAAGTTATAATCTAAAATATGTTCAAAATGATTCACCAAAAAGTCTGTAACAATCATACCTATATCAGTAGGCACTAACTTTCCTTTGTCTGAACCTACTTTTTCTGTAAGTAACTTATCTTTTACTACACCTTTTTTTAAGGTAAGTTGTGTGTAATTACGTTCTACACCTTCAACAGCACCTTTTTCAACATAATTTCTTTGTTGAATGGTTGAAATAGTTGGCGCATAAGTTGACGGACGACCAATACCTAACTCCTCTAATTGCTTCACCAATGATGCTTCGGTATATCTGTATGGTGCTCTGGTATAACGCTCGGTAGCTGTAATGTAATTATTAAGTAATACTTCGTTGGTTTTCATAGCAGGTAGCATGCCTTCTTGCTCAACATCTTCATCATCTGTACTTTCTAAATACACTTTTAAAAAACCATCAAACGTAATAACTTCACCGTTTGCTGTAAAAGTTTCATTGTGTGTTGAAGCACTAATTTTAACGTTTGTACGCTCTAATTCTGCTTCGCTCATTTGCGATGCTATGGCACGTTTCCAAATTAAATCGTATAAACGCGCTTGATCTCTATCAATATCTACAGAATGTGTAGCAAAATCTGTAGGACGTATTGCCTCATGCGCTTCTTGTGCGCCTTTGGCTTTACTTGTGTAATTTCTTGGTTTGCTATATTTAGAACCATAAGCACTTTCAATTTCTGCTTGTGCACCTTTTCTAGCTTCGTCAGATAAATTCACACTATCTGTTCTCATATATGTAATCAAACCTGCTTCATAAAGGCGTTGTGCCATTGTCATGGTTTTACTTACTGAAAAATATAGTTTGCGTGATGCTTCTTGTTGTAATGTAGATGTAGTAAATGGTGCAGCAGGCGATTTTTTAGCTGGTTTTTTCTCTAAATCTGAAACTTTAAAAGTAGCCGACGCATTTTTTTCTAAGAATTTTTGCGCTTCTTCTTTAGTTGAAAAGGTTTTTGGCAACTTTGCTTTGAAGGTTTGCCCGTCTTCATTTGAAAATTCTGCATCTATTCTATAAGAAGCTTCTGCAGTAAACTCTTGTATTTCGCGTTCGCGCTCAACAATTAAACGCACAGAAACCGATTGTACACGACCTGCCGATAAACCACCTTTTACTTTTCGCCATAAAACCGGCGATAATTCATAACCTACAATTCTATCTAATACACGACGTGCTTGTTGTGCATCTACCAAATCATAATCAATACCTCGTGGGTTTTCAATGGCTTTTTGAATGGCCGTTTTTGTAATTTCATGAAAAACAATACGTTTCGTTTTGTTTTTATCCAATTTTAAAGTTTCAGCTAAATGCCATGCTATGGCTTCACCTTCACGATCCTCATCACTTGCTAACCAAACCATATCGGCACCTTTAGCTAAGTCTTTTAGTTTTTTTACAACCGCCTTTTTATCTTTTGAAACTTCATATTTTGGTTTAAAATCACCTTCAACATTTACTCCTAATTCCTTTGAAGGAAGATCGGCAATATGCCCAAAGCTAGATTCTACTTTAAAATCTTTCCCTAAAAATTTTTCGATAGTTTTTGCCTTAGCAGGTGACTCTACAATTACTAAATTCTTCGCCATATTTGGATTTTTGAAGGTACAAATGTATATGAAAAAAAGTTTATCTGCCTAATTTTAGGGATTATCTGTATTCTATTTAAATAAAAAAGCCTGTTTTTCAATTCTGAAAAACAGGCTTTTTAAAGAATTTCATATTTTACTCGTAAGACATGCCATAGCTTTCTTTACTTTCATTGTTGTCTGATTCTTTATTAAAACCAACCGAATCTTTATATATAAAGTATGCTGGTAAATACGAAAATGAAGATGTAACATAAATACCAACACAACACATTAGTAAACCAACTATACCAGCCAAAAAGCCAGAAACAATTATTAATCCAAAGGTTAATAACCATTTTTTATTTCCTAATCTAAACCCTGCTTTTATAATTTCAGACGTTGATAAATCTGGATTAAACGCAAATATTACATTCATTAATGCAACAGGAACC
Organism: Mariniflexile jejuense; assembly: GCF_042675665.1. Lineage (NCBI taxonomy): Bacteria > Pseudomonadati > Bacteroidota > Flavobacteriia > Flavobacteriales > Flavobacteriaceae > Mariniflexile > Mariniflexile jejuense. Next base: position 744,289 of record NZ_JBHTJI010000001.1, read on the forward strand.
ATAACGTAAAAAACAGGAAGCACACATAATAAGGTAGCAGCTATTGTAATTCCAAAAGTGGCTAAAGATAATTTGATAACTTTACCTAAATATGGTTTCTTTAAATAGTAGAAATAATCATCAGCACCCATTTCTTCTAAATCTTTCAACTTACAAATTCTATAAAAAGAGGCTTTCATACCAAACCCAACAACCATAGCTATAAATGAAACTAAAAATATAAAAATAAAAAAAGGAACCATTAGTAACGGCGTAAAATCCTGCATGTTTTCCATGCTTTGTAATGACTCAAAATCAATTAACCCCATTCCTAACATTGACAAATACATAATTACATAAAATGGCACCATCAAAAGCATGGTTAACAGCAACATCACCAAACCTTGCACCCACACTTTTTTAAATAATTCTACTGATTGACTAAAAATAGTTCCAAAATCTAAAGCTTTGGCATTGTCTATTTTATTTAATAAACTAGTTATTGTATTCATATTTTAGGTATTAGGTTTGTTTGACTCCAAAGTAAATACTTTCCTATTTATTTTCAAAATTTAATAAATTTTTAAATATGACACTTTGTCATAAACCATAAATTAGTTATATCTTTGCATGCTTATTGAAAGATGTGAGTTTCTATCAGACTATGGAAAAAATAATTGACGAAAACAAACAAGGCGAAAGCTTAGTTTTAGAACAAAAAGAAGGTAACAAACGTAAACTTTTTATAGAAAGTTACGGTTGTGCTATGAATTTTAGCGACAGTGAAATTGTAGCTTCAATTTTAGCAAACCAAGGCTTTAACACAACCCAAAACCTTGAAGATGCCGATTTGGTTTTGGTAAACACCTGCTCTATACGCGATAAAGCCGAACAAACCGTACGCAAACGATTAGAAAAATATAACGCTGTAAAACGCGACCATAACCCAAAAATGAAAGTTGGTGTTTTAGGTTGTATGGCTGAACGATTAAAAACAAAATTTCTTGAAGAAGAAAAAATTGTAGATTTAGTGGTTGGTCCAGATGCCTATAAAGATTTACCAAATTTACTAGCTGAAGTTGATGAAGGTAGAGACGCTATAAACGTAATCCTTTCAAAAGATGAAACTTACGGCGATATTTCACCAGTACGTTTAAACACAAACGGCGTAACAGCTTTTGTATCTATAACTCGTGGTTGCGATAATATGTGTACATTTTGCGTTGTACCTTTTACTCGTGGTAGAGAACGCAGTAGAGAACCACAAAGTATTCTTGAAGAAATTAACGACTTATGGAACAGAGGCTTTAAGGAAGTAACACTTTTGGGTCAAAATGTTGATAGCTACCTTTGGTATGGTGGCGGTTTGAAAAAAGATTTTGACAAAGCTACTGATATACAAAAAGCAACATCTGTAAACTTTTCAAATTTACTAGACCTTTGCGCTAAAGCACAACCAAAAATGCGCATTCGTTTTTCAACGTCAAACCCTCAAGATTTAACAATGGATGTGGTTGAAACTATGGCTAAACACCAAAATATTTGTAACCACATACATTTACCTGTACAAAGTGGCAGCAACCGTATTTTAAAAGAAATGAACAGGTTACATACACGTGAAGAATACATGACTTTGATTGATAATATCAAGCAAATTATCCCAAATTGTGCCATTAGTCAAGATATGATTGTAGGTTTTCCAACAGAAACTGAAGAAGATTTTCAAGATACCATATCATTAATGGAATACGTTAAATACGATTTTGGCTATATGTTCACCTACTCAGAACGCCCAGGCACTTTGGCAGAACGTAAAATGGATGATGATGTTCCTGAAGAAACAAAAAAACGTAGACTAGCAGAAATGGTAGACCTACAACAAGAACACAGTGGTTTTAGAACCCGTCAAAATTTAAATACCGTTGTGGAAGTGCTTGTTGAAAAAGAATCAAAAAAATCTAGCGAACATTGGTCTGGAAGAACGCCTCAAAATTTAGTAACAGTGTTCCCAAAAGGCAATTATAAAATAGGCGATTTTGTAAACGTACAAGTTAACGATTGTACCAGCGCAACGCTAATTGGTGAAGCTATTGGGTATTCAATTAACAATTAATAATGAAAAATTAAAAATGAATAAGTGCAACACTTTTCAACCTTTTAACTTTCAACTTTTTACTTAACATGGAATCAGTTCAAGCTATAAAACAACGTTTTGGTATTATAGGCAATACGCCATCGCTAAATCGTGCCATAGAAAAAGCCATTCAAGTAGCACCTACCGATATTTCGGTGTTGGTAACTGGTGAAAGTGGTGTTGGTAAAGAAAGTATTCCAAAAATAATACATCAACTTTCGCACAGAAAACACAATAAATACATTGCTGTAAACTGTGGTGCCATACCCGAAGGCACAATTGATAGTGAACTTTTTGGGCACGAAAAAGGTTCGTTTACAGGCGCAACCCAAACCCGTGAAGGTTATTTTGAAGTGGCTGATGGCGGCACAATTTTTTTAGATGAAGTTGGCGAATTACCGCTTACAACCCAAGTACGTTTGCTTCGTGTTTTAGAAAATGGCGAATTTTTAAAAGTAGGCTCAAGTAAAGTGCAAAAAACCAATGTGCGTATTGTAGCAGCTACAAACGTAAACATGTTTGAAGCCATTGAAAAAGAAAAATTTCGTGAAGATTTATATTATAGGTTAAGTACTGTTGATATTCATTTGCCACCACTACGCGACCGTCAAGAAGATATCCATTTATTATTCAGAAAGTTTGCTAGCGATTTTGCTTTAAAATACAAAATGCCAACCATCAAATTAACTGATGTTGCAGTACAATTACTTGAAAAACACCGTTGGAGCGGAAACATTCGTCAATTACGAAACATTGCCGAACAGTTATCGGTTTTAGAACAAAATAGAACCATTTCTGCCGAAACTTTAAAAAGCTACTTACCAACATCAGGCACAAATTTACCTGCTGTAATAAAAACAGCAAAGTCTGAAAGCGATTTTAGTAGCGAACGTGAAATTTTATACAAAGTACTTTTCGACATGAAAAGTGATTTGAATGATTTGAAAAAACTCACTTTAGAGTTAATGAAAAACGGCAACACTAAAGATGTTGAAAAAAACAACGAAAGTTTAATTCAGAAAATTTATGGTAATGCTGATGAAGATGATGCAGACTATGAAGAAGATCCAATAGAAAATAACGATGTTATTTCAATACCAGAACACATTTCAAACCATGAAAAAAATGATACCGTTTTAGATAAGTATCATTTTGCTGAAGAAATTGAGGAAGAAGAAACGCTATCATTACAAGACAAAGAATTAGAATTAATTAAAAAATCGCTTGAACGCCACCAAGGAAAACGTAAATTAGCAGCTTCAGAATTGGGTATTAGTGAACGCACCTTGTATAGAAAAATAAAACAATACGATTTATAAAAAGTTAGCTGTAGTAGTTACAGTAAACAGTTAAAAAACTGCAACAAATCAAGAAAACAAACGTTTTATAAATTTAAAAACGACTATCACACAAAGCTTATCAAAGTGTTTTAATAATATGAAAAAAACTTTAATTTACTTTTTACTTTTTACTTTCAACTTTTTACTAATAGGTTGTGGGCATTACTCTTTTACAGGAGCTTCTGTTCCTGCAAATGTAAAAACCTACCAAGTAAATCGTTTTGAAAACAACGCGCTTTTAGTTGAACCCGGTTTAGAACGCGATTTTAAAATAGCTTTGGAAGATTTGATACAAAATCAAACCAACTTAAATCTGGTTACTTCAAACGGCGATTTAGTGTATGAAGGCGAAATTACCGATTACCGTGTATCGCCAACAACAGCAACTTCTGAAAATACTGCTGCTCAAAACAGGCTAACTATAAGTGTGAAAGTTAGGTTTTTTAATAGAAAAAAAGAAGATGACGACTTAGAACAAACCTTCTCATTTTTTTACGACTATGCAGGAAGTGCACAATTAATAGGAAGTACAAAAACAACAGCGCATGAAGAAATTTTTGAACGCTTAACACAAGATATTTTTAATGCCACATTAGCAAAATGGTAATTTTCAATTTACAGTTGAAAATTGACAACTTGTAATTGTTAATTATTAATTGTTAATTGTTAATTGATTAAAAGCCAACAATGAATCAAACAGATTTTACATACATACTTCAAAACCCACAACATATTACACATCGCCATACAGATGCAGTAAAATCTATTGTTGATGAGTTTCCGTATTTTCAATCGGCACGCGCCATCTACCTTAAAGGCTTAAAAAACAATAACAGCTTTAAATATAATCAAGAATTAAAAACCACCGCAGCTTACACAACTGATAGAAGTATTTTATTCGATTTTATAACGTCAGACGTATTTATTCAAAATGAAATTTCAGAATTCATCAAACAAAATACAGCACATTTAAAAGATATTGAAATAGAATTTGAAGACATTTCAGTAAATAAACGCGTATTAATTGATGAATATTTAAAACAACAAATAACCGAAACTTCGGGTGTTTTAGACCCTTCATTATTCAAACCCAAAGAAGAAACCTCATCTGTTTTAGATACTTCGGAAAGCATACAACCTGAAACTGAAGCATTACATACCGAAGAATCTTCAACACCAGCTATTTTAGAACTAGGAAAACCACTAGAGTTTAATAAACGAGAAACCCACTCATTTAACGAATGGTTAAAATTAGCAAGCTTTACACCTATTGAACGCACAGAACCTACTAGCGAAAAACCAATTATCACAGCAGAAACACCTTCAACTGAAACAACTTTTACAGAAACGTCTACAAACATAGAAAAACGAAAAAAGTTTGAACTTATAGAAAAATTCATTTCTGAAAGTCCTAAAATTAACCCATCTTCATTAGCTGCTTCAAAAATAAATTTAGCCGAAGCGCAAATGATACAACCAGAAGCGTTAATGACCGAGACGTTGGCAAGAATTTACATGGAACAAAAAAACTACAAAAAGGCAATTCAATCTTATAAAATTTTAAGTTTGAAATATCCAGAAAAAAGTAGTTTATTTGCAAACCAAATAAGAGCATTAGAACAATTACAAGAACAAAATAATAAGAAATAATGAGTACGTTTACAATATTTTTAGCCTTAATAGTTATAGTAGCCTTTTTACTAATAGTAGTAATTATGGTTCAAAACCCTAAAGGCGGCGGGTTATCATCATCCTTTGGTGGTGGTGGCACACAACAATTAGGCGGTGTAAAAAAGACTACCGACTTTTTAGACAAAAGCACTTGGACTTTAGCAACATTACTTTTAGCCCTAATTTTATTATCTAACGTAGCAATAAACAGAGGTGGTGGAAGTTCAGAATCTAAAGCTTTAGATTTGGATGCTACTACAAGCCAACCATTACCTACACCAGCAAAAACAACAAATGATGCTCCGTTACCAACGCCAGCAAAATAATTTATAGAATAATCATATAAAAATGCCAACTTTTCAAGTTGGCATTTTTTGTTGCTGTAAGTTTGTCAGTTAATAACCATTGGCACACTTTTAGACTGTTATAATCCCGTAAACATAAATTTTTAACTTAAAAATATTTCATATGTCATTAAACATTAAACCATTAGCAGACCGCGTTCTTATTGAACCTGCTCCCGCTGAAACTAAAACAGCATCCGGAATCATTATTCCAGATAACGCTAAAGAAAAACCGCAAAAAGGAACTGTTGTTGCTGCTGGTAAAGGCACCAAAGACGAGCCTATTACCGTTAAAATTGGCGACACTGTTTTATATGGTAAATATGCTGGCACCGAACTTAAATTAGAAGGTAAAGATTATTTAATAATGCGCGAAAGCGACATATTAGCAATTATCTAAAAGCTATACGCAATAGGCTTTAAGCTATAAACATGAGAGACTTTAAAAAGTATCATATTTGGCATTTGAGTCATGAATTAACCTTAGAAATTTACGCTATGACTAATTCATTTCCGAAAGACGAAATTTACGGTTTAACGTCTCAAATAAGAAGATCTTCAGTCTCAATACCTACAAATATTTCAGAAGGCTGTGGCAGAGATTCAGATTTAGAATTCAATAGATTTCTAACTATAGCATTAGGGTCGGCTAGTGAAACTGAATACTTAATCATGTTAGCAAAAGATTTAGGTTATATAGAAGATAACCAAGCTAATGCTCTTATTGAAAAAGTAAACATCATTAAAAGTAAAACACATCAATTAAAACAAAAATTAAATAACGCCTAAAGCATTTAGCTTATGGCATAAAGCAAATTAAAAATGGCAAAAGATATAAAATTTGATATTGAAGCACGCGACGGTTTAAAACGTGGTGTTGATGCATTAGCAAATGCAGTAAAAGTAACTTTAGGTCCTAAAGGGCGTAATGTTATTATTGGTAAATCTTTCGGCGCACCACAAGTAACTAAAGATGGTGTTTCAGTAGCGAAAGAAATTGAATTAAAAGACGCTCTAGAAAATATGGGCGCACAAATGGTAAAAGAAGTTGCTTCAAAAACCAACGATTTAGCGGGTGATGGTACTACTACTGCTACCGTTTTAGCACAAGCAATTGTAAAAGAAGGTTTAAAAAACGTAGCTGCAGGTGCAAACCCAATGGATTTAAAACGTGGTATTGATAAAGCTGTTGAAGCCATTACCAAAGACCTTGAAAAACAATCAAAAAAAGTAGGTAGTTCTTCTGAAATGATAAAACAAGTTGCTTCTATTTCGGCTAATAACGACGAAACTATTGGCGATTTAATTGCTAAAGCGTTCAGTAAAGTTGGAAAAGAAGGTGTTATTACCGTTGAAGAAGCTAAAGGTATGGATACCTATGTAGATGTTGTTGAAGGTATGCAATTCGATAGAGGTTATTTATCGCCTTACTTCGTAACGGATACCGATAAAATGATTGTAGATTTAGACAATCCTTACATTTTATTATTCGACAAAAAGATTTCAAACTTACAAGAAATCCTTCCAATACTAGAACCAGTAGCACAATCTGGTCGTCCATTATTAATTGTTGCTGAAGATGTTGATGGTCAAGCCTTAGCGACTTTAGTTGTAAACAAATTACGTGGCGGATTAAAAATTGCTGCTGTGAAAGCTCCAGGTTTTGGAGATAGACGTAAAGCTATGCTTGAAGACATCGCTATTTTAACTGGCGGAACCGTTATTTCTGAAGAAAGAGGCTTCACTTTAGAGAATGCCGATTTAAGCATGTTAGGTACTGCTGAAACTGTAACCGTTGATAAAGACAATACAACCATTGTAAACGGTTCTGGTGATGCTAAAGACATTAAAGCTCGTGTAAACCAAATTAAAGCACAAATTGAAACAACCACAAGCGATTACGATAAAGAAAAACTACAAGAGCGTTTAGCTAAATTAGCTGGCGGTGTTGCTGTTCTTTACGTTGGTGCAGCTTCTGAAGTTGAAATGAAAGAGAAAAAAGACCGTGTTGATGATGCATTACACGCCACAAGAGCTGCCGTTGAAGAAGGTATTGTTGCTGGTGGTGGTGTTGCTTTAGTTAGAGCAAAATCGGTTTTAGATAAAATTACTACTGAAAACCTTGATGAAACAACAGGTATTCAAATTGTAGCACGTGCTATTGAAGCACCATTACGTACCATTGTTGAAAATGCAGGTGGTGAAGGTAGCGTAGTAGTAAGCAAAGTGATGGAAGGCAAAGGTGCTTTTGGATATGATGCCAAAACTGAAACTTATGTAGATATGTTGAAAGCTGGTATTATCGATCCTAAAAAAGTAACGCGTATTGCTTTAGAAAATGCAGCTTCAGTAGCAGGCATGATTTTAACTACCGAGTGTGCTTTAATTGATATTAAAGAAGATGCTCCAGCTATGCCAGGTGGTATGGGTGGCGGTATGCCAGGAATGATGTAGTTCAGCCCCTAAATCCCCAAAGGGGACTTAAAAAAAACGCTCTAATGTAAAAATTGGAGCGTTTTTTTTTGTAAATAGCTCAAAATTACTGCTGCTCCACAAAGTCACCCGACTTTGAGTTTCTATATTAATTGTTTATTGTTGTAATTTGTTTTCTTTTTTAGTTTAACAGTTTAATCTTACTTTACTAATCAGTATTCCGCTAAGTCAGGAGACTTTGCAGAGCTGGGTTATTCAAATAAAGATTCTTTGATTTTATATGTTGACTCAGATTTGTCAATGTCATCATCTTTTTTGAACACTTCTATTAGTCAGTTTTTGGATAAGTATGGACTTAATAGTTTTAAACAAACTGTAAAATTCAAAGGTTCTAAAAATCAATTTTCACGATTATCATATTATATAAACAAGCATAGTAGCTTGTACAATATTTCGTTCAGTTTGTATTTATCTAGCGAATATGAAATTGTTTTAATGTTTTACAAATAAATTTGATCGAAAATATTTACAAAATTAAATGTAAACAAAAAAAACCGTCAAGAAATTCTTGTCGGTTTTTATGTAAATTATTTTTATACTACTATTTATGCTTTGTAAAGTCTAAATTAGTAATGTATGACAATCTAATAGTAGAGTTATCTTCTTGAATGGTGTTAGGAAAATTCCAAATATGCTGTTGAATATAATTCAATTGTATTTGATTTTGAGAATTAATATTATATCCAAAACCTGCTATAATTCTATTTTGATTAAAAAATGTTTTTCCTGCGTTTGTACCTAAATTCACAAAAACTTCATCTCCTAAAACAGCAAATAGTTTCGCCTTATCGTCTTTTTGGGTCAAAGTATAATTCATTAAGAACATGTAACGCACCCTATTTCTGTATGCATAACTATCAATATCATATTCATTTGTAATTGCATTTTTAACCGCTACACTTACAAATCTATTTTCATCTCTAAGTCGATGAATAAATTTAAAATCTTTTGCATGATGAGTAAATGTTCCTTGAATCCAAATATGATCTTCAGGAATAGACCTTTTGTTTATAGGAATATCACCATAACTATAAGTATTATAATGTGTATAACCAACACTCCCTAATAACTTAGGAGTTATTTGATAATCAAAAGACGGTCTTATAAACCATTGTTGTTTTTCTCCTAACCAATCAGTATAACGCATGGTAGCTTCTAAAGTGAAAAAGGTTTTGTTTGCAATTTTATTTTTGCCTACATAATGCAGCCAAATGTTATTATTTTGCGTTTCTACTTGTCCGTAAAAAAAGGACGTACACAGAAAAAATCCTATTTTTATTACAACTCTCATTAAACTATTTTTCATAGCATCTATAATATTAACTTAAAACGACTTGCTTATTTTTTCTTCCTGAAAGTGGATGATCAGATAATGGTTTATGATTTTCTAAACCTATAATCGTTACTCTACTATTATCATTAGACTCATAATCATGTTTAAAATGCTCTAAATTTTCCATTACAGAATGGTCTACTAATTTTGTTTTTTTTAAGTCAATTGTAACATTAAACCCTGGCGGAATTGACTCTAGTTTACGCTTTACTCCTAAATAATTTGTAAAAACTGCTGCTTTATCAATTTCAATTAAATAATTATTCCCTTCAAAAGAAACCAATGTAGGTGCTTTAAAAAATGATGATAAAGGTGTACCATTAATTGCATGAATAATAATTTTTAAAATCATACCTGCAGCAATTCCAACTAACAAATCTTCAAATAATGTAAAGAAAATTGTAACTAAAAATATAGCTAATTGTTCTTTACCAATTTTAAATGTATGTATAAATTCTTTTGGATGAGCTAATTTAATACCTACAGTAATTAACATTGCTGCTAAAGCTGCATTTGGAATTAACTCTAAAATAGGAGCTGCAAGTAAAACAAATAAAAATATAAATAACCCATGGAAGAAATTTGCCCAACGTGTTTTTGCTCCATTATTTACATTTGAAGAAGAACGCGCTACTTCAGAAATCATAGGCAAACCTCCTAAAAAAGCTGCTAAGGTATTACCTACTCCTACAGCAATTAAATCTTTATTCATATTAGATTTTCTTTTAAAAGGATCCATTAAATCAATTGCTTTAACAGTTAACAAAGATTCTAATGATCCTACTAATGCAAACATAATTACATATTTAATAAATAACCCTGTATTTGCTAAACCATCAAAACTTGCATTTATATTTAAATTATCTGTTAAACTACCTATTTTAACTAAGGCATAAGCTGGTTCAGTTTCTTTAAAATGCATGAACAACTCACATGGTATAGCAAATAATAAGACTACTAATGGCGCAGGAATCATTTTGATTGTTGTATTCTTAATTTTTGGCCATCCAAGCATTATTGCCAAACTTACTATACCAATAAAAGTAGCTTTAGGATCTAAATTCATTATAAAATTTGGAATATTTGCAAGTAATTGTAAAGGTCCTTTACCTTTTGCTAGAGTAGGATTATCATTAAGTAAAATTGGTATCTGCTTTGCAATAATGATTATTCCAATAGCCGCTAACATACCATGAATCGCAGAAAGAGGAAAAAAATCTGCTAATTTACCTAATTTAAATACTCCAAAAAGGATTTGAACAATACCAGCTACAACCATGGCACCTAAAGCTAAATGCCATCCTAATTCTGGATTTCCAGCACCAAATTCACTAACTGCACCAGCAACTATAACTATCAAACCAGCAGCTGGACCTTTTATAGTTAATCGAGATCCCATAAACAAACTAACTACAATTCCACCTATTATTGCAGTTATTAACCCCATAATTGGCGGAAAATCTGACGCTTTAGCAATACCTAAACTTAATGGCAAAGCCAACAAAAAAACAATAAATCCAGAAATTGCATCTGTTTTGAAATTTTCTTTTAATCCTGCTAAACCATCAGCAGGTATATATTTTTTATCTTTTATATTCATTTTTTTAATTAATTTTAATTATAATGTTCTTTATTTTTTAAAGTATCTATGATGATTTATAAGGTAATTCATGATACGTTTTAATGTGTGGTCCTAGAAATAACCTTGCATAAATTCGTATACCTGCAATTCCTGATACAATAAAACTTGATGACACAAAAAAGGCTAATACAATTTGGTTACTTTCTATATGTGTAAATAATAAATCCTCGCCTATAAATGTGGTTGTTATTGGAAAACCTGTTACACCTAAAACAGCAATTAAGAAGAAAAAAGCAAATTTTGGATGTTCATACACATGCCCTAAATACTGATTCATTGAAATATTATATTCCATTTTTTTCAATTTAAGCAAAGCTATATATCCTACAACACCAGCTACTATAACACCAGACAAGTATATTGATACTTCGTAATAATCAACCTTATCATTAAAAAGAATAGCAAGCGATATCCAGAAATGATTCATAACTATTAGTACCCATGCCATGAAAGGATTTTTTCTTTCTGAGAAAGATTTAAACACAAAAACCAATCCTATAAAAGCACAAATTTCAGGCAGATTGGTTATAATCTCAATCGGAAGTATATTTTTATATTCGTAGCACCCAACCCCTAGAATATAAAGCGGTATAAAGAATATAAGCAATGATTTTAAATTAAAAAAATCAATAGATTTACCTATTACTTTTAAAGGTCTCCAAAGCATTGTACTAATAAAATCTTCTAATTTAAATTCTTTTAAACTTAAAATATATAATGAATACTCAATGCGCTTTGGCAACGAATCCTCTATAGAATTTTCTTTTGATTGATAGTTATAAAATTGTTCTCTTATTAAATAGCTAACAACCGAAGGTGAAACTAGTAACTGATAAGTTCTTAGAAATGCATTACCAACAAAATGAAATAAGGCTAAACTTTCTAAGCCTAATGCTATTTCAATAAAAATCAGCCCTATTTGAGATATTGAACTATAAGCAATCTGGCTTTTAACTGAAGATTGTACTCTTGCCATTAATGAAGCAACTATACTTGTAGTTAACCCCATAAGCCCTATAGCAATTCTAATGGATGTTTGATGTTCCCAAAATGGAAATGTTCTTAGCATTAGAAAAACACCCAAATGAACTGATAAAGAACCGTAAAAAATGGCACTTGAAGGTGTTGGACCTTCCATAGCTCTAGGCAACCATGATGAAAATGGAATTTGACCTGATTTTACTGCTGCGGCACATGCCAAACATAATGCTACAAAAACACCCATAACAGTATGGTTTTGCAAATGTTCATTAACCAAATTATGGTTATTTAACTCCATAAATGTGATATTATCATGGAATAAATGGTGGCTAGACCACATGGCTAAAATAAAACCTACGTCTCCAATTCTATAAATTGAGAAAACTTTAAAAGCATTTTTTACTGGCAAATATCTTTCTCTATAAAAAGCAATTAATAAGAATGATGATATTCCTATGATTTCCCAACCTATAAATAAAGTTTCAAAATTACCTGACAAAATAGCTAAGTTATATCCAAAAAAGAAAAATAAAACTGTATTAAAAAAACGTTTATATCCTTTTTCTCTATGCAAATAATAACGACTATAGGTTGTTATCATTGACGTTAATAGTGCACCTACAAAAAGATAAACGGCTGTAATTTTATCAAAATAAAAATCAATAAAAAACTCATAATGTGACGTTTTTATTAATGTAAATTCTTTTAGATTCAAATCTGAAGCTCCGTCTACTATCCAAAAAGCAATAAAAATGATGATGCTTATTAATTGAGTAAAAACGGTTCCAAAAGCCACCCAAGAAATAACGGCTTCTTTCTTTTCTGGTATAAATAAACTGAAAACAAATCCTAAAAAAGGAAGTGCTATAAAAAATTGCAAAATTTCATTCATCATTCCTTAATTTAAAATTCCTACTTGTAAATTTTCTTGAGATTCTTCTGCTAATTTTTGTACATCTTTAACATAATTAGCATCTTTTTGAATTGGTATATAGGATTTAAAATCTCCTTTTTCAAAATGAAATAAATCTCCTGTTTCTGGGTTTACTACAACAAGTTTTACCCATTCATTTATAAACCATTCGTAAGTTGCTGGGTTTTTGGTAATGGCATATTTCACAATTTCCGGATAATGTTCAACTATTACTAATAACCTAATTGGATCGTGAACTTCAATCATTTGACTTGGTAATCCTGGTCTTAAATCGCCATCTATTCCATTGGCAACACCTATAAGCCCCATTACGTTATGTGGTAATTTACTTCCTGCTCCTAATTTATGATTATCAACTCTTGAAAAATAATATTCTAAATTAATTCCACCACCCACAGGTGCTACAGCCCCTAAAATACCCACCAAATAATCTCCAGTAGGATCAACAGTGTAATCATAAGAGTTCATAAAAGAACGTCTATCTAAAAACAATTGTTTGGACAAACTTCTACGACCCACAATGCACATTGCATTTGTAGCATGGTTAAGTTCAGGTCTTGGTTCAAATAGAGAAACTGAACGTCTTTTTATTTTTTCATGAACTTTTTCTAAAGTTTGATTGGTTTTTACAGTATCAAAACGACGAGATCTTTCTTTGGCATTTAAATCTAAAGCTTTCGTGAAAGTTATTGCGTTTTGCTGGTGTAAGGTTTTGTTTTCTTGAGACAGCATGTCTTCATCATAAAAAGCTATTTCATCTCGAGTAGTATCATGCAAGGCAGGTGAAAACTGAGTGCTTTCTGGTATTATAATACCTCTTTCTTTTAAAACAACTCTTACTTTTGGATGGTTTATAGCAAAACAAGCCACTTTAGCATTTACAGAACTTGGTCTTCCTGAACAAGCTCCGCAGTCATAACCTGCATAATGTGTATTATTTACACTTGTAGCTCCATGACCTATAATATAAACTATAGGTGCAAAATCTTTAACTAGACCTATGCTTTTAAGTAGACCTTCTGCTCTATTAGCCATTTCTTCAATAGTAAAACCAACTTGTAAATCGTTTTCTTTTTCGTTGCTATTACTATTCTCTATTACTAACTTCGATTTTTTGTTCAAATGCTTGAAAGAAGCACTTGTAGCCGGTGTCATCGTTGGTTTAAAAATATTTACAAATAATTTAAATGCTGCTGAAAAACCTAAAGTTTGACTTATTATCCAACCAAAAAACAAAGAATGTGATTTCTTATTATAATGAAAATCTTTAGCTTGTTTTTTCTTTCTATCAACTTCTTTAATCAAGTATTTTGGGGTTAAAGGAGCAGGACAAAGTTTGGTGTAAAATTTTCCGTTAACTGGTTTATAAAAAAATTCAAAGTTAAAAAATGCTGCTGTTCCAAAAGTTTTTGAATTCTTGTCTAAACTCTCAACATATCTTCTAAATGAACATTCTCTATCATCCATACAAAACATAGCTTGAAAACTTGTTTGATAAACGGAGTTAAGAGGTTCAACATTTTTAATTCCAGATAGTACTTGATCGTAAAAACTCCATTCAAAAGCTTCTTGCCATAACGATAATACCTCATAATACTCGCTATAAAAAACAGGTTTAAATAGATTTACTGAGTCAATTTTAAATCGATGTGTAATTGGCGCCCAATTTTCACCAAATTTCTTATCTAAAGCATCTAACTCAAGTAATAATTCAAATATAATTAACTCTTCAAAAGTAATTTTTCTTTTATCTAGTAAAGAATTTGGATTATTCTCTATTGTAACAACCATACCACTCCAACCAGGATGTGAAAATTGCTGATCAAATAAATATGTTTCAAAATAAGCTTCATTTCCCACTATAATAGACAAAAGCTCAGTAATTGTAGTTCCTTTATCTAATAATTCTTTAGCTCTTTTAGTAGAAAAAATCCCATTAAAACTTGTTGTGTTTAATTTTTTTAATGAGTTTAAAAAACCTTCATCATGAACTGGAAATGACCAAATAGATATACCTTGATCTAAATAACTACACAATACTCTAAATAAAATTCCGTGAGTAGACTTATCTAAATTTATAGCATATTCATTTTTCCAAAAAGAACGCAAATAACCTATTCTACATGTTAATTGTTCATCATATTCTTTTTTGAGCAAATTTGTTTTCCATAGTTGAAATTCATTTCCTTTTTTTCTTTTATTGATTACATAATCTAAAACAGATTCTGAGATTTCATTTTTTAAAAACCGATTTCTAAAATCGCTTAATGACAAATAGGTTTTATATCCAAATATTTCTGAAGCTTCGTGTAATGCTTCAAAAAAGTGTTTTTGTTGAAAAGCATGTAAAGTGTTATGGTGCACGAAATCTTTTAGTGGATTTTGCGCAGGCAAATAGTGTTTTAGGTCATGAAGAACATGGTGTTCTTCAAAACCAATTTGATTTGTATTCATTTTGTAATGAAATAAGATTAATACATAAATAGTATTTATGAGCGCATCATAAATAAATAAAAATACTATGTATTAGGAAAGATGAAATTTCCAATTGCAGAACAAATCATACAAAGGTCTTGATTGCTTTGCACTTAGCTTGTTCGTAATATAAGCAGATAATTGATTATCATTTAATTTTGAAGAAGAAACCCATTTACTTTTATTAATAGTAAATGGCTCTATTTCAAATTCAGACTCTAATTCTTTATTTCTTGAAGAAATTATTTCTCCTGAAGACTCTTCTAATAAAACGTAATTCTTAAAGTCATCTGAAGAAATATAAGTTACAAAAACAATACTTTCTTTTTGTTTAAAATCATTTGTTGCTTTTTTTGAACAAAAAAGAAACAAAACGTTACTAACAAAAAGAAAAGTAAAAAAGAAAGTTTTGAATGTAACCTTAAAATTCTTCACAAATGCTCTAAAAATTTTGCCACAAAAATATTTATTTTTACAATACAAAAAACATCTTAGCAAAAATAAATTAGAATTTATTTTTGCTAAGATTTAATATAAAATTTTACCTACCTCCTGGTGGGCAATATGCTTTTAAATAATTAGTAAATAAGGTTCTTAAATGCGTTGTAGTACCTTCACCTTCACGAATACCATGTGTACGGTTTGGGTAAGGCATAAACTGAAATTGTTTGTTATACTTTACCAATTCATTTACTAAAATTTCAGCGTTTTGGTAATGCACATTATCATCGCCTGTACCATGAATGTATAGCAAGTTTCCTTTTAGGTTTTTAGCATAAGTAACTGGCGAACCTTTTACAAAATCTTCTAAATTTTCTTGTGGCAAACCCATATAACGTTCTTGGTAAATATTATCATAAGTTAATTGGTTTGTAATAGCCGCCAACGCAATACCTGTTTTATAAATTTCTGGGTATTGAAACATTAAATTTAAGGTTGCTGCTCCACCGCCACTATGTCCCCAAACAGCTATTCGTTCTGGGTCTACAAAATTCCATTTTAGTATTTCTTTGGCTGCCATAGCTTGGTCTTTTATATTAATTTGACCAATATTTCTGTAAATACTTTTACGCCATTCACGTCCTTTTGGTGCTGGCGTACCGCGGTTATCTAACGATATGTATATATAACCATCATCTGCCATACTGCCTAAATAATTTCTGTTTTGTCCTGCACCATAACTATCATTCACTGTTGTGCTTGCTGGTTCTGTATAAACATAAAACACTACAGGATACTTTTTGGTAGGATCAAAATTTGTTGGTTTTACCATCCAACCATCCATAGTAACACCATCGGCGGTTGTAACTTTAAAAAATTCTGCTTTTGGTGTTTCTTGTAGTTTTGATAAATTGGCTTCAATACTTGATGCAACATCTAACGGTTTGTGATTTTTATATGAAATAAATTCCGATGCTGGTTTTGTAAAATGATTTGAAAACGAATGAATGGCATACGCGCCAGTTGGCGAAACATTATAATCGTGTGTGCCTTGTAACGTCTTTGGGCTAACCAATTCCAAAGCGCCTTTTCCATTTAACTTGGTTTTATATAAATAACTTTGTGTTGCATTATTTGGTGATGCCATAAAATACACATAACCGTTTTTTGCATCAATATTTGATAAATCTATAAAATCGTAGTTGCCTTTTGTAATTAGCGTTTCCTTTTTACCTTCTAACGATACGTTAAATAAATGTCTCCAACCATCTTTTTCTGAAGCCCACAGAATGTTTTTTCCGTTGTTATACCAAATAAAATCGTTTGTAAAATCGATATTATAGCGGTTTCCTGCTTGGTAAATATCAACCCAAGCGGCATCGGTTTCTTCATATATTACTTTTGAAGTTCCTAATTTTGGTTCGGCTATAAACAATTTACTTTGATTTTGCTTTCTATTTAATTGCTGAATCAACAGTTTTTCGGTAGAAGGAATAAACTCCATGCGTACTAAATAATTTTGACGCGGATTGCCTGCTATATCTATCCATGTGGTTTTAGCATCATCAATTGTTACCACGCCAACTTTACAAGCTGAAGGTGTTTCGCCCACTTTTGGATATTCTAAAGGCACAATTTCAGAATAAATTGCATCGGTGTTATTTATCATGTAAAACTTCTTTGTATCGCTAGCATCAATTTGCCAATAAGCTATCGATTTACTATCTGGACTCCAACGAAACCCATCGCGACACGCAAATTCTTCTTCATAAACCCAATCAAACGTACCGTTAATTAAGGTTTCTGTTCCATTAGTGGTTAAAGCTTTAATTTTTGAAGTTTTTAAATCTTCAACATATATATTATTTTCACTTACGTAAGCTGCTTGTGTTCCATCAGGAGAAATTTTTGCAAACATAAGCGATGATGCTGGTAAGCTTTTACCAAGTTGTTGCAAAGTACCTGTTGCAAAATTTAAAACCCAATAATCGCCTTTGGTGTTTAATCGCCATACACGTTTGGTATTGGTAAATAGCAACACGTTTTTTTCATCTTCTGAAATTGTAAAATAACTTACCGAAAGTGGTTTGTCACTATTTGATGGTGTTAATTGTTCCTTTGAAATTAAGGTTTTAGACGTATTATTGGGCAACGTATATTGAACAATACTATTGCTTTCTATACGGTAATATGAATTTCCATCGTTAGACCATTTTATACCGCCTCTTTGAGAAAACCCTTGAAACGAAACTAGAACAATTAAAGCTAAAATGACTAATAATTTTAGTCTACTATTAAAATTAATAATGTACATGAAATTGTGTTTTATTGAATATTTTTCAATATTACTTATTTTGATTCAATTTTATTGCGATTCTTTTAGCGTTTAACAGAATATTAAGACACCAAACTATTTTAAAAACAAAAAAGCCCAAAACAATGGTTTTGGACTTTTATATTTTACTAAATTTTATTAACTTTTATGGTCGTCTTTAACGTCTTTATCACGATACTTGCAACATGGATGCACCGAATTATACGCTTCATTAGTTGCTTTTAAGCCTTTGGTATCGTGCCCAACAGCCGCTACATTTTTTTGAATGGTTTTTACATTGGTTTTTCTTGCATCATAAATTAGTTTCAACTCATGGGTTTTTACATCCCAAACAGCACTTTTAACACCTTTGGTATTAAAGCACGCTTTTTCAATTCTAGATTTACACATTAAACAAACGCCATCAACTTCTAAAGATGCTTTTGCATTTTTATCTTGAGCAAATGTGATTGTTGATATTAATACTGTTAATACAATTATTACTTTTTTCATTTTATTCGTTTTTGTTAAGTTGAAACCTTTTTTTAAATTAAACATTTACTTTTATTTAGCCACGAATACACGAATATTTAAAAGCAAACTATTCGTGTATTTGTGGCTAACCATTATTTTATTTTGAATCGCAACCCTGCATAATACATACTTCCAAAAATTGGCCCATATACAAAAGTGGTATCAAAATTAGTACCAAAAGGATCGTTAGCACCTAAAACAGGATTATCTTGACGCACATTGGTTATGTTTTCACCACCTAAATATACTTCAAATTTTGGAGAAAACACTTTGGTTATTTGTGCATTTAACGTTCCTACAGTTGGTGTGTATTCTGAAAGTTGATATTGTACAGGATTACTTTCGGTTGAAGAAAAACGCTGTGCACCCAACCAATTAAAAGTAGCATCAAACCTCCAATGTCCTGTTTTATTTTCATGTACAGGTGTTTCATAAGATGCATTGGCAAAAAAACGATGTTTTGGTGTTAAGGGTTTTTCTAGTTTCCCTGATTGATATTGGGTTTTTACATCGTATAATTTATAAGCTAATCGCAAATCGAAATGTTCAAATACATTATAATTTACTTCAGTTTGAAAGCTATTGGCATAACTTTTCCCATCAAGGTTATAAAAATTTACTTCTTGCGGATTTTCATAATCTACCACTACTTGGTTTGTAAAATCGGTTTTATAATAGTCAAACGTTACATCGGCTTTTCTTCCAAAAAGATTAAAACCTTGCAAGTATGAAATGCCATAATTCCAAGCAATTTCGGGGTTTAAACCATAAACCTTACCCGTTGTATTCAAAATATTTATAGCTCTTGAAGTAGCAAACATACTTTGGTTTTCTGCAAAAATATTAGCACTACGTTTACCACGCCCAATGGATGCTCTTATTGCCGATTTTTCCCAAGGTGTATAACGCGCATGAATACGCGGCGTTACAAAAGTGCCCAATAAATTATGGTTATCAACCCGAATACCTACGGTTACATTCAATTTATCTAAATTATCGTAATTGTATTCAAAAAAAGCACCAACAGAACGTTCGGTTCGTTCATAATCTGGAGCAAGATTTGGCGTATCAAGCATTTCATCATAATGGTCGTAAGTGTAACTAACACCTGTTTTTATTTTATGACGCGAATCGCTTATAATTGAATTATAAATAACGTTAGAATACAAACTATTATGTAAAATATCGTACTGTTTTAGCCCAAAATACGATGCTTGTTTATGGCTACTAAATGCCGTTTGAACACCAACACTTTGCCAAGGAATTTCAGGATTAACATACCCTAGTTTAGCCGAAACCTCGTAACGTTTGGTATCAATTTCACTTCCCCAAGCGTTTGTTGTAAGTTTATCGGTTTTAGGATTAAAATCTAATTGCCCTGTTTGCTTTTCATCATTTAAAAACTTCAAATTAATAAAACTTACAAAACCTTTTTCGGGGTTTGTGTATTGCCAACGGTTCATCACATTTATTTGCTTGTATTTTGGCATATCTAAAAACCCATCGTTGTTAACATCATGCGCTTCATTTAAAGTACTTCCGTGTAAATAAACGCCTGTATGCCATTTATCGGTTACTTTGGTGTTAAAATGGGTATTTAATTCTAGGCGTTCATTACTACCTGCATACAGATTTACAAACAATTTGTCATCGGTTGATGGTTTAACCAACTCCGCATTTATTTGACCTGCAATACTTTCATAACCATTCACCACACTGCCTGCGCCTTTTGTTATTTGAATACTTTCTACCCAAGTTCCAGGTATAAAACTCAACCCAAAAGCTTGCGATGCACCACGAATAGAAGGGATATTTTCTGTAGCTATTAAAATATATGGACTCGTTAAACCCAACATTTTTATTTGTTTTGTACCCGTTATAGCATCGGCAAAATTAACATCGATGGATGGATTGGTTTCAAAACTTTCAGACAAATTACAACACGCAGCTTTTAGTAATTCATTGCTATTTACCGTAAATGTATTTGCTGCTTGTAAATACAATTTTGCCGTTGCCTGTTTTCTAGTTGTTACCGTTACCGCATTCAAATTATCGGTTGGTTGTAACCAATGATGCACCATTTTGGGCTGAGTAATGGTTAAGGTATCGGTTTTAAAACCCACGTAACTTATTACCAATTTGGTATTTTCCTTTTTGTACGGAATTGTAAACTTTCCATCAATATCAGTCACCGTTCCGATAGTTGTATTAAGCCAATATACGTTAGCACCTAGCAAACCTATATGCTCATTTCTGTCATTCGCTTCCATTATCATTCCATTTATTTTTTCTTGGGAAGACATAAAGAACGGAAGCATGAGTATTATATATAGTATGTTTTTCATTTTTTTCAAAATTCGCCACGAATTCACTAATTGATTTTCAGATAATATTCTTGTATTAGTGGCTATTTTTTAGAAGTTAAGTAACATGATTATTGCCATAACAATCATAACGCTATTTTCAATAAACGTAGCTTTCGTCATTGGTAATTTTAAAGCAGTTCCTAAACACGCACATTGAATTAATTTTTTATCAAGCAATGTTTTTGTAACCCCAATAGTAGTTATTCCTAAAATAACTAAGGTTAAAATTAGAGCTACTGGAATTTCAATACGCATTAAAAACATAACGCCCAATGCTGCTTCAATAAATGGATATACCCAACCATAAACAGGCACAACTTTTGCCAATGGGTCGTACATTCTAAAAGATTCTGGAAAGCCTTTTAAATCTAATAGTTTAAAAAAGCTAAAAACCACATAAAACAAACCCATAAAATCGAGCATAAAACTGCTTCCATTCCAAGGGTTATAGTTTAGTAAAATTGCGGCTATAGTTATGTAACCAAATATTAAAAACAACGGAAAAAGTTGTTGCAACTCGCTTTTTTCTGCTTCAACTAAATGAGGTGTTGTTTGAAAAATATTTTTTTCTGAAATAGTATATTTACCAGAAATAGCATTTTGTAAAGTGTCTATTGAAAGGTGTTTTACCATCTCTACAACAGCTTCACTTTTCTCTAAATTTACGGTTGCGTTTATAACACCTTCAAGTTTGTTGAGTTTTTCTTCAACTTGTGTTTTGCAACCATTACAGGTCATGCCTGTAACTGTATATGTATGTTTCATTTTAATTTTAATTTGATTTAAAGATTCTTTATCATTTCCAAATCAACGGAAAATAACATGAAATTCCCTTCTGCAAGGGAATTAAAATCAAATTATAAATACTTGGTCTAGTACCTGAATATCGGCAACCAAATTGGGTGGAGAATAATCTTTATGAGGTATAATTTGGGTTTCTAAGCCTTCAAAAAGATTGATAAACGAATATGTAAATGTTGCAATAAAAAGTTGTTGTTGGAAATTTAAATCATCAAAAGTGGATACTTTTAATTCATCTTGACCTTTAACAAGTTTAACCTCATCTTTACAACATGTTTTATTTGTGATGGTTTCTTTTGTCATTTCAGAAATGCCCATATCACATTTTTTAGCTTCAGTAAACACCGAAATATCTACTAAAACATCACCACAATAATGCTTTTCAATAGTAAAAGATACCGTTGAAAACAAAACAAGCAATGCTAATAGCACTGAAAAACTTTTATGTAAAAACTGTTTTATCACAATACAAAAGTACAAAAAAAACAAAAACAGTAGTCTTGATTTACAAAATGATTAACATTTTAGTTTTTAAGCTTATGGTAGTAAAATGCTGGTAATAAAAGAATTAAAATAACAGGTTGAATTAAAAATCGGCGTAAATTAAAAAACAAATAATAATCTTCTTGCCTTGGGTTTATAACGAAATACAGATAAACACTTATTAAAATAACAAACGCCAATACGTATATAACTGCTGAAAATTTAATGATGCTTCTATCTTTAAAAACCACAAATAGTATTCCTAAAGAAATAACAGAATTTAAAATATAGCGTAACGTAGTAAACAATGTTACTTTAAAAATTTCGCGTCTGGGGCTATCAATATACAAATAGTCGTTTTGAAAAAATGTTAAATAAGGGTCGTAAAACAAGTTACTTTCAAACAATCGGATTAAAATTAATAATCCAACTAAAACACTGAGCAATATGTATTTAGTTAGTTTGTGCATCGGTTTTTTTTATTTTAGAAAATCGATTTACCCAAAAAATCCATAACAAAAACACCATACCATAAATAATTGCAGGAAACACAACACTGTGCAAAATAGCTTTCTGTTTTGGGTAATGGTATAACAACATGCTTAACAACACGATACGCAATAAGTTTACAGTATAAATTAAAACACTGCCAGATAACATATAAAAAAAAGTAGTTTTAGTTTGCGCAGCAAATGCCATAATAAACGACACAAACAATATAATTACACTAACAGAATTACAACCTTCAATAACACGCGCTACATAATTACCATTTATAATAACCTTTAATGAAGGCTCGTTAGGATGTGGTACCATTTGCGCATTGTACCCAAAAGCATCTAACAAGGTTTTACTTTGTATGCCTACTAAATGCGTCATAAAATCAGGATAAAACTTACTGCCATCTGAAAATTGCAAATAAAATTTATACGCTACCGAAAGGGTAATGTACACCAACAAAAATGTGGCAATAAACTTAATAACTAATTTATATTTTACTAAAAGTGCTTTCAAAAAAATCTATCGGTTTTTACAAGGTTAAAATTATGCAAAGCAACCTTATAATTCATGCCTTTTTAAATACTTTTACAGAAATATTTGAATTTTATGACTTTTGAACAACTAAAACCGCAAGTAGAAACCATTGTTTTTAACACTAAAAAAACAGTTAACGAACGCCTTTTAAGCATTTGCGAACTACTTGAAAAACATATATCTCATTACAATTGGGTTGGTTTTTATTTTAGAAATGGCGATAAAGAAGAGTTAAAACTAGGTCCATATGTTGGTGCACCAACTGATCATACCATCATCCCTTTTGGAAAAGGCATTTGCGGTCAAGTGGCTGTTAGCAACCAAAATTTTGTGGTGCCCGATGTAACAGCTCAAGATAATTATATTGCCTGCAGCATAACGGTAAAAGCTGAAATTGTAATACCCATTTTTGTAAATGGCGAAAACATTGGACAAATAGACATCGATTCCAACACACCAGACCCATTTACCGAAGCCGACGAACGTTTTTTAGAATTTGTATGCGAGAAAGTTTCTGAAATACTTTCTTAAAAACTCATTTTATTAAGCATCAAATTCCAACAAAAATTGGATTTTCTATTAGAATTTTTTGTTTGCTTTTTTTGAAATTTCATTTCATGTTAATAAATATGCTATTTAGTTAAAAAATCGGCTTGTTTTTTAGTTTATAAACACTTGTTTTTTAGTTGAAATAACTACTTTTGCAACTTCAAATTAGATTTAAAAAATGAGCAACAACAAAACAGTAAAATCTGCATTAATTTCCGTGTTTAGCAAAGACGGATTAGAACCAATCGTTAAAAAACTAAACGAGCAAGGTGTAACCATATATTCAACTGGTGGCACACAAACATTTATTAACGATTTAGGCATTGATGTAGTTCCTGTAGAAGAAGTTACGTCGTATCCATCTATTCTTGGTGGTCGTGTAAAAACATTACACCCAAAAGTATTTGGTGGCATTTTAAACCGTCAAAACCACGAAGGCGACATCAAAGAACTTGAAGAATTTGAAATTCCTCAAATAGATGTGGTTATTGTAGATTTATATCCGTTCGAAAAAACAGTAGCTTCTGGCGCAAGCGCACAAGATATTATTGAGAAAATTGACATAGGTGGTATTTCATTAATTCGTGCTGCTGCAAAAAACTTTGCCGATGTTATTTGTGTTGCATCTGTTGATGATTATGCTGAATTTTTAAGTTTAATTTCTGAAAACAACGGAAACATTTCAGAAGAAAACAGAAAACGTTTTGCTGCAAAAGCATTTAATGTTTCATCGCATTACGACACGGCTATTTTTAACTATTTCAACAAAAACCAAGAAGAAACTGTTTTAAAAATTAGCGAAACCAAAGGAAACGTGTTGCGTTACGGCGAAAACCCGCACCAAAAAGGTTTTTTCTTTGGCGATTTTGATGCCATGTTTACAAAACTAAACGGTAAAGAATTAAGCTACAATAACCTTTTAGATGTTGATGCAGCTGTAAACTTAATAAATGAGTTTAAAAACGAAGCACCAACATTTGCTATTTTAAAACACAATAATGCTTGTGGTTTTGCACAAAGCAACACCATTCATCAAGCTTACTTAGATGCGTTGGCTGGCGATCCAGTTTCTGCTTTTGGTGGTGTTTTAATAAGTAACCAAGAAATTGACAAAGCTACTGCTGATGAAATTAGTAGTTTATTTTGTGAAGTTATTATTGCGCCTTCTTACAATGCAGAAGCTTTAGAAATTTTAAAAGGAAAGAAAAACAGAATCATTTTAATTTTAAATGATGTTGAATTACCACAAACAAACGTAAGAAGTTGTTTAAACGGTATTTTAGTTCAAGATAGAAACAATATAACCGACTCAATTGAAGGTTTAACATATGTTACAAACAATAAACCAACAAAAAACGAGTTAGAAGATTTAATATTTGCTTCAAAAATTTGCAAGCACACCAAATCAAACACCATTGTTTTAGTTAAAAACAAAAAATTATTAGCTAGCGGAACAGGGCAAACCAGTCGTGTTGATGCGCTTGAGCAAGCCATTCATAAGGCAAAAACTTTTAATTTCGATTTAAATGGTGCAGTTATGGCTAGTGATGCTTTTTTTCCGTTTCCAGATTGTGTGGAGATTGCTAAAAACGCAGGTGTAAGTGCAGTTATTCAACCAGGTGGTTCCATAAAAGACCAACTAAGCATTGATTATTGCAATGAAAATAATCTAGCTATGGTAATGACAGGTACACGTCATTTTAAACACTAATTAAACAGCAAATATTATTAACTTTTATTACATTTACGGAATTCGTATATTAAACCTCTAAAATCACTAATAGCACATGGGCTTTTTTGACTTCTTAACCGAAGAAATTGCAATAGATTTAGGTACTGCAAATACTCTTATAATACATAATGACAAAGTTGTTGTTGATGCGCCTTCTATAGTCGCTCGCGATAGAATTTCTGGTAAAATTATTGCCGTCGGTCAAGAAGCCAGTTTAATGCAAGGGAAAACCCATGAAAACATTAAAACCATTCGTCCATTAAAAGATGGTGTAATTGCCGATTTTGATGCGTCAGAACAAATGATAAGTATGTTTATTAAAAACATACCGGCATTAAAAAAGAAGTTTTTCACACCTGCACTTCGTATGGTGGTTTGTATTCCTTCGGGCATTACAGAGGTAGAAATGCGTGCAGTTAAAGAAAGTGCCGAACGTGTAAATGGTAAAGAAGTATATTTAATACACGAACCTATGGCTGCTGCTATTGGTATTGGTGTTGATATTATGCAACCAAAAGGAAATATGGTTGTAGATATAGGTGGTGGTACTACTGAAATTGCTGTAATTGCGTTAGGTGGTATTGTGTGTGATAAATCGGTTAAAATTGCTGGTGACGTTTTTACTAATGATATTGTTTACTACATGCGTACACAACACAACTTATATGTTGGTGAGCGTACTGCTGAAAAAATAAAAATTCAAATTGGTGCAGCTACCGAAGATTTAGATTTACCTCCAGAAGACATGAGCGTTCAAGGGCGCGATTTGCTTACAGGTAAACCAAAACAAGTTTCTATATCGTTTAGAGAAATTGCAAAAGCGTTAGATAAATCTATTTTACGTATAGAGGATGCTGTAATGGAAACATTATCGCAAACACCACCTGAACTAGCTGCCGATATTTACAATACTGGTATCTATTTAGCTGGTGGTGGTTCGATGTTACGTGGTTTAGACAAACGTTTATCGCAAAAAACCGACCTTCCTGTGTATATTGCCGAAGATCCTTTAAGAGCCGTTGTTAGAGGTACAGGTATCACACTTAAAAATTTAGCTAAATACAAAAGTGTTTTGATTAAATAGGCTTATAAAACATGCAACAGATTATTAACTTTGTAATAAGAAACAAAAACTTTTTGTTATCCTTGTTGCTGTTTTCTATATCCTTAGTTCTCACTATACAAACACACTCTTATCATAAAAGCAGGTTTTTTAATTCAGCAAATTTTTTAACAGGTGGTATTTATAATTCTATAAATAACTTTACAGGCTATTTAAGTTTAAAATCTCAAAATCAGGTGTTAGCAGAAGAAAACAGTCGCTTAAAAATGCTTTTGTTTAATTCTGAAAACAAAAAAGACTCAACGTACATAGATACCGTTTCCTATGGTGGCACATATAAATTCACCATAGCAAACGTAATACGCAACACCTATTCTGGTGCCAACAACGTACTTCTTTTAAATAAAGGAAAAACCGATGGCTTGAAACAAGATTTAGGTGTAATAAGCTCAAAAGGAATTGTTGGTATTGTTGATGGTACAAGCAAGCGTTATGCTACGGTAATTTCAGTTTTAAATACTGTAAATAAAATTAGCGCACAACTTAAAAAAACAAATCATTTTGGTACCCTGTATTGGAATGCGAAATCGCCCTATTTTATTCAACTAACTGATATACCTAAAATTGCACCAGTTAAAAAAGGTGACACTATCATTACTTCTGGGCGTTCATCAATATTTCCAAAAGGAATACCAATAGGTACTATTCACGATTTTAAACTAGATGCAGCCGAAAACTATTACGAAGTAAACATCAAGCTTTTTAATGACATGACTAACCTTGAGCATGTGTATACCATTGAAAACATTGATGCCGAAGAAATTAATAATTTACTAAACCCAAAAGTGAATGAATAATTCTGTACTACATGCTGTTCGTTTTATTTCACTTGTTTTTATACAAACATTGGTGTTTAACAATATTAACTTTTTAGGCTACATCAATCCGTACATTTACATAATGTTTATTGCATTATTTCCTGTAAAAAATAACCGCCTATTTATAATTTTTTTAAGCTTTTTTTTAGGATTATCTATTGATTTATTCTCAGATACTGGCGGTATTCACGCCGCAGCTTGTGTATTTATAGCATATATAAGACCAGTATTACTTAAATTTTCTTTTGGGGTAATATATGAACACCAAACCATAAAATTTAACACCGTAGAATTTGGTGAAAAACTCACTTATTTAACCTTACTAACTTTTATCCATCACTTTGTATTATTTTATTTAGAACTTTTTAGTGCTTCCAAAATAATTTTAGTCCTTCAAAAAACAGTATTCTCAAGTATTTTTACTATTTTATTGATATTAATAATAACCGTTATTTTTAGTAAAAGAACCAAATGAGACGATTCTTACTTGTTATCGCAATAGCGTCTGCTGGTATTATATTTCTTTCTAGACTTTTTTATTTGCAAATTTATGAAGGTGGTGTACAAAATTTGTACGAAGACAATGCTATTAGAAAAGTTTACGACTACCCAAAACGCGGTTTTGTTTTTGATAGGAACGGTGAACTTTTAGTTTCCAATCAGCCATCATACGATGTTATGTTTATTCCGCGTGAAGTAAAACCCTTAGACACCTTAGAGTTTTGCAAGCTATTAAAAATTGACAAAGCAACCTTTGAAACTATTTTTGAAAAAGCATACCATTATTCCCCATGGTTACCTTCTGTATTTATTCCGCATTTATCAAAAGAAGATTACGCCAGTTTACAAGAGAAAATGCGAAAGTTTGAGGGTTTCTATATCCAAAAACGTTCCTTACGGCATTACGAAACTTCAATTGGCGCCAACGTTTTAGGTGATATTGGAGAAGTTAATGATGCTATTATAGCTAGAGATCCTTATTACAAAATGGGCGATCTTATTGGAAAACAAGGTATTGAAACATCTTATGAAAAAACATTACGTGGTGTAAAGGGAATTAAATTTATTCAAAAAGACCGTTTTAATAGAGATTTAGGCCCTTACAAAGACGGTATTTATGATACATTACCAAAACCAGGAAGTGACATTACCATTACCATTGATGCAAAATTACAAGCCTATGGCGAATTACTTATGCAAAATAAACATGGTGGTATTATAGCTATTCAACCAAGTAGTGGCGAAATTTTAGCAATGGTTTCTACACCTACCTACAACCCTAACTTATTAGTTGGACGTCAACGTTCCGCTAATTTTTCAAAATTATATAACGACAGCATCAATAAGCCTTTATATGATCGTGGTTTACAAGCTATGTATCCACCTGGTTCACCTTTTAAAATTTTAAACGCACTTATTGGCTTACAGGAAGGTGTTGTTACTACCGAAGACCGTTTTTACTGCAACCATGGTTATAGTTATGGTGGGAGAAAAATGGGTTGCCACGGGCATGCAAGTCCATTAGCCATGAATGGTGGTATATACAACTCATGTAATGCTTATTTTGCAAATGTTTACAGACGCATTATAGACAAAACAAAATCGCCAGCTGTTGGTATGGATATCTGGAGTGATCATGTAAAAAGTTTTGGTTTAGGTAATTATTTAAATAATGATTTATCAGTTGGTCAACCCGGAAAAATACCAAGTAGCAAAACTTACGATCAACTATATGGTAAAAACAGATGGGGAAGTACTTTTAATTTATCAAACGCTATAGGACAAGGTGAAGTTTTAACAACACCAATTCAATTAGCAAACATGACAGCAGCTATTGCTAACAGAGGCTATTACTACACACCTCACATTATAAAACATATTGAAGGTCATGAAATTGACAAAAAATACACAACACCAAATCACACTACTATAAACAAAGAGCATTTTGAACCTATCATACAAGGTATGTTTGATGTTTACAACCATGGTACAGCTGCAGGTGTACAAGTAAAAGGTATTGAAATTTGTGGAAAAACAGGAACAGCAGAAAACTTTGTAAAAGTGAATGGCCAACGCATGCAATTAACAGACCATTCCATATTTATAGCGTTCGCACCTAAAGATAACCCTAAAATAGCACTGGCAGTATTTGTAGAAAACGGATATTGGGGTGCAAGATTTGCTGGTAAAATTGCAAGTTTAATGATTGAAAAATACATTAACGACACCATTACCAGAACAGATATGGAAGATTGGCTTTTAAAACATACCTTAGAGCACGAGTATGCAAAACCATATTCAGGACAGCCTTTTGGTATAAATAAAAACACAACTCTTGAAGTTGTTTCAGAACCCGAATATTTAGAACTTAAAGAATTACTAAATCAATTAAATAGTAAATCTAGAGATCCAGAGGTTATTAAGAAAAACCAAGGCGCCAATTTATAACTAAAATTAACCAATTTTAAAACCAGTTGAATAAAAACAATGGTAGAAGCAAGTAGATATTATAAATTTGATTGGATAACTATTATCCTATTCCTATTGCTTGTTGGTTTTGGATGGCTAAATATTGTATCTGCATCACATTCTGGAGACACTATAAATTATCTTGATTTTTCGCAGCCCTACGGAAAACAACTCATGTTTATTTTCTTAACCGTTGGTTTAATCATACTTATTTTAGCTGTAGAATCTAAATTTTACGAACGTTTTTCAAGTGTTATTTTCATTATATCCATGCTGTCTCTAGCAGGACTTTTTGTGTTTGGTAAAAACGTAAATGGCGCAACATCGTGGTATGGCATTGGCGGCATGACACTACAACCAAGCGAGTTTGCAAAAGCCGCTACAGCATTGGCGGTTGCAAAATATGTAAGCGATTTAAACACCGACCTAAAAAGAGTTAAAGATCAAATTTATGTTTTTGGTATTATAGCTATTCCTGCAATATTAGTATTGCTTCAAAAAGATGCAGGAAGCACATTGGTATATGGTAGTTTTATATTTGTGCTTTACAGAGAAGGGTTATCACCCATCTTTTTAGTATTAGCAGCTATGCTAGTTGTAATTTCTTTATCGGCTTTAAAATTTGGTGGTTTAATAACTTCAATTGTAATAGCTGTTGTTATTTTAGCACACCATTTCTTCAGAAAACGCAAACCGCTACTTATTCAACCTATTTCAATAATTGTAATAAGTGCTGCCATGGCATTTGGCGTAAGATATTTTTATGATGAACTATTACCTTTTCACCAAAAAGATAGAATTACTATATGGCTTAGTTTGGAAAAAGATCCTGTAAAATTAGAGCGCATGAAAAAAACCATAGCTTATAATTTAAACGAATCTGAAAAAGCAATTAGTTCTGGCGGTTTAACAGGCAAAGGCTTTTTACAAGGCACGCGCACAACAGGTAAGTTTGTACCCGAACAACATACCGATTATATTTTTAGTACCGTAGGCGAAGAATGGGGTTTTACAGGCAGTGCAGCAGTTATTATTGTTTTTGTTTTGCTTTTGCTACGTATTCTTCACCTTGCAGAATTGCAACGTTCGCAGTTTAGCCGCATGTATGGCTATGGTGTAGCTTCCATATTTTTTATGCACTTTTTTATAAATATAGGCATGGTTATGGGTATTATTCCAACCATTGGTATTCCTTTACCTATGTTTAGCTATGGTGGTTCAGGACTTTGGGGTTTTACCATTTTATTGTTTATCTTTATTAAGTTAGATTCAGATAGAATTAACCAATGGTAATTTAAAAACAAACCATTTACCCTATTACTTATGAAGAAAAGCTATTTTCTACTAGCAGCTATTGCTATAATACTAGCTTCTTGCCATAGTTCAAAAAGTGTTTTACAACAATCATTTTCAAAAGAACAATTAGAAATGATTGTAAATGCAGATTCATTAACACCCATGCGTGTTTTTAAAATAACCAATAAGCAAGATTCGTTGTTGCTTCGTACTAAAAGCGAATACATTAAAGCCAACCCAAACGATCCTGTTTTAAAACAATTTGTAAACCGATTATATGCAACGGTTACAGATAGTATGTCTTTAGGTGTTGGCATTGCAGCACCACAAGTAGGCATTTTAAAAAACATAATTTGGGTTCAACGTTTTGATAAAGAAAATTTTCCGTTTGATGTGTATTTAAACCCAATTATCACCAAATATTCAGAAGAAAAACAAACCCGAAAAGAAGGCTGTTTATCCATTCCGAATAGAAGCGAAACCTTAAATACCAGAGCGTTTTCTATAACTATTGAATACGATACTATGAAAGCTGAGCATAAAACCGAAACTGTTGAAGGGTTTACTTCAATTATTTTTCAGCATGAAATAGACCATTTAAACGGTATTTTATATTTAGACCACTTGAAGAAAGAGGTTGTAGATGCTAAAAAGAAAAACTAATTACTTCTTAATCTCCAATTTTTCAGCAAAATAATCACAAAAATCTTTCATAGTTGCGGTCATTTTTTCATCTTGCGTTGCTCTGTTAAAGGTATCGCTCATAGCTACAAGTGTTTGATGAAAAAACACTTTCATTTCATCAACAGGCATATCTTTAGTCCACAAATCTATACGCAAGGTTTCTTGGGTTTTAGAATCCCAAACCGCTAGCATCATGGCTTTGGCTTCTTCATTAGTTATACCACCATCTGCCGCTGTCCAATAAAGTT
This sequence comes from Mariniflexile jejuense, assembly GCF_042675665.1. Classification (NCBI taxonomy): domain Bacteria; kingdom Pseudomonadati; phylum Bacteroidota; class Flavobacteriia; order Flavobacteriales; family Flavobacteriaceae; genus Mariniflexile; species Mariniflexile jejuense. The sequence continues at coordinate 776,508 of NZ_JBHTJI010000001.1, forward strand.
TTTCAGGCACACGATTAGCATCTAATTCCACTTGTAATTCTATTTTTGAGGTAATTGATTCCGACATTATTTACGTGGTTTAAACTTAGAGTTATTAAAAATTTCTTCTGAGCTTGCAATAAGCATTTCCTTTAAAGTTACATCATTTTGCTGCATATAAGCTTTAACAATTTGCCAACCTATATACTGCCCTAACCTACCGGGCGATTCTGCATCAATATCTTCTAAATAAAACTTTGAAAATGGCGCAGGTGTTAAAAACCTTCCTGCAAGTTTTGCATCTGTACTAAACAGCAATTCACGCTCTACAAAATAGCGCCAAATATAACTTTCATTAGCTATAGCCCAATCTAGCTGTTCTTTTGTGTATCCTATTCTTTCTGCTTCAGTTTTAAATGGAATAACAACATCTTTAAAATAAAGTTGTTTTCCAAAATAAATCATTTGATCTAAAAATGTTTTATTTGATGGTTGGAAACTATATTTTTTAGCATATTCACCAGCTAAATCAACAACAATTTGTTCCTTTTTTAAATCTTCTCTTAAATATTTTGGTATGTTTTGGTAAAACTCATGGTTACTACCTAAATAGCTATCTAAAGCTACAACAACAATGGTATCGGTTACAATTACACGATTTCTATAATCTACATCGTTGGTTGTAGTAATAATTCGTGGTGTATGAAACTCTGGAAAATAGTATTTTAAATGATTGAATAATGATTCTATTTCAAGCTCGGTAGTTTCAATATCTGAAAATGTATTTTCAACTTCTTTGTATAATACTTTTTGAAGCGAATCGGAGGCTTTTTCAATCCAAAAAGAATCTAAATACTTTTCCGAAAACATAAAAGGGTAAGCTTGCTTTAAATTTGGTAAGCTTTGGGCAGTTACTTTTGCAAATAACAAGTCAAATCTTTCAACATGAGCATCTAAATTTATTTTAGAAATTTCAGTTTCTAAATTGCTTTCTTTTTTACAAGAAACCATCACAACCGCAATAATCAAAAAAATTAATCTGTACTTCATACAAAACTTAGTGGCTATAAATTTTTATTAATTAAGTGTTTCCTTTATTTTTGTTTGCAAAGGTACAATTCTTGGATTTAAATTCATTTAAAATGCATACAGAAAAAGTTGTAAATTATATAGTTAATTGGTTAAAAGATTACGCAACCAAAGCAGGTGTAAATGGTTTTGTTATTGGAATTTCTGGCGGTATAGATTCGGCTGTAACTTCTACACTATGTGCAAAAACAGGCTTAAATGTGTTATGTATAGAAATGCCAATACACCAAGCTGCTAGCCATGTAACCCGTGCGCAAGAACATATTAGCCATTTAAAAGCACTATTTAACAATGTAAGCGATACAAGAACCGATTTAACACCTGTTTTTGAAAGTTTTAAAAATGAAGTTTTTTTTGATGGTGACCAAGCAACTGTTGACATGGCTTTAGCAAATACAAGAGCTCGTTTAAGAATGACTACCTTATACTATTATGCAGGACTATACAAATTATTAGTAGCTGGCACTGGCAACAAAGTAGAAGATTTTGGCGTAGGCTTTTATACAAAATATGGCGATGGCGGCGTAGATTTAAGTCCTATTGCCGATTTAGTAAAATCTGAAGTTTATGAATTAGGTAGCTACTTAAACGTGCCAGAATCTATTATGAAAGCACAACCAAGCGACGGCTTATTTGGTGATGCAAGAAGTGATGAAGACCAAATTGGCGCATCGTACCCAGAACTAGAATGGGCCATGAAAATGGATGATGCTGGCAAAACCGCTGAAGACTTTACTGGTAGAGAAAAAACAGTGTTTAATATATACAAACGCTTTAACACATCCAACAAACATAAGATGATTTCTATACCCATTTGCGAAATTCCTAATAATTTGTTATAAATGTTGCAAATTATTTAAATATTTTCTACATTTGCAGCAAGCTTATTCTCTCAATTATAATACCTCTCTAACTTAATTATAATAAAAAAAAGCTTTTACAATTATGATAAAATTATTAATAGCAGACAACCACCCTATTACAAGGAAAGGGCTTGAAGTACTTTTCTCAGCATCTTCTAACATTAAAATTGTTGCAAGTGTTGATAATGGCGATGCCATTATGGAGTACATTAAAAATAATCCTGTAGACATTATTTTAACTGAAGCCGACCTCCCTAAGTTAAACGGCTTAACAGTTTTACGTTATTTAAAAAATGACTATCCTAACATTAAAACCATCATTTTTAGTGCACAACCAGAGGAAGTGTATGCTGTAAACGCCATTAAAGCTGGTGCTTACGGGTATATTCACAAATCTGTTAACGTGATTACTATTAATGAAGCCATTTTAAAAGTTAGTGATGGTGGTATTTATTTAAGTAATGAATTAACGCAACAATTAGCGTTTGGCAACAGAGTTAATAAAGGCGGAAATTATTACAAAAAACTTTCTACTAGAGAAGCTGAAGTTTTAAAACTGCTTACTATTGGAAAGAAAAACAAAGAAATTTCTAAAGAATTAGCAATTAACGAAAAAACCGTTAGTACTTACAAAGCACGTTTAATGCGTAAATTGAAAGTTACTAATTTAGTTGATTTAGTTAGTCAAGCTAAACTGAACGAAAACTTATAAAACCCTATTCAATTTTCGAGAGAGTAGCATTTTTAAACCAGAATAGTCTTTAACTTCTTCAAGAATATCTTTATTTACATCGGCAAGATTTGCCAATGCTTCTTGTTGAAAGTCTTTAACTTTTTGGTCAATTAAAAAGCAACGTAAGCTTAATATGGTTTCACTTACTAATTGCGCAACGCTATGAGTTTTTTCCTTTGGGAAGATATTCATACGTTGCCAATTATCTAAAGTGTAGCGTTCATCTTCCATTAAAATATGGGTAATTTCGTTACCCAATTCAGCATCTACAGAATTTATAAAGTTATTTAATTCAAAATTAGGGTTTTGATTTAAGGTATCTATAATGGTATAATATAACGCCTTAAATTGTGGGTTGGTAAATTGCATTTCATCATCTTGAAGGTCTAAAAATACTTTTTCAAATACTTTTGCCTGATGTATTACGGGTTCTAAAACCAACTCGCCTTTTTCATTTTCTTTTAAAACCAAATCTTCAAAATCTTCAGTTCGGTTTCCATAAAGCAACAATACTTCTATAATTTTTCGTTCTAAAATATATTGAACATCTACCTTTTCAACAGGTTGTTGATGCCTAATTACTTCAAACGCTTTTTGTTCACTTTTAAATTGTTTGTTTTCTTCTTGAAATTCTTTTTTATTAATTTGAGCCAAGGTGCTAAACAGTACGTCTTCACTAATATCCATAATTCTAGCACATTCTTGAATATAAATTTCCTTTTTAATGCGGTCTGGAATTTTAGAAATACTGTTTACAATATCGCGAACGGTATCTGCCTTTTTTATAGGGTCGTTTTTAGATTCTTCAAATAAAATTGATGCTTTAAACTGAATAAAATCTTTGGCATTTTGTTGTAAATAAGAAGCAAGCTCTTCAAGTGTATTTTGTTTCGCAAAGCTATCTGGATCTTCACCTTCAGGAAAAGTGCAAACCTTAACGTTCATACCTTGTTCTAAAATTAAATCGATACCTCTTAATGATGCTCGCATACCAGCTGCATCGCCATCAAAAAGTACCGTAATATTTTTAGTAAGCCTATTTATTAATCGTATTTGTTCTGAAGTTAATGCGGTTCCTGAAGAAGACACTACATTTGTAATACCTGTTTGATGAAACTGAATAACATCGGTATAACCTTCAACTATATAACAATTATCTTCTTTTGCTATAGTTTGTTTTGCATGAAAAATACCGTAAAGCACATTGCTTTTATGGTAAATATCACTTTCGGGAGAATTTACATATTTTGCTGCTTTTTTATCGCTAGTTAAAATACGCCCACCAAAACCTAATACACGACCACTCATGCTTTTTATAGGGAACATAACGCGCCCTTTAAACCTATCAAAACGTTTATCGTCTTTTACAATGGTTAGTCCTGTTTTTTCTAAAAATTCTAGTTTGTAACCTTGTTTTAGTGCCTCATCAGTAAAGGCTTGCCACTCATCTAGCGAATAACCTAAATCAAATTTCCTTATGGATTCTTCGGTAAAACCACGTTCTTTAAAATAGCTTAAGCCTATAGATTTTCCTTGGTCGGTTTTGTGCAATATTTTTTGAAAGTAGGTGTTTGCAAATTCACTTACCAAATACAAACTTTCACGTTCGTTGGCCTGGTCTTTTTGCTCGTTGCTTTGCTCGGTTTCTTCTATTTCAATATTGTATTTTTTGGCAAGATACCTTATCGCTTCTGGATATGTAAAGTGCTCATGCTCCATCAAAAATGATACCGCAGTACCGCCTTTGCCTGTTGAAAAATCTTTCCAAATTTGCTTAACTGGCGATACCATAAAACTTGGTGAACGCTCTTCACTAAAAGGGCTTAAACCTTTAAAGTTGCTACCCGATTTTTTAAGTTGCACAAAATCGCCAATAACCTCCTCTACTCGGGCGGTTTCAAAAACTAAATCTATGGATGCTGGCGATATCAACTGTTATTTTTTATTGTTAAAAATGAAACGTAAAAGTAATATAAACTATTTATTTTTAAAATTAATGCTGTCGCGAAATTTAGAACAACAAATAGTTATTTTAGTAATTAAAAAAGCATAACAATCAAGCTTGATTTTACACATGATAATCTCCAGACAAATATTTGAATTTTTTAATAAGCCACTAATTGAAAAAGTGATTATAGAACCTCCTTTTAGGTACGAAGCTATTTTTCAAGATGAAGGCTGCTTTCTTTACATTAAGAGCAACACAAAAATTATTTCTGCTAATGAAACAATTACAACAACACCCAAGGAAGCTGTTTTATTAAAATGTGGAACTTATTTTGTGGATTGGATAAAGCAATTTGAAAATAAAAAAATAGAGGTTTACGCGTTTCACCTATACCCAAATATTTTACATCATTTATACCAAAAAGAAGTTCCTACTTCAATCAATAATCCGAAAAACAACCAACAAATAAAAAAAATTTCACTTAATACCGCTATTGAAAATTTTATAGAAAACCTCAATTTTTACTTTAATAATTCGTTTTTAGTTAATGATGACTTATTAGAACTAAAAATAAAAGAGTTAATTATTTTATTAACACAATCTAAAAACACCGATACAATTCAACTTTTATTTTCAGAATTATTTACAGTCAATACCATTTCAATAAAAAAAATTGTTGAAACTCATTTATACTCAAACATCTCCATAACTGAACTTGCAAAACTTTCTGGATTAAGTTTGTCATCGTTTAAAAGAGCCTTTAAAAACATTTATAATGACACCCCTAACAATTATATCTTAAACCAAAAGATACAGAAAGCTACAAAACTTTTGCAAAACCCAACACTTAATATTTCTGAAATTGCATTTGATTTAGGTTTTAATGATCCTGCTTATTTTTCACGCTTATTTAAAAACAAAACCAACCTTACTCCAAGTCAATACCGTTTATCTGTGCTTTGACCCAAAAGTACAAGGATTTAAACTATTTATCCTTTAGATACATACATTTAAGAATAATCTTTGCATAAAAAAACATGACAAAAAACAATAAAATCATTAGCAGTTTGTTAGGACTTTCTATGTTTACATTTGGAGTTTTAAAATTTTTAAATCCATTTAAATCATGGTACGCTACGCAAATTAAAACCAGCCAATTACCATTTCAGGAATTTTTGTATTGGAGTGGACAATTAAGTGAAATTATAGTTGGCATTATAATCTTATATCTTTTAAAAAAGAACAATAAAGGTGAAGTGAAAGTCCAAAAAAAGTTATTCTTATTCAGTAATTTTATAGTGATATTTATCATGATAATTGCCACTTATGTTCACATTCAACCAAACGTTCCAAATGAAGTTTTACCACTTAAAATAAAGCCACCTTTCATTCCAGGTATGTTTTTTGGTCTTGCAATTATAAATATCATATTATTCAAAAAAGCAGAAAAACAACAAGGTGTATAAACAAAAAAGCTTCTGAAAATCAGAAGCTTTTTATTTACTTACATAGTTACTAATCCATATCAAATCGTAACCCTATAGATATATTATTTTGCTTAATGGCTTGGTCTTTAAAAATGGGTGACAAATCGTATTTAACGTATAATGCAACATCATCAAAAGCTACATAACCGCTTAAACCATACACCAAACTACTGGTATTAAAACTTTGTTTTTGTTTGTCCTTTTTTCGATCGCCATCAATTTCATATTTTAATTTTTGTCGCGCACCAATATTAAAACCACCATAACCACCAATACCTATTTTGAATTGATTTGCGGTTGAATATCTAAAATAGGTGTCTTTTTCAGTTTTTTTAGAAGGTCCAAATTCAAAATGCACTGGAAATACTAAATTGGTAATAGTTAATTTTGATTTTTTAAGTTCTTCAGGAAATTCTTCCAAAACTGTTTGGTTGCCTTGTTGTACAAAATAATTATTATCAGTTGGTTTTAACCCATTAAACTGAAAGGAATATCCGTATTTAAAACGCATAAAATTAGATTCTTTAAATACACGTGTTTTCCATGCCCAACCTAACTCTGCAAACCTAGAACCGCCAAATTTATATGGCGAGTTATCTAGTTTTTCGCCTTCAACAATGGCATTGTTTAAACCAAAGGCAAATACAAAATCGCTTGATGTACGCAAATCGTATTTTTTAGGCTTATTTTTATAATTAATTTTCACACCTGCAAAACTCTCATCATTACCACCTATACTAATACCTATTCTTGATAAATCTTCTTCATTATTAATACGATAGCCTTCTTCGTTTCGTTCTAGTAATACTATTTTATTATCAACAATTGCTAATCGATTTTCAATATTAAGTGCTCGTTTTTTAGCAGCTTCTTTTTTCAAAATTTCAGCCTCAACATTTGAAATATCGCCTTTATCTAACCTTATGTTAATAGCTTCTACTTCTGCTTTTAAGAAATCGCGTTCCTCATTTTGAATAAGTTCCTTAATCTTTTTTAAGTTTTCAATTTTGTCTTTGTTATTTACTTTTTGAATTGTGTCTTGTGCATTGATTAACTGCACACTTAAAATTAGCGCGATTACCGCTAAATACTTTGTAATTGTTTGCATAACTGTTCGTTTTTTGATTAATGATTAAATTTTTTATTGATGAAAATTTCTGTTTTCGTCATGGCGAGGTACGAAGCCATCTTATAATTGTAGTTCAAAATTAACAGATTACTTCGTCGTTCCTCCTCGTAATGACGTTTAATTATTTCGCTGAGCTACTACTGTTTTTACGGTACCAAAACTTGCCTTTATAGCATCAAACACTTTACTTCTAAATGATTGGTCTAAATCGGTTTCTACTTCTTCCAATAGAAGATTGGCATCAACTAAACCTGTATTTTTATTTGTTGCTTTTTTAAATCTAATTTCTTTTTGAGCTTCAAGCAACAAGGCGTCAATATCTGCATTTGTTACTTCTTTATTTTGAGCTTTTAATTCTTCAACTTTAGCTACTAGGTCTTTAATTTTTTGTTCTTCAAATGTTAAAGCTTCTTGATTTGCTTTAGTGTTTACAATAGCATTGGTTTCTTTTAAAATACTTTGTTTTTTATCTAAAACAACATTGGTTTCTGTAACTTTTACAATTGAATTTTCTTTGAAACTTTCAACATTTTCAACAGGTTGTATGGTTTCTAAAACGGTGTTTGTAGTTTCTGGTTTTTCAATCGCAACTTGTGTATTTTCAGCTTGTTTTACAGTTGGTGTATTTACAATTACAGGTTCTATAGGTTTTGTGTTGTAAAACTGAACTGCAATAAATAAAATACCAACAACACTAGCTGCTACACCTATATACCAATAGGTTTTAGTTTTATTTTGGCTAGTTTCATCTAAACGGTTAGATAGTTTTTCCCAAGCATTGTTTGATGGTTGCAAGCTTCTACCTTCTAAGGTTTCTTTTATTTGTTGATCAAATTTATTTTGTTCCATAACTTGTTGCGTTTAATTCTTGTAATTTTTCTTGAAGCATTTTTCGTGCTTTAAATAATTGCGATTTTGAAGTACCTTCGGTAATTTGTAATAGGTTCGCAATTTCGTGGTGTTTGTAACCTTCTATAGCATACATTATAAACACCATTTTATAACCTTCAGGAAGCGCATCAATTATGTATTGTAATTGCTCAACTTCAATAGTTGTTTCTATATTATTGGTAAAATCGTTTTTAAAATCTACATCTTCAACCGAAAACTCAATATTTTTTTGCTGCCGTAAAAATGAAATCGATTCTCTAACCATAATACGTCGAATCCAACCTTCAAAGCTACCTTCATTTCTAAAATTGCTTAAATTAGAAAACACTTTAAAAAATCCGTTAAGCATTGCTTCTTCTGCATGTTGCAAATCTTTAATATAATACCTGCAAACGCTTAACATTTTTGGGGCATGCAACTCATACAAAACGTGTTGCGCTTCACGATTGTTTTTTATAGCACTTTTTATAAGTGCCGATTCGTTTTTATGGAGTTGTATAACTTTCAAAAATGATTTCATTTAGCCTTCTATTATTAAAGACGCCATTTTTATAGTAATGGTTGCCTGAGTAAAATATTTTTTTTTAAAATATAATTTTAAGTTAAGGTTTTCGTAAATAAAATTTAGTAAATTAAACACATGCTTTCATTATATAAATTATTCAGAACACAATTTAAACTTCAAAAAACACATTACTTATTAAAATTTCGAATTATTTTTAACAAATTAAAATAAAGCTTGATTTATATTTACTTAAAAAGCCGAATTATTAAATTTCTTTCAATAATTTATTATATTTGGTTTAATAGCTTATATATATGAATAATAACAATCTTTTCTCGTCTTACGAAAAACTTCCAAGCACTTGGGATGAAATGTACTCTGAAAATGAAGAATTTAGAGCTCAATATGCAGGATTTATCGAGTATTTAAAAAAAACATCACCTGAAAAACTGACTAAGAAAGAAGACCTTTCTAAACAGTTATTTATGAGCCAAGGCGTTACGTTTACGGTTTATAATGATAATGAAGGTATAGAAAAAATATTTCCGTTTGATATTGTTCCCAGAATTATAACAGCTAAAGAATGGGATAAAATTGAAAAAGGCATTAAACAACGCCTTAAAGCTTTAAACTTGTTTATTAAAGATATTTATAATGAACAGTTTATTATTAAAGACGGTTTAATTCCTGCAGATTTAATTTATTCATGCCCAAACTTTCTACGCGAAATGAAAGGTGTAAAAGTACCGTATGATGTATATGTTCATATTTCGGGTGTAGATTTAATTCGCAATAACGATGGTGAATTTTATGTTCTTGAAGATAACTTAAGAACACCATCTGGTGTTAGCTACATGCTTGAAAACCGAGAAATATCAAAACGTTTATTCCCTGGTATTTTGCCAAAAAGCCAAGTACGTTCGGTTTCAAACTACCCAAACATGCTATATAAAAAGCTAAAAGAACTTTCAAACATAGCCAACCCTAACATTGTACTTTTAACACCAGGCATTTATAATTCGGCATATTACGAACACACAACACTAGCCAGATTAATGGGTATTGAACTGGTTGAAGGCACAGATTTGGTAGTAAAAAATCATTTTGTTTACATGAAAACCACCAATGGTTTAAAACAAGTTGATGTAATTTACAGACGTGTTGATGATGATTTTTTAGATCCATTAGAATTTAATGCCAATAGCGTTTTAGGTGTTGCTGGCATTATGGCTGCTTACCGAAAAGGCAATGTTAACATTGTAAATGCACCTGGAACTGGAATTGCCGATGATAAAGCCATATATATTTACGTACCCGATATGATTAAATATTATTTAGATGAAGAACCCATTTTAAAAAATATTGAAACCTACCAATTAGGCAGACCAGACGAATTGGAATACGTTACCAAACACATAAAGGAAATGGTTATTAAAAAAACCGACGGTAGTGGTGGTTATGGTATGCTTATGGGTCATGAAGCTACAGACGATGAAATAAAAGACTACCTAGATAACGTAAAAAAGAAACCCGAAAATTTTATTGCACAACCTATTTTAAGACTATCAACTGCGCCTTGTTATATTAATGGGCAGCTATCACCACGTTGTATCGATTTACGTCCGTTTGCTCTTTCTGGTAAAGATGGTATTGATATTTGCCCAGGAGGTTTAACCCGGGTAGCACTTAAAAAAGGCTCGCTGGTGGTAAACAGTTCGCAAGGTGGTGGTAGTAAAGACACATGGGTATTACAATAATTAAAAACACATTTTAATATGTTAAGTAGAGTAGCAAATAACCTAATTTGGTTAGATAGATATATGGAACGAGGAAACGGTATTTTAAGTTTACTAAAAGTAAATTTTTATGCCAATCAAGACTCTCCCGAACTATTTTCGTGGACACCAATTATTAAAAATTTCACAACCTCAGAGAATGAATTTTATACTGAAGACGCTATAGAATGTATCAATTTTATGGTATTTAACATAAGTAACTCAAACTCCATTCTAAATATAGTTACAAAAGCTAGAGAAAATGCCAGAAGTGTACAAGAACATATTTCTAGAGAACTTTGGTTATGTATAAACAACTATTATTTGTATCTTACAAATAAAGATTTACCTAGAAGACTTCGTGAAGAAGATCCAATTCAGTTTTTAGAAGATTTACGTAAACACCATTTAATATACTACGGAACGTCTGATATCACACAAGAACGCGGTTCTTCTTATTATTTTATGAATGTTGGAAAATTTTTAGAACGGGTTATTCAAATATCAGATTTTACAGCTTTCAAACTTATGGAAATAGGCAACACTTCCGATAGCTTAGAAAAAAGCTTTTACTGGAAAAACTTATTGCTTTCTATAGGTGGTTATCAGTTATACTTAAAAACACATAAATCTACTTTTAATGAAGAACACATTATACGAATGGTTTTTCAAGATAAATTATTTCCAAGGTCGGTATATTACTGTGTAAACAAATTAAACAGACACATAAACCAACTTATTGAAGCCAATGAACTTGAGCGCAATAATTTAGAATTTTTATTAGGAAAGTTAGAAAGCACCATAAAATACACAACCATTGAAAGTATAAACGCCCAAGGCTTACATAATTACATTGAAGCTATTAAAGATGATATTAGAAACATCTCTTCAAATATAAATTCGGTATACTTATCTAATGCAAATTAATTTTTAAATATTATGCCAACATTTTTCATCAAACATATTACAAAGTACAGCTACAACAACCCAGTAATTGATGGCGCAAATTTAATTCGCTTACATCCTATTAATGACCAATATCAAAAAGTGGTATCGCATTTTATATCGGTTACAAATAATCCGTTTATAGAAACTTATAACGATTTTTACAACAACCGCATTGGTACTTTTTTAATTACCGAACCGCATGATGAATTATCAATAACTTCGGAAGTTGAAGTAATAACATCCAACAAACTATTTCCTGAAGACACAGCTGATGTGAAAACACAATGGAATGAATTAAAACAACACAAATACGATTCAGACGTAATAGATTTTTTAAAACCAACTGCCTTTAGCGGCACTAATGACGTTTTAAGTTTAATAGAAGAAAGAAAACTAACCGAAAAAACACCTTATAAAACTGTTTTAGAACTTTGCGATTACGTTTATAATAACTTTAAATACATAAAAGGCATAACCAATGTAGACTCTACTTTAGATGATGTTTGGAGTTTAAAAGCAGGCGTTTGTCAAGATTTCACAAACATCATGCTTCAAATGGTTAGGCTTTGTGGTATACCTGCACGCTACGTAAGCGGTTATATTTGCCCTACAGATGATGCCAAACGCGGAGAAGGTGCTACACATGCTTGGATAGAGGCTTACATACCATTTTATGGCTGGTTTGGTATTGACCCCACAAACAATACAATAGCCAATGAAAACCATGTGCGTTTAGCTGTTGGTAGAAGTTACGCCGATTGCTCGCCAGTAAAAGGTGTTTTTAAACGCAAAGTGGAATCTGATTTGTTTGTGAAAGTTGAAATTAGCACTACAAAAAACCAAGAAGAAACCGTAATACCCGAAAACACTTTTGCAGCTTCTAAAACCAATAATAGCTACCAACGCAATTTAGAACGCATTCAACAACAGCAACAGCAACAGCAGTAGTTTTTTTATCTGTTTATTTTAAATACTAAAAACACTTTTTTTAGAGTTGACTTTGTGCGAAATTTTAACTAACTTCGTTTAACAACCGATAAAGTTCATTTAAACGGAACTTTATCTTTGCATTGGCTTTAAGCAGGTTCAAATATTATATTATCTAACTTTCAGCAATATCATAATATTTAAATAATAGTACTTGAAATAATGACAAAAACAAATCAATCTTTTTACCAAAAACTAATGTTTTACTTGAAATACTTAAAGGAAAAATCATTTTTTTTAAACTTTGTTTTTTTTAGCCTAAAATTAATTTCAGTTACATATTTAGTATTTATATATTCTTGTGACAAAAGCAGTGATTCTATTAATGAAGAAGAAGCAATAAACGATCCTGTATTGAAAATTGATAATGTATTACCTAATAAAGCTGATTTAGGAGATACACTTTCCATAGTTGGAAGGAATTTTAAAAGAAGTGTGATTTTATATCTTGATGAGACAAAATTGGATATTGTTTTTAATAATGATTCTTTGGTTAAATTTAAAGTTCCATATGACGGATTCAATCCATTTGATTTCAAAATCAAAATTGACAATGGTGAAGGCGTTGACAAAATGGAAGTTTTAGTATCTCCTTTTCAATTATTTACACCTATTGTTGATTCAATTCCAGTTAATTTTAAGTATGGGAAAGAAGTTGTTGTTTATGGTAAACATTTAACAAATTCACCATCAAAGAAAACAGATATCATATCCTTAAACAACGAGAAAATTACTGTCACTAGCCATAGTAAAGATTCAATTTCTTTTAAACTTCCTTATAATCTACAAAGTTTTGATCACGACATATTAATAAAGGCTCAACTTCAAGAACTTAAAATTTTAAAAGGAGTAAAAATTCCTAAACCAACTATTACTGGTTTATCAAAAAACAAAGTAAAAGTTGGAGATGACATTATGATTTATTTATCTAATTTCTTTCCAGATATTACAGGTCTGAATGACTTTTATTTAGCAGATAATAAAGTAGAAATCACTGAAAGATATAGGGATTCTCTGCTGGTTAAGATTCCTTTAGGCCCATATAAAAGTAGAGATATTGGAAGCCTAAAAATTAAATTGCTTAATACTGATATTGAAAATAAGATAGATTTAAACCTTATCTCTAAATGGTACTTATGGTCATATAAAAGAGACTATGAGCTTACTGGTGGACTAGCTAGTGTAGGTAATCTAACATTATCGAGTTTTTATGATAATAATATGGCATATATTAATGTTTTTAAAAATAGCAGTGGAACAGAAAACAATGCTATATTCAAATACACGCCAGAAAATAATAAATGGGAAGAATCTATAATTCCTATATCCACAGAAGGCATATTTGGACATCTTTTTTATTTTTTTCCATTAAATAATGGAGTACACACCTACTTGTATATAAAACGAAAAACTAATAACTTTTACAAATACAATTTCCAAACAAATACGGTAACTCAACTCCAAGACTTTATAAATAATGAACTTATTCAACAGCCTACAGGATTTGTACATAATGGCGAGTTATATTTTGGCTTGGGCTATACAGGTTCAACATCGTTATATCAAAATAGAAAAATATGGAAATACCGAGAAAACAGTAATTCTTGGGAACAGATAACTGAAATTCCATTGGTAAATAATTATGATTTAAGAAATGCTCCTAGCGTTTTTAAAAGCAATGGCAAGTTTTATATTGGAAACGGAGAAGAACGCACAACTAATTTTTGGGAATTCACACCTGATAATACTTGGGTTAGAAAAAGTGACATAACAAAACCTGTTCAACGTGCTATCAATGTTCAAGTTGATGACCGCGGGTTTTATTATAATAATTATCTTAAAAACTTTTGGGAATATGATATTGGAAGCAATCAATGGTTTGAAAGAAATGACTTAAAGGCAGAAGGTTATAATTTTGGACCTGAGTACATGTTTATCCATAATAACTACGTTTATTTAATTGGTTATCAAAATGGATATCCCCCATCAAATACACTTTTTTCTAATCACGATCATATCATTTTAAGAACTGAACTTTATAATTTCTAGCATTATGTTAAAAAACTTTTATTATACTTTCATATTGTTATTCTTAACCCTAAGCTGTCAAAAAGATGACCCAACTCCAACACCTGAAGCAATTAATTTAACCTTATCTGTTTATGTTCCTCAAACAGGTGGAGTTAATTTAAAAGCTACTTATACTGGTTTGGATTTAAATAATATTTTAGAATCGGGCTTTTTATTATCAAACCAGCCCGTGCCAACTTTAAATAACTCAATCATTATACAAAGTAAAATAACAGGCAATCAATTAGAAAATACAATTAACACAGATTTAGTCTATAATGGAGAATATTTTGTGAGAGCATATATAAAAGTTGCAGATACCGAAATTTATTATAGTGATGAGCAATCATTTATATCTTTAGGATCTATCATCCCAATAATCAAAGAAGTACCACAGCAAGCACATATATTAGATACGATTTCAATTTCTGGTAATTATTTCACAACAAAAACGAATTATATTAAAGTATCATTAGGAGGAGAATCAAGTAGAATAATTTATTCAAACGATAGTATTATAAAATGTATTGTTCCTGTAACTTTAAAAAGCTTTAACCCAACAATAGAAGTTAAAATATATGAGAAGAAGGTAACCTTTAATGGTTTTTCTTTATTCAATCCAGAAATATCTT
Source organism: Mariniflexile jejuense (assembly GCF_042675665.1). NCBI lineage: Bacteria > Pseudomonadati > Bacteroidota > Flavobacteriia > Flavobacteriales > Flavobacteriaceae > Mariniflexile > Mariniflexile jejuense. Next base: position 791,544 of record NZ_JBHTJI010000001.1, read on the forward strand.
CAATTTCATCTTTAAGTGGCACGTTTAGGGATGAATTGATTATTAATGGGGGCCATTTTGATTTTGAAAAATCAAGAAACAAAGTTTATTTTGGAAATGCAGAAGCTACAATTACTTATGCCGATAGAAATACCTTAAAAGTTTTAGTTCCTGATGATTTGGAAAGTAGTTCTGAACAAATTAAAGTTTCAGCTCAATTACAAGAAAATTCATTTAGCAATAATTTTAAGCTTATAGCCCCAAAAATAAACTTTGTTGAAAAAAATGTATTTGCAAATCAGAGCGTCGTAATTCAAGGAGCTAATTTCCACCCCTTAAAAGACAAAAATTTTATCTACTTTGAAGAAGCTAAGGCAAACATCTCATTTGGCGATACACAAAACCTTAATACAAAAGTTCCTTTTGGTGCCTTCCCTAGAAGAAAAGCCATTGTAAAAATTCAGTTGTTAGACTTAATAGTTGAATACGAGGTTGAATTGAATATTCAAGACAAATGGATAATGATATCTAACAACCTCCCTTTTCGTTTTTATAGAGGTATTAATAATGCGGTAGTTGCAAATAACACCGCTTATGTTATAGCTCCTTCAAAAGATTTATTTGATGACAACTATTATTTATGGAAATTTAACCCTAATAATTTTAGTTGGGAAAAATCTACAATTCCTTTTTCAATAAAGTGGAGCGGTGTAGCAGAGGCAAACATGGATAAATTATTTGTTTATACCGCTGATAGCAATAATAGTTTTTGGGAATATAACCCAGTAACCCAACAATGGAAACAGCTTCCAAAATATCCTGGGGCTAGAAGAGATTACGCTACGCATTTTTCAATAAACAAAGAAATATACCTAGGAATGGGCGCTGACTTTGAACCTTATACAAGAATCACATATGGCGATTTTTACAAATATTCGCCCGATACAAATACTTGGACACAAATTGCTGATTTTACATATCAAAATTATTTTTTACGTACAGAAACGTCAACTTTTACAATCAATAATATTGCCTATGTAGGTAATGGGGCAACAAATACTGGAATGGTAGATTATTGGTCTTATCATCCTAATACAAATGAGTGGATTAGAATAGTAAATTTTAAAGATTCTAGAAAAAATACGGCATCGTTTGAACTTAACGGTTTTGGATATGTTACTGGAGGCAATCCAACAGGTGGCAGTAATACTAAAGATTGTTGGAAATATAATCCTTTGTCTAATATTTGGACTAAAATTGATGATATTGGTCATATTGAAAGAGGAGGACATTTTTCGTTTTCACTAAACGGTAAAGCCTATGTTGGTGGTGGTGGTATTTACGATTCTGGTGGTTCAAATGGCTATGATTTTTATGAGTATAAACCATGAAAATTATTTTCAATAAGTATTGATTATGCAAATTAACTATGTCAAAAAAAAACTCCAAATCTTAATAATTATCTTATTAGGAATTACAATCTTCACTTGTGAAAAGGATGAATCTGAATCTGTGGGAAGTGTCCATGGTGTCATTTTATCAAATGGTATAAAAGTATATGGTGTTTCAATAATACTAGGTGCTACAGACCAGACCACAAGTGATTCTCAAGGGTATTATAGTTTTAACAATATTAAAGCAAAGACTTATCAAATTAAAATATCAAAAGCTGGTTATGTTCCAATACTTAAGAATATTACTATTCGGGGAGAAGATAATCTAGTTAAGGATTTCGAAATTATTAAAATAGCTGCCCCTGTAGTGTATACCGGATCTATATTAAATGTAACACAAACTTCTGTTAATGTAAAAGGTAATATTACTTCTTTAGGCTCGGGGTATCCAGGAATAGTTGAATACGGTCACTGTTGGTCTACAACGGCTATGCCAACCATTAATAATTCTAAAACAGAATTAGGGACACCAAATTCAATAGGTGAATATCAAAGTAGTATTGCTGGACTAGAGGGCAATACCCAATATTATGTTCGTGCCTACATAAAAATAGGTACAGTTGTATTTTATGGTAATGAATTTGAATTTAACACAAAAGCTTATCCACCAAAAATAATCAATTTTAATCCCAAATTTGGCCCAATAGGAACAAGAGTGGAAATTACTGGAAACCATTTTTCAACAACAATTTCAGAAAATACCGTAAAATTCGGTGATTTTACCGCTGAAATTGAATCAGCCACAGAAAACGTATTAGTTGTTAAAGTTCCATACGTTTATATGGCACAAAAATTAAATATTACTGTTACAATTGAGGATTCAACAGACGCTACAAACGACTTTTTTGATATATGGTTTCCTTGGTTGCAAAAAAGTAATCAAAGCTCTAAAACATTTGATGCTGCATCTTTTGTTATGGATGGATTCGGTTTTGTAATAGGATCAAATAGTTTATACATGCTAAAATATAATCCTATTTACGATTCGTGGGAGAATAATTTAAGTCTACCTGAAAACTCAGGAAAAAAACCTTTTGCTTTTAATTCAGGATCTAAGGTTTTTGCACTCTTAGAAACAAGCTTTTGGGAATATAATACTCTAACAAATATTTGGACAAAACGGAAAAACTTTACAGGCTCATTACAAACTGACAGAAGGTATAATTTCAATTTTAGCTTAAATGGTAAATTGTATATAGGCAATTGTTATAAAACATATGAATTATGGGAATATGACATCGTTACTGATTTATGGAAAAGAAAGGCTGATTTTATTGGAAATTTTGATAATAACAATCCTGTTTGGGGAAACTACACGTTTGCCCTAGGGCAAAAATGTTTTTTAGGAATTAGTCAAACGGCATTCGGAATAAATACGTTATGGGAATATAATTCTACACAAGATACATGGATATCAAGAACACCAATACCTTCAAATGCATATAATCTATATGCAAGTTTTATTATTAATGATGAAGCCTATGTTGGATTAGGGCAAAATTTCGAATGGGGAGATGGTTATGTTTCTAATACATTGTGGAAATATAAACATGTTACTGATGAATGGATTAAACTTCAAAATTCACCAATTAATATGTCTGTTTATACAAGCTTTAGTGTTAATAATAAAGGATATGTGCTTCCAATCTATACAAAATTTAACACTAAATTGAACAATGTTTGGGAATTTGACCCTTATAGAAATTAAGATAGCAACCAATTGATTTTGCTAAGACATTCACTTACTATTTACAAGAATAGCCTAAAGCCAACAATGGCGATAAGTAATTGCTCGTTCACGCTTACTTTGGAAATCCCTGCGGAATTTCCAACTCTGTGTGTGCTTTCTAAGTTTAACGCTAAACCACGCAACTACACATAACCGAGACAGTTAAACGAAACTTTCAAAAAACCAAAACCTACTTCTTCCTATCAATCACATAATTCACCATCAACTCTAGAGAATTTCTGTACTCTGATTCCGGATAGGTTTTTAGTAATTGCAATGCTTCTTCTTGAAATTGTTTCATTTTGGTTGTAGCATAATCTAAACCGCCATTAGTTTTCACAAAAGCGACTACTTCTTTAACACGTTTGGCATCTTTATTATGGTTTTTAATAGAATTAATTAACCAGTTTTTATCCTTCTTCTCAGCATTGTTTAGCACATAAATTAAAGGCAAGGTCATTTTTTGTTCTTTAATATCAATGCCTGTAGGTTTGCCAATTTGGTCATCGGTATAATCAAATAAATCATCTTTAATTTGAAATGCCATACCTATAAGTTCACCAAATTTGCGCATTACTTCTACATGCTGCGATTCTGGTTTTACCGATGCTGCACCCAAGCTACAACAAGCAGCTATAAGTGTTGCTGTTTTTTGACGTATAATTTCATAATAAACGGCTTCTGTAATATCTAGTTTTCTAGCTTTTTCAATTTGAAGTAATTCGCCTTCACTCATTTCACGCACTGCTATTGAAATGATTTTAAGCAAATCGAAATCGTTATTATCAATACTTAAAAGCAAACCTTTTGACAGTAAATAATCGCCAATTAATACCGCAATTTTATTTTTCCAAAGTGCATTAATGGAGAAAAATCCGCGACGGCGGTTACTATCATCAACCACATCATCATGTACTAAAGTAGCAGTATGGATTAATTCGATAACGGAAGCACCACGATAGGTACGTTCACTCACTTCGCCATTCGATACCATTTTAGCAACCAAAAACACAAACATAGGTCGCATTTGCTTCCCTTTTCGGTTTACAATATAGGTGGTAATACGGTTTAGTAAAGCCACTTTACTAGACATTGAAAGCAGGAACTTTTGCTCGAAAAGGTCCATTTCAAAGGCTATGGGTTGTTTTATTTGCTCTACTATTTTCAATATTATTTTTTAAGAGAATTCAAATATAAGTTTTAGAAGTTTATTTTTTAACTTTTATTTGCCAATTGTCCGCAAGCGGCATCAATATCCTTACCTCTACTTCGGCGTACATTAACTACAATTCTGTTTTTTTCTAAGGATGCAATGTAATTTTCTAAGGCTTCACTAGATGCTTGTTGAAACTCGCCATCATCAATTGGGTTGTATTCTATGATGTTTACCTTACATGGTACATATTTACAAAACTTAACAAAGGCGTCAATATCTTTTTGAGAGTCGTTTATACCATTCCAAACCACATATTCGTAGCTAATTTTGCGTTTGGTTTTAGCATACCAATACTCTAAAGCTTCACGTAAATCTTCCAAAGGAAAGGTTTCATTAAACGGCATTATGGATGTTCGAACTTCATCTATAGCCGAGTGTAATGACACTGCTAAATTAAACTTCACTTCATCATCAGCCATTTTTTTAATCATTTTTGGTACGCCCGATGTTGAAACCGTAATACGTTTTGGCGACATACCCAAACCTTCTTCTGAGGTAATTTTATCAATGGCTTTTATAACGTTGTTATAATTCATAAGTGGTTCGCCCATGCCCATAAAAACGATATTACTTAACGGACGATTGAAATATAGTTTACTTTCATTATCAATGGCTACTACTTGATCATAAATCTCATCTGGGTTTAAATTACGCATGCGTTTTAAACGCGCTGTGGCACAAAATTTACAATCTAAACTGCAACCAACCTGACTTGATACACAAGCAGTTGTTCTGGTAGCGGTTGGTATTAATACCGATTCTACTATCAATCCATCATGTAACCGAACGGCATTTTTAACAGTACCATCGTTACTACGTTGCATGGTATCGACCTTTATGTGGTTGATAACAAAGTTTTCTTCTAGCATTTGACGTGTTTCAAGCGAAACGTTGGTCATATCATCAAACGAATGTGCCGATTTTTGCCATAACCATTCGTAAACTTGATTACCTCGAAAGGCTTTGTCGCCTTGTTTTTCGAAGAATTCTCGAAGCTGCTCTTTGGTTAATGCGCGTATGTCTTTTTTTGTTGTTGCCATAAGTTTTGCAAAAATAGGGAAACGATTGATGATTAACGATTAAGGATTGATGAATTTGATTAAGGTTTACAATTTATGAATGGAAGTTGTAATTTGCATTAGCGGTTGCAATGAAAAGCCCACAGCGAGGTACGAGCGAGGACTTGCAATGGAAAACGCGACCCGATAGGGAAATGCCCAAATAAATTTACTTAAAATTATTTTAAAAAGGTTTCTGCTTTCGCAGGAATAAAAAAGCCTTGAATTAACAAGGCTTTTTTGAATTTATATGATTAACATGGCATCGCCATAACTGTAGAATTTGTATTTTTCTTTTACAGCTTCTTCGTATGCTTTTTTAATAAAATCGTGACCTGCAAATGCTGAAACCATCATTAACAAGGTAGATTTTGGTGTGTGAAAATTGGTAATCATGCAATTGGCAATACTAAAATCGTATGGAGGGAAAATGAATTTGTTTGTCCATCCTTCTACCTCATTTAACTGCCCGTTTGATGATACCGAACTTTCAATAGCACGCATTGCAGTTGTACCTACAGCGCAAACACGCTTTTTGTTTTGAATACCTTTATTAACAATTGCCACTGCTTTTTCGTCAATTTTAAGTTCTTCACTATCCATTTTGTGTTTGGATAAATCTTCAACTTCAACTGGATTAAAGGTTCCTAAACCAACGTGTAGGGTAACTTCTGCAAAATTTACACCTTTAATTTCTAAGCGTTTTAACAAATGTCTTGAAAAGTGAAGTCCTGCTGTTGGTGCAGCTACTGCGCCTTCATTTTTAGCGTAAATGGTTTGGTAACGTTCTTCATCTTCTGGCTGCACTTCTCTTTTTATGTATTTTGGAAGAGGTGTTTCACCAAGTTCGTTTAATTTTCTACGGAATTCTTTATAAGAACCATCGTATAAAAAACGTAGTGTACGCCCACGAGATGTTGTATTATCAATAACCTCGGCGACCAAGGTATCATCATCACCAAAATATAGTTTGTTACCTATACGTATTTTACGAGCTGGATCAACTAAAACGTCCCAAAGGCGTTGTTCTTCATTTAATTCGCGCAATAAAAACACTTCTATTCTTGCGCCTGTTTTTTCTTTATTACCATACAAACGTGCAGGAAATACTTTGGTATTATTAAGTATTAAAACATCGTCTTCATCAAAATAATCAATAATATCTTTGAACATTTTATGCTCGATGGTTTGTTTTTTTCTGTCTAAAACCATTAAACGAGATTCATCTCTGTTTTCTGCTGGGTATTCGGCTAATAATTCTTCTGGTAGATTAAAACCAAAGTTTGATAACTTCATTTAAATAAGTTTAAAAGTTTAAAAGTTTTAAAAGTTTAAAGTTTTTGCTTTAGCTTTTAAAAATTAGGTTGCAAATATACAATCTGCAGATAGGGGTTGTCAAGTAAATTGATGATTATTATTTAGTTATTTTAAAACCTATAGATTCTAAATCGTTCCAAAAGGTTGGATATGATTTTGAAACCACTTCTGCATCTTCAATTATTAACGGTGTTTTAAGTGCTAATGGTGCAAAGGCCATAGCCATTCTATGGTCGTTGTAGGTAGCAATTGGCACAAATTGGTTTATGGTATTTGAAGCTTTAAGGTGTAACGATTTATCTGTAATTTCTACGTTTCCTCCTAATTTTTCAATTTCGGTTTTTAAAGCTACTAACCTATCGGTTTCTTTAATTTTTAAGGTATGAAGTCCTGTTAAATCGCATGGTATTCCTAATGCAAAACAGGTTACGGCAATGGTTTGAGCTATGTCTGGCGCGTTTGCCAAATCGTAACTAAACGCTTTTAGGTTTTGAGTCGTTTTTTCTAAAACTACTGTGTTATTTTTAAAACTAGTTTGAACACCAAAATGCTTATATATTTCTACTAAAACGGAATCACCTTGTAATGAATTTTCTTTGTAAGATGATAATGTAATTTCTGTTCCTACCTCACATAAGGCTACAATACTAAAATAATAGGAAGCTGAAGACCAATCGGATTCTACAGTTAGTATTGTTGGTTGTTGGTTGTTGGTTGCTGGTTGTTGGTTGTTGGGTTTTACGGTAATGGCATTTCCAATAAATGATGACTCTACACCTATTTCATCTAGTAAACTTAACGTCATTTTTATATAAGGGACTGAAGTAATTTCGCCTTCCAAAGTTAACTCTATACCGTTTTCTAACTTTGAAGCAATTAACAATAAAGCTGAAATGTACTGACTGCTTACATTTGCTTTTAATGACACTTTGTTTTTTGTTAATTTTTTTCCTGTAATTTTTATTGGTGGGAAACCTTCATTTTCTACATAGCTAATATCTGCGCCCAATTCTTTTAAAGCTTCAACTAAAATTTGAATAGGACGTTCTTTCATGCGTTTAGAACCTGTAAGTGTTACTTCACGCCCTTCTTGAATAGAAAAATAAGCTGTTAAAAAACGCATAGCAGTGCCTGCATGATGAATATCTACAATATTAGAAACTGATTTTAAAGCATCGGTCATTAAACAACTATCATCAGAATTTGATACATTTTCAAGTGAAAATTCTGGATATAATGCTTTTAAAAGTAACAATCTGTTTGATTCGCTTTTTGAACCTGTAATTGTAATTTTAGATTGACGGTTTGCTATTTGCGATTTTTGAAGTGTGATATTCATTTTATAATTTAAAAAACTAACAAAAAGTTCTTGATTGCTCTTGAACTAACATAAAAAACGCTTCTTAAAAGAAGCGTTCAAATATACTTATAATTTATTTTAGTTTTTCGTTATTATGATGCCTATCGTGGTCGCGATTGGTTTTTAAATCCATTTTTTTATCAAAAGCTGCTTGAAGGTCGATACCTGTTTGGTTTGCCAAACATAGTACTACAAAAACTACATCGGCAAGTTCTTCGCCTAAATCTTTATTTTTATCGCTTTCTTTTTCGCTTTGTTCGCCATATCTGCGTGCAATTATTCGGGCTACTTCGCCTACTTCTTCGGTTAGTTGTGCCATATTGGTAAGTTCGTTAAAATAACGAACGCCGTGGTTTTTAATCCAATTATCTACGTCTTGCTGTGCGTTTTTAATGTTCATTATATTTTAGTTAAAACTATTTGTTCTGCTTCTTTTTCTACTATTTTGCTAAAATACTCTTTTAATGCATCATAATAAACAGATAAGATAATTGGTTGGTTGATTTGAGATTCAACTGATAATTGAATTAAGTTTTCTTGATGGCTAATATTGTATTTAAAAGAGCCTAAATTATCTGGCATCATAAACATTAGAGGTTCAGGAAAACTTTCAACCTTATATCCTTCTGGTATTTTAATAACTATCTTATAGGATGTGTTTGTTGGGTATCCAAAATCTACTGGAAATTCTCTTTTTTCTAACTTAAATGGGTTTTCATTAATTTTTAAAAAAAACATAGGTGAGAAATATAGTTTTCCACCAATAACATCTACTTGATTTTCTTTTACAAAGTTATATGACTCTATGATTGGCTTATATAAATCGGTCTCATTTTCAACCTTGAAATCCGAAATTTCAATACCACCTAATTTATTCTCTAACTGATCTAAAAAATCTTTTTTATTTTTATTATTATTTTCTTCTCGATACAATAATGCTTCATGATTGGTTTTTACAGCTCTGTATTTACCATTCAGATTTCCGTTTTCATCCAAATTAGCCATAAAAGACAAACTGTTTTTTGATATTTCATTAGGATATAAATCTATTAATTGCGAACCACCGTGTTCTGCCATAACCCTACCTTGCCAATTCAAAGTTCTAAAAGGCAATACATTTGGTGCACTATATTTATTTGTAGCATCTAATAAAATAATAGTTTCTGCTAACCTAACATAAGTTATTATATAATTATAACCTTCCCTGGTTGGAAATAAAGGAATACCATTTTGCCTTGTACTTACTAAAACAGGAAATGCACTTAATCCTGCATATCTCAACATAGACGTTAACATCAAATTTATTTCAGCTGCATTACCTACTTGGTCTTTATAAGCCTTTCTAACACCCACATTTGTATAATAACCGTAATAACCATTCCAATTGACTTTAGATTTTACAAAATCTAATATTAGAGCTACTCTTTGGGTTGGATCTGAAACAGTACTTACAATAGCGTCAATTTCTTTTTCATAATATCCAGATTTATCCAATTCTGATCCAAAATTTGGATTTTGGTATATAGTTTTCACTACATCTTCCCAAGAAGTAGAATAATATTTTAAAGGTGAATTTGGAAAATCTGTATAAGACAACTCGTACTTGACTGAAGAACGATAATTATTAATATTATTAACAAAAGACTCTTCTTTAAGAGCAGGAATATTTGTTAAATTATATTTTGATATTTTTTTTTTAAATTCTATTTCTTCTGAATGTGTTTTAGTACCTACTTGACCAAAGCCTCTGTCCATAGTTTTTGAAACAAAAGTCAATCTATCTCGCTTTTCTTCAACATTAGGAGACACAAATAAAAATCCCTTTGTATTCAATTTAAATTTAAAATACTCTGGCGCTTCAAATGTAGCTTCTAACTTCACAACTGGAATATCATGTTGAAAAACAAATTCATCAATATTAGAAATAAAAGGTGATTTAATTCTATACTTAAATTCAACAACAGAACCCGGTTTAATATTAGGCATTGTAAATTTCATCTGGTTTAAATATTTATTTAATTCAGATTCAAAAATCCCATCTTTTGTAAGTTTTTCATCAACAATTTTCCCTTCGACCAAATTATATGTATATGCTTTTAAATTTGAAAACTCCTCATCATCATTACCACTTTTATAAAGATTTACTTCCTTAGTAGCATAATTAAATCCTTCTTGTTTATATATTTTTATACGCTCATGAATTTCTGTAATTAGCTCAAAACCTTTTTCTTGTTGATATTCGAAAAAAGTCTTTCTGTTTTTGTATAAATAAGTTGCATTAGCTGAAGAATCTTGCGGGTTATACTTTTCTTCTAGTTCTTCTTTTGAAATTTTACCAAAATCATAATTTTGTGCAAATGTTACTAAACTAAATAAAGTAAAAAATAAAATAACCGTTGTTCTCATTGTTAATTTAGGTTTAAGGTTGGTTTTTAATTAAAGCTATTTTGGCGTTGTCTTGTTTGTTTACTTCTTTATAAAACTCTCTGTAAGCTTCGTAATCTTCTTTTGGAAATTCGCCATCGTTAACTATAAATTCACGTTTATAAACTATGGTGTTTTCATCTTTAACAATAATTTCAGCTTTGTAACTACCAAATTTATTATCTAAAGCTACTTTTTCAGGCGAAGATTCTATGGTAAAACCAGTAGGTAATTTAATTTCAACTTCATCTATATCAACAAAACCTCTTTTTATTTTTAAAGGTAATTTTCTGTCTCTGTAGCGGTCTGGTATATCGGTATTTCTGTTTAAAGCATTAAGAGTTAATAACATTCTATCACCAACTGTTTTTGCGTAATTTGGCGCAACAAAACTAACGTCTTCAACAAATTCATTAGCTAGTTTATTGTTATTTATGCGCATGCTATTTATAGTTATACCATTAATATAATTCCAGCGTTTTTTATAGTATGTATCTAAATCTCTTTCGGTTTCGGTTTCCAACCAATATTTATTATCATATTGAATACCTTTGGAATTTACGATTGCGCTAACTTCAATAAGTCCGTTTTCTGTTATGGTATAAGTTCCTTTTATTAGTTGCGAGCTTTCTTGGGCTTGGTACTTTTTTGTGTGTTTAATTTTTCCACCTTCGGGTGTTATTACTAGCACATCTCTATCATCGGTAAAATCGCCAATAAATCCAAAAGGCAACTTCTGGCTTGTACATTCTAACCAAATATCATCACCATTATCTTGTGGAATATTAAGTATAACGTGATTGCCTTGCATGGCGGCAAAATCGTGTTCTAAGCTTCTTTGTGAATCGCCAGCATATACAACCGTATAATTTGACTGAATTCCAGCAGCATTTAAAAGCGACATGGTATAGTTTGTTAGTGCTTTACAATCGCCATAACCTAATTTATCAACTGCGGAAGCATTAAACGGTTTCCATCCTCCTATACCAACTTGTACACTTATATAGCGTGTTTTATCTTGAACGTATTGATATATTTTTTTAGCTTTATCAATATCGTTTGTTTCATCTTTTACAAGATTTTGAATCATAGCTACTGTACTTGCTGGCAAATCGTGGGTTTCTTTTATTAAATCTCGATACATCCATTTCCCAAAACCACTCCAGTCTTCTACTTCAGTTTGCACACCTTCCAAAGCAAATTTGTTTGATGTTACTAAAACTTTAGGAGCAATATCAACCAGTGAAGGACTATATGCTTCTGGTTTTTTTGCCTCCATATTTTTAACGTTATAACTTATTTTTGTTTGTAAGGTTTCTTTGGTAATTTTTAAACCTTCCAAATTCTTTTCTTTGGTTCTAATTGTTAAATCGGTTGGGAAATTAATTGTGTACGAACTATTTTCAACACTCACAAAATAATCACTTACAGGCATAAACGGCTCTATAAAAGCTGTATTTTTTGTGTTAATTTCACAAACAAATTCTATGGTGTATGGGTAGGTAATTGGCGTATATTCTAAATACATAACTCTAGAATCTGAATACAAAGTACCGCCATCAACAGCGCTAACATCTTTAAAATCATTTTTTTTGATTTTTTTAATATTTGCACCTAGTTGATTAAATATTAAAACTTCTAAAGTTTTTATTTTCACATTATTATCATAATGTACATAAGCATCAATATTTTTATTGCCTTCTTTATTTAGCACGGTTATAATGCGCTTTTGATAAACCGTCATATCATTAACGCTATTAATTGTGATAATCAATTCATTAGAACGAATAACGGCATTGGCGTTTTCCTTTAAATTGCTAGGAAGTGTAAAGCTTGTATGAAATTTTTCTTGTGAAGAAACTTGTATTGTTATAAAAAGAAGAATATATAACACCTTAATTTTTAGATTCATAAAACACATTTAAGTTTATTAAAACCCTAAATATAAAATATTAAAGCAATAATTTACATGAGAAAAATCATATTTCGTCGTAATACCTATCTTTTAGTTTAAACGATAAAATCTTACAATTTAATTTATTCTTTATTTTTGGAATCGATGATGATGGTTACTGGTCCGTCGTTAAGAAGCTCTACTTTCATATCTGCACCAAATTGACCAGTTTGAACAGGTTTTCCTAAATCTAGCTCTAACTGTTTTACAAAAGCTTTGTAAAGTGGTATGGCAACGTCTGGTTTAGCTGCTTTAATGTAGCTTGGTCTGTTTCCTTTTTTAGTTGCAGCATGCAGTGTAAATTGACTTACAACTATTACATTGCCATTGCTATCTAAAAGCGATTTATTCATTACACCTTCATCATCACCAAAAATACGGAGGTTTACTATTTTGTTTGACAACCAATTAATATCACTCTGCGTATCATCATCAACAATACCTAAAAGCACTAAAAGTCCGTTTGAAATTTCGGCAACTTTTATATTTTCAATAACAACACTTGCTTTTGAAACTCTTTGAATAACTACTTTCATTACAAACTATTTATTCTTTTTCCCAACTATCGGTTCTATAATGCTCATCTTCACCTTCAACAATTTGCAAATAACTACGGTAGCGCGAAAATGCAATTTCATCTGCATCTAAAGCATTTTTTACGGCGCAATTTGGTTCTTGTATATGTAAACAATTATTAAACTTGCAATCTTGTTTTAGCTTAAATATTTCTGGAAAATAATCGCCTACTTCTTCCTTATCCATATCAACAACGCCAAAACCTTTAATACCTGGCGTGTCTATAATTTTGCCGCCAAAACTTAAATCGAACATTTCTGCAAAGGTTGTAGTATGTTGCCCTTGGCTATGAAGCGTAGATATTGCTTTTGTTTTAAGATTTAAATCTTCTTCAATTGTATTTACAAGTGTAGATTTTCCAACGCCCGAGTGTCCTGAAAACATGCTAACTTTATTGTGCATTAAGGCTTTTACTTTATCTACATTTTTACCTGTTTTTGCCGAAACCCCTATACATTCATACCCTATTGTTCTATAAATATGTGCTAAATATTTAACTTCATTTAGTGTTTCTTCATCATACGAATCAATTTTATTGAAAAGTAAAATGGTTTTAATAGAATAGGCATTGGAAGTAACTAAAAACCGATCGATAAAACTAGTAAGGGTTGGCGGATTATTAATGGTAATCATTAAAAAAACCTGATCGATATTAGATGCAATAATATGTGTTTGCTTTGATAGGTTTACCGACTTTCGAACAATATAATTAGTTCTATCGTGTATATTATGAATAACGCCAGACACTTGATTATTGTCGGTTTCTAACTCAAAATCAACATAATCGCCAACGGCAATTGGATTGGTACTTTTGATGCCTTTTAAACGGAATTTACCTTTAATACGGCATTCGTACGTTTCACCCAATTCGGTTTTAACGGTGTACCAACTTCCTGTAGATTTATAAACGAGTCCTGTCATTAATTAACTATTACACCACAAATTAACAACTTTTCAATTAAAGAAAAAGATTATATTGCTGTCTAAATTTTTAAAACCTTAACAACATGAAAAAATTATTAATCATTTTAAGTATTTCTTTGTTTTCTTTTTTTGAAACAAATGCTCAAGTTGAATACAAAGTTATTACAAGTGTAGAATCTATAGTTCCTAACGGTTTAGGGCGTTCTAGAATTATTAGTGCCAATGAAGATAAAAACTATAAAGAATATACATCAACCCAAACAGAAGAAGATAACAGTCGAAATAAAGCAGACCGAAGCGATATACGTGTTAAAGATTTTGATGAAACCAAACTATTAAATTTTTACAACATAGCTGGAATTCGCTTTCAAAACATTGCTGCTAACGATGCCGTTATTACTTCAAAAATAAATACGATGGTTGAAGAAGGTTGGGATTTAGCCTTTGTAACCAGTGCTGTTGAAAGTGATAGTGGTAAAGACGACGGACAAGGCATCTTCATAACTCGTTATATTTTTAAACGTATCAAAAAATAATATTATAAATAAAAAAGCCTCACAATTGTGAGGCTTTTTTATTTATAATAACTTCAATATTAACCGTTAATCACTTTCTCTTGGTGATTAATTGATTCTTGGTGAATAGCTTTAAACATTTTTAAAATAAACTCTTCACTCAACCCTTGCGCTTCACCTTCAATAACCATTTTACCTAAAATTTCGTTCCAACGTTTGCTTTGTAAAACAGCTACGTTTTTAGATTTTTTAAGTGCTCCAATGCCATCGGCAGCTTTCATACGCTTTCCTAATAAATCAATAATTTGATTATCAACTACATCAATTTGCGCTCTTAAATTATCAAGTTTTTTGTTGTAATCTGCTTCAGCATCTGTTTCTTTTCTAATTTTCAAATCTTTCATAATTTGAACCAAGGTAGCTGGTGTAACTTGTTGCGATGCATCACTCCAAGCATTATCCGGGTCGTAATGTGTTTCAATCATCAATCCATCAAAATTCAAATCTAAAGCCGTTTGCGATACATCAAAAATCATATCACGCTTTCCAGTAATATGCGACGGATCGTTAATTAAAGGAATATCTGGATATTTGTTTTGAAACTCAATAGCCATTTGCCATTCTGGATTATTTCTGTATTTCGTTTTTTCATACGTTGAAAACCCTCTATGAATAGCACCAATGTTTTTAACGCCTGCTTTGTAAATACGCTCAATACCACCTAACCATAATGCTAAATCTGGGTTTACTGGATTTTTAATAAGTACTGGTTTATCTGTTCCTTCTAAAGCATCTGCAATTTCTTGCATAATAAATGGGCTAACTGTAGAACGAGCACCAATCCATAATAAATCTACATCATGCTCTAAAGCTAATTTTACATGGGCTGCGTTTGCTACTTCGGTACAAATTTTCATACCAGTTTCCGCTTTTACTTTTTGTAACCATTTTAAGCCTAATGCACCTACACCTTCAAACATTCCTGGACGTGTTCTTGGTTTCCAAATACCTGCTCTAAAATAACTTACATCAGTATTTTTCAGCTCGTGTGCTATTTTTAATACTTGCTCTTCTGTTTCAGCACTACAAGGTCCTGCAATTACCAGTGGATGACTTAAATTTAATTCATCCAACCACGTTCTCATTTCTTTTTTGTTTTCCATTTTATTTAATTTACTTTAAATCTACTACAAGTGAAACTTTACATTGTTTCGAAATAATTTTTTATAATTTATTTACTCTTTTATTTTTTCTTAGATTTCAATTCCTAAACGTACGCTAAAAAGCAACTTCCATATACTGATGTTCGTTTTAAACTACATCAAATAAGACCTTTCAATATATCTTTTATATGGTTTGTTTCTTTCATTTCATTAAAAATCGCATCAAAATCATCACCTTTCATTAGCTCTTTAAATTGCGTTAAATTGTTAATGTATTCTTCTAAAGTTTCAATTACGTTTTCTTTATTCTGCTTAAAAATAGGTGTCCACATTTCAGGTGAACTTTTTGCCAATCGTACAGTAGATGCAAATCCACTTCCTGCCATATCAAATATATCGCGTTCGTTTTTTTCTTTCTCCATTACCGTTTTACCTAGCATAAACGAACTAATATGTGATAAATGCGATACGTAAGCAATATGTTTGTCATGCGCTTCTGGGTTCATATATCGTATACGCATCCCGATTGATTTAAACAACTCCAACGCTTTTTCTTGAAGTTTGAATGTTGTTTTTTCAACTTCGCAAATAATATTTGTTTTGCCAACAAACAAGTTAGGAATCGCAGCACTTGGCCCTGAATGTTCGGTTCCTGCAATTGGATGCATTGCTAAAAAATTTCTGCGTTTTGGGTGGTTTTCAACCACTTTACAAATTGCTTCTTTTGTCGAGCCTGCATCAACCACCAATCCTGTATCTGGTATTTTGTCTAAAATAGATGGTAATAATTTTACCGTAGCATCAACAGGAATAGAAATAATGACTAAATCGGCATTAACAATATCATCTAATGTTGCCTTTTTATCAATTAAATTAAGTTCTAAAGCCTCGTTAAGTGTTGCTTCTTTTCTACTAATACCATGAATTACCACATCTGGATATTTCTTTTTAATATCAATAGCTAAGCTTCCGCCAATTAACCCAACGCCTATGATGTATATATTCTTCATTTTACTCTTGCAATGGCTTCTTCTAATACTTCTGTTGAAGCACATAATGAAAACCTGATGTATCCTTCTCCTTTACTGCCAAAAATAGTTCCTGGTGTAATGAATAAGTGATTGTTTTTTAATGCTAAATCTATAAATTCTTCTGATTTTACAAATGGAGGCAATTTTGCCCAAACAAATAAACCTGTAGCATTTTTATCGTAAGTACAATTTAAGGCTTCAGCTAATTTCCATACTAAATCTCTACGCTGTTTATAAACATTATTCAATGTTACAAACCACATTTTTGAGCATTTTAAGGCTTCAATAGCACCTTTTTGAATACCGTAAAACATACCAGAATCCATATTGCTTTTCACTTTTAAAACGTTGTTTATGTGCGTACTATCACCAACAACCATCCCAACGCGCCAACCTGCCATATTGAAGGTTTTGCTAAGTGAATTAAGCTCTAAACAAACATCTTTTGCGCCTTTTACACTTAAAATACTTTGTTGATTTTCGTTTAACACGAAACTATACGGGTTATCATTTACTATTAAAATATTGTGTTTTTTTCCAAAAGCAACCAACGCTTCAAATAAAAATTTACTTGGTTGTGCGCCTGTTGGCATGTGCGGATAGTTTACCCACATGATTTTCACTTTAGATAAATCTAACTTTTCTAAAGCTTTAAAATCTGGTTGCCAATCGTTAGCTTCATCTAGTTCGTAAAAAACCGTTTTTGCTCCTACTAATTTGGTAACCGACTCATAGGTTGGATAACCCGGGTTTGGTATTAACACCTCATCGCCTTCATTAAGGTATGCCATTGAAATGTGCATAATTCCTTCCTTACTTCCCATTAATGGTAAAATCTCGGTTGCTGGACTTAAACTTACCGCGAAATGTTCTTTATAAAACCCTGCAATAGCTTCTCTTAATTCTGGCAAGCCTTGGTAGCTTTGGTATTTATGCGCATTTGGGTTTGAAAACCCTTCATTTAAAGCATCAATTACTTTTTGTGGTGGTTGCATATCTGGGCTACCAATACCTAAATTGATGATAGGCTTACCACTAGCTAAAAGCAGATTTACTTCTCTCAACTTTTTTGAGAAGTAGTATTCTTCAACGGTGTTTAATCTGTTTGCTGCCTCAATCATTTTTTTGCGTTTTTATATTCGCCTAATACTTTAAATCCTTGCGCCATAATATCTATAATGGACTTTGCTTTTTTAAATTCTTCATACGTTTCAAAAGTAACATCAACAAAAAAGGCATATTTCCAAGGTGTTTCAACAATTGGTAACGATTGTATTTTTGTTAAATTCAATTTACAATCGCTCATCACATTTAAAATTGCCGCTAAACTACCACGTTTGTGGTCTGCTTCAAAACGCACTGATGCTTTGTTAATTTCGTTTTCAGCTACTTCAGAGTTTACTCGTTTTACAATTACAAATCGCGTTTCGTTATGTTTTATCGTTTGAATGCTATGTGCTATTATATCTAATTCAAAAATATCGGCAGCCAATACACTTGCAATGGCACCAACACCTTTTAGTTGTTTTTCTTGAATTCGTTGCGCTACTTCTGCCGTATCTTTATCTTCAATCAACTTAATATGTGGATGTAATTTAAAAAACTCCATACATTGCAACAACGCCATTGGGTGCGAGTACACTTCTTTAATTTCTTTGATATTCTGATTTGGCAACACCATTAAATTATGTTGAATATCTAAATAATGTTCGCCAACAATATGCAACCCAAACTTGTTTATTAATGCGTAATTTGGAATGATTGAACCCGCAATTGAGTTTTCTAAAGCCATTATGGCGGCATCACATTTTTTTGTAATTAAAGAATCGACTACCTGATCGAATGTGGAACATTCAATAGCATCAACAGGTTTATCAAAATATTGTTGCGACACAATATGATGAAACGACCCTTTTACACCTTGTATGGCTACTGTTTTAATCATATACAAAAAAAAGTCCCGATTTTCATCGAGACTTAGTATTAAAATTTATGTTTATAAATTACACATACAACGTCTCGTTTTTTCTGCTAAAGAAAAAATAAAAACCGCTAAAATATGTATAACCTACTGTTGTCTTCATAATTATGTGGCTAAAGTAATTAATATTTTAAGAAATAAAAATAGGATAAAACCTTTTTTTCATATTTACTAAAAGTTTTAAATATTTTACAGCAAAACATACATTACGTTAGATAATCATTATTTTTGAACAAATAATTTTAAATATGTCAATACTAGTTGAAGGTGTTTCAAAACTATACGGAAACCAAAAAGCATTAAACAACATCTCTTTTAAGGTTGATAAGCCAGAAATAGTTGGGTTTTTAGGACCAAATGGCGCTGGAAAATCGACTATGATGAAAATTTTAACCACCTATTTAGTTGCGAATGAAGGTGTAGCACAGGTTAATGGCTTTGATGTGACTAACAACAAACAACATGTACAACAAAGTGTTGGGTATTTACCAGAGCACAACCCGTTATACTTAGATATGTATGTAAAAGAATATTTAGCTTTTAATGCAAATATTTATAATGTAGATAAACAACGTATTAGCGAGGTTATAGAACTTACAGGTTTAACTGTTGAAGCTCATAAAAAAATTGGACAACTATCAAAAGGATATCGCCAGCGTGTTGGACTAGCTAATGCACTATTACACAACCCCGATGTTTTAATACTTGATGAACCTACTACAGGTTTAGACCCAAACCAATTAGTAGAAATACGAAACCTTATAAAGTCTATTGGAAAAACAAAAACCGTATTTCTTTCAACACACATTATGCAAGAAGTTGAGGCCATGTGCGACCGTGTTATTATTATTAATAAAGGTGAAATTGTTGCCGATAAAAAACTGAATGATTTACGAGAAAGTAAAGAACAAACCGTTATTGTTGAGTTTGATTACCGCGTTGAAGATGCTTTTTTACTAAAATTACCAAAAGTAAAAAATGTTGCTAATACCCACGGTTTTGTATATGAAATAACATTTTCAACCTTTGAAGATATGCGTTCGTATGTATTTGATTTTGCGCATGATAATAAGTTAAAAATACTTCAGCTTAATCAAAAAAATGCGAGTTTAGAAAGTTTGTTTCGAGATTTAACTTCTAAATAATACAAGTTACAAAAGCCATTAATTTCTATTTAAAGTAGAAAGTATGACTATTATCATCTTTACTAAAACATGTAGGCGTTAATTTTGTAACTGAAAATAACAACACTATAATTATGAGTAAAGGAATTTATGTAGCTACAATTGAACCAAACAGCGGAAAATCGATTGTCGTTTTAGGTTTAATGCAAATGCTTTTAGGTAAAATTGCTAAAGTAGGATACTTTAGACCTATTATTGACGATTTAGAAACTGGTGTAATGGACAACCATATTAGCACCGTTTTATCACATTTCGAAATTGATATTAACTACAAAAAAACATACGCATTTACACGAAACCAAGTTCTTGACCTATATAACCAAGGAAAATCTGGCGAAGTTTTAGATGAAATTATCAAAAAATACAAATACCTAGAAGAACAATTTGATTTTGTTCTAGTTGAAGGCACCGATTTTTCACATGAAAACTCAAGTATTGAATTAGATTTAAACATCTTAATTTCAAAAAATTTAGGACTTCCTGTAATCATTGTTATGCAGGGCGATAAAAAAGAGCTAAAAGAAATTGCAGACAGCGTTCAGCTAGCTTATGATACCTTTAGAAACGATGTGAATGTGCTATCTATAATGACAAACAAAGTAGATACTAATGATATTTCAGCATTAAAAAAATCACTAAAAGAGCGCGTAAACAATACCGATATTACCGTTATTCCAAAAATTCATAGTTTATCAAGTCCTACAGTAAAAGAAGTTGTTAAATTATTAGATGGTAAAGTGCTTTTTGGCAAAGATATGCTAAACAACCCTATAGATAGTTTTAGCGTTGGTGCCATGCAATTACGAAACTACATTACACACTTAAAAGATAATGCTTTAGTAATTACACCAGGTGATAGAGCCGATATTATCTTGGGTGCACTTCAAGCCAACGTATCAAAAAACTACCCTAAAATTTCAGGAATTATTTTATCAGGAAGTTTAATACCCGAAGAACCTATTTTAAAACTTATTGAAGGACTTTCTGGTATTGTACCAATTATTAGTGTGAATGACGGCACGTATTCTGTAACCAATAAAATTGGTAGTATAAAATCTAGAATATACGCCGAAAACATAGAAAAAATAACAACATCTATTTCAACTTTTGAAAAACATGCTGATACAGATAAACTTGCAGAACGTTTAATAACATTCAAATCAGACACATTTACACCAAGAATGTTTCAATATAACTTATTACAACGTGCATTAAAAAACAAAAAACACATTGTACTTCCAGAAGGTTATGACGAACGTGTTTTAGAAGCTGCTGCCAGATTAATAAATGCCCAAGTAGTAGATTTAACACTTATTGGTGAAATAGACAAAATTAAAGAGCGAATTGAAAAACTTGATATTTCTTTAGATTTAAATAGTGTAAACGTTGTGTCTCCAACAAAATCGCCATTTTTTGAAGATTATGTAAACACCTACTACGAACTAAGAAAGCATAAAAATGTAAACTTAGAAATGGCGCGCGATGCAATGTCTGATGTATCGTATTTTGGTACTATGATGATTTACAAAGGTCATGCCGATGGTATGGTATCTGGTGCTGTAAATACTACACAACACACACTACTTCCGGCATTGCAGTTTATAAAAACAAAACCAGGTGTAAATATTGTATCTTCCATTTTCTTCATGTGTTTAGAAGATAGAATATCTGTTTTTGGCGATTGTGCTATAAACCCAAACCCTAATGCTAAAGAATTGGCAGAAATTGCAATTTCATCAGCTAGAACAGCTAAAGAATTTGGTATTGAACCTAAAGTTGCAATGTTATCATACTCATCAGGTTCATCTGGAAAAGGTGCTGAAGTTGATAAAGTTAGAGAAGCAACCGAAATTGTAAAAACCGAAGCCGCAGATATAAAAATTGAAGGTCCAATACAATATGATGCTGCTGTTGATATGCGTATAGGAAAAAGCAAACTACCCGATTCTGAAGTAGCAGGTCGCGCTAGTGTACTTATTTTTCCAGATTTAAACACAGGAAATAACACTTATAAAGCTGTACAACGTGAAACAGGTGCGTTGGCAATTGGACCAGTTTTACAAGGATTAAATAAACCTGTTAATGATTTAAGTAGAGGTTGCACTGTAGATGATATTTATAGCACCGTAATTATAACCGCTATTCAAGCACAAGAAATTTAAACCATGCAAGTATTAATATTAAACTCTGGAAGTTCTTCCTTAAAATTTCAATTATTTTCAATGCCAGAAGAAACCATTTTGTGTTCTGGCATAATAGAACGCATTGGTGCAAACGATGCTATTTTTAAATACAAAACAGATAAAACAACTATTGAATCTGAATCTCAAATTTTAAACCATAAAGCAGGTTTAAAACTGGTAGCACAACACCTTTTAGATGAAATAGTTGGTGTAATAAAATTGCCTGAAGATATTGCTATTGTTGGTCATAGAGTGGTTCATGGTGGCATTCATTTTAGTGATACTACCGAAATTACTAAAGATGTTAAAGAAAAAATTAAAGAGTTATCATCATTAGCACCATTACACAACCCTGCAAATTTAGAAGGTATTTTGGTAGCCGAAGCCATTTTTCCTAAAGCTAAACAAGTTGCAGTATTCGACACAGCTTTTCACCAATCTATACCCGAAGTAGCCTACAAATATGCCATTCCTAATGAGTTTTTAACCAAACATCATATTCGTTTATATGGGTTTCATGGTACAAGTCATAAATACGTTTCCGAAAAAGCTATTGAATTTTTAGGAAAAAAAGAATCAAAAATAATAACCATTCATTTAGGTAACGGTTGCAGTATGACGGCTGTAAAAAACGGAAAAAGTATTGATCATTCCTTAGGGTTTTCGCCTGTTGGTGGCTTAATAATGGGAACACGTTCTGGCGATATAGATCCATCCATCATTTTTCACCTAAAAGACAAGTTGGGTTATAACTTAAAAGATATAAACACGCTTTTAAATAAACAAAGTGGCATGTTAGGATTAACTGGTTATAACGATTTAAGAGATATTCAAACCATGGCTGCAAAAGGTAATGAAGATTGTATTTTAGCCTTACAAATGAATGCATATCGCATTAAAAAGTATATAGGTGCTTATGCTGCCGTGTTAAACGGTTTGGATGCTATTGTATTTACTGCAGGTATTGGCGAAAACTCTAAATACATGCGTGAACTTATTTGTGAAGACTTAGATTTTTTTGGAATTGATTTAGATATTGACAAAAATAATGCTGATTTAAGAACCGTTCGAGCCATTAATAAAGACAACGCTAAAACTAAAATTTTAGTAATACCTACTAATGAAGAATTGGAAATTGCTAAACAGTCTGTAAACTTAATTAAAAATTAATCGGCCTTTATAAACTTCTTGAACATCAACAACCGGCGGATGTGTTACAGCAATAACATTGCCCGTGCCTGATATTTTGCCAGTTATAGACAGTTGTGGGTTTACAATCATATCATTAGAACTTCTGTTCAAAATAACAACATGTTGCGCTACTAAATTTTCGCCTTCAAAACGCGATGTTCCTGCTGCAAATAAAATGTTTAAGTTATTGGTTTCACCAGAGACATAGCAGTTCGATAAATTGTTGAACACCAAATTGAAGCTATTATTATCAATTTGCAATTTGAAATTGCCATTGGTAAAAGAATTTGGAGCATTAAAATCCTCGGATAAAATAGTTAAATCTGGATAAGTTAAAACACCATCAGAACGTATTTCATATTGTGTAGAACTTTGTATTTCAGTTATGTTTGAAGCTGTTACATACACTTTTGTAATACCATAACTCCTAACATAGTTACAACTATTATTATCGGTTAAAATTAATTTTCCATCTAAAACAACTGCTTCTACATCATTAATTAAGTTCTTTCCTGTTTCAATGGTTACCTTTTGATTTGTTCCTTGTTTTATTATAAGTTCAATATCTCTATTAACTAAAATTTTATTAAAACTGGAAACAGTAACTTCTTGTTGAATAATTAATCCTGTTGTTTGAAAACAATCACTTGAATTTTCATTGTTGCATGAAAAAAAGATTATTATCGCTAGTATGTAAATTAGTTTTTTCATTTTTTACAACCTTACCCCTACACCAAATTCAACTGCTTCAGCTTTAGCTTGATGCGATTTCAAGGTTAATGCACCAAACCATTTATCATTTATATAGCGTTTTAAACCAATTCTAATATAGCTTCTACCTTCAAAATCAAAAGGATAATATACATAATAGCCTAATTGTGTTTCCAAAGATGTTTTGTTAATAAACAACTCATGACCCACAAAAACACCAACACGTTTATAATCTTCATCTCCAGAAATATTTTCTTCAGGAAATGATACACTTTTATAATGAATATAATCCTTTAAAAAGTTCGAAAAAAACACATCGGTTCCTAATTGAATGGCACTTTTTGCGTTAATACGCTTATCTACATAAGCAGATGCAATATAAAATGGATATGTACCACTTCCTACCACATCACTTTCAGTAAAACCACTTCTAAAAACAAGATTGTATTTTATTGGTTGTGTAATTTTTTTGTTTTCAGCATCGGCTAATGTTGTAATATATTCTGGTTCATTATCCTCTAAATTATAAGTAACACCTAAATTTAATGTAATAGAATTTACACTCGCATTTGGTGCTTTTATATTGGCATTGGAATAATGTATTAATGAAACCCCTGCTTGCAACCCAAACTTATCTAAAACACGTTCCTTTTTGTAATTAAGCATCATCATAGTACTACTTAAAATATGCGTACCAAAAGCTATATTTCTATAATTCTCTACTTTATCATAAGGGTTGGATGTGTAGGCAATACCTTGAGCTATTCTAAACATTAAATTTCTATTGAAAAAATAAAAATTATAATGTGCGTAAACCGATGCATTATTACCTAAAACATCATTTTTTAAGTTTTGATAAATGAATGACACACCATAATCGGGATAATTATAACGTTGTTCCCAGTCATTAAATCCGTAGGTTTTTTTGTTCCAACTTAAAATAACGCCTTCTGGATGTCCTTGAATTAAATGGAGAATATCGTTATTATGCAGCGCAATATTACCTTTAAAGTAATTAGCATCAAAGTACGATGTATGCTGTTTTTCTTGTGAAAAAACAAACACTACACACATTAAAAACACGTAGGTTATATATGGCTTCATTAGCTAGTTACTACTGCATAAAAGTAACTGATTTATTAAAATAAAGCCGAAGCTATTGCTTTAATATTATCACTTTTACCCATAGAATAATAATGCAATACTGGAACACCAGCAGCTTTTAGTTCTTTTGATTGTTGAATAGCAAACTCAATACCTACTTGCCTAACTGCGTTATTATCTTTACAACTTTCTACAGCATCAATTAAATCTTGTGGTAAATCTATTTTAAAAACCTGTGGTAAAATTTGTAAATGGCGTTTCACTGCAATAGGTTTTATACCCGGAATAATTGGCACATTAATTCCTACTGCTTTAGCTTTTTCAACAAATTCAAAATATTTATTATTATCAAAAAACATTTGTGTTACCACATAATCTGCTCCAGCATCAACCTTTTCTTTTAAACGTTTTAAATCGGTTACTAACGATGGTGCTTCCATGTGCTTTTCTGGGTAACCTGCAACACCTATACAAAAATTGGAATTATGTTCTACCACCACATCATCATGCAAATACTTTCCTCTATTAAGTTCAGCTATTTGTTTTACCAGTTCACTAGCAAATGCATTTCCACCTTCTACAGGTTTAAAATACGGTTCATCTTTCATTGAATCGCCACGTAATGCCATCACATTATCTAAACCTAAATAATGGCAATCTACCAAAACATACTCCGTTTCCTCTTTAGTAAAACCACCACATAACAAATGCGGAATGGCATCAACTTTATATTTATGCATTATAGACGCACAAATACCAACCGTACCAGGACGCATACGGGTAATACGTTTATCTAAAAGCCCGTTACCTTTATCAAGATACACATACTCTTCTCTAGAAGTTGTTACATCAATAAACGGCGGGTTAAATTCTATTAATGGATCAATATTATTATATAAATCCTGAATATTTTTCCCTTTTTGTGGTGGAATCACCTCAAAAGAAAACAATGTTTTTCCGTTTGCTTTTTTAATATGGTCTGTTACTTTCATGCCAAATTTCCTGCGAAAGCAGGAATCTTATTTTAATTTAATTCTAATATTTTTGGGCGTTACCACAAGGGTCGCGCTTTACGTTTCAAGTCCTCGCTCGTACCTCGCTGTGGGCTTTCCACTGCAATCGCTAACGCAAATGCAAATTAAAGCAATAACTTTTTAACAGCATTATAGTCTTCTTCATATTCCCAATAAATCCAGCGTCCATCAACATAATCGGTTAAAATATATTTTTCACTAATCGATTTAATTCTTGAAACTGGAATGATTTTTTTCGAAAAATTTTCCGAAGGAATAGGTTCCATCATTTCCTTGTTTTTGCTATTATAACCGTGTGATATAATATAACTACCCAATGTTAACTCTATAAATTCTGGTTTCATTTAATTCATTTTTTAATCGTGACTACGTACACCAAAGCAATGTGTTTGCTTTTTTTTAAAAGTTTATTTCGTTTTACCTCATCGTAAAAACGTTATTCATCAGCAATTGTTGGATGCAACCACTTTCTAGCTTTTTCTTTTGTAATGCCTTTTCTAGTTGCATAATCGGTCACTTGGTCATCTGTAATTTTTCCTAAACCAAAGTATTTCGCTTCAGGATTTGCAAAATAATACCCCGATACTGCCGCTGCTGGCCACATAGCTAAACTTTCGGTTAACTTCACACCTATTATTTTTTCAACTTCCAACAACTCCCAAATCGTTTCTTTTTCCAAATGGTCTGGACATGCAGGATAACCCGGTGCTGGTCGAATACCTTTATAACTTTCTTTTATTAAATCGTCATTGGCAAGTGTTTCACCTGCATCATAACCCCAATGTTTGGTTCGTATTTGTTTGTGTAAATACTCTGCAAACGCTTCTGCAAAACGATCGGCAATGGCTTGCACCATAATACCATTGTAATCATCTTCTTTTGCTCTGTAGCTATCGGCTAATTCTTGCGCTCCAAAAATAGCGACACAAAATGCACCCATATAATCGGTTTTTCCTGTGTCTTTTGGTGCAATAAAATCGGCTAAAGCAATATTTGGAATACCTTCTCGCTTACTTAATTGCTGTCGCAAGGTTCTAAAAACAGTGATTTCTTTTCCGTTTTTTTGAATTAAAATATCATCATCATTAATTGAATTCGCTTCAAACAAACCAAAAACAGCTCTTGGTTTTAATGATTGGTTAGCAATAATTTCTTCAATCATTACTTGCGCTTCGTTGTACATAATGGTTGCTTGTTCACCAACCAATTCATCCGTTAAGATGTCTGGAAATTTACCGTGTAAATCCCAACTTCTAAAAAACGGACTCCAATCAATATAAGGCACTAATTCTTTTAAACTTAATTGTTTTAACATCTGAACACCTAATTCTTTAGGTTTTACAATTTCAGACGTATTCCAATCAATTTTAAACTTTCTTTCTCGTGCTTCTTTAAGTGAAATATATGATTTTTCTTTTCCTCGTTTTAAAAACTTGGTTCTGAATTCATCATATTCTTTTTTTAAATTAGCAACATATTCGTTTGATGTTTTCTTATTTAATAAATCACCAACAACCGTTACTGCTCTTGAGGCATCATTTACATGAACCACGGCGTTTTTATATTGCGGATCAATTTTAACAGCCGTATGCGCTTTTGAAGTTGTTGCACCACCAATTAATAACGGAACTGTAAAATTTTGACGCTCCATTTCCTTAGCCAAATACACCATTTCATCAAGTGATGGTGTAATTAAACCAGACAAACCAATGGCGTCAACATTTTCATTCTTAGCAGTTTCTATAATTTTTTCTGGTGGAACCATTACACCCAAATCTACTATGGCATAATTATTACAAGCCAAAACCACACTCACTATATTTTTACCAATATCGTGCACATCACCTTTTACGGTTGCCATCAATACTTTACCTACAGGTTCTTGTAAATCACCTTTTTCAGCTTCAATAAACGGATTTAAATAGGCTACTGCCTTCTTCATAACGCGTGCAGACTTCACTACTTGCGGTAAGAACATTTTTCCTGCTCCAAACAAATCGCCTACCACGTTCATTCCAATCATTAAATGACCTTCAATAACATCAATAGGTTTTTCGGCTTGCAATCTTGCTTCTTCAACGTCTTCAATAATAAAAGCATCGATACCTTTTACCAATGCATGGGTAATGCGCTCTTGAACGGGGTTTTCTCGCCAACTTAAATCAACGCCTTTTTCAACTTTTGAACCTTTTACGGTTTCGGCAAAATCCAGTAAACGTTCTGTGGCATCGTCGCGTTTATCTAAAATAACATCTTCAACATGCTCTAATAAATCTTTTGGAATATCGTCATACACTTCTAAAAGCGACGGATTTACAATTCCCATATTCATACCTGCTTGAATGGCGTAGTATAAAAACACCGAGTGCATTGCTTCGCGAACGCCATCATTTCCTCTAAACGAAAACGATACGTTACTTACACCACCACTTACGCTTACGTTTGGTAAATTTTGACGCACCCAACGGGTAGCTTCAATAAAATCGATAGCATTTCTGCGGTGTTCTTCCATACCTGTTGCCACAGGAAATATGTTTAAATCGAAAATAATATCTTCTGAAGGAAAGCCTACTTTATTCACTAAAATATCATAGGAACGTTTACATATTTCAATACGTCTTTCATAATTATCGGCTTGTCCAACTTCATCAAAAGCCATGATAACAACTGCAGCACCGTAACGTTTTATTTGTTTTGCTTCCCAAATAAATTTTTCTTCACCTTCTTTAAGTGAAATGGAGTTAACCACACATTTACCTTGAACGACTTTTAAACCCGCTTCAATGATTTCCCATTTAGAGCTATCAATCATGATTGGTACTCTAGAAATATCAGGTTCGGCAGCAATTAAGTTTAAAAAACGCACCATAGATTCTTTACCATCAATAAGTCCGTCGTCCATATTAATGTCGATAATTTGTGCACCACCATCTACTTGATGACGCGCAACTGCTAGTGCTTCATCAAATTTTTCTTCTTTTATCAATCGTAAAAACATGCGAGATCCAGCAACATTTGTACGTTCTCCAACGTTTATGAAATTGCTGTTTTCGTTTAAGATTAGAGGTTCTAACCCAGATAAACGCATGTATTTTGTTTGTTTAATTTTCATGTTTTTAATTTATGAGATTCCTGTCTACGCAGGAATGACAGCATGACGTGGTTTATATTTTGCTGCTATGGCTGCAATGGTTTTAATATGCTCTGGTGTGGTACCACAACAACCGCCTATAATGTTTATTAAATTTTTCTTTAAATATTCCTCAATTTGTTCACCCATTTCCTCTGGAGATTCATCATATTCACCAAAAGCATTTGGCAAGCCTGCATTGGGGTGTGCGGAAATAGCAAAATCGGTTTTATTGGCAATGGCTTCTAAATGGGGCTGTAGTAAATTAGCACCTAAAGCACAATTGAAACCTATAGATAATAACGGAATATGCGATACTGAAATTAAAAATGCTTCAGCGGTTTGCCCTGACAATGTTCTTCCTGAAGCATCAGTGATGGTTCCGCTTAACATGATGGGAATATCAATGCTTCGTTCTTCTTTAACTTCTTCAATAGCGAATAAAGCAGCTTTAGCGTTTAAGGTATCAAAAACGGTTTCAACCAACAATAAATCAACACCACCATCTATCAACGCTTCAACTTGTTGTTTGTATGCGATACATAATTCATCAAACGTTACGGCTCTATAACCAGGATCGTTTACATCGGGCGACATACTTGCGGTACGGTTTGTTGGCCCAATAGAACCTGCTACAAAACGTGGTTTGTTTGGTTCGCGCTTTGTAAATTCATCAGCTACTTCTTTGGCTATTTTAGCAGATTGAAAGTTTAGTTCATACACCAAATCTTCCATTTGGTAATCGGCCATAGCAATGGTTGTACCCGAAAACGTATTGGTTTCCACAATATCGGCTCCAGCTTCAAAATATTTTCCATGAATGGTTTTAATTGCTTCTGGTTGGGTAATAGAAAGTAAATCGTTATTACCCTGCAATGGCGTGGGGTAATCTTTAAAACGCTCGCCTCTAAAATCTTCTTCAGTAAATTTATACTGTTGAAGCATGGTTCCCATAGCACCGTCTAGCACTAAAATACGGTCTTGTAAAGCTTGTTGTATGTTTGACATTTTGATATTTTTATATCTGTTATGTCATCAAGAAAAGTAAAAATATACACTTTTCGTTATCTTTCTAGTATTAAAAGATACTAGTAGAACGTAGCACCTTTCCCGAAAATTCGGGAGGTTGCCAAGGCTTCAACGGGTCTATTCCCTCTACCTTTCTTGATAACACAATTAATACGTTTATGAACTCGTGGGCAAAAATACCTCACATTTTTTTAAATTCACACTAAATTGACAAAAATCGGCTGATTTTATTCAAATAATGTTGAAGACAAATAACGATCGCCTCTATCACAAATAATGGCTACAATAACGCCTTCATTAATAGATTCTGCAATTTTTAAAGCACAAAACACAGAGCCACCACTACTCATTCCTGCAAACACACCTTCTTCTTTAGCCAAACGTTGTGTTGTTATTTTAGCATCTAGTTCACTAACATCTACAACTACGTCAACTCTAGAACGGTCGAAAAACTTAGGAACATAATCGGGCGACCATTTTCTTATGCCAGGTATTTTGGCACCATCTTCTGGCTGTGCACCAACAATTGTAATGTTATTGTTTTTTTCTTTCAGAAACCTTGATGTTCCCATAATAGTACCTGTGGTTCCCATAGCCGACACGAAATGGGTAATTTCTCCATCGGTATCTCTCCAAATTTCAGGTCCTGTGGTTTTATAATGCGCTTTCCAGTTATCGTCATTTTCAAACTGATTTAAAAGCGTGTATCCTTTTTCATCCCTTAATTGAAATGCCACATCTCTAGAGCCTTCAATTCCTGTATCGGCAGGTGTTAAGATAACCTCAGCACCATAAGCACGCATGGTTTTAACACGTTCTTCCGTAGAGTTTTCGGGCATAATTAATACCATATGTACTCCCAATAAATTTGCAATGAATGCCAAAGCAATTCCAGTGTTACCACTGGTTGCTTCCACCAAATAGTCTCCTTTTTTTATATCGCCTCGCTTTAAGGCTTCATTAATCATATTAAAAGCGGCACGATCTTTTACACTTCCGCCTGGGTTATCGCCTTCTAATTTCAAATATAGTTTAACGCCTTTTTTTGAAATTAAATGACTTGCCTCAACAAGTGGTGTATTACCTATTCTATCTAAAATACCTTTAACGGATGCCATTCTTTTTGGGTCTGATTTTAATTTCTGTTTGATAAGTCACTAATGAATTTTCTGGAACCGATTCGGTAATCCAAACGTTAGCACCAATGGTACTGTTTGCTCCAATTACAATATCGCCACCTAAAATAGTTGCGTTGGCGTAAATGGTTACATTATCCTCAATAGTTGGATGACGTTTTGTAGATTCCAAGCTTTTCTTCACTTGAATACCACCTAATGTAACACCTTGGAAAATTTTTACGTTGTTTTTTATGATAGATGTTTCACCAATAACAATTCCTGTTCCGTGATCTACGAAAAACGAATCGCCAATGGTTGCTCCCGGATGGATATCGATACCTGTAATACCATGCACATACTCACTCATCATTCTAGGAATAATGGGTACATTTTGCACATACAACTCATGACTTAAACGGTAAATTGAAATGGCATAAAACCCTGGGCATGCTAAATAAACTTCTTCCAAACTTTTGGTTGCGGGATCGAAATTTACAACTGCTACAGCATCTAAATCCAACTTAGTCCTGATAGTTTGAAACTTGCCTTGAAACTCATTCCAAATTGTTTCACCATCATTAATATCTAGATTATTGGCAATGTCTAAAAACGTTTTTTTTAAAGATTGAAGCTCGTTTTCATGTTCATCAAAAACATAATAAAACAAACGCTTTGTAAATGTTTTTACAACATCTTTTAAACGAACGTTATATTTCTTTTGAATTAATTTATCATTTAACTCTTGGCATGGATCCATATCTAATACTTTTAATTGTCTAATGGTTGTCGCTTTTCAACATTGAAATTTACAACAATAAACAACTTTTAAAAAAAACTTTTTTATTGAATGGATTGTACTACTGCTTTAGGAGCTTCTTTACGAGTACCATCAAAACCATCAATACCACTAACGGTTGTATATTTTAATACATACTTTTTACCTGGATTGATAATTCTATAAGCTGCTTGACACATTAAAGTAGCTTCGTGGAAACCACAAAGAATTAGTTTTAATTTTTCAGGATAGGTATTAACATCACCAATAGCAAAAACACCTGGAATATTTGTTTGATAGTTTAATGAATTATCTACTTTAATGGCGTTTTTTTCTATTTCTAAGCCCCAATTTCCAATAGGTCCTAATTTAGGAGATAAACCAAATAATGGGATAAAGTGATCGGTTTCAATACGTCTTTCTTCACCATCTACATTTACAGTTAAGGCTTCAATTTTACCATCACCATGAAGTTCTGTAACCTCAGCAGGTGTGATAAGATTAATTTTTCCTGCTTCTTTTAATTCACCTACTTTTTCAACAGAATCTAAAGCACCTCTAAATTCGTTTCTTCTGTGTATTAATGTTACTTCTGAAGCCACATCAGCTAAAAAGATACTCCAATCTAAAGCAGAATCACCTCCACCAGAAATAACTACACGTTTGTTTCTGTAAACTTCTGGATCTTTAATAAAGTATTCCAAACCATTATCTTCATAAATCTCTAAGTTATCTAAACCTGGTTTTCTTGGTTCAAAAGAACCTAAACCACCAGCAATAGCCACAACTGGCGCATGGTGTTTGGTGCCTTTATTGGTTGTTACAATAAAAGTGCCATCTTCTAATTTATCAATTGTTTCAGCACGTTCACCTAATGTAAAACCTGGTTCGAATTGTTTACCTTGTTCAAGCAAATTTTTAGTTAAATCGCCTGCCAAAATTTCTGGAAATCCTGGTATATCATAAATAGGCTTTTTAGGATAAATTTCTGAACATTGTCCTCCTGGTTGTGGTAATGCATCAATTAAATGGCATTTTAATTTTAATAATCCTGCTTCAAAAACTGTGAATAATCCTGTTGGTCCAGCACCTATTATAAGTATATCTGTTTTAATCATTTTACGACTCTTTTTACTCTTTTTTCTCTATTAATCCTTTGGTAAATTCGTTAAGCGCTTCCACTTTTTGTTCAAAATCACCTTTTATTGTTTTTCTGTATTCGTTTAAATTTTTAACCAAATCGTCTACATTTTCGGGAATAACATCCTCAAAAAACTGACGTAAACGTTTGGCAGTAGTTGGCGATTTTCCATTGGTTGAAATTGCCACTTTCACATTACCTTTTGTTACGATACCACCCATATAAAAATCGCAATACGGTGGGTTATCGGCAACATTTACCAAAATGCTACGCTTTCTACAATGCTTGTGTACTTTTATATTAACGCTTGGCACATCTGTAGTTGCTACCACAATATGCTTTCCTTTTAAATAACGTTTGTTATAGCGACGCCTAATCAACTTAACATCGCCTGTTTTGGCTAATGCAATAGTACCTTCTCTAAACATAGGCGACACCATAGTCACTTTAGCATCTGGACTTGACTTTAAAATGAACGTTAATTTTTCCTCAGCTACATTTCCGCCACCAACAATTAGCACATGAAGGCTATTTAGTTTTAAAAATATTGGGTATAAATTATTTCGTTCCATTATTAGCCAGTTATAATTTATTTACTTCTTTATAAATTGAAGCTAGTTGAACGCGTTTTTTAACCACATCGCCAATTACAATAATTGCTGGATTTGTTAATTGCTTTTCTTCAACAACTTTAACAATGGTTTCAATGGTTCCAAAGCCTACTTTTTCATTCTCTGTTGTTCCTTCTTGAATGATTGCAATTGGTGTATCTTGCTTATTTTCTGCTGAAAAAATTTGAACAATTTCATCCAGTTTACTCATGCCCATTAAAATAACAATCGTAGCTGTAGATTTTGCAGCAATAGCAACATCATCAGACAGTTGGTGCGCTTTTGTAGTTCCTGTTATTACCCAAAAACTCTCTGAAGCACCTCGTTTTGTTAACGGAATTCCTTGATATGCTGGTACAGCAATAGATGATGAAATACCCGGCACTACATAGGTTTCTAAACCAAACTGCCTAACATAATCAATCTCTTCAGCACCACGACCAAAAACAAATGGATCTCCACCTTTTAAACGTACAACATGTCCTTTTTCTTTAGCTTTTGAAACGATAAGCTCATTAATTTGTTCTTGCTGGAATGCATAACACCCTTTGCGTTTACCCACAAAAATAAGTTCAGCATTTGCGGAAGCATATTTAAGAAGATCTTCGTTTATAAGCGCATCGTACAAAACAACATCAGCAGATTCAATAGCTTTAATTCCTTTAAGCGTTATTAATTCTACATCGCCTGGTCCTGCGCCAACAACTGTTAATTTAGGTGTTTTTAAACTCATTTTTAAACCGCTTTCTTTTCAAGCTTTGTATCTTCCGCTCTAAATGCTCTTACTTTTTCTAAAAACAAATTAGCATCATTTATATATTTTGAAGCAAAATCTTCAGTTGGAGCAAACTTGTTAATTTGATAAATTAATTCAGAAAACGAAGTTCCTAAATTAATTTGACCGCCTTCAACAAATAACTCATCAAACTGACTGATAATACCAGCATGTGTATTTGTACTTTTGTTTTCTGCTAATAATAATGCTTTCGCAGAATTAACCATAGATGTGTACGCGAAATAAATAGCGCTTGAATACACTTTATTATTAAATGATTTTTGTGCATTTTCAATTTTTTCTTCACTTTCTAAAAATAATGTTGAAATTAAATCGATAACCACACCAGCACATTCACCAATACCAATTTCTTTCTCGTATTTTTCGTCTGTTCCCCAATCAATAAAATCTTCTTGGGTTAAGTTTGAAACATCTTGAAGATCGTTCAATAGGTCATAAAAATATCTGTCACCAGTTACTTTATAATATTCTATAAACGATTTTCCATCGGCATTCGCTTCATAATCATTTAAAATTCTACGTAGCGCTTCTGGTCCTCTTCTACTTGGTACTTTTACTACTTTATCGGCAAACAAACCGTTTCCATTACCTAAGTTGCCACCACCTAATAATACCTGTAATGCAGGTGCTACCAATTTATCTGGAGTACGAACCGACATGCCTTGGAAACCAATATTTGCCATATTGTGTTGTCCACAGGCATTCATACAACCACTAATTTTAATAACAACATCGTCATTTTTTAAATACTGTGGGTATTCTGCTTTTATAACGCGCTCCAACTCATCTGCAATACCCGTACTACTTGCAATACCTAAATTACAAGTATCCGTTCCAGGACATGCAGTAATATCAACCGCTTTGTTATAACCAGCTTCAACAAAACCTAATTTTTCTAATTCAGTATAGAAAAACGGCACTAAATCTTCCTTTACAAAAGGAATTACTATATTTTGACGCAACGACAAACGAATTTCGCCTGCTGCATATTTTTCAACTAAATCGGCTAATAAACGTGCTTTATCCGTATAAAAATCACCTAAAAGGACTTTAATACCAATAGCCACATAACCTGCTTGCTTTTGAGAAATAAGGTTGGTAGTTTTCCACAAATCAAATGCAGCTTGATCTTTAATTTCTACTTGAGGTGCTTCAACAGAAACTGGTTTTGAATACTGAAAAGCATCAGCATCAATAGCTACCGTTTTAAACTCAATCGCATTTTGTTCTGCTTCTACTAGCTCTTTAAAAGCATCTAAACCAATATCTTTTATTAAGAATTTCATTCTTGCTTTTGCACGACTTTTACGTTCGCCATGGCGATCAAAAATACGTACCACACCTTCCATTAATGGAATGATTTTATCTGAAGGCAAGAAGCTATATAACTCGTCGGCATGACGTGGTTGCGAGCCTAAACCACCACCAATCATCACTTTAAAACCACGAACACCATTTTCAATTTTAGCAATAAAGCCTAAATCGTGCATGTATGAAAGTCCTGTGTCTTCATCAGAAGACGAAAATGATACTTTGAACTTACGTCCCATTTCTTGACTAATCGGGTTTCTTAAGAAAAAACGGAACAACCCATCAGCATAAGGCGATACATCAAACGGTTCGTTTGGATCAATTCCTGCCAATTCTGAAGCGGTTACGTTACGCACTGTGTTACCACAAGCTTCTCTAATAGTAACATCATCTTTATCTAATTCAGACCAAAGTTCTGGTGTTCTATTGATATCAACGTAGTGAATTTGAATATCTTGACGCGTAGTAATGTGTAAACGACCACGTGAATATTCATCAGACACATCTGAAATTCGGCGTAACTGATTGCTTTTTACTTTTCCGAAAGGTAATTTGATACGAATCATTTGTACGCCTTCTTGACGCTGACCGTATATACCGCGTGCTAAACGAAGACTTCTAAATTTTTCTTCATCTATTTTGCCATTCTGAAAAAGCTCAATTTTTTTAGCCAATTCTATAATGTCGTTTTCAACAATATTATTTTC
Organism: Mariniflexile jejuense; assembly: GCF_042675665.1. Classification (NCBI taxonomy): domain Bacteria; kingdom Pseudomonadati; phylum Bacteroidota; class Flavobacteriia; order Flavobacteriales; family Flavobacteriaceae; genus Mariniflexile; species Mariniflexile jejuense. The sequence continues at coordinate 828,250 of NZ_JBHTJI010000001.1, forward strand.
TAATTCTGTTCTAAAAGTTTGCATTTCTTTTTTAGTTTGAATGTTTTAAAATTGAACGTTTAAAGTAGCGTACTTTATAAGTTTCAACCTTTTTAACTTTTTACTTCCTACTGAATAAATCCAGCTCCTACGGTATGATTATTTTGTGTATCGATTAATATAAACGACCCGTTTGTTCTGTGATTTTTAAACTGATCAAAAAACAATGGTTTATTAAATTTAAAAGTAACCGATGCAATATCATTCACTCCCAATCCTTTAACATTCTTTTCTATTCCAGAATAATCTGGATGTATTTTGTGGTTGATAGACTCTACCCTTGCCAATACTTTATTAACGCCATGTTGTAATACATACTTTGAACCAACCTCTAAAGGTGTTGAATCCATCCAACAAATATTAGCTGTAAATTGTTTATCGATGGTTGGCAAATCACCTTCTTTAACAATCATATCACCTCTACTTACATTAATATCGTTTTCTAAAGTGATAGTTACAGATGAACGTCTTGAAGCTGTTTGATACTTTTCATCATAGAAATAAATATCTTTAATCTTAGATCTTGTTTTTGATGGTAATACTAAAATAGTATCGCCAACACTTAATTCGCCACCATAAACTTTACCTGCATAACCTCTAAAATCGTGAAAATCTTCAGTTTTAGGACGAATAACATATTGCACAGGAAAACGTGGCGTACCAACATTATAAATATCTTTTTTATCTAATTGTTCTAAATGCTCCAATAAAGCTTCGCCTTTATACCAAGGCATTTTATCAGATTTGTTTACAACATTATCACCTTTTAAAGCACTTACAGGAATGAAGGTTATTTTTTGATCTTGGTAATCTCTCTTATTCATTAATTCAGAGAAATCTGCTTTAATTTTGTTGTAAACCTCTTCAGAATAATCAACTAAATCCATTTTATTAATAGCTACAACTACATCTTTAATTCTTAATAAATTATTGATGAAGAAGTGACGATTGGTTTGCTCTATAACACCTTTTCTAGCATCAATTAAAATGATGGATGCTTGCGATGTTGACGCACCTGTAACCATGTTACGTGTATATTCTACATGGCCGGGTGTATCTGCAATTATGTAACTTTTTTTCGCTGTTGAAAAATAAATATGAGCCACATCGATAGTGATACCTTGTTCTCTTTCAGCAACCAATCCATCTGTTGCTAATGAAAAATCTAAGTAATCATATCCTTTTTGTTTACTTGTTTTTTCAATAGCCTCTAACTTATCGGTAGTTAATGATTTTGTATCGTAAAGTATACGCCCAATTAAGGTACTTTTTCCATCATCTACACTTCCTGCTGTTGCAATTTTTAATACTTCCATTTTATTTTTTGCTTTATGCTTTAAGCTTTACGCTTTAAGCAATCTGACTTTATCTTAATTTTTATTTGCTTATGGCTTATGCCTATAGCTTACGGCTAAAAGTACCCTTGTTGTTTACGTTTTTCCATGGCTGCTTCAGAGCGTTTATCGTCTATACGCGCACCACGTTCAGAAATTGTACTATCTCTAATTTCTTCAACTACTTTTGAAATTGTTGATGCTTCTGATAATACTGCTGCTGTACAACTCATATCGCCTACGGTTCTAAAACGCACCATCTTTTCTAATACTTCTTCACTTTCATCTCTGTAAACAACATCGTCTTCTGCAGACCAAATCATACCGTCTCTTAAGAATATTTTACGTTTGTGAGCAAAATAGATTGAAGGAATTTCGATGTTTTCTTGTTCTATATAAGACCAAACGTCTAATTCTGTCCAGTTTGAAATTGGAAATACACGCACATTTTGTCCTAAATTAATTTGACCATTCAACATATCAAACAACTCTGGACGTTGGTTTTTTTCATCCCATTGACCAAAATCATCACGTACCGAAAAAATACGTTCTTTTGCTCTTGCTTTTTCTTCATCACGACGCGCACCTCCAATACAAGCATCAAACTTAAATTCTTCAATAGCATCTAAAAGTGTTGTAGTTTGCAATTGGTTTCTACTTGCATATCTACCAGATTCTTCTTTTACTTTACCAGCATCAATAGAATCTTGCACATTTCTAACAATTAATTCTAAACCTAATTCTTTAACTAAACGATCTCTAAATTCAATAGTTTCAGGAAAATTATGTCCTGTATCAATATGCATTAATGGAAACGGAATTTTAGCAGGATAAAATGCTTTTACTGCTAATCTTACTAATGTGATAGAATCTTTTCCTCCAGAAAATAACAATACAGGTTTTTCAAACTGTGCAGCAACTTCTCTAATAATGTATATTGCTTCGTTTTCTAGTGAATTTATTTTTGATGTATCTTTCTTCATAATCTTTTATAGTTGATAGTTATTGGTTGTTGGCTTCGGAAACTAATCAATAACAACTTTTAACTTTGTACTTTTTAACTTTTAACTTGTTTACGCATGCAACCCACACTCTCTGTTTTCTAAAGCTTTTGTTGGATCGAAATATTTAAATTCGTTTGGTAAGTTATTTTCTTCTAGGTATTTATCTAAATCGGCGTCAGACCAATAATAAAACGGACTCACTTTTAAAACACCATCTTTACTAAGGCTAAAAATACCAATGCTATCTCTAAACGCTGTTTGTCCTTGTCGTAAATTTGTAAACCAAACTTTTGGTTTATGTTCTTCCATAGCACGTCTAAAAGGTTCCAATTTCACTTGCTCAGTAAACAATGCGTGCTCTGGAGCATCTACACTTGGAATTCCCATAACAACATCGCGATGTGCCGATGTTTGTTTTGGCACATACAAAAACACGTTTAAGTTTAAATCTTTTATTACTTTTTCAGCGTGTCTGTAGGTTTGTGGCGTGTTGTAACCTGTATCGCACCAAACTACTGGAATAGCAGTTTCTACTGAAACGACAGCGTGCAAAATAGCAGCTTCGTATGGCCTAAAATTGGTTGTAACTACCGCTTCTTTATTAAGCTCAAAAGCCTTCTGAATAATTTCAGATGGCTTCGCGTCTTTCAAAAGTATATTTAATTCGTTTATGTTTTCTTGCGTTATCATCTATATCAACTTATTTTCCCCATTTAATAGTATTCCAAACACGTTCATGGAAAAAGTATAACACCATTTTAGTAACCAACTCTACCGAACCTATTTTGAATGCTAAAGTTAAGTGACCTGTAATTATCCATGAAATTAAAATGGTATCTAAAGTCCCTATAATTCTCCAGCTAATAGACTTAACAATACTTCTAAGTGGCTTTTCTTTAGCACTATCTGTCTTAAAAGTAGTTTTCTCTTCTTGATTTGAATTTATTAACACGTGATCAATCATTTTACTTAGTATTACATTAATCCTATCAATTTAATAGGAATTGCAAATTTAAAACTTTTTTTTACTTATCAAACTAAATTTTTATTTTTTTTAATTTATCTTTCAGATAAGTCTTTTAAAGTGGTATTCTTGAAAACTTCCAATGTACTATCTCGTACTTGAATCATCAATTTATTAACGCTACAAGCTTGTTCATCTGGACAATCATCACACTTTTCATAAAAATTGAGGCTTACACAAGGCACCATAGCTATTGGACCTTCAAGAACACGCATAACTTCGGTCATTAAAACTTCTGAAGGGTCTTTTCTTAAATAATAACCACCATGTTTTCCTTTTTTGGAACCCAAAATGCCTGATTTTCTTAAAGTAAGTAAAATACTTTCTAAAAATTTTTGCGGAATTTGTTCGCCTCTGGCAATTTCTCCAACTTGTACTGGCACTTCGCTTCCACTTCTAGCTATAAAAGTGAGTGCTTTTAATCCGTATTTTGTTTTTTTAGATAGCATGGTGCTAAGGTAATTAATTTAGAAAAAAATAAGATAATTATTTTACCATCTTACTTGATAAGGATAAGTTTCATAGATGCTATTATCTTCATTTATTGAATAACCATTGATAGCATCTTCTTTGGATTGTTCATAAAGAATTTTTGAATTTTCTAAATCATTCAACCTCAACAAGCAAATGGATTTATAATATTTTACTTCAGAGAATTTAGGATATTGTTTTAACGATTTATCAAATTGAACAATAGCTTCTTGCCATTTTCCTTGTTCATATTTACTTATTCCGTAGTAAAAAAGGTCTAAATAATGTGCTTCTCACAATTCTTTTTCTTGTTCTTCTATATCTTTTAAAAAAATGGATTCAGCTTTCATAAATTGATTAAGCTGTAAATTACAAAGTGCAATATGAAATTGATAGGTATGATCCATAACATATGAATTCCCTTCGTTTTTAATGCATTTTTCAAAATCTATGATGGCATCGTGGTAGGTTTTAGCAAAAATACATTTAATGAATGCCCTATAACTTAACCATCTTCTTGAATCATAAAAAACAGCCTTATCCAAATAGTTCATTCCAATTTCATACTTACTGGCTTTAAAATATGGCATAGCTTTTTGTTGCCATAAATATGCAATTGTACTATCTGCTTTTAAGCCTTCATCTAAACAATTTCGCCATTCCGCCATTTAAACTCTATAATTATATTGTTCGGCGCAATTGGTTACATATTTTTTAATTATTGAATCTTGTTTTTTTCTTATGCTTTCAGAAGTTACAGTATTCAAATTCACTTGACTTTTACACTGCATAAAAGATAAAGACAATATAAAAATCAAGATTTTAGTCATTTACCAAGTCGGTTTTTAATTTAAAGCCTGTTTCAAGTCGGAAATAATATCATCTATATGCTCTAAACCTACCGAAACACGTACCATACCATCGGTAATACCTGCTGCGGCTTTTACTTCAGGTTCTACCTTAGCATGTGTAGTGCTTGCTGGATGGGTTACAATGGTTCGCGTATCACCTAAATTGGCAGATAGTGAACACATTTTTATAGCATCAAAAAAAGATCTTCCGCCTTCTAAACCACCTTTTACCTCAAACGCTATAATATTACCGCCTAACAACATTTGCTTTTTAGCAATGTCGTGTTTAGGATGCGATTTTAAAAAAGGATATTTCACCCATGTTACTTTAGGGTGGGCTTCTAAAAATGTTGCCAATTTCAGCGCGTTTTCACAATGTTTTTCGGTTCTAACTGCTAATGTTTCTAATGATTTTGACAATACCCACGCGTTAAAAGGACTCATTGAAGGTCCTGTAAGTCTTGAAAATAGATAGATTTCTCTTATCAATTCTTTTTTTCCAACTGTAACGCCACCAAGTACACGCCCTTGCCCGTCAATTAATTTTGTAGCGGAATGGATAACCAAATCGGCACCAAATTTTATAGGTTGTTGCAAATAAGGTGTTGCAAAACAATTATCGACCACCAACAGAATGTTGTGCTTTTTACAAATGGCACTTAGGTATTCTAAATCCAACACATCAACACCAGGATTCGTTGGTGTTTCTGCATACAAAAACTTAGTATTCGGTTTAATTAAACTTTCAATGGTTTCAACTTCATTTACATTAAAATAAGAACACGCTATATTCCATTTCGGAAAGTATTTTGTAAACAAACCATGGGTAGCCCCAAACACCGAACTGCAAGACACGACATGATCGCCAGCATCCAGTAATGTTGCAAACGTTGAAAAAACCGCCGCCATACCACTAGCAAAAGCAAAACCAGCCTCTGCGCCTTCCATTAAGCATACTTTATCAACAAACTCGTTAACGTTAGGATTGCTATAACGACTGTACAAGTCGCGCTGCTTTTCTTCTGCAAAGGAAGCTCTCATTTCTTCTGCATCGTCAAAAACAAATCCTGATGTTAAATATAACGGTACCGAATGCTCAGAAAACTGGGTTGTTTCCGATTGCGTTCTTACGGCTAAAGTTTCGAATTTTTTTCTTTCCTCACTCATTTTTATCTTCTTTTAGGTCTCAACTACCCTTATTGTATTAATTTATATGTTTAGACAACCTTAAAATATCACCAAAAACACCTCTTGCTGTTACTTCCGATCCTGCGCCTGCACCCTGAATCACAATAGGTTGCTCACCATAACTCTCGGTAAATATTTCAAAAATAGCATCACTTCCTTTAATTTGCCCTAAGGTACTGTCTCCTGGAATGGATACTAATTTTACTTCTAAATTTCCTTTGTCCTGAGATAAATCGCCCGATAAGTCGCCAATATATCTTAAAACAAATCCTGGTTTTTGTGCTTCTTTTATCTTTTGAAACTCAGCATCCAATACGTTCAACTGACTTAAAAATTCAGCCACGGAAATATCTCTATAAGCTTCTGGAATTAAATTTTGAACCGACACATCTTCAAATTCATTTTGTAAATCCAGTTCACGTGCCAAAATTAATAATTTTCTAGCCACATCGTTTCCTGAAAAATCTTCTCTTGGGTCTGGTTCAGTAAAACCTTTATCAATCGTTTCTTGAACAATGGTACTAAATGGTTTGTCTTGTACCGAAAAGTTATTGAACAAATAGCTCAACGTTCCAGAGAAAACACCTCGGATTCTGGTAATATTTTCACCAGATTCGTGTAATAATTTAATAGTATCTATCAACGGTAAACCTGCGCCAACCGTGGTTTCATATAAATATTGCTTGTTGTGTTCTTTTAATTGTGCCCGTAAATCGGTATAAAACTGATGCGAAATGGTATTGGCTATTTTGTTAGAAGACACCAAATCGAAACCAGCCTCAACCAATGGCACATAATTGTTATGGAATTTAGGACTCGCCGTATTATCAACCGCAATTAAATTTTCCAAATGATGCGTTTTAGCAAAAGCAATCACATCTTCAATAGAACTCTCCAATTCTGATGTTTTTATGGCTTCTTTCCAATTTTTATCTGCGCCTCTTTTATTCAGAAGTAGTTTTTTAGAATTGGCAATCGCAAAAACATTTAGGTTGATGCCTTTTCGTTTTTCAATATCATCTTTCGATTTCAAAATCTGATTAATCAAAGCACTACCAACACCACCATGACCAAAAATGGCTATGTTTATTTTCTTTGAAATTCCGAAAATTTCACCATGAATTACATTCATAGCTTTATGAAGTTGGTCTTTTTTAACCACCAAACTCACGTTTTTACCAGTAACCGTATTGTTGAACAACAACGGTGTAATTTGGTTTTTTATAAGCGCGTTAAATGGTTTGTGGAATGAACTCAATTCGATACCAATAATGGAAATAACCGAAACATCATCAACCACCGCAATTTTATTAACGTCTTGTGAATAGAAATCGTTTTCAAACTCACGTTCCAAAGCTATGACCGCTTGGGTTGCTTGGTCTGCATTAATAATTAAACCAATACCCCGTTCTGAAGAACCTTGAGAAATGATGCTCACACTAATATCCTTACTTGCTAAAGCACCAAATATTCTAGCATCTACACCACTTTTTCCTAACAAACCACGACCTTCTAAATTTAAAAGTGCCACATTATCTAAAACCGATAACGAGGTTACTTCTTTTGAATTTGGTTTTGCCGTAATTAAAGTACCTTCATCCTCAGGATTAAACGTATTTAAAATGCGAAGATTGATATTTTTTTCAACTAACGGAATGATGGTTTTGGCATGTAAAACGGTGGTACCGAAATTAGCCAACTCATTGGCTTCACTAAACGATAATTCGCGTATTTTTTTAGCATCTTCCACCAAATCGGGGTTTGCTGTATATATACCATTAACATGGGTGTAATTTTGCAACTCTTCAGCATCTAAATAATTTGCCAAAAGTGCTGCTGTATAATTGCTACCATTTCTACCTAAGGTAGTGGTTTCATTTTTTGAATTAGACCCAATAAAACCTGTAACAACATTTACAACACCGTTACTTGCTTCTTTATAATATTTTTTAACGTTGTCTTTTGAAAGTTGCGAAATAGGTTGTGCATTCCCAAAAGCATCGTTCGTTTTTATTAAGGTTCTGGAATCAACTGCTGTTGCTTCTATGTTTTTCTTATTCAACAAACTAGCAATCAATTTCACCGATAGCAATTCACCTTGAGCTAAAATTTCATCCTTGGTTTTTTTGCTGTAATCGCCTAATAAACTAACCCCTTCGAACAATTTTTCTAAAACTGAAAATTCAGCTGAAAAATCAACATCCTTTAATGGTTCCGTTTGATAATTTTTAAATACTTGCAATATTTCTTTATACGGATGCCCTTTAGCTGCTTTGTTCAGAATGTCTTCTAAATCATCGGTAGCGGAACTTCTCGCTGAAACTACTACCGTAATTTTTTCACCTTCCTTCACCTTATTTTCTATGATGGAAATAACGGTATTCAAACCATCGCCATTTGCTAACGATTTCCCTCCAAACTTTAATACTTTCATTCTTCTCTTTTTAGAACTTGGCACAAAAATGCCTTCTACTATTTTTTCTAATTGCTCGTATTCCATCAAAAAAGCATCGTGCCCGTGCACCGAATGTATTTCATTATACGTAACATTCGGGTTTGACACCGCCAATTGCTTGTGTGTTTGCCTGTTTTCTTCAGCGGTAAAAAATAAATCGGAATCAACTCCTATTATATGAATGTTGCCATGTATGTTTTCCAACACATTGAAATCGGTTGGTCTGTTTTTGGTAACATCAATGGTTTTTAGCAACTGATTCATTAATTTATAAGCGGACAGTTGAAAACGTTCTTGCAGTTTATTACCGTGATGCAACAACCAACTTTCTACATTAAAAATCTCTAATTCCTCGTTTTTAGAACGCTGAAAACGCTCGTTGAAAGATTCTGGTGTGCGGTAACACAACATAGCGTGCATTCTGGCATCGTGCACCGGATTTCTAGAATTCAATAAAAATTGCTCTTGAATTTGGCAATTGGCTATCAACCAGTCGGTGGATTTCCAATCGGTTGCCACAGGTATTAAATTATCTGTAATATCTGGGTTCAACACCGCCATTTCCCAAGCGATACCACCACCTAACGACCCACCAATGAGTGCAAACAGTTTTTCAATTTTAAGTTCCTTCAACCCAATTAAAAAGATATTTGCAATATCGCGTGCTACGAAATCTTTATAGTTTTCTATTACAAAACCATCAAACCCGTTTCCTGGAATATTGAAAGATAATATGGTGTAAAGTTTTGTATCGATTACCTTATCATCGCCCACCAAGTCGCTCCACCAACCATCTTCACCAGCTACATTGCTGTTCCCTGTTAAGGCATGGTTTACCAATACCACAGGTGCCGTACCTAAAGGCTTACCAAATAGTTGGTAACTTAACTTTATTTCGGGGTTAAGCACTTTACTTTCGGTGGTAAAGTTTTTAATAATGATATGTTGTAAATTTACTTTCAACGATTTTTTTATTTTTAAGACCTACAAGGTTTTGAAACCTTGCAGGTCGCTATTTATTTATTAAATTTTTGAAAAAGCTTCTTTTAAATCGGCTTTTAAATCTTCAATATCTTCCAAACCAACAGATAAACGAATTAAATCTTTTGGCGCACCTGCTGCGTCTTGTTCAGCATCTGTTAATTGCTGGTGCGTGGTACTTGCTGGGTGAATGATAAGCGATTTGGTATCTCCAATATTTGCCAACAATGAAAATAATTTAGAATTATCTGCTATGGTTTTAGCTGCATCAAATCCACCTTTTGCCCCAAAGGTAATGATGCCGCTTTGTCCTTTTGGTAAATATGTATCTGCTAAATCTTTATATTTACTAGAGGCCAAACCAGGATAGTTTACCCAAGCCACTTCATCTTGCTCTTCTAACCAGTTTGCAAGTTCTAAAGCATTTTGGCTGTGTTGCTTAATTCTTACTGGTAAAGTTTCTAAACCTTGAATGATTTGGAAGGCGTTAAACGGACTTAAAGCACCTCCAAAATCTCTTAATCCTTCTAAAATTAATTTAAATGTATAAGCTGCTGCACCTAAAGCTTCGTGATAAACCAAACCGTGGTATCCTGCTGAAGGCTGGGTGAATTCTGGGAATTTCCCGTTAGCCCAATCGAACGTACCAGCATCAATGATGGCTCCACCTAACGATGTTCCTTGTCCGCCTATATATTTTGTTAAGGAATGTATAACGATGTTTGCGCCATGCTCAATAGGGTTTAATAAAGCTGGTGTTGCTACAGTATTATCTACAATGAATGGTACGCCTGCTGCTTTAGCATGCACAGAAATTGATTTTAAATCTAGAACATCCAATTTAGGGTTTCCTAAAGATTCCACAAAGAAAGCACGAGTGTTTTCTTTAACGGCTGAAGCGAAATTATCTGGATTATCGGCATCTACAAATGTGGTTGTGATGCCCAAACGAGGCAATGTTACTTTCAATAAATTATAAGTACCACCGTATAAACTGGCTGATGCTACAATATGGTCGCCTGCTTTTAATAAAGTTAATAATCCTGTTGAAATTGCCGATGTTCCCGAAGCAAAAACCACTGCGCCAATACCACCTTCTACAGCTGCTAAACGCTCTTGTAAAATTTGGTTGGTTGGATTGTTAAGTCTGGTGTAAATAAAACCCAGTTCTTTTAATGAAAACAGGTTTGCTGCATGATCTGAATTATTAAAAACATACGACGATGTTTGGTAAATTGGAACTGCTCGTGTTCCTCCAGTTGCAGTGGTGTCGTGCCCTGCGTGTAATGCGCTTGTTGCTAATTTTAGTGTGCTCATTTTTCTAATTTTTTTTGAGTTAATAAATGATTAAAACAAAAGCCAAATGCATCAAAATTGATGTACTTAATAGAAAAATGTTAAAAAGAATAGTTAAAATTACTTATGTAATTTCGTTTTGGTTATCTATCCAATTTTCAATAAATGAATTGAAAACTAAGTAGAATTTAGCACCTTCCCCGATAAGTTCGGGAGGTTGCTAAGGCTTCAATGGGTCTAATCCCTCCACCTTTCTTGATAACATTTCAGTAAGTGTTTGAACTTTGTGAGTGCAAATATTCAGTTAGAAAAAGTTAAAAACCAAATTTTTCATAAAGAATTTTATAAAAAATTTGGCTTACTGTAAATCTTTTAGGTATTTCTACTTATTAAATCGCATATCATAAAACTTGTTTTGAATAACCAAAGCGATTGGTCTGTTTTGAATTTTAGATTCTAACCACGAAATAATATCCAAATATAAAAAGGCACGACTTTGGTAAGGGTCATGCTCAAACTCCTTCAATTTTTTATGCAATTTGATGAATTCATTTCTTACTTCATTAGGGTAAATATCACCCAAACCTCTTAAAAATTTGATAAACTCTTTTTGTACATCGTATAGATCTTCCATTTTGATTAAAAACTTATAAGTGCTTCTAATTAAAATATCTAAATTGTAATCCATTCCTGCTTCGTAATGTGCTACCAAATTTAAAATTCTGGCAAAACACAACAAATCTTCACGCATTTGTAACGATTTGTTATTTATAATTTTTTCTAGGTATTGAATACACTTTTTATTTTCGCCTGCACCAAAATACATACTGGCTATTTTATAATAAAATACCATAATGTGGTGCTCATCTATTCGGTCGTTATAATCTTTTAATCGCTCTAAAACTTCATCAATCAAAGGTAAACCTTCTTTAAAACTTCCTTCTATAAAGTGTAAATTGAATTTATTATTGTAGATGTATAAAAATGTTAATCCATCAATATTATCATCAATTGGAAACCATTTTTCTTTGGTTACTTTTTCCAATCTCACTAACGATTCTTTAAACTTTTCATAATGTCTTAAATAGAAAAGTGCTTCTAATAAATAATGATTTCCTCTTAAAAAGAAAACAGGGTTTAAAATAATTTGATCTTTGTTTTCATAAAATAAATCAACCCATTTAGTGGCATATTTGTAGCACGATAAAAAATCTACTGTTAAAAAACTATACCATAAATAAGCTTTGTAAAGCCATAATTTTTCACGAAAACCTAAGGTGTTAATATCATATTTTGGAAGTCGGGCATTGAAATATTTTATAACGCGAATACTTTCTTTACTGTTTTTAACGTAACCCGTTTTTAAAAATAACCCGTACAATTGAAGCGATAAATTAGAAAGTTTACTTGCCAATACGTTTTGTTGACTTAACTCTTTTGCTTGAATGGAAAGTTCATCGGCTCTATCGCCCAAACTTCTAGTTATATATTGCGATTCAATTATTTTTTCAAGTTCAACAATTTCATAAGCCACATTTTTTTCTTCATTGGCAATAGCTAAATTTTTTGCTTTGTCTAAAATTTTTAAACTCTGTTTATACAAACCCTTGTGATATAAAATAGTTGCAAAATCGAGTTGTTCTCGAATTTGAATTCTAATATTTTGATGTGATGGGTTTAAACGTAAACTAATTAATATCTGTTTGTATAAATGTGCCTTTAAATTTGATAGCTGCTCTTTTTTTACAATACCTTTTTTAAGAATAGTGGTTTCATCGTAAACCGATAGCTTTTCAAGAATATTAAATAAGGTTAAAAATTTGGAATCTTCATTAACCCCTAATCTACCTACATAAAGTTTAAATTGGCGCTTTTCAGACTTAGAAAGGGATTTCACCAGTACAAACAAATTATCTTTTTGCTCTTTTGTCATAGTTACAAAAACAGTATTAATCTACTAGTTTTCAGTTATTTAATTAAATTATATACGAGTTAAACATCGTAAAAAAAGTGAGTTGCATTATCATTTAAGCAAACCAAAATATAAATTCGTAATACAAAAGAAAAATTTATTTTATTAAATGTCTAATACGAACGTACAAATTTTTGACACAACGCTTCGCGATGGCGAACAGGTACCTGGTTGCAAATTAAATACCGAACAAAAAATTATCATAGCTGAACAGCTAGATTTTTTAGGTGTTGATATTATTGAAGCTGGTTTTCCTGTATCTAGTCCTGGCGATTTCAAATCGGTTGAAGCTATTTCTAAAATTGTAAAAAATGCAACAGTTTGTGGTTTAACACGCTCTGTTGAAAATGATATAAAAGTAGCTGCCGAAGCATTAAAATACGCAAAAACACCACGAATTCATACTGGAATTGGAACTTCCGATTCTCATATAAAATTCAAATTCAACTCCAATAGAGATGCCATTATTGACCGTGCTTTTCACGCTGTAAGTTACGCAAAATCTTTTGTTGAAGATGTAGAATTTTACGCCGAAGATGCAGGTAGAACTGATAATGAATATTTAGCACGCGTTTGCGAAGCTGTAATTAAAGCTGGAGCAACTGTTTTAAACATTCCAGATACTACAGGCTACTGCTTACCACACGAATATGGTGCAAAAATTAAATACCTAAAAGAAAACGTAAAAGGTATTGAAAAAGCAATTTTATCATGCCACTGCCACAACGATTTAGGTTTAGCAACAGCAAATTCTATTGAAGGTGTTATTAATGGCGCACGCCAAATTGAATGTACTATTAACGGTATAGGCGAACGCGCTGGAAATACCGCTTTGGAAGAAGTGGTAATGATTTTAAAACAACACCCATATTTAAATTTAGATACCAATATTAAAACTGAAATGCTTTATGGTTTAAGCCAATTAGTATCAGACAGTATGGGTATTTATACACAACCAAACAAAGCCATTGTAGGTGCGAATGCATTTGCGCATAGCTCGGGTATTCATCAAGATGGTGTCATTAAAAATCGTGAAACATACGAAATTATAGACCCTAAAGATGTTGGTGTAACCGAATCTGCCATTGTTTTAACAGCAAGAAGCGGGCGTGCAGCCTTAGCTTATAGAGCTAAAAATGTAGGATATGCACTAACAAAGCTTCAATTAGATGAAATCTATGTGAATTTCTTAGATTTTGCCGATAAAAAGAAAGAAGTTAATGATGATGACATTCACACCATCATAGAAAATAGTAGATTATACAAAGAAATTATTTCAGCATAACATGAAGCTAAATATAGCCGTTTTACCAGGCGATGGCATAGGTCCTGAAGTTATAGCACAAGCCGTTAAGGTATTGAAAGCTATAGCTATGGAGTTTAACCATGTATTTACATTTCAAAATGCCTTAGTTGGCGCAAGTGCTATTGAAAAAACTGGCAATCCTCTACCAGAAGAAACTGTAAACATTTGCGAAAATGCAGACGCTATTCTTTTTGGCGCCATTGGAAATGCTGCTTTCGATTTAGACCCATATGCTAAAATAAGACCAGAGCAAGGGCTTTTACGTTTACGTAAATCGTTAGGTTTATATACAAACATAAGACCCGTAATTGCTTATGATGATTTATTAAACAAATCATCATTAAAGAAAAAACAAATTGCAAACACTAATATTCTTATTTACCGCGAACTTACTGGAGGTATTTATTTTGGTGAAAAAAAATTAAGTGATGATGGTAACACAGCATCAGATATTTGCGAATATACACGCTTTGAAATAGAACGCATAGCGCATTTAGCGTTTAAAGCAGCACAATCAAGAAAACGTAAATTAACGTTGGTTGATAAAGCCAACGCTTTAGAAAGTTCAAGGTTATGGCGCAGAGTAGTTCAAGAATTGGCACCACAATATCCAAACGTGAATTTAAATTTCATGTATATGGATAATGCTGCCATGGAATTGATAGTAAACCCAAGACAGTTTGATGTAATTTTAACAGAAAACATGTTTGGTGATATCCTATCAGAAGAAGCCAGCGTTATTGTTGGTTCTATAGGTTTGCTAGCATCATCATCCATTGGCGATAATCATTGCATGTTCGAGCCAATACACGGTGCTTATTCAAAAGCAGCAAACAAAGGCATTGCAAACCCCATAGCTTCCATTTTAGCAGCCGCTATGTTATTAGAACATTTTGGGCTAGATGATGAAGCAGCATTAGTACGCGAAGGTGTAGATAAATCGTTAAAGTTACACATAACAACACCCGACTTAAACACTAAGTACGATAACATTACCACCACGAAAGTTGGCGATTTCATTGAAGATTTTATAAACAATCCAGATGAAACCAACTTAAACTTTACCAATATACATCTAGGGCAATCCACAATCATTTGATTATTTGAGTTAGTCACCGAAAATTAAAATTTTTGGAACCGTCCTTAAAAGCGCATTATTTATAGTGCGCTTTTTTAATGCAGTTTATTTGGGCGTTACCAACCTATAAAAAAACTAGGTTTAGTTTCTTGCAAGCTATATTAACAAATAATATATAATTTAATATCATGACAAAAAAATTAAACTTAAAAAAAAAACTCGATAAACTAATCGAGCTCTTTTTTTTAAATTAACCTTAACTTTAAGTTTAAGATTATTTTATCTTTTAAATTTTATGTATTAATTTTAATTAACAAATAAACCACTGCTTATTAATTCAGCTGGAATAGCAAATCCTAATCCTTCTATACCAATACCGGATAATTTAGCGTTTATAACTCCTAATAGTTCTCCTTGTTTACTAATCATCGGTCCTCCACTATTTCCTCCATTAATTCCTGCATCAGTTTGAATTAACTTAACACCATCTTTTTCTCTATCACCAGAAATAATACCCTTACTTAAAGTCTGCCCTAATTCAATTGTTGTCGGAGTTCCTATAATAAAAATATCTTCTCCTGTTTTATATTTTTTTGTTGTAGGCAAAGTAAAATGACTTTCAAAAGTTGCATCTATTTTTAACAATGCTAAATCTAAATTTTCACTCTGTCTTATTAATTTAGCCTTGTATTCTTTATTATCTTTTGTAATAACAGAAATATCTTCTTTGGAATTAGCTACAACATGAAAATTAGTTACAATATAGCCATCTCCACTTATCTTGAATCCGCTTCCATGACCGTTGCTTACTTTTATTGTAACGGTACCATCTAATGCTGAGTCAATATCATTAATTG
The DNA here is from genome assembly GCF_042675665.1 of Mariniflexile jejuense. Taxonomy (NCBI): domain Bacteria; kingdom Pseudomonadati; phylum Bacteroidota; class Flavobacteriia; order Flavobacteriales; family Flavobacteriaceae; genus Mariniflexile; species Mariniflexile jejuense. Next base: position 844,106 of record NZ_JBHTJI010000001.1, read on the forward strand.
ATTTTCCTTTGGAAAGTGTAATGTAAGGTAATTTTTCTTGCTCATCCATATTCCCTTTTTCTAAATATTCTTTTACTTTTTCATTGTTGATAAAATTTAGAAAAGAGGAAGTAATCGCGTCTTCTACCGCCAAAAGTGAGGTTGATTCTTTATTATAATCTATAGAAAACTGTCCAGAGGTATTTCGTGAAGCTTCATTAAAAATACTCTGTCCGTATATATCTTGCAAATCCCATATAACGTTTACTTCAGCTTGTAAAAATCTCATGTATCGTTTTGAAGCTTTTTGATAAACAAATTGAATATCCAATTCATTTATTTTAGCACTTATATATGCTGAATTTGTTTTGCTCTTAAAAATAGTCTTAGTAGAATCGGTATATTTATACTTTACTAAAATATCATTCAAAGACGACGTAAATATAGAGTTGTTAAATTCAATTTTTTCTACATTGGAGTCAATATCCTTAAATTTTTTTGTGTTTTCTTTTTTAAGAGAACGATGTCTAATCCTTCTAATTTTTAATGCATTTTCATCTAAATTAAACTCAGTATTTTTTACAAAAAGATATTTTTGATCTTCAGTTTTAACTGAGATAGGGATTAGTTTTTCGTCAACTGAGACATCTTTTTTGTAATCAAAACTTTTAGCTCCAGAATCTAAAAATGGGGGATAAAATAAAACCCCAAAAGGCACCCATGATAATATGTATAATGGTGACTTTTGATTTTGATAATGTATTAGGTACAAATCTTTATAACCTTCTGTTTCTATCCTTATTTGTTTTACATTACGATCTCTTGCTAACTTAGATTTTACATTTTTCCCAACACCTTGTCTTACATCATTTACATAAACTACAGAATTAGCATTTTTAGTTTGTATACTAACTTTTTTTTGAAATTTCCCATTAAGAATTGATGCACAACTGTTCAACATTATCATAGTAGAACATAAGAATAAAATTTTTTTCATTTGTTTAAATTAAATTTATAAAAGAGCAATATTAAATAACCCAACTGTTTTTTGGGTAAAAAGTGCAATTTTTCTTGCTATTATTTTATTCCAATTAAACTATTTAAGTTGATTTATTTTACAAATCTAAGCAAATTATTTCATATAAAACTTGTTACGAATCTTATCCAAACACAAATTATGAATACTGCCAACGTGCGTGTGTTTTTTAGAAGTATCAGGTTTGTAAGTACCGTCTTGAACTTGACCACCAATTTTTTGATAGGCTTCTCTAAAACTTTGTCCCTCAACAACAAGCGTGTTGATATTATCTACTGTAAAAAGGTATTTATACAAATCGTTATGTATATCAACATCTTTAACAATGGCTTGTTTTATAGAGAAATTGAAAATATCTAAAATATCTTTTACATCTTCAAAAGCAGCAATCATATTTTCTTTTAATAACTGAAAATCACGATGGTAACCACTAGGTAAGTTATTGGTGATTAAAAGCATTTCTGTTTGAAGTGCTTGTATCTTATTACATTTACCACGAATCAACTCAAAAACATCTGGATTTTTTTTATGTGGCATGATGCTACTTCCCGTGGTTAATTCATCTGGAAAGGAAATAAAACCAAAATTCTGACTCATATACAAGCACACATCCATAGCAAAACGACTCATGGTGTTACATAAACTCCCTAAACTAGCGGCAATGGTGCGTTCACTTTTTCCTCTGCTCATTTGAGCCGCCACCACGTTGTATTTTAGTGTTGAAAAATTCATTTCTTTAGAAGTCATTTCTCTGTCAATAGGAAACGAACTGCCATAACCTGCAGCAGAACCTAACGGATTTTGGTCTACGGTTCTTAAAGCGGCATCTAGTAAATATACATCATCAACCAAAACCTCTGCATATGCCGAAAACCATAACCCGAATGATGATGGCATGGCCACTTGCAAGTGCGTGTAACCCGGTAATACTTTATCTTTATGCATTTCTGCTAAGCCTAAAAGAGTTTCAAATAGTATTTTGGTTTTTTCTTTTACAATGCCTAGATTTTCTTTGTAATATAATTGTAATGCCACTAAAACTTGGTCGTTTCTAGAACGTGCCGTATGGATTTTTTTACCAACTTCGCCCAACGATTTTGTTAATTCGAACTCAATTTTAGAATGTACATCTTCAAATTGTTCATCAATAACAAAGGTGCCGTTTTCTATTTGAGTCTCTATTTTTTTTAAACCACCTAAAAGTTCAATTAACTCATTGGTGTTAAGAATACCTATTTTTTGAAGCATTTTAGCATGTGCGCGTGATGCAATAACATCGTACTTTGCTATATGAACATCAATTTCGCGGTCGTTTCCAACAGTAAATTGTTCTATTTTTTTATCGATTGATATACCTTTGTCCCAGAGTTTCATTTCTTGATGTTTAGTCGTTTGTTGTTGAGTTGTTGAGTCGACCATACGACCGACAAACAACTCAACAACAAACGTTTATATAATTAGATTATTCAAAAATTTTATTTCTTTTATCCTAAATTGTTGAGTTATTACGTCGACTCAACGACAAACAACTCAACAACAAACATTTATACAATTACCCGATTCAATAATTCAACATAAATTTGTATGCCTTCTTCAATTTCATGCAAATAAATAAATTCATCGGCTGAATGTGAACGCGGACTATCACCAGGTCCTAATTTTAAGGATTTACATGATAACCAAGCTTGATCTGATAATGTTGGTGAACCATACGTTGTTCTTCCCATAGCAATTCCTGCTTTAATTAAATCGTGTTCTAATGGGATAGATGATGAATTTAAATGCAAACTACGAGGCACAATACTATCGCATGGTGCGTTTTTTTGTAAAAAATCTGCTATTTCAGCGTTTGTATATTTATCGTTTACCCGCACATCTATCACCAATTCTACATCTGCTGGCACTACGTTATGTTGTTTACCGGCATTTATTTGTGTGACCGTTAATTTCACATCGCCCAAAGCTTCCGATGTTTTTTCAAACTTAACATCTTTAAACCATTGTAAGGTTTCAATTAATTTATAAATGGGATTGTCATCGTTTGGATGTGCTGCATGACTTGCCGTTCCTTTTACTTTCGCATCAAAAACAACCAAGCCTTTTTCGGCAACGGCTAAATTCATTTGGGTTGGTTCGCCTACTATAGCCACATCTATCTTAGGAATGATTTTCAGCATGCTATTTAACCCGTTTGGACCGCTGCTTTCTTCTTCCGCGGAAGCGACTAAAATCAAATTATATTTTAAATCTTTATGATTGTAAAAATGGGTAAATGTTGCTATTAGCGACACCAAACAACCTCCTGCATCGTTACTGCCCAAACCATAAAGCTTTCCATCTTCTAATATGGCTTTAAATGGGTCTTTGGTATATGCTGAATTTGGTTTTACGGTATCGTGGTGCGAATTTAATAACATATTAGGTTTGCTGGCATCGAAATATTTATTAACCGCCCAAACATTATTTTGGTTTCGTTTATAATCTATATCATATCGCTTAAACCAAGCTTCAATATGCGATGCGGTTTTGTCTTCTTCCGATGAAAAAGATGGCGTTTCTATTAATTGTTTTAATAGTGCAATTGCATCGTTTGTTAATTCTTGTATTGCCATATTATAACGTTATTTTTGTAAAATTATCATTTTCTTGGGTTAACATATTGGTGTTTCCCATATTAATGGTTTTTACACCATTATTTAAAGCATCGAAACAATTTTCCAACTTAGGAAGCATGCCATCTGCAATGATGCCTTGTGCCAGTAATTCTTTATACAAGCCAGAATCGATGTGTTTTATTACCGAATTTTTATCTCTAATATCTTTTAAAACACCATCTAATTCAAAACAATAATAAATAGATGTTTCATATAAATTACTCATACCAACTGCTAATTGAGACGTGATGGTATCGGCATTGGTGTTTAATAATTGTCCGTTACCATCGTGGGTAATAGCACAAAACACTGGGGTAAAATCGGCTTGAATTAATTTATCGATAGACTTGTGAGCCACTTTTTTTACATCGCCAACAAAACCAAAATCAACCTCTTTTACAGGTCTTTTTTCTGATGAAATGCTATTGATATCGGTGCCTGTTAAACCAATGGCATCTATGTTTAGTGACTGTAATTGCGCTACGATGTTTTTGTTTACTAAACCACCATAAACCATAGTAATCACTTCTAAAGTTTCTGCATCGGTAATACGTCTGCCATTTACCATTTTAGATTCAATGCCCAATTTTGCCGCAATTGCCGTAGCACGTTTTCCGCCGCCGTGAACTAAAATTTTCTTTCCTTCTAAATTAGCAAACAACTTTAAAAATGCACTTAAAGACGCATCGTCTTCAATGATATTTCCTCCTATTTTTACTATGGATAGTTTTTCCATTTATATTTTATTAAATATCAAACAACGAACTAAAAACAAACAGATTGCTTCGTTCCTCGCAATGACCTCTTAATTATTTTAAATCTTCCAATATTTTTTTCAATACCAATTGTGCTGCGTAAGTTCTGTTATTGGCTTGTTCAATTACCAAAGAATTTTCACCATCCAAAACGGCATCTTCAACAATTAAATTACGCCTTACTGGTAAACAATGCATGAATTTGGCATTGCCTAATTTTTCTTTGGTAATCATCCAATTGGGATCTGTGTTTAATACTTTACCATAATCGTTATAATTGCTCCAGTTCTTTACATATACAAAATCGGCATCTTTAAACGCCTCTTCTTGATTGTAATTAACGGTTGAATTACCAATAATATCTGGGTTTAAATTATACCCTTCAGGATGTGTTACTACAAAATCTACATCCATTTTTTGCATAGCCTGTACAAAACTGTTCGCAACAGCATGTGGCAATGCTTTAATATGTGGTGCCCAACTTAAAACTACTTTGGGTCTTTCTTTCTTAGCGTTTTCTGAAATGGTAATCGCATCGGTTAAGGCTTGAAGCGGATGTCCAGTAGCACTTTCCATGTTTACAATAGGTACTGATGCGTATTTTACAAACGACTTTAACACATGCTCGCTTTCGTCTTTTTCTTTATCTGTTAAAGTTGGAAATGCTCTTACTGCAATAATATCGCAATACTGCGACACAACAGCTGCAGCTTCTTTAATGTGTTCTGCCGTATTACCGTTCATAATGGTGCCATCGCCAAATTCAATACCCCAAGCATCACCAGAAACATTCATTACAATAGGATCCATTCCTAAATTTAAAGCAGCTTTTTGCGTGCTTAAACGTGTACGTAAACTTGAGTTAAAGAACAACAAACCCAAGGTTTTGTTTTTCCCTAAGTCTTTATAATTAAGTGGATTTCTTTTTAATGCTTTGGCTTCCTGAATCCAAGACTGGATATTTTCTATATCATTTATGGAAGTGTAATGTTTCATTCTGTTTAATTTTAAAACCTTGCAGGTAAACTTATTTTATTTTGGTAAACGGAATTTTGTTTTCAAAGGCGTTCAATATGAAATTGTCTTCCAATCCGTTTACAATCCATGTTTCTATATTTGCTTTTTTAGTTACTGAAGCCGCTTCAATTTTAGATTGCATACCGCCACTACCGTGTGATGATTTTGAATTAACCACCTGTTTTGCTAATTCTTCAAAATCTTCTACTAAATCAATGGTTTTTGGCGTGCCATTTTCCATTGATTCTTTGGTGTAAATACCATTTGTGTTTGTTGCAATAATGAATAAATCGGCTTTCAAAAGAGACGCTGTTAATGCTCCTAATTTATCATTATCACCAAACTTTATTTCATCTGTTGCAACGGTGTCATTTTCATTAATAATTGGAATGAAATTGTTTTCAACCAAAACGTTTATAGTATTTACAATATTTGTTCTGCTTTGCTCTTTTTCAAAATCGGAATAAGACAGCAAACATTGTGATGTAAACAAACCACATTCTCTAAAAATATCTTGATAAACACGAATTAGATGTGGCTGACCAATAGAAGCTAAAGCTTGTTTTACCCTAATTTCTTTGCCTTTACTTTCTAGTTTTACAAACTGTTTTGCTGCCGCAATAGCACCAGAACTTACAATAATAAACTCGCAAGTATCTTGAAGTTTTGCCATTTGATTTGCCAAATCTTCAATTTTACCCCAAGAAATATTATCGGTTTCTTTGGTAAGTGTGTTAGAACCAACTTTTAGTAATATGCGTTTTTTCTTCATCTATTTAAACCTTCGCTCCTTAATTGTACTTTATTGCTACTACAGGCGTTCTCTTATTTTTAAATGCCCATTATGGCTTATCTTATTTGTCCATTGCCATGAACATACCATTTATTAGTCACTAAATGTTGCAAACCAATTGGCCCGCGTTGATGTAATTTATCGGTACTTATAGCTAATTCGCCTCCTAATCCCATTTGACTACCATCGGTAAAACGCGTAGAAGCGTTGTGATAAACTGCTGCTGTATCTACGTTTTCCATAAACACTTTAGCAATCTCATTATTTGTTGTAATGATAGATGACGAATGACCTCCAGAATACTTATTGATCATAGCGATAGTGTCTTCATTTGAATCTATCTCAGCAATCGCAATTTTATAATCTAGAAACTCCTGATACCAAATATCCTCTGACTGAATAGCTTCAACACCTTCAAATTTTGAAATGGCTTCATCTCCTAAAATCTGCACTTTGAATTCCTTTAATTTTGAAATCAAGTTTTTTATAAATGCTTCTTTATTAGGAAGGTTTTTATCAATCAGTACTTTATCCAATGCGTTACATGCTGAAATTTTAGCTGTTTTCGCATTGATGATGACTTTTAAAGCAAGGTCTAAATCGGCTTCCTTATGAACATACACGAAATTATTACCACGTCCACTAATGATTACTGGACAAGATGCATGTTCTTTTACAAAGGCTATTAAACGTTCGCCACCACGAGGCACAATTAAATCGAGTTTTTGTGTTGGTTTTTCTAAAAACGCTTGGGTTTCGGTTCTGTTGAATTGTAAATATTCAACCCAATCGGTTGAAGCTCCTTGACTTTTTAAAGCTTGATGCCACAATTCAACAATCTTTAAATTCGATTTTAAAGATTCTTTTCCGCCTTTTAATAAAATTTTATTTCCTGATTTAAAAGCAATTCCTGCAGCCTCCACAGTAACATCTGGACGTGATTCATAAATAATCAAAATCGTTCCAAATGATGCTGTTTTATTATAAACCTGCATCCCGTTATCGTGTTTAAAGCTGAAACGTTCTACACCAACAGGATCGTCTTGCGACGCCAAATGTTTTGCTGCTTTAATCATTTCATCTACTTTGGAATCGTCTACTTTTAAACGATCGTACATAGAAATATCATCGCCATCATAAGCATCTAAATCGGCTTTATTAATCTTAATAATAGCAGCTCTTTCTTGTTCCAAAAGTTCAGCCATTTTAAGTAATACAGCGTTTCTTGTTTCTATGTTTAATAAAGTATTCATTTTTTGTTTTTTGTTTCTGAACTTTAAAGTTTTTTCAGAGTTTCTGACCTTTAAGTTTCAGAGTTTTTACTCTACATGCTTATTTTAAAGCTTATTTTAAAGCTTTTTTTAAAGCTTCAAAAAATTGATCCACATGTTCTTTTTTAATAGTTAATGGTGGTAAAATTCTAATTAATTTTTTGTTTGAAGCACCACCTGTAAATATACGATGTTCGTAAATAAGCTTTTTTCTTAGTTCTCCAACTTCAAAGTCGAATTCTAAACCAATCATCAAGCCTTTTCCTTTGATATTTTTAATCTGCGGAATGGTTTTAGCTACAGAAATAAAATAGCCTGAAATATCGTTAACATTGGCAATTAGGTTTTCATCTTCAATCGTATTTAAAACCGCTAAACCTGCAGCACAAGCCAAATGATTACCACCAAACGTGGTACCTAGCATACCATGTTTTGCTTCAATATCCGGATGAATTAAAATCCCTCCAATTGGGAAACCATTCCCCATACCTTTGGCTATTGAAATAACTTCAGGTGTTACGTTGTAATACTGAAACGCAAAGAATTTACCCGAACGTCCGTAACCCGATTGTACCTCGTCAGCAATAAAATAGGTATTGTTTGCTTTACAAAGTTTATCAACTTGCTCGAAAAATTCGGCTGTTCCCTGATCCAAACCACCAACGCCTTGAATAAATTCTACAATCACCGCACAAACATCGCCTTTTTCCAATTCTCTTTTAACACCTTCAATATCATTCAGAGCCAAAAAAGTAACCTGCTGCTGTGCATTAATAGGTGCGACAATGTTTTTATTATCGGTTGCTGCTACCGCCGCCGATGTACGCCCGTGAAACCCATTGTTAAACGCAATAACACGCGATTTTCCTGTTTTAAACGACGCTAATTTTAAAGCATTCTCATTAGCTTCTGCTCCAGAATTACACAAAAATAATTCATACCCTTTACAACTAGAAAGGACTTCAATTTTATTGGCAAGTTCAACTTGCAACGGATTTTGAATCGCGTTCGAATAGAACCCTAAAGTTGAAACTTGCTTACTAACAGCCTCAACATATTTTGGGTGTGAATGCCCAATTGATATTACGGCATGACCTCCGTAAAGGTCTAAATATTCAACACAATTTTGGTCGTAGACATGCATGTCTTTACCCGAAACTGGTGTTACATTATATAATGGATAAACGTCAAATAATGGCATTTTAATTCTTTTTAATTTGATTAATTTTCTCGAAAGAAGCCACAATACCTTGTATCAAAGCAGAGCTTAAACCTTGATGTTCCATAGCATTTAACCCTTCAATAGTACAACCACTTGGTGTTGTTACGCGGTCTATTTCCTGTTCTGGATGTCTACCAGATTCCAACAATAAACTCGCAGCACCATAACACGTTTGTGTAGCCAATTGATGTGCTTCGTGGGCTTCAAAACCTAACTGAATAGCTCCTTGTGTTGTAGCACGCACAAGGCGCATCCAAAACGCTATACCACTGGCACAAATTACTGTTGCTGCTTGAATTAAATCTTCAGGAATAACCAATGTAGTTCCTAATTGGTTAAACACCTCTTGAGCTAAACCAACCTTATCTTGCGCTTTTTCATTAGCAGCAATACAGGTCATGGATTTCCCAATAGAAATCGCAGTGTTTGGCATTACACGAATAATATTTTTATCCTTCCCAATAATACCTTCAATTCTAGGAATTTCAACACCAGCAGCCACCGAAATAATAATATGTTTTTCCGTAATTTTGGAAACTACACTTTCCAAAACAGCATTAATATGTTTTGGTTGCAATGCAAAAATAACCATGTCGCTATTTTCTACCGCCAATACGTTATCGTTTGTCACGGTCACGTAATCTTCGGTTTTATAAACTTCAACATTCGCGGTGTTTTTATCAGCTAAATACAACGATGTAAACGACTTATTATTGATAAGTCCTTTCGCAATAGAACTTCCTAAATTTCCAGTTCCTATAATGGCTATTTTCATTTTTGGTTATTTGTTATTGGTTGCTTGTTCTTGGATTAAAAATAAGTCGCTTTTAATTGCAAACCTGTTGTTTCTTCCAAACCAAACATCAAATTCATATTCTGTATGGCTTGACCTGAAGCTCCTTTTAATAAATTATCAATAATACTTGTTACTAATAATTTGTTGTTGTGTTTATGTAAATGAATTAAACACTTATTGGTGTTTACTACTTGTTTTAAATGTAACACCTCATCAGAAACAAATGTGAATTTGGCATCTTTATAAAACGCTTCAAACATGGCTTTTGCTTCTTCTAAAGTACCTTCAAAATTGGTATATACTGTTGCAAAAATACCTCTGGAAAAATTACCTCGGTTTGGCATAAACAAAATTTCAGAAGTAAAACCATTCTGTAATTGTTTAACCGACTGATTAATTTCACCTAAATGCTGATGCGTAAACGGCTTGTAATATGAAAAGTTATTATCTCTCCAAGGAAAATGTGAGGTTTCAGACAATGAGGTTCCAGCACCAGTAGCGCCCGTAACCGCATTAATATGCACATCGTTTGTAAGCAATCCTTTTTCCGCCAATGGCAACAAAGCCAATTGAATAGCAGTAGCAAAACAACCTGGATTTGCTATATAATCTGCTTTTTTAATAGCATCTCTTTGTAATTCAGGCAAGCCATATACAAAGGTTTTCCCATTAAAAACTTTGTCTTTTTCAAGTCGGAAATCGTTTCCTAAATCGATAATTTTAGTGGTAGCTGAAAACGTATTAGCCGATAAAAACTTCACTGAATTTCCATGACCTAAACATAAAAATAACACATCAACATTTGGGTTGACAGTATCTGTGAATTTCATATCTAAATCCCCCATTAAATCTTGGTGGATGTTGCTAATCTTATTGCCTGCATTGGAAGTGCTGTATACAAAATCAAGCTCAGCGTTAGGGTGGTTAATTAACAATCTAATTAACTCGCCCGCTGTATAACCTGCGCCTCCAATAATACCTACTTTGATATTTTTCATTTTAATCTTTTTACTTTGAAACCTTGAAGATTTCAAATCAAATTAAGAATTAACTTGATGATAAATTTTATTTTGATTTCCGAAGATTTTAATAAATCCTTTGGCTTCATCGGCTGTCCAACCTTTGTTTTCTTCACCGTAACTTCCAAATTTCGCACTCATTAAATCGTGTTCAGAAGTAATACCATCTAAAGTGAAATGGTATGGTCTTAAAGTTACTGTAACGTCACCACTTACAACCTCTTGACTGCTTTGTAAAAAGGCTTCAATGTTTCGCATTACTGGATCTAAATACTGACCTTCATGTAAATGCATGCCATAGAAACTCGCTAAATATTCTTTATGCTGCAATTGCCATTTGGTAAGCGTGTGTTTTTCTAATAAATGATGCGCTTTTATGGTAATTAAAGCTGCTGGCGCTTCAAAACCAACACGTCCTTTTATACCTACTATGGTATCTCCCACGTGAATATCGCGACCAATAGCATAGGTTTTTGCAAGATTGTTTAAAGTTTCTATATTAATTTCAGGATCGTTTTCAATACCGTTTACAGCAACTAATTCGCCCTTTTCAAAAGTTAATTTTACTTTTTCATCTTCAGCATGTTTTAACTGCGATGGATAAGCGTTGTCTGGCAATGGTTTATCAGACGTTAAGGTTTCTGAACCACCAACGCTGGTTCCCCAAAGTCCTTTGTTAACCGAGTATTTTGCTTTTTCCCAAGACATATCGATACCATTTTCTTTTAAATAGTCGATTTCTTGTTGTCTGGTTAATTTTTCATCTCTAATTGGGGTAATGATTTGAATTTCTGGTGCCAATGTTTGAAAAATCATATCGAAACGCACTTGGTCGTTTCCTGCTCCTGTACTACCATGTGCAATATATTCTGCACCAATACTTTTTGCGTATTCCACAATTTCAATAGCTTGAATGATACGCTCTGCACTTACTGACAATGGATAGGTGTTGTTTTTCAATACATTACCAAAAATTAAATACTTCACTACTTTTTGGTAAAAAGTGGCAACAGCATCAATGTTTTTATAAGTTGTAACACCCATTTTATAGGCGTTTGATTCAATGTGTTCTATTTCTGTTTTTGTAAATCCACCTGTGTTTACACTTACGGCATGAACTTCAAACTTTTTTGATAAACTAACTGCGCAATATGATGTATCTAATCCGCCACTATATGCTATTACTAATTTTTTCATTTTTTAATTTTTATCTTTTTTTAAAAACATGGTTTCTTTGATGTGTTTTAATCTATCAAAAACCTTTTCTTTAATTTTTATTGGTTCAGATTTTTTAGCCTTAGGGTCGTATAACATGCCTGTACATAAGCACATTTTACGGTTAGTACGTGTTAAAACATCATAGTTTTTACAAGTTTGACAGCCATCCCAAAATGTTGGATCGTCTGTCAATTCTGAAAACGGCACAGGTTTATAACCCAAATCTGTATTCATTTTCATAACCGCTAATCCTGTTGTGATACTAAATACTTTTGCGTCTGGAAACTTAGTTCTAGAATGTTTAAATACTTTATGCTTTATTTTTTTTGCTAATCCAACACCACGGTAATCTGGATGCACAATTAAACCTGAATTGGCAACATATTTACCATGCCCCCAAAGTTCTATATAACAAAACCCTGCAAATTTATCGCCATCTAAAGCAATAACTGCGTTACCGTTTTCTAGCTTTTTGGTAATATATTCTGGGGTTCGTCTTGCAATACCAGTTCCTCTAACAGCTGCTGATTCTGCAATAGTATCGCAAATAATTTCTGCGTATTTTGAATGTGATTTATCGGCAATTACAATTTCCATTATAATTTTAAAAATGTATTAAAAGTTAAAGTTAATTTTTTTATGTTGAACTGGATACACCTAGCTCGAAAAATAAAGACACACCCCTAAGGGCGACGCGGGTAAATGCGACACATGAAATATGTGTTGATTACTAAACTGAAAAAACTTTGAAACTTTATGGATGACATATTATACACTATAAAAAAAATTAAATTACGTTTTGGTTATTGCTCACAGAAAGACTAGAAGCTGCGACGAGTAATGCTCGCGCGGAAACCGGGTGATGAAGGACGTATTTTATTTTTTAATGTATTCATAGTGTAAAACTATAATTTTATTTAATACAAAGTAATAAAAGCAATTACTTTTTTACAAAAATTATCAATATCTACTTATTTATGTTCATTTATTTATAAATATCTCATATTAAACAAATTTCATTGCATATTTTAAACCTAAATACACAATGAAATTTGTTGTTTTTTTACACTTTTTACAAGATATAATCTGTACTTATAAAATTAGATGATTTTTTATCTAATAATTCCTTTAATATAGCATTATTATACGCATTATCTTTAGAGGCTACGAAGGTTCTTATTGAAAATGAGCGCAATGCATCATGCACACTTAAAGTGCTAAAAGCTGAATCTTTTCTACCAGTAAATGGATATACATCTGGACCACGTTGGCAAGAACTGTTTAAATTAACTCTGCAAACTAAATTCACCAATGTATCTATTAACGGTGCTAAGGTTTTTATATCGCCACCAAACAAACTTACTTGTTGCCCGTAATTAGATTGTGCCATATCATCAAGTGGTTCTTCAATATTTGAAAATGGAATAACTGGAACTACAGGACCAAATTGTTCTTCTTCAAAAACACGCATGGTTTTATTTACAGGATACAAAACTGCTGGAAAAATAAAATTCTTAGTAGTATCACCTCCTTTGGCATTTAATATACTTGCTCCTTTAGCTTTTGCATCATCAATTAATTCTTGAATATAAGCAGGCTTTTCAATTTCTGGTAATGGTGTTAATTTAACACCTGCTTCCCATGGATTTCCAAATTTAAGAGCATCAACTTTTGCAGTAAAACGTTTGTTAAATTCATCTACAATGGACTCATGAACATAAACCAGTTTTAAAGCCGTACAACGTTGTCCGTTAAAAGACAAAGTACCTGCAATACATTCATCAACTGTCAAATCTAAATCGGCATCTGGTAAAACAATTGCTGGGTTTTTAGCTTCTAAACCTAATACCATACGCAACCTATTTCCTTTTGGATGTTCTGATTGTAAAGCATTTGCAGATTTACTATTACCTATTAAAGCCAATACGTCTATTTTCCCCGAACCCATAATGGGTGATGCCAATACACGACCACGACCATAAATAATATTAACCGCGCCTTTTGGAAAACTATTTTGAAAAGCTTCTAATAACGGTGAAATTAATAAAACGCCAATTTTTGCTGGCTTGAAAATAACAGTATTACCCATTATTAAAGCTGGAATTAGTAATGTAAATGTTTCATTAAGCGGATAATTATATGGCCCTAAACACAATACCGTACCTATAGGACCACGACGAATGTGTGCATAAACGCCTTCATTTTTTTCAAATTTTGCTGAATCGCGATCAATTTGTTTGTAAGCTTCAATAGTGTCGTAAATATAATCAACAGTTCTATCAAATTCTTTTTGTGAATCTGGCAGATTTTTACCTATTTCCCACATAAGTAGTTTTACAACATCTTCGCGCTTGGTTTTCATTTGCTTTACAAAGGTTTCCATGCAAGCAATTCTGTCAGCTACTTTCATTGTAGGCCATAACCCTTGACCATTATCATAAGCGTTTAAAGCGGAATTTAAAGCTTCTATTGCTTCCTGCTCACCCAACTCTGGAATGGTTCCTAAAACTGTTGGTTTATAGTTTTCTGTTGAAGATATTGTTGAATAAACTTCAGTAGTTTTTCCGTTCCAAGTTTTTAATTCGCCATCAACCAAATAGGTTTTTTGATGTAGAAGACTTGTGATTTTATATTCGTTTGGAATTTCTGAAAATGTTGTGTTCATTTTTAATACATATTAGTTAAAAACTATAGCTAAGATACCTATATTTTCAATAGATAAAGACTTTAAAAACAATCAGATGTCAATAAATATCGTATTCTTAACGTATTAAATACATATTAACAAAATGCATAAAACTCAAACGTTTTCGAGAACAAAAAAACTAAAAAATTAAATTTTAAACCAAAAACTGAAACAACTCTGGTTTGTTGTTTAGGTAATCGCCATAAAAATTACGTTGCTTCATTTTAGCAATTAAAGGCTCTAAATCGGTTGCAGATTTTAATTGAATACCAACTACTGCCGAACCATTTTCACGATTGGTTTTCTTGGTATATTGAAAATGGGTAATATCATCATTTGGACCTAAAATATCAACAACAAATTCTTTTAATGCTCCTGCGCGTTGTGGAAACAACACTATAAAATAGTGTTTTAAGTTGGCGTATAATAAAGCACGTTCCTTAATTTCGGCAGTACGTGTAATATCATTATTGCTACCACTTACAACACATACTACGTTTTTCCCTTTTATTTCTTCAGCATAAAAATCTAATGCTGCAATACTTAACGCTCCTGCAGGTTCTACCACAATAGCATCTTTGTTATAAAGTTCTAAAATAGTTTCACACACCTTACCTTCAGGAACACTAACCATGGCATGTAAATTCGTTTTACAAATATTGAATGTTAAATCGCCCACACGTTTTACAGCAGCACCATCAACAAATTTTTCGATGGTTTCTAACTCCGTATTTTGGTTATTTTCTATTGAAACTGACATTGATGGTGCGCCTTCTGGCTCAATGCCTATAATTTTTGTATTGGGTGATAATTCTTTAAAAACGGTTGACAAACCCGCCGCTAAACCACCACCACCAACAGCAATAAACACGTAATCGATGGGTTGTGTAGCTTGCTCTAAAATTTCTAAACCAATAGTTGCTTGACCTTCAATAACCTTTTTATCATCAAACGGATGAATGAACGTTTTTTGAAATGCCTCACATTCTAGCATAGATGCGTGATATGCATCATCATAAGTATCGCCAACTAATTTAATATCAATATAATCTTCACCAAACATTTTTACCTGTTCTACCTTTTGATTTGGTGTTGGTGATGGCATATAAATTGTGCCTTTAATTTTTAAAAGTTTACATGACAATGCCACACCTTGAGCATGGTTACCTGCACTAGCACAAACAACGCCATTTTTAGATTCTTCTACAGAAAGTGAACTTATTTTATTATAAGCACCTCTAATTTTATACGAACGTACTTGCTGAAGGTCTTCACGCTTTAGAAGAATATTGGCATTGAACTGATTAGAATATCTGAGGCTAGGGCTTAAAGGCGTAACTGCCGATACCTTTTTAATGGTATCGGCAGCTACTTTTATATCTTTAAGACTAGGGAAATATGTTTGATTTTCCTTGGTCATTAAATAAATTTTTAATTACTAAACTATTGGCTTCATAGCTGTCATAGACGCTCTTAAAAAAGACCCAACTTTTTCAACTGGATGTTCTCTTAAGGCTTTGTTTACCGCAATTAACTTAGCATTATCAACCGCTTTACCGTTGTCTTTAGCATACGCTTTTCCAATTACGTCGGTATCAATTTTCTTCATAAAATCTGCTAATAAAGGTTTACAAGCATGATCGAATAAATAACAACCGTACTCTGCTGTATCAGAAATAACCGAGTTCATTTCGTATAATTTACGTCTTGCAATAGTGTTTGCAATAAGTGGTGTTTCGTGTAACGATTCGTAGTAAGCAGATGCATCAATGATTCCAGAATCGGTCATAGCTTCAAACGCTAATTCCACGCCTGCTCTTACCATAGCTACCATTAATACCCCGTTATCGTAATATTCTTGTTCTGAAATTTCAACGTTTCCAGCTGGTGTTTTTTCAAAAGCAGTTTCAGCAGTTGCTGCTCTCCATCCTAATAAATCTTTATCATCATTAGCCCAATCTTCCATCATACCGCTAGAAAAACGACCTTCCATAATATCATCCATATGTTTTTGGAATAATGGACGCATGATATCTTTTAATTCTTCAGAAAGTTCAAAAGCTTTAATTTTTGCTGGGTTAGACAAACGATCCATCATGTTGGTAATTCCACCATATTTAAGACCTTCAGTTATAGTTTCCCAACCGTATTGAATTAATTTTGAAGCATATCCAGCATCAATACCTTTTTCAATCATTTTATCGAAACAAAGGATTGAACCTGTTTGTAATAAACCACAAAGAATGGTTTGCTCACCCATTAAATCAGACTTCACCTCAGCAATAAAAGATGATGCTAAAACACCTGCTCTATCGCCACCAGTTGCAGCAGCATAGGCTTTTGCTTGTGCCCATCCTTTTCCTTCTGGATCGTTTTCTTCGTGTACCGCAATTAATGTTGGCACACCAAAACCTCTTTTATATTCTTCTCTTACCTCGGTTCCTGGGCATTTTGGCGCCACCATAATAACTGTTAAATCTTCGCGGATTTGAGTTCCTTCTTCTACAATATTGAAACCATGAGAATATGATAATGTTGCTCCTTTTTTCATTAAAGGCATTACCGCTTTTACAACGCTTGTATGTTGCTTGTCTGGTGTTAAGTTTAACACTAAATCTGCTGTTGGAATTAATTCTTCGTAAGTACCAACGTTAAATCCGTTTTCTGATGCGTTTACAAACGATTTACGTTTTTCAGCAATAGCTTCTGCACGCAAAGCATAAGAAATATCTAAACCAGAATCTCTCATGTTTAACCCTTGGTTTAACCCTTGAGCACCGCACCCAACGATAACAATTTTTTTACCTTTTAAAGCATTTACACCATCTTCAAACTCTGAAGCATCCATAAAACGACACTTAGATAGTTGTGTTAATTTATCTCTTAACGATAGTGTGTTAAAATAATTTCCCATTTTTAATTTTAGTTATTATGATTATTGAAGGCCAAAAGCGCTTCGGTTACTTTCATTTCGTCTTTTGTT
This sequence comes from Mariniflexile jejuense, assembly GCF_042675665.1. Classification (NCBI taxonomy): domain Bacteria; kingdom Pseudomonadati; phylum Bacteroidota; class Flavobacteriia; order Flavobacteriales; family Flavobacteriaceae; genus Mariniflexile; species Mariniflexile jejuense. Next base: position 861,535 of record NZ_JBHTJI010000001.1, read on the forward strand.
ACTGCAATGCGTCCGGCACGTACAAATTGCATGATACCAAACACGTTTAAATCTCGACGTAAAGATTCAATTTCATTTCTTCTACCAGACTTTTCTAAAACAAAAAATTCTTTGTTTACAGTTACAATTCTAGCATTACTTTCTTTTATAATATTTTGAATTTGAGGTTCTTCAAATAATAACCCCGATTTTATTTTAAACATACAAGACTCAGTATAAATTGTTTCTTCGTCTTTATGGTAATATGCTCTTATAACTTCAACTTGTCTTTCAAATTGCCCTATTATTTTTTTCGCTTGAGACTCTGTAATATTTACCACAATTACAAATCTGTTTACACCTTCAATTTCTGATTGCGAGGTTGTTAAGCTTTCAATATTAATATGTCTGCGCTGAAAAATAGCAGATATACGATTTAATAAACCGATGTTATTTTCGGTATATATTGAAATGGTAAATGTTTTTATATCTTCGTTCATTTTTCCTAACTATTTAACTTAAACGCACATCTGAAACCGATGCTCCTGAAGGAATCATTGGAAATACATTATCTTCTTTTTCCACACATACTTCAAGAAAATACGATTCTTTAGACGCTATCATTTCTTTAACAGCATCTTCTAATTCTTCGCGTTTAGAAATACGTTTTCCTTGAATATAATAACCTTTTGCTATGGTTACGAAATCTGGATTTGTCATTTCAGTAGAAGCGTAACGCTTATCAAAAAACAACTGTTGCCATTGGCGAACCATTCCTAAGAATTCATTATTTAAAACCACAATTTTTACTGGGGTTTTTTGTTGAAAAATGGTGCCTAATTCTTGAATATTCATTTGAAAACCACCATCACCAATAATAGCAACTACATCTCTATCTGGTGCTGCCATTTTTGCACCGATAGCTGCTGGTAGCGCAAAACCCATAGTACCTAAACCACCTGAAGTAATGTTACTTTTAGTTACATTAAATTCAGAATACCTACAAGCTATCATTTGATGTTGACCAACATCTGAAACAATTGCAGCATTTCCTTTTGTTTCAATGTTTATTTGCTTTAAAACTTCACCCATGGTTAATCCTTCCTTAGTAGGGTGAATATCACCTTTTATTACTTTTTCAAATTCGATAGCATACAAATCTTTGAACTCTTGTAACCATGAATCGTGTTTGTTTTCGTTTAATAACGGTAATAATTTTGCTAAACTATCTTTTGAATCGCCAATAACAGCCACATCTGTTTTTACGTTTTTATCAATTTCAGCTGGGTCAATATCAAAATGAATAATTTTAGCTTGTTTTGCATAGGTATTTAAACTGCCTGTTACACGGTCGTCAAAACGCATACCTATTGCTATAAGTACATCGCATTCATTCGTTAATTTATTTGGCGCATAATTACCATGCATCCCTACCATTCCTACATTTAATGGATGTGATGTTGGTATAGCTGAAGCACCTAAAATAGTCCAAGCAGCAGGAATTCCTGCCTTTTCAATAACCGCTTTTAATTCTGTTTCTGCTTGCCCTAAAATAACGCCTTGCCCCCAAACTATCATTGGTTTTTTTGCTGCATTTATTAATTGAGCAGCAGCTTGTACCGCTTCAGAACTGGTTTTTGGCACTGGTGTATAACTTCTAACGCCTGTACATTTTTCATATTTAAAATCCAATTCACTTACTTGCGCATCTTTAGTGATATCTATCAATACAGGTCCTGGACGACCACTTTTAGCAATATAAAAAGCCTTTGCTAATACTTCTGGAATTTGAGATGCTTTTGTAATTTGATGATTCCACTTAGTTACAGGTGTAGAGATACCTATAATATCGGTTTCTTGAAAAGCATCAGTTCCTAAAAGATGTGAAAACACTTGACCCGTAATACACACAATTGGTGTAGAATCTATTTGTGCATCTGCAATTCCTGTAATAAGATTTGTTGCTCCTGGACCCGATGTTGCCATAGCAACACCAACACGACCAGAAATACGCGCATAACCTTGCGCCGCATGTGCAGCACCTTGCTCATGACGTGTTAATACGTGATGAATTTGGTCTCTAAATTTATATAATTCATCATAAACTGGCATAATAGCACCTCCTGGATATCCATAAAGGATATCAACTCCTTCGGCTAATAGGCATCTTATAATGGCTTCACTTCCTGTAATACGCATGGTTTCTTCTGCCACTTCTTGTTTTTTATTTGCTGTTTGTGTATTCATAGTCTCAACTTTAATTGATGAGATTCCTGCATACGCAGGAATGACAAAACATTACTATTTAAAATGCATCGGTAACACATCCTTTTGATGCTGAAGCTACCGATCGTGCATATTTATATAAAATTCCTTTTTTATGTTTTAATTCTGGTTGTACCCATTTAGATTTTCTTTCTGCTAATTCTTCATCAGAAAGCAATACATTAATGGTATTGTCTTCAGCACTAATTCGGATAATATCGCCTGTTTTTAACAACCCAATAGTACCGCCTTCTTGTGCTTCTGGTGTAATGTGGCCTACCACGAACCCGTGTGTTCCTCCAGAAAAACGTCCGTCTGTAATTAAAGCAACCGATTTTCCTAAACCTGCGCCCATAATCAAAGAGGTTGGTTTTAACATTTCTGGCATACCCGGACCGCCTTTAGGACCCACATAACGGATGACGACAACATCTCCTTTTGCGACTTCACCATTAGAAATACCTGTATTTGCTGCTTGTTCCCCATCATACACCACCGCTTTTCCTTCAAAAAGCAATCCTTCATTTCCTGAAATTTTTGCCACAGCACCTTCTTCTGCAAGGTTACCATAAAGAATTTGAAGGTTTCCTGAAGATTTTAATGCTTTATCTTTTGGATAAATAACGTCTTGGTCATTTTCAAAAACAAGTGGTTCTACATCTTTTAAGTTTTCCGCTAATGTTTTTCCGGTAACAGTCATACAATCGCCATGTAAATAACCATTATCCAGTAAATACTTCATTACGGCAGGTGTTCCTCCAATACCGTGAACATCTTCCATTAAATATTTTCCACTTGGTTTTAAGTCGGCTATCAATGGCGTTCTATCACTTACACGTTGAAAATCTTCTAATGTAAATTCTATATCAGCAGCATGTGCAATTGCCAAAAAGTGCAATACAGCGTTAGTTGAACCACCTAAAGCATTTACCAATGCAATGGCGTTTTCAATCGATTTTTTTGAAATAATATCCAAAGGTTTTAAATCTAATTCCAAAAGATTTTTGATGGCAATCGCAGTTCTTTCGGCTTCTGATAATTTATTTGGATTTTCTGCAGGAATGGAAGAGTTATAAGGTAACGCAAAGCCCATACATTCTATAGCCGAAGCCATGGTATTTGCTGTGTACATACCACCACAAGCACCTGCTCCTGGAATAGCACTTTTTATAATTTCTCTATACTCTTCTTCACCAATTTCACCAGCTACTTTTTGCCCTAAAGCTTCAAAAGCTGATACAATATTCAATTTTCTTCCTTTATATTTTCCTGATGCAATAGTACCACCATACATCATGATGGACGGACGGTTTAAACGCAACATAGCAATGACGGCACCTGGCATATTTTTATCGCAGCCTACAACAGAGATAAGCGCATCATAACTTTGGGCTTGCATAACCGTTTCTATAGAATCTGCAATAATATCTCTTGAAGCCAAAGAATAATTCATCCCTGAAGTTCCCATAGAAATACCATCACTAACACCTATGGTATTAAACCCTAAACCTACTAAACCAGCAATTTTACATTCAATTTTAACCTCGGCAGCTAAACCGTTTAAGTGCATGTTACACGGGTTACCATCATAACCTGTACTTGCAATACCAACTTGGGCTTTTTGCATGTCATCATCGGTTAAACCTACGGCATATAACATAGCTTGTGAAGCTGGTTGAGATACATCTTGTGTTAATCTACTACTGTGTTTATTAAGTTTATTCATTGTTTGTATTGATAATTTATGCTTTTTGTTAATTCTATTTGATATTTAAATAAATTTATGATTTACATTAAAAACTCTTTAATTTCGATAGAATTAATGCTCGAAATTAATTTATTATGGTTTTGCAGAGGCTGTTTTTTCTTATTTAAGGTTAAATTCATTGTATTTAAAAATAATATAACAATTTGTTTTTCAGATAATTAAATAAATATTTTTATGATGTTCAAAACACTCAAAATATTCAATAAAAAAACCTTCCAATTACGGAAGGCTTTTAATATTTACTATAATTTATAAATAAGCCTTCCTATCGGTGTGAAATTATCACAACGACATTTACAGAAACGCTATTTAATATTTGTTTATTCATTTTATGAAAGACAAATATTTAAATTAAAAATGTAACATCCAATTTATTAGTTAAAAAAGTAAAAAACAATTTGCTTTTCCTTTTATTTTTTTACTTTTGCGCTATAAATAATAGAGGAAAGATTTGACTGATTGCAACCTCTTTATACCACCAAATTTCTGGTATAAGCAAAAATGCTAAAGGCAGTGCAAACTCCCTTCGACGTTATCGTCAAATCTCCCGTATAATATATATTGAAAATGGCCTATTTATTTACTTCTGAAAGTGTTTCTGAAGGACACCCAGACAAAGTAGCAGATCAAATTAGTGATGCTTTAATTGACAATTTTTTAGCTTTTGATAAAGATTCGAAAGTAGCATGCGAAACCCTTGTAACCACAGGACAAGTAATTCTTGCTGGCGAGGTAAAATCACACACCTATTTAGATGTTCAAAAAATTGCACGCGATACCATTAACAAAATTGGATACACCAAAGGCGAATACATGTTTGATGGTAATTCTTGTGGAGTACTTTCTGCCATACACGAACAGTCGGATGACATAAACCGTGGTGTAGACCGTGCTACCAAAGAGCAACAAGGTGCTGGCGACCAAGGTATGATGTTTGGTTACGCAACCAACGAAACCGAAAATTTTATGCCATTGGCTTTAGATTTATCGCATAGAATATTGATTGAGCTTGCTGAATTACGCAGAGAAAACAAAGAAATCACCTATTTAAGACCCGATTCTAAAAGTCAGGTAACCATTGAATATAGTGATGATAACATTCCGCAACGCATTGATGCCATAGTAGTTTCTACGCAACACGACGATTTTGCCGATGACGACACCATGCTTGCAAAAATTAGAAAAGATATTGTTGACATTTTAATACCGCGCGTGGTTGCTAAATTACCAGAGAACTTGCAAAACTTGTTCAATAGCGATATTAAATACCACATAAACCCAACGGGCAAGTTTGTAATTGGTGGTCCACATGGCGATACGGGGTTAACTGGACGTAAAATTATTGTGGATACTTACGGTGGAAAAGGTGCTCATGGAGGTGGTGCATTTTCTGGAAAAGACCCAAGTAAAGTAGATAGAAGTGCTGCTTACGCTACCAGACACATTGCTAAAAACTTAGTAGCTGCAGGTGTTGCCGATGAAGTTTTAGTGCAAGTAAGTTACGCGATTGGGGTTGTAGAACCTATGGGTATTTTTATTAACACCTATGGTACTTGCCCTTTTAATATGACTGATGGCGAAATTGCCGAAATAGTATCGAACGTATTTGATATGCGCCCTTTTGCCATTGAAGAACGTTTAAAACTACGTGCGCCAATTTACAGCGAAACTGCTGCTTACGGCCACATGGGACGCAAAAACGAAACCGTTACCAAAACATTTAGTCAACCAAATGGTGAAACAACAACTTTAGATGTTGAATTATTTACTTGGGAAAAATTAGATTACGTTGATAAAGTAAAAGCAGCTTTTGGTTTGTAAGTTTGAAATACTTTTTTTTAAAAGACTGTCTTTTTAGACGGTCTTTTTTGTTTATTGCAAACTTGACTTTGTAAAAAATTTCTACTACCTTCGTTTATCTATTGATATAGATAATTAAAACTATCCATATCTTAAAAGTTACCTGCCATTTGAGAAAAACAATGAGAATACTTTTAACATTTTTAGCTTTATTATTGGTTCAAAGTGTATTTGCTGACGAACCAAGACTGAGATATTCTTTTAAAAGCAAAAATGGCTATTTCGAATTGAGACCATCTGACACAATTTTTTCGGATAATAAAGTTTATACAGATAGATATTATTGGGGATTGTATGATTTGAGGACAAATAGAAAACTCTATACTATCAAAAACGATAGTCTATTAATTGAAACAAAGACTGCACGAGTATCAGAGAACGGAGAAAATGTAATAATTGTTGATGATTATAGTGGAGGCTTTGGGATTCCAAATTTTGAAGTTGTCCATTTTTACAATAAAGAAAAATTATTAAACACACTCACTCTAGGGAATTTATTGGACAATATGTGTAGTGTTTCTTATTCTGTTAGTCATATGACTTGGTGTTTTGACTTTGACTTCTTAACTGAAAAATCATTTAAAATTGAAACATATGAATATTTTAATTATCGTTTTGATTTAAATGGAAACCTCATTGACAAAACATCAGATGACCGAATACAATCTGATGACGACATTGTTTCGGCAAGAATAAAACGGTTGGAAAAGAATAAATACTCTTTCATAATAAAAAAGTCCATAAGGAATAAGTATAAACCAGATACTGAAATTGTTTTAAATGTTTCTGACAAACTTATGAGAAAGATACACGGTAAATTCTACGGTTTTCTACCTTCAAGAAACAAGAAAATGGAGACTGAATTTTATAAAACTTTTATATTAAGAGACAAAAAACCTATACAAACAGAATTTGGATTTCCAATTTATAATGGAGATAATTCTTGTAATATAATAAATATAAAAACGGCAGGTAACAATGGCTATAAGTAATTGCTTGTTCTCGTCTACTTCTGAAAATCCTCTCGGATTTTCAGTTTGGTGTGTACTTGCAAAGTTAAGTGCTAACTCACGCAACTACTCATAGCCGAGACCGTTAAACGACCCTTCTCAAAAAACAAAATAAAACAAAAAAGCAAGCCTTTCAGCTTGCTTTTTAAATTCCGTGGGGAGAGCAGGATTCGAACCTGCGAAGACTTAGTCAGCAGATTTACAGTCTGCCCTCGTTGGCCGCTTGAGTATCTCCCCAAAACCGTGCGCAAATATATTATAGTTTATCAACTATGCAAAATAAAAGTGCGCTATTTTACAATTGGTATCGCAATCTAAACGATACAAATAAAGGTTGTATGAAATACTCGGTTGCACTAACCGATACATTACTAGTACTTGTATTATTCTGCGCCTTGGTATTGAATAAGTTAGTCGCTTTTATTTCGTATTCTAACTTGGCATCTTTATTTTTTCGATAATTTATTGATGCGTTTAAAAACTCGTAACTATTTAAAGTTTTTGTAGCATCGCTAAAATTATTATATGAATAATCGGCATTAAACGTTATTGTTTTAAAAATTAAAGCATCAAAATTGATAGATGGCGATTTTGTATAAAACTTAGTGTTACTGTTTCCTTGGTTATTATCTTGTATGGTATAACGGTAGGCAACCTCAACATTTGGTGCTGTTTTAAAATTGGTTCTTAATTCCGTTCTATAGGTTTGTGAAAAACTTTCGCTAACCGATTGTACATTTTGAATAAACTGATTGAATTTTGAATAATTAAAATTACCATTTACCGAAGCTCTAAGTTTTCCGAAAGTACGCTGAAAACGCCCATTTGCACTAGCACTTTCATCGGCTAAACCAGAATTGAATGGCAAACTAACGCGCACCACACTTCCTGGTTCAAATATTGACGTCGTTCTAATGTTATCAATGCTTTTGTTGTAATTTAAACTAGCAAACACATTGGTATAGTTAAACATGTTAAAACTAAAATACGACAGGTTTATATTGTGCGATAGGGCATTTTCTAAATCTGGACTACCAGCATACAGCGAGCTATAGCTATTTAAAACTAACCCACTTGCAAACTTAGATACATCTGTAAACTGTGTTTGCATTTTATAATTAAAGGTTACTTGCTCACTCTTTTTTAATTGAATTAAGGTGGTGAAATCTGGCAAAAGTCTGAAAAAATTATCAGTAGTTTTTGTGTTAAACTGCGTATTGTTTGTAGCGTAGGCGTGCACTGAAACACCTGGTGTAAATGTAAATTTACCCGATTTTAATCTGTAATGCGCTGCTAAATAAACATCACTAAAATTGTATTTAATATCATTTACATCTAAACCACTATTTATAGTTGGTGTTGGGTTGAAGATAGCTCCATTGTCTAAAAACTGAAAAATTTCAGAGTTAAATTGTTGTGTACTTAGTATTGTTCCGAAGGTAAAATTGATATCACTTTTATTATTAAGGATGTTCCAATAATCTAATTTTGCATCCATTTGATTGGATTTTACGCGTTTATCTTGCGCAATATTATAGCCTACTTGCGCACCATCTAACCCTAAATTATTGGCTGTGCCATCATAGTTTGCTTTATCTTCTAAAATAGCATTATAAAATGGATCTTCATCTTGTAATAAATGCTGAACTTCTAAAGCAAAAATATTTGTGGCATCAAGCGTGTAATAATAGTTTAAATTTTGGTTAATACTATATGGACTTGAGCTTTCTACTTCATCAATATTCAAATTAATACTTGAGAAAAAATCTTGATTTTGCGATTCTTTTGATACACGACCCAAAATATCATAATCTAATTGGTTGTTACTATTAGGTTTGTATTTAGCCGATAGTTTTACCATTCCTAGATCGCTTCGTTGTGTGGTATTACTATTTGTAGTTTCGTCCGGAATGCCTAAATCGGGGTTGGTATATTGCACATCTCTATTTTCTTGCAGCTCTGTTTTACTGTTTGAAAAAATAGCGAATCCGCTTAAATCCAACGCTTTATTTGGCGACCAGCTAAAATTTGCTGCACCAAACTTGGTATTAATATCTTTAGCGCGGTTATTTTGTGCTGTTAAAAACCCTAAGTTATTGCTACCTAAGTTTATGTTTGTACCGCTGCTTCTGCTTGGGTTTCTAAAGCCACCTGTAAAGTTGAAATAATCGCGACGTGAAAAAGCTATTTCACCTAAATTATTTAAATCGGTTATGGTGTTGATGCTGTATTTTGGACTATAATAAAACAATTTAGGCTGAAACAAATACAGTCCATTTTGGTTTGAAGTACCGCCGCCAACGGTTACATTTCCAAACCAAAAATTAGTTTTACCTTCTTTAAGTTTTATATTGATTGCAATGTTATCTTGATTGTTGGTAACGCCGCTTAACTGTCCAACTTCGGCATAATTTTTTAGAACTTGCACTTTATCAACCGCATTTGAAGGAATGTTTTGGGTTGCTAATTTGGTATCGCCATCAAAAAACTCTTTGCCATCAACCATAATTTTAGATACGGTTTTACCCTCAACTTGTATTTGCCCGTCATCATTAATCTCAACACCTGGTAAATTTTTAAGCACATCGCCCAACTTACGCTCTGTACCTTTATTAAAAGAATCGGCATTATAAATTAGCGTGTCACCTTTAATAACAACAGGCATTTCATAAACAATGTTTACTTCATCTAAAGTATTATCATTTTGCAAAGTGATATTTTTGGTAATATCTGCTTCTTTTACTTCAATAAGCAATTCACCAGTTTTCATACCTATATAACTTGTTTGAAGTTTGTAAGTAGTATTCTTTTTCAAAGTTAGTTTATAGCGACCTTGATCGTTTGTTATGCCATAAGCATCTAAGACTTTTGTTTCTTGATTTATTGCAACCACATTAGCCAATTCTAAAGGGTTTCCAATACTATCTTTTACAACACCTTCTAATTTTATTTGGGCAAAAGTTACCGAACTTGTTACTAAAAATAGCAACACAATTATTGTTTTTCTCATTAATTTATGAAGACAATTAATTATAAATATTATCTACGGTTACCGCCGCCATTTCTAAAGTTTTGGCGCATTTCTTCGGTTTTCTTTTTTACAATATCTGTATAATCTGCTTTTGTAACTTCCTTTCCTTTAGAAGGCACTTTAATAACATCTTTTACTTCTGGGTTTATTATTATTTTAGAACACAAAATGGTAGTTCTATCGGCATTAACTTCTAAAATCAAACCTGGCAAACCCCAATATTCGTCTGGCCCTTGGTTTACAGGAATTTGCATAGTGTACCAAGCTACTATTTGAATTTCTCTTGTTGTTGGTTTTTCAGTTTCATCTTGATTTTGAGGCGGTCTTCTAAAACTCGCAAAATCTACAGCATCAACTATTTTTGTAGCTGTTGCCTTAAAACACATATATTGCCCAATTTGTTTGGTTTCACCTTCCATTTTCCAATTTAACATTAGTAATGAATCTTTAATTAAAAATTGTTTTCCAAAAAATTCTTGTTCTTGTAATAACTCTTTATTTTTTACATTTTTATATTGTGGTCCACCTGTAAAACTGCTCATCATTGCACCCCAACGGTTACCATCACCACCTGGTGCTTCAAGCTTTTCTTCCTCTTTATACATGGATTCCGATTGATTAAATGTTAAAACATAGGTTTTCTCTAACATGCTTTTCATTCGGTCTGCAATTTGTTTTTTGCGTTCTTCACTCATTTCGCCACCTCCAAAATTGCTCATATCAACAGTGGTTTTAGATTCGTAGTAGGCTTTTCCTTGAAATTCTTTTTGTGCAAATGCAAAAACAGAAATAAAAAACACAAAACAGGTAATACTTATTTTAAAAGAATGGCGTTTCATAAACTAACAGCTTTTTAAGTTTGAATTTAAAATTATAATTTTAAATAATTTAGACTGATAAAATTGCAATTAGTTTAATGAAGAAAGGTTAAAATATTCATAAATTAAATTCGGAAAGCTATAATTTAAAGTAAGACTAATTTATTTTATTAAATTTTGTATTTTTCGCTTCACTATGAAATACTATTTATATTTAATTTTTGCTTTAACCTTACCAAATAGCACTCAAAAATCTATTGAAGCTACTTTAATAGAAAAAAAAGAACTAGTTGCTGATGCGTTTATAAGTTCGAACAATTTTGAAACTACATTTTATGTTTTAGAAAACGTGTTATTTAAAAACAGTATAGACACTAAAGGAATTGATATTGGCTACAATAATTTCCAGTTGGGTAACATAACTTCTGTAAACACCTTCAACCCTTTAAAAATTAATGTGTTTTATAAAGATTTTAATACGGCTTTGGTTTTAGATAATAGGTTAGCCGAAATGTTTAAAATTGATTTTAATACGCTTTCTGATTATAAAAATATATCTCATATATCAACTGGAGCAGACAATACACTTTGGGTTTTTAATGAAAATACACTTCAATTAGAGCTTTTTGACTATAAAACCAATACAACGCGTGCAAAAACATTACCAATAAAAAACCCTGTTTTAGATATTAAGAGTAACTACAACTTTTGTTGGGTACTAACCAAAACACATTTATATAAGTATGATTATTTTGGGAATTTAGCACAGAAAACAGCCTTAGATGCTTTTGAGACTATGGCTATTGATAATGAAAATATTGTGCTAAAAAAAGGCAATACATTGAGTTACTTAAAGAAAGATTCTGAAGCGGCAATACCTATTTCACTACCAAATTTGTTAATAAATCAGTTTTTTGTAACCAACCAAACCTTGTATATTTACAACGCAGAAACCCTACACAAATACCAATTAAAAATCGATTAAATTATGCATATTGCAATAGCTGGAAATATTGGCGCTGGAAAAACAACACTCACAAAATTACTAGCAAAACACTATAAATGGGAACCACAACTTGAAGATGTTGTAGACAACCCTTATTTAGACGATTTTTACAACCAAATGGAACGTTGGAGTTTCAATTTACAAGTATATTTTTTAAATAGTAGGTTTCGTCAAGTTTTGCAAATTCGCGAAAGCGGAAAAGACATTATTCAAGATAGAACTATTTATGAAGATGCTCATATTTTTGCACCAAACTTGCATGCTATGGGTTTAATGACGAATAGAGATTATGAAAACTACAAATCGCTTTTCGACTTAATGGAATCGCTAGTGCAAGGACCAGACGTGTTAATTTATTTACGAAGCACCATCCCTAATTTAGTAGCTCAAATTCACAAACGCGGTCGTGATTATGAAAATTCTATAAGTATAGATTATTTAAGTCGATTGAATGAACGTTACGAAGCTTGGATACACGGTTACAACAAAGGCAAACTTTTAATTATTGATGTTGATAAATTAGATTTTGTTGACAAGCCAGAAGATTTAGGTTATGTAATAAATACCATTGATGCAGAAATAAATGGGTTGTTTTAAATACAATATTAAATATAAAAAACTACGCTAGTTACGTGGTTTTTTATATATTTTTGTTTTTCATTTTACTACAAATTTACTTTTATAACCATCGGCATCAACAATATAAACACCTTTTGAAAAATGTTTTATATCGATATCTATCTTTTTTAAGTTTGCTTGTGTTTCAAATAATAACTTTCCAGAAATATCAAATATTTTAACAAATTTAATAGTAGTAGTTTCAGAAAACACCACTAATGTATCGGTAGTTGGAACTGGATATACTTTAAAACCTACTTTTTTAATAACTTCTTTATTATTTGATAATGTATTAGATGCACCAAAACCAACTTTAATGCCAACATCTGTTTGGGTATAAGGCATAATTGTTCCTGTTGCTCCATATTCTTCAGCACCAGCATCAAAAGTCACTTCTCTTATTCCACCAAAAACATCGTTAGTTAAAAAAGTATAAATTCCCGATCCATAATCAATTGCCGGACTATTAACTGGTAATTTATACAAAACTCCTACCGCTTGTAATAAACCAGAACTAACACTTAAATTTCCTGCTGCTGTTACAGATCCAAACGAATCAAATACACCATTTTGTTTTATATTATTTTCATACTTAGAAGATGTACCTGTCAATTGAGTTGTAACCTGTATAGCTCTTGTGTAGTTTTCAAACATTAAATTATTTCCAATAACAACATCTTGAGGCGCTTGATTTTGAGTACTAGAACTAAATGTAGCTCCAACTCTAATTCCCAAATCGCAATCTATAAAGGTGTTATTTACAATTAACGTATTTTTTACTTGATAGTATCCATTTAAAGGGCTATTCAATATTCCATTATGAATATTTATACCCGCCAAACCATTTGTTGAAGAATTATTTGGGTATTTAGCTCTAGTACCTTGTATATAATTGTTATAAATTTTATGATTTTCACCCATTATTCTAATACCACCACTAAATGATTTACCATTTGCTAAGAAAAAATTGTTGAAAACTTCACAATTATCACCATGCCTTAAAGTTAATGCGCCAGAATAATCTTCAAATGTATTATTGTAGTATTTATTACTACCGCTTTTATTTGAAATCACTTCAATCTCACCAACAAAATTGTAAAAATAATTGTCATAAACTTCAGTAAAGGAGTTTGATAAGGACGTTGAACTGTTACCAATTCTTATAGCATCTTGGTCATTATCATCGTTAACTACAGAAGTACCTTGAGGTGTTCTATTTGCAAAATAATTATGATGTATTTTATGATAATTAGGATTAGATGAATCTCTATTATCATTAATAATACTACCTACACCATGTTTTCCAAGAAATGAAGAGTAGCTTATTTCATTATTAGAACCACGTAACAAAATCCATTTAAAAACACTTGTTTGTTGAGAAGTACCTTGATTAAAAGCATCTATCTTGATGTTTGTAACCTTACAATTATTACACTCAGAGCTACTAGATGTTCTAAAGTCAATTATTGGAGTTCCTGTACTTACCGAAGCTGGTGGATTTTGAAACACAACACCTTCAAAATAAATATAGCTTCCACCTAATTTTACATTGGTAGCACCTTCAAAAAACACACTTCCAGGGGTTTCTGCTTTGATAGTAATTGGGTTTGCTGAAGTACCTATTTTATTAATACTTATTTGAACATTAGTCCATGTTTGATTTTTCAAAATAATAGTAGTACCAGCAGAAGCTGCACTTATAGCATTTGAAAGTTCAGTATTTGTTGTAACGTATTGCGCATTAACATTGCAAACAAATACTAATAGAATAAAAGTAATTTTTCTCATTTTTAGCTTAATTTTAATTGGAAAACCAATTTGGTTAACCAATTCAAATATAGTAACTTTTATTTGTAATGCACAAAAAAAGTTAAGTAACTAAAAAAATAAACCACGCAGTAGCGTGGTTTATTTTTAAATGAAAGTAAAATACTATTATTAATTACTATTGTATCGTTTCGGTTTGGTTTAATACTGTTTTATTTTTAGAAGTTTTTAAAACTTCAAGATTAGCTTTAACTTCAACTTCAGAACCAACAAATGTTTCATAACTTGTTTTTATATCTCCATTTTCATTTGTCACCGTTGTAACAACTGCTTTTACGATACCATCATCATTTTTATGCATATCAACTTTTACTTCTTTAGTAATCATTTCAACATGTTCTTGTGCATTATCAGAAACATACGCTGTAACCACTTCAGAATTTAAAGCAATACTAGGCGCAATAACTAACGCCACAACACTCATTAATTTTAATAAAATATTTAATGAAGGTCCAGAAGTATCTTTAAATGGATCACCAACGGTATCACCAACAACTGCTGCTTTGTGAGCATCGGTTCCTTTTTTCCCTTGTTCTTCAATAGTTTTTTTGGCATTATCCCAAGCACCACCCGCGTTCGATTGAAAAATTGCCATAAGCACACCACATGTAGTTACACCAGCTAATAAACCGCCTAACATTTCTGCACCACCAATAAAACCAACAGCAACTGGTACTGCAATGGCTAATAAACCTGGTAAAACCATTTCTTTGATAGATGCCTTTGTTGAAATAGCAACACATTTATCGTATTCTGCAAAACCATCGGCAGCATCAAAAATAGCGCGATCTTCTTTTGATGCTTTACTCATATCAGAATCGTACTTACGCATCACTTCCAAAGCTGCTTTTAACTGTGGAATATCTCTAAATTGGCGACGTACTTCTTCAATCATAGCCATAGCAGCACGACCTACGGCATTCATTGACAATGCTGAGAAAACAAATGGCAACATACCACCAACTAGTAAACCTGCCATAATATCTGGCTGCGATACATCAATAGCTTTTACATTTGCTGTATGCATAAATGCTGCAAATAATGCTAAAGCGGTTAATGCTGCAGAAGCAATTGCAAATCCTTTACCAATAGCGGCAGTTGTATTTCCAACGGCATCTAATTTGTCTGTGCGCTCGCGAACTTCTTTAGGTAATTCTGCCATTTCAGCAATACCACCTGCATTATCAGAAATTGGTCCATAAGCATCAACTGCTAATTGAATACCTGTATTTGCCAACATACCAACTGCTGCAATGGCTATACCATATAAACCAGCAAAATGATGCGATACTAAAATAGCTGCTGCAATTAATAAAATTGGAATCATGGTAGACATCATACCAATACCTAGACCTGCAATAATGTTTGTTGCAGCACCTGTTTCCGATTGTCTAACAATAGAATTAACAGGTGCTTTACCTGTTCCTGTATAATATTCGGTCACTTTCCCTACAGCTAAACCTGCAACTAAACCTGCAATTGTAGCCCAAAATACACCCATTGAAGAATATTCTATACCTTCAAAACTCCAAGAAGCAGGAAGCATATGGGTTATTATAAAATATGACGCAATAACCATTAAACCTGCTGAACCAAATTCACCAATATTTAATGCCGTTTGCGGATTACCACCATCTTTCACTTTCACAAAAAATGTTCCTATTATAGACATAACAATACCAATAGCAGCTAATACTAAAGGTAGATACACAGCTCCAAGTCCATCAAAAGCTGTTTGAAATTCTGGTAGTGTTGTGAAAATTGCACCTAAAACCATTGTACCAATAATAGAACCTACGTACGACTCAAATAAATCGGCACCCATACCTGCAACATCACCTACGTTATCACCCACATTATCTGCAATTGTAGCAGGATTTAATGGATGATCTTCTGGAATACCAGCTTCAACTTTACCTACCAAATCGGCTCCAACATCGGCTGCCTTTGTATAAATACCACCACCAACACGAGCAAATAAAGCTATAGATGATGCGCCTAATGAAAACCCAGAAAGTACATTAAGCACTTCATTAATTCCCCATCCTTGGGCACTATAAAACATAAATAAGCCGCTTAAACCTAAAACACCTAATCCTACAACACCTAATCCCATAACTGCACCACCTGCAAATGCTACTTCTAGAGCTTTTCCTAGAGAAGTTCTAGCTGCACTTGTGGTTCTTACATTGGCTTTAGTTGCTACTTTCATACCTATAAAGCCAGCTAAAGCAGAACATATAGCACCTACTATAAAAGATACAGCAACCATACCATTGGAACCTGCTTCTGCACTGCCTTTGAAATACAATAAAACAGCAACAGCTATTACAAAAATTGATAAAATTTTATATTCTGCTTTTAAGAAAGACATGGCGCCATCGGCAATGTTTTTGGCTATTTTTATCATTCGCTCATTACCCTGATCTTGCTTTGATACCCAAGCACTTTTAATAAATACAAATGCCAATGCTAGCACACCAAAAAGGGGCAAAAAATTCACTATTAATTCCATATTATTTAGTTGGTTAAAATTATTATTATTAATGACGCTAAAAATAGGAAAATATAAGTGATAAAAAAAACCACCTTATACTAAAGATGGTTCAATTATTTTAAAAAAAAATGAGAATACTATAAATTAGATAGTAAATGTTCTTTTTTTCTTGTGTTCACTTTCATCATATCGTTTAACACATTCATGGTAAATTTTTATTGCTTCTTCAGCATCTCCCCAACCACCTGTATCAACTTTTTTCTTCTCTAAATCTTTATAAACTTGAAAGAAGTGTTCTATTTCTTTTAATCTATGTGGATTTAAATCACTAATATCATTATTCTTGCTCCAAATTGGGTCTGAAACTGGCACACAAATAATTTTCTCATCTGGTCCTTTTTCATCAGTCATATGGAATACACCAATAGGTCTTACTTCCATAACAACCATAGGGTATGTTGGTTGATGACCTAAAACTAAAACATCAAGTGGATCTTGATCTAAAGCTAAAGTTTCAGGAATAAAACCATAATCGCCTGGATACATCATAGAAGAAAATAACATACGATCGAAACGAATTTTGTGTAATGTAAAATCGTATTCGTATTTATTTCTACTTCCTTTTGGTATCTCTATTAAAACATCGAATGTTACTATATTTTCTTTACTCATATTATCTGTCTATTTTAGTTACAAATGTACTTAACGCCTAAAGATTTAACAACAAATCATTCTTTTTTATGTAACAAATATAAACTACAACGTTTGAATTTATAATAATTCAAAGCACTTTAAATTAACCATTACTTGACTATATTGTATCTTAAAATGGTAAATTTAAGGTAACTTAGGGTATCAATAAAATATTTATATGATTTACTCTTTGAAACAAGAAACCTGTGTTTTCATATTAATTGCTATTTGTAATTTAAATCTAAATTTTGCAAAACAACAATCTTGATATGGTTTATTAAAACTTAGTAATGAAAAATAAAAAAAATATTCATTTTGAATAAAATAATTAAAAATGAAATCCAAACGAACCTGTAATACCAAATTTTCTTGCATTTGGGTTTTGAACCTCATCTAAATAATTACCTCTAAAGTTGAAGTCTATTCTAAATACTTTAAAAATATTTCCTACTCCAAAACTGTATTCGTAATACATTTTATCGTTTGGAGATTGATAAATTAAACCTGAAGCATTTAAATCTTTATTAGCTTGCGATACTTCGCCCCAAACACCACGTATACCTACAATTTCTCGCAGGTTTAATTTTCTTAAAAATGGAATTCTAGAAAAGAAACGTCCGTTAAAATTATGTTCCAATTGCAACGATGTATATGTATCGGAAACAAACTCATAAAAATCTAACTGTGAAAATGTATTATAAATTGAGAAATAGGATTGATTTCCAGGAATAACGCTAAGCAACCCAAGTGGCACTTCACCAAAAGTTTTACCAGCTTCAACGGTTGTTGTTAGTCTACCAAAACCGCCTACATGCCATGGCTGTATATATGAAAATTGCACTTTTGTATAATTAAAGTCGCTATTAAACACAGATTTATCACCACGACTTACTTGTGCAAAAACACTAGCATAATCATCATTTGCATTTAAACGCTCTACGCCAAAGCCTGTCATTTTTCGTTTTGGAAAATACGAAATAGATAGTGCAGTTTCATATTGTTTAATTTCAGATTCAATACCAGAATCTGTATAATAATCTAAACTAAACGTTGGTGATGCTGATGATAATGTTCTGTAATTACCACCTAATCGTAGAATAAAATTTCGCCAAGGTTCCATTTCAATAGCTACACTGGTTAAATTTATAGATGTTAATTTATCATTTGTTCCTGTACCTATTACAGCTGATGATGCTAAACTTCGGCCTAAAACATCGGTACTTGTTGTTAAACTTGCTCCTATTTGTTCTACATCACGCCTGTTTCCTCCAGAAATAATTAATCGGCTTTTTTTATCTAACAACCATTTTCCTGAGATGCCGTATTTAAATTTATCATCTTTAAAACCGTAAGCTGTAAAGCCTTCTAAACGCCAAAGGTCGTTTTTACCAAAATAAGTACGTCCGCCAGCACGCAAACGCAACCCTTCAACTTCATTAAAACCAAACGTTGAAAAAATAGGACCATAATCAAGTGGCAATTCATTAAATTCTATATAGCCTGAAGCCAAAATACTTCCTAAGTTGTAAAGTCTTTTAAATTTTTTAACCGTTTTTAAAGTGTCTAACATTTTGTAAACACCTTTTTCGTCTTTATTTAATGCTTCAAGCCTATTTTGAGACCAAAAATCATCGTCTCTGTCGTATACATCTTGATTATAGTTATAAACTTCTTCTTCGTAAAACTTCTTGTTTTTTTCTATATCAAACTTATAATTGTCATATAATGTTGTTCGTTTTCCATAAACACCTCTCGACTTTTCTTTTTTGTTGAACGCAAAATCACTCATCATATAATCGCGTTTTACAAGAAAAATTGAATCGTTTACTACTTCAAATTCTTGTTCAATATAAATATCTTTTACCCAATTGATGTTAGCACTTTTTGATGCTTGAAGATTTATTTCTTTAATAGCATAGGTTGAATCGGCTACCCAAAAATCGCCTTTAAATGTCAATTCATTTTTTCTGCGTGGGTAGTAAATAATGTTATAACACCATTTTTTATCAATAAATGCACTGTCTTTCAATACATAATTATAAGTGCCAATTCCGGTTCTTGATAACGGACTTACAAAACTCTTATCGAAAAATTTTAGGTAGTTATCATAAATATCATAGTCAGAATACAAGTCGTCTACAAAATCTATAATGATTTGATTATCACTAAAACCAGAATTTTTATTTCCGTTTAAAACTTCTTTTTTCTTATTGACAACATTATCGCCATAAACCGTGGAAACTGCTTCGTTAATAAATATTGGCAAATAGGTTTTTCCGGTAACGTTTGATGTATCTACCTGATTAAAAACAAATTCCATACCTTTAAACAGTTTGCTATTTATAAGCGTACTATCTATGGTATTTATGTCGAATTCTACTTTTTCGTATTTACTATATTCGTATTGCTTGTAATGTTTTAAACCATTTTTACGCCTGTGTTCCCAAATTTTTCTAAGTAAATCTATAGCTGGATTATTTTTTTTAGATTGTTTTCCTGCTACAATAAATACCTGATTTAATTGTGCTGCTTCTTCTTTAAGAATAAATTTTAAATCGTAATTAACTTTTTTTGTTAAAGGAACATTTAAGGTTTCATAACCTAAAAATGATACGGTTAAAGCACTCCAAGTATCGATAGATTCTAAATAAAATTTCCCGTTTTCATCGGTAATTGTGCCTTGTGTTGACCCTTTAAAGATAATGTTAGCAAATGAAATGGGCTGATTATTTTCATCAAACACATAACCACTAACTTTGGTTTGTGCGAATACCGAAATAATTCCGAAGAAGAAAAATGTAACTAGTAGTTTTGGGCTCATAATACAAAAAAACTTCATCAACAATTATGCTAATGAAGTTTATATAACGTAAAAAAGTTTAATTTATTTATACAATACTTTTTTAACAGCTTTAACAACCTCGTCACTATTAGGCAACCATTCTTCCATTAAAACTGGTGAATAAGCCGCAGGTGTATCTGCTGTATTTATTCTTACTATTGGCGCATCTAAATAATCAAACGCTTCAGCTTGAACTATATATGTAATTTCAGTTGAAACATTTCCAAATGGCCAAGCTTCTTCTAAAACAACTAATCTGTTTGTTTTCTTTACAGATTTTAAAACTGTTTCTTTATCTAAAGGACGAACAGTGCGTAAATCGATAATTTCACATGAAATACCTTCTTTAGCAAGTTCATCTGCAGCAATATAAGCTTCTTTGATGATTTTTCCGAAAGATACAATAGTAACATCTGTTCCTTCACGCTTTACATCTGCAATTCCTAAAGGAATAATATATTCGCCTTCTGGCACTTCGCCTTTATCGCCATACATTTGTTCACTTTCCATAAAAATAACTGGATCGTCATCACGAATTGCAGCTTTTAGTAATCCTTTTGCATCGTAAGGGTTTGAAGGTACTACTACTTTTAAGCCTGGTGTATTTGCAAACCAGCTTTCAAATGCTTGTGAGTGTGTTGCTCCTAATTGTCCTGCTGAAGCTGTTGGGCCACGGAAAACAATTGGGCATTTAAACTGCCCACCAGACATTTGTCTAATTTTTGCAGCATTATTTATAATTTGGTCAATTCCAACCAGAGAAAAGTTAAAAGTCATATACTCAACTATCGGTCTATTTCCTGTCATGGTTGAACCTACCGCTATACCTGCAAAACCAAGTTCTGCAATTGGCGTATCAATAACACGTTTAGGACCAAATTCGTCTAACATTCCTTTTGATGCTTTGTAAGCACCATTATACTCTGCTACTTCTTCGCCCATTAAGTAAATGCTTTCATCTCTGCGCATTTCTTCACTCATAGCTTCGCAAATAGCTTCTCTAAATTGAATTGTCTTCATTAAATATATTTTAATTCGAGTTGCAAAAATAACAATAAATGAAATACCATTTAAAAAGAATTATTTAAAATTTACTATGCATGCATAGTAAATATTCAGAATAAAATAATTAACTTCGTAACCTCAATAAATTTATACATATTTAATACAACATAATTATGAAAATATTAGTGTGCATTAGTCATGTTCCAGACACCACATCTAAAATTAATTTTACCGATGGTGATACAAAATTTGATGCCAACGGTGTTCAATTTGTAATTAACCCTAATGACGAATTTGGTTTAACACGTGCTATGTGGTTTAAAGAAAAACAAGGTGCAAATGTAACTGTTGTTAATGTTGGCGGCGCAGAAACCGAACCAACTTTAAGAAAAGCATTAGCTATTGGTGCCGATGCTGCTATTAGAGTAAATACAGTTGCTACCGATGGTTTTTCGGTGGCAAAACAATTAGCCAATGTTGTAAAAGATGGTGGTTATGATTTGGTTATTGCTGGTCGTGAATCTATAGATTACAATGGTGGCATGGTACCTGGTATGATTGCAGGTTTAATAAACGTAAACTTTGTAAACAACTGCATTGGTTTAGAAATTGATGGAACAACTGCAAAAGCTGTAAGAGAAATTGATGGTGGAAAAGAAACCGTTTCAACATCACTACCTTTAGTAATTGGTGGTCAAAAAGGTTTGGTTGAAGAAAGTGATTTACGCATACCTAACATGCGTGGTATTATGATGGCGCGCCAAAAACCTTTAACAGTTGCAGAACCTATTGAAGCTACCAACGAAACAGCTTCAGTTAAATTTGAAAAACCAGCTCCAAAAGGCGCCATAAAATTAGTGTCGCCAGATAATTTAGACGAATTAGTAAGTTTACTTCATAACGAAGCTAAAGTTATTTAGGCGAAGACTAAATAATTCCGAACTTAATTCGGAATCTAATCAAAGTTTAAAAAATATTAATAAAATCCTGAAACAAGTTCAGGATGACAAATAAAAAATTATGTCAGTTTTAGTATATACAGAATCAGACCAAGGAAAATTTAAAAAAGCCGCTTTAGAAGTTGCTTCATATGCCAAAGCAGTAGCCGACAAATTAGGAACTTCTGTTACAGCAATTACAATAAATGCGAATGATGTTTCAGAATTAGGAACTTATGGTGTAGACAAGGTTTTAAAAGTTACAAACGCATCTTTAGAAAACTTTAATGCCAAAGCCTACACAGAAGCTATAAAACAAGCTGCTGAAAAAGAAGGTACAAAAGTAATTGTATTAAGTTCAAGCGTAAATAGCAAATATTTAGCACCACTTTTAGCAGTTGGTTTAGATGCAGGTTATGCTTCAAACGTTATTGAAGCACCTTCAATCACATCGTCTTTTACAGTAAAACGTCCTGCTTTCACAAATAAAGCGTTTGAAACGTTAACCATAAATACCGATGTTAAAATTGTTGGTGTATCAAACAATGCATTTGGTTTGGTTGAAAAAAATGGTAACGCTGTAGCGGAAGATTTTTCGCCTTCAATTTCAGAATTAAGTATAAAAGTAGAATCGGTTGACAAAGCTTCAAATACAGTAAGTATTGCTGATGCAGACATTGTAGTATCTGGCGGTCGTGGTTTAAAAGGACCAGAAAATTGGGGTATGATTGAAGAATTAGCATCTGTTTTAGGTGCTGCAACAGCCTGTTCCAAACCAGTTTCCGATTTAGGTTGGAGACCACACGGTGAACATGTTGGGCAAACAGGAAAACCTGTTGCTTCAAATTTATATATAGCTATTGGTATTTCAGGTGCTATTCAGCATTTAGCAGGTATTAATGCCTCAAAAGTTAAAGTCGTTATAAACACCGATCCTGAAGCGCCATTTTTTAAAGCTGCCGATTATGGTGTTGTTGGAGATGCATTTACCGTAGTTCCAGAACTAATAGAAAAATTAAAAGCCTTTAAAGCGCAACAATAAATTATTTTTTATAAATTGTATCGTTATTAGAACTGCTTAAATTAGCATTATATTCTTAAATCTGCATCTAGCAGTTGGTAAAGTCCTAATTTAAACAGTTCTTTGCGTTTTAATAAATTTATGAGTTTAGTAAGATTAAATATAAAAGGAATATCCTATAGCCAAACCCAAAACGGCGCTTACGCATTGATTTTAAACGAAGTAGATGGCGACCGAAAATTACCCATTGTAATTGGTGCTTTTGAAGCACAGTCTATTGCCATTGCTTTAGAGAAGGAAATTCGTCCACCAAGACCATTAACCCACGATTTATTTAAAAATTTTGCCGATAGATTTGACATTGTTGTAAAACAAGTAATCATACACAAATTAGTTGATGGCGTTTTTTATTCCAGTTTAATTTGCGAACGCGATAAAATTGAAGAAATTATTGATGCCAGAACTAGTGATGCTATTGCTTTAGCACTTCGGTTTGATGCACCTATTTTCACCTATAAAAACATTCTTGATAAAGCTGGAATTTACTTAAAAGTGAATCCTAAAAAGGAAGACGAGGAAGACGATACCCAAGATAGTATTTTGATGGACGACTTAATTGCTAATGAACTTGAACCAAATACAACACCTCGAGAAAACTACAAAGGAAAAACACTTGAGGAATTACAACACCTATTAGACGAAGCAGTTGCAAATGAAGATTATGAAAAAGCAGCGCATATTCGTGATGAAATTTCAAAACACGAATAATCCAATTTAACATCTTTCCATAAATGAGCATAAAAGTACGATTAATAATAATGAACTTTTTTCAGTTTTTCGTCTGGGGAGCTTGGTTAATTACCGTTGCTAATTATTGGTTTGGAACAAAAGGATGGGATGGTGCTCAATTTGGAGCCATTTTTTCAACCATGGGGATTGCTTCTATTTTTATGCCAACCCTATGCGGTATTATTGCAGATAGATGGCTAAATGCAGAAAAACTATATGGGATTCTTCACATATTAGGAGGGCTTACTTTAATAGTTGTGCCTATGGTTAATAATCCTATTTCTTTTTTTTGGGTAATTTTAGTGGCAATGGTTTTTTACATGCCTACTATTGCTCTATCAAATTCTGTAGCCTATAATGCATTAAAAAAAAGCGACCTCGATGTTGTAAAAGATTTTCCGCCAATTCGTGTTTGGGGAACTATCGGCTTTATTGCCGCCATGTGGATTACCAATTTATCTGGAAGTAAGGCGTCTGAAAATCAATTTTATATTGCAGCCATTGCCGCAGTGTTTTTAGGTATATATTCCTTTACATTACCAAAATGCGAGCCTCAGCGTGAAACTTCAGAGAACAAATCTTTTATAAAATTATTGGGCTTAAGTTCTTTTAAATTATTTGCCAATTACAAACTAGCTTTGTTTTTTGTTTTTAGTATGTTTTTAGGTGCTGCATTGCAATTAACAAATGCATATGGTGATGTATTTTTAGATGATTTTAAACTAAACCCCATATATTCAGATTCTTTTGTAGTTAAATACTCAACTATCATCATGTCTATTTCTCAAATATCTGAGACTGTATTTATTTTAGCAATTCCATTTTTCTTAAAACACTTCGGTATTAAAAAGGTTATGCTTATTAGTATGATAGCTTGGGTTTTACGGTTTGGCTTTTTTGCCTATGGTAATCCCAGTGAAGGATTATGGATGATTATTTTATCTTGTATTGTATATGGCATGGCATTCGATTTTTTCAATATATCTGGCTCACTATTTATTGAAACATCAACAGATTCTAAAATTCGTTCTTCAGCGCAAGGCTTATTTATGATGATGACCAATGGTTTTGGAGCAATTTTCGGAAGTGTTGTAAGCGGCTATTTGATTGACCATTATTTTACAACAGCCACAGGGAAAGACTGGCATAACATTTGGCTTACGTTTGCCATTTACTCTTTGGTAATAGCCATAGCATTTGCTATATTATTTAAACACAAACACAATCCTGAGGAAATAAAGGAAACCATAACTCATTAAAAGAAGTTAGTTAATAACTTTTAATATAATTTATTGTCCATTACTTTCAAAGTCAACGCTTTTTTTTATTTTTAAATTCAGAATTAAATCTGTTTTTTTATATATATTCCTCACAATTGTAGCGCATTATTTATGAAGCAATATCACGACCTAGTAAAACACGTTTTAGAGAACGGAAACGAAAAAGGAGATAGAACAGGAACAGGAACAAAAAGTGTTTTTGGTTACCAAATGCGATTTGATTTAAGTAAAGGGTTTCCTATGGTTACCACCAAAAAACTACATTTAAAATCGATAGTTTATGAATTGCTTTGGTTTTTAAAAGGCGACACCAATATTAAATATTTAACGGAAAATGGTGTTCGTATTTGGAATGAGTGGGCTGATGAACATGGCGATTTAGGACCTGTGTACGGTCACCAGTGGCGAAACTGGAATAGCGACGAAATTGACCAAATTAAAGAAGTTATAGACACGTTGAAAAACAACCCAAATAGCAGGCGTATGCTGGTTTCGGCTTGGAATCCTTCAGTTTTACCAGATACTTCAAAATCATTTTCTGTAAATGTTGCTAATGGAAAAGCTGCTTTACCACCATGTCACGCTTTTTTTCAATTTTATGTTGCCGAAGGAAAACTATCGTGCCAACTATACCAACGTAGTGCCGATATCTTTCTAGGTGTACCTTTCAACATTGCATCTTACGCCCTATTTACTATGATGGTTGCACAAGTTTGTGGCTATCAAGCTGGAGAATTTATACATACTTTTGGTGATGCGCATATTTACAGCAACCATTATGAACAATTGGAATTACAACTTTCTAGAGATATTAGACCACTACCAAAAATGATATTAAACCCTGAGGTAAAAGATATTTTCGATTTTACTTTTGAAGATTTCACCTTGATAGATTACAACCCGCATCCACATATAAAAGGCGTTGTTGCTATTTAATAATTATGAAAAAAACAAGTGTTCTATTGGCATTAATGCTGAGTGCTATATCATTCTCGCAAGAAAAAGAAATTGACGATTTAAATAATGATAACAACTCTAAAGTTACATCTTTTGAAGTTATTGAAAATGTTCCTGTTTACAAAGGTTGCGATCATACTTTGAGTAATAAAGAACTAAAGGACTGTATGTCAATATCCATTTCTAAGCATATTGCTAAAAATTTTAACACAAATGTCTCTAATGGCTTAGGCATTCCAGACGGTAGAGTTAAAATTAATGTGATTTTCAAAATAAATAGAGATGGTAATATTATTGACATAGTAGCTAAAGCACCTCATCCTGCATTGGAAGAAGAAGCTATTAGGGTTATTAAATTAATGCCTAAAATGGATAAACCTGGTTACCAAAGAGGCGAACCAGTTACAGTTCCTTATGCGTTGCCCATTGTATTTAATGTTGTAAACCCTAAAAAAGTAGCAAAACCACGAAAATAAAAGCAAAAAAAGTGCCTTCATATGAAAGCACTTTTTTGTTTAATTTTTAGGATTTAACTAAACATTTACCACGCTATTATCAGCAGAAGCAAAATCATTCCATACATAAGCATCGGCTGCACTATCATTAATAAATTCACCATCAACTATATATTTAAACTCGTATGAGTTGTCTTTATCTAAATCTACAGTACCTTTAAAAGTACCACTCTTTAATTTTTTAAGCGGTGTTGCTTTTGCATTCCATTTATTAAAACTTCCTACAACGGAAACTTTTTTTGCATCTTCTGCTTCAATTGAAAAAGTCACTTTACAAACAGGTTTGCTTTTTAAGTATTGTTTTGTAATAGCCATAATTTTAATTTTTTGTGTTGTTTACCAAGCAAATTTATAAAACAATTTCTCAGACATAATCTTTTAATGTATTAATCAACAAAGAATTATCAATTTAATAATATCAATTCATAAAACTTTAAAGTTGATAATAGTTGTTGCGCTTTAATTATAATATTGTTAATATAAAATTCATGCTTTTAATTGATTTTCAAGCACTTTAATTGTAAAATATATATACTACTAAGTTTCTAAATATCTATTAAGTATCATCAAAAAATAGTAACTTTACCATTATTTTTAAGTAATATGTTCGGAAAAAAGAAAGATATCCCGCAAATAGATAAAGACCAATTAGAGCTTATTAAAAATGCTCAAAAACGTATCAAGCAAAAAAAACGTTTGTACGTTCACTTTGTTATTTTTTTAATTGGTTCTGTATTTTTAATACTTTTTAATTTGGGTTTAGGTTTTGGTGAAAGCTTTAAACCTTTAGATACAAACTGGTTTGTATTTGCCATTTTATTTTGGCTATTTCTATTTTTATACCATACGTTTAATGTATTTATTACACATAAATTTATGGGGAAAGATTGGGAACAACACCAATTAAACAAATTGGTTGCTAAACAAAACGAACGTATTGAAAAACTAAAGCAAACATTACCTTCTGATGATACCTTATTAAAAAAAAAAGCGATTCCTAATACATCAAACCTTACTATAATTGTTGCTGCAGCTGAAAACGATGCTATTGGTAAACACAACAAATTAATTTGGCACATAAGTGATGATTTGAAACGCTTTAAAAACCTAACTAGTGGTCATCATATTATTATGGGACGCAAAACTTTTGAAAGTTTTCCAAAACCATTACCAAACAGAACACACGTAGTTATTACCAGGCAAACTGATTACAAAGTACCTCAAGGTGTTATTTTAGTAAATTCTTTAGATGCCGCTATTGAAGCTTCTAAAAGTGATAACCAACCATATATTATTGGTGGTGGTGAGATATACAAACAAGCCATTTTGGTTGCAAATAAAATTGAGTTAACTCGCATACACGAATCATTTCCTGCCGATACTTTTTTTCCAAAAATTGACACTTCTATTTGGAAAGAATCAAATACTGTTTTTCATAAAAAGGATGAGAAAAACGAATTTGATTTTACATTTTTAACCTACATAAGAAAATAAAAATTCGCTTTAGCAAAGAACAATTTTAACTAATTAACAATCAATATAATACATTATAATTCTATGACTAAAAACCATTATAAAAAAAGGTTTTATAGTTTAATATAACGTATTTTATATGTTATTTCCTTTCGCTTCTATAATTTTTAGGGATTTTTATTTGTACGTAAAAGATTTCAAGAAACACTTATTATCGTTTTTCTGATTGCATTTTAACGATTTTATTTTAAAAAAATAGTTTGAATTAAAAAAAAATCTACTTTAGTGCAATCGATTACAATGTAAAATTACTTTAGTAAAAAAGTACATTAATCCTACTCAACAAACTAAAACTTAAATTAAAAAATGAAAAAACTATTACTTTACATGACTATCTTGCTTGCCTCAGTTCAAGTATGGTCGCAAACAGTAACAATTAATGAATCTGGCGGTTGGTTTGAATCTGCTTACGTAAAATGGCAACCAATTGCAGAAGCCGAAAGCTACAATGTGTACTATACAGGTGAAGGTATTACTAATAAAAAAATTGACACACAATTAATAAGATGCTACAATAACAACATCTATAGAGCAGACGTATTAGGTTTAAAAGCAGGTGCTTACACCCTATCTGTTGTACCTGTAATTAGTGGTATTGAAGGAAATGCAAGTACAACATCTTCTATCACAGTAATTCCACATGATAGAGCTGGTTTTGCTTTTTCAAATAACAGAATAGTTGGCGCGTATAACCTTGATGGTACAGTAATGACTGGTGCCGTTATTTTATACATTACTGAAGACACAAAAAACACAATAGAACTAAATGTTACAGGTGCTAATGCAAATCCTTGTATTGGGCTTCAAACTATTTTAGATGGTTTCAAAAAAGGTAACGACTCACGCCCTTTAATAATTCGTTTAATTGGTCAAATTACAGACCCTTCTTATTTACTTAATGGTGATGTTGTAATTGAAAATAAACAAAATGCAAACAGCCACATTACATTTGAAGGTGTTGGTGATGATGCTGTAGCCGATGGTTGGGGTATAAGAATTAAAAATGCATCTAATATTGAAATAAGAAATATTGGCACCATGAACTGTAATAGTGGTGAAGGCGATAATATTGGTTTACAACAAGATAACGATCACATATGGGTACACAACGTTGATTTCTTTTATGGTGATGCAGGAAGTGATTCAGACCAAGCTAAAGGCGATGGTGCTTTAGATTGTAAACGTTCTACTCATGTAACATTTTCATATAATCACTTTTGGGATTCTGGAAAATCTAATCTTCTTGGACTTAGTGAAACACAAGGTGATCCTGATTTGTTAATTACTTACCACCATAACTGGTATGACCATTCCGATTCTCGTCATCCGCGTGTGCGCTATTATACTGCCCACGTATACAACAATTATTACGATGGAAATTCAAAATATGGTGTTGGCTCAACATTAGGATCTTCAGTATTCGTAGAAAACAACTATTTTAGAAACTGTAAATATCCGATGCTGACCTCATTACAAGGTACTGATATTTTCTATGGATTTCCAACCTTTTCGGGTGAAGCTGGTGGCACTATTAAAGCTTTTGGAAATACCATTATTGGAGCTACACGTTTCGATCCTTATGGAACAGATGGTCCTACAACCTCTACAGTAGAATTTGACGCTGTTGTTACTGCTACTAAAAATGAAACAGTTCCAAACATTATTACGTCTAAATCAGGAGGAAACACTTATAATAATTTTGACACCAATGGTGTACTTTGGTACTCTTACACCGTTGATACTCCAGAAGACGCTAAAACAAACGTAATGCAATATTCCGGAAGACAAAATGGTGGCGATTTCTCCTGGACATTCAACAATGCTGTTGATGATGCTGCTTCAGATGTAAATGCAGCACTAAAATCGGCACTTACTTCTTACAGTACTAATCTAGTATGTGTACAAGGGATAAACGAACCACCAAGCAGTCAAACCTTAGTACTTACTTCTGGAAGTAATGAGCAAACCGTAACTGAAGGAAATGCCATAACAAACATTGTATATACTTGGGGCGGAGACGCTACCGATGTTGCAGTAACAGGCATACCCGCTTCTGGAATTAGCTTTATTAAAGACATGCCTTCAAAAACTGTTACCATTTCTGGAACGCCTACTGCCGATGTTAGCTATACCATAGCAACTTCAGGGAGTTCTGGAACACCAGTATCACAATCAGGTAACATAACTGTTGGTACTACTTCAACTGGAGATTTAATTCACAACTTTACTATTTCAGAAAAAACAAGTACTTTTTATACTATTTCTGGAAACATGAACTCAACTAACGGAACGCAAAATTACGATGGATTAACTTTAACCAGACGTTTAAAAATTGAATCTGCTACATCTATCACTTATACAACTACAGCTGTTTCTAGTTTAACGCTAGTTTTTGATGCAGATTTTACAGGAAAAATAAAGCTTGATAATGTTGATTTTACGGCATCAGCTGGTATTGTTACAATTCCAAATATTCCTGCAGGAGTACATTCAATTACTAAAAATAATACTGCGAATCTTTTTTACATAAAAACGGTTTACACAACACTAGGCTTAGATAAAAATGCTGAAGTTTTAAAACTAAAACTGTATCCTAACCCAGTTGCAAGCACGTTTCAAATTGAAACTCGAGCCAAAATTGAAGAAATAAAAATCTACAGCATGGTAGGCGCTTTAGTAAAAAGCATTAAAAGTGATTCAAAATCTGTTGATATTAGTAGCCTAAGTACTGGTAGCTACTTACTAAACGTATACACTAACGAAGTTGTACACAAACAAATAATTATTAAAAAATAATTTTTTGATTAATAGCACAAAAAGGCTTCCTATGTTGGAAGCCTTTTTGGTTTATAACATAGGCAATAACAGAATATAAACTTATTGCTATTCATATTTTAATTAATTTTAAAAAACTTTTATTCGTTTAAATATGAAATTATTAAAAACTTCTTTGCTAATATTTTTATACTTTTTAATTAATGAAACGCAAGCTCAAAGAAATTCAAATGCATTATCATGGCAAATGAATGTAGCTTACAACAATTATTTGTTACGCGATGTTCATGAACAATATGCTAATCGTGAAATAAGCTTTAATGAAGCTCTTAAAACAAAAAAAGGCATCTTAAAATATAGAGATAAAAGCATTAAAAATTATAAAAGTATTATTGGAGACTTACCCGAAAAAAGCAAACTAAATGCCCAAGTTTTAGGTGTTACTCAATTTGAAGGTTTTAGAATTGAAAAGGTTATTTTTGAAAGTATTCCCAAACGCTATGTAACTGCAAATCTATATATACCTAATGGCAATGGTCCTTTTCCTGTTACTTTAGAATTGTGTGGTCATGGACTTGGTGGAAAAATACCATCTTCAAATGCTGCTAGACTTCTAGCATTAAACAAAATTGCTGTTTTGGTAGTTGATCCTATTGGTCAAGGCGAACGAATTCAATTTGTAGATAATGGAAGTAAATCACAAACTCGTGGCGCTACAACTGAACATACCTTACTAAATACGGGTGCTAATTTAATTGGAACAAGCTTAGTTGCTTATGAATATTGGGATAACCACCGTGCTATTGATTATCTAGAAACCCGTTCGGATATAGATAAAAATCGCATTGGTGTCTATGGTAGTTCAGGTGGCGGTACGCAGGCAACTTATATGCTTGGTCTTGACCAACGTATTAAAGTAGCTACCATTTGCAGTTATTTTACACAACGTGAAAAAGTTCTAGAAATTTATGGCGCTTCTGATGGTTGTCAGCATATACCATACGAAGGCAGAGAACAACTTGAAATCGCTGATTTTGCACTTATGATGGCACCAAAACCTTTGTTAATAATGTCTGGCAAATATGATTTTGTCGATTATTGGGGTGCTACACAAGCATTTAAAGGTCTTAAAAATGCTTATACCACTTTAGAAAGTCCTGAAAAAATAAGTATGTTTTCTGCAGAAAGTGGTCATGGGATGCCAAAACCTAAACGAGAAGCAATGGCTACTTGGTTTAAAAAATGGTTTTACAATGATGATACTCATGTAACTGAAAGCGAACATATCCAAATACCTTTAGATGCTTTACAATGCACCTCAACAGGGCAGGTTATAACTGCTATTTATGATAATGTGTCTATCCCAGAATATCAAAAACAGTTGTATAATAATTATAATAAAGAAAGAATCATATTTTTAAAAAATGAAGAAACAGTTATTAAAAGTAAGGTTTTAGAATTGCTAGGAATTGAAATTCCAAAAGGCGATATAGATATTCAACAAACAGGTTCAAGTAGTTTAAGAAAATTTGATTTATACAAATATCAAATAAATAGAAACGGACAAATGCCTTTACCTTGCTTGGTTTTAATACCAGAAAATGTAAGTGCTAAAAGCAATATCGTTTTATACCTAAATGAAAGTGGAAAAGACGATGTGTTTTCTAATGAAAATCTTATTGATGATTATATAAACCAAGGCTCAATTTTAATTCTAACCGATTTACGAGGGTTTGGTGAAACTGCCGACCCATCAAATCTTAACGACTCCAAATATTGGAACTGGGAATACCGAAATGCCATGGCAAGCATGCATATTGGCAAACCTATTATGGGGCAACGAGTAATTGATGTGATAACAATTCTCGATTTTATTAATAAAATACCAACTTTAAATGGTAAAGAAATCAAATTAATAGCAAATGGTTTGTATGGCCCAACTGCCATTCATGCTACGTATTTAGATAATCGAATTACCCAAACCGAAGTATCTAAGTCCATAAAGTCTTTTTACAATTATCTAGAAAACCCAATACAAAAAGATATCTATACCAATGTATTGTATGGGGTTGTTAAGTATTATGATTTAAAAGATTTGATGCTTCTCTCTGGAAAAAATAGGATTCGCTTTGTTGATTAATCAATAACTTTTTAACTACAATTTTAATTAGCTTTGTAGCATGATGAAAATTTGGCATTTACAATTAGTTTATTTGTTATTGACATTTGCAGTTACTAATTCTTGTGCATCAACAGATAAATGGTCTAGTACAGTTACAGGCAACAACATCACTTACAAAACAACTGAAGCAAAAAAACCTGTTAAAGACTACAAAGGCAATTACGCAACTATAGTATACCTTGAAAATTTAGGTTTTGATAAACTTGGACAAAACAGTAATAAAGAAGATGTAAATTGGTTACTATCTCAAGGTTATCGTGTAATTGAATTTGATTATAAAAAAAACAAAAACGCTTCAGCTACAACAATAAACAAAGATATTATAGCTATTAACAATCAATTAGCATCTAGTAATTTCTGCGGATTAAACAACTGCTCCACCAACAATTCATATATTTTATTTGAAGGTTATAGAATTGCTAAAAACATTCCTTATTTTAAAGATAATCCTGATGTTTACAACACACCTGAAGCATATACCGAAGGCGACATGCTATACATGGATATCATTTATCCAGCCAATACAACTAAAACTGTTCCCATAGTTTTATCGTTTTCCTACAGCAACAGCTATGCAACTTTTGATAGTAAAACTGGCAAATTAACCAATGCAAATAAAGATTTACGAACATTTCTACCTTACACTTTTGCTGGTTTTAACGATTCCTTTTTAGAAGGTTTACCAGCACACAATATGGCTTGGGCAATTGCCGACCACCCAAAGTATTGCCCTTGGGGTAGCGGAAAACCCATTAATGGCAAAAACGATACTTATAAATCATACCAGGTAAATCCTGATGCTGTGCAAAAAGTAAAATCGGCTATTAGAACCTTGCGAAGCATGAGTAACGATTTAAGACTTTCAGGAAACATTGGCATTTACGGTTTTTCACGTGGCTCTACAGCTGGCTCTATGGCTATTGGTGACAAAAATGTACCTGAATTTGAAAATGCAGGTTTTAATACTGGTGTTTCTGATGATGTGCAAGCAGCAGCTCTTGGCCCAGGAGTTTTCGATTATACTCAAATTTATAATTCATTAAATGATGGTGATGAAAATCTAGAAACCAGATGTCCATGGGCTTGGGGACGTTTAGAAGATAATCACAATTTATGGGAAACTATGGGTGCTAGCTATTTAGTAGAATCTTCAAAAACTGCACCTGTTTTATTTTTTTATAATACAGATGATGCGCCGTATTATCATGACCAAATTACACATTTCAAAACAAAATTAGATAGACTAAAAGTTACTAATTCTACTTTGATTAACTACGGAACTGGTCATGCTGTACCGCAAACTTCTGAAGCTTTAAATACACTTTATTCTTTTTTTAAAAAACACTTAAACCCTTCAACAGTTACTGTTAGTATTAAAAAAAATGTTGCTTATTTCACTGAAAACAACGACTCCATTTTAAATTATCAAATTGCTGAAAAATCTTTAAATGGCACTTATAAAAGAGCAAATTACATTCACCCACTTTACACATTAGATGGTGCTGTTTTAACCGAAGATTTCCCTGAAGACCACTTACACCATAGAGGCATTTTCTGGGCATGGCATCAACTTTATATTGGCGATAAACGTATAGGTGATGGCTGGGAAATTGAAAATTTCAGTTGGGATGTAACTTCAGTTAAGGAACTTAAACAACTTGATAATTCCAAAGCGATACAAGCAAACGTTTTTTGGAAATCGAACCAATGGTTAGATGCTAATAGCAATGAAAAACCTGTAGTTAAAGAAACTACAACTATTCGTGTTTACCCAAAAGAAACAAATTACAGACTAATTGACATTGAAATATCACTACTTGCTTTGGAAGATAATATGCGTATAGGCGGATCTGAAGACGAAAAAGGCTATGGTGGATTTTCACCTAGAATTAAATTACCAAACGATATTGTTTTTACAGGTTCAGATGGAATTGTAATACCTAATAACTTACCCGTAAAAGCAGATGGTTGGCTAGATATTTCTGGTTCGTTTACTAAAGAATATAAACAATCCGGAATTACCATATTATGCCATCCAAACAACCCACAACCATCTAACCAATGGATTTTACGTTCTAAACGCAGTATGCAAAATGCAGTGTATCCGTATCCTGGAGCAAAGGCAGTTTTTTTATCTAAAACACAACCAACCACATTGCGTTACCGCTTAATTATCCATAATGGCAATGCTAATGATTTTGATGTTTCAACATTGTATGATATTTACAAAAATTTAGATAAAAAAAACTCAGACCAAAATTAGTCTGAGTTTTAAAATCAATTTTAATTTAATTTTTAGTTAGAATTTATAACTTACCGCTACCGAATAATTTCTTGGTGCAATTGGGTTTAAACTATTATCGTCATGCACATTATAATTTAACACATTTGTAATGTTAGCTAATTTAGCTCTTACCCCTAAGTTTTCAGTGATTTTATAACCTAAAGTGGCATCTAACTGAAAGTAATCTGATAGTGGTATTAACTGTCTGCCACTATTTGGAGATGTAATCACAAATGAACGACCTGCAAAACGCTCACCAAAATACGTGCTAATAAAACCTAGGTTTAATCCGTTTAACATACCAGATTCAAAGCTATAATTTGCACTAATGTTAGCTGTATTTTTTGGGTTGTAACGCAACAAGCTTCCTTCAACATAGGTGTTAGATTTTACATATTTCATTTCATTAAAACTATATCCTGCCATTAAACGCAAGCCTGCTGTTGGGTATGCAGTAAAATCCACTTCTACTCCTTTGCTTTCTGTAGAACCTGCTAGTTCTTTAATATTGCTATCGGTATTTCCATTTGTAAATGAAGTTTGTGCCAAATTACTATTGCTAATTATATAACCAGTAATGTTTATAAATAGTTTTTTATTGAATAATTCATTTTTTACACCAACTTCAAACTGGTCAATTATTGAAGGTTCAAGGGCATTTCCATCTATATCTAAACCTGTATTAGTTTCGAACGAATTTGCATAGCTACCAAAAATAGAACTGTGCTCGGTTGGTTGAATAATGATACCAAAACGTGGTGTAAAGGCATCATCATATAAATTAGAAACCGAAGTTGTTTGGTTTGCATATGTAAAAATATCGCTATTAGTATCTTGATAAGTATAGCGAACACCAGCTAAAAACTTTAAATACTTATTAACTTCAATTAAATCTTGCACATAAATTCCAAATCTAGAAACTGGTGTTGTTGTTAATCTGTCTTTATTTAGATTAGGAATATCGTTTCTAAAATTATCGTAATCTGGATTGAAAATATTAATTTCATCGTAATAGGCTTGACCATTATTATTTGCTGCCGTTAAAGCTACATATCTAGTATCTTTTGTTTTGTAATTTTCTACATCGGCACCAACTAAAAACTGATGTTTTAAAGCACCTGTTTTAAACAAGCCTTTTAAATCTAATTGATTAAGAATATAGTTATCTGTATATGCTCTTCTTTGAAGATTTCTTCTCCAAGTACCATCTTGTTGAACGGTAGCACCACCACTATTTGGTCTACCATTTGTAAATAAATCGGTATTATAGTTACGGAAGGAGTTAATAAAAGTTAAGCTCCACTTATTAGAAATTTGATGATTTAATGTTGCTGTTGCCGATACCTGTTCTGCATCATAATAACCCCATTTTACACCTACAAATTGCTCTCTTGGTAAATCTACAATTTGGTAATTAATAATTCCTGCACCAAAATCTGGCGTTCTATTATCATTAGTATAATCTACTTCAAACAATAAATTAGTTTTATCACTTATTTTAAAAAATAACGACGGGTTGAAATAATATGTTTCTGAAGACACGTATTTTCTATAACTATCGGCACTTGTATAAGAACCATTTAATCGAAAGGCTACTGTTTTTGAGTCGTTTACCGCGCCATAAACATCAAAAGCTGGTTTTATTAAATTGAAACTTCCAAAAGTAACATCAACTTTTCCACCAAAATCAAAACGTGGTTTTTTGGTAATTAGGTTTAAAATACCACCTGCTTCAACATTTCCAAATAAAATGGCAGCACTTCCTTTTAGTATTTCAACACTTTCAAGACCGCTTGTTTCAACTGTCATGCCGTTAAAATAACGAACACCGTTTTTAAAGGTATTATTACTTCCTAAATCATAACCTCTAGAGGCTATTTCTTCTTGATAACCACCAGTTGTTCCTTTTATATAAACACCGTTAGCATTTTTTAAAATATCGGTTAACGAATTTACTTGTTGCGCTTCAAGTGTTTGATTTGAAATAATAGCAGCACTTTGAGGTAAATCTAAAGGTTTAATTCCCGATTTTGCTGCATTAGGTGTTTTGGTTAAAATACTTCCAGAAACAACAACCTCGTTTAATTCATTTTCAGCTTCATCCAAATAAATTGTTGGAATGATTAATACTGAATTATTAACAGTTATTTTAATGGTTTTAGAGTTAAACCCTATGTGCGAAACAATTAGTTTATAATCGCCATTAGCTATATTTAAAATTGAAAAGTTTCCGTTTTCATCGGTTATATCGTAGTTATTCGATTTGTCTATTACTACTGTAACTCCTTCAATTGGTTTTTTTGAAGAAGACAAAACAGTTCCTTTAATGCTTTGTGTACTTTGGGCAACTACTTGATTGCCAAAAAAAATGGTTAATAATAAAATTTGAATATATTTTTTCATTGTTATTTAGATTGATTATAAATTACACGCAAATCTAAACAACAAAAATAGTTTACACAATATTTATTTAGATTAATTTTAAATAAATACGTATTGTGTTGTTTTACAAATACTTGTAGTTTTTTAATATTTTAAAATTCACTTAAAAAAATATGTTTTAATTATTTAACAAGCATACATTCCATACGAAATTGTCGTATATTGGTTATTAAACAACTAATTGTAAAATGAAAAAAAGTATATTATTTTTTTTGCTTTCTATTTTCTTTTTTAACTGCTCAAAAACTGAAGAACCAAGTGTTATTTATGAAGGTAATATTATTTTTAACACCCAACAACAAATTGATGATTTTGGTAAGGAAGGTTATACTAAGGTCACTGGATATGTCGTAATTGGTGATGAAAATGGAAACCCAACATCTTTAATAGAAAGCATAGAAGGTTTAAATACGCTAACATCTGTTGGTGGATTAACTATTTCAGGAAATACAGTATTATCTGATTTGTCACCACTTAGTAATCTAAAATATATTGATGAAGGATTAGCTATTATAGGTAATACCGCAATATCTAATATAAACCCATTAAATAAAATTGCACATATTGGCTCATTATGGATTTATGATAATACGTTATTAACCAATATTGATGGTTTAGTAAATGTAAATGGTAACCTAAAATTTTTAAAAATAGAGGAAAATGAATCTTTAGAAAGCATTGAGGGGTTGAAAAACATTTCAATCATTAGTGATATAAATAATGATTCTCCATTTGCTGCTCGTTTGACTGTTAGGTTTAATCCAAAATTAAAGAATTTGGATGGCTTATCGAATTTAAATTCTGTTGGTGGATATTTAGAAATTTATGGTAATTACAGCATAACTAATCTAAATGGTCTAAAAAACTTATCCTCAGTTAAACTTCTTTATGTTAGTAAGAATTTCAATTTAACAAACCTATGTGGAGTTAAACCACTAATTGAAAACCTTCCTGATCTTGATATGTTAATAGAGGAGAATGCTTATAATCCAACCAAACAAGATTTTATTGATGGTAATTGCAGTAACTAATTATATTATATGAAAAAGTTTTTAAGTTTTTTAATTGGTGTTTTAATATTTAGTTCTTGTTCTAAGGAAGAAGAATATGTCATAGAATACCCAACTACATTCAATCCCTCTGAAGTTTATGGACAAAAAATTAGAGTTTTCACTAAAAAAGGTGAAGTAAAAGATTCAAAAATCACCTTAAAATTAATTGAACGAATTAAAAATTACATAACTGACTTAGAAAATTATGATATAGTAGATAAATTTTCTGCAACATATTTATCACCTACAACTTTAGAAATCTATAATGAAGATTATACATTACCAACATTATTTAATTTACATGAAACCCCAAATATAACCTATTGGGAAGATAAAAACATTAGAAAGGGTGTTGTTGGTATTTATGATTATTACTCAAATCATTTTAAATACAAACCACTATATTATAAAGATTTAGGGTTTAATTACCCACTAAATAGCAATGCATTTGAATTGCAAGAATGTTATTATGTCAAAAAAAATAAAAACACGCTTATCATGCCTTTTTTAGATTTTTACCATATAGGCTATAAAAACTATACTCAATACAATAATGCAAGACGAAGAATTAACAACGTATTTATTTCTAAATCATTTTCAAATTTAGGTGAAAAGGACACTCTAGTTATTCAAGAATATAATATAAAATTGACTATTCGTAATTAAAAAATAGCGTTCTGCTATAAATCTTTTAAACTTACGCTCCTATTTGTTTAATTTTGCAACATGATAAAAGAACTTCAGCTTCGTATTTCACTTAATGAAGAAGAACGCAGTGATTTTTTAGTACAAAAAGCATCGCAAATTTTAGATATTGATAAAGAAGACATTACGGGTATAAAAGTACTTCGTAAATCTATTGATGCACGCAAACCGAAAATAATTTTCAATTATAAAATTGCGGTTTATATTCGTGAGGTGTTACCAAAAACGTCCGACTACCAATTTGATTATAAAGATGTTTCAAAAGCAAAAGCCATACATATTGTAGGGTTTGGTCCTGCAGGCATGTATGCTGCGTTGCGTTGTATTGAGCTTGGTTTTAAACCCATTGTTTTAGAACGTGGTAAAAATGTAAGAGATCGTCGCAGAGATTTAAAAGCCATAAACCAAGACCATATTGTAAATGAAGATTCTAATTATTGTTTTGGTGAAGGTGGTGCAGGAACCTATTCTGATGGTAAACTTTATACACGAAGTTTAAAACGTGGCGATGTAAGACGTATTTTTGAAAACCTCGTATTTCATGGCGCTACCGACCAAATTTTGGTAGATGCGCATCCACATATAGGCACCAATAAACTCCCTAAAGTGGTGCAAAATATTCGGGAAACCATTTTAAAATATGGTGGTGAAATTCACTTTGAAACGCGCGTTACCGATTTCATTATAAAAAACAACAAAATACAAGCTATTCAACTAAACAATAGTGAAGAAATGCCTGCCAACCGTGTTATTTTAGCAACAGGACATTCGGCAAGAGATATTTTCTATTTACTCCATAACAAACAAATTGCTTTAGAAGCCAAATCGTTTGCCATGGGCGTTCGTGTTGAGCATCCGCAACATATTATAGATGCTATTCAATACCATTGCAGTGGAAAGCGTCATGAATTACTACCTGCAGCTTCATACAGTTTGGTGCAACAAGTAAACGAACGTGGTGTGTATTCATTTTGTATGTGTCCTGGTGGATTTATTGTGCCTGCCGCAACAGCCAATGGCGAAGTGGTGGTAAACGGTATGTCACCTTCAAAACGCAATAACTTATTTGCCAATTCAGGTATTGTGGTTGAAATTGATGTACACAAAGATTTACCAAAATACGAGCAATTTGGCGCACTTAAAGGCTTAGAATACCAAAAAAACTTAGAGCGAATGGCATTTACAGCAGGTGGACGTAGTCAAACAGCACCAGCACAACGCTTAACCGATTTTGTTGAAGGACGCTTATCGGCAGATTTAAACCCAACCTCCTACCAACCTGGATTAAATTCGGCACCTTTACATTCGCTTTTACCCAAATTAATAGGTAGCAGATTGCGAAAGGGTTTCGAAGCATTCGGACAAAAAATGCGTGGTTACTATACTTCCGAAGCTAATATTGTTGGTGTAGAATCTAGAACCTCATCACCTGTTTGCATTCCTAGAAATGAACATTTAGAGCATCCACAAATTGAAGGTTTGTTTCCATGTGGTGAAGGCGGTGGTTATGCAGGTGGCATCGTGTCCGCTGCTATGGATGGCGAGCGTTGTGCCGAAGCAGCCATAAAAGGCTTATAAATATTAATATTATTCCTATTTTTGCAGC
This sequence comes from Mariniflexile jejuense, assembly GCF_042675665.1. Lineage (NCBI taxonomy): Bacteria > Pseudomonadati > Bacteroidota > Flavobacteriia > Flavobacteriales > Flavobacteriaceae > Mariniflexile > Mariniflexile jejuense. The sequence continues at coordinate 902,833 of NZ_JBHTJI010000001.1, forward strand.
ACTTTATTAAACTAACAAATATGAACGCATATATTTTCCCTGGACAAGGAGCACAATTTACAGGAATGGGTTTAGACCTATATGAAAACTCGCCACTAGCTCAAGAATTATTTGAACAAGCAAACAAAATTCTTGGTTTCAATATCACAGATATTATGTTTGAAGGCACTCCTGAGGCCTTAAAGGAAACAAAAGTAACACAACCCGCCATATTTTTACACTCCGTAATTTTAGCAAAAACTTTAGGCGAAAGCTTTAAACCAGATATGGTTGCAGGACATTCACTTGGAGAATTTTCAGCATTAGTTGCCAATGGCGCATTAAACTTTGAAGCTGGTTTAAAATTGGTATCGCAACGTGCTTTGGCTATGCAAAAAGCTTGCGAATTACAACCAAGCACCATGGCTGCCGTTTTAGGTTTAGATGATGCCATTGTAGAAAAAGTATGTGCTGCTACCGAAGGTATTGTAGTAGCTGCAAATTATAACTGCCCTGGTCAATTAGTAATTTCTGGTGAAGTTGACGCTATTAATAGAGCTTGCGAAGCTATGAAAGTAGCAGGTGCTAAACGTGCTTTGGTATTACCGGTTGGTGGTGCATTCCACTCACCTTTAATGGAACCTGCCCGTGAAGAATTGGCGGCAGCTATTCAAAACACCACTTTTAGCAAACCAAATTGCCCAATTTATCAAAATGTAACTGCCAATGCTGTAATTGATGAAAATGTAATAAAAGCAAATTTAATATCTCAACTTACTGCGCCTGTGCGTTGGACGCAATCGGTACAACAAATGATTGCTGATGGTGCTACATTATTTACCGAAGTTGGTCCTGGAAACGTATTACAAGGTTTGGTTAAAAAAATTGATAGAGAAGCGCAAACAGCTTCTGCAACACTTTAATTAAACTTTCAAATGAAGTTAACAAAACGCTCTTTATACATTATTTTAGTTATTGTGATTACAATTGCTGTCGATCAAATTTCTAAAGTTCTAGTTAGAGTAAACATTCAACCACGCACTGAAACAACTATTGGAGAACGCATTTCGCTTATTGGTGACAAATTCATCATGATGAATATTGAAAACTCGGGTGCTTTTTTAGGTATGGGCAGCGATTTGAATCCTACATTAAGAATCATTTTATTACTTATACTTCCAATACTAGTATTAGGTTTTGTTTTACGACATATATTTAAAGACAAAACCATTGATAGCTGGTCGCTTTTTGCCTTTGCAAGTATTGTTGGTGGTGGTTTAGCCAATGTTTTTGACCGTATTGTATATGGTTCTGTTACCGATTTTTTCTTTATCGATTTAGGAGGTGTTTTTAGAACAGGTATTTTTAACATTGCAGATGTATCGGTTACAACAGGCATGATTATCTTGTTGTTTGTGAGTCTTAAAAAGAAGAAAACTATAGAAATTCCAGAATAAAAAAAGGCAGCTAGATAAATTAGCTGCCTTTTTTTATAAATATCTATATTTAGATTATTATTTTGCTCTCACTTTTTGCTCCCATTTCCAAGCAGAACTCATAGCATCATCCAATGTTAATTGAGACTTCCAACCTAACTCATTATTTGCTTTAGATGTATTAGCATATGCTGAAATAACGTCGCCTTCTCTTCTTCCCACTATTTTATAATTAAGCTTTGTACCAGAAACTTTTTCAAAAGATTTTATAACCTCTAATACTGAACTTCCTGTACCTGTACCTAAATTAAATGTTTCATAATTTGTTTTATTTTTGCTACTTAAAAGACGCTTTAGTGCAATTACGTGTGCTTTAGCCAAATCGACCACATGGATATAATCGCGAATACACGTTCCATCTGGCGTTGGATAATCATCACCAAAAACAGAAAGTTGTTCACGAATACCAATAGCTGTTTGCGTAATAAATGGTACTAAATTTTGCGGCACGCCAATTGGCAATTCTCCTATTTTAGCAGATTCATGAGAGCCAACAGGGTTAAAGTAGCGCAATGCAATCGCTTTTAGTTTTGGTGATATTTTACAAGTGTCTTTAATAATCTCTTCTCCTATTTGCTTGGTATTACCGTAAGGTGATTCGGCTAATTTTACAGGAGCATTTTCGGTAATTGGCATTTCATCTGCTTGTCCATAAACTGTACATGACGAGCTGAAAATAAAGCTTGACTCTGGTAATTTTTTTAATTCCTTTAAAATATAAACCAACGTATTTATATTATTTTCATAATATAACAACGGATTTTGCACACTTTCCCCTACCGCCTTGCTAGCTGCAAAATGAATAACACCTTTTATATTACTATGTTTTGCAAAAAAAGTTTCAACACTTGTTTTTTCTTTCAAATCTAGCTTTTCAAAAACAGGTTTTATTCCAGTAATGGAGGTAATACCATCTAAAACAGCTAATGAGGAATTTGACAAATCATCAATAATAACAACTTGATAGCCTTCATTTTGCAATTCTACAACAGTGTGCGAACCAATAAAGCCTAATCCGCCAGTAACTAATATTTTATCCATTTATAAAGTTTTTTATTGTTGAAGTAATAAATTCTATTTGTTCATCATCCAATTCCGTATGCATTGGTAATGATATAACATCTTTCACCAATTGGTTTGTAACTGCAAAATCTGCTTCTTTGTACCTAGAATCTGCATATGCTTTTTGTTTGTGAAGTGGAATTGGATAATACACACCACAAGGAATGCCATTTTCATTTAAATGTTTTACAAGTGCATCTCTATCAACCCCTAAAACGCGTAAAGTATATTGATGAAATACGTGACAATCACAAGTATCACAAATAGTTTCACACCCATTTGACACTTTGGGCGTTACAATTTTAGTTACACCTTCAAAAGCCTTGTTATACTTTTGAGCTGCGATTTGCCTTGCTTTATTGTAGTCATTTAAGTTTGGTAGTTTAGCATCTAAAACCGCTGCTTGAATACTATCTAATCGTGAATTTACACCAACTACATCATGGTGGTAACGCTCGTACATACCGTGGTTTACAATACCTCTTATGGTATGTGCCAAAGCATCATCATTCGTGAAAATTGCACCACCATCACCATAACATCCTAAATTTTTTGATGGAAAAAAAGATGTTGAAGCAACATGCCCAATAGTGCCTGCTTGTGCTTTTGAGCCATTTTTAAATGTATAAGTTGCGCCAATTGCTTGTGCGTTATCTTCAATTACATATAAACCATATTCTTTAGCTATTTCCATAATAGCCTCCATATTAGCACATTGCCCAAACAAATGTACTGGCACAATTGCTTTTGTTTTTGGAGTAATTGCTTTTTTTATGGCTTCAATATTTATATTAAAATCATCTTCATTTACATCAACCAAAACAGGTGTTAATTGTAATAAAGCAATAACTTCTACGGTAGCTGCAAAAGTAAAATCGGCAGTAATAACTTCATCACCAGGTTTTAAGCCCAAACCCATCATGGCAATTTGTAAAGCATCTGTACCATTAGCGCATGGAATAACGTGTTTTACGCCCAAATACTGTTCTAAATTCTTTTGAAACTGATGAACTTTAGGTCCGTTTATATAAGATGTTGTTTCTAAAACTTCTTGAATAGATGTGTTTACCACCTCTTTAATGTTGTCGTATTGACCTTTAAGGTCGACCATTTGAATTTTCTTCATCTAAAATTATAACTAATACGAAGTTTGTATTACGGTTTAATAAGTTACGAAATTACAAAATTAGTACACGGTAACCAATGAATTTATTTTAAAGAAATGTATTTTAGCATCAAATACAAAAAGACTTGGGTTTTATTTACAACATAGGGATTGCAGTTGCTGGTTTTGGTTTAAAAACCACTTCGTTTTTTAATGAAAAAATAAAAAAAGGAGTAGTTGGGCGCAAAAACACATTTTCTATTTTACAAAAAAACCTAAACCCTACCAATAAAACATTGTGGTTTCATTGTGCTTCATTGGGCGAATACGAACAAGGACTTCCGGTTTTTAAAGTTTTGCGAAACCATTACAAAAACCATAAAATTGTTTTGAGTTTTTTTTCACCTTCGGGTTATGAAATTCGAAAAAATTCACCTATTGCAGATGTAGTGGTTTATCTTCCTTTAGACACAAAAAACAATGCGCAACAATTTTTAAATTTGGTTAACCCAGAACTTACCGTTTTTGTTAAATATGAAATTTGGCCAAATTTTTTAAATGAATTGAAAAGCAGAAAATTAAAAGCAATTTTAATTTCAGCATCATTTCGAAAAAATCAATCGTTTTTTAAATTTTACGGAAGCGAAGTTCGTGATGCTTTATTTGCTTTTGAACATATTTTCACCCAAAACGAAACCTCAAAAAAACTGCTCGAATCTATAAATTATAACAATGTAACTGTTTCTGGCGACACACGTTTTGATAGGGTTTCGAGCCAACTAGACATAGATAATACTTTAAATTTTATTGAGACTTTTAAACAACAAAAACTTTGTATTGTTGCAGGAAGTACATGGCCAGAAGATGAAAATTTATTAATCAATTTTATTAATAATGAAGCTTCTAAAGAAGTGAAATTTATTATTGCACCGCATAACATCAAACCTTCACAAATAAAAAACATTCAAGAAAAGTTAAACGTTGAAAGTGTTTTGTTTTCAAAAAAAGAACATAAACAACTTGAAGCAGTACAGGTATTTATTGTTGACACTATTGGCATACTTTCAAAAATATATAGCTATGCTAATATTGCTTATGTAGGTGGCGCATTAGGCACAACTGGATTACATAACACCTTAGAACCTGCTGTTTTTGGCGTTCCAATTATTATTGGAAATCATCATGAAAAATTTCCTGAAGCACAACAAATGATTGATAATAAAGGTATGTTTTCTATTTCAAATCAAACAGAATTTAATACCATTCTAAATGAATTAATTGAAAATTCTGAAAAACGTCAACTTTCAGGAAAAAATAATTCCGACTACATTTCAAAAAACAAAGGCGCTGTTAATACAATTATAACCTATTTAGGTTTGTGAAATTATTCAATACTTATTTCCTCTATTATTTTAATAAAACAGATTACACAACCGATTGCGTATTTAAAAGATTATTTATATGTTTGTAACATATTGCTATTTTTCAAGGCTTTATTTTTAGAATTATGTACTTTAACAAAGGTTAATTTAGTGCTTGTTCAAAAAACCTAAAATGAAACAAGTAAAAACAGCTATTAATCAATAAAACTTATGAATAAAACAATTGCTTTTAAATTTTTTAGCTATTTAATAATATTTACACAGGTAGCTTGTAAAACACAAGTAAAAGAAGATACCATTACTAGAGAAAAAATTTCTATTAATGAAGGATGGAAATTCATGAAATACAAATCTTTTGAAGATGCCGATAATTTAATATACGATGTACGTCCTGTAATAGAAAATACAGACGATACAAAAGAAGCAGACAGCAAACCAACTGAAGCTATAAATGTAACTTCAACCCAAAACATATTAAAACCATACATTTTACCAACGGCAAATGCTTTTATAAAAGACGCAACCAAACACCATAAAAGACCTGAAGGAAATCCAGGTAACGATTTCCCTTTTGTACAAAAAAACTTTGATGATACTAATTGGGAAACTATTAATTTACCTCATGACTGGGCTATAAAAGAACCCTTTTTAGAAGGATGGGATGCGGAAGTTGGCGGCGGCATGGGGCGTTTACCTAGTCATGGTGTCGCGTGGTATCGTAAAAAACTAAGCATAAAAGACACTGATAAAAACAAATCTATTTTTCTTGATGTAGATGGAGCCATGTCTTATGCTATGGTATGGCTTAACGGAACATTAGTTGGCGGTTGGCCTTACGGTTATAATTCTTGGCGTTTAAACTTAACACCCTACTTAAATTTTGATGGGGAAAACCAAATAGCTATAAGAGTTGACAACCCAAACCATTCTTCTAGATGGTATCCTGGTGGTGGTATTTATAGAAATATATGGTTAACAAAAACAAATAAAATTCATGTAGCTCAATGGGGAACTTTCATTAAAACACCTGAAATCACAAATGAACGAGCAACTATAAACTTTACATCAAATATTGATAATGATTCTAATACTGATATAGAAGCTCGTGTAGTTACCAATATATTTTCAATAAATGAACTAGGAAAAACATCAAAAAACAGTGTAGCATCAATTCCTGAAACATCTGTTAAAATAAAAGCATGTAAAAATAACTCAGTAACAAGCCAAACGTTCATAAACAATCCAAAACTTTGGGGACCACCACCAACACAAACACCTAACCTATATAAAGCAATTACAAATGTTATTGTTAATGGTAAAATAGTTGACGCTTATGAAACTACTTTTGGTATTCGCTCTATAGAATTTAACCCCGAAAAAGGTTTAGTTGTGAATGGTGAACACATAAAAATTCAAGGCGTAAATCATCATCACGATTTGGGTGCTTTAGGTGCTGCGTTTAATACACAAGCTGCAAAACGCCAACTAGACATGCTGAAAAACTTAGGATGTAACGCTATTCGTTTAGCACATAATCCCCCTGCACCAGAATTGTTAGAACTTACAGACCGCATGGGTATTTTAGTAATTAATGAAGCTTTTGATAGTTGGGAACGTAAAAAAACTCCGCATGATTTTCACTTAATTTTTCCAGAATGGCATGAAGCAGATGCACGCTCGTTTGTTAGGAGAGATAAAAATCATCCATCTGTTATTTTATGGAGTTTTGGAAATGAAGTAGGTGAACAATATACAGATGAAGAAGGTGCTAAGATAGCTAAAACATTAAGTGGTATAATTAAAGATGAAGACCCAACAAGATTAACAACTGCTTCAATGAATTACGCAAAACCAAACATGCCTTTCCCTGCAAGCATGGATGTAATTAGTTTAAATTACCAAGGTGAAGGCATCAGAAACGCACCAGAATACGCTCATTTAAAAGGTATAAATACACCTCCTTTATACCCTAGCTTTAAAGCGGCATTTCCCAAAAAAGTCATTATTAGTAGTGAAACAGCAGCAGCATTAAGTTCTAGAGGCACTTATTTGTTCCCAGTAACTCAAGGAAATAGTTCTCCAATTTCAGAAGGTTTTGGCGGCATTGAAAAAGAAGGATATGTAAGTGCCTATGAGTTATATACGGCAAACTTTGGCTCTTCCGCAGATAAAGTATTTGCAACACAAGATGCACATCCTTTTGTAGCAGGCGAATTTGTTTGGTCTGGTTGGGATTATTTAGGCGAACCAACACCCTATTATTCAGCTAGAAGCTCTTACTTCGGAATTATAGATTTGGCTGGTTTTAAAAAAGATCGCTATTACTTATACCAATCACGTTGGAGACCAGAACTTCCCATAGCTCATATTTTACCACACTGGAATTGGCCTGATAGAATTGGAAAAATTACACCCGTGCATGTATTTACATCTGGTGATGAAGCCGAACTATTCTTAAACGGAAAATCGTTAGGCAAAAAGAAAAAAGAAGCTTTTGAATACCGCTTACGTTGGGATGATGTTATCTATCAACCTGGTGAATTAAAAGTTATTACTTACAAAAATGGAAAATTTTGGGCACAAGATATAGTAAAAACTACTAATGAAGCAACATCACTAAGTGCTTCGGCTGATAGAAACTCAATTAATGCGAACGGCATAGATTTATCTTTTATAACCATACAAGTAAAAGACAACAATCACTTAACAGTTCCTGATGCCAATAACTTAATTGAATTTACTATTGAAGGTCCGGGAGACATCATTGCTACTGATAATGGCGATCCAACCGATTTAGTTGCATTTAGCGCTACCAAACGCAAAGCTTTTAATGGATTCGCTTTAGTAATTGTTCGCTCAAAAAAAAGTGCTACAGGAGATATTAAAGTAACTGTAAAATCTAATAAATTGAAATCAGCTTCTTGTGTAATTACAACTAATTAACAAGCATAAAACAACTATTAAATGAAAAAATATCTTGTAATTTCAGGATTATTTATAGTAATCATCTCAACTTTTTTATACTGTAAAAAAGCCAAAGATTCATATATTGAAATTACCAATAGCTCAGATGGTAATTGGTTACTTCATGGATTAAATTATTCAGAATCCAGATTTAGTCCACTAAATCAAATTACGGCATCTAATATTAATGAGTTAGGTTTAGATTGGAGTTTAAATTTAGGTCTAAAGAGAGGCATAGAAGCAACGCCTATTGTAAAAGATGGTATTATGTACATAACAGGACCATGGAGTATTGTTTTTGCGATAGATCTAAGAACTCATGATATTATTTGGAAATACGACCCCGAAGTTCCTAAAAGTGTAGGTGAAAAAGGATGTTGCGATGTTGTAAATAGAGGTGTAGCACTTTACGATAATAAAATTTATGTAGGTTCTTTTGATGGACGATTAATTGCTTTAGATAGCAAAAATGGAAAAAAAATATGGGAAGTTTTAACAGTCGATCAATCGAAACCTTATACAATTACTGGAGCACCTAGAGTTATTAAAGGTAACGTTATAATTGGAAATGGCGGTGCTGAATTTGGTGTTAGAGGTTATTTCACCGCTTATGATGCTCAAACAGGAAAACAAAAATGGCGATTTTACACAGTACCGGGAAATCCTTCAGTACCTTTTGAAAATAAAGCTATGGAAGATGCAGCAAAAACTTGGACGGGTGAATGGTGGAAATACGGTGGCGGCGGCACTGTTTGGGATGCCATGGCATTTGACCCAGATTTAAATTTACTTTACGTTGGCACAGGAAATGGTTCTCCTTGGGACAGAAACAAACGAAGTCCACTTGGTGGTGATAACTTGTTTTTATCTTCAATTTTAGCTATTAATCCAGATTCTGGCGAATTAATTTGGCATTATCAAACCACACCTGGCGATTCTTGGGATTTTACAGCAACACAACATATCATTTTATCAGATTTAAAAATAAATGGTAAAATACGTAAAGTACTTATGCAAGCTCCTAAAAACGGATTCTTTTATTTACTTGATAGAACTAATGGCAAACTTATTTCAGCAGAAAAATTTACTTATGTTAATTGGGCAGAAGGAATTAACATAAAAACAGGCAGGCCAATTGAAAGCAAATGGGCAAGATATGACAAAGCAAATATAGATGTTGCACCAAATTATAACGGTGCGCATAATTGGCAACCTATGGCTTATAACTCCAACTTAAACTTAGTTTATATTCCAGCAAGAGAAACATTTTCTAACTATGGACAAGATAATGATTGGGAATATAACAAAACAGGATTTGGTACTGGTAATGGCTGGAATTTAGCAACTGGAAGTGTTGAGTCTTCACCAACTATTAAAGATGAGAAAGCTACTAATAAGGGTAAACTTATAGCTTGGGATCCAATAAAACAAAAAGAAGTTTGGAGTGTAAAACAAAATAATATTTGGAATGGTGGTTTACTAACTACCAATTCAAACTTAGTTTTTCAAGGCACTGCAGATGGTAAATTAACAGCTTATAACGGCACAAATGGTAAATTAATTTGGGAAGCCAATTTACAAACAGGCATTCTAGCACCACCAATCACATATTTAGTTGATGGCGTACAATATGTAACGGTAATTACTGGTTGGGGCGGTGGTTACGGCATGAAAAATAAGCATACAAATTATGTGCTACCTGGTACAATTTATTCCTTTAAAATTGGTGGAAAATCAGAATTACCAGAAGCATTACCTGCATTTAACCGTGAACTTATAAATCCTGATTGGAAAGTTGAAACTAATAAAATAACTGAAGGTGAAACATTGTTTTGGAAATTTTGTGGTACTTGCCATGTGATAGGAGAAGGTGGCGGTGTAGCACCCGATTTGGGATATAGCCCAATGGTTGGCACAGATGCCTTTAAAATAGTTGTTTTAGATGGTATTTTACTACCAAATGGTATGCCTAAATTTGAGAACAGATTAACTATAGATGAAGTAAATGCCATTCAACATTTTATAATTAACAAAGTAAAAGATTTAAAAAAACAACCTTAAATATTAGGTTTGTTTTTAATTTTAGATAAAATTATTATACCTTTTAAATGATTTTTAATAGAATTCCCTTTTGAAGAAAAAAACTGTTTTTAAAATTATTGCTGCTTTACTGCCTTTTCTATTAATTTTTATAATAGAAATAGTATTGCGAATAAGTGGCTATGGCGAAAACTACCAACTTTTTAATAAAGTGAAAGTTGAAAATAGGCCAGAATACCTAATTATGAATTCAAATATTTCAAAAAAGTATTTTAAAAACAACGGCTTTAATTCTGATAATCAATCGGATTTATTTCTTAAAACAAAAACAAGTAATACCTTCAGAATTTTTGTTCAAGGTGCTTCAACAGTTGTTGGGTTTCCATACTATCAAGGTGGTTCTTTCCCTAGAATGTTAAAGCATAGGTTATCGCAAACATTTCCAGAAAAAAATATTGAAATTATAAACACAGGAATTACAGCAGTAAACTCGTATACACTATGGGATTTAACTGGCAAAATTATTGACCAAAACCCTGATTTAGTTATAATTTATGCTGGTCATAACGAATATTATGGAGCATTAGGGGTTGGTTCGACTAGCTCTTATGGGAGTAGACCAACACTAGTTAGATCGTATCTTTTTCTTAAAAATTTTCGCTTCTTTCAATTATTAGATAATAGTTACACCAAACTAATTTCACAAAAAAGCACATCACCAAAAGTAGGTGAAACCACTTTAATGGAAGTTATGGTTAAAGAGCCTCGTATTCCTTTAAATTCTAAAGTTTACCATGCTGGTTTAAAGCAGTTTGAAAGCAACTTACAATTAATTCTTCGCAAATATAAAAAGCACAACATTCCGGTAATTATATCAACTTTGGTTAGTAATGAAAAAGATATAAAACCTTTTATTAGTGATACTATTAATAATGAAGTTCAATTTAAAAAAAGTATTGAACAAAAAAGTAATTATGCAAAAAAAATATCAAAAACAAATGCTTATGCTGCCTATAACTTAGGGCTGTTTTATATAGAAAAAAACCAAGATAGTGCTAAAAAATACTTGCATCTCGCTAAAGAATTAGACTATCTTAGGTTTCGAGCTCCGGAAGAAATAAATCATATTATTTTGAAATTGGCTAAAGAATACAATTGTGGATTAGTAGATATGGAAGCTGCATTTTTATCACATTCAAATGAAATTATTTTAGGCAATACATTACTATTAGAACACGTTCATCCAAATTCTAATGGTTATTTTATTATGGCAGATGCGTTTTACAATAAAATAAAGGCTCTGCAATTATTGAAAGATTGGAATCATAATATCTCATTTGATGAAGCTTCCAAAGACATTCCTATTACTGCCATCGACTCTATTAAAGGGAATTTTATTATTGATGACTTAAAAAATTCATGGCCTTATATCCTTAATATGTCTAGAACAACTCCAATATCTTCATATTATGCTATTCAAAATCCAAATTATGAAGAACGAAGAGCTATCGAAATTTACAAAAATCAAGTTCCATGGCGAGATGTAATGCATCAATCCTACATAAAATATAAAAATGATAGTGCATTTAAAAAAGGACTTCATGTTGCCCAATCGTTAATTTTTGAATATCCTGAAGAAGCAAACCCTTACAATTTAGCAGGAAATATGTGCTTAAAACTAATGGATTTTAATAAAGCAGCTTATTACTTTTTTAAATATAATGAACTTGAAAAAAGTAGCACATCTGCACAACAACTTGCTTCCGTTTATATTAAATTAAACAAACTGGATTTAGCAAAAAAAACACTTTTGGAATCTAAAAGCAATGGTATAAATGTTATGAGTTTTGATGAATTAATAACATTAGAGAACCTAAACAAAGAATAATATTCTGCAACACTACCAAGGTTTTTCAACATCTTTTTTTGTATACCAATGATTTCTGATAATAAAATGAGAATTGGTCGTTCCCTTTTTTAACAATTGATTTTTCCCAAACAACCGTTGAAAAAAAGATATAGGTACTAAAAACATAAAAAAAATAATGAACATCACAACACTATTCATAAACACTCCAAAATAATGCGAAAAAGAAAGCCAAACATTACTTATAATCATGGTTACTTTTTTAGAAATAATGGATAATACTAGCAGTGTAATAGACACATATATTAGCCAATTTACATTAAGTAACAAAGAAGTTACTAATGCTGCCAAAGCTAAAACGATAATGGTTTCAAGTGCTTTTTCCCAGTTCATCAAAATAAAGAATATATGAAAGGTGCTAAAGCAGAACCACTAGTTAAAAATATCAAGACTCCAAAAACCACAAATATGATTATTAAAGGCATAAGCCACCATTTTTTACGTTCTCTTAAAAAGAAGAAAAAATCTTTTAAAAACTCCATCTATTTTTCAATTATATAATTTTCCATTACTAAAATATCCATACCAGATTTCATGAAACAACGATAAGCATCCTCTGGTGAATTGACTATAGGTTCGTCCTTTACATTAAAACTGGTATTTATTAGTACACCTATTCCCGTATGTTTTTTGTAACACTGTATTAATTGCCAAAGTACTGGATTCATTGTTTTTGTTACCACTTGCACTCTTGCCGAAAAATCGATATGAGTAATAGCAGGTAAATCAGACTTCACTACCTTACGTTTATCTTCTAAACTCATGGCTTCAAAATTTTCAGGTAATTCTTTTTGGAGCGATTTTTTTACTTTGCTTGTAAATAACATGTATAAAGATTTTTTACTTTCTTCAAAATAATCTTTATAATCTTCCTCACAAACAACAGGAGCAAACGGTCTAAACCCTTCTCTAAATTTAATTTTCATATTTAGAGTGTATTGCATATCTGCATCTGTTGGGTCGGCCAATATACTTCTATTACCCAAAGCTCTTGGACCAAATTCAGTTTTTCCTCTAAACCAACCTACAACTTTTTTATCTGCAATATATTTAGCGGTGGTTTTAGTTACTTCATCAATAGATTCAAAATATTGATATTTACAGTTATGTTTATGTAAAACCTTTTCAATTTCCATATTCGAATAACTCGGTCCTAAATACGGATTAAAAGGTTCTTTTAAACCTTCAAATAAATGCCTACTTCCAATATAAGCTGTTGCTAATGCAGCTCCTAAAGCACCACCAGAATCTCCTGCTGCTGGTTGAATATAAATATCGTTAAAAATTTTTTGATTATACAGTACAGAATTTGCAACACAATTAAGAGCAACACCTCCTGAAAAACATAAATTGGCTTGATTAGTTTCAATTTTTACAAACTGAATTAACTTAACAAGTATTTCTTCTGTAACCTTTTGAGCGGCGTATGCTAAATCGGCATGTATTTGTTCTAATTTTTCTTCTGGCAACCTCTTTTTTAAACCGAATAATTTTTCCCATGTTTTAGGATTAACCATACGCAAACCTACAGGATATTCAAAATAACTCATGTTCAATTTAATAGAACCATCTTGTTTTATATCAACCAAATGTTGTTTTATAATACTAATAAATTGGTTTACGTTTTTTGAATCTGGGTTTCCATAAGGTGCAAGTCCCATCATTTTATATTCGCCTGAATTTACTTTAAACCCCAAAAAATAAGTAAATGAAGAATATAGCAAACCTAATGAATTAGGAAAATGTAGTTCACCTAAAACTTGAATTCCTTTTTCACCACAAGCTATACCATAAGATGTTGTTGCCCATTCCCCAACACCATCAACCGTTATGTAAGCGCATTTTTTAAACGGTGAAGTATAAAAAGCGCTAGCAGCATGAGACAAATGGTGTTCAGGAAACGTTACTGGTATGTTTCGTGATTTTGAAGCACTTAATTTCTTTATCTTTTTATTAATAAACTGCTTTATAAAAAGTTTTTCTTTTAACCATAAAGGCATCGCCTTAGTAAACGATTTCAAACCTTTTGGCGCAAAAGCATAATACGTTTCTAAAAGTCTTTCAAACTTTAAAAAAGGTTTATCATAAAAAGCTATGATATCAATATCCTCTATTTCAAATCCAGTTTCATGCAAACAATACTTTATAGCAAGTTCAGGAAAAGAAGCGTCATTTTTTATTCTAGAAAAACGTTCTTCTTGCGCAGCACATAACACAACACCGTTATTTATAATTGCAACTGCCGAATCATGATAGTATGCAGAAATGCCAAGTATCTTCATTTAAATTATTAATTTATAGCTCAAATAAGCCTCAAAATAAAAAACTATAATATTACTTGCTATTACAAGCAACTAAATAGTTTTGAAATTAAATTTGAGCTGAAAAATACAAAAAATTAAAACACAATCGGTTGCGTAATTAAAAATTAATTTTTATGTTTGTGAGACATTAATAAAAATTAATAGCTCATTTTACGATATTCAATACAAATCGAATATTATTTTATCATATTCTAACTAAATTCATAATACTAACTAAAAGTAGATTTTTATGACATAAAACTTCATCTCTTAAATAGTTGTTAATTTATTTTTACGCAATCGGTTGTGTTTTGATAAATAATTTTATACATTTGGTTAAACTATAACACATTTAAGATAAAATAGCATATTTTTTAAATACCACTAAACTATGAATACTAATTAATCACAAACTAAAGACAAATTTTATGACAAACTTTTTATTTTTTAAAAGCCAATACATAAAGCAGTTAGGTTTTTTTATCCTACTATTTATGTTTTGTTCTGGAATGAACGCTCAAAATACAGTTTCTGGAACTGTATCTGGCTCTGATGGACCTATACCTGGAGCCAATGTAATTTTAAAAGGCACTAGCAATGGTGCTGCTACTAATTTTGATGGTGAGTATACTATTAAAAACGTGCCAGCCAATGGTGTACTAGTTGTTAGTTTTTTGGGTTACAAAACCAAAGAAGTAACAATAAATAACCAAAAAGTAATAAATGTAATTCTAGACCTTGATACAGCTGCCTTAGATGAAGTGGTAGTTATTGGGTATGGCACACAACGTAAAGAATCTGTTACAGGTTCAGTAGCCTCTATAAAAGGAGAGGAAATGCGTGATGTTCCATCTGCCAACATTACTCAGTCATTACAAGGTAGAGTGTCTGGTGTTGAATTTGCTCAAAATTCATCAAAACCAGGTGCATCAATGCAAATACGTGTTCGTGGTACTCGATCTTTAAATGCTAGTAATGATCCTTTAATAGTACTAGATGGTATTCCTTTTGCGGGTTCAATTGGAGATATTAATCCAACCGATATTAAGAGTGTTGATATTTTAAAAGATGCATCGGCAACGGCTATATATGGTTCTCGTGGTGCAAATGGAGTTATTTTAGTTACTACAAACAAAGGTTCTAAAGGGCAAGAAGCAAAAATAAATTATACTAGCTATTTTGGTGTAAAAAATGTTTTTGCTAAATACCCCATGATGAATAGTGAAGATTTTATAAAACTTCGGTCCGATGCTGGTATTTTTTCTAATGGTTTAGACGAATCAAATGATGTTAATACCGACTGGCAAGATTTACTTTACGGCACAGCTATTGTAACAAGCCATGATATTGGTATTTCTGGTGGTGGTGATAAAAGTAACTATAATTTTGGTTTAGGCTATTACAAAGATGAATCTGTATTACCAGGTCAAGACTATGAACGTATTTCTTTACGTGCATCTATTGATCAAGAAATAGGAGAAAACATCAAAGTTGGCTTTACTACAAATAATAGCTATTCTGTTAGTAACGGTAATAGTTTAGGAATTTATGGAGCACTTAATTCAACTCCTATAGCAAACCCTTATAACGCAGACGGGTCGCTTAAAAGAGTTATTAGTATGCCATTAGATGATCAATGGGTTTACACAAGAAGTAGCATTGAAGCTTTAGGTGATAGCTACATAGACCAAACAAAAAGTTTTGGTTCTTATAACTCAATTTATGGAGTACTTCAAATACCAGGTATTAAAGGTTTAAGTTATCGCTTAAATCTTGGTTTAAATTATCGTCAATCAAATGGAGGGAATTATGTAGGTGAAGGTGTATTTAATGTAAATGCTACTACTGTTTCAACTGCAGCAATAAGTAATTCTCATACAACTAGTTGGACTATTGAAAATATACTTTCTTACGATCGTACATTTGCAGACAAGCACAATTTTAATGCTTTAGTGCTATACTCTTCTGAAGAAAATTCATTTAACAGATCTAGAATTACTGCAAAAGATATTCCTGCTGATGCATTTCAGTTTTACAATTTAGGTAGAGCTAATGAACAACCTATAATAAATCCAGATGATCAATTGTACTCAGTATCAGGTTTACAGTCCATGATGGGACGTATAATGTACTCGTATGATGACCGTTATATGCTTTCTGCTAGTTATCGTTACGATGGATCTTCAAGGTTAGCAGATAGTCACAAATGGGTTTCTTACCCTGCTATTTCTGTAGGTTGGAATATTAAAAATGAATCATTTATGGATAATGTTGAATTAATAAATTCATTAAAAGTTCGTGCTGGTTATGGAACAACATCAAACCAATCTATAGATCCTTACTCTACTCTAGGTCGCTTAGGTGCTACACAATATAATTTTGGAAATACTTATACTACTGGTTTAAATGTTTCAGAATTACCAAACCCTAATTTAGGATGGGAAAAATCTACGACAATGAATTACGGGTTAGACTTTGGCTTGCTAAACAATCGTTTATCTGGTACTGTTGATTATTATGCAACTAAAACAACAGATCTTTTATTTAGAGTGGGTTTACCACAAACATCTGGAGTTAGCAGTTATATGGCAAATATTGGAGAATCTGAAAACAAAGGATTTGAAGTAGCTCTAAATGGCGTATTAATAGATAATCCAAACGGCTTTACTTGGGAAGCAGGAATAAATGTTTATACGAATGACAATAAACTAACTAAACTAGCATCAGGAACAGAAAGAGATGAAAGCAACTGGTGGTTTGTTGGACAACCAATAGATGTTATTTATGATTATAAAGCTGAAGGTATTTGGCAACAAGGAGATCCTTATTTAAATATTTTAGAACCAGGTGGAAATGTAGGTATGATTAAAGTCAAGTATACCGGCGATTATAATCCAGATGGTTCTCCTGTAAGAGCTATTGGTCCAGCTGATAGACAAATAATGAGCATGCAACCAGATTTTCAAGGTGGTTTTAACACACGTTTAGCTTATAAAGGTATAGACTTCAGTATTGTTGGAACATTTAAAAGCGGTGGATTACTTATTGCTACTCCATATGGTGCAAATGGTTACTTAAACATTTTGACAGGACGTAGAGGAAATATAGATGTTGATTATTGGACAGCAGATAATACCGATGCAAAATACCCAAAACCAGGTGGTATAGGTGGAGATCAACCAAAATACCTTAATTCCCTTTCATATTTTGATGCTTCCTATTTAAAAATAAGAACTATTACCCTAGGCTATAATTTTGAAAAAAGTAAATTTATTAAGGATAGTGGCATTGATAGATTAAGACTCTATGTTACCGCACAAAACCCATTAGTATTCTTTTCTCCATACAAAAAGGCGTCTGGAATGGATCCAGAAACAAACTCTGCTGCTAATGAAAACTCTGCTGTTACATACAACTACAACTTAAGACGCTTATTAACTATAGGAACTAATACACCAACAACTACCAACTATGTTATTGGTCTTAATATTTCATTCTAAAAAATATGATTATGAAAAAAATACAAATTAAAGCTTTATTAGCATCAACAACCTTAATGGTGTTGATTTTGCTAGGTTGCTCTGATATACTTGAAGAACAACCACGTGGTATATATACTCCCGAATATTTTAAAACAGAAAAAGGAGTTTTAGGAGGTTTAACATCATTATATGCACATACTCGTAACTTTTATGGCAGTGGCTATTACTATGCTGGTGTACAATCTGGTACAGATGAAAGCACTTGGGGGCAAAACGTAAATAATGATGCAAAAAATGCCGATTTTTCTGGAGTAGGAAATCTTTCTTCAACACAAAATCCATATGGCGGTATCTGGGGAGTATTTCCAAACATCAATACTGCTAGTGGTATCATTGAAAATGCTGCAGCTGTTGGTACAATTTCTAATGCATTAGTGGCTGAAGCTAGATTTTTTAGAGCATTCGACTATTTTTTATTAGTACAAAACTTTGGTGGTGTTCCTTTAGATTTAGGTGCTGGTGAGTTAAAATTTAATACATCTACTTCAAGAACGTCTGTAAGAAATACTGTTCCTGAAGTGTATACAAGAGCAATTTTTCCAGACCTTATAAAAGCTGTTGCCGATTTACCTAATGAATCTCGTTTAAAAGGAACAGCTAATAAAACATTAGCACGACTATACTTAGCGAAAGCTTATTTAACTTATGCATGGTGGTTACAAAACCCAAATAACATACCTACTTATCCTGCTAGTGATAGAATTGATCCAGACGGAAAAAATGCAAGTTGGTATTTTCAACAAGCATATACAATAGCTGCTGATGGTATAAATTTAAAACCAAATTCAATTGGATTACTTGATTATTTTTATGATGTTAATTTAGGTTCTAATGATCGTAATAAAGAAATGTTACTTTATGCAGATCATACTGAAGGCAGCGACTTGTATAATGGTGCGCCTGTAACAGGATGGGGTTCCGGTAGTTCTCCTGGTAACTTTGCAGGATGGTTTCATACCTGGAATTATACTGAAATTAGAAGTGCAGCAACTTCTGGAGGTTCATATAGCACATCTTCTGTTGGACGTGAGGCTGTACAACCACATGGACGCCCTTGGACAGGGATAGCACCAACACATGCAACAATTAAAAATACGTTTGCTGATAAAACAAATGACTCTCGTTACGATGGCACATTTACAACTGTTTACAGAGGCAATTGGCAAAGAAATAACATTACAGCTAACACATTGTACAACGCTAATAACTTACCTGTTCAAATGGGAGAACCTATATTATCATTTTTAGATACTGATAATCCTTCTGTAGTTTACCCAAATGGTGCTGGCAGTAGTGGCGTTGGAGCAGGTGTTTTACCAGGAAGAGCTGACTGGATTGTAAATCCAACTGGTATTAGTAGACTAATGTATCCAGGTTTATGGAAACTTGGTCCATATCGTACAGATAATGGAAATACAATGGGACAAGCAAATGTTACTTATACACGACCATTCCCAATTGCTAAATTCTCTGAACTTTATTTTATTGCTGCTGAAGCAGCTGTTAAAGGAGCTACAATTAGTTCTATTGGTAGTACTGATGGAAGTGCCAGAGCATTAATCAATGTTATTCGTGCACGTGCAGGAAAATGGCGTTATGACAATAATGGCAAAACTGCAAAAGTACAAGATAATAGTGCTGCAATGATGACTGCAACCCCTGGAGTGATTACTATAGATTATATTTTAGATGAACGTACTAGAGAATATTATGGTGAAGGTTTACGATGGTACGATTTAGTGCGTACACAAACGTGGCATACAAGAGCTGCTTCTTACACTATTTGTGGAACAGCAAAAGGTGACCATACCCCAGTTACTGTTAACCGTACTATTCCTTTAACAGCTTATCTACGTCCAATTCCGCAAAGTCAATTTGATGCAATGGAAGGAGATATTGCTAATTACCAAAACCCAGGTTACCAATAATATTTTTGAGTTAGTTTGTTTAGTTGTTTACTGCCTATATTGTTTTAATTAAAACAATATAGGCAGTATTATTTTTATAAAAAAGCAGTCTAATATTATTTAAATAATATTAGACTGCTTTTTAAAACTTTAAAATTTAATCTTATAGAAAATTATTAAGTATATGGATTAATCGTATTTATAGTTCCATCTGTATTATAAGTAATTTCAGCTACTTTAATAGACCTTAAATGGGTTACGCCATTTGACAAACTTGAATCGTGATAAAACAAATACCACTTCCCTTCTACTTCGCAAATGGAATGGTGCGATGTCCAACCAATTACAGGGTTTAAAATTCTACCTGTATAAGTAAATGGCCCATAAGGATTATCGCCAATAGCATAACATATAAAATGAGTATCGCCAGTAGAATATGAAAAGTAGTAGTTTCCGTTATATTTATGCATCCAAGAAGCTTCGAAAAAGCGTCGTTCATTATCACCTTCTAAAAGAAGTTCGCCATTTTCGTCTATTATTTTAATTTCTTTTGGTTCTTCAGCAAATTGCAACAAATCGTCTGTCATTTTGGCTACAATAGGTCCTAAAGCAGGTTCATTTGGTTTTGGCAATTCATTAATTTCATTATACTTATTGTTACGAAATTTTTGTAATTGTCCGCCCCAAATTCCTCCAAAATAAGTATAGTAACTACCATCTTCATCTTCAAAAATGGCAGGATCTATACTATAGCTTCCGTTTATAGGTAATGGTTCGGCTTTAAATGGCCCAATTGGAGAATCACTTATTGCTATACCAATTTGAAAAATGCCTTCTTTATTTCTTGCTGGAAAAACCAAATAGTATTTTCCGTTTTTAAAAGTTGCATCTGGCGCCCACATTTGTTTTTCAGCCCAAGGAACATCCTTCACATGTAATGCAACACCATTATCAACAGCTTCACTAGTAATTGTTTCCATTGAAATTACATGGTAATCTTCCATTCCAAAATGGTCGCCATTATCATTAAACGGTATACCAGCGTCGATATCATGAGATGGGTAAATATATATTTTCCCATTAAAAACATGCGCAGATGGATCAGCAGTATATATGTGCGAAACTAACGGTTTTGAAATGGCTTTTTCAATTAAATCGTCAAGTTTATTTTGTGTTATCTGGTTATCAGCCATTTTAATTTATTTGTGTTACGTATTATTTTTCTAAATTTAATCGTCTTTCTTTAAGTTCAGTTTCAATTTGAACTTCCATTTTCTTGTTTATTTCATAAAAGAATAACATACCAGCACCTATTAAAAACGGTATTGATGGAAATACACTTACTAATAATTTAATGCCATTTATAGCAGAATCTGGTTGAATTAAAGAGTTTGGTATGTAATTAAAAATACCTAAAAACATAGATGTTAACGAACCTCCTATACTCAATCCTGCTTTTAAACCAACCATCATTGCAGAAAATATAATGGCCGTTGCCCTACGGTTATTTTTCCATTCAGAATAATCAGCTACATCGGCTATCATAGCCCAAAGGATTGGAATGGTTATTCCGTAGAAAAAACCATGGAATATTTGAGAAATAAAGATTAATGATACCGATGAAGGTGAAAAGAAATAAAAGGCTAAAATAAATAATGTTGAAATAAACAAGAAAAAAGCAAACACATCGCGTTTTCCATATTTATCAGCAAATTTCTTTGAAAGTGTTATACCAACAATCATCAATATAATTCCGCCTGCATTAAATAATCCAAATCCTGCCGAAATTGGATCGTCACCAAAATGATTTAAACCTATTGAGGTTAAAAAATCTAAAATTGGCTTTATAACTATTGCCAACTGATTTTTATCTACATAATTTTCAAAATAATATACATAAGCACTACCTTTCATTGCCAACGTAATAAAAACCAACGTAGTAAGAAGCAACATGATTAACCATGGTTTGTTTTTAAACAAATCACCTAAATCTTCTTTTATACTCGATTTTTGTTCTGGCTTTGGTATAATACGCTCCTTCGTTGTAAAAAAAGTGATTAATAGCATGATGGTACCTATAACTGCTAACCATGTCATTACTATTTCAATACCAACAGCTTTATCACCACCACCAGCACTTTTAATTATGCCCAACATAAATACCTGCACAAAAAACTGTGCAAACATAACTGCTACAAACCGATAGGAAGACAAACTGTTGCGTTCTGCCATATCACCTGTTATAACACCACTAAGTGCGGAATAAGGCAAATTATTTCCAGCATACAATAACAAAAGCAAAGTATAGGTAATAACGGCATAAATTACTTTACCCTTATAATCAAAATCTGGTGTGGTAAAAGCCAAAAGAGCAACAATGCCTAGTGGAATAGCTGAAAAAAGTATCCAAGGTCTAAATTTACCCCATTTGGTATTGGTTCTATCTGCCAAAGCACCAATAATTGGATTAAAAATAAATGCAGCTACTAATCCTACTACCAACATAATTATAGATGAATGTGTAGGAGACAACCCGTAAATATCGGTATAAAAATAAGCTAGGTATGTAAGTAATGTTTGAAATACTAAATTTGCTGCAAGATCTCCTAAACTGTATCCAATTTTTTCTTTTATGGATAGCTTTTGTGAAGTTGGATTCATATATAATTATTTAGTTGGTTGGTTGGTTTTTAAGCTTAAAACACTTTTGTAGGCTGGTTTAGGTTGTAAATTTTTATCAAAAAGTAATGGGTAATTAGTACGTCCTGCAATTGGCCAATCGTTTAACCATGATTGACCATCATAAACACCCCAAAATGTTACTCTACTAATTTTATCTTGGTGTTTTAAAAATAATTCAAAAATAGATTCATAGCGTTTAGCCAATTTTGTTTGAACAGAATCTGGCAAACTTGTTGGATACGGATTCATTTTTTCGCTATTTTTAAAACGTTGACTAACCTCAGCACCAACCAATTCAAATGGGTTTGGTAACACGTTAATATCTAGTTCTGTAATAGCTACTTTTACACCTAAAGATGCATAATCTAAAATGCTTTTTTCAATATCTTCAAGTGATGGTTTTTCTAAACCCCAATGCCCTTGCATACCAACACCGTCTACCTTTATACCTTGTTCTTGTATTTTCTTAATCATTTTGATGGCACCGTTACGCTTATCGGGATTTGTCATGTTATAATCATTGTAATATAAATCTACATTTGGGTCTGCTTCAGCAGCCAATTTAAATGCTAGTGCCAAATAATGATCATCCATAGCATCAAGAAACACCGATTTTCTTAGTGTTCCATCTTCATTTAAAGCTTCGTTAACTACATCCCAAGAGCCAATGCGTCCTTTATAGCGACCTACAATAGTTTTAATATGATTTTCCAGTGCTACAACCATTTCAGTACTATCCTTAATTTCAGAAAACCAAGGCGCTAATTGACTATGCCATACCAATGTGTGACCATGAATGAACATATTATATTTTTCACCAAAGGCAATATATTTATCGGTCAATTTAAAATCGAAAGTATCTTTATAAGGATGAATAAACATTGATTTCATAATGTTTTCAGCCGTAATGCTATTGAACTCTTTCGAAATTAAATTTGTAACAATAGTATCAGCTTCATTAATTTGACCTTCATTAATAGCTGTTCCTATATAAAAGTTTTCTTTAAATGCGTTTTTAAGTGATACAATTTCTTGAGCTTTTGTTTCCTTAATGTTTTTACAACTAACTATAAAAACTGTTAGACATGTAATTGTTATAATTTGTTTTATTTTATTCATTATTTAATTTTAATTAGTTAGTCCTTCTAAAAATCCGATAAAAGCTTGTTTATGGTTGTAATTTGAATCGAAAAGTAATGGCCACTCATTTGGGTTATTGTAAAAACTTAACAACCAACTATCACTATCTCTCATGCCCCAAAACGTAATTCCAAATTGTTGATTGCTTGGCAATGTTTTATACAAAGCAGCTATTTGTTTATACCTAACTTTTTGAGCATTAGAACGCTCTGCCGTTAAAGAAGCTAGTAACTTATCTTTATTAACCGTCATATCTACCTCAGAAAAATGTATTAACAACCCTGTACTTTTAATTAAGTTTAAATTTGATGTTAAGGTTGACATATCTGGGTATTGATAATCAATATGCATTTGCATACCTATACCATCAATTGGTATTGAGTTTAGTTTAAAATCATTTACCATGTTAACTACTTGAGTTGCTTTTGAATTTTGACTGCCTAAATTATAATCGTTATAAAATAGCTTAACTTTAGCATCTGCTTCTCTAGCCCATTTAAAACATTTGGCTACATAATCTGCGCCCATTCTAGTACGAAAAAGACCAGCTTCTGCTTCAGTGGTAAATGCTTCATTAACCACATCCCAACTAGCCACAACAGGTGTTCCATCGCTAAAGGTTGCTTTGGCAAAATGAGCAACCGTAGCTTTTATATATCCTTTTACCTGTGCTTCAAACTCAATATCTGTACCTCCAAAATTTTCTAACCAGTCAGGAATCGCATAAGAAGGATGCCAAATTAGTGTATGTCCAAGTACACGCAAATTATTTTCTTTAGCATAAGCTACAATTACATCGCCCTTACTCCAATCATAAGTATCTGGTGCAACAAAAAAATTATACATTTTCATGTCATTACCAGCCGTAATACTGTTAAACTCCTTGTTTAGTAAGGTTCTAAAATAGTTGTAACTACTAGAGGTTAAACTGCTTACAGAAACCGTGTTTCCTATAGGAAAACTAGCGGCTGCTTTTAAAGCTTGAGTAGGTTCTGGTTTGGGCACTTCTTTTACGGCATCATCGCTTGATGTACTACAACCTACAGTAAACACAAGTAATACTAAGCTAAAAAATTCAATAACTTTTTTCATGTTTTTAATTAGTTTTATAGCTTTGTATTGGTTCTAAATAAGCTTGCTTTAAATTACTATTCTCTGTTTCTATTACTATTTTTTGAAGCACTAAACCTTCATCAACTCTGTAATAATTTAAGGTGTGGTTACCTGTTTCTTTCACATCCAATTCTGTAGTAATTATTTTTATATGGTTTGATACATTATCATGCCACTTGCTTGGTACTTTTCCGTTGTAATTAAAAATATTGGGATCTGCATCATAATTAATTTGTACAGGGTTTTCATTGTTGAATGATAGTCCAAAATACATGCCTTCTCTGGTAGCGTAGTTTATAGTTGGCGCAAAATAAAGATGCACTTTTACTTTACCTTTAGTTTGGAAATTGACGTTATAAGATAGTTTTGGTGAATTTTTGGTTAAAGCAATTCTACCTTTTTCAATAGGAAGCGAAATAACTGCATCGCCCGTTTTACCTAAATTTTCAACTACGCTCCATATGAAGTTTTCAGGTTCAGTTTTGCTTGAAAAATTAACAGCATCAATAGCAATAAACCCATCCGTTTCTATAAATCCTTTCTCATCTTTCAAATCAAAATTATTTATTTGAATATAAACAGGAATTTTTTTCTTGTTCGCAACAACCGTAAACATAGTTTTGTTAAATCCTTTAAAAGCTTTTTTCCAATCTATTTTTATAGAAATACGCTCTTCTTGGTTAATGCTTCCTTCGGTTCTAGAGAACATTATCCACTTAGCTTTGGATTTTATTTTGAAAGTGAATGGTTCTGAACCTCTATTGAAAATATCGAAAAAAGATTGATTATCATTATACGACGTGAAGGTTGGCAATACCGCTTCTTCTGAAGCATTTGGCCACCAATTTTTAGAACCTTCAACAGCAATACCTACTTCAGCATTTTTTGCTAATGAAATAGTTTTGGTTTCTGGCATGGTATTCTGTTTAGGTTCTTGCCAAATTTTATAACCAATATGAACTTGAGACATGATGTGATTCCATTTGCCACCAGCTAAGGTTGTATGAAAATATTTCGTTATTTCAGTATCCTTTTCAAAGTTTTGTTTTGCTTTTTCAGCATAACTATTTGCTAAAGCTCTACCTTGTTCTGCATATAATTTGTTCTTTGCGACATTCAAGTATAACGCGTTAAGGTTTGCGCTTGCAGTAACAGGATGCATCACCAAATGATAAAAAGCATCACGGTATTCTGATTTTAATTTTTTACTAATATCTTCCGCTTGTTTTGCTAACTCATTATATTTTTGAGCATGAGTTTCAGCCTCATTATAATTTATTAAATTATAGGTGTGTTCATCTAAAAGCTCTGGTGTGCGATTTGCATTGTATTTGGTATACCCCTTTAGTAGGTTAGCAATCTCATTGGTAAATTGCCCATCAAAAGTATAGTCTGCAAATTCTGTGTAATAGTTTTGCAAATTATCGGCATCCCATCGTTCAGGATTCCAAGCATAGTCTAAAAAGAAAGATAGAGGAAATTCCATAGGTTTTATATCGCCTACATTTACAATCCAAATTCTATCTACACCATGTTTGTATGCTAAATGCATTTGCTCCCAAGTGCGTTCTATTTGATTGGTGTTAATCCATTTGTAATTTCTTGGACCACCAACATAATCAAAATGATAATAAATGCCATAGCCGCCTTTGCGCGGTTTAGCTTCTAAACTTGGTAGTTTTCTAATATTTCCCCAGTTGTCATCGCATAATAGCAAGGTAACATCATCAGGTACTTGCATGCCTTTATCATAATAATCTTGTACTTCTTTATAAAGTGCCCACATTTGGGGTGTTTGGTCGGCAGGTTTTCCTGTTACTTCTGCTATAATTTTACGTTGCTCTTTTACTATTGTTTCAAGTAAATCTGTAGCGGTTTCTTCACTCATGGCTTCATCACCATCACCACGCATTCCAATAGTTACAAGAGTTTCTTTAGTTCCCATCCGTTCTATACCGCCTTTCCAAAACTCTTTCAATCCTTCGGCATTGCTATTAAAATCCCATTTTCCATTGACTTTGGAATTCCATTCGGCATGAGCACGGGACAAAGGTTCATGGTGCGATGTACCCATAATAATACCGTATTCGTCTGCTAAAATGGCGTTTTGAGGATCGTCAACATTAAATTTTCTTGGAGACCACATAGCTGGCCATAAATAATTGCCTTTAAGTCTGAGTATCAATTCAAAAACTTTATCGTAAAAATCGGCATTAAAATCGCCATACTTTTCATACACCCAACCGGTAAGTGCAGGTGCTTCATCGTTAATAAAAATACCTCTGTATTTTACTTTTGGTTCTCCTAAGGTGTGAATGCCAGGTAATACGTGTAATTCCGATTGTTTTTTTATAGGAACATCTGCCCAGAAATACAAAGGAGATACGCCCATTTGCTTTGATAAATCGTAAATACCATAAATGGTTCCTCGCTTGTCTGAACCAGCAATAACCAACGCTTTTTTTGTGCCACCAAAGGGATTATCTATAACTTGAGTCATGAACTTTTCCCATTTACCTTGAAGTTGTAGTGCGTCAATTTTTCCTTCTAAAACAAGCTTATTAATTATTGAACTTTTACCTAAAGTGCCAATTATAATTACAAAATCATCACTACTAGGATTATTATTAATAACATTTGGTTTTAATGATGTGACATTAAAAATGTCGTTTTGAAGATGATTTACAACGTGTAACACGCCTTTAAAATCTGAATCACTCACATAAATAGATGCTACATGTCCTTTTGATGCTATTGGAAAATTTTCATTTGATGCTTCATTGGTAATGTACTTTTTTTGGATGGTTCCATATACAGTTTGTACTCCTATAAATAAGAATAGAGCGATACTAATAGTTAATCTATTTTTAGTCAATGCGGTCATTTAGTTTTATTATTTGAATACATCGCTTTTTAATTTCCTGGTGCAAAAGGAAACTTTAATGATTGAAAATATTCTAATGTTTTAGTTGGTTTTTCTACCCCTTTTGGTAGTGGTTTTTCTGAAAATTGTTGAAAATATAGTAAACAAGCATCTCGCCACCATGTGGCTTCTTTATATTGAATATTTAACAACGTTTGTATCTCTCTAAATCGTTGCGCATCAACATAAGGTTTCATAGTATTCCAAGTTTTTACCATAGTTTCAACTTGGTTAACACCTTCTTGATATTTTAATGCCATACCATCCCAAAGGGTATTTCCGTCTTTTAATTTATAATCCCATGGTACATGGTGAAACCATAATAAATCTTTTTCTGGGCAAGTTTCAATATTGTTGAACATGTTAGCAACCTCTGGCGCATACTGTTCGGTAGCATGACTTCCAGTTGCTGTTCTGTTAAAACCAATACCTTGTTTATCTGCTTTGTGGTAGTACACAGGATTCCATTCGGGGCGAGACAAGTTTGAAACCCATGGACCAGGACCGTAATGATGTCCTGTATCCATGATATGATGCAAACCAAAAGGTGTCATGTAATTTACAACTGCTTCACGAGAAGCTAGCATGATTTGCTTTATGGGTTTTACAAAATTTTCTTCATTAGAAAAAGTCATTCTAAGCCATTCATCTGCAATGTCTTCAGAACTTAAATAAGGGTTCCAAGCAAGTCTACCAAAGCCATACCAATTGGCTTGCAACATCACATTACCTGTCCAGTTTATATCGCTACCAATATTACTTACACCTGCCATTCCTGTTAAGGTTTTATCATTAAGCGAACCATCAATATCTTTAGCTACAATAGAACCTTTTCCTTTTCTGTACGTATCCGTTTTTAGTGTTTCTTCGTATAGTTTTGGAAGAAATATGGAATGCGTGCTAAACCCCAAATATTCTTGTGTAATTTGAAACTCCATCATCAACGGTGTTTTAGGCATAGCGCCAAACATAGGATGAAAAGGTTCGCGAGGTTGAAAATCGATAGCACCATTTTTTACTTGAACAAGCACATTGTCTTTAAATTGACCATCGTAAGGTACAAACTCAGAATAAGCTTGTTTTGCTCTGTCTGTTGTATCATGTTCAGAATATACAAAAGCACGCCACATAACAATACCACCAAAAGACTCTAAAGCACTTGCCAACATATTAGCACCATCTACATGGTTTCTATCATAATTTTGAGGACCAGGTTGCCCTTCTGAGTTGGCTTTAACTAATAATCCACCAAAATCTGGAATTAAGTTGTAAATTTCAGCTGCTTTATCTTGCCACCATTTTATAACATCAGCATCATAAGGGTCGGCGGTTTTTAAACCACCAATTTCAATAGGGGCAGAAAATCGAGCCGTGAGATATACTTTTATTCCGTAAGGCCTAAAAACCTCAGATAAAGCTTTTACTTTTTCTAAGTACGGCGGTGTTAAAATAAGTGCGTTTGCATTCACATTATTCAAAACCGTTCCATTAATTCCTATGGAAGCATTGGCTCTAGCATAATCAATATAACGTTGGTCTATATAATCGGGCAAACGATGCCAATCCCAAATAGAAGCTCCAGAATAACCTCTTTCTACGGTTCTATCTAAATTATCCCAATGGTTTAAGGTTCTAACTTTAATTTTTGGCGATTCAACAATAGTTAATTTTTCAATAGATGTATTGGTTTGAAGCAATTTTAAAAAATGATATACCCCGTATAAGACACCAATATCTGTTTTAGCAGTAATCACTATTTGCTTTTTTCCTTTTAAGAATATTGACTTTATAATAAAGCCTTCATCGTTTATTTGATTGAATTCATTAGCTAATTGAATAGAAATATCTTGTGCTAGATGTGTTTTTGAACCAAAAATTAAATTATATTCTTTTGTCGTAATGGAATTAGTTGCATATGCTTCACCCAACATACCATTCAAACCCAATTGAAGTTCATTTAATGCAACTTTAATGGTTTCAGAATCTCCGAGTGGGTTTAAATTTTTAATTTGTAATTTATAGGTGTTTCTTAAAGTTTCATTCTTTATATAATTATATTGAAGCCATAATTTATAACCATCATTTGCAAATCCTTTTATGCAAACAAAAATTATTAACAATAACAACAAACTCTTTCTTTTCAACATAATTCTTTTAATAAATTCATCTAAATTTAGATATATTAATAATTTCAATCAAATAAATAGATATTTCATAATCTACACCCTAATTTATTGTGAAGATAAAAAAAATATTTTAAATTGCAATCGGTTGCGTAAAATTAATACAATCCATTTGAAAATAAAAACTTTTATGTACTTTTACGATAAGCGCATAAAAAGCCGACTTAACCAACAGACCAATTATTATGAAAAACACAGTATTAAAAACATTGTTAATCATTTTTTTAACCTCAATAATATTTAATTGTGACACTAAAAAAACTGAACACATAGATAATACAATAGCCGAAGCAACCAAACCAATTGATACTTTTCCTTTTTACAATACATCACTTTCAATTGATGACCGTGTGGAAGATTTGATTTCTAGATTAACACTAGAAGAGAAAGTGAACCAAATGATGAACTCTACCTCAGGTATTAAGCGATTAAAAATTCCTCCTTATGATTATTGGAATGAAGCTTTACATGGTGTTGGACGCTCTTGTGCTGCCACCATTTTTCCGCAAGCTATTGGTTTAGGCGCTACGTTTGATGCCGATTTAGCTTTTAAGGTTTCTTCAGCAATTTCAGATGAAGCTAGAGCAATTTATAACGCAACGGCAAAAAAAGGTTATCAAATACAGTACAATGGTTTAACTTTTTGGACGCCAAATATTAATATTTTTAGAGACCCTAGATGGGGACGCGGACAAGAAACTTACGGTGAAGACCCGTATTTAACTTCTATTTTAGGCGTATCTTTTGTAAAAGGATTACAAGGTGACAATCCTAATTATTTAAAAACAGCTGCTTGTGCAAAACATTTTGCAGTACACAGCGGTCCTGAAAAAGTGAGGCATGAATTTAATGCTGAAGTAAACCAAAAAGATTTATGGGAAACCTACTTACCAGCATTTAAAGCGTTGGTAGATGCTAATGTTGAGTCCGTAATGTGTGCTTACAACAGAACAAATGGCGAAGCTTGTTGCGCAAGTAATTATTTAATTTCGGATGTTCTAATTAATCAATGGAAATTTAAAGGCCATGTATTAACCGATTGTAGTGCTTTAGTTGATTTTTATAAACAACAAAATGAAGGTGGTCATGGCGTAGTAAAATCTGACGAAGAAGCTGCTGCTTTAGCTGTGAAAAGTGGTATAAGTTTAAACTGTGGTGGCACATTTAACGCCTTAATAGATGCTGTTAAAAATGGATTGATAACCGAAAAAGAAATTGATAAACAATTGGCAACCTTATTAAAAACACGATTTAAATTAGGATTGTTTGACCCAAAAGGAAGTAACCCGTATGATACTATTTCGCCAGAAGTAATAAATAGTGAAGCACACAGAGCACTTTCAAAAGAAGTGGCACAAAAAAGCATGGTATTGTTAAAAAATAATGGTGTTTTACCTTTAAAAAACGATTTATCAAAATACTTTGTTACGGGTCCAAATGCTGCTAGCATAGAAATACTTTTAGGTAATTATTATGGTGTAAACTCCAATATGGTAAGCATTTTAGAAGGTATTAGTAAGGCTATTAAACCCACGAGCCAATTGCAGTACAGATTAGGCGCTATGCTAAATAAACCTTCTATAAACCCCATAAATTATGCTACTGGTAATGCTAGCAATAGCGATGTTACCATTGTAGTTCTAGGAATTTCAAGTCAGTTGGAAGGTGAAGAAGGCGATTCCATAGATTCTGATACAGCAGGCGATAGACTTGATTATAATTTACCGAAAAATCAAATTGATTACTTAAGAGATTTAAGAGAACGAGCCGATAAAAATCCTAACGATAGAAAACCAATAGTAGCAGTAATTACAAGCGGCAGTCCTGTAAATTTAACCGAAGTTCATGAACTAGCCGATGCGGTTTTATTAGCGTGGTATCCAGGTGAAGAAGGAGGAACAGCGGTTGCCGATATACTTTTTGGAAATGTGTCTCCTTCAGGAAGATTACCTATTACTTTTCCAAAATCTTTAGACCAATTACCAGCTTTTGATAACTATTCTATGATAGGAAGAACCTATAAATACATGACCAAAGAACCGTTATACCCTTTTGGTTTCGGGTTAAGTTATACAAGCTTCAAATATGGCGTTATTCAAGCACCAGTTTCAACCATAACAAAAAAAGATAAATTAAAATTAAACGTTACCGTAACGAATACTGGTAAAGTAGCATCCGATGAAATTGTACAAATGTATATTTCAGACCAAGTTGCTTCTGTAATTGTCCCTATTTATCAACTTATAAACACCAAAAGAATACATTTAAAACCAGGTGAATCTAAAAATGTGGAATTTGAGTTAAGTCCAAAAGACTTTGAAATAGTTTTAAATAACGGTTCAAAAACTATTGAATCGGGCACATTTAAAATTTATATTGGCGGTTCAACACCAATGCAACGAAGTTTAGACCTTGGTGCTTCAAAACCTTCTGAACTAATAATTACAGTAAATTAATTTTATTGACATGAATAAACTCAAAATTGTTATTCTTGCCATAAGTTTTCTATCGTATCATTCCTTAATAGCACAAATAAAACTACCTAAATTAATAAGTGATGGTATGGTATTGCAACGCGATGTTAAGCTTCCTATTTGGGGTTGGGCAAGTGCTAATGAAAAAATCACTCTAACTTTCAAAGGAAAAACATATAAAACCACTGCTTCTACTGAAGGTAATTGGAACATTGAACTTCCTAAAACAAAAGCTGGTGGACCTTACAGCATTAAAATTGCAGGAAAAAATAATATCGAAATAAAAGATGTTTTAATTGGCGATGTTTGGCTTTGCTCTGGACAATCAAATATGGAGCATCAAATGTATAGACATGATATTATGTATGCTGAAGACATTGCAAAAGCCAATTACCCAGAAATACGCCATTTTAAAGTTGAAAAAGCCACTAGTCTTTCAGGACCAGAAATGGATATCGCAGGTGGCGAATGGCTAAAAGCAGTGGGCAATGACGTACTTCCTTTTTCGGTAGTTTCATATTTCTTTGCAAAAAAAATATATGAAAAACAGCATATTCCAATTGGGTTAATTAACGCCAGTGTTGGTGGCACACCTATTGAAGCGTGGATTCCTTACGAAGGTTTTAAACAATTTCCAGACATATTAAAAACTATTGAAGAAAACAAAGACACAGCTTTTGTAAAAAAATCTGAAAACTATTATGCTAAGGTTAACTTAAACCCACAAAATGAAGATTCAGATAAAGGATTATCAGGTCAAACACCTTGGTATAGTCCAAATTTTACCCCAAAAAACTGGAGAACAATTAATATTCCTGGGTATTGGGAAGACCAAGGAATTAAAAATTTAGATGGCGTTGTATGGTTTCGAAAAGAAATTGATATTCCGCAATCTATGATTGACAAAGAAGCCAAAGTTTTTTTAGGAAGAATTGTTGATGCAGACGAGCTTTATATTAATGGTGTTAAAGTAGGCAACACAACTTACCAATACCCACAAAGAAGATATCCTTTACCTAAAAATCTATTAAAAGCAGGCAAAAATGTTTTTGTTATAAGAGTAACCAATAACTCTGGAAAAGGCGGTTTTGTTTCAGATAAACCATATTACATAGCAACCGAAAAAGACACTGTAGATTTAAAAGGCTATTGGCACTATAAAGTAGGAACGGTTTTTATACCATTTTCATCATCAACAAAAAATAGTGGAGATGAAAAACCACGACGAATAAATGCACAAAACGAACCAAGTGCTTTGCATAATGCTATGGTTGCACCATACAATCAATATCCTAAAAAAGGAATTATTTGGTATCAAGGCGAAAGTAATTCTTGGCAACCAAAAAAGTATAAAGATTATATGAACGCTTTAATTACAGGCTGGAGAGATGTTTTTAAAAACCCTGAAACTCCATTTATATATGCACAACTTCCAAATTTTATGGACGTATCCTATGTACCTTCAGAAAGTAATTGGGCAGAGTTAAGAGAATCTCAATTAAAATCTCTTTCTATTCCAAATACCGCCATGGCAGTTACTATTGATTTAGGTGAATGGAATGATATTCATCCAGAAAACAAAAAAGATGTAGGCGAACGTATGGCACTTGGCGCACTTAAATTAGCTTATAATGAAGATATTGTTTACTCTGGTCCAATATATAAAGACCATAAAATTGAAGGTAATAAAATAATAATTTCATTCTCACATATTGGTAGCGGTTTAATTGCTATAGATGGCGAATTTTTAAGTGAATTTGCTATTGCTGGTGAAGACAAAAACTTTGTTTGGGCAAAAGCAAAAATTGAAGGCGACAAGGTGATTGTTTGGAGAGAAGCCATTGAGAACCCAAAATATGTGCGTTATGCTTGGGCAGATAATCCTGATAATCCAAATTTATATAATAAAGAAGGTTTGCCAGCTTCACCCTTTAGTATTGAATAAAAAACAATAATTTATTTTACTATCAAGGTTAAATAATTTATCTCAAGGAAGATTCTCGAACCAATACTTCGGTATTTAAAAAAGTAATTTCTTTAACCTCATCTTTTTTAGAAGACTTTAAACTTTTCAAAATAATTTCAGCTGATGCTTTTCCCATTTTTTCCGCAGGATGCGTAATGGTAGATAAATTTGGGTCAATAATATTTGAAATAGGGTCGTTATTAAAACCAATAACAGCCAATGCATTTGGCACTTTAACACCTCGTTTTTTTGCACACTGTATAACACTTACACCCAAAATATCACCTGGTGTAAATACGCCATCTGGTGGGTTTTTTAAATCTAAAAGTTTGTTTGCCGCTTTTTCAGCCTCTTCATAGGTTACTTCTTTTAGTCGTACTAATAATTCATCTTCAAAAGTAAGTCCAGCATCTTTTAACGCCGCTAAGTAACCCATTTTTCGCTCATGATAAATACTAAACTCAGAGCCAACAGTTAAGTGAGCAATTCGTTTACAGCCTTGCGAAATTAAGTGGTTTGTTGCTTTATACCCTGCTGCAAAATTATCTATAACCACTCTAAATGTGCTAAAATGTTTTGGCACCCTATCAACAAAAACTAAAGGTGTATTGTTATCCATAAACACCTGAAAATGATCGGTATTTTGAGTTTGCATGGCTAAAGAACATATTACACCACTTACTCTATTATTGTACAAAGATTGTGTTAAATTAACTTCCTCTTCATAAGAGTCATGCGACTGCATAATAATAACATTATAACCCGCTTTTTGCGAAG
Organism: Mariniflexile jejuense; assembly: GCF_042675665.1. Lineage (NCBI taxonomy): Bacteria > Pseudomonadati > Bacteroidota > Flavobacteriia > Flavobacteriales > Flavobacteriaceae > Mariniflexile > Mariniflexile jejuense. The sequence continues at coordinate 937,798 of NZ_JBHTJI010000001.1, forward strand.
CAATTTCAATACCACTAATTAAAGAAGACAAGAATGGCTGCGTAATTGTAGGTAACAAAACACCTATTGTCTTTGTTTTTTTACTTCGTAAACTTGCCGCTAAATTGTTTGGACGATAGCCCATTTCTTTAGCCGTTTTTTTTACTTTTTCAATGGTTTTTTTGCTAATACTATGATGATCTTTTAAAGCTCTAGAAATAGTTGAAGTTGCTAGATTTAACTTTTCTGCTATATCATATATAGTAACTTCTACGTGCTCTTTCATCTTCTATATAAAAAAATTAAAACCAAATATACAGTTTTTAAACAAATAATATTTTTTATATTTAAAAACCAATTTAAACCAAAATTAAGATGTTCTCTTTCAATTACAATATTATTAAAATTTCAATTTGTTTTTCAATTGTTTTACTGTCATTTTCATGTAAAAAAATTTCAAACACAAAGCAACCGATTGCGTTAAGTAATAACGCTACTTTTGACTGGTTTAACTACAAAGGTATGGATGTACAATTCAACGCCGTTTCTCAAACAGATAGTACGTTTATAAATCCTATCCTTTCTGGTTTTTACCCCGACCCAAGTATTTGTGCTGCAAATGGCAAGTTTTATTTAATAACCTCTACATTTTCCTATTTCCCTGGCATTCCAATTTTTGAAAGTACCGATTTGGTGAATTGGAAACAATTAGGACATGTTATTAACAGAAAAGAACAAGCCGACTTTAGTGGTTTAAATGTTTCTGAAGGCATGTTTGCACCAACTATTCGATTCCATAAGGGTACATTTTATGTAATTTGTACTAATATTAGTGCTGGTGGAAATTTTATTGTAACCGCTACAAATCCCTCAGGTCCGTGGTCTGACCCAACTTGGATTCCAAACATAAACGGTATTGATCCAGATATCTTTTTTGATGATGATGGAAAAGTTTATATAACGCACAATGGTCCGCCACCAAATAATATCACAGTACATGATGGTCATAGAGCTATTTACATGTTTGAATATGATATTGAAAATAAAACCATAGTTGGCGATTCTAAACTATTAATTAATGGCGGCACCGATATGGCTAAAAAACCAGTATGGATTGAAGCACCTCACATTATTAAAAAAGATGGTTTTTACTATTTAATTTGTGCCGAAGGTGGTACTGGCTACAATCATTCTGAAGTTGTTTTTAGAAGTAAAAACGTATTTGGTCCTTATGAAAGTTATAAAAACAACCCTATTTTAACACAGCGTCATTTACAATCAAACAGAACTAACGAAGTTACAACTACTGGTCATGCCGATTTTGTAAAACTACCAAATGGCGATTGGTGGAGTGTGTTTTTAGGTTGCAGACCTTATGGGGACGATTTATACAATACGGGACGAGAAACATTTTTAATGCCTGTAGCTTGGGAAAATGGCTGGCCAACTATTGTTGGTGGTAATAACCCAATACCATTAGAACATAAAAAACCTCAACTTCCTATTTCAAAAGTATTAAATGAATATACAACTGGTAATTTTACTACACATGATGATTTTAATGGCAATACACTTGATTTAAAATGGAATTTTATTAGAACACCTTTAGAAAAGTGGCACGAATTGCACGGTGGAAAATTACATATTCAACCCAGAAAAGAATCTATTCACACAAAAACCAATTATTCATTTATAGGAAGACGCCAACAACATTTACAATTTGAAGCTTCAACTAAGTTAACTTTTAACCCAACCGATACTTTTCAAGCTGCAGGATTAGTAGCTTTTCAAAATGAAAGTCACTATATATTCATTGGGAAACGCTTAAACAAACATGGAAAAATTGAAGTTTTTGTGGAGCTAACCAATTCAACCACAAACGATAGTAAACCTTCTATAATAGCAAACAAAGAAATAGAAACATCTGATTTGTTTATAAAAATTAAAGGTGACAAACGCTTTTATAGCGCATATTATAAAACTTCTGAAAAAGCATCTTGGATATTGTTAGCAAACCAAATTGATGGCTCTATTTTAAGCACAAAAACTGCAAAAGGCTTTGTAGGTACTTATTTAGCCATGTACACATCTTCAAACCATTTTTAAATATAAAAAGGCAGCTAAAACTAGCTGCCTTTACTTTTTATATCCTTTTATTTAATTAGATATATTGATTAATTATATTCTCAAACAACTCTTGCTTGCCACTTATTAATGGCAATTCACCGTTTTCTTGAGCTATTTTATATAAATCTTGTAGATTTAATTTACCTGCTTCAAAATCTTTTCCTTTTCCAGAATCGAATGATGCGTAACGATCTTTTCTTAATTTTTCGTAAGGAGATGATGTAATGATTTTATCTGCAATCAATAAGGCTCTTGCAAAGGTATCTGCACCACCAATGTGTGCTAAAAATACATCTTCCAAATCGGTTGAGTTTCTTCTTATTTTTGCATCAAAATTAACACCGCCACCTTGTAAGCCACCAGCTTTTAAGAATACCAACATCGCTTCGGTAGTTTCTTGAATGTTATTTGGAAATTGGTCTGTATCCCAACCATTTTGATAATCACCACGGTTTGCATCTAAACTTCCTAACATACCAGCTTTTGCAGCAACTTCAATTTCGTGTTGGAAGGTGTGTTGTGCCAAGGTTGCGTGATTTACTTCAATATTAATTTTGAAATCTTTATCTAAACCATATTCTTTTAAGAAACCGATAGCCGTAGCCGAATCGAAATCGTATTGGTGTTTAGATGGTTCCATTGGTTTTGGCTCTATAAAGAAATTACCTTTAAAACCTTGAGCTCGAGCATAGTCTCTTGCCATGGTTAAAAATTGTGCCATGTGGTCTAACTCACGACCCATATCGGTATTTAGCAAAGTCATATAACCTTCTCTTCCTCCCCAAAACACATAGTTTTCTCCGTTTAAAGCGATGGTTGCATCTAAAGCTAATTTTACTTGTCCGCCTGCTCTAGCAACAACCTTAAAATCTGGGTTAGTTGAAGCACCATTCATGTAACGTGGGTTTGAGAAACAGTTTGCTGTACCCCAAAGTAATTTTACGCCCGAAGCTGCTTGTTTTTGTTTTAAATACTCGGTAATAGTTGCTAATCTGCTTTCAGATTCTGCGAATGTTGCACCTTCACGAACTAAATCGTAATCGTGAAAACAGTAGTAACCGAATCCCATTTTTGTGATGAACTCGAATGCTGCATCTGCTTTATCTTTAGCTGCTTGAATAGCATCTGATGGTTTATCCCACTCAAAACTTTGTGTTCCAGGACCGAAGGGATCTGAACCTTGCCCACAGAAGGTATGCCAGTAAGCTACTGAAAATTTAAAATGTTCGCGCATGGTTTTACCAGCAACCACTTGGTCTGGGTTGTAGTATTTAAATGCTAATGGGTTGTCTGATTCTTTTCCTTCAAACTTAATGTCTCCAATACCTTTGTAGTATTCTTTGTTTCCTATTAATGCCATAATTTTATGTTTATTTGTTGAACTGTTTGTTTGGAGTTACTAGTTGCGTTAGGGATTGTAGTGAAAATCCTTTTGCTTTTTTTAGCAAAAGATTGCAACGAAAAGCCCGACCCTTGTGGTAACGCCCAAATGTTTATTTTCTTTTTATTATTTTTTATTGATTATTATTTCTAATTCTGTTTTCCAGTTGTTATAGGCTTCTTGGTATGCTGTTTTATCTTTAAAAGGCATGAAGGTCATAACATGGTCGTTATCGATAATAGCTTTTCCAAAGCTTTCAAAATTACCTTTATGTAAATCTGCTGCTCTTGCGGCTCCAATGGCGCCTGTGGTATTGTAAATTTCAATTTCTTGTTCTATCAAGGTTGCTACAGTGTTTGCAAAAATTTCGGAACGGAATAAATTGTCGTTTCCTGCACGTATAACCGTTGGTTTTATACCATCGGACTTTAAGATTTCCATACCGTAAACGAATGAAAATGCAATACCTTCTAAAGCGGCGCGACATATATGCCCTTTATGGTGATTGTTTAGGTTTAGGTTTACAATGCGTGTGCCTATTTCTTTGTTATTTAGCATGCGTTCTGCACCATTGCCAAACGGGATTAAACATACACCATCGGAACCTACTGGTATGCTTGATGCTAACGTATTCATTTCTTCATACGAGCTTACTGCTAAATTGTTTAGCAACCAACGGTATTGAATGCCTGCACCATTTATACAAAGTAACTTGCCTATTCTGGCTTCTGCACCTTTTTTGTAGTTTACGTGTGCAAAATTGTTAACACGTGCGCTTTCTTTTGCCGATAAACTATTTGTTACAGCATAAAAAACACCCGATGTTCCGCCAGTTGCAGCGACTTCACCTGGATTGAATACGTTTAATGATAACGCGTTATTTGGCTGATCGCCTGCTCTATAAAATATAGGTGTTCCTGTAGCGATACCACTTTCTGCTTCACCTTTTTTATCTACAACAGATTGTAAACCGAAGGTATCAACAATATCTGGTACTAAATTTTTGTCTATACCATACTGTTCTAAAAGAAAATTGGCAACTTCATCTTTTTTGAAATTCCAAAAAATACCTTCTGAAAGCCCTGAAATAGTTGTATTTATTGTGTTTGAAAACTTATAAGCAATATAATCTCCTGGAAGCATGAACTTATAAATGTTTTTATAAATTTCTGGTTCGTGGTCTTTTACCCACTTTAACTTTGACGCTGTAAAGTTTGCTGGCGAGTTTAAAAGATTTGCTGAACAGACATCTTCACCTATGGTTTCAAATGCTTTATTACCTATTTCAACTGCTCTACTATCGCACCAAATAATGCTTTTTCTTAATGGCACACCATCTTTATCAACAATTACCAACCCGTGCATTTGGTATGAAATACCGATGCCTTTTATTTCTGTTCTTGTAATATTGTGCTGTTTTTTTAACTTCTGTATGGTATTGCATACATGATGCCACCAATCTTCAGGTTTTTGTTCTGCCCATCCGTTTTTTTGAGCATGCATGCCCATTTCCTGCTCTGGCTCTTGCACAACGCCTAAACTTTTTCCTGTTGCTATTTCAACCAATGCGGCTTTAATGGAAGAACTACCTATATCTAATCCTAAATAGTACATAATTTATAATGATTCTCTTAATAATAATTTAGTTGGAATATAACTTTGTAATGGTTTATCGTGCGTAATGAATGCTGCTGCTTGCGCACCTAACATTTGAAAGTCGGTTGATATTACCGAAATACCTTTGTAAATGAATTGCTTCATAGGTGTTTCATTATATGACAAAAAACCTACATCGGTTCCTGGTTCAAAATTTTTAGTTCGGCATTGTTCTAAAAACATACCTAAAATTCTATCGCTTACGCTAATGTATGCTTCGTGTTTTACAATTTTAAACTCGGCAGGTTCGGTTACAATTTTATATTTAAAATTATAAGTATCACAGAAATTTTTAAAATAAGTAACAGATTCAACTGGATGCTTAGTGAATGTTGGATACACAAATACCAGTTTTTTATATTTTTTAAATGCTGAAATGACTGTTTCTAAGGCTTCATAAAATGACTTACCAAAATCTTGAAACACATAGTTGTTTGATGCAGTTGAATAGACATTCCAATCGATTAGTAATAATTTATCATTATCAAAATCTGACAACACATCCAGTACTTCTTTATTATTAAAAGTCATTACCACATACTTATAATATTTACCTTTACTATTATTTAAAATAGTTTTGAAATTATTAATGTTGTAATGATGAAATTGCACATCTACAATTACATTTTTAGGTAAATTATTTACAAATGAATGGTATAAAACTTCTTTGTAAGCTTTAAACGTATCTAGCACCAAAAGCACTTTTCGCGTATCGTTTGCTACATAATACCCTTTGTTTGGAACAGATTCTATAACGCCGTTTTCTTTTAAAATTGAATAAGCCTTAAAAACCGTATCTCTAGACAAACTATAATCTTTACAAATAGAATTTACAGACGGTAGCGCATCACCACTAGACAATGTACTATTAGAAAGCGCATCGTTAATAGCGTTTACTAATTGCTGGTATTTAGGAATATCACTATTAAAATTGATATCAAAAATCATAAACCGTTCTGTTCTGTTCTGGTTTGACAAAAATACTTATTTTTTTTAAGTCAACAAGAATTTCAATCATATTTTTTCATTGAACACTACTTTTGCATCATATTCTAATAATTGATTATATTTATGAAAACTAAACCCCATATTATGAAAAAAAGCATACTACTTATCCTTCTACTAGCTTCTGTTTTATCTTTTTCACAAACAGGAACAAATGCTAATGCAAAAAAAGATCCAACTACAAATTCAAACGAAAAAACATTTACTTACAACTCAGCTGGTCTAAACCCAAACATTGTATCTGTTGAAGTGAAAAACACTAATGAAAGTACTCTATATCAAAAATCCTTAGAATGGATTCAAGAAAAATATAGTTCTAATAATGTTATAAAAAAGAAAGAAGCGAATAAACTATTACGAATTGAAGCAACTTCAAACAGTGCTATTTGTTTTGGTTTAGATAAAGATTACACGTGTGAAACATTAAATTACATATTTGAAATAACCTTTAAAAATGGCGAATACAGATTTGAACCTATAGAAATTTCTTATACTGTATCAAAAAATAAAAAAGAAAAAGCACGCGATATAACATTTAAGAAAAGTAGTTTTCATGATAAAAATGGTGAAGTTGATAGTGGTTATGAAAAAGTACCGTTTCAAATTGAAGCTTTATTAAACAACATAAACAAAAGCTTATTTAATTTTATAACCAGCAATGAACAAGAAGATGAATGGTAGAAATAAAAATGTTGAGATTTGTTACAAATAAAAAAAGCCTTATCAAATAAATGATAAGGCTTTAGTACTGAGGACGGGACTTGAACCCGTACAGCCTAATGGCCATTGGATTTTAAGTCCAACGTGTCTACCAATTCCACCACCTCAGCGTCTTGGTATATTTTTAAGAAAGTTTCAGAGCGAAAGACGGGATTTGAACCCGCGACCCTCACCTTGGCAAGGTGATGCTCTACCCCTGAGCTACTTTCGCAGTTTTTAAATGAACGTGCAACATTGCTATTGCGGATGCAAATTTAAAACTTTTCTAAGAACTGCAAAGCCTTTTTACAAAATAAATGAAATTATTTTTACGCACGCTTTTTCTTTACCAACATACGCTTAATTTCATTTAATTTCATAAGTGCTTCTACTGGCGTAAGTGTATCAATATCAATATGTAATATTTCATCTTTTATGTTTTCCAATAATGGGTCGTCTAAATTAAAAAAACTTAATTGCATATCGTCTGCCAATGTTTTTACCTTATCGGTAAGCGCTTCACTGGAATGTGAAGCCTCCAATTTCTTCAAAATAGCGTTAGCGCGATGCAAAACCTGTTGCGGCATACCTGCCATTTTCGCCACATGAATACCAAAGCTATGCGCACTTCCACCTTCAACCAGTTTTCTTATAAAAAGCACATTATCTTTTAACTCCTTTACCGAAACATTGTAGTTTTTAATACGCCCAAAAGTTTCGGTCATTTCATTCAGTTCGTGGTAATGGGTTGCAAACAATGTTTTTGGTTTTGCTGGATGCTCGTGTAAATATTCACTAATAGCCCAAGCTATCGAAATACCATCATAGGTACTGGTACCACGCCCAATTTCATCCAACAGCACCAAACTTCTATCGGAAATATTGTTCAAAATAGAAGCGGTTTCATTCATCTCTACCATAAACGTTGATTCGCCCATTGAAATATTATCGCTCGCACCTACCCTAGTAAAAATCTTATCGACCAAACCAATTCTAGCTTCTTTTGCTGGCACAAAACTTCCTATTTGGGCCAACAACACAATTAAAGCCGTTTGACGCAAAATGGCAGATTTACCAGACATATTAGGTCCGGTAATCATAATAATTTGTTGATTTGTTCTATCCAAAAACACATCATTCGCTATATAGGCTTCACCAATAGGCAATTGTTTTTCTATAACGGGGTGGCGGCCATCTTTTATTTCTAAATCGTGCGATTCATCAATAGCAGGATATATATAGTTATTATCGGTTGCCAATTGCGCAAACCCACACAAACAATCTAATTGCCCAATTAAAAAGGCATTTTGTTGTACAGGTTTTATGTATTGGTTCATCCAACCTACCATCTCTGCAAACAATTGCTGTTCAATGGCCATTATTTTATCTTCAGCACCTAAAATTTTTGCTTCGTATTCTTTAAGTTCTTCGGTAATGTAACGTTCGGCACTTACCAAGGTTTGTTTACGTATCCAGCTTTCTGGCACTTTATCTTTATGCGTGTTGCGTACTTCTATATAATACCCAAACACATTATTGGAATCTATTTTTAAGGATGTGATGCCTGTTCGCTCGGTTTCGCGTTGTAGCATCTTATCGAGGTAATCTTTGCCTGATTTAGACAAGCCACGCAATTCATCCAATTCTGAAGAAAACCCTGGCGCAATGGTATGCCCTTTTAACACATTAACGGGTGCATCTTCATTAAGCATTTCTTTTATTTTTGCCCTTAATACATCGCAACCTTGAAGCGTATCGCCAATAATTTTCAACGATTCATTATCACAATTTGTTGCCAATGCTTTTATGGGCACAATAGCTTCCAATGAATTTTTAAGCTGAATAACCTCGCGCGGATTCACCTTTGCCGTTGCCACCTTCGAAATTAAGCGTTCTAAATCGCCAATATGCTTAATGTGATTTTGTATTTTTTGAAGCGTGCCGTTTTCATTTGACAAATAATTCACCACCTCATGGCGTTGTTTAATTTTATCTAGCTTCTTTAAAGGCAATGCCAACCAACGTTTTAATAAACGCCCACCCATAGGCGAAATGGTTCTGTCAATAATATTTAAAAGCGTTACCGCATTGTTGTTGGTAGAATTGTAAAGTTCTAAATTCCTAATGGTGAATTTATCCATCCACACATACGCATCTTCAGCAATTCTAGAAATGGAAGTGATATGTTGCAGTTTATTATGCTGTGTTTCACCTAAATAATGAAGAATGGAGCCTGATGCAATAATGCCTTCATACAAATCTTCAATACCAAAGCCCTTAAGTGTTTTGGTGTTGAAATGTTTGATAAGGGTTTCATAGGCATAATCGGTTTGATATACCCAATCTTCCATATAAAAGGTATGGAAATCTTTTCCGAAGGTTTCATTAAAAAGAGAACGTTTCTGTTTAGAAACCAACACCTCACTCGGGTTGAAATTTTGAAGTAATTTATCAATGTATTCCGCATTCCCTTGCGAAGTTAAAAACTCACCTGTAGAAATATCCAAAAACGAAATACCAATATATTTTTTATCAAAATATACCGAACACAAAAAGTTATTGGATTTAGATACCAATACCTCATCATTAAGCGCAACCCCAGGCGTTACCAATTCGGTAACACCACGTTTTACAATAGTTTTTGTTTGTTTTGGATCTTCAAGCTGATCACAAATAGCAACACGATGCCCTGCCTTTACTAATTTTGGTAAATAGGTATTTATAGAATGGTGTGGAAAACCTGCTAAATGTGTTTCACTATCGCTACCTGCTCCGCGTTTTGTTAAGGTAATACCTAAAATACCCGCTGCTTTAACAGCATCTTCACCAAAAGTTTCATAAAAATCGCCCACTCGAAACAACAATAACGCATCAGGATATTTTGCTTTTATAGCATTATATTGTTTCATTAACGGGGTTTCTTTTTTTGCCAATGTAATATTTGTTTACTTTTTAATAGAACTGCTAAAATAAATAATATTATATACAATTCATTACATAATTAAAAAAGCCTAGCTTTTTAAAAAAACTAGGCTTTTTATTAAATCAATTTAAATTTATTGGTTACTATTAATCAAGTCGTCGTTTCTATTTCCTGGATTATCTTTATACCAATCTTGGTAGTTTGTTCCTCCTGAGGTTGCCCATTGTGTAAAGAAGTTGTAAGCTTGATTTATTGCCACTTTCTCTTTAGGCACTTTAAAATCGTGTATTATACTTATACCCCATGGAAGCCCGTTACTTGAAAGATAATTTCCATCTGGATCTTTATTTACTCCTGCTATTTGATAGTTTTTTTGACCTAAGCTGGTTGTGTGACCATTAGGCAAATGCACTTCTTTATTTCTAGTTTTATTTACAATTAAAAATGGATTAAAAGGCGCAACTCCTAAAACATTTGTACTTAAAGGTTGTGTAAATTTAATGGATAATGTTAACTCATTCATTAACATTTTAGCGGCATCATCAAACAAAATAACAACCGCATTATTTTGGCCTGCTTCGGTACCATTGGCGTTTAATGTAATATAATTGTGGTTTAAACTTATGCCTGTTACACTTTGTATTTGCGAAGGTAAGATATTTTCAAGTTCTATACCAAATCCGTTGGTATAACCAGCACCATTAGATTTCACTTTGTATGTAAAGTCTAGTTGTACTACCAAGTTTTGCGAGTTTAATATAGCAACTGCATTGTAATTTAAAGCCAAATCATTAAAATCATAATCACCTGTTGACGGCCATAAGTCTTCAAAAGCTAAAGTACCTAAACCATATTTACTTGGTGTAAAAACTTCAAAAGCTTTGTTGGCGTCTTGCGGAAACACATCATCTAAATCTATAATACCATCGCCATCAGTATCTGTATTTACTTGGGTTGTTGGATAAATTCTAAAGGTTGTTAAATCGTTAATGGTTCGACCATAATCTGTACCATTACCTGCATTTTTACCATACTTATAACGCCATCCGCCTGTTTGTGTATCCATAATAATCAAATCTGAACTGTTACTACTTTCAGATAGCCATAGTTCATTATTTGAATCAAAAGTCATAGAGGTTGGTGAAAAAGGCAAATTATCTGCACTAATTCTAGTGCTTTGATACGTATTGTTTTGAGTTAATTGTAACCTGTAAAGCCCTGAAAAGGTGCACAAATACAAGGTGTCATCGGCAGCAAATGCAAGATCTCCACCATTGGTGTTGTGCAATCCTGTAATCTTCCAAGTATTTAAAAAATTACCATTAACAGGATCGATGGTATACAAAATATCGCCATTAGAAAAATAAAGTAATCCATCATTAGCATTATAATCCAGCCTAGGACCACCTTTACCCAAATTTTTAATGGTTTGCCATGTGTTAGTTTCAATGGAATATTTCATTAATGGATAAGGGCTACTTTTACCTATGGAATATAAGGCTTTTGCCGATTGGTCTATTGCACATGTATAACTTCCCATTGGCATATTAGATATAGGTGTGTAAACACCTGTAAGCGGATCAACCTGAAACAACTCTGCACTTCCATTTACACAATATAAAATATCGGTAACACCCGAAGCCAGTTTTTTACCAACAACAGACTTTTTTGTATTAGACTTTCCTGTGTAGTTAATCTTACCGTTACTAATATTTTGAATTGAAGACGAATATTGAAGGTTTTCTTTTCTTCTTATGTATAACTGCGTGTAATATTTTGGCAACTTAATAGTTTGACTAAGCACACCATTAAACGGAACTCCTGAAAATATAAATTGGTTTAATACATCCGATTTAAATACCGAATCGGTAACGGCAACTCCTTCTTCATTTTCATAAGTTTCCATACCAACAAAATAACGCTCGCTTGAGTACGCATACACATCGTACTTTACGTATGGTGTATTGTCATTTATAACCACTTGCACTTGCTGGTCGGTAACAAAATTAAACCCAGAAGGTATCTTTATATCATTTAACGATACATCACCCGAATTTAATTTTTCTTCATTAGTTATATCATCCTTAATTTCGCATGAAGTAAATAGGCTTAAAAGGATTATCGAAAGGATTAGTTTAGATTGTAGGGTTTTCATGTTGGTTTTAATGTTAACAAAAAACTTTAACTTATATTTTCAATTGCTATTGAAGCCAATTAAAGCGTAGTAAAGATACGTTTTTTAGAGCGTAAGTTTTTACATTTTTATTTAAAACCCCTAAAAAGTGTCGATGAATTAGTAGATTTGTGCCGACGAACGGTAAAACATTCTTAGATACCTGATTTTTTACTGGTTTTAAATACACCTTTTATGAGAAAACTAAAAAATAATGAATTAGATCGCTTAAGTGTAACCGATTTTAAGCTTGCTAAAAAAACACCTCTTATAGTTATTCTAGATAACATAAGGAGTTTAAACAATATTGGATCTGTTTTTAGAACCTGTGATGCCTTTTTAATAGAAAAAATTTATTTATGTGGCATTACAGCAATACCACCTCATAAAGACATACATAAAACCGCTTTAGGAAGCACCGAAACCGTAGCTTGGGAATATATTGAAAACACGCTGTCTTTAATTGAAAAACTAAAAGCTGAAAGCATCAAAGTTATATCTTTAGAGCAAGCCGAAAACGCTATCATGTTAAACCATTTTAAACCCGAACCAAACACTAAATACGCTTTAGTTTTTGGTAATGAAGTTAAAGGTGTTGCACAAAACGTAGTATCTAACAGCGATTATGTGATAGAGATTCCTCAATTTGGAACCAAACATTCATTAAATATCTCGGTTACTACAGGTGTTGTTATATGGGATTTGTTCAGTAAGCTTAATTTTTAAAAATAAGTTAATCAACCTTAACCAAGCGGGTATTTTAAAACATTTACTTTTTCATTTAAAAAAACTACATTTTCTTAACCTATCACAACAATAAATAAGTTAACTTTACTAATAATACCTTTATTTTTAAACCTTTATGTGAAATAATTAACAATTTAAACAATGAAAAATTACAATACAACCGTAGAAGATTGTATTTGCTATTCATTTAAACATTTTTTTTTCCCTCTCTCTTTTTTTATCGTATCGATAGTAAGCTCTCAAAACACAAAGTTTACTATAGATAATTCATTTCCTTACTATGTTAATGCCCAAACACTAGGCAAAACCCCTATTGGCGGAGACACTATTTATGTGAATTCGGATAGAACAAAACCGTTACGATTTCAATCGATAGTAGGAAATGTAACAAATCCCATTGTTATTATTAATAAAAATGGGCAAGTAAAAATAGACGACTCTCAAAGCTGGGGTGCCATTGTATTTGAAAACTCAAAATACATCAAAATAAGTGGTGCTGGACATCCTAACTTTAAATATGGCTTTTTGCTTTCTGCCAATATGTGTGGATTAGCGTTTGCCGAATTAAGCTCCGATTGCGAAGCCGAATTTATTAAAGTAAGTCATTATGGTTTTTTTGGTATTTATGCTAAAAAAGATTATGGTGGTAATCCTCCAAACCCTATTCCTATATTTAACAATTTAATTATACACGACTGTTTTATTGAAAACGCCACCGAAGGCATGTATTTAGGCGAAACCAAAAGCCCTGGTATGGAATTTAAACATGTTAAAGTATATAACAACATTGTTAAAAATACAGGTCGTGAAGCCATTCAAATAGCCAATATGGTTGAAGATATACAGGTTTATAATAATACCCTTTTAAATTCTGGATTAGATGGCGAGATTTACCAAACCAATATTCTTCAAATTGGTGATAATAGTGAAGCCAATGTGTATAACAACATTCTTTCTGGTGCTCCTGGTCATGGTATCATTAATTTTGGTAAAGGCAATTGCCATTTTTACAACAACTATATTGAAGCTACCCTTGGTATTTTTAGCGATAACCGACTGTTTAGTGTTGCAAACGATAGTATTAGCATAAACAACAATTATTTTTTAGCATCACAATCAAGTGAGGTTATTAAAAACATGAATGAGATTAATTACCTGTCCGTTCAACATAACACCTACAACACAAACATTCCTTTTTATCTTAACCAATCAGGAAATTCTAATAATTACTATGTAAACAATAATACGCTCACTTCATTACCATCAATAAGTTTTAATAACCCAAATGAAAACGACTATTCATTATCTCAAAGTAACCCAACCGAGTATTTAAACCTTGGTGCTCCAGGAGGACCAGAATACTTTAATGTAATTCCAGACCCTATAAGAGTTTCAATAACTTCGGATATGGTTATCGATTCGGTTTCTGGCGGAAGCTTACAATCACCTTCTTTATTATTTGATGAACAAAACATTTCACCCATTTCTGGTTTACACCCAACTAGCAACTCTTGGAAACCATTTTGGAACATGAATAAAGCACCTTATCATGTTATTATCGATTTAAAAGAAGAACGACATCTAGCCGAAATACACCTACACGATATGAACGATATGAGTAATTTTACCGTTGAATACGGCAATTCTTCTAACTGGAACACGTTGTTTGTAGAACCGTGTAATAGTTACAATACGTGGAAAAAACACCCTATAGATATTACAACAAGGTACTTAAGATTTTCTATGTATGATAATGTATTTGCTGCTGTTAATGAGATAGCCATTTACGAATACCCGTTGGTAATTAGTTCTAGTTCGCAAATACAAACAACAAAAAAAGTAAAATCATCGCCCGAAAAAAACACGTTCGAGTCACAAAACATTCAACTTTACTTCAACCCAATTAATAAAAAAGCAATGGTGAAATTCCCTAATACCTTATTTGGCATCAATAACATTAAAATATTAGATGCTTTAGGAAACAGGATATACGCAAAAAAAACATTGATTGATGTTAATAACCAAACCTTTGATATTTCTAAACTAAACTTACAACTTAAATCTAGTTTTTACATTTTTTTAACCGAACATGAATCTGGTAGCATAAAAACCATAAAATTTTTCAATAAGTAATTTAAATATCAATACATTACAAAACAAATACTTCTAAATTAAACACCCTTACAACACCTTTTATTTTTTTCGTAAAAGTAAAAGGTGTTGTGTAGTGGTTTGGGATTAATTTTCAAAATTAAAACGCTAACCGTTTTTATCAAATACACCATCGAACAAAAAAACATGCCCTTTAATAAGGCATGTGTTACTTTTGTAGGCTTAACAACTACATTAACATCCACCACATGCGAACGTTTCTTGCCTTCATCTCTTTTATCATTGTATATAACTGCAAACAAGCCAAAACGGGTGTCGATTATAGCCAGCTAGCTACCATACCTACCAAAGCACAAGTTGGGCATTTGGTATTACCCGACACCATTGCTCCTGTTGTTGCACCGTTTAGCATGCCTAATTTTACAAAACCCGTATTCACAAACAGAAGTATTAACATTATTGATAAAAATGCTACTGAAGGCGAGCTAGTAACCACCATTATACAAAACGCTATTGATGAGTTAAGTAGCCTTGGCGGTGGTAAAGTCATCATCCCCAAAGGCGAATGGCTAACAGGTCGCATTACTTTAAAAAGTAATGTGAATTTGCATTTTGAAGATGGTGCTATTATACGCTTTAGTACCAATATAAAAGATTACCAACCTGCGGTGTTTACAAGGGTTGAAAGCATGGAACTGATGTCGCTTGCTGCCTGTATATACGCCAACAATCAAGAAAATATAGCCATCACAGGAAACGGTAAATTAATTGGCCCTTATGCTGGCGAAATTAAAGAACGCTCGTACATGACGCCTATTGAAAGTTTGGTAGATTTAACCAACCCTGCCGAAGCTAGAATACACGATGGCTCGGTTGAAGATTGGATTTTTCCTCCTAAATTTATATCACCTATTAACTGCAAAAAGGTATATATAGAAGGCGTTTCATTAGAAAACACCGCTTTTTGGAACATTGTACCTGTGTACTGTGATAATGTGATTATTCGAGGTGTTTCAGTAAATTCGGTTGGTATCCCTCGTGGTGATGGCATCGATATAGAATCGTCAAAAAACGTCCTAATTGAATATTGTACCTTAAGTACTGGCGATGATGCCTTTACGATGAAATCGGGTCGTGGTGAAGATGGCCTAAACGTAAACAAAGCAACCGAAAACGTGGTAGTTCGCTATTGTTTGGCACTTAAAGGGCATGGTGGCATTACCTGCGGAAGCGAAACTGCTGGCGGTATAAAAAACCTATATGTACACGATTGTGTGTTTGATGGCACTGGTGTTGGCATACGCTTTAAAACCCGACGCCCACGAGGAGGTGGTGGTGAAAATTTATTTTACGACCGCATAAGAATGAATCTTGAAGCTACTTGTATAAAATGGGATATGTTAGGTACACCTGCCTATGTTGGCGATTTAGCCGAAAGGCTTCCTGCAAGAGCCATAAACAGCTTAACGCCTTACTACAGAAACGTACAAATTTCAAACATTATTATTGAAAACGGCACGCACTTTTTAAAAGTAATTGGCATACCAGAGTCGCCACTCACTAATTTAACCATTGACAATGTAGATGCCAATTGTAGTAATCTTATTTTTATTAATGATGCCAAAAACCTAAGCATAAAAAACACAACTATTAAAACACCCGATAGTATTATTGACGTACTTGGTGGTAAAAACATCCATTTTAAAAACCTTGTTTTAAGCACTAAAAAAAGCGCATTATCAATACCTAATGAAGCTATTGAAACTAAAGGTATTTATTTTAGCGATAACAATTAAAAATAGAAAAAAAGCGGCGAAGAGTAAGCCTAATAACTTGCTTGTTTGTAAACAAGTATTTTTTACCCCAAAACAGCGACAAAACACATACAAAACACCTCTTTTTACAGTTTTATTCCATATTTGTTCGAGGTTTATTCAGGAATCCTTGAACATAAGGATTTTACCGAAGAATCCTCGAAGGAATGTAAAACATGACTCGAACAAAACCCTTTTTAAATTTTAACCATTTACCGACAAACGGTAATTTTTGTTTGAAAAATTTCATAAACACTATAAGTTATGATATTCGTAAAGATAAACGTTGCCAATAATTAAAAATGAACGACAGATTTCCCCAAATAAATTACCAATAAAAAACATTGTTCAAATTATTTTATAAAGTATCTTTGCACTCGCATTACAAAACGCATTAGGTAACAAAACATTGAGTAATCCAAAAACGTCATTAGCAACACCTTCGGCAATTTCAGATTTTAAAGAAATCACTAAAATGCGATTGGCATTAAGCGTGGTGTTTTCATCGCTTGCAGGTTATTTGCTAGGTGTGGAAACGGTTGATTTTAAAACTTTGATTTTACTGGCATTTGGCGGCTATTTTATGGTAGGCGCATCAAACGCATTCAATCAAATTATTGAAAAAGATTTGGACACCTTAATGGATAGAACAAAAAATAGACCTATTCCTGCTGGTAGAATGTCTGTTACCACTGCCTTTATAATTGCTTGTATATTCACACTTTTAGGCATAATTATTTTGTACACCATAAATAAGCAAACGGCTATGTTTGGTGCTATATCCATATTTTTATATACCTGTGTTTATACGCCTTTAAAAACCAAAACACCTTTAGCGGTTTTTGTTGGTGCTATACCAGGTGCTATTCCGTTTATGTTGGGTTGGGTAGCGGCGACTGATGATTTTGGTATTGAACCAGGAACCTTATTTGCTTTACAGTTTTTTTGGCAGTTTCCACATTTTTGGGCTATTGGTTGGTTTTTGTTTGAAGATTATAAAAAAGGCGGGTTTTTTATGTTGCCAACAGGTAAACAAGATAAAGGTACTGCGGTACAAACCATTATGTATACAATCTGGACCTTGTTAGTTTCTATTATTCCGGTTTTTGGGTTTACAGGACGCTTGCAATTATCAATAGTTTCGGCAATAATTGTTTTTGTATTAGGGTTGTGGATGTTGTATTACGCCATTCGCTTATTTAAATTAATGACTGAAAAGGCTGCGAAACAACTTATGTTGGTTAGCGTATCTTATATATCGTTAGTACAAATAGTGTATGTTATAGATAAATTTATTAGATAATTATGGATTTAACACAAGGTACTTTAGAAGAAAAAAATAGTAGAGCAAAAAAAATGATGCTTTGGTTTGGTATTATTTCACTTATTATGTCGTTTGCAGGATGGACGAGTGCTTTTGTAGTAAGCAGCTCAAGACCAGATTGGTTAAAAGATTTTCAGTTACCAAATGCTTTTATAATAAGCACTATTGTCATTATATTAAGTAGTGTATCATTTTTATTAGCAAAAAAAGCACTGAAAGTAGCAAATAATAATGCCACAATGCTTTGGCTTTTAGTAACACTTATTTTAGGTGTAGTTTTTATTTTCTATCAGTTTTCGGGCTTTCAACAAATTATAGATTTAGGTTATAATTTTACAGGTCCAACTAGTAATGTTACCATGTCGTACATCTATTTAATAGCAGTTGTACACATATTGCACGTAGTGGTTGGGTTAATTTGCCTGCTAGTAGTAATTTATAATCATTTTAAACAGAAATATAATCCAACTAAAATGCTTGGTTTTGAACTGGCTTCAACCTTTTGGCATTTTATTGATATTCTATGGGTGTATCTATTTTTATTCCTATATTTTGTAAGGTAGAGATATTATGTTTGAAATGATATATATCATATTTTAAACTATTTTTGTTTTTATTGTCTATTAAATTTAGTCGTGTATATTTCATTAAATAGATAAATTGACTATTTTTGTCCAACTTTTAAAAAATAACCAACACATATGAGTACTACAGTTGCAAACGCTGATACACACGAAAAAACTTGGGGAGGTGGTAACGAGCCGTTAAAAGCGAGTTACGGTAAAATGATGATGTGGTTTTTCATCGTTTCTGATGCTTTAACTTTTTCCGGATTTTTAGCTGCTTACGGATTTTCTAGATTTAAATTTATTGACGCATGGCCAATTGCCGATGAGGTGTTTACACACGTACCGTTTTTACACGGGCAAGAATTGCCAATGATTTACGTAGCGTTTATGACGTTTGTACTTATCATGTCGTCTGTAACTATGGTATTGGCGGTTGATGCAGGTCATCATTTAAACAAAGCTAAAGTGACACTTTACATGTTTTTAACCATTATTGGTGGTTTAATATTCGTTGGCTCTCAAGCATGGGAATGGGCAACATTTATAAAAGGCGATTTTGGTGCAGTACAAACAAAAGGAGGAAATATTCTTCAATTTGTTGATACAAATGGTCATCGTGTAGCCTTACGCGATTTTGTTGTAGCTGGCGAAGGCGAACGCGTACAACATGAACGTAAAAATGGTATTTGGTTTGTAAGTGAAGGAACATTGCCAACATACACAGTAGAAGAAGTAATTGCTGGATTAGAAAAACATGAAAATATTTTAGTAAGAAATCAAATACTTGATGAACACGGACATAAAACAGTACTTACAAGAGCTGAATCTTTAAAACAGTTGAAAGCAAATGGTAAACGTGTTGTTGAAGGTGCTAATTTACATGTAAATGAATATGGTTCGCCGTTATTTGCCGACTTCTTTTTCTTCATTACAGGATTTCACGGGTTTCACGTATTTTCAGGTGTTGTAATTAATATCATCATTTTCTTTAATGTGGTATTAGGAACCTATGAAAGACGTAAAAGCTACGAAATGGTTGAAAAAGTTGGATTATACTGGCACTTTGTAGATTTAGTTTGGGTATTTGTATTTACATTCTTCTACCTAGTTTAATAAATAAAAATATATTTTAAAATGGCACACGCACATAAATTAGAAATATTTAGAGGTTTAGTTAAGTTTAAATCGAATACTCAAAAAATTTGGGGTGTTTTAATATTCTTAACACTTGTTACAGCTGTTGAAGTTGTATTGGGTATATACAAACCAGAGGCTTTAAAGGCTCATTTTTTAGGCATGAAAGCCTTAAACTGGATATTTATTATCTTAACATTAGTAAAAGCTTACTATATTACTTGGGATTTCATGCACATGCGCGATGAAACTAAAGGTTTAAGACGTATGGTAGTTTGGACAGCTATCTTTTTAATACTTTATTTAATATTCATCTTATTACAAGAAGGTGGATACGTTTTTAGAGTATATGATAATGGATTTATAAAAAGAGATTTTTAACTAATTATTAGTTAAATAGATATATTAAGGCGGTTTTTAAACCGCCTTTTTTTATTTTTGCACATTAATTAAAAAAGGTTTTAATGAACTATAAAAAAGCAGGTCGTTACTTAATTTTAGGAATCTTATTTTTTCTTCCAGTTACTTTTTTACTGTTTTTATATCCTGCTACGCATAACTATACGCCGCTTGATATTGTAAATCAATCAGTTTTAGATATTAGTCAATTTAAATCTAATTCTGAAGAAAAAATTATATTAAAAGACCATATTACAGTACTTGGTTTTTTGGGTGAAAATCCAATTGATAATAGCATAACGGCATCCAATTTAAAAGAGTTGGTTTATGATAAATTTAAGGGGTTTAAAAAGTTTCAAGTTGTAATTTTAGTGCCTAACGGAACAGAAGACGCTGTTGAGAAACTTAAAGCAGAAATAAGTAGCTATGAAGATTTAAGGTTTTGGCATTTTGTTTTTGGAGAACCTGAAGCCATTAAAACCGTGTACAATAGCTTAGGAAGTAATATAGATTTAAATAACGAATTAGCAACAAATCAAGTGTTTATAGTAGATAAAAATTTGAACCAACGCGGGCGATTAGATGATAGAACGGATAATGAAATAGCAAGCAAAAAAGCAGCATATAAATTATATGCATACAATTGTATTGAAGTTGCCGAAATTAAAAATAAAATGAGTGATGATTTGCGTATCTTATTTACAGAATACAGGCAAATACGAAAAGGAGAATTCGATTCTTCAACTCGAAGAGCAAACGATTTAAAAGAAACATCAAATTAAATAGAGATTTTTCGGTTAACTATTCTAAAACCTTTTTTATCTTAAGAAACAATGAGCAAAAAAACAAATTATTCATACATAGGAATAGCATTTATAATCTTAGTTTTTGGTATTATTTTTATTCCAAAAATAATTGAACGCATTTCTAATGGCGATGTTTCTAGAGATGAAAGTAGAAGTAATTTTGCAAATGGTAAAAAAACAAAACTTTCCAATTTAGCATTTATAGAAATTAATAACGAACCTAAAAAAGTACCTGCTTTTTCATTTATAGATCAAAATGGAAAAACTATAAGTAATAAAGATTATATAGGTAAGGTATATGTTATTGAATTTTTCTTTACAACATGCCCAACCATTTGCCCACGTATGAATGCAAATCTTATTCAAATTCAAAACGCTTTTAAAGGTTTTGAAAATTTTGGTGTAGCATCATTCACTATAAACCCAGATTACGATACACAAGAGGTTTTAAAAAACTATGCCAATCAATATGGTGTAACAAACCCAAATTGGCATTTAATGACGGGCAATAAAGAAGCTATTTATAAATTAGCAAACGAAGGGTTTAATCTTTACACTGCTGAAGAAGAAGGTGCCGCAGGCGGTTTTGAACATTCTGGAAATTTTGCTTTAATAGATAAAAATGGGTTTTTACGTTCTAGAATTGTAAATGGAAACCCAATTATATTTTACAATGGAATGATTTCGGAATCTGAAAAAACAGATGAAGAAGGTATTAAACAAGAAATTAGTGCATTAAAAGAAGATATTAAAAAACTATTAAATGAATAACGGAAAAGAAATTTTAGACGACAAAAAATACAATAAACTTATTGTAATATTATCTATAGTAATTCCAGTAGTGGTAGCAATACTATTTGGTGTAAGAATACCAAATGTAGAACCTTTATCGTTTTTGCCACCAATTTACGCCACCATAAATGGCTTAACAGCAATTATTTTAATACTTGCTGTTATTGCTATTAAAAACAAAAATATTGTACTACACGAAAATTTAATGACCACAGCTATTCTCTGCTCAGTAGTGTTTTTAGTAATGTATGTAGCATACCACATGACAAGCGATTCTACAAAGTTTGGTGGTGAAGGCTTTATCAAATATGTTTACTATTTTATTCTTTTAACGCATATTTTGCTATCCATCATTATCATTCCGTTTGTGCTAATAACGTATGTACGTGCAATAACAAATAATATAGAAAAGCATAAAAAAATAGCAAAAATAACCTTTCCGTTATGGTTATATGTTGCGGTTACTGGTGTTATAGTTTATATCATGATTTCGCCATATTATGTATAAAATGTCTGTTCGAGCGCAGTCGAGAACTTTATAATGTTAAAATGAAAAACAAAATCATCTTTTTTCTCTTATCATATTTCTTTTTCATAGAAACAAACGCTCAATGCGCTATGTGTAGAGCTGTTTTAGAAAGTGAAGAGACACAAACAGTCGCAGAGGGTATTAACGATGGTATTGTGTACTTAATGGCAATTCCATATATATTAATTGGTGGCATTGGCTTCTTTATCTATAAGAAATACAAGACGTTAAAAAAGTAATAAAAACTTTTTTAATCAATTTATGTAACATTTCTTTGCGTTGTTAGTCTAATAACAAAGCTTCAAGCTTAATCAATCAAAGCATGTTAGAAATACGCCAATTACACAAATCCTATCCCATAGGAGATTCCAGTTTACACGTTTTAAAAGGTATCGATTTATCGGTTAAAGAAGGCGAAATGGTAGCCATTATGGGTTCTTCGGGTTCTGGAAAATCAACATTACTTAATATTATTGGGATGCTAGATGAAGCCGATTCGGGCGATTATATTCTAGATGGCTTACCCATAAAAAACCTTACCGAAAAAAAAGCGGCTGTTTACAGAAACAAGTTTTTAGGGTTTATTTTCCAATCATTCAATCTTATAAATTATAAAAATGCCCTTGAAAACGTTGCATTGCCATTATACTATCAAGGTATGAAGCGAAAAGAACGTCAAGAATTGGCGATGTTTCATTTAGAAAAAGTAGGGTTGGCTAATTGGGCACATCATTTACCTAAAGAATTATCAGGTGGTCAAAACCAACGTGTTGCTATTGCTAGAGCATTAGCTGCAAATCCCAAATTATTATTGGCTGATGAACCAACCGGTGCTTTAGATACCTCGACGTCGCATGAAATTATGGCGTTTATTCAGCAATTAAATGATGAAGGTAAAACCATTTTAATGGTAACCCACGAAGAAGACATTGCAAATATGTGCAAGCGTATTGTACGCTTACGAGATGGCATAATACTAGAAGATGTACAAGTAAACCAAGTAAGAGCAGAACAGTATGTTTGATTTAGACTTGTGGCGCGAAATATATCAAAGTATCAATAAAAACAGAACCAGGAGTTTGCTTTCTGGTTTTACAGTAGCATTTGCCATTTTATTGTTTACCATACTTTTTGGTATAGCCAACGGTTTACAGAACACCTTTACCGAAGCTTTTGGTGATGATGCTACAAATTCAATCTTTATTAATTCTGGTAGAACTACAAAAGCCAATAAAGGCATGCAGGCTGGAAGACAAATTCAATTTAAAAATAATGATTTGGATTATGTTAAAGATGAGTTTGGCGACAAAGTAGAATTTATTACAGCCCGTATTTATAAAGATGTGCAAGCGTCTTTTAGAGGTGAAAAGAGTAGTTACGGTTTGCGTGGTGTACATCCAGACCATCAATTTATTGAAAAAACGAATATAGTAGAAGGACGTTATATAAACAAAAACGATTTAGATAACCGAACCAAAGTCGTGGTTATAGGTAGAAAAATTGAAGAAGATTTATTTTTAAAAACAACCGCTTTAGGTAAATACATAAACCTAAGCGGTATTCCGTATAAAGTAGTTGGTATTTTTACAGATGATGGTAATGATTATGAAGAGCGTACCATATACATGCCAGTAACTACGTCGCAACAAGTTTATGGTAACAACGATTATATTGACCAAATAAATCTAACCTATAATCCTAAAATGGATTATGATGAAGCTTTAGCTTTTAGCTCGTTATTAACAGCAAAACTTAAAGAACGTTTCTCGGTAGCCAGTAGCGACCAACGTGCAGTTAGAGTTCGTAATATGGCCGAAGGTACTAAAGCAGTAGGTCAAATGACTTTTGGTTTAACAGTTATTATTTTAGTTATTGGTTTTGGAACCTTAATAGCTGGCGTTGTAGGTATTAGTAACATTATGATTTTTATTGTAAAAGAACGTACCAAAGAAATAGGTATTAGAAAGGCCTTAGGTGCTTCACCAAAATCCATAGTGTCAATTATCCTAATCGAATCTATAATAATAACCGCTATAGCAGGCTATGTAGGCTTGTTAATAGGTTTTGGTGTTATTGAGCTTTCAGCTCCTGTATTAAAAGATTATTTTATAAAAGATCCAGGTGTAAGTAATAGTTTGGTTATTGGCGCAACCTTAACCTTAATAGCTGCAGGCGCTATAGCAGGCTATTTACCAGCCAAAAAAGCATCAAGAATTAAACCAATTGTAGCACTAAGAAACGACTAACATGTTTAAATTTTTATTTGAAAGAGATACGTGGCAAGAAGTTTTTGATAGCTTCAGTAAAAACAAACTAAGGTCTATTCTTACTATGGTAGGTGTTTGGTGGGGAATTTTATTATTAATTGGCTTATTAGGTTCTGCAAGAGGCTTAGAAAACTCATTTAACAGACTGTTTGGTGATTTTGCAACTAACAGTGTATTTGTTTGGGGACAAAGTACAAGCAAACCATTTAAAGGTTTTCAAGAAGGAAAACAAGTAAGATTATCGTTAACCGATGCTAAAAAAGTTGAAGAAAACGTAGAAGGTATTGAGTTTGTGCTTCCAAGAAGCCAACAAGGTACTACAGCAACTAGAAATTTCCTTTCGGGTAGTTTTCAAATGGCTGGCGATTATCCATTACTAGATAAATTACAAAAGAAAAAACTTATTCATGGTCGATTCATCAATCAAAATGATATTGATGATAAGAAAAAAATAGCAGTCATTTCAGAAGATGCATACAAACAACTTTTTGAAAAAGGCGAAGATGCCATTGGTAAGTATATAGATGTTAATGGCATTAATTTTACTGTTGTAGGTGTTTTTGAAGTAGGAAACATGAATATGGGACCATCAACAGACATTCATATTCCATTCACAACCTTTCAGCAAATTTATAATCGTGGTGATAGAATAGGTTGGATGATGATTACAGGAAAGCCAGAATACGATATCAAACAAATTGAAGAAGACGTAAAATTATTATTAAAAAACTTGAATAATATTCATCCGGATGATTCTCAGGCTTTTGGAAGTTTCAATTTAGGTAAAGAGTTTGCAAAAATCACAGGTTTTTTAACAGGTATGCAATTTTTAACATGGTTTGTAGGTATAGCAACACTTATTGCAGGTGTTTTTGCAATTGGCAATATTTTACTCATTACCGTTAGAGAACGTACAAAAGAAATAGGTATTCGTCGCGCATTAGGTGCAACACCTTTTGAAATTAAACGCCAAATAGTACTTGAAGCTGTGTTTTTAACACTTGTAGCTGGTATTTTTGGAATCATAACTGGTGGCTGGATTTTAATTGCCTTAGATGCCGCTTTTGGGCAAGGTCCAGATGCCGCTATGGTAAATGCATCTGTATCAATTGCAGTTGTTTTTATTGCACTTATCATACTAGTTGTATTAGGAACTTTAATAGGATTAATTCCAGCATTTAAAGCCACAAGTATAAAACCAATTCAAGCATTAAGAGAAGAATAAACAATCAAAATAAAATGAATAAAACAGTAAAAATTAGTTTAATATTAGTTGTCATCATACTACTAGTATTCGTGTTAAAATATTTTAAAGATTCCAACTCAAAAGCCATAGAAGATTTTAAAGTTGAAGAACCTTTTTACACATCAATAAACACCAAAGCGGTAGCAACAGGTAAATTAAACCCAGAAGAAGAAATTGAATTAAAACCTCAAATTTCTGGTATTGTTGATGAAATTCTTGTTGAAGAAGGTGATATTGTTAAAAAAGGCGACTTAATTGCAAAAATTAGAGTTGTGCCTAACGAACAAAGTTTGGTAAGTGCTAGTAGCAGAATTTCTTCAAGTAAGTTAGCATTTGATAACGCAAAAATACTATACGATAGAAACAAAACACTTTTTGATAAAGGCGTTATTTCAAAACAAGATTTTGAAAACAGCGAGTTGTCATATAAACAAGCAAAAGAAACTTTATCACAAGCTCAAAACGATTATCAAATTATAAAACGTGGTTCTATAGCAAGTGGAAGTTCGGCAAATACAAATATCATAGCTCAAATAGCGGGTACAATTTTAGAAATTCCTGTTCGTGAAGGCGACCAAGTTATTCAAAGTAACAACTTTAATGCAGGTACTACTATCGCTATTATAGCCGACATGAGTTTCATGATTTTTGAAGGTAAAGTTGATGAAGCTGAAGTAGGCAAACTAAAAGAAGGCAAAGAAATAAAAATAATTTTAGGAGCTATTAACGAAAAGCAGTTTCCTGCAAAACTAACCTTTGTAGCACCTAGAGGTGTTGAGGAAAATGGCGCTGTTCAATTTACAGTTAAAGCCAATGTTACACTAGATAATACAACCAATATAAGAGCAGGTTATAGTGCTAATGCTGAAATTGATATTGAAGCTAAAGATAGTATTTTGGCTATTAGAGAAGCATTACTTCAATATAACAGAATAACCGAAAAACCATTTGTTGAAATATTACAAAGCGACGGTAAATAC
Source organism: Mariniflexile jejuense (assembly GCF_042675665.1). Taxonomy (NCBI): domain Bacteria; kingdom Pseudomonadati; phylum Bacteroidota; class Flavobacteriia; order Flavobacteriales; family Flavobacteriaceae; genus Mariniflexile; species Mariniflexile jejuense. Next base: position 964,460 of record NZ_JBHTJI010000001.1, read on the forward strand.
AAAAAACAAGATGTTACATTAGGTTTATCTGATGGTATAAACGTAGAAATTACCGAAGGCGTTAAAAAAGGTGACAAAATAAAAGTGTGGAACAAAGCATCAAAAGACAATGAAGATGAGAAAAAATAATACACTTAAAATGAAGTATGTTCTTACTACAATAGTGCTCTTAGTAGGAATATCTTCATTTTCACAAAACAAACAATGGACGCTTGAAGCCTGTGTAAACCATGCGCTTGAAAATAATATTACTGTTCAGCAAGCTCAAAATACCTTATTGATTAACGATCAGGATATTATTGCTGCTAGAGGACAATTTCTTCCATCAGTAAGTGGTAGTATGGGACAACGTATGAGTATCGGTTCAGGATTTGATCCAGTTACAAATCAACGTATAAATAATCAAACAACCCATTCCTTCAATTACAATTTAAGTGTTAATCAAAATATTTTTAACGGATTTAGAACCTTGAATTTATATAAACAATCGTTCTTAAATCAAGAAATAAATAATTTAGAGTTAGCACGTATTAAAGACGATATTTCCCTAAATGTTGTAAATGCATATTTAAATGTGTTGTTCAATAAAGAAAATTTGCAAACAGCTTTGGCGCAATACAGTTTTACTGAAAAACAATTAAAACAAGTTAAAAGTTTGGTTGATGCTGGCGTGCAACCTAGAGCTAATATTTTTGATGCTGAAGCAACTTTAAGTAGAGATGAACAACAGGTTACTGTAGCGCAAAACAATGTAGATTTGGCATTGCTTAATCTGTCGCAATTACTTCAAGTTAGTTATGATGGTTTTGATGTAGCAACTATTGATATTGATAATCCTTCTTCAGAATTGCTTTATAACAACATTAAACCAGTTTTAAATTACGCATTACAAAACAGAAGTGAAATTAAATTGGCTGAAAAAAATATTGAAAATGCCGAATTAAATACTGAAATATCAAAATCAGGCTATTTGCCATCAGTAAATTTTGGTTATGGTTTTGGTTCTGTTTGGAGTGAATCTAAAAACGATTTCACTAAACAAGCTTTTTTTAGAGAATTAGATTTATTAAAAGGGCATAATTTTAATTTAAGTGTTTCTATTCCAATCTTTTCAAGATTTCAAAATAAAACAGCCGTAGCAAAATCTAAAATTCAAGAAGAAAATAGCAAACTTAACTTAGACCAAGCAAAACTAACTTTGGAGTCTAATATTCAACGTGCTTTTACCGATGCTAAAGCTGCACTAAAAGCTTTTGAAGCTGCAAAAAGATCGTTAGCAGCTCAAGAACTAGCATTTAGTAATACGCAAGAACGCTATAATATTGGCGCAATGAACACTTTTGAACTAGAGCAAGCCAGAGTGCAATTAATAAATGCAGAAGCTTCTTTAATAAATGCTAAGTACGATTTTGTTTTTAAGACAAAAGTTTTAGACTTTTACATGGGTAAATCTTTAACAAATTAACGTGTCATTAATACTAAGTATAGAAACCGCAACAACCAATTGTTCAGTATCACTTTCAAAAGAAGGAAAAACAATTGTTTTAAAAGAAGATAACAGCAAAAACTATTCACATGCCGAAAGTTTACATGTGTTTATTGATGCCGTTTTAAAAGAAGCAAACATTGCTCCCAATAAGTTAGATGCCATAGCTATAAGTAAAGGTCCTGGTTCTTATACAGGGTTGCGTATAGGTGTTTCGGCAGCAAAAGGACTTTGTTTTGCATTAGGTAAACCGTTAATTTCCGTTTCTACTCTAGAGTCGTTGGCGCATCAAATAGCGTGTAATGATGGTGTTATTGTACCTATGTTAGATGCACGCCGATTAGAAGTTTACACTGCAATTTTAGATGTAAATTATAATGAAATAAAAGAAACCGAGGCTAAAGTTTTAGATACTAACGCTTTCGCGGAACAATTAAACCAAGGCAACGTCTATTTTATAGGTAATGGTGTTGAAAAAACAAAAGCATTAATAAATCACCCAAACGCTATTTTTGTTGAAAATAAATTGCCTTCAGCAACCCAAATGAGTTTATTGGCATTTAATAAATACAAAAAAGGCGATTTTGAAGATGTCGCTTATTTTGAACCCTATTATTTAAAAGATTTTGTGGCTTTGCAAAGTTCAAAATAAAATAAAAACACCTATCAAATTTTAAAATCTGATAGGTGTTTTTGATTTATAAAAGATTTAGAAGAATTTATTAAATTATCCTTTTCTTTGAATTTCAACTTGATGTGGGTATGGAATTTCAATACCAGCAGCATCAAGAGCTATTTTAGTGTTTTCGGTAACTTCAAAGTAAACTGCCCAATAATCTTCAGCATTACACCAAGGTCTTACAGCAAAGTTTACAGAACTATCGGCCAATTCTAAAACATTTACTGTTGGCGCAGGCGTGTCAATCACTTTTGGGTGCGATGTTAGTACATTCATTAATACCTCTTTTGTTTTTTTAATATCAGCATCATAACTTACACCAAAAACTAAATCTACTCTACGTGTTCCTTCTGTAGTAAAATTGATAATATTACCATTAGATAAAGCACCATTTGGTATAATAATTTCTCTGTTAGAAAGTCCAGTTAGTTTGGTTGTGAAAATTTCTATTTGTTTAACTACGCCCACTTCTCCTTGCGCTTCAATTAAATCGCCAATTTTAAAAGGTTTAAAAATCATAATTAAAACGCCACCAGCAAAGTTTCCTAACGAGCCTTGTAACGCTAAACCAACAGCTAAACCAGCTGCGGCAATTATAGCAGCAAAAGAAGTTGTAGGAACGCCTAAAGTGCCTAAAAGTGTAATAATTAAAAGTATTTTTAAAGCCCAATTTAAAAGATTTAATAGGAATTTTTGAAGACTTTCATCATAGCTGCTTTTTGTCATTATTTTGCGGCTAGTTTTAAGTATTTTTTTAATAACCCAAGAACCAACAATCCATAAAATAATAGCGGCTATTACTTTTAAGCCATATTCTGTTGCTAAATCAATCCACTTTTGGGTGTCAATGTTTTCTAAATTCATAATTGTATTTGTAATTTGTTTTAATGTTTAAAATTAAAAATTTCACAAGCAAACAGACGAAAAATAATAGTTAAGGTTTACATAAAATAACTAATTAAAGCTATAATAGCAGGAACTGCTTGAACGTAAAATAGTTTTATTTGCTTTGTAGAGTAAGACCCATAAATACCTGCAATTGTCACACATATTAGAAAAAAAACGGTAAATATTGGGTTTTTTTGAATTAGTGAAAACACTAATCCTGCTGCTAAAAATCCATTATATAAGCCTTGGTTTGCTGCTAGTACTTTGGTATCGTTAGCAAATGTTTTAGATTTTAAACCGAAGGTTTTTATACCCTTGGGCGTTGTCCATAAAAACATTTCTAATACTAAAAAGTAAACATGTTCTAAGGCTACAAAACTTACTAGGATGATTGTTAATAGAGTCATTTTTATGGGCAATTAAAGAAATTTGGTTACAAAAAAAAGCGTTCAGAATTTAAGAACGCTTTTTTTGTTATAAAATTAATTCACTTCAAAAGTGATTTTAAGATTTACTCTAAATTCGGTTACTTCACCATCTAAAACACTTGCACTTTGTTCTTGTACATACACAGAGCGAATATTTTTAACGCTTTTTGAAGCATGCTTAACTGCTTTTCTAGTTGCTTCTTCCCAACTTTTTTCAGAATTAGATAAAATTTCAATTACTTTTAATACTGCCATAATTTTTAAACTTTAAGTTAAAACCTAAAGTTAAGAAAATTAATGCAATTAGCCGTTTATTGCTTCAACAGTTTCAACTTTACCCTTCATCATTTCTTTCAACATATTTTCTATACCGCTTTTTAATGTGTATGTTGAAGACGGACAGCCACTGCATGCGCCTTGAAGTAATACGCTTACATTTTTGCTTTCAGCATCATAAGATATAAACTGAATATTTCCACCATCACTAGCTACAGCGGGTTTTACATATTCTTCTAAAATATTAATAATTTCTTTTGAAGTATCATCCAAAGATTCATATTGCGAATCTAATTGCTTAGTCGATTTTTTTAAAGTTTCAGCAGCATGAGGTAATACAACATCTTTACCATTTTCAATATAACTTCTTATAAACTCGCGCAATTCAATAGTAATATCTTGCCATTCGGCCATGTTGTATTTTGTAATTGACACGTAATTTTCATCAATAAAAACACTTTTTACAAACGGAAAGTGAAATAACTCGGTTGCTAAAGGCGATAATTTAGCATCATCAATTGATGTGAACTCAAATAGAGCAGTTACTATTTTTTTGTTGGCAACAAATTTCATTACCGACGGGTTTGGCGTACTTTCAGCATAAACCGTTACAGGTACTTTTTTTGCTTGCGCAGTTTCTTCTATTACTATGCCACCATCGTTTAGGTAGGCTTCAATTTGTTCGGCAACTTCATCTTGTACTTCATGCCATTCTACAATATTGTAGCGTTCTACAGCAATAAAATTTCCAGAGATGTATACCTTTTTTACAAACGGTAAATAGAATAGTTGTTGTGCTAAAGGTGATTGTTTAGCATCGTCTATATTATTAAATTCAAAACTTTGATGTTTGGTTATAAACGCGTTAATTTCAAATTTAATGATGGCGTTATTTGATGTTTCTTGCACGGAAACCTTGAAAGTATTCATTTTAGCTAATTTTTTACAAAAATACTAAAAGAAAACTTTAGTTATCCATATATTTGAGTTTTGTTGTCTCATTCATTTGAGTAAGAAAGGCATTGGTAAAGTAGTGCTTTTTTTGTGTAATATTTTAATAATCAGTACGTTTGATTAATATCGAACCAGTTGGAATACACTTTATGAAGTTAAAAAATATTTTCATGGTAGTAATAGGTGTTTTATTCACTTATATTGCTAATTCGCAAGAAGGCTTACCTATATATACTGATTACCTTACAGATAATTATTATTTAATTCATCCATCTATGGCTGGTGCTGCTAATTGTTCTAAAGTAAGACTTACGGCACGCCAACAATGGTTTGGACATGATGATGCGCCTAAACTTTTAACCTTAAGTATGAATGGTAGAATAGGCGAATCGCAATCTGCCATTGGTGGTATTTTGTATACCGATAAAAACGGGTATCATTCGCAAACGGGTGCTTATGCAACATACGCGCATCATATTATGTTTTCTAGAAGTGAAGCCGATTTAAACATGCTATCTTTTGGTTTAAGTGCAGGATTTATTCAATATAAATTAGACGAAACCTCTTTTTTGTTTGATGGTCCAGACCCAATTATTGATGGTGTAGTACAAAACGAAACTAATTTCAATATCGATTTAGGTTTTTCATATCACTTTTTAGATTTTTACGCTCATGCAACTGTAAAGAATGTGTTAAATAATTCTGGCGTTAATAAAGATGTGAATATAACTAGTAATTTAAGACGTTATTTGGTTTCAACAGGTTATGTTTTTAGTAAATACGGAAGTGAATGGAGTTATGAACCTTCTGTATTATTTCAATATAGAGATGAAACCAAGGAAGCATCTATTGATGTAAATGCGAAAGTGTACAAACAGGTAGAATTTGGTAAAGTTTGGGGTGGTTTGTCATACAGAAATAGTTTTGATGGTGCCGAATACACACAATCTGGCGCAATAAATAGCCAACGTTTGCAACAAATTACACCAATTTTAGGTGTTAATTATAACGAGTTTATGTTTGCATATAATTATACGTACCAAAGTAATTCTGTGGTGTTTGCCAATGGTGGTTTTCATCAATTAACTTTAGGCTATAATTTCAATTGTAAACGTGAAAAGTATTCTTGTAACTGTCCTGCGGTTAATTAAAGACGTCTTTTTTATTCTCAAACCCAGAATGAGTAAACCAACCAATTGAATACGTGTACTAGCTATTTAATTGTGTAAACACCTCTTTTTTGTGCAAAATCACCTCCTTTTTGTAAAATCATCATTTTATTTTATCAAGTAAAGTGCGTAAGTTTATCTATTATAAAAAGGTAGATGAGGTTATTGTTAAAACATATATGTTTTTTTTGTTTTGTATTGTTTATTTCTACAGAAGTGTTGGCGCAAGTAAGTTCCAAAACGCAAAATAGTAATACAACATTTACGGTTCGAGGTTCAGTAATTGAAAGCGATACTAAAAAACCAATTACTAATGTAAATATTGAAGTAAATGGCGGTTCATATACCACAACCGATTTTAGCGGCAATTTTAGAATTGAAGTAAAAAAAGGAGATGAGCTAACCGTTAAGCATAAAGATTTTGAAACCGTTTATTACATTATTGAAAGTAATGAGCGTATTACTATTGAAGTGAAGCCGAGTGCAGACGAGTTGCAATATTCAAAAAACAAGTATTCCAGAACAAACCCAATTTTATTTAAATCGCTAATAGATTCGGCTGAAACTAACTTAAAAAAAGACGCAAAAAAAAGCATTCAATTTATTGAAAAAGCATTAGGAACTAGCAATTCAGCACAAGAAAATAGCGAAGCCTATGAAGTTTTAGGTGATATTTATGTGTTTTGGAAACAGTACGATTTGGCAGTTTCAAACTATCGCATAAGCCTTCAGAATAAAGATGCTAATGTGGTAAAACTAAAATTAGCTTCTGCATATAAATTCAATAAAAACTATCAAGAAAGTCTTCAAACCTATAATCGCATCAATAAAAAGGAATTATCTAATTGGCAATTAGTACAGTTGTACGAAGGTCTTGGTGATGTACATCTTTTAACAATGTCTTATGAAGCTTCTATAAATGCTTTTAAAGAAGGTTTAAAAGTTGCTCAAAAGCATGCAATTTCATCTAAAATAACCGATTTAAATTCTAAAATAGCACAGGTTTATAATGCCAGTGGTGAAAATAAAAAAGCTGAAGGTTTTTTTAATGAATCTTTAAAACTAGCTAACAATCAGAACAAAAAACGCGCCGTTGAAGAAAAAATTAAAGTAGCCGATTTTCAAAATAATATCAATAATTATTCTAGTGAAATTGAACTTAGAAAAGAAGCTATTAAATACATTAAAGACATTCAGCGCGATTCAATTATTGATAACAAAAGCGACCTAACATTACAAAAACAAAACTATAAAATAGGTAGTGCTTTTGCTTTAAAAAAGGATTATGTTAATGCCATTCCGTACCTTAAAAAAAGTATTGAAGAAGCTGATGATAGAGAAGATATTATAGTTCAAAAAGATGCCACCAGAAAATTATCGGAAGTTTACAGAGATGCTGGCGAGTTTGATAAAGCACTTGTAGCTTACCAAAGTTATGTAGATTTAGTTGATAAACTATATACAATAAAAGAACAAGAAATATCGCAAGCAGCAAGGTTTAGTAAAGATATTGTTGCAAAACAAAACCGCATTTTAAGTTTAGAAAGTGATAGAGCATTATCTGAAAGTAAATATGAGCTTAATATAGAGCAAGCTAAACGCCAAAAGCTTATTATTTACTCGCTAATAGGTGGTTTATTTTTGCTTTTGGTAGCCGCATTTTTAATGTTTAAGTATATAAAACAACAGCGATTGGCAAACAATTTGTTGGCATTAAAAAGTTTAAGAAGTCAAATGAATCCGCATTTTATTTTTAATGCACTCAATTCGGTAAACAGTTTTATAGCTTCAAATGATGAACGTACAGCAAACAAATATTTAACCGATTTTTCACTATTAATGCGGGCAGTTTTAGAAAATAGCGAAGAAGATTTTATTCAGCTTGAAAAAGAAATTGAACTACTAAAACTGTATACAAAACTAGAGCATTTTAGGTTTCAAGATAAATTTGATTACAACATATTAATAGACGAAACCATCAATGTTAGTGAGTTTGTAATTCCACCCATGTTATTACAACCTTATATAGAAAATGCTGTTTGGCATGGTTTGAGGTATAAAAAAACGAAGGGATTTTTAGAAATTTCAATGGCGCAAACAAATGCTGAAGAAATTAAAATAACCATAACAGATAATGGTATAGGCAGAGAAAAATCGAAGGCATTAAAAACTGAAAATCAGCAAAAGCAAACTTCAAAAGGTATGGGCAACATTAAAAAACGTGTTGCTATTTTAAATGCCATGTATAAGGATAAAGTAGATGTTTATGTTGATGATTTTCAAGATGCAGAAGATACAGGAACAAAAGTGATTGTAACATTGAAAAAGGATTAATTATATGCTGTTATAATTTCAATAAATAATTGTTTAAAAAAGAATTAGTGGTAAAATAAAATACAACATGAAACTAAACGCCATCATAGTAGAAGACGAAGAAACAAGCAGAGACATTTTAAAAAATTATCTCAAAAAATACTGCCCAAACGTAAGTGTTTTAGGCGAAGCTTCAAACGTAGAAGAAGCTTTGCTATTAATTCGTAATAACGATTTAGATGTGGTGTTTCTTGACGTAGAAATGCCTTATGGTAATGCATTCGACCTACTTGATAAAGTTGGAAACATTAATTTTGAAACCGTGTTTGTAACAGCTTACAACCATTATGCTATTGATGCTTTAAACGCCCATGCATCATATTATTTAATGAAACCCATTTCTATAGACGAGCTTATTAAAGCGGTCGATTATATCACCGAAATTAAAACCAAAGAAACCGCCTTGCAAAACCAAGTATTAGTACCAAAAACCAATAATGCAAACGGTAAAATTACCATTCCGCAATTGGACGGTTTTGAGGTTATTAATACAGCAGATATTCTATATTGTAAAGCCGATGATAATTACACCGAAATTTATTTAACCAACAACAAGAAAAAACTAGTAAGTAAAACATTAAAATATTTTGAAGATGTATTGGTCGGTGCTAACTTTGCAAGAGTACACAAATCGTATTTAGTAAACGTTACCGAAGTTGTGAAATACGTAAAAGGTAAAGGCGGAAGCGTAGTGTTAAGTAACGGAAAAGAAATTATGGTTTCGGCTTCAAAAAAAGCAGATTTTTTATCGTATTTTCAATAGCAAATAATAAATAGACAATAATCAATATTAAAATGCCAATAATAAAATCAGTAAACGGAAAATCACCACAATTACCAAACGATTGTTACATAGCCGAAAATGCCACCATTGTAGGCGATGTTGTAGCAGGAACTCAATGCAGTATTTGGTTTAACGCCGTAGTTCGTGGTGATGTAAACTACATAAAAATGGGCAACAAAGTAAATGTGCAAGATGGTGCCGTTATACATGCTACATACCTAACAGCACCAACCAATATAGGTAACAACGTATCTATTGGTCACAACGCTATAGTACACGGTTGCACCATTCACGACAATGTTTTGGTAGGTATGGGCAGCATTATTATGGATAATTGCGTGGTAGAAAGTAACAGCATTATAGCCGCAGGTGCCGTAGTAACCCAAAATACACGAATAGAATCAGGAAGTATTTATGCCGGTGTGCCAGCTGTAAAAATAAAGGATATAAGCCAAGAGTTAATTTCTGGGCAAATAGATAGAATAGCAAACAACTATATAAAATATTCAAGTTGGTTTAAGGAGTAAATTCCTTTGAAAAAAAGGAATCTTATTAAATATTTGGGCGTTACCTTTATCCTGAAACAAGTTCAGGAATCAGGTCGGGCTATACGCTACAATCTTTTTGTTCGTGCCTCACAAAAAGGATTTCCGCTTCTATCCCTAACGCAAATGCAGAACTTCAATCAAAAATCCAGATAATCAATACCAAACGCATTATCTAAAAGCGAAGCCATAACATCTGTATTTCTGTTGGTGTAAAATTGATAGTTACCTTTTTTTCTTTGTGTGTTTAGCAAATTGTGTTTATCTAAAACGGCTTTGGTTTGTCTAGCAACGGCTTCACCAGAATCTATAATTTTAACATGGTTTGGAAGCAATTCTATCAATAAAGGCATTAAATACGGGTAATGTGTACAGCCCAACACCAAATAATCAATATTGGCATTAAGCATAGGTTGTAAATATAATTTAAGCAACACTTTCATATCTTCCGAGTATAATTGTCCGCTTTCAATAAGTTCTACAATGCCTTCGCCTATGCGTTCAATAACAGTTATATTGCTGGCAAACAAATCGGTAGTTTTATGGAACAACTCGCTTGAAAGTGTTCCTTTGGTTGCCAAAATACCCACAGCCTTCGTTTGGGTATTTAATGCTGCTGGTTTTATAGCGGGTTCAATACCAATAAATGGTATCTTGTAAGTTTCTCGTAGTTCATTAATAGCATTTGTGGTTGCTGTGTTACAAGCTACTACTATAATTTTGCAGCCTTTTTTAATTAAGTATTCGGTATTTTTAATACTTAAATTAATAATAGCTTCTTTGCTTTTTAAACCATATGGTGCATTGGCACTATCTGCTAAATAGATGGTGTTTTCATTTGGTAAAAGTAGGTTTATCTCTTTCCAAATAGATGTGCCACCAACACCAGAATCGAAAATGCCAATAGGTTGTTTGTTCATAGTATAACAAAAATAAAAAAGCTGCCTTGTAAAAGACAGCTTTTTATAAATTTTATTTATATCTGAACTAGATACCTAATTCTTTTTTAACGTCGTCTAGCAAGTTTTTTCCATCGGCTAAAATAGTAACACCTTGTGATGCATCTAAAACATATTCATAACCTTGTGCTCTACCTACTTTTAAAATAGCTGCTTTTGCTTTCTCGGTAATTGGTTGTAGCAAATCAACTTCTTTCTTTTGTAATTCTTTTTGAGCGTCTGCTTGAAATTGTTGAATACGTTGTTGTTTTTCTTGTATTTCTTGACCTCTTTTTGCGTTTTCTTCCTCAGTTTTTGTAGCTGCTTCTGCTTCGTATTGTTTTAAAGTTGTTTGAAACTCTGTTACTGCAGCTTGTATATCTGTTTGGAATTTTTTACTTAATGTTTCTAATTCTTTTTGTGCCGTTTTCATTTCTGGCATCGCAGTAATTAAATCTTGAGTGTTTATATGAGCAATTTTGCCTTGAGCGTTAGAGAAACTTACAGTTCCAATACATAATGCAGTTGCTAATAATAGGGTTTTTAATTGTTTCATTTTTAATAGTATTAATGTGTTATAAATTGTTATTTGTTGTTTACACTGTCTTTTGCCTTTTGGCGCTCTTCTAAAATCTTCTTTTTTCTATCTTCTAATTCTTTTTTTCTTGCCTCACGTTCGGCTAATTTTTTCTGTCTGTTTTCTTCAATTAGTTGTGCCTGTGTTTTTGTTTCGGCCTCAACTTTAGGTTCGATTTTTGTTTCAACAGGTTTTGCTGTTTGGTCTGCTTTTGTTTCGGCTTTCGCTTTTGTTTCAACAGCTTTATTTGTTTCTTCTACTTTAACCTCGGGTTGTGTAGTTGTTGTATCTAATCTTTCTTGTTTTGCTTTTTCGCGATCATCTAATATTTTTTGACGTCTATCTTCTGCTTCTTTAACTTTTGCAGCACGGGCGTCTAATTTTTCTTGACGAGCTTTTTCTATAGCGCTTTCGCGTTCGGCTTTTTTCTCTTCTAATGCTTTTTGACGTGCTTCTAATTCATAATTAATTTCAGGAACTAATTCTTCGTCTTTGGCGGCTTTTAACTCGGCTCTAGATTCGGCTTGTGTTCGTTTTGCACTTCTTGTAATACTTCGTATTATTTGATCGCTTAAATCGAATTGTTTTGCTGAAAAAAGCATAACAGCATCCGACGATTTATCAAAAATAAAATCATACTGTTTTGTTGCTGCCATATCTTGAACTGCTGCAAAAATTTGATCTTGTATTGGCTGCATCAATTGTTTTTTTTGAATAAACAAATCGCCATTTGGTCCAAAACGTTTTTGCTGATAGTCTAATATTTCTTTTTCTTCAAAGGCAATATCTTCTTCGCGTTCGTCAACTAATTCCTTTGTTAAAAGTGCTTTTTCGTTGCTTAAATCTTTTCGTTTTTGTGCTATGGTGCTTAATTTCTCGTCAATTTCAATTTTCCACTTATTAGCTTTATCATTTAATTGTGATGTGGCTTCTTGGTATTCTGGAATATTTTCTAAAATAAACTCTGTGTCTATATAACCAATTCTTACACCACGTTGCGCATTAACTGAAAAGGATATCATAAAAACTAATGTCAGTAAAAAAAGAACGTTATTTTTCATGTGTGTCTGTTTTTTTAATTTTTTCATTTATTTATAAATTCTTAAAACCGACAGATGATTTATGGTTAATTCTGCCACTTTTGGAATTATCTCTTCAAAATTAACGAAATATAATCTTAAAAATTTTAATTCTTGTTTAAATCATCAAATTGTTATTAGAAAAAATCGTGCCAAATTAAAATTGTTGTCCAATTATGAAGTGAGTTTCCCATCCATGGCTAGTACCTGTATCGCTTGGTATGGTATCGAAACCATGACCAAAATCGATACCTAGTAAGCCAAACGCAGGCATGAAAATACGAATACCTAAACCTGCAGAACGTTTAATATCGAATGGATTGTAATCTCTAAAACTATTAAATGATGCACCACCTTCTAAGAAGCTTAATGCGTAAATTTTAGCTGATGCTTTTAAAGTAACTGGATAACGAAGCTCTAAGGAAAACTTATTATATATAGTACCACCATCGTTATCTGATAACGATTGGTTTGGATAACCACGTAATGCGATAGCTTCTCTACCATCTAAACTATAGGTTCCTAAACCATCACCACCTAAGAAGAAACGTTCAAAAGGAATTGCACCTCTATTGTTATTATATGCTCCTAAAAAACCGAATTCAACACTTGGGCGTAATACTAAGTCTTTTGTAATTTGTGTATACCAATCGCCTTTAAACTTTACTTTGTAGAATTCTAACCATTTGTAACGCTCTTGGTCAATTTCAGAAGCTCTGGCGTAATCGGTAGTGTTAGTTAGGTCTAAAGCATCATATTCTGTTTTTAAAGCTTTGTAATCAACACCATTAAAAAGTGAATAAGGTAAAGTTACTTTTGCAGTTATATTAAAATTAGAACCTCCAGTTGGGTAAATTGGATCTACGCTGGTGTTGTTTCTGCTTAAACCAACAGTATACGATAGGTTGTTAGAAAAACCATTACCAAAAGTAAATAGGTTTGTATTATAATTATTTAAATCATAGCGCTGATAACCAATAGCTTGTGATAGCACAAAGAAATCATCTGGTACTTGTAAGCGTTTAGCTAAGCCAAAGGTAATTCCTGTAATGTTAAAACTTTGACTTTTATCAGCATTACCTGTTAGATAATTATATTGAAATTGCTTTGTATGTGAAATTGATGTTGAAAATTGTACAGGGCGTTTACCCCCTAACCAAGGCTCGGAAAATGAAAAACTATAAGTTTGATAAAAACGGCTAGCTTGTAAACGTAATGCTAGTTTTTGACCATCGCCCATAGGGATTGGTTTATAAGCATCTTTTTTGAAAATATCTTTAATTGAAAAATTATTGAATGATAGTCCTAAAGTACCAATAAAACCACCACCACCGTAGCCACCTTGAAGTTCTATTTGACTTGACCCAGTTTCTTTAACCGAGTATTCCATGTCTATAGTACCTTCGTTAGGATTTGGATTGTTGAAGTTTGGCGATATTTCTTGTGCATCAAAAAATCCTAATTGACCAAGCTCTCTTACTGTACGTACCACATTCGCTTTACTGTAAAGTTGCCCTGGACGTGTTCTTATTTCACGATAGATAACGTGGTCATTCGTTTTATCATTTCCAACTACTGTTACATTATTAAAATAGGCAGGTTTTCCTTCTGATATTCTAATTTCCATGTCAATAACGTTGTTGGCTGCACCAACTTCTACAGGATTAACACTTGAGAATAAGTAGCCATTGTTTTGATATTCATTAGCTATATCAAAAGCATCGGGTTTACTACCATCTTGAATACGTTTTTGTAATAAAACGCCATTGTAAGTGTCGCCTTTTCTAATACGTAAAATTCTATTTAAATATTCGTTTGAATATACAGTGTTTCCAATAAACGTAATATTACCAAAAGTGTATTGTTCACCTTCAAGAACACCAATTTTTAGTGAAATGGTATTGTCATCATTTTTAATAATACTGTCTGATACAATACGAGCATCTCTATAGCCATTTTCTTTATACTTTTCAATTAGTTTACCTAAATCGGCTTGATAAGCAGAGTCAATAAATTTTGAACGTTTTAAAATTCTAAGACGGTTAATTTTTTTAGTGCTCTTCATGCTTTTACGAAGCATTTTGTTACTTAAAACGTCGTTTCCTGTAAATACAATATCTTTTATTTTTACTTTTTCACCTTTATCAATATTAAGTACCATATTAACGCGGGCAGTTGGCGTAGAATCTTTAACTTCAATAGTGTTGATGTGTATTTTACTGTTTAAATAACCTTCTTTTTTGTATTTTTTGGTTAGGAAGTTTTTTGTAGTGGTAATAAGGTTTTCGGTAACTTTTACACCTTTAGTTAACTTAGTGTCTTTTATAATGCCTTCGGTTTTACCTTTTTTTACACCGTTTATTTTTAATTCGTTAAGCTGCGGAAGGTCTGATAGTCTAATTTCTAGGTATGCAACGTTGTCTTCAATTTTTGTTACATAAACTTCTATGTCGCTAAATAATTTTGAATTCCAAAGCTTTTTAATGGCATCACCAATATCTTCACCAGGAATGGTTATTTCTTTTCCTTTGCTTAATCCAGAATAGGTGATAATGGTTTGTTCACTAAAAGATGTATTACCTTGTACTGTTACGTCTCCTAATATGTATTTTTTACCGCTACTTGGTATGTTTTGTGCTTGAATGGTAATACTAATTGCAAAAAGGAATAGTACTGTGCAGTTTTTTAAAAATGTTGTCAAAGGTAAAATATTAGCTAAGTTGTTCACTTGTTTTCCCAAATCGTCTTTCTCTTTTTTGATATTCAATAATAGCTTCATACAAATGCTGCTTTGTAAAATCTGGCCACAATACGCTTGTAAAATACAGTTCAGCATATGCAATTTGCCAAAGTAAAAAGTTGCTTATACGTTGCTCTCCACTGGTTCTAATAAGCAAATCTACATCTGGTAAATTATGCGTGTAAAGATGCTCATTAATAATTGATTCATCAATTTTTTCGAGCGAAATTATATTATTTTTAACTTTAATACTAATCTCTTTAACAGTATTTAGCAATTCTTCTCTAGAACCGTAGCTTAGTGCTAACGTTAAAGTCATTCTGGTGTTGCCTTTTGTTTGTTCAATAACTTCTAGTAGTTCTTTATGAACTTTTTTAGGTAAGGTGTTTAAATTACCTATGGCAGCTAATTTGATATTGTTGTTTTGAAGTGTGCTTATTTCTTTTTTTAATGATGAAACCAAAAGTTTCATAAGCGTTTGTACTTCTAGTTTAGGACGATTCCAGTTTTCGGTTGAAAAAGCATAAAGTGTTAAGTTTTCAACACCAAGTTCTGCACAAGCTTCAACGGTTTGTCTAACCGATTTTGTGCCATTTTCGTGCCCAAAAGCACGCATCATGCCTTGTTGTTTTGCCCAACGCCCATTGCCATCCATTATAATTGCAATGTGTTTTGGAAGGTTTTTGCTTAAAACTGTTTCTTTTAAATTCATTTTAATTTACACAATAGCATGGGTTTTCACCAAATGTATAGGTTAGGGTTATGCCCGAAAACACATACCAATCGTTGTTATTTATATTTCCAAATCTATATTGTTGCAGGTTGGTGTTTTTTGGTAAACTACCATCAAGTGCGTCTGAAAATGTATATCGTGCACCAACTTCAACACCTAAAATGAAATTTCCTAAAAAATTTGATTTAAAACCTATTGCCATAGGAATTCCAAATGCCCAACTAGAATTATTTTCATCGGTTTGTAAACCATTTAAGAAATAAGAATTATCATGGTGTGCAGCACTAATGCCTGAGTATAAGTATGGCGTGCCTATTTTTCTGCCTGCATGTAAATCGAAATCTATAAAAGTAAATTCCATGCCTAAAGCAATTTCTGTGATTTTGGTATTAAATTGGTAACCTCTTTGTATGCGTCGTGGATCGTCTGAATTGGTATCTACACCTTCCAAATCACTAAAAATTAAAGACGCTCTGTAAGAATGGCGCTTACTTCTATTCCATTTGTAAATACCACCAATTGCTAGTTGATTGGGTGAAATGTAATTGGTAGCACCAACATCGCCAATAAAATTACTACCTCCTACAAATATGCCTAATTCATTAATTTGAGCATGGCTTAGTTGTATGGTTAAAATGCTTAATATCAATATGGTTAAATGCCTCATAAATATTCAAAAGTTTGCAAATATAATAAATAAGATTAGCCTAAAGCTATTTGAACTAAATTGTATTAGTGTAAAACAGCATTTATGCTAAATTATTGTTTAATTGCGCTTGTCTTCACCCCAAAGTAGTTTTTTTCGAAGTGTATCTAAAAAGCTTTCGTCTAAAAGGTCTATCATTTTAATTTTAAAATCGGCTTTTTTAATTTTGATTATGGTACCATTTTCTAGAGTCGCAATTCTTGAGTCTAGGGATATTAAATGGCTTTCTTCACGTCCTTCAACTTTTAATTGAATTTCTGTAGAATCGGGAATTATTAAAGGTCTAGCGCTTAAATTATGTGGTGCAATAGGTGCTAAAACAAAACTGTTGGTATCTGGTGTAATTACTGGACCGCCACAACTTAGTGAATAGCCTGTGGAGCCTGTTGGTGTTGAAACAATTAAACCATCACTCCAATACGATGTTAGGTATTCGCCATTTAAATAGGTTTCAACGGTAATCATGGATGTGGTGTTTTTTCTGCTTACAGCTACTTCATTTAATGCGAAGTTAAGCGATGAAATTTCATTGTTACTTGGTGTTGTTTCAACAGAAAGTAAACTGCGTTCGGATATTTTATATTTGCCGTCAATAATGTTTTGAATGGCTTTTTCTATTTGATTTACTTGTATGGTTGCTAAAAAACCTAATCTGCCAGTATTTATGCCAATGATAGGAATATCCATATCTTTTACAAAAATAATGGCGCGTAAAATAGTACCATCGCCTCCAACACTTACTAGAAAATCGAACGATTTATCTAAAGTGTCAAAGGTTTTAAACGATTTATAATCATCAAAATTTGGTGCTTCTTTTTTTATTAAATTAAAAAACTCGGTTTCAATGTAAGCATCGGCATGTTTTTTTAATAAATAATCGAATAACCGTTCAACCGATGTTGTTGTAGTTTCATTGTAAAATCGTCCAAATACGGCAACCTTCATGTGTTTATATGCTTAAATATTTATTTAAATAGTCTGAACGGTCTTTCAAGCTTTCTATATAGCTATCTTCTTCATGTCCAGAAACTATACTATAGCTGTAGCGTCTAAACGTTTGGATAATATCATTTAGCCCTGTATTACCTATTTTTAATGTAATTTGAACCAAGTCTGGTTTCATTTTAGATATAAAAGCACCTAGCAATCTGCCATTGTTGGATTCTACAATTTGGCATATTTCACTAAAAGAATAATCGTTAATGCCTTTCTCAACCACTAAAATGCCACCTTGTTCAGAGAAAAACGGCGAATCGCTAAATAAATTAATAACTTCTTTTAATTCATAGTAACCCAAATACGTGTTTTGGCTATTTAAAACAGGCATGATATTGGTTGAATTTTTTGCAAATGCCTCTAAAACATCAAGCCAAATGGTGGTATCGCGCACAAAAAAATCTTCAATAGCATATTTATAATCTTCAACGGCTTTGTCACTTTCAAAACAATGCGCATCCGTTTCAGAAAAACATCCTAAATACACTTTATTATTGTCTTGAATAGGAATGTGCGAATAGGTTAACTGATTAAATAGTTGTTGCAAATCGCTTATTTTGCTTGTGCTATTTAATGGCTTTATATCGTTTATAATAAATTCTGATAGTTTCATTGTCCTATTTAAATCATTGCAAATTAATCAAAAAAAAAGCATATAAGCCTGTTCTACTTTGTATTTTTGCCTTTCAAAACAGTAATACATGACAAAGTTAAGTGTAAATATTAACAAAATAGCAACTTTAAGAAACTCAAGAGGTGGCGATGTGCCTAATGTGGTTCAGTTTGCAAAAGATGTGCAACGCTTTGGTGCTGAAGGCGTAACCATACACCCAAGACCCGATGAACGCCATATTCGCTACCAAGATGCACACGATTTAAAACCAGTAGTTTATACAGAGTATAATATTGAAGGAAATCCGGTAGATTCGTTTTTAAACTTGGTTTTAAAAGTAAAACCTACACAAGTAACCTTAGTGCCCGATGCCGAAGATGCCATAACAAGTAATGCGGGTTGGGATACACTTAAACACAAAGATTTTTTAGTTGATGTGATTAAAGAATTTCAACAAAACGGCATTAGAACCTCTATTTTTGTTGATCCAGTTTTAAGTCAAATTGAAGGCGCAAAAGCAACTGGAACCGATAGAATTGAATTATACACCGAAGCTTTTGCACACCAATACAGTTTAGGAAATAAAAGTGCTATAAAACCATATACCGCTTGCGCTGAATTGGCTAACAAATTGGGTTTAGGCATTAATGCAGGACACGATTTATCACTCGATAATATTCAATTTTTTAAAGAAAACATTCCTAATTTACTAGAAGTTTCTATTGGGCATGCTTTAATAGCCGAAAGTTTATATTTGGGTATAGAAAACGTTATTCAAATGTATCTTCATAAACTTAAATAGTTCAAAAAAATCATAAATCGATAATCAAAATTCATTAATCAAAAAATGCTTTTACATTCAAATATATTAGGAAAAGGCAAGCCATTTGTTATTCTTCATGGGTTTTTAGGCATGAGTGATAATTGGAAAACACTGGGTGTTCAATTTAGTGAACAAGATTATGAAGTTCATTTGGTAGATCAGCGTAATCATGGTCAAAGCTTTCATAGCGATGCGTTTAGTTATGAAGTTCTGGTTGAAGATTTAAAAGTGTATTGCGATTCACATAAACTTCAAAATATCATATTACTTGGGCATTCCATGGGCGGAAAAACAGCTATGTTGTTCGCTACAAAATACCCAGAATTAGTTTCTAAATTAATAATTGCCGATATATCACCACGTTTTTACCCTGTACATCACGACGGTATTTTAAACGGATTGAGTGCTTTAAATTTTGATGTTATTAAAAGTAGAGGCGAAGCAGAAAGTGTGTTAAGTAGTTATATTTCCGATTATGGCACGCGTCAATTTTTACTTAAAAACCTGTATTGGGTTGAAAAAGGCAAATTGGGCTTACGTATGAATTTAGAAGTTTTAAAAGAAGAAGTTGCCGAAGTTGGCGAACCGCTACCATCTCAAGCTACTTTTAAAAAAGACACCTTGTTTTTACGTGGCGATCGTTCAGAATACATAGGAATTGATGATGAACGTATTATAATAAATCACTTTCCCAATGCAAAAATTGCTACAATAGCAAACGCTGGTCATTGGCTGCATGCTGAAAACCCAAAAGACTTTTTTGATGCTGTGATGCAGTTTGTTTAATTAAATATTTTGTATTTTTATTAAAAACAAATCATCATGACTACAATTCTTAAACTGCTTTTAACTGCTTTGGCGGTATTTGTTTTAGCACATTTTTTACCTGGAGTAACGTTATCTGGCGATGTATATGTAAATGCTATTATTGTAGCCGTAGTTTTGGCGGTTCTAAATGTGTTGGTAAAACCTATTTTGATAATTTTAACTCTACCAATTACCATAGTTACATTAGGCTTATTTTTACTGATAATAAACGCATTAATTATTTTGCTAGCCGATAAATTGATAGATGGCTTTACTGTAAATAGTATTTGGACAGCTGTATTATTTAGCATTTTGCTTTCTATACTTCAATCATTACTACATTCGCTTTTAAAAGAAGACAAAAAATAGCTTACAATCAAGCTGTTAAAAACTTTGTCGGGTTGCAAAAATGTTATATTTTTGCAACCCGATTTTAATTACAAATAATCGTAGTTTTAAAACAAACTTATATCGTTAAATGCCTGTAAAAAGGCTCATATCATTTAAAAATGAATATTACAAGAGAAAACGTTGATGCATTAAATGCTGTAGTAAAAGTAGATATCGCTAAAGAAGATTATAGCGCTAAAGTGGAGAAAATCTTAACAGATTACAGAAAAACAGCAAACATTCCTGGTTTTAGAAAAGGGCAAGTGCCAATGGGAATGGTGAAAAAACAATACGGAAAGGCAGTATTAGTTGATGAAGTTAACAAACTATTACAAGACGCATTAAATAAATATCTTACAGAAGAAAAATTAGATGTTTTAGGGCAACCATTACCAAAACCACAAGATACAATAAATTGGGATGCTGATACACTTTCATTTGAATTTGAATTAGGTTTAGCACCAGAATTTGAAGTGACTTTGAAAGGTAAAGAAGCCATTACGCAATACAATATTGTTGCTGATGATAAAATGATTAACGAACAAGTTGAGCGTATTCAAAAACAATATGGTAAATTAATTTCGCAATCTGTAGTTGAAAAAGAAAGTGAAATTACTGGTGTTTTTAAAAATGAAGAACGCGAAATTGAAAATAAAGTAACCTTAACTTTAGATAAATTTAAAGGAAAAGCTACTGAAAAATTATTTATTGGCGCAAAAACGGGCGATGTAATTACATTACAAACAAAAGGATTGTATGATGATGAGCATGAATTAATGCACGCATTAAAATTAGGTCATGATGATATTCATGGTTTAGATATTGAAGTAACATTTACAATTTCTGAAATCAATACACGTGAGTTAGCAGATTTAGACCAAGATTTGTTTGATAAATTATTTGGCAAAGATGTTGTTACATCGGTTACAGAATTAAAAGATAAAATAAAAGAAGATGCTGAAAAGCAATTTGCTCAACAAGCAGATCAGAAATTTTTAAATGATGTTACTGAATATTTAGTTGAAAACACCAAGTTTGATTTGCCAGCGTCATTTTTACAAAAATGGATGCAAACAGCAGGCGAACAACCTCTAGACAGTGAACAAGCAAAAGAAGAATATGAGAAATCTGAAAAAAGCTTACGCTACCAATTGATTGAAGGTAAGTTAATTACAGATAATAATATTCAAATAACGATGGATGATATTAAAAATCATTCAAGAGAGATGATAAAAGCGCAAATGGCACAATTTGGGCAAATGAATCCTTCTGACGAAGAATTGGATAACATTGCTGCACGTATTTTATCAAATCAAGATGAAGCACGTCGTATTTCAGAGCAATTAGTAAGTCAAAAATTATTATCACTTTACAAAGAAAAAGCAAACTTCAAAGTAAAAGAATTAAGCTACGAAAACTTTGTTAAAGAAGTTTACGGACACAAATAATACTGTGCCTTTAAAGAATAATTCATTATATTTAGGCGCTATAATTTAACAATTGTAGCGCCTAATTTGTTGAGTACATTTAGCTTCAAAAAATTAGAAAATAATTTTTAAATAATTTTTTGAAATCACTCAACTGAATATTAAGGATTTAACTTAAAACAACAACAAGTAACAATTATGGATTACGCAAAAGAATTTGAAAAATTCGCTATAAAAGATCAAGGCATAAGCAGTACATACTATAACAAAATCATAAGTAGTATGTATCCAACTAGCTTAACACCAAATATTATTGAAGAACGCCAAATGAATATTGCTATTTTTGATGTGTTTTCTCGTTTAATGATGGACCGCATCATTTTTATGGGAACAGCCATAAACGACCAAGTAGCTAATATTATTCAAGCACAACTATTGTTTTTAGAAAGTACCGATGCTTCAAAAGATATTCAAATATATATCAATTCACCGGGTGGAAGTGTGTATGCAGGGTTGGGTATTTATGATACCATGCAATTTATAAAACCAGATGTAGCAACCATTTGTACAGGTATGGCGGCATCAATGGGTGCAGTATTATTATGCGCAGGCGCTAAAGGCAAGCGTAGTGGTTTAACGCATTCACGTGTTATGATTCATCAACCATTAGGTGGCGCACAAGGACAAGCAAGTGATATTGAAATTACAGCAAGAGAAATTCTTATTTTAAAAGAAGAACTTTATAAAATTATTAGTAAGCATTCTGGACAAGATTACGATAAAGTGTATGCTGATAGTGATAGAGATTACTGGATGAAAGCTGATAAAGCTAAGGAATACGGTATGATTGATGAGATTTTAGCACGTAATTAAATAAAAATTCGTAATTTTAAAGAATTGTTATAGAGTGATTTATAATAATTTATTCCCTAAAGAGATAAAGATTAATGGCAAAAGAAGAACTGGAATGTTCGTTTTGCGGTCGTAAAAAGCCAGAAACGAATTTATTAATAGCAGGATTAGATGCTCATATATGCGATAGATGTATAGAGCAAGCACACGGTATTGTATTAGAAGAATCAAAACAAAACGATAGTAGCGATTTATCTGCCGAATTAAAACTGCGCAAACCACAACAAATTAAGGATTTTCTTGATGAGTATATTATAGGGCAAAGCATGACCAAAAAAGTGATGTCTGTTGCAGTATATAATCATTATAAACGTTTATTACAACCCGTAACCAAAGACGATATTGAAATTCAAAAAAGTAATATCATCATGGTTGGGCAAACAGGTACAGGTAAAACCTTAGTAGCAAAAACCATTGCAAAAATGTTAAATGTACCATTAGCTATTGTTGATGCAACTGTTTTAACAGAAGCTGGTTATGTAGGTGAAGATGTAGAAAGTATTTTAACACGCTTATTACAAGCTGCAGATTATAATTTAGAAAAGGCAGAAAAAGGCATCGTTTTTATTGATGAAATTGATAAAATTGCACGTAAAAGTGATAATCCATCTATAACAAGAGATGTTTCTGGTGAAGG
Organism: Mariniflexile jejuense; assembly: GCF_042675665.1. NCBI lineage: Bacteria > Pseudomonadati > Bacteroidota > Flavobacteriia > Flavobacteriales > Flavobacteriaceae > Mariniflexile > Mariniflexile jejuense. The sequence continues at coordinate 987,420 of NZ_JBHTJI010000001.1, forward strand.
TGTTCAGCAGGCACTTTTAAAGCTTTTAGAAGGCACTATTGTTAATGTGCCACCAAAAGGTGGACGTAAGCATCCTGACCAAAAATTCATAGAAGTAAATACCGAAAATATTTTATTTATTGCAGGTGGTGCTTTTGATGGTATTGAGCGTCACATCTCAAAACGTTTAAATATGCAAGCAGTTGGTTACAGCGCATCAAAATCTGATGAAGTTGTAGACCAAGACAACTTGCTACAATACATCATACCTAAAGATTTAAAAGATTTTGGCTTAATACCAGAAATTATTGGGCGTTTACCAGTACTAACTTATATGGATCCGTTAGATGCGAAAACATTAAGAGCTATACTTACTGAGCCTAAAAATGCTATAATAAAGCAATACCAAAAACTATTCTCAATGGATGAAATTGAGTTTACAATTACTGATGGTGCTCTAGATCATATAGTAGATAAAGCTATTGAATACAAATTAGGAGCAAGAGGCTTGCGTTCACTTTGTGAGGAAATATTAACAGATGCTATGTTTGAATTACCTAGTAGTAATGATAAGCATTTAAATGTAACTAAGAATTATGTTGAAGATAAGTTGATTAAAACCACTTTAAAAAAGTTAAAAGCAGTTTCATAGTTAACATAATTATATAGATATAAAAAAACCACGCTAATTAGCGTGGTTTTTTATTTTTTATGGATGTTAATTAATAAAAGACATTACGAGGATTTTGTCATTCTGTTTTTAAAACTTCGTTAAAAGTATATTTATTTTTATTCCTTACAATGCTTTTTAGTTGCCTTTTAGATGATAAGACGAAATACTCGTTTAATTACTTTTTCTATGTGTTTTTAGTCGATAATAGTAAAAAGCTTTAATCTAAAATTACAAATTCTACACGTCGGTTTGCTTGTAAATCTTCATCACTACAATTATTTTTACAATCTACCAGTGGTTTTGATTCTCCAAAGCCTTTAGATGTTAAACGGTCTTTGCTTATGCCGTTATTTATTAAATATTTAACTGCCGATGCAGCACGTTTGTTTGATAAATTTAAGTTGTATGAATCTTTACCAACATTATCAGTATGTGCATTTATAGCAAGCTTCATATCTGGGTTTTCTTTAAGTACTTTAATAATTTTGTTTAATGAAATATGAGATTCTTCTTTTACACTATATTTAGCAAAATCAAAATAAATGTTTTCAATCACAATTCTTAACTCTTCGTCAACTTTTGCAATTACAGGTTCAGTTGTTAATAGGTTTAGGTCTTTCGTGTAAGCTGTGTTATAATTTCTATCAGCTAAAAACTCAAAATCACCTTCTTTAAACCCGTCTTTTAATGTTGTAATGTTATACGATTCAAAAGGTGTTACGTCAAATTGGTAAGTAGCATCTTCTTTGGTAAGTGTTCTGGCAATTTCATTGCCTTCTTCGTCTTTTAAAATAACAACGGTATTTGGTAGTTTAATTTTAGTTTCTAAATCTAAAACTTTACCTTTTATGGTTTGAATAATTTCTTCGTTAGTTGCAGTATAAATATCGAAACCGCCTTTGCCATTTGGTCTGTTTGATGATACATAACCATCTTTTTTATTGGCTAAAAAGTAAGCAACTTCATCATATGATGAATTAATGGTGTTACCCATATTTCTAGGTAATTTATAACTTGAAGATAGAATTTTGCTAACAAACAAATCGTATCCACCTATGTTTTCATGTCCTTGCGAAGAAAAATACAGGTATTTTCCATCTTTTGATAGCGATGGGTATTTTTCATTTAAAGGTGTATTAATTGTATTGCCTAAGTTTTTAGGTGTGCTTAAACTTCCATCAGCATTTATATCAGATACATAAAGGTCAAAGCCTCCAATTGAATCTTCCATGTTTGAAGAAAAATATAATTTATCTCCACTAGAATTAATAAATGGGGTTTCAATTGATACACCATTTTTGTTAATATCTAACAATGTTTCATTTACCCAATTACCGTGAGAATCCGACTCTAAATGCGCTTTGTATAACTTGTATTCAAGTGAATTATCACTGCTGCTTCTTGTATAATAAACGGTTTTTTGGTCTGGTGTAAAAGCTAATAAATCTTCGCTATCACTTGTGTTTAAAATTCTTGAAAATAATAGAGGTAAGCTTAATTGACCGTTTGAAGAAATATCCAAACAAAATAAATCTTTATAGGCTTCAGTTGTATTTGGGTCTATTTTTGCAAACGCACCAAGTTTTTTTGAAGATACCATAATTAGTTTGTTTCTAAAAAACCCAGAACCAAACTCGGAATATTGACTATTTACACCGGCATCTAACAGTTCGAAGTTAAAGCCGTTTGCTCCAATTGCTTCTGCTTTAGAAAGGATGGTTTTATAAGAAGTATTATTAGATGCAATAAAGTTTGAAGGTCCTTGGCAAAATAACGCATGCGAAATAAGGCAAATGAAAATTGAGAAGGTTGGTTTCATTTTAGAGGGATTAATGGTTAATTAGACTCTAAATATATTACCGAACTCATGCTAATAAAAAATTTCTTAGACCAAAAACATTTTTAATCGTTAAGTGCTAATTTGAAGTGTTTTAAGTATTTAGCTTTATTAAATCGTCTAAATACAAACGGGTGTTTGAAAGTCGTGGTACTTTGTGTTGCCCTCCTAATTTATTATTTTGTTTTAGCCAATCGTAAAACAAATTTTTTCGGGCAATGTGTATTTTAGGTTTGTTTAGCGTAATGTTATTGTAGCGTTTTGCTTCATAATCAGAGTTTAATGCTTTTAAGGCATTGTCAAATAATTCATTAAAATAATTAATGTCTTTAGGTGGTGTTTTAAATTCAATTAGCCATTCGTGTGCACCTTTTTCTTTACCTTCCATAAAAATGGGTGCTGCAGTATAATCTACAATTTCAGCTTTTGTTTTTTTACATACTTTTTTTAGTGCTTCTTCTGCGTTTTCAATAATTAACTCTTCACCAAACACATTTATAAAATGCTTTGTTCTTCCAGAAACTTTAATTCTGTAAGGACTTAACGATGTAAACTTAATAGTATCACCTATTTTATAACGCCATAAACCCGCATTGGTTGTAATAATAACGGCGTAGTTTTGATTTAGTTTTACCTCGCTAAGCGGAATGGCTTTTTCAGCTTCTGTGGCATAAATATCCATAGGGATAAACTCATAAAAAATGCCATAATCGAGCATTAATAATAATTCGTTGGAATTGTTTTGGTCTTGAATGGCAAAAAAACCTTCCGAAGCATTGTAAATTTCATAATACTTGAAATCCTTTTTTGGTAGTATTTTTTTGTATTGGTCTTTGTAAGGTGTGAAACTTACACCGCCATGAAAATAAACTTCCAGATTTGGCCAAACTTCATGTAAATTCTGTTTTCCTGTAGTTTCTAAAACATTATTTAGTAAAACAAGCATCCACGACGGTACGCCAGCAAGACTTGTAACGTTCTCATTCATAGTTTCATTTACTATGGCTTGCATTTTATGTTCCCAATCGCTCATTAGCGATACTTTGTTACTTGGCGTACTGCTAAATTCGGCCCAAAAAGGCATATTATCAATTAAAATAGCCGACAAATCGCCAAAAACAGTTCCGTTTTCTCGGTACAACTCTTTACTTCCGCCTAAGCGTAAACTTTTTCCAGCTAATAATTGGGAGTTTTCATTGTTGTTAAAATACATACAAAGTAAATCTTTGCCAGCAGCATAATGGCAATCTTCAAGCGATTCCATGCTTACAGGAATAAATTTACTTTTAGCACGCGTTGTACCACTGGATTTTGCAAACCATTTTATAGGTGTTGGCCAAAATAAATTGGTTTCACCTTTCATAGAGCGTTCAATTACATCTTGCCAACCATCATAGTTTTTTATGGGAATGCGTTCTGCAAATGTTCGGTAGTTTTTTATAGAAGCAAAATCGTATTCTTTACCAATTTGTGTGTCTTTAGCAATGTCTAAAAGTTCTAATAGTAATTCGTTTTGTACTTCATTAGGGTATTTTAAAAACAATTCAATTTGGTGAAAGCGTTTTTTTAAAAACCAAGAAGCAATGGAATTTACTATAGGGATTGGCATATTTGTTTTATATTTAAATTTTCTAAAAATAATACTTTTTTTTATGACCTACCAAGGTGTTTTAACAAAAATGGAAACAGAATTTTCAAGTCCTATTGAATACTATTTGGTGTTTGAAAACGATTTTTTAAATATGAACCAGTTACTAGGTAAAACAATTACAATTCAATTTGTTAAATACCAATGTTTAAATTGCCGTTTGGATAAGCCTATTTACCGACAAGGATTTTGCAAAAGTTGTTTTTTTGAAATTCCACAAGCTGCCGATTGGATTATGCGTCCTGAACTTAGTACCGCGCATTTAGATAAAGAAGACCGCGATTTAGCTTACGAAAAGAAAGTACAACTGCAACCGCATATTGTGTATTTAGCAAATTCCAGCAATGTAAAAGTAGGTGTAACCAGAAAAAGCCAAGTGCCAACGCGTTGGATAGACCAAGGTGCGCATGAAGCTATTGAAATTGTTGAAGTGCCAAACCGTTATTTGGCTGGTATTACCGAGGTTGCTTTAAAAGATTATGTAAGTGATAAAACCAATTGGCGCACCATGCTTAAAAACGATATTGTAGATGAAGATTTAGTGCAATGGCGCGACAAGTTGAAGCAATACATTCCTGATGAAGCAAAGGATTATTTTATTGAAACCAATACGGAAACCAATTTAGATTTTCCTGTTGAAAAGTATCCTGTAAAACCAAATAGTTTAAACTTGATAAAGGAACAAACCTACTCGGGTAAGCTTACAGGCATCAAAGGACAATATTTAATGTTTGAAGACGATACGGTTTTTAATATTCGTGCCAATGAAGGTTTGGTTGTAGCTATTAGTATTGTCTAAATAAAAAAAATCCCATTCACAATTTTAATGCAAATGGGATTTATATAGTTTTGTCTAAAGTCTAAATATCTTCCTGATCTCTCAAGTTTTGAATATAAGATGCCTTTTGAATTTGTCTACGTCGTTTTACAGACGGCTTCGTAAAAAACTGTGCATCTCTTAAATTTTGCATTACTTTAATATTGCGGTGTTTTCTTTTGTATCGTTTTAAGGCACGTTCTATATTTTCGCCATCTTTAATAATAATTTTTAACATGTATTGTTTTTAAATTTATTGATTTGAATACGTAGGTTTATCCTAAATATGTTTTTAATACTTTACTTTTTGAAGTATGTCGTAATCTGCGAATACCTTTTTCTTTTATTTGTCTAACGCGTTCTCTGGTTAATCCAAAAGCTTCACCTATTTCTTCCAAACTCATAGAATGCTTACTGTTTATTCCATAGTATTGGCGAATTACTTCAGCTTCTTTATCAGAAAGCATGTTTAAAGCTCGGTTTACTTCTGTATTTAACGAGTCTTCCATAAGCTTAACATCTGGTCTAGGCGATTCGTTTGCGCTTACAACATCGTAAAGCGTTGAGGTTTCTCCTTCTTTTAAAGGCGCATCCATAGATACATGACGACCAGAAATTTTCATAGATTGTTTAACATCACTTAAGGTAAGCTCTAAACTATTAGCAATTTCTTCTGCACTTGGTGCTCGTTCATGGGTTTGCTCTAAAGTAGCGTAAGCTTTATTTATTTTGTTGATAGAACCAATTTTGTTTAAAGGTAGTCTAACAATTCGAGATTGTTCTGCTAAAGCTTGTAAAATAGCTTGACGAATCCACCAAACAGCATACGAAATGAATTTAAAACCCCTGGTTTCATCAAAACGTTTGGCGGCTTTCACTAAACCTGCATTGCCTTCGTTTATTAAATCGGGCAATGTTAAGCCTTGGTTTTGATATTGTTTTGCAACCGAAACTACAAATCGTAAGTTAGCAGTAGTAAGTTTGTCTAAAGCGCGTTGGTCTCCTTCTCGTATTTTTTGTGCTAATTCAACTTCTTCGTCTGCTGTAATTAATTGAATTTTACTTATGTCTTGAAGATATTTATCAAGCGATTTAGATTCTCTGTTGGTAACTTGTTTCGTAATTTTTAATTGCCTCATATATTATATTTAAGTTATAGATTAATACTACCTACAACTTAACTTTTTTATTGAGAAAACCTAATAATTACGATGTTTTATTAAAAAAATGCAAAAATTATTGTAAAAACGGCTATTTAGTTGTGTCTTTTACCTTTTTCTTACCACTTAACAAGCCTCCAAGTGCATTTTTTACTGCATCTTTTGTTGTTGTTTTTGTTTTGGTAGTATCCGTTGCTGTTTTATTCCCGCCAACAATGCTACCCAATACATCTTTTACAGCATTTGTTTGGGCTGTTGAAGCCGAATCTTTTTTAGACTTATTACCAGCAATTAAATCGTTAAGCATACTACTTGCTTTGTCTTTACCTTGATTTATAAGTTTTTGTTTTTGGATTTCAACCAATTGTTTTGTTAGGTTGGTAACACCACTAGTTAAATCTGTTTTTACAGATGGATTTGTGTACGAACCAGTAATATTTGCAGTAATAGGAATGGTAATGTTTTTTGCCGAAGCATCATCTATTTTAGCAATTAAGTTTGTAACATCGTTACCTAAATATTTTGCAGGCACATTAAATATGGCGTTATAAGTCATGGTTTGGTCAAACCCATGCGAACCAGCAATTTCAATGTCAATATCTTGATATTTAATTTTAAATGGTTTTACACTCACTTTACCATCATTAAATTCGAATTTTGTTTTTAAGTCATTTAAATTAATTTTTTTGAAATCTATGAAATTTAAAGAGCTACCCAATTTTGTTATTAATTCGGCACTTGCTGGGTTTACTGTAGAAGATAAAATTTCTGCCAACGCAGCACCAGATAAGCTGTTTAAATTTGGTGTAAAATCGTCTGTTAGGTTGCCTTTTAAATTCAAAGTTGTATTTAGTTTTCCTTGAATTATTTTAGCCAAAGGTGCTAGTTTTTGAAACAACTCCATACCTTCAAACGATTTGGCAATGTCAAAACTATTAATGCCTAAATCCATATTAAATGTAGGTGTTTCATTTTTTGTTGAAACAACGCCAGATAGTGCTAATTTACCATCAAATAAATTGGTTGTAAAGTTTTGTAATTTTACTTCTTCATCTTTAATTACCAAAGTGCCTTTAGCATTTTTTAGCTGTAAATTATCATAAACAACCGTATTAGCTTGGGCATTTATAGTACAATCTAAAAATGCAGGTATTTTTATAGATGCTGTTTTTGTAGTTGGTTTACTAGCTGCTTTTTTGTTGGTTTCTGTTTTTGTTTCTTCAGCAACGTCATCAGTCATAAAATCATTTACCGCAAAAGTATTTGAGTTTAGGTTGAAATTTCCTTGCAAGGTTTTGTTACTAAGCATAAACCCTAGTAAGTTTTTAATAGTACCTGTTGCGTTTATATCACTTATACCTGTGGTTGCTTTAAAAGTGTTTAATGAAATGGTTTCAGGATTGAAAGTTAAAGCAGCTTCAGAGATTGCTATTGGGTTTTTAAAACCTTCGGCATAATTGAAGTTGGTAAGACTTGAAGTACCACTAATTTTAATACGTTGATATGCATTTTTTTCAACAGCATCCATATCAAAAGCAGTGTTTACAGTAGCTTTTAAAATACCGCTTAAAGGCGTTTTAAAATCTACAGGATATACTTTGGCTATGTTTTCTAAATTAATAACACCATCAATATTGGCATTAACTAGCATGTTGCCTGTAATGTTTTTTATGGTTGCAGACGATTTAAAAACATCATCATCAATTTTAAAATCAAGAGTGTTTATAGCTACATACGTGTCTTTTACGTAGCCTGTTGTATTTTTAATTTCAGTATCAATTACAATGTTTTCTACACTTTTTGGCAAGCTTGGGTATTTAAACGACGCATTGTTTGATTTGATGCTGATATCTAACTTCGGAATGGTTTCATCTGTAACTAAACCTTTTATGATGCCTTTTATTTTGAAATCGCCAGTTGTTTGAACATTTTCAATGTTTTTTGAATAGGTTTCTGGTATTACAGCTAAAAAGTTTTTGAATGATGATTCTGGGTTTTCAAATGTAATATCAACATCTTGTCCTGTTTCAAGTAATTGAACAAAACCGTTGAATTTTATTGGCAATTGATTAATGTATCCTTTGTTTTCTTTGAAGGTGTATTTGCTATTTTCTAAATCTAAACCAATTAAAGCGTCTAATTTTATAGGGTTTTTGTTTAAATAATTGGTGCTATCCATAGTGAAACTAACGTTTGCTTCACTTTTTGTATCTAGTTCCGATTTGTTTGCTGAAAATATGCCTTTTCCTTTATGGTTAAGTTCTGAAATGATGAATGCTATTTTTGATTCTTCACTTAAATAATTAATCGTGCTATTTTTTATTTGATAATCTTGAATATCGAACGTAAAGCTACTTGTTTCAGTCGCTTCATTTTCAGTTTCTTTGGTAATATCATAATTAGATTTTCCTTTAGCATTCGTTTTTAAATTAACTAATGCCTTGGTTACTGTTATAGAGTTGATAATAAGTGGTTCATCTGGGTTTTTAAATAACTCTCTAACCGACATGGTAAAGGCTATTTTTGGTGCGCTTACCAAAGTATCACCCTTAAAAGGTTCAAAATTAGTAATTGCCAAATCGTAAATATTTACGTGTGCTTCTGGGAAACTTTTTATAAAACTTAGGGTTACATCGCTAAACTCTACTTGGGCATTTAAATTGTCATTAATAAAGCGTTTTACCAATTCTTTAATTTGCGATTGAAATATATATGGAGAGGTTACAAAAAACGTAATAATAACAAGTAAGGAAATTCCAGAGATTTTTAGAGCTTTTTTCATTAAAACGATTTATATAAAATATACGAACAAAAATAGCGAAATGGTTTGTTTTAAGCGAAAATTTAATACAAATTTATAGATTTAAAGCAATGCAATCTCTTCATAATCTTTTAGTTTGAAGCGTTTTTTAAACAAATATACACCCATATATAAAAACGGTGTGTCGCAAATAGCAATAAGTACTTTAAATAAAAAACCACTAATAATAAGCCCTGTAAACATACTCCAAGGTAAAACTTTAAAAAAACAAAGTAAAATTACTACCGAAAAGGTGTCAACAAATTGCGATAAAAACGTAGAGAAATTATTACGTAACCACAAGTGTTTGCCTTTTGTAACGCCTTTCCAGAAATGATAAATTTGAATATCAACAAACTGTGCAAATAAGTAAGCCGCCATACTTGCCGCAACTGCTAAAATAGTGCGTCCAAATACATGTGTAAACGTAGCATCATCAACTGGCGAACTTGCAACCGCAGGCACTATATTTGCAGCATAAACTATTAATACCGAAAATAGCGAAGCAAAAATACCAGCTACAACTACTTGGTTTGCACGCTTTTTACCATATATCTCGCTAATTAAATCGGTTATTAAAAACGTAATTGGGTAAGGAAGTATGCCAACCGAAATAACAAACAATTTACTGCCAAAAATTTCAATATTAAACGGATACCAATAAAAGAATTTTTGAAATATAAGGTTTGAAACTACTAGCGAGGTAATAAAAAGTGCTCCAAGAAGCATGTATATTTGTTGAGCAAGGAGTTTGTCTTTTGAAGTCATTTGCGATTGTGAATAAATCATTTCAGTAAATATAAAATAATAAAATTTGTTTTACTTATTTTGCCAATACTTATGGTACAGCCAACAATATTTTACATAGCATTAGGTAGCAATAAAGGTGATAAATTTAAAAACCTACAAGATGCTATCGATTTGATTTATTATAAATTAGGAAATATAACACGCATTTCTAAAGTGTATAAATCGCCTGCTTTTGGTTTTGAAAGTGACGATTTTTTTAATGCATGCATTGTTTTAGAAACGAGTTTAGAACCCGAAATAGTGCTTCAAAAGTTATTGACTATTGAAACGAGTTTAGGACGTGTAAGAACCGATGCCAGTAAATACGAAGCCCGAACCATAGATTTAGACATTGTATTTGTTGAAGAAACAATTATACATACAAAAACACTTCAAGTACCGCATCCAGAAATGCAAAAGCGTAAGTTTGTTTTGATGCCTTTAAACGATATTGCTGCCGATGTTAAGCACCCAAAATTAAACAAACACGTTGCCACTTTGCTAGATGAATGTACAGATGATAGCGTTTTAGAACCTATTAATATTTGGTTAAAAAACCCCAATAAAACCTTTGATATTTCAAAATTCAATTACATAGCTATTGAAGGTAATATAGGTGCAGGAAAAACCAGTTTAGCAACTAAAATAGCTCACGATTTTAATGCGAAACTTATTCTAGAACGTTTTGCCGATAACCCGTTTTTGCCAAAGTTTTATAATGATGCAGCGCGTTATGCCTTTCCGTTGGAAATGTCGTTTCTTGCTGACAGATACCAACAAATTAGTGACGATTTATCGCAACTCGATTTGTTTAAAGATTTTATGGTAAGCGATTACGATGTGTTTAAATCGCTTATATTCTCTAAAATAACCTTGCAAGAAGATGAGTTTAAGCTTTACCGAAAGCTTTTTTACCTGATGTACAAAGACTTGCGAAAACCCGATTTATATGTGTATTTATACCAAAATACCAAACGTTTACAAGAAAACATTAAAAAGCGTGGGCGCGATTACGAACAAAATATTGCTAATACGTATTTAGAAAAAATAAACACAGGCTATTTGGAGTTTTTAAAAACCCAAAACGATTTTAACGTGAAAATAATAGACATTTCCGATAAAGATTTTATTGAAAACCGAAGTGATTATTTGTGGGTTTTAGGTGAGGTTTGTAGTTAGCGAAGGTTTTTATTATTTAGTTGCTGTAACCCATGTATTTACAATTGCTATTAAGTGAGTTTTGTCATTTTCAATATCAATTAAACTTTTGAATGTTACAATTGCTCTAATCATTTTCTTTCCAAGTTAAGCGTTTGTAATTTGTTTGTATAAGTTTTTCAATAGGTTATTCTTGCTTTTTACTCCTCGGTGAAATATAAGTTGCGTTAGGGATAGGAATGGAAATCCTTTTTAAAACTAGATAAACCAAATTTTGGTAAGAACTGAAAGTTGACAGTTAGCTTAGTCCTTCGTGCTCGCAATGCCTTTTTAAAAAGATTGGAATGGATAGCCCGACCCGATAGGGTAACGCCCAAGTAATAAACGTTTAAAATTTAATTTATGAGATTTTTGTTTTGGTAGGGATATATTAATTATCAAAATACCAATTAAACAAGTCGGTTCTTATACCAAAGTTAAACCATGCGGTATCATTTTTTAAAATGGTGGCTGTTTCGGTTTGCGGATTAAAATTTCTATAAGTTATATCGGCAAATAGTTTAAGGTTTGTTGCTGGGTTTATTAAATAACCTAGTTGTAAATTTCCATTAAATATATTGGTTTTTATGCCTTGCCCAATTTCAATGCCTGTATCAAATGGTCTGTCAAAATAATCTCTGTAGATATCGCCACCATAACTAAATGTGTCTGTACTGCTATTAATATCGAACCCTTTTACCCCAAAAATTAATTTAGCATTTGCAAACCATCGTTTGTAATGGTATCTAGCAATAAAAATAGCTTCACTAAAATTTGAATTCCATAAATGCGCCATAGATTGGTTATTGTGCGCATAGTTTAACACAATGGTATTGTGTGAATAGGTGTAAGGGCGAACTCTGTTATATTCAAACTGAAGTAATAAATTATCTACTTTAAAAGCATTATAATATTTTACGCCTAATTGATACCCGAATTTATTTTTATAACTTTTTTCGCCTGCTTTTATATCACTAAGTGAAAATTCATCTAAAATAAATTGGCTGTATATATTTATGTTATCATTAAACTTATATTTTGCCGATGCACCCAAAATGGCGTTACCAGCACCTTGCCCAGTTTCAAATTCGATAGCTCGGTAAAATATTATGGGGTTTAAATAGTTTACATCAAAACCTCGGTTGTTACTGTTGGTCCACAGCACCGATTCAAACAAACCGATATTTAATTTTTTTGACACATTATAACTTAAGTAATGGCTAGCCATGTACTTGGTTAAAAAAGCTTTGTCTTGCACCACATCATCACGCACATCTTTTAACCACATCCATGTATTGGTGTATTTTATTTTCCAAAATGTGGTGTTTAATTTTAAAAATGGGTGCGGACTTGCCACATCGCTTAACAATAACGAACGGTAACCATCGCCTATAAAATTTTTACCATGCCCAAATTGTACATTTATAAATTTTGCTGGCGCATACGATAAATAGGCTTCTGCCACAGGATAATCGTAACCATCCGTTTTAAAACGTTTTGCGATACCACGCCCAGGAATAATGGCTGGATCTGGTCCAAAGGCTTTTAAACTTTCGGCATATGCGTTTATGTATTGTGCAAATCGACCTTGGCTTTCAAAAACCGACGCATAAAAATTAAGTTTTTTGCCCAAACCACCATTAATCATAAACCCACGTGTATTGTTGTAGGTTGAATTAAAATCGGCATCAGTATCTTTACCTACTTCTATATCTAAAATTGGATTTATAGTAAACCAATAATCGTTTCCTTGTAATTGTACTAAATGCTCGTTCCAAAGTTTGCGTCCAGCCCAAGTTTCGGTTTCTTTAAGCAATTTACCTTTTTCAGCTTTAAAATCGTAATATCTTGAAACGTCTTCATACACAAATGGTTTTGAAGCGGTATGACTATTAGTACCTACTCTATTCATCTGTTTATCAAAACGAGCATAATCACTATGCGTAAACGGAATGTTTAATTGACTAGAAAAGGCTTTGTCTTCAAACGCTTTTAATGATAGATTAACACTATCAAATTCCGCTTTAGCTTGTTGTTCTAACTTTAAAATTGGGTTTACTTTTTCTTGATTTAGTATAACTTCTTCTTGGTTAACTAACGGAATTTTTATGGAAATACTGTACTGTTTATAGGTATTTCTGCCATTGTAGGTAGCTGGTGTAACCTTTGGGAGCAAAAAAAACACACGTTTTGCTTCGGTTTTCAACTCTGCATACATTGCTTCGGTATAAAGCACTTTAAATTGTCCTGTAGTATCGACTTCAAACAATACAATAACATTACCCTTATAGTTTTCTTTAGAAAGGTTTTCTGGCACTTTAAACGTATTGTAAATGTGATTATAAACCTTACTATCAAAACACTGTTGCTGCATGTTGATGGTTAGTGTATCACAACTTGAAAACACAGGTGGTTTTTCATTGAACGTATTATTTTGAGAATAAAATTGATATTGAACTAAAAGTAAGGCTAGTACAACGAAACGTTTCATGTGTTTTTTTGAGAATTAATTTGGGTTGAAAGATACTATATTTTTAATAATGAGGCATTAAAAAAGCCATTATCGTTTAACAGATAACAGCTTTTAAGTATTTAAATTATAGCAAAACTAATCTTGCACTTGAAATACAATAGGCAAAGTATAAATAACACCTACACTTTTATCGCGTTGTTTACCAGGTGTCATTTCTGGAATGATATTAATAACACGCTTCGCTTCTATTTCTAACTCTGGATGTGTAGCTCTTACCTGAATATCGTTTACACGACCCGTTTTATCAATTTTAAATTGGGTACGAATTACTTGCTTTCCATGTAAACCCAATTCACTACCCAAACCAGTATTAAACTTTTTCTGGATTAATTGGGTTATTTTATCGGACATACATTTTCGTTTTTCCTCATTTGTTTTCTTGTTTTCACAACCAGGATACACAGGCACATGCTCGATAGCTTCAAAATGAACTAGCACATCGTCATCTGGCTTTTTTGCTAAAGGATTTTTTTCAAAATTTGGTGATTTGGTAACTTGTACAGTAGGTTCGGTTGGAACATCAACAAAAATTTCTGGCGTATCATTGGGCACTTCCTCGAAACTTGTTGGTTTCTTAACAACTTGTTGTTGTTTTGGCTCATCAACAACTGCTACTTCTACTTTAAATTCTGGAACATAAGTTTCAAAATTATCATCAATGTAAAGAACTTCAACCGTTGAAGGTGTAGTAGTTTCAAATTTCATTTCTAACAACCCATAGGCAGCAAGCAAGCAAACAATTAAACCTACTTGAAAGTAAAAGGTTGAGTTTTTTTGTAAATTTGTTTCATGCTTTTGTGATTTTTTCACGATTTCCTCATTTTGCCGAATGAGGTCGTGCGTTTTCTTTGGATTACTCATAATATTTTATTGTTAAATGTTAATATTATGATAAAATCACAATAAGCATACCAAAAAAGAAATCCCGTTACAAATTTTGTAACGGGATTTTATATTTTGATATGTTTTGCTTTACAGCAAGGTAAATTTAATCTTGTACTTGAAAAACAATAGGTAATGAATATGGTACAGTTACCGCTTTACCACGTTGCTTACCTGGTTGCATTTTAGGAAGCATGCCAATTACACGGGCAGCTTCTTTTTCTAAACCTGGGTGTGGTGCTCTAGCACGAATACCAACAACCTCACCAGATTTGTCAATTTTGAAGATAACATTAATACGTTGTCTACCTGATAAACCTAGCTCACTAGCTAAATCTGTATTAAACTTTTTATTTACAAAGTCTTGTATTTTTTTAGACATACAATCTCTTTTTGCATTGTTATCACCGCCTTCGCAACCAGGAAAAACTGGTACGTTTTCAATAACAGCAAATGGCACCTCTACGTCTTCTTCTACAGTTGGTGCTACTTTTACAGCTTCAACTTTAACAATTTTTTGTTTTTGATCAGATTCGGTAGATTCTATAACTGTTTCCACAACTTCAACCTCATCTTCTACAATCTCTATAGCTTCAGGCGCTGCAGGTGGTGGTGGTGGTGGTGGTGGTGTTTGTAATTGTTGTGTGATTGGAATTTCCTCCTCTATCTCTTCAGCCATGTTTACCATGCCTATTTCGATATCTGACTTGTCATAGGTTTTAAAATTGATAGCGAAATTTGTTAAAAATAACATTAACGCTAAACCAATAGCGAAATAAAGTGAACTGTTACGTCCAACATTTGCTTTAGGATTTTTTTTAGGTTCCATAATTTAATTGTTTTTCAAGAATGCTAAAATAACTATTTATTTGTCAATTAAGCAAGTTGTTTGTTAATTTTTAGTAGGATTTATTTTTTTTAGTGATACAACCAAAATTGTAAATAAAACACCTACAGAATTTGCTACAACATCATTAACATCGGCTGCTCTAGATGTTGTTAAGGCTCCTTGTAATACCTCAATAACTATACCAAATATAATTGAGAACCCTGATGCATACCGTAATGCTTGCTGACTTTTTAATTTAAAAGTATGCAATAATGTGTTGTACCATAATAACGACAATATAATATATGATAAACAATGATATATTTTGTCGGCATTAGATATACCTATATCTGGAAGCTTGTTTATTTTAATTAAACACACAATTGCTAAAGCTATTGTGTAAAGGATGCTTAATAAAAATAATATCTTTTTAAGCACCTATTAAGCTTTTATAGGCTTCGGCAGACATTAATGTTTCTACTTCTGATAAGTTTGAACATTTAAGCTTTATCATCCAACCGTCGCCATAAGGATCTGTATTTACTTTTTCTGGTTCGTCTTCTAAAGCTGTATTGAATTCAATAATTTCGCCTGATAGTGGTAAAAATAAATCGGATACTGTTTTTACTGCTTCAACAGTACCAAAAATTTCTTCGGCTTCTAAAGTTTCATCAACCGTTTCAACTTCAACATATACGATGTCGCCTAATTCACTTTGTGCAAAATCTGTAATACCAATAGTTGCTATATCACCTTCTATACTTACCCATTCGTGGTCTTTTGTATATTTTAATTCTGATTGAATGTTCATTTTATTATTTTAAGTTAGTACAAGGCAAATGTATTTATTCAAACTTTAAATTCAAACAGAATATATGTTAATTCCCAAAATTATATCTGATAGTAAACCCAGACCTAATTGTTGTTTGTGGAAACGCTGTTGAAATAGCATATTCTGAAAACGTATAATCAAAATAAAAGATACCTGTTAGGTTTTTACTAAAGGCATAATCGGCTGTGTATTTTAAGCCCCAAATGGTTTGACCAGATGTTACTTGATTGTTTTCTAAATCTAAATAGCGAATAATGGTTTTATTATCTCGAATAGATATATCGGCCTTCATATTTAAATCGCTTACTATACGTTTACTTGGGCCTGCAAGATTTGAATTGATTCGTAAATCTTTAATTCTGTAACCTAAACCTAATACGTATTCCATTCCTAATACCTCAGTCATTAAATTATTATCAAAGCTTAATGATAGTAAACGGTCTTTTCTAACTTCTGCTAAAATTTTAACCGAATTTTGCATTTCAAAATCGATACGTACTAACGGACTAAACATTTCGGTTAAGTTGATGTTGCTAAATAAGGTTTCATTTTTGTAATTACCTGATTGGTCTTTTGATTCCTGTGGTTGATTAATATAATCTAAACCAGGCACAGGTGCTTCATTATCTCCTGGGTTTAAATTCAGATTCAAATTGGTTTGAAATTGATTGATGGTATATGTTGAACGGTAGCCGTGTGTTAACGAGAAACGCTTGAAATTCTTTTTAAACCAAGCATATTTCATGAAGCCTGTGTATTTTAAATCCCAGTTTGGAATAGGCACATCTCTAAACGCACTGGTTTTTACTTTACTAGCGTCTTGTCCAGAATATGCTGCTAAAAACGCAGGCAGTAATACGGCTTGACTATTTTTTCCAAAACCTAATGGATAACCATCGGTATCTCGTCCAAAAGTTGTATTACCATAAAATTTTTCTGCTTTTCTATTAGCAATAATAAGTCTATTTGCTCTAAAATCGTTAAACGCATCGGATGTTGTTTCATCACTTTTACTAAATGCTGTTTTTATTAAAACAGTTGATATATTAAAATTACCAAAAGTATTTGGGGTAAGCGATGTATACTCATAGGTATTGGCATCTACTCTAAAATTTTCGGTATAATTTTCAAAATACGTTCGGTTACCTACCAAATCAATTTTTAAATCTTTTACAGGCTCTAAGCTTGCCGAAATATCCATTTGTTTAGTATTGGTAGTTGTATATTGCTGATTAAAATCTGGGAACAACGTTAACCAACCACGTCTTGCTGCTAAATCTCTAATATCACTTTGGCTACCAAAGGTAAAAGCTGTTGTTGGTTTTAAAGTACCAATAAACCCTGGTGTTTGTAAATACCCAGG
Source organism: Mariniflexile jejuense (assembly GCF_042675665.1). Taxonomy (NCBI): domain Bacteria; kingdom Pseudomonadati; phylum Bacteroidota; class Flavobacteriia; order Flavobacteriales; family Flavobacteriaceae; genus Mariniflexile; species Mariniflexile jejuense. Next base: position 1,004,759 of record NZ_JBHTJI010000001.1, read on the forward strand.
TAAAAATGTACCGTTGTTTTCAGAATAATTAATTTGAATTCTTTTAATTGTTGTTAAAATATCAACACCTGCGTTTAATAGTTTGGTAACCGATTGGTTTTTAATTTGTGGTTGATTAGAATTGTTTTGATTAGGTCCTGGAGGTCCTTGTGTGGTTGTTCTAACTCTAGCCCTAGAAATAGGTTTTTTAACCAACCCAATATAACGATAGAACCTATTCATATCTAAAGTTGTATTGATATTGTGGGTGTTTGCGTTTTGAATGGTATTACCTAAATCGTACGTATTACCATCTAACTCTAACTCGCCATATAAATCAGATCCTTTTTGCCATTGAAAATTACCATTGTATTGATAGGTTGCGTTTACAAAACTTAGTGTTGGAATTTTATTTAATGGCAATTGGTATGTAATTCCTAAGTTTTGCGATTGCCTGTTTGGATCGCCAAAATCGAAGAAACCATCCCAAACATCTAAAGTTTCATCTTGTTCACCATTAATGATATTGTCTTTGAAATAATTTCGAACAATATTATTATTTGCTGCTGCAAAATTTAAGCTTAAAGCATCTGTAATATTGTAGTTTATAGTGTATTGAAAATCGAACGTGTAATTTCTTCTGAATAACTCTTCAATCCCAATATTTGAACCTCCTAAATCTACTTCTCTAAATTTTTGACGGTTAAATTGTCTATTAATATCCGAATTCAATGTAAAACTTGTTGGTAATAAATTGAAGTTGAAATCTTTTAAAAGTTTCCAATATTTACCTGTGAACAGTGAATCGTTCTTTTTAAAAGGTTCAATTTTTATAGGATTAAAATTGAAAGCATAATTAGCACCAGCACGAACGGTTTTATTTACCGCATCTTCAATTTCAAAATCTCTGTGTTCTACCTTATTGTATGAGTAGTTTAAAGTAACATTCTCTACATCATAAAAACGTGGTTTTGCATCGGTTGTTCTAGTTTTTCTAACACCTATAAAATTGATGCTTTGGCGTTTTGTATAATCTTCAGATTGTTTTTTTATAGTTTCGCGATCAGCATTGGTTTGAGCTGCATCTAAACGTGAATCTAAGGTTAAATCTTTATAAAAGGCATCATACTTTGGTGTAATCAATTCTTCACTTTGACCATAATTAAAAGGCAATTGAATGCCCCACTTTTTTGGTAATACTTGCCCAATATTAATATTGGTTACAACATCATACTGCTTAACATCTTCTAAACTACGTTGGCTAGGACCTTGCTCGATACTACCAAACCCTGAGGTGCTTTGCCTTCCTGTAGCACTAATATTCATAAAGTCGGCAATATTTGTATCCAAACTTACTACTGCTGCCCAACCACCTTCGTTATCCATATCAGATAAACGCAACTCGTTAAACCATGCTTCAGCACAAACTGGCGATGCTATTGGCGGTGCATCATTTTGACCACTTGGAATACCATTTTTAACACCAACCATTAAGGTTCTTATATCGCCATAATTAGGATTTCCTTTTATAGTTACACGATGTTGACCAGCGGTATATGCGGAAAATTCATCAACAGGTGTATCAACCAATTTGCCATCAATTACATCATAAAACTTCTGTTTTTCTGAAGGCAAAGTTGGATTGGCAATTTCCAATGCTTTTATTTTTCCTAAAATATCTATTGGCAAATTGATTTCGTTTTCTTCAGGCCATAAACCTATTCTGGAATTAGATTCTGAAACTTTTAACGGTATTTCTATTTGATAATAATTTTCAGTTAAATCATTTCCAATTCTAATAAAACCAACAACGGTATTATTAGTTGGAATACCTGTACCTTCTTCTTGAAGATGCATAAACATACGCATGCGCTTAAACTGACGCATATCTAAATTAATGTTTTTATAAACACCTCTAGAGTCTTGCGATTCTAAACCACACACATTTACAACCAATGATTGTTCATTTTGTTCAACCACTGTGTTATTGTTAAATAATTCTTCTGGTTCTATCCCTGGAGGTCTTTGGTAACTTCCTTCATTATCTAAAGTTCCTATAACGCCTACTGAAAAATCGGTTATATCATCGGCAGGATTGTCTTTATCAGCTTGTAAAGTTTGGTTATAACGACGCCATTCACTACGTACCAAATCTAAACTTCCAAAACGAAATACAGTTGGTGCTGAAAATTCTTTAAGAAATAAACGTGTAAAACGCACCGAACGCAAATCGGTAATACCGCCAACAGGTTTTCTTAGACTTCCTTCAACAGGAATTCTGAATAAATACCAACGTACGTTTGGCGATTGCCCGTTTGGTAGTGTACGAGGTCTATCTTTAAAGTCAACTAAATATTCTTTTAACGGATTGGTTGATGCCGATAAATTATCAAAATCCGATTTTGTTAATGGTAAATTTTGTCTGGTAATTGGCAATTCATATTCGTAATAACTATCGATGGTGTTCATGGTGTTATCACGATTAATATCTTCTACATCGGGTTGTGTATTAGCACCTCTATCGGTATTTGAAAATGTGTCTGGTGTATTTCCTTCTACACCATTGTAGTTTTTATAGCGATCAAAAATACTACCACTGGCATTTAAAAAATAGGTGTAATTATCTTTTGATGGGTCAGCTAATGAACTAAAATTACCTGGTATGGTTAAAGCAAAACTTTTTTCTTCTGCATCATTATACCCATCGTAACCAACGTCTTGATTTTTTCGCTCATCACCAGTGGTATCAAAAGCATATATTAACGATTGGTTTTGTGGCACTACAGTTCCCCATGCCGTTGGATTTAATAAACTTTTATTACCGTCTTTAGGCAAGCCATTTTCATAAAGTTTTTTACCATCTTTTACAATATCTTCTGAAATATTACCAAGATTGAAAACCAGTTTTCCTCCTGGATTTGATGGATTTTCTTGAAATGGATCTTGTAACCAAAACTCAATATACTCAACATTTTGCTGTTCAAAATCTGTTGATGTTAATTGACGTGTAATACCAGCCCATGATTGGCTTGGGTTAGTAATAATATCTCCATTTGTGTTGGTGTCATCAAAATTGTACGGTCCTCTTTCGTTTGGATAGTATGCTAAATCTAAAGTACTTAAAACTGTATTTTGACCTTGCACTAAATTCCGTTCTGGAAACAATTCTTTAATAAAAACACGACTGGTGTATAGACTTGACAAATCGCTATCGGTTACACCATTTGGCCGTTGGCTGGTGTAAAAAATAGGATCTATATTATACCAGTTTAACATGGCTCTTCCATACCCAGTTTCAATTCCGCCTTGGTCATACCCTGAATCTGTTTGCCCGTCGCCATCCAAATCGGCTGGTCTACTTGATAAAAACCATGATTGTTGCGATTTTAAATCGATGGCATTTTGTGTGCCTTCAAAATCATCAATATAGGAAGTTGCTTCACCATTTAAGTTTGTGCCTTTTGGCGAACCTGGTGCTAAATAAGCAAATTCACCACGTAAAGATAAGTTCGATTCTACATCGGTATCAATATTAGGTAATGCATTTGCTAATCGGGTTAAAAATGGCACTTTGGTTGAGTAGTTTCCATTAAAACCAAAAATAGTATTGTTTATTGGTTCTGTTCCGTAATTTGCTTTTTGCGTAATTGGGCGTTCATTTAAGTTTAAAAGTGTTGCACCCAAAACAAAATTTTCATTAAACTTATGTTCTACATTAACGCCTGTAAAACGTCTGGTTTGTTGCCCAAAAACCGCATTATTTTCTGTTGAAACTTCAATAGGTGTGTTGGATGCTTTTAAAGCTTCATCTAAAATTTGAACACGCCCTAATTGATAATTTACCGTATAATCAATACCTTCAACTAACACACGACCTCCAGCGGTTACACGTACCGAACCACGTGGCACATTGAAAGCACCAATTGGTATGCCATCGCCACCAGAAGATTTGTAACGCCCTTTTAGTTTGAATTTGTTTTTTTCAACTGCTTCTAGTGCTTTGGTTTTGGTTTGTTTATAAAGCACATCGTAAACATACTTTACTTGGTTTTCGTTGTAGGTTGTATTATTATCGTAATCTTCACTAGCACTTAAAGATAGTTTGTTGAAAATGTATTCTCCAAAAGGTTCTGCACTTGGGAAAATTACTTTTCCGCTTTGCGATAATACCGTTATACCTTCTACATAATCAAAAAAACCATCGCCTTTTGCTTGCGGGTCGTTATTAAAATTTAATTTATCTAAATTGAAAAATCTTAGTAAAGGTGTTTCGTCTATTGGATCATCATTTGCTCCAGGTGTTGGAAATGCTGTTGTACCAACAGGCTTTATATAATTTAAAGGCGATGCTTCGTTGTAAAAAATATTCAGTTTAAAATCTTCTGAACTTAAGTTGTAAGCACCTGTATCGTAGATGTTTTTCATCATCAAATCCCAAACAGGTTGGTTTACATTGGTGATGCTACTTTTTAGCATTTTTACTATTAAGTTGCTATTAACTACATTTGTAACATCACCAGAACCATTGGTTGTTACATTGGTTGCATCTACACCATCATTAGCAAATTCACCTACTTGATACACTTTTCCTCCTAAAGTATATTGAAACGCTACTGCTAAAACCTCATCGTTATTTAAACGTTGGTTTAAGGAAATGTACCCTAATTGGGTATTTAACACATATTCCTGACCACTGATTAATTTACGTGCGTTTTCCAGTTTAGCGTAATCAAAACCTTCGCGAGCTCCAGATATTGCAATACCATTTTGTACGGTGGCAACGTCTCTAATAGCCGAATTTAACTGCGAACCTGCACCACCAATATTGGTTGGGTCGAAGGCATTATTTTTGTTACTTGGATAAGCTGAAGGTGCTGCCGTTATAGTTACTGAAGAACCCACTTTACTTGGGTCTGATTCTCCAATATCTTGTAACGCCACCACGTTTCTTACATTATCGGTTTTATTACTTCGGTTAGTAACCCAAACCTCTAATCTTGTTATTTGTAAACCGCCATTGTTAATGTATGGATAGGTTGATAATGCTTTATCGTAGCTATCTCTAAAATATTGTGCTAGGAAGAAATGGCGATTTTCATCATAATCTCTAATGAAAAATTCAAATTCTTCTAAGGTTCCTCCGCCTTGTGCAACAACGGTATTGCCTTGTGATTTTTGCTCAGAAAACACACCTGTAACCGTCGTTTTACCAAATTGTAATTGTGCCTTTACACCAAATAAACTTTGCGCACCAGTAATAAGCGAACTGTTTAAAGGCATACTTACATTACCAACTTCTATTTTTTGAATGATATCATCTTCGGTTGGTGTGTATTCTAATTTTATTAAATTTTGAAAATCGAAGGTAGATTGTGTATCATAATTGGCGGTTACTTGCAAACGTGTACCAACTTTACCTAATAAACTTAAACTGATACGTTGATCAAAATCAAACGTGAAATTACTTCTATTTCTTGGTGAAAATGTAGGGTTATCTTGCTTTGAAAATAACATGCCTAAATCCATTTCTACCGAACCTTGTGGTATTACCTCAATGGTATTACTTCCAAAAATGGATTCAAAAAAATCTGATTTCACATAAAACTCTGGTAATAGGTTTTTTTGAGCATCATCAGCACCTTGTTTTTTTCCGTCAAAAGCGTCAATTTTTTCTTTATAATAGGCTTTTAAGCTTTCTCTAGCTACTAATGCATAGTATTCTTTAGGCGTTAAAATTACAGGGTAATTTATATTAAAACTTCCTAGTTTTTCGGTGTAAATATAACGATCGGTTAAAGCATCGTAGGTGTATTTAGATTCAATACTATTAGGGTTTGGTGTTTTTAAACTTCCTAAATTGTATCCTTTTTTAATAGTATCTTGTGCTGTTGGCTGTTGAGACCACGCCATAACAGAAAACAAAAACACAATTGCTAATACAACGTGTTTTTTAATTGATTTATAAGAGTTTAGGTTAGTTATATTCAAATCTATTATAAATTTTTTAAAGCTTGTTTAATAATGGTTTCCACAGTGGCATCAGGCTGGGTTGCAACAATTTTTTCCACAACACGTTCTGCCTGCTTTCTAACAAAACCAAGTACTTCTAAAGCAGATAACGCTTCATCTTTATTCGTATTGCCTTTGGAAACGGAAACTTCGTCAATATCGTAAATCTTTAAGACTTTATCTTTCAAATCTATAATAACACGTTGGGCTGTTTTGGCGCCAATGCCTTTTATACCTTGAATTAATGCAATATCATTTGCCGCAATACCTTCAATAACTTGTTTTGGTGTTAATGAAGATAGCATGGTACGGGCAATACTAGCACCAATACCACTAACCGAAATTAGCAATCTAAAAATTTCGCGTTCTGCTAATGATGAAAAGCCGTAAAGTGTATGCGAATCTTCTTTTACTTGAAGATGCGTGTATAATTTTAAATGGTCGCCACTAGGAATTTGCGAATAGGTATGCAAGGAAATATTTAAAACATAACCGACGCCGTTACAATCAATAACAACGTCGGTTGGATTTTTTTCTACAAGTTTACCTTGGATATGTGTAATCATTTATAGCAATTAGTTAATCGACCAAATGTAATAAATTTATTTTCAATAGACTTACTTAGCATTTTCCTTTTCCTGTTCTAAACGTTCCTTTTGCTGTGCATCAATAACCGCAATGGCAGTCATATTTACAATTTCATCAACATTAGCACCTAATTGAAGAATGTGAACGGGTTTGCGCATTCCCATCATAATTGGCCCTATTGATACTGCTTCGTTTAACTCTTTCAATAATTTATAAGTGATGTTTGCCGAATCTAAATTTGGAAAAATTAAGGTGTTAACTTTTTTGCCAACTAACTTAGAAAACGGAAACTTTTCTTGAAGCATTTCTGCATTTAAAGCAAAATCGGTTTGCAATTCACCATCAACAATCATCTCTGGATAGTAGCGGTGTAAATGCGCCACAGCATCGCGAACTTTTGTAGCATTTTCATGTGAAGACGAACCAAAATTTGAATACGAAATCATAGCCATAGCAGGTTCCATACCAAACATTTTAACCACTTGTGCCGTCATTTGAGCAATTTTAGTTAATTCTCTTGCTGATGGATTGATGTTTATAGATGTATCGCTTAAAAACATTGGTCCACGTTTTGTCATCATTACATTGGTTGTTGCCACGCGCGATGTTCCTTTTGCCATACCAATAAGCTCTAGCATTGGTTTTACAACTGATGGGTAATTTCTGGAATATCCTGATATTAAAGCATCGGCATCACCTTCATTCACCATCATAGCTGCAAAATAGTTACGCTCACGCATTAAACGTTGTGCAGCATAATAAGTAACACCACGACGCTTACGTTGCTCCCAATATACTTTTGCATAGTTGTTTTTACGCTCGTTTTCTTCTTCTGTTTTTGGATCTATTATAAGAACATCTTCAGCATCAAATTCAATTTCAGCCATTAACTCCTTAATGGTTTCTATTCTTCCTAATAAAATAGGAATGGCAATGCCTTCTTCATATACTATTTGTGCTGCTTTTATAACTGCTAATTGATCAGCTTCAGCAAAAACAACACGTTTTGGGTCTGTTTTTGCTCGATTAAATAGTAATCTAATAAGTTTATTATCGTTGCCTAAACGCTCTCTTAATTCGTCTTTATATTTTTCCCAATCAAGAATAGGTTCTTTGGCTACACCACTTTCCATCGCTGCTTTTGCAACTGCAGGTGGTATTTCGGCAATTAAACGTGGGTCGAATGGTTTTGGAATGATGTATTCTTTACCAAATGCCAAACGTGTTTCACCGTAAGCAATATTAACTTGCTCTGGAACAGATTCTTTAGCTAATTTTGCCAAAGCCTCAACAGCAGCCATTTTCATAGCTTCGTTAATTTTAGTAGCACGAACATCTAAAGCACCACGAAATATAAATGGAAATCCGAGTACGTTATTTACTTGGTTAGGATGGTCTGAACGACCCGTTGCCATAATTATATCCTTACGGGTTTTTATTGCCAAATCGTATTTTATTTCTGGATCTGGATTTGCCATAGCAAAAACTATTGGGTTTTTAGCCATAGCTAATAGCATTTCTGGCGACACTATATTTGCCATTGATAAACCAATAAAAACATCGGCATTTACCATAGCTTCTTCTAAGGTGTCAATTTTTCTGTGCGTAGCAAATTCTGCTTTTTCAGAAGATAAATTTTCTCTATCATCTCTAATAACACCTTTACTATCAAGCATTACCATATTTTCGCGCTTCGCACCACAAGCTTGATACAAACGTGAACATGAAATTGCTGCTGCACCAGCACCACTTATTACAATTTTAACTTCGTCTAATTTTTTCTTAGCAATTTCTACTGCATTAATTAAAGCTGCTGCTGATATGATGGCAGTACCATGTTGGTCGTCATGCATTACAGGAATATCAAGTTCTTCCTTTAGGCGTCTTTCAATTTCAAAAGCTTCGGGTGCTTTTATATCTTCTAAATTGATACCTCCAAAAGTTGGTGCTATATTTTTTACGGTTGCAATAAATTCTTCTATGTTTTCGGTATCAACCTCAATATCGAATACATCAATATCTGCAAAAATTTTAAATAACAAACCTTTACCTTCCATTACAGGTTTTCCTGCCAATGCACCAATATTACCTAAACCTAAAACGGCTGTACCGTTTGATATTACAGCAACTAAATTACCTTTTGCGGTATATTTATATGCATTGTTTTTGTCTTTTTCAATCTCCAAACAAGGTGCTGCTACACCTGGTGAATAAGCCAAAGCTAAATCGCGTTGGGTAGCGTATTTTTTGGTTGGAACAACTTTTATTTTACCTGGAGTAGGTTTGGCGTGGTATATTAATGCCTCTCTGCGTTTACTTTCTTCGCTCATAGGAATAATTAGTTAACTAATCGAACAAAGATAACAATCCTATTTTTTAAAACCTTATTCTTTTTAAGGTTAATTAATGTTTAAAACGCAATTAAATTATTATATTTTTTTGTACACCATTTTGGGTGAATGTGACACTAAATATTTTGGTTTGCAAGTTTGCTTTTAATCTTGCTTTATCTATACCGTTAACCCATTCTATATCTATCAAATCATCGGCAGTGTGGTTAATTACTATATTGCCTAAAAATGCTTTTGATGTATTTCTTAACCGAATAAGTTCAAGCTGAATTTTTACAATATCTTTTTTTAATCCTTCTTCAACATCTTTTAAAGTTAATGTAGTGCGGTTAATTTCTTTATGCCCTGCACTTCCTCCTTTATCGCCAGCTTCATAATCATTTTTACCAGCAAAAATATCTAAATACCATACTTGCGGAATACCTGGCATGAATATTTGAATAGCTCTGGCTAGCAATAGTTTTTGTTCATCTTCACCTAAAGCACTAAAAAAAGTAGCATTTACTTGGTAGTACGAAATTTTATTGCCTGATGGGTCGTATAGGTTTTTAACTCTACCTCCACGTTCCATTATTTTGTTCATGATATCTTCTATCTCTGCATCTTCCAACAAACCTTTGTTGTAAACACCATCGACTTCTTTCCCTTTTAAATCTAAAACAGGAATTCCATCATGACACCCAAGCATATTTACTGTTTTATAGCCTTTATTTATAATTTCTTTAGCCCAAGTTAAAAGCACTTTACTGTTAGCTTTTTCAATGGTATGAATGGTTAATCCGGGAAGGAAAAAATCATAGATATAATATCCTTGACTTGCTACTTCATCGTGTAGATGCAAGCCATATTCAGAATGAATTTCTGGCAAAAGTGTTAAATCATTTTTTTGAGCTATTTGCTTTATTCTTTCTAAATATTCCCATGTACCTGGTTTATTAAAAAAGTTGGATTGACCAATTTCTTTGTGTAAGTAAGCGAAAGCGTCTAATCTTAATATTTTACCACCAAAGCCACTAACTTTTTGTAAAGTTTCTGCATAAAAATCCCAAACCAATGGTGAATTTGCATTTATATCCATTTGGCCTAAAAAACTGTTATCCTCATTCACTTTCTGATAAAAAGTATTCCAATATGGTTTTTTAGTTCCGTCAGGAAAAGGCACTTTTAAAATAGGCAATCCAGATTTTCTCATAAACAATTTATTGAGAAATTCTTCTTTTGGAATTACAACACCATCAACCCCCATCGTACCATGTCCTTGCCAAAACTCATTCCAATTAATAAAAAAATCTTTGTATTTTGATTGATTACCATGTTTTAATAAATCTTTAAATTGCGGTGAAGCGACTGAAAGATGATTTAAAACGATATCAAACTTTAATTGAATATTTAATGCTTCTAATGCTTTTAAATCTTCAGTTGAAACCAATTCTTTATTAAGATTGTAATCTATAATTGAAAAACCTCTGTCTAAATCGCTATTAAAAAAAGTTGGTAGCACATAAAATAAAGAAAAGACATCTTTAAATTCGGGCATTTCTAGCATTTTTACAATGTCGCTTAAATTATTCCCAATACTATCTGGGTATGCATTAAGCATAACACCATTTGGAATACTATTTTTTTTTTGCATCATGGTTTATATTCTATAAGAGTTTAGATAAAATATTAATATTATCTGGCAATCTACCTACATTTTGAAGTTTTAAAGCTGCTAGTTTCAAGGCTACTTCCAAGCATTTTTTTATGGGTTTTTTCTTGATATAAGCGAATAAAAACCCAGACCAAAAAGCATCTCCAGCTCCTGTAGCATCTTGCACAACATCAATTTTTATAGCTGGCAACTGAATAACTTTTTTTCCTTTTTGTGATAATTTTACCCCTTTACTACCTAAAGTTAAGCAAACAGTATCCACACCTTGTGAATGAAAGAATTCAAATATATCTTCATGTGGTAATTCTTTCTCAAAAAGGCGCAACATATCGTCTTCACTAACCTTTACCAATGGGTTTAACTGACAGTAGGCCTTAATAACACTAAGTGCTTCTTCTTGACTTTCCCACAATTTTTTAGCATAATTAACATCGATACTTAATTTACACCCTAAACGATGTGCTTCCGCAGCCTTTTTTAAAATTGTGGTTTGCGCTGGCTTTTTGCTTAATGCAAAACAAGTTGTATGGTAAATATTGGTATTTGAAAGTATTGCTTCCGATATTTGGTCTTCTGTAATGTGGTAATCTGCTTTTCTAAAAGGTATAAAATCTGGAGTGCTATCGGTTCTTGACACAAAAATGACACTTGTAGGCACATCTTCAACCTGTTTAACAAAATCGGTTATTACCCCAACTTCGCCCAACCTTTCAAAAATATACTCTCCAAAACCATCATTCCCAACCGTTGCTACTAAAACAGATTTCAATCCTAATCTAGCCGAATTCATCGCTACATTAGTAGGCGAACCACCTAAATATCTGTGGTAATCTCTTGTATTGTTAATTTGTACGCCTGCTTGATGCCCAATAAAATCGACAAGCACTTCGCCTACGCATAAAACATCTATATCTTTTATTTTATTCTTCAAAATAATCTATTTCTTAATTAATCCTATTTTATAAATAAGCTCAAAAAAATTTTAATTAATGTCCAACACCACTAATAACAATATTTTCATCTTCTGTTTCTGGTTCTTTAAGTCGCAACGCTAATATGCCTGCAATTACAAAAAAGACACCTCCAAATAGGATGGCATTAACCGCACTATTATCCAATAAATTCTTCATTACTGGACCAAATGTTAAGGTTTGAATTCCCATAGGAATAACAATCATCATATTCAATATGCCCATATAAACACCACGGCGTTCTTGAGGTACAATTTTAGAAACCATTGAATACGGAATACCCATCATAGCTGCCCAACCTATACCAAACAAAATCATAGGTAAAATTACCAATAGAGGATCTTGTATATAAGGAATAGAAAGCATTGCAATTCCTGTTAAAAACAGACTTACTACATATACTTTTTTACCTCCAAACTTTAACGCTAACGGCACCAACGCCAATGCGAAAACAATAGTAGAAACATTATAAGTTGTATTCATTTTTGCAGCTTGACTTAACGCCTGAGATTTATCGAAACTCATACTTTCTTCGAACATGGGAGAAATAAATTGCCAATACACAAATAAAGCATACCATTGAAATAGATAAACACCTGATAGTTTCCACATAAATTTTGGCATATCTTTTATAGCCTGAACAATTTCAATAAACGGTGTTTTAATCCTATCTGAAAACGGTAAAGCATTGTGTTTTTTAATATCTTCCAACTCTTCATTAGAAGGAGGTATTTCTGGTGTTTTTAAAACAGACCACGATATGGTTCCAATTGATAATACAGCACCAATAAAAAAGGAATAGTACAACCATTTTGGAATAGTGCTTACAGCTTCTGTAACTGTTTCTGTGCCACCAAACCAATCTTGAAAAAGAAAAATAGACGCATTAGCCAAAACAATTCCAGCACCTACAAATAAACTTTGCATTTGGTAACCAAAACTTAGCTGTTTGTTTGGTAATTTATCGCCAACGAATGCACGATAAGGCTCCATTGCCATATTATTACCTACATCTAAAATCCATAATAAACCAACGGCAAACCATAGTGTTGGGCTAAAAGGAAATGCGAATAAACACAAACTACCTATTAGCGCTCCTATTAAGAAAAATGGTTTACGTCTGCCCCAACGTGGAGACCAAGTTTTATCTGAAATAGCACCAATTATTGGTTGAATTATTAACCCAGTAACTGGACCTGCAAGGTTTAATAATGGTAAATCTTCATGATGCGCTCCTAAAAAAGAAAATATAGGGTTAACAGCGGTTTGTTGTAAACCAAAACTAAATTGAATTCCTAAGAATCCTACATTCATATTAAAAATTTGCCAAAAGCTTAATCTAGGTTTGGTTAACATAACTGCCGTTTTTTATTTTATTTAATAATTCTTTCAAGAAATGCACTAAAATCTTTCCCATTGGTGAATAATTCACCACCTTTATCAATAACGGGTAAGCTTAAACTTGAAACATCAATGTTTGCTTTTATTAATTTGTTTAGCATTTCTTGTTGTTTTTCTAAGTTTACATCTACATCATAATAAATAAACTTTACATTTTTTTCTTTTAAAAATGCTTTTGTATCGGTACAATAATGACATGTATCACTACCATAAACGATAATGGTTTTTTGATCTTGAAAAACATCATCACTTAATAGTTTTGCATTACTACTTAAAGCCATGAAAAAAAGAAATGTAAAAGCTAAATATTTCATATTAGAATAAATTTAAAGAAAAAGAGCCGACATTGAGTTGCCAAAACATCAACTCTTTTTTCTCACTTAAAAACCAACTATTTGCTATTAACCAGTTTTAAAATTTATATTGTAAAGATATTGTAGAAGAACGACCACTAATAGATCTTGCTCTAACTAAACGATCTGAACCAAAAGCACCATCGCCATTACCTTCAACTTCTGTAATACCAACACTATCAAACAGGTTATTAACATTAAACCCTAATGACAGCCCTTCAGTTAACCCAATTTTAGCAATTAAATTAAAATATGCATAACCTGGCATTACTAAATCATTATCATCTTGAGCATATGATTTAGATGTACCTAAAACACTTAAACCTACTATATGCTGCTTAGTTTGACCAAAACTATATGTTGGTGAAACGTTGTAAACAAAATCGGCTTGTCTTCTTGGAGTGTTACCTTTATTTGCACCACCATCAATTTCAGCTTTAGTCCAAGTTACAGAACCGTTTAAATCAAAATCACCAAAAGTTAAACCTGTTTCAGCTTCAATACCAATGGCTTTAAATGGATTTCCTACAGATCTGTTCAACTCATTACTTAAACCTTCATCGGTATTACTCATAAACCCTGTTAAGTTAAGAATACCATTTTTAAGTCTTTTTTTGTAACCAACTTCAAGTTGAGAAACTTCATCAAACTGTACGTCTGCTTTACCGTTTGTGCCGTAATTATTTCTATCTGAAGCTCTTCCTGATGCACCAGAACTATATCTTGCAAATACCGCTGCACCTTGATTTAACTTATAGTTAAAACCTGCAGAATAAGAAACGAAGTTGTATTTATCATTAATAACTTGACCAGCGTTACCAATAATAACTGGTACACTTTGCTCAATACCTTGAATTATACCATCACCATCATAATCAAAATTACCTTGGCTAGTTGGACCTGCTTGAATGTTTCCATTAACTCTCACGTTTTCAAAACGTATACTACCATCAAAATTTAATTTATCACTTAAGTCGGCATCAACACCTACATAAGGCGAGTTTACATTGTGTACTGTATTGTATTTACGTTGACAACAGTTACCCCAAACAGGTGTTCCGTAAGAATATTGTCCGCCTCTAGAAAAACCATCAAAATCAACTAATCTTGCTTCTCCACCACCTTTAACTTCAGATAGGAAAGAACTCCATTGCCATCCTATTTTAGTGTTTTGTGTTGCACTGAATAAACCTGCAGTAACACCAACATTATCACTTAATTTTTTAGATATTTTTACATCACTAAAAAAGTTGCTTAAGTCATCAACCGTTACATCAAACATATGTATAATTTGAGCTAATCCATTAGATGGGTTAAAAGCTTCTCTAGCTCCATCAGCATACACTAATGGTTCAGATCCTGCACCAGCAGCAGCTCTTGCTGTAGCATCAATTTCAGCAACCGTTCCTACTGCAGCAGTAAAAGGAGCAACCCATTGACCGCTATTGTTAGAATATCTTGCTTTACCTGCAACTCTCCAATCGTCTCCTAAATCAAAAGAAAACTCTGCTCCTAAAGCTTTAGAAATAGGATTGTTACCGTTTCTTACATCATTCACATGTCTTTCGCCTGAAAATGGAGATGTTCCTGCACTTTGTTGTAAATAAGCTGATTGTACAGCATCACTAGTAATATCAAAACCTGGTAAATTTGCAAATGTTGGATTAGAATTACTGCCTTTAAGCAACATTGGCATTGGTAAATACATTACAGATTTATCGTTTAAAAACTTAGTATAAACTCGTACATAGCCATTTTCAAATGTTTTAGTAAGGTTTGCTTTAAATTGTCCACCTTTATTACCTTGATAACCTATTTCTCTTGGACCTTCACCCGATCTCATAAACCCACCAATATGGTAAGACAATCCATTTTCTAATGGCGCTCCATATTCAAAATCTAATCTGTTTGATTGATAATCTAAACCAAAAGTAGTTCCAAACGAGCCACCTTCAGTAGAACCTGTTTTACTAATCATGTTAATGATACCTGCTGGTCCATTAGACGTTTGTGTAGATGCAGAACCACCTCTAATAGCTTCAACTCTTCCAATATTAGAATCAATTCTTAGAAAATTATCCGCATTTCCGAAAGACGTATCACCAAACAAATTTAATGGCAAACCATCTTCTTGAATTTGAAAATATCTAGATCCACCAGAAGAAATTGGCACACCACGAACGTTAAAGTTGGCATTACCTTCACCACCAGAAGACTCTGCGCGAATACCTGGTACATTTCTAAAAAGTTCTCCAGCACTTCTTGGTGAAGCTTGTTCAATTAACTTTACATCCATTGTAGAAACCGATACACTCGATTCTATTTTAGATTTAGGATTTACAACACCAGTAACAACTACTTCATCTAAAGTAGCAGCATCTTCTGCCATTGTAAAATTTATTATAACATCTTTACCTTGAACTGTAATGCTTTTCGAAAAAGCTTTGTAACCCAAAAATGTAGCATTTAAAGTATATGTACCATTTTCTACATTGTTAATAGAATAGTTTCCATCAAAATCGGAAACAGAACCTTTAGTTGTTCCTCCTAAAATAACGTTTACTCCTCCTAATGGCATACCAGATTGGTCTTTAACTGTTCCAGAAATCGTTGATTGTGCAAAAATTGCCGATACTGAAAACAACATTAGAAATAACAAACTCCATGTGTGTTTTTTTGAATTCATTGTGTCTTAATTTTTAGTTATTTAATAATATTTTAGTTTAATTATGATGCAATTTACATTTACAATAGCCTGAAATCAAGATATTCGCAACGAAAACGTTTTCGAAATTAACGAAAACGTTTTCGATTTTAGTTTTTTTAGTATATTTAAGCTTTTCAAATAGAAAAGAAACTATGAAACCTGTAACTTTAAAACAAATTGCCGAACAGTTAAATATCTCTGTAACAACAGTTTCTAAAGCTTTAAAAGATTATTCTGATGTTAGTCCAAAAACAAAAGCTCTGGTAAAAGAATTAGCAAAAACACTAAATTACAAACCAAATACGTTTGCCGTTAATTTAAGAACCAAAGAATCTAAAACCATTGGTTTAATAATTCCCGTTATAGTGCATCATTTCTTTTCAAATGTTATTAGAGGTATTATTTCGCAAGCGGAAAAAAAAGGATATTTAGTTATCATTCTTCAATCGAATGAATCGTATGAACTAGAAAAAAAACAAATAGACTTATTAATGAGTCAACGCGTTGATGGTATTTTAATATCACTCGCCAATGGCACTGCAAACTTTAGCCATCTCAATGAAGTTATAGCCCAAGATAAACCATTGGTGATGTTCGATAAAATTGCAAAAATTGTAAAATGCTCCAAAATTATTATTGACGATAGAAAAGCAGCCTACATGGCTACGCAACATTTAATAGACACAGGCTGCAAGCGTATTGCCCATTTTAGAGGTGCTCTTTTACCTCAAAACTCCATAGACAGATTTCTTGGTTACAAAAAAGCCTTACTAGATAATAACATGCCTTACGACCCATCTTTGGTTTACATCTGCGAATGCGGCGACATGAGTTTTGAAGAAGGAAAAAAAAATGCACAACAATTATTAAATGACCATAACGATGTTGATGGTATTTTTATAAACACCGATTTGGTGGCTATTGGAGCGATGACAGAATTCAACAAACAAGGTGTAAAAGTACCTGAAGACATCTCTATTGTAGGATTTAGCAATTGGTTTATGTCTTCGGTTATATCACCAACTTTAACAACCGTAGATCAACCTGGGTACGAAATGGGTAGAGCAGCTTTTAAACAACTGTACAGAGAAATGAAACAACTTAAAAAAAACAAACCTGTAGTTTACAAAGAAATTGTATTAGAAACTGCATTAGTAAAAAGGGAATCAACTAAAGAACTTGTGAAATAACTTTATTTCAAAAATTCAATATTCCGTTTTAAACCTGAAAATTTTGTACGTTTTACTGCGGAATTCTTAAACACTTTCTTGAAAACGTCTTCGGTAATCTCATCCCAATCTTTTTTGGTCATGGATAATAATTCTGGATGCGGATTAAATAGTGGTTCGTTATGTGGTTTTGAAAACCTGTTCCATGGGCAAACATCTTGACACACATCGCAACCAAACATCCAATCATCAAACTTACCTTTAAATTCGGTTGGGATATTCTCTTTTAATTCAATAGTGAAATAGGAAATGCATTTGCTACCATCAACCACATAAGGTTCGGTGATGGCTTGGGTTGGGCAAGCATCAATACATTTGGTACAAGTACCACAATGGTCGGTAGTTTTAGAGTCATATTCCAATTCTAAATCGACAATTAATTCGGCTATAAAATAAAATGAACCAACTTGCTGCGTTAGTAAATTACTGTGTTTCCCTATCCAACCTAAACCAGATTTTGCTGCCCAAGCTTTATCTAAAACTGGTGCTGAATCTACAAACGCACGACCATGAACCTCACCTATTTCTTCTTGAATAAAATTTAAAAGTGATTTTAATTTATTTTTAATAATAAAATGATAATCGGTACCATAAGCGTATTTTGATACCTTAAAGGTGTTTTGGTTTTGAGTTTCTTCAGGATAATAATTCAATAATAAAGAAATAACAGATTTTGAATCTTCAACCAGTTTTGTAGGGTCTAAACGTTTATCAAAATGGTTTTCCATGTATTGCATTTCACCATGCATGTTGTTTTTTAACCATTTTTCCAATCGAGGTGCTTCTGCTTCTAAAAATTGCGCTTTACTAATACCACAAGATAAAAAACCGAGGCGTTTTGCTTCGGTTTTTATGAGGTTAGCCCTCTCTCTAGCTCTCTCCCTTCGGGAGAGAGAACTCAAACCGTTTAAGTTTCTGTTCTTCATACTGATTTCTCCCCTTCGGGGAGATTAAGAGGGGAACAACCCACCTTGAATAGGTCCTTTTATTTTTCCTAAATGTTTATAGGCAAGCTCCGTTACTTCTCGTCCACGAGGTGTACGCATTATAAAACCCTGTTGTATTAAAAAAGGTTCATAAACTTCTTCAATGGTTTCAGCACTTTCGCTTACTGCTGTTGCTAGTGTTGTAATACCTACTGGACCGCCTTTAAATTTTTCGATAATGGTGGTTAATATTTTATTATCCATTTCATCTAAACCATGTGCATCTACATGCAAAGCTTCTAAGGCGTATTTTGCAATTTTTATATCAATTTTACCATTGCCTTTTATTTGAGCAAAATCGCGCACACGACGCAGTAATGCATTTGCTATACGTGGTGTTCCTCGGCTTCTACCTGCAATTTCTATAGCAGCTTCCATGGAAATTGCCACATTTAAAATGGAAGAACTGCGTTGTACAATGGTTGTTAGAAGTTCGGTGTTGTAGTATTGCAATCTGCTTTGAATACCAAAACGTGCACGCATTGGCGCGGTTAATAATCCTGAACGCGTAGTTGCACCAACTAATGTAAATGGGTTTAGATTGATTTGAACGGTTCTTGCATTTGGGCCAGATTCTATCATGATGTCAATCTTATAATCTTCCATGGCAGAATACAGATATTCTTCTACAATTGGACTTAAACGATGAATTTCATCAATAAATAACACATCGCGTTCTTCAAGATTGGTTAGTAATCCTGCTAAATCGCCTGGTTTATCTAGAACAGGACCAGAGGTTATTTTGATGCCAACGTTTAATTCGTTTGCCAGAATATGTGCTAATGTTGTTTTTCCCAGTCCTGGAGGTCCATGAAATAGTGTATGATCTAAAGCTTCTTTACGTAAATTAGCTGCTTGAACAAAAATTTGAAGATTCTCCAACACTTGGTCTTGACCCGTAAAATCATCAAAAGCTAAGGGTCTTAACTTTTTTTCGACATCTAATTCTTCAGGAGAAAAATTTTCGTTAGTTGGGTCTAGGTTTTCGTTCATGGTAACTTCCTACGAAGGCAGGAAACTTATTTATTATGTAAAATCTTAAAAATAGTAGATTCCCACCTTTGCTGAAATGACAAAAAACTATTTGAGCAAATATAAAGAAAAAGCCTTTCCAAACTAAGGAAAGGCTTTTTCAAATTATATGATTGGTAATAAATGGGGTTTTAATTCAAAATGGTAAACTCACAACGACGGTTAACATCATACGCTTCTTCATCACAAATACCTTCTTTAACACAGTTGTTTAGTGGTTGCATTTCGCCATAACCAATACTTTTTAATCGGTTTCTTTCAATGCCTTTGCTTACTAAATATTCTAAAGTTGAAGCGGCGCGACGTTTAGATAACTCTAAATTATATTGGTCGTTACCACGTGCATCGGTATGTGCAGAAACTTCTACCTCCATGGTTGGGTATTTTTTCATTAAATCTACCAGTACATCTAAGGTAGTTGCTGCATCACTACGGATTTTAGATTTATCAAAATCGAAATAGATTTTGTCTAACTCCACTTGCACATCACCTTTTTCGTTTTCCTTCACACGTTCTTCAGCATCGGCAAATGATTCTAAAATGAGGTAGATGTTATGCTGAATTTTTCCTTTGCTATCGGTTGAAAATTCCACGTCTTGCGGAATATAGGCTTTACGAGTTCCTCGAATTTTATATTTTTTATTTGGTTCAATTTTGAATAAATAATCGGCTTTTACACCAACAATAGAATCTTGAAGTACATTGCCAGCATCATCAAACAGCGTAACTAACGAACCAGGAAGTAGCGCTTTACTATTTTTATCTTGCACCAAACCTTCAACCAAATATTTAGTTAATATGTTTTCTTCTCTAGCAAAACCATATAATCTATCAAAACCACTTCGGTTGGAAGACACAAATCCTTGATTGTCTTTTTCGCGAATGGCATAAGCAAAATCATCTAGATTACTATTGATAGAGCTTCCTAAATTTACAGGTTTATCGAAGCTTCCGTTTACCGAATTACTTCTAAAAACGTCCAATCCGCCATAACCTAAGTGACCATCGGTTGCAAAATACAATACATCTAAATCGCTTATGTAAGGAAATTGTTCGCGGTGTTTTGTATTTATTGTATTGCCTAAATTTTCTGGTGTTCCGTAAGTGCCATCATCATTAATAGCAACTTTGTAAATATCAAAACTTCCTAAAGTTCCGGGCATATCGCTGGCAAAATAAAGCGTTTTTCCATCCTTGCTTAGTGTTGGATGTTCGCAACTATATTTGTTTGAATTGAATGGTAACTCGGTAACGTTTGTCCAAATACCATTAACCAATTCTGCTTTAAATATTTGAACATGCGCAATACGTTCTTCTTCTGTTTTGGCTCGCGTATTGTTTGTTCTGTTGAAATACATGGTTTTTCCATCTTTAGTAAAAACCGCATTACTTTCGTGCGAATCGGTATTTATTTCATCTGAAAAGGGCATTACATTTTCAATTTTGCCATCTTTTGATAATGTACCCGAATACAAATCTAAATAAGGTAATTTGTTCCATGCATACGACGGGTTTTCAGTATTTCTAGTTGACGCAAAAGCTACTTTATCATCACCATAAAAAGACAATCCAAAATCACTGTTAGTACCAATTTCATTAGCTATTTGGTCTAACTTAAATGTGTGCGGTGTTGTTTGATCAGTAAGTTCAATAAAAGCAGATGTATTAATTTTTTGATTGTAATACTTACTTAAGTGTGCATCGGCTTCCTTATAATCTTTAACGCCTTTTAGTGCTTGTGCAAACCTAAAATGAAATTCAATATCAATAGAATCGCCATAGTTAACAAACAATTCTCTATAAACTTTAATTGCTTTTTGAAGGTTTGCATTGTAGTAATAACTATCGGCTAAATTTTGAAGCACTTCTTGATTACGTTCTTTGGTTTCGTACATTTCGGCAGCTTCAATATAAGCGCGCATTTCAAAAAGCTTATTAGCTCGTTTTAAATTGCTTTTTTGAGCTAGTGAGATTCCACTAACTAATAAAAGGCTTGCAAGTATGTATGTATGTTTTTTCATAATTGTAATCATTTTTGGTTAGAAGAATCTAGGTGAACGATCATAACCACCTTTAAACCCGAACAAATCAATATCAAACAAAACAAATATTTCGTGCGATCCTGAATTATAATTACCTAAGTTGTTGGTTGTAAAATCGTAAGCATAACCTATTTTTAATTCTGGTGATATTCTAAATCCAACCAAACCACTTATGGCATCGTCTAATCGATACCCTAAGCCAGCTTCAAGTTTTTCATTAATTAGCACATTTGCAGTAATATCTAAAGCTAATGGTGCACCACTAACAGATTTTGCCATAAATGCTGGTTTTAATTTTAGATTTTGGTTAATATCAAACACATAACCACCCGTTAAGAAATAGTGAATACTTTGTACGCCTGTGGCTTTTATGCCGTTTTCAGTTTCTAAATGCTTTGTGTTTAACATGTTTGGTGCTGATAAACCGATATAATAATTATCCGTAAAGTAAAATGCTCCAATACCTAAATTTGGGAATGCTCTGTTTATATTTTCGTTAAAAGCAACATCTTCCGTTGGTGATTGTAATACAAAGCCATCAAAATTAGTATCAAAAAGCGTAAATCCTGCTTTAATACCTAATGATAATTTACCCTCTAAACCCATTGGTAACACATATGCAAAATCGGCATAAATGTTATTTTCTTGTACAACATCACCAATATTATCATTGGTAAACGAAATACCAACTTCTATTTTCTCATTAATAGGTGTGTGTGCAAAAAAGGTTCCTGTTTTTGGTGCGCCTTCTAACCCAACCCATTGCGTTCTGTACAAACCACCAAGGTTTAAAATGGCTTGTTCTGAAGTAGCATACGCAGGGTTAATAACGCTCATATTATACATGTACTGCGTAAATTGAGGATCTTGTTGCGCAAAACTTTGAAGCGACATTAGTATAATACTTACTAAAGCAGCTATTTTATGATATCTATATAAATGTTTCATGATTTTCTAAAATTTGGGTTCTATAAAATTATCTGCTTAAGTATAATCGTCCTTGTTTTGGTTTTGTAGAACCATCATTAAAATTGAAAATATAAAAATAGACACCTACGGGTAGGTCGCCACTTCCAATACTTCTTGGCTGGTTAGATTTACCATCAAAACGCGGTGTTGACGCATTGCCTTTATAAACAATGCTACCGTAACGATTGTAAATTTCCATTTCAAAATTTGGATATAAAATATCTAGATTATCAACATCAAAGGTATCATTAACACCATCACCATTGGGTGAAAATCCATCTGGTATAACCAATATGCCACACGAAGTTAAATCTGGAGTTACTGCTAAACGCACACTACTTTCACAACCAGTAGTAGCATCAACAAGTGCCGCGTAATACGTTGTTAAATTTGTAAGTGCCGTTGAACTGCTTATGATATTTCCATTAGTAGCAGCATCATACCAAACTATATTGCTTGCTGTTGCATTTTTTTCAGTTATATTATCCGTTAAGATGCTAATAGTTGGATTATCGTTTACACAATATTCCTGTGAAGCATCAACCAATGTTGGTGTTGGTGCATCATTAATAGTTGCTGTAATTTGAACACTTTGTGAAGATTCACATCCTGAACCTGTTGTTTGGGTTGCAAAATAATCTTCACCATTTATTAGAGCATCTGTTAGATTTACAGGTATTGTTAAAGCTGCATCAGCATACCATTTTACTGTTCCTGTTGGACGAATACTTATTGCTAAATTGGCCACCGTTGGGTTATCAACCTTACAAAAGGCTGGATTATTATCTAATACAATTATTTGAGGTGAATCGTTTACTGTTACAGTAATATCTGCAAAATCATCTGGAGAACAAGGTGCTAATGCTGTTACTGTATATCTATAAACACCTGAAGCGTCAACATTTGGATCAAATATACTTGTACCACTAGTTAATAATGGCGACCATGTTCCTCCACTTTGAGCCGAATTTCCTAGTAATGTAAATAAATCTATTTGTCCATTTACTCTACAAATGGTTGTTGTATTATTTGTTCCTGCATTTGGTGCTTGGGTTACTATTACAACTACTTCGCTAGTATCAGTTCCACATGCATTAGTAACAGTGTACCTATAAGTTCCAGAAGTATCAACTAAAGGATTAAAAACACCTGTACCACTAGCCATAGCTGGCGACCAAGTTCCTCCTATATCTGCACTTCCTATTAATGTGAATAAATCGGTTGTTCCATTATTGCTACATACATCTAAAGTATTATCTGTTCCCGCACTTAATGGTGGTTCTACAATTATTGTTATTATTGTATTGGCATCAATGCAAGGTGAAGATGCTGTTACTAAATACGTAAACTGATATGTTCCTGGTGTTACTGCCGAAGCGTTAAAAGTATTTCCTGTTAAAGCACCTGTGCTATCTGTATCTTGCCAAACTCCGCCAGCATCTTGCGAACCATCTAGTGCTGTAAATAAATTTACTGCTGTATTGGTATTGCAAACTGTTATAGGGTTTGGAATTCCAGATTTTGGTGATTGGTAAATAGTTGCAGTTACCAATGTTCTAACTGAAGATTCGCATCCTGTAGTTGCATCGGTTTGTGTTGCATAATAAGTTTCACCACTTATTAATGCGAGCGTTCCTGCTAAAGGACTTCCTCCGGTAGCATCATCATACCAATTTATAGCTGTTCCTGTTGCTAATAAATTTGAAACTGTTGCTGTATCGCAAAATTCCTGACTTGCATTAGCTGTTGGTGAAGGCGTATCGTTAATTACGATACTTACTGTAACTAATACATCATCACAGCTTCCTATTGCATCAACATCATAAGTGAAATTATAAGTACCTGCTGAAAGACCAGCAATGGTTACTACACTTCCAGATAAGGCACCTGAAGCATTATCATCATTCCAAACACCTGTTTGATCTTCACCAGTTAATAAATCAAATAAATTAACGGTTTGTGTTGGTGTAATAGCAGATAAGCAAAACTCTACTGCTGTATTTGCTGTTCCAGATTCTGGTGCATCTTGAACTGTTACAACTACTGTTGAACTGTTTGAACAGCCATTAACGTCTGTAATTGTATAAGTGAAATTGTATGAGCCAATTGCTAATGCATTTAAATTAACATCGCTTCCTGTTAAAGTTCCTGTTGTGTTATCATCTGTCCATGTACCTCCAGCATCTTCTCCTGTAAGTTGTCCAAATAAATTTAATGGTGAGTTTGCGGCCAAATCATTTTCACAATATATAGCTGCCGTTGGTGTTCCTGTAATTGGTAACGGGTTTATTGTAATCATTACGGTTACTAATACATCATCACAGCTTCCTATTGCATCAACATCATAAGTGAAATTATAATCACCCGGTGTTAATCCTGATAAGTCTATTGGATTTGAAACGGAAGCCCCTAAATTATCTGTTCCTGAAAACCATGTTCCAGTTGCGTCTTCACCAGTTAATAAATCGAATAAATTATAACTTGTTGGCGCTAATCCTTCACAAAACGCTGCTGGTGCATTTGCTGTACCAGATTCTGGTGCGTCTTCAATGGTTATGGTTATGGTTTCTGTATCAGAACATGTTCCGTTATCAATAGTATAATTAAAAGAATACGGACTTCCTGCTACGGTTAAAGTATTCAAATCTAAAACGTTTGAAATTGTAATATTACTTGCATCTGTCCAAATACCTGAATTATTATCTTGTGAACCATCTAAAGCATCAAATAAATTAAATGGAGAGTTTGAAACTAAATCATTTTCGCAAAATGTTTGATTTACAGCATTGCCCGCATTTGGATCTTGTAAAATAATTATCTGTACCGTTGTAGATTGATCTGTACAAGGATTTGGGGTTAAGTTTTGCGTATATGTAAAATTATAGGTTCCTGGAATTAAACTTGTTAAATCTATAGGGCTTGTAACTACTGGATCTGAACTTAAGGTTCCTTGAGTCCACTGTCCGTTCGGGTCTTCATTAGCCAATAAACTAAATAGATCGAAGGCTGTTGGCGCAGTTGATTCGCAAAATGACGCTGCACTTAATGCTGTTCCTGAACTAAATGTCTGGTAAACTCTAATAGTTACAGTTGCAACCCCATTTGGGCAAACACCAGTACTAGGCACAGTATAAGTAAACACATAATTACCCGCCGTAGTTAATGTTGAAATATTTACAGTACCAAGGTAACCATTTGAAGTTGCTAATGGTCCAGCCCAAGTACCTGTTGTATCTTTTAGTCCTCCTAGTTCGTCAAATAAATTAAAGTCACTTGTAGGCAAACTATCATTACAGTATTCTATTGTAGCTTGAGTTCCAGCATTTGCTGGTGTATTAATGTTTACAGTAACAGGAATAGCATTACTAACACAAAAAATATCATCAATTTGAATGTAGTATGTTCTACCATCAATCAAAGGTGTTAAAACTGATAATGCTGGCTGAATGGGATCTCCAAAAACATCAACATTGGCATACCATTTATAATTTGTTGCAGTTGTACCTCTATTTAAATTTCCAATTACTGGATTAGATGTTGCACAAAATTGTTGAGACGATGGTGGAGTTGGGTCGGCTGGAGCATTAAATACACCTACTTGACCAATTTCTAATTGACTTTCACAACCACCATTATCTACAAAAACAACATAATAATTTGATGCGCCGTTAGGAATTGCATCGGTTGTATTTGCTTGGTTTGTTAAACCAAAATCGTAAAAAATCCTAACAGTACCTCCAGAAGGGATTCCAGATTGTAAAACATCATCAATATATGTTTGTATTGTTGCATTGTCATTACTACAATAAATGCGGTCTAAATTTTTTCCTGAAGGGTCTACTTGAAAATCTACAACTATTGACATTCTTGAACCACAAGAACCAGAACTATCACCAGCATAGTAAGTAACACCTTGTTTTACTAACTGACTTGCATTGAAAGCACTACCACCAGTGCTTGTAGGATACCAAACAATGCCGCCACCATTATCATTAGCATAAGCGCTTAAATTAGCAAATGTAAAACCAGATGCATCGCATATTGGTGATGGATTGGAAACTGGTATAGTAGGACACTGACCATGGCTGGAAAAAGATGACCATAATAATATCAAAATAAAGGAAAAGTACTTTAAAACTTTTCCAAGTAAACTATTTGTTATCATAACTGAAATAGATTAAAATCCTATTAATATTAAATTGTTTTAAATACTTGCTAATTCTATTAAGTTGACAATAGAATTAATCCTACATTTTAAAAACAATGCAATTTAACTGATTTTTTTGTATTTCAGCGATATTTTTTAATTTATTTTACATTTCATCGAAAAAAAATGCATTTAAACGTAAAAACCCACTTGGTATAAGTGGGCTTTTTATATTTATGTTAAGTATTTTAATGTTGAAGTTCTTCTTCGCCTTCCTTTAATGGAATATTTTGAGGTACAAAATCTACATCATGGCCTGGTTTGCTATAATCATATGCCCAACGATAAACATGAGGAATTTCACCTGGCCAGTTACCATGAATATGTTCTACTGGTGTTGTCCACTCTAAAGTAGTTGAACTCCAAGGGTTTTGAGTTGCTTTTTTACCGTAAAAGATACTGCTAAAGAAGTTATACAAGTATATTATTTGAACCACACCACCTATTAAAGCAAAAATGGTAATAATTACGTTAACATTTGCTAAATCATCAAATAATGGAAAATTGCTATTTGTATAATAACGACGTGGTAAACCCGCCATACCTATAAAGTGCATTGGAAAAAATACACCATAAGCACAAACCGCAGTTATCCAGAAGTGAATGTATCCTAAGTTTTTATTCAACATACGTCCAAACATTTTTGGATACCAGTGGTAAATACCAGCAAACATTCCATATAGTGCAGATATACCCATTACCAAGTGGAAATGAGCTACTACGAAATAAGTATCGTGAACATTAATATCTAAAGCACTATCTCCAAGAATAATACCTGTTAAACCACCTGTAATAAATGTTGAAACAAATCCAATTGAGAATAACATAGCAGGATTCATCTGAAGATTACCTTTCCATAAAGTTGTTATCCAGTTGAATGCTTTTACAGCAGAAGGAATTGCAATTAATAAGGTTGTAAATGTAAATACAGAACCTAAAAATGGATTCATACCTGATATAAACATATGATGCCCCCAAACAATTGTTGATAAGAAAGCAATAGCTAATATAGAAGCAATCATTGCACGATAACCAAAAATTGGTTTACGTGAGTTTGATGCCATAATCTCAGAAACAAGACCCATTGCAGGCAAAATTACAATATATACCTCTGGATGCCCTAAGAACCAAAATAAATGCTCAAACAATACAGGAGAACCACCTTGATAATGTAACACTTCACCTTGTATAAATATATCAGATAAGAAAAATGATGTTCCAAAACTTCTATCCATTATTAATAATAAAGCTGCAGATAATAATACTGGAAATGATATAATACCTATAATAGCAGTAATAAAAAATGCCCATATAGTTAAAGGTAAACGCGTCATAGACATACCTTTTGTTCGCAAATTTATTACTGTAACTACATAGTTTAATGAACCCAATAATGAAGATGCAATAAAAATAGCCATGGAAACTAGCCACATAGTCATTCCTAAACCAGAACCTCCTTGTGCTAATGGTAATGCACTTAATGGAGGATAAATAGTCCAACCAGCAGCTGCAGGTCCAGCTTCAACAAATAAAGACAATACCATGATTACACTTGATAAGAAGAATAACCAATAAGATACCATGTTTAAAAAACCTGAAGCCATATCGCGTGCTCCAATTTGTAATGGAATTAACAAGTTACTAAACGTACCACTTAAGCCAGCAGTTAGTACAAAAAATACCATAATAGTACCATGTATTGTAACTAAAGCTAAATAAATATCGGCATCCATAACACCTTCTGGTGCCCATCTACCTAACAATGCTTCAAACAAAACATTAGGTTGCTCTGGCCATGCAATTTGCATTCGAAACATCATAGACATTAAAACACCAATAACGCCCATTATAGTACCTGTAATAAGGTACTGTTTAGCAATCATTTTGTGATCTTGACTAAAAATATATTTAGTTACAAACGTTTCTTTATGATGATGTCCATGATCGTCGTGAGCGTGAGTATCTTCGTGTGCTGACATAATCTTATATCGATTTTCTTTTTAAATTAGTTAACTAGAGAGTTTTTGAATTCTTTTTGCTCTTTTATCCAAGCATTATATTCTTCTTGTGTTTCTACAACAATCTTCATTTGCATATTGTAGTGCGATTTTCCACAAATCTTATTACATAATAAAAGATAATTGAACTCGTATCTTTCTAAAGCTTCGCCTCCTTCAGCAATAAGCTTTTTACTTTTTTCAACTCTAATATTATTAATGTTTGCTACTTTTTCAATCATTTCAGGAGTTTGTCTCATTTCGGCAGTTGTTTTTG
This sequence comes from Mariniflexile jejuense, assembly GCF_042675665.1. Classification (NCBI taxonomy): domain Bacteria; kingdom Pseudomonadati; phylum Bacteroidota; class Flavobacteriia; order Flavobacteriales; family Flavobacteriaceae; genus Mariniflexile; species Mariniflexile jejuense. Next base: position 1,033,511 of record NZ_JBHTJI010000001.1, read on the forward strand.
TTGGTGTAAAACCAAACTGAGTAATCATACCTGGAACACAGTTCATTTGTGCTCTAAAATGAGGCATATAAGCGGAGTGTAATACGTCTTGTGAACGCATCTTAAATAATATTGGTTTTCCTACTGGCAAGTGCAATTCTGATGTAATGATATCATCTTGTGCATTTGGATCTGCTTCATCTAAACCTAAAATATTTGCACGGTCAATATCAATTAAACGCACATTTGCTTTTCCTAATGTATTATCTGCACCAGCATATCTTGCCTTCCAGTTAAACTGTTGTGCATATAACTCAATAACCATAGGATCATCACTTTCATCAACACCCATAATGTTAATCCAAGTGTTTAAACCATAAATGATCAAACCTGCTAAAACAATAACTGGAATAATTGTCCATATAGCTTCTAATTTATTATTATCAGCAAAAAACAATGCTTTTCTACCTTTTTCACCTTTGTATTTAAAAGCAAAATAGTGTAATAAAAATTGTGTGATAGTTTGTGTGATAAAAATGATTACCATAGAAATGATCATCAAATTATCAATAGTTGGACCATGTTCAGAAGCTGAGTTAGATAGTAATGGTAAATCTCCCCATTTAACAAAACATACAATAGTAATGATGTATATAAAAGCTAAAAAGCCCATCATTAAGTATGCATTTAACGTATTATCTTTATCGTTTGCTACTTGAGAATTATCGCTTTTAGCTTGAGCTAAATCGAAAATTTTTACCATTTGCCAAATGGCAACTGAAATAAATACTAGAATTATAATTGTTAATAAAGCAGTCATTGTTATCGTTAGTCTTTATTTATATCTTAATTAATAATGAAAATCTTCGCTTTCTTTTCTAAAAGGATACCCTTTTACAAGTAAAGGAGCTTTTGTTAAAGCGGTAAATACTACTAAAATAAATAATCCAGCAAATAATAATACTGCACTAATTTCAGGAATACCTATAAACCAACGGTCTCCTACTGTAGCTGGCATTATCATATTGAAAATATCTATGTAGTGACCACCTAATATTACTAGACCTGCCATAACAACAAACCAAGGAATACGTTTGTAATCTGCATTCATCAACATTAAAATTGGGAATACAAAATTCATAACTACCATACCTAAAAATGGTAATTGGTAACTTTTAAAACGTGATATAAAGTAAGTCACCTCTTCTGGTATGTTAGAATACCAAATAAGCATGAATTGTGAAAACCATAAATACGTCCAGAAAATACTAAATGCAAACATGAATTTAGCAACATCATGTAAATGATTTTCGTTTACGAAAGGTAAAAAATTTCTAGATTTTAAATAAATTGTAATTAATGCTAAAACAGTAATTGCGCTTACAAACATACTAGCAAACACATACCATCCGAATAAGGTTGAAAACCAGTGTGGATCAACACTCATTATCCAATCCCAAGACATCATTGATTCTGTATAAATGAAGAATACTAAAAATGCTGCAGCTATACGGAATGATTTTTTAAAGTTACTTGTATCTTCAGCAGTATCTTGTGCAATTGAAAATTTGCGCGCAAAATGACGGTATAAACTCCATCCTGCTATAAAAACCAATCCTCTAAATGTAAACCAGCCTATGTTTAACCAACCAGACTTACCTTGAATTAATTTATCATGAGCTACAACTTCTGGATCCATCCATACAAATAAATTGTAATGACCAATTGTACCAGATGCTACTGCAATTCCTAATACTATCAAAGCACCTGGCAATACGTATGATGTCATAGCTTCCATAACTCTAAATAAAACTGGTGACCATCCTGCTTGTGATGCAATTTGAATTGCATAAAATGCTAATATTCCTAAACCAATCATCATAAAGAAAAATGCTGCTACGTATAGCGCAGACCAAGGTCTGTTTGCTATTTGATGTTGTACGTGTTCAATATGTTTTTTATGCTCGTTTCCGTGTGCATCAGCTCCATTAGATTTTTCAGTTTCATGTGCATCATGACTTGAAGTTGTTTCAGCAACTTCAGCATGACCACCCCCATGATGTGATTCTTCTGCAAGTAAGGTTTCCACTTCTTCAAAAGATTTATGAGATGTCATAAAACCATATCCTACTCCTATAATTCCTATGATTATAAGTGCGAAAGAAAATGTCTTTAATTTATTTGAAAATGTATACATAACTATATTGAATCTTTAACAGTCTGTTTTCCTTCTAATTCTGATTTTAATTGAAGTACATAATTTACTACTTGCCAACGCTCTTCTTCTTTCAACTGGTTAGCATACGAACCCATAGCATTTTTACCATAGTAAATAGTATGATAAATACTTCCTTCGTTTATTGCTCTACCAGCATCATCATAACTTGGGATACCAAGTATTTTTTCACGCTTTACTAAGTTCCCTTGTCCATCACCTTTAGCTCCATGACAAATAGCACAGTAAATATCAAACAATACTTTACCTTTTTCTAAGTTTACTTGGGCGGAATCTAAAGGACTTTTTAAAGTTTCTTTGGCTAACATATAACCTTCGGTTGAGTTCTCAATATCAAAAGGCATATGACCTCTAGCTACAGAACCTTCAGCAGGTAATTGTGCTTCAATGCCATTTTTAAATGCTGATGATTCACTATAGGTTTCGTAACCTACAGATTCATACATATTAGGCATGAATTGATAGTTAGGTGCTGTATCTTTTTTACATGATACAGTTACTAAAACAATTGCTATTGTTACTATTTTAATTAAGCTTTTCATCATCATTAATGCGCTTTATCAATTAAATTAATTTCCACGGCTCCAGTATCTTTAAGTAAAGTTTGTAAAGCTTCTTCATTTCCATCTACTGCTATTTCCATTAGAAAATGGTCATCAGTCGTTCTTGGGTCAGGATTTTCAGCGTTTTTAAATGGCCACATTCTACTTCTTAAATAAAATGTGATTACCATTAAGTGTGCAGCAAAAAACACTGTTAATTCGAACATAATCGGCACGAATGCTGGCATGTTTTCTATGTAACTAAAACTTGGTTTTCCTCCAATATTTTGTGGCCAATCTTCTATCATAATGAAGTTCATCATTGTGATAGCTACTGATAAACCAACCAAACCATACATAAATGCTGTTATAGCTATACGCGTTGGAGCTAAACCCATTGCTTTGTCTAATCCGTGCACCGGAAATGGTGTGTATATTTCTTCTATGTGATATCTTTCTGCTTTAACTTTCTTAACAGCAGACATTAATATATCATCATCCGTATAAATAGCGTGTATTACTTTAGATGCTTCCATTGCCTACGCTTCGTTTTTTTTGTTAGTACCTTTATCTCCAGACGTTCTTACATCAGCACCTGTTCCTACCAAACTTTCGCCTCTTTCTCTAATATTTTTATAACGCTCACCAGAAGATTTTAAAATTGTTTTCACCTCTGCTTGCGCAATTACTGGGAACGTTCTAGAGTATAATAAGAATAATACAAAGAAGAATCCAATTGTTCCTATAAAAATACCGATATCAACAAATGTTGGTTGGAACATGGTCCATGATGATGGTAAATAATCACGGTGTAACGATGTTACGATGATTACAAAACGCTCAAACCACATACCTATATTTACTACAATAGAGATAAAGAATGAGAACATGATACTTGTTCTTAATTTTTTGAACCACATAAATTGTGGAGAAAATACGTTACACGTCATCATCGCCCAATATGCCCACCAGTAAGGACCAGTTGCTCTATTTAAGAATGCATATTGCTCATATTCTACACCAGAATACCATGCAATAAATAACTCAGTAATATATGCAACTCCTACTATTGAACCTGTAATCATAATTACAATGTTCATTAATTCGATATGCTGTACTGTGATATAATCTTCAAGGTTACACACTTTTCTCATGATAATAAGAAGTGTATTTACCATGGCAAACCCTGAAAATACCGCTCCAGCAACGAAGTATGGAGGGAAAATAGTTGTGTGCCAACCTGGTATAACCGACGTTGCGAAGTCAAAAGATACAATAGTATGTACAGAAAGTACAAGTGGTGTTGCTAAACCTGCAAGTACCAACGATACTTCTTCAAAACGTTGCCAATCTTTAGCACGACCAGACCATCCGAAACTTAATAATGAATATATTTTCTTTTGAAAAGGCTTAACCGCACGATCACGTAGCATCGCAAAATCTGGTAATAAACCTGTCCACCAAAATACTAACGATACTGATAAATACGTTGAAATTGCAAATACGTCCCAAAGTAATGGTGAGTTAAAGTTCACCCAAAGCGAACCAAATTGATTTGGAATTGGCAATACCCAGTATCCTAACCATGGACGACCCATGTGTATAATTGGAAATAAACCTGCTTGAACTACCGAGAAAATAGTCATCGCTTCAGCAGAACGGTTGATTGCCATACGCCACTTTTGACGGAATAGTAAAAGTACTGCTGAAATAAGTGTACCTGCGTGACCAATACCAACCCACCAAACGAAGTTAGTAATATCCCAAGCCCAACCTACGGTTTTATTTAAACCCCAAGTTCCAATACCTGTTGATATGGTATATAAAATACATCCAATACCCCAAAGGAAAGCGACTAGTGCAATAGAAAAAACTATCCACCATTGTTTATTTGCTTTTCCTTCAACAGGTTTTGCCACATCCACAGTAACATCGTGGTATGATTTTTCGCCTGTAACTAAGGGTCTTCTAATAGGTGCTTCGTAATGAGACGCCATTCTTTATTATTTAAATGTTTATGTGTTTAAAAGTTAAAGTTGTTTACATTTCAACTTGTTCCTTTTTGAACTTTTTACTTAGTTTATGCTTCTGTTGTATTTCTCACTTTTGTTTGATACATAACATTTGGTTTAACACCAACATGCTCTAACAAGTGATACATACGGTTATCTTGTTTAAGTTTTGCAACTTGACTTTCTTTATCATTGATGTCTCCAAAAACCATTGCACCACTTCCACAAGCTGCAGAACATGCTGTTTGGAATTCACCATCTTTAATTTCGCGTCCATCACGTTTTGCATCAAGAATGGTTTTTTGTGTTTTTTGAATACACATAGAACATTTTTCCATAACACCACGAGAACGTACTACAACATCTGGGTTTAATACCATACGACCTAAATCATCGTTCATATGATAATCAAACTCATCGTTTCCTGCATACAAAAACCAGTTGAAACGACGCACTTTGTATGGACAGTTGTTTGCACAATATCTAGTACCTACACAACGGTTGTAAGCCATATGATTTTGACCTTGACGACCATGTGATGTTGCTGCTACTGGACAAACAGTTTCGCAAGGCGCATGATTACAATGTTGACACATAACTGGTTGGAAAGCAACTTGTGGATTAACTGATGCATTTTCCATCTCACCAAATTCGCTTAATGAACTTCCTAAACCAGAAATATTATCTTTTTTCTCATTATCACCTTCAAATGATTCTTCCGATGAATAATATCTATCAATACGCAACCAGTGCATATCACGGCTACGACGTACTTCAGTTTTTCCAACTACTGGCACATTATTTTCAGCATGACAAGCTATCACACAAGCACCACAACCTGTACACGCATTTAAATCGATTGATAAGTTGAAATGATGCCCAATAGAGCGATCAAATTCGTCCCATAAATCTACATCTGGCGAAGTAACAGGAGTTTCTTTATGATCTAAAGATACCATAGGAACAGCGTTCCAATGTTTCTTATCTTTTGTATTGAATATTTCTAAAGATGTTTCTTTAATAATATCACCACGCCCCATCAAGGTATTATGTAACTGTACTGAAGCAAACTCATGCTCTCCAGCTGCAGCCTCAATATTAACGCTTTGTACTGTGTTAAACCCTTGGTATAAAGCATAAGCATTCACACCTGTTTGCATTTCTTCTTTTAAACCTTTCGTTTTTCCGTAACCTAAAGCTAAACCAACACTACCTTTCGCTTGTCCTGGTTGAATCATCACTGGAGCAATAACAGATGTACCGTTTACAGTAACTTTAGCATAACTACCATTTAATGCACCATTGGCTACGTGTTTATTCATTAAACCTAACGCATCTGCATCAGCTTTTGAAATAGTTAAGTAGTTATCCCAAGATGCTCTAGTAATAGGGTCTGGAAACTCTTGTAACCATGGGTTGTTGGCTTGTTGTCCATCTCCCATACCTACTTTGGTATATAATGATAATTCGAAATTTGATTTTTTAACTGAAGCAGCTAAAGTATTGGCTGCATTACCAGAATGTGTTTCAGTTGAGGTTTCAGTAGTTGCAATAACCTCTGTAGCAATAGCGCCAACATAAACACCATCATGTAATGCTTGATTGAATGAACTACCACCTAAAATGGTAGAACCCCAAGCATCTTTAATATAATCGTGATAAGAAACATCGCTTCCTACCCATTTTAATAAAGCTTCTTGAAATTGTCTAGTATCAAATAAAGGTCGAATAGCTGGTTGTGTTAAGGCATAATGTCCTTTTTTCAATTCAACATCGCCCCAAGATTCTAAATAATGAGGTGCTGCGGCCAAATATTGTACTTCAGAAGACGTTTCATCTGCTTTTAAAGAAAAAGCTATAGATAAGTCTGTTTTCTTTAATCCTGCAGCAAAATCAGACGCATTTGGTAAGGTATATAATGGATTTACACCACTCATGATGATTGCTCCTACTTTACCTGCTTTCATGTCTGCAACTAATGCTAAAACAGCACTATCACTTCCTTGCCTTGTTTTAATAGGCGTTTTTGGATCGAACGCTTTACTATTTAAAAAAGCATTTAATTCTAAAACAACAGTTTGTGCATTCACGTCTTGAATACCTGTAACAACAACTGCTTCACTTCCTGCTTTCTTTAATTGAGCTGCTGCTTTTTTAACAGCATCGTCTATATGTGAAGGCAAACTTCCTGAAACAGAACCACCAACAACATAACTATATAATTTAGCTAAAGCTAATTTTTGTTCACTTGGGGTTAATGGCACGCGTTTATCGGCATTCGCACCAGTTAAAGACATATTAGACTCAAACTGAATGTGGCGAGACATTTTACCGTTTTGTGGGATTTTGTTTTTTGAGTATCCTGAATCAAAACCACCACCTTGCCAGTCACCTAAGAAATCGGCACCAACAGAAACAATTGTCATTGCTTTAGAAAAATCGTAATTAGCTAAAGCACGTTCACCGTATTTTGCTTGGTAAGCATCTAACGCAGCCGATTCTGAAACAGCATCGTAAACAACGTGACGAACATTGCCATATTTTTCTTTAAATTCAGCAATTAACTTACTTGTAGAAGGACTTGCGAAAGTTTGCGTTAATAGCACAATTTCTTTACCAGCAGCTTTTAAGTCAGTTAATTTTTGATTCGTTTCTTTATCAAACGTACTCCAAGAAATTGAAGCACCTGATTTTTTAGGACTTTGAACTCTTAAACTATCGTACAACCCTAAAACAGAAGCATTTACCCTAGCATTTGCAAAACCGTTGGTTGCAGCTAATGTATTATTTTCAATTTTTATTGGACGACCCTCACGCGTTTTAACTAAAACACTAGCAAAATCAAAACCATCAGCAATTGTAGTAGCATAGTAGTTAGCAACACCAGGAATAATTTCTTGAGGTTGTACCACGTAAGGAATTGATTTAACCACAGGACCTTCGCAAGCTGCTAGAGATGCTGCAGCTGTACTAAATCCTACATATTTTAAGAAATCGCGACGTGTTGTAGAAGTTGCCTCTAATGTGTTTTTATCTCCTAAAAACGCATCGGTAGGAATTTCTGAAACAAACTCGTTTTGTTTTAGCGTCTCAACAATAGAGCTATTCTCGTTTAGCTCTTCAACACTTTTCCAGTATTTCTTGTTTGATGACATATTATATAATTGAATTACTTCTTATTAAATTTATTAATAGTGGCATTTTCCACATTCTAAACCACCCATTTCTGCTGCGGTTAACTTATCTTTTCCATACTTCTTAGCTAAAGCTTCATGAATTTTAGCATAGTAAGCATTGTCTTTTACGTTAACGTCTGTAGTTCTATGACATTCAATACACCATCCCATAGTTAATGGTGCAAACTGAGAAACTACTTCCATTTCTTCAATTGGACCGTGACATGTTTGACATTCAACACCAGCAACAGTAACGTGTTGTGAATGGTTAAAGTAAACGAAATCAGGTAAGTTATGAATTCGTACCCATTTTACAGGTTGTGATTTTCCAGTATATTTTTGCTCGGTATCATCCCAACCGGCAGCTTTGTATAATTTTTTAATTTCACCATCATAGAACTCTTTTGAATGTTCTGGAGTTGTTTCACCTTTGTATTCATAAATTGATTTATGACAGTTCATACAAACATTTAACGATGGAATTCCTGACGTTTTACTTATTCTTGCTGATGAGTGACAGTATTTACAATCGATACCATTATCTCCAGCGTGAATTTTGTGTGAAAAATGAATAGGTTGTACTGGTTGGTAACCTTGGTCTACACCTACCTGCATTAAATAACCATAAACAAAATAAGCACTAATAAGCAAAAAGAATATAGCAACAACCAACATTAAAAATTGGTTTTGAACAAATGCTTTCCAAAGTGGTGTTCTTTTAGTTTCTTCTGGCAACTCTATGTTTTGAGCTTCAGCAAAACGACGTAATGTTTTGTTTACTAAATATAATCCAGCTGCTAACAAAACAAACAAAATAGCTAAAGCACCTAAAATGATTTGATTTGATATACCTCCAGCAGATGTAGGAACTTCGGCAGCAGCTACAGCACCAGTTTCTCCAGCAGGCGCATCTGCTTTAACTTCGGCAGTATACGCCAAAATATTATCAATATCTTCATTTGATAACTGTGGAAATGCTGTCATTGCAGCACCACCAAACTCGTTATACACTTTGTTTGCGTAAGCGTCTCCAGACTTTATAACTCCAGGGCTATTGTTTACCCATGCATAAATCCAATCTTTACCCAAACCTTGTTCTTCAGACAAGCGTGCTTCTACATTACGTAGCGCAGGCCCTGTCATTTTCTTGTCTAGTTGATGACAAGCTGCACAATTGGCATTAAATAATGACTTCCCCTTTGCTGGATCTCCTTGAGCAGAAAGCGAGGTTGTAAACGCTAAAAACAAAATTAAGCTTACACGAAGAATGTTTATACTTAATCTACGGTGAATCACCTTTCTCATATTGTTGGTCAAATTAACTTCTAAACTTTGGTATGACTTTTGTCATTTATTAAATGAAAAAAATACAGTTAAAAAAATCTCTCGCAAAAGTAATATTAAAAGTCGATTTGGAAAATGTTAGAGAACTGTTAATTGATAATTTAGAGAGATTCTAAATAATAAAAAGAGCCAAAACTAACTTATTAACGTATTACATTTGTATAAATATATTTGAAAATGAAATCTTTAAATTTAAAAATGAATACTTTAAGCTTATTTTGCTTTTTATTAACTGCAAATTATTGTTTTGCGCAACAAGGAACAGTAACCATTAATCAAGATAAAAAAATTACCACTTTGGTAGAAACCAAAAAGGAAATGAATAAAAACGAGCCTGATTCTGATAGATATAAGATTCAAATTTACAATGGGGATCGTTCAAGCGCAGAGTCTGCACAAAGAAATTTTAACTCAAATTTTTCTGATTGGAAAGCAACATTAGAATATGAACCACCAAATTTTAAAATTTGGGCTGGAAACTTCAGAACCCGTTTAGAAGCTGATAGAGCTTTAAAAAAAATAAAAAATAAATTTCCTGCAGCGTTTATTTTTAAACCGAAAAAATAAATTTGATGTTTAGAAAAATAAAAAAAAGCGACCAATTGGTCGCTTTTTTTATTTTATTTATAAACTATTTAAGTTTCTTTTTAACTTCAACTTCATGGAATGCCTCAATAATATCTCCTTCTTGAATATCATTATAATTTTTAATTTGCATACCACAATCAAATCCTTTAGTTACTTCTTTGGCATCATCTTTAAATCGTTTTAATGATGCTAATTCACCTGTGTAAACAACAACACCATCTCTAATTAAACGAACACCAGAATTTCTAAAGATTTTACCATTTGTTACCATACATCCTGCAATACTACCTATTTTAGAAACTTTAAATATTTCTCTTATTTCAGCTGTACCAGTAATTTCTTCTTTAAATACAGGAGACAACATACCTTCCATGGCATCTTTAAGGTCGTTTATAGCATCGTAAATAATAGAATAAGTTCTAATATCGATTTCCTCTTTATCAGCTGTTGCTCTGGCATTACCAACTGGACGCACATTAAATCCTATAATAATGGCATCTGAAGCCGAAGCTAATAACACATCACTTTCAGTAATTGCGCCAACACCTTTGTGTAATATATTTACTTGAATTTCTTCTGTTGATAGTTTTTGGAATGAATCTGTTAAAGCCTCTACAGAACCATCTACATCTCCTTTTAAAATAATATTTAATTGTTTGAAGTCTCCTAGTGCAATACGACGACCAATTTCATCTAATGTAATATGACGTTGTGTTCTAACAGACTGTTCACGTTGTAATTGTGCTCGTTTAGAGGCAATTTGTTTTGCTTCACGCTCATCTTCAAATACATTGAATTTATCACCTGCTTGTGGCGCACCATCTAAACCTAAAATTGACACGGGTGTTGATGGACCTGCGGCAGTAATGTTATTTCCACGTTCATCGTGCATTGCTTTAACTTTACCACTATTTCTGCCAGCTAAAACATAATCGCCTACTTTAAGTGTTCCTGCTTGAACTAAAACGGTAGCTACATAACCACGTCCTTTATCTAAAAACGCCTCAACTACTGTTCCTAAAGCTGGTTTATTTGGGTTTGCTTTTAGCTCTAATAATTCTGCCTCAAGCAATACTTTTTCTAACAATTCTTTTACACCTGTTCCTACTTTTGCTGAAATATCATGGGATTGTATTTTTCCACCCCAATCTTCAACTAGTAAATTCATTTGTGCCAATCCTTCTTTAATTTTTTCAGGATTTGCTGCAGGTTTATCAATTTTATTTATTGCAAATACTATAGGAACACCTGCTGCTTGAGCATGTGCAATGGCCTCTTTGGTTTGCGGCATGATATCATCATCTGCTGCTGCAACAATAATAGCGATATCGGTTACTTGAGCTCCACGTGCACGCATTGCGGTAAAGGCTTCGTGACCAGGAGTATCTAAGAACGCAATTTTTTGACCGTTATCTAATTTTACACCATATGCACCGATGTGCTGAGTTATACCACCAGATTCTCCTGCAATTACATTTTCTTTACGTATATAATCTAAAAGCGATGTTTTACCATGATCTACGTGACCCATAACGGTTACAATTGGTGCTCTTGGTAATAAATCTTCTTCTTTATCTTCAAAAAGTTCTATGGACTCTTCTATATCGGCAGTAACAAACTCAACTTCATATCCAAATTCGTCAGCTACAATAGACAATGTTTCAGCATCTAAACGTTGGTTCATGGTTACCATCATACCAAGTGACATACATGCTGAAATAATTTGAGTTACAGAAACATCCATCATGGTAGCAACTTCGCTTGCTGTAACAAACTCGGTTACTTTAAGAATTTTACTTTCAGCTGCTTCTAGCTCTAAGTTTCTTTCATTTTGATCTCTATGTTGATCTCTTTTATCTCTTCTATATTTTGCGCCTTTTCCTTTAGATGATTTTCCTTGAAGCTTTTCTAAAGTTTCACGTACTTGCTTTTTAACATCTTCATCACTAGGATCTTCTTTAACAATTGGACGTCTAGACTGACCTGGTTTATTACCTTTATATCTATCATTTCCTGGTCTGTTTGAATCGCCACCTCTATTATCGCCACCTTGCTGTGGACCTCCAACTTTACTGATGCGACGACGCTTTTTCTTGTTTGCAGATGAACCAGCTTCACCAGGTTTGCCTTCCGCTTTTTTATCTTCTTTCTTTTTCTTAGGCTTATTAAATTGCGATAAGTCAATTTTATCACCCGCAATTTTTGGACCAGTAAGAACCTGATATTTCGTTTTTACTTTTTCTTCAGGAACTAATTCTCCTTCAGAGTTAGTTCTAAGTTTAACGGGTTCATTAGTTTTTTTAACCTCTGGCTTAGATTCTGGTTTTACTTCCTTTTTAATAGTCTCTGCAACTGCTGGTTTTACCTCTTCCTGTTTAACAACTTCGGGTTCAACAGTTTTTTCTACAACCTCTTCCTTAGGTGCTTCAATTATTTTTTCTTCTTGCTTTGGTATTACAGGAGTTTCTTCAGGTTTTTTAGGTTCTAAATCAATTTTCCCTACCTGCTTTGGGCCTGCAAGTGTTTTTGAAGCTTTTATTATTTCTTCTTTTCTGGCGACCTCTTTTTGTTTCTCTTCAAGCTCACGCTGATGTTGCTCGCGCAACACTTCTTTTTCTTTCTGTTTTGCTTCTCCTACTTCTTTTGATGCTACTTTTTTGTTAGCATCTGTTTGAAATTCGTTTGAAAGAATTGCGTGTACCTCTTCTGATATTTTGGTATTCGGACTTTTTTCCACATCAACGCCTTTTGATTCTAAAAAATCAACAGCGCGGTCAATAGAAATATTGAGTTCACGTAATACTTTATTTAATCTAATTGTGTCAGCCATAAATTGCCTTTAAAATACTCAAATATATGTTATTCTTCGAATTCTTCTCTAAGAATTCTAATAACGTCTTTAATTGTTTCTTCCTCTAAATCGGTTCGTTTCACTAAATCATCAACATCTTGTTCTAAAATACTTTTTGCAGTATCTAATCCAGCTTTACTAAACTCTTCTATTATCCATCCTTCAATTTCATCAGAGAATTCTCTTAACTCAACATCTTCTTCAGCGCCTTCTCTAAACACATCAATCTCATAACCAGTTAATTGACCAGCTAAACGAATGTTATGACCACCTCTACCAATGGCTTTACTTACTTCTTCTGGTTTTAAAATAGCTTCTGCGCGTTTTGTTTCTTCATTTATTTTTATTGAAGTTACTCTTGCAGGACTTAATGCTCTGGTAATATATAATTGTAAATTGTTTGTGTAATTAATAACATCAATATTTTCGTTACCTAATTCGCGTACTATACCGTGAATTCTAGAACCTTTCATACCAACACAAGCACCAACTGGATCAATTCTATCATCGTAAGAATCTACTGCTACTTTTGCTTTTTCACCTGGTATTCTTACTACATTTTTTATGGTAATTAAACCATCAAAAACTTCTGGTATTTCTTGTTCAAACAGTTTTTCTAAAAATGCAGGTGATGTTCTAGACATAATAATAGTAGGTTTTGCACCTTTTAACTCTACACTATCAATTACACCTCTTACATTGTCACCTTTTCTAAAGAAATCTGAAGGGATTTGTTTTTCTTTTGGAAGCACAATTTCGTTACCTTCATCGTCCAATAAAATAACTGCTCTGTGGCGAATGTGATGCACCTCTGCAGTATAAATTTCACCTACTAAATCTTTAAATTGTTTAAAAACTATCGTATTATCGTGTTCATGAATTTTAGAAATCAAGTTTTGGCGTAATGCTAAAATAGCACGTCTTCCTAAATGGATAAGTTTAACTTCTTCAGAAACCTCTTCACCTACTTCAAAATCTGGTTCAATTCTACGTGCTTCAGATATTGAAATTTCTTGGTTTGGTTCTTCAACTTCACCATCGGCAACCACCACTCTATTACGCCATATTTCTAAGTCGCCTTTATCTGGATTTACAATAATATCGAAATTATCGTCATCACCATATTTCTTTTTTAGCGCACTTCTAAATACATCTTCTAAAATAGCCATTAACGTTACTCTGTCAATTAACTTATCGTCTTTGAATTCTGAAAAAGATTCAATTAACGCGATATTCTCCATAACTCTTATTGAATTAAAATTTAATCATAACTTTTGCTTCTACAATATCTTCGTAAGCGATGTTCGCTTGCTTTTTTACAGTTACTTTCCCTTTACCTATTGGCTTAGGTTCTCTAACTTTCCATTCTAATAGTATCTCTGTTTCGGTTGCTTTTACAAGTACACCTTCTAATTTTTCTGAAGGTGTTCTTACCAATAGCTCGCGTTTCAAATTCTTTTTATATTGCCTTTTATTTACTAAAGGCGATGTAGCTCCTGCCGACATAACTTCTAAAGAAAAATCATGTTCTTCTCTATCAATGTTATGTTCAATGGCACGACTTACAAACATGCAATCTTCAACTAAAACACCGTTATCACCATCAATAACAATATTGATATGATTATCTGTGCTAATTGAAAAATCAATTAAAAACAAATCTGGTCGTTCTACCAACGCAGTTTCCAATAAATCTTTAACGGTATTTTTGAACATTTTTATTATGAAAAGAGGGGACTTTCCGTCCCCTCTTTCTTTAGTTTTAGCCTTTCAACGCTGCAAATATATAATATTTTATTGATTTTTAAAGTAATATTTCATAAATTTAGGTACATCTTACTTATGAAATCATGACATAAGCATTTTTAAAATTCTATTCTTTTTTGAATTTCTTGATGCGAATTGCATCTGACCATAATTAAAAAAAATTAACAGATGAAAAAAATACTTGTCCCTACCGATTTTTCTGCCCAGGCTGAAAATGCCTTAAAAGTGGCTGCACAATTAGCTAAAAAGCATAATTGTGAAATTTATTTGCTACACATACTTGAAGTTTCGGTACATACCGTAGATCCTGTAAGTACGTATAACGACTTGCCTGAAGCTATGTTTTTTATGAAACTAGCCCACAAACAATTTGAAGAATTAAAAGCTAAAAACTACTTAAAAGGCTTAACAATACATGAACATGTTGAATTTCATGAAATTTTTAAAGGTATATTTCATGTTTGCAAAAAACAGAGCATAGACCTAATTGTAATGGGCTCTAACGGTGCCAGCGGATTAAAAGAAATGCTTATAGGAAGCAATACCGAAAAAGTAGTTCGAACATCTGAAACGCCCGTGCTTGTTATTAAAAATGAACACCCAATATTTAAAACAAAACACTTTGTTTTTGCATCGGACTTTAACGAAGAAAGCAAAATCCCGTTTAAAAAAGCCATTTCATTTGCTACAATTTTTGGTTCTAAATTACATTTGCTCATGGTGAATACACCTAATCATTTCATGACTTCTAGTGATGCTGAAAGTAGAATGCAGAGCTTTATTAAAGGCATCAAACTACCAAGCCATTCAATAAATATTTACAATGATGTTACTATTGAAACGGGTATTATGAATTTTTCACAATCTATTGATGCAAATTTAATTGGTATGAGCACACATGGCAGACAAGGTATTTCTCATTTCTTTAATGGTAGTATTAGTGAAGATTTGGTAAACCATGCAAAACGCCCTGTAATTACTTTTAAAATTTAGAAATTCTGTAATTAAACAGAAACACAAAGTTTAAAAAGACAAATTTTATGCATAAAAAAATCCCAACCTTTTGATTGGGATTTTTACTTAAATACTTTTAAAAATTACAGCTTTACGAAACGCTTAACTCCGTAATTTGTTGTTTTAATTATATACACACCCGAAGTTAATTGAGAAACATCCACCGCATTTTCATCATTAAATCTTTTTACTTCTTGCCCATTTACATTATAAATGCTTCCTGATATTGTTTTATTAAACTTTAAAGCACCATTATTAACTGGATTTGGGTATATTTTAAAGTCATTTTTTGAAACTTCCTCACTTATACTTAAAACAGTTTCATCAATTTGAATAACACCAACCGAACCGCTTACTTCATAACCTACTAAAAGTAAGTTTTTTGAATTTGGGCTATCAGTAGCTGGAATGAATTTTATAATTTCTGGTGCTGTATCTCCTAAAGCTCTGTTTCCTTTGTAATACGTAATAAACTCAACATCTTTAGGGTTTGTGATATCGTACATTAAGATTGCACTTTGTCTTTCTAAACCAATAAACGCATAGGTTTTACCATCTATTGTGCCAATTGCAACCGCTTCTGGTTCGCCACCTTTATCGTCTGATCTTCCATCTTTTACACCAGCATCTTCATTAAACAATGTAGGTTCTTCTGAATTTATTTTTAATGAAAACTCGTTAGCACTATCAAACACTAGATTTCCGTATTCATCAAAAATTGAAAACGATCTAGCTCCATAAGAATAAATTTGTTCGTAAGTGCCATCGCCATTATAATCACCATCAGCAATTGTAGTTTTTAATCTACCTAAATTAGCATCTGCTTTTAACGTAGCTGCTGTTGGATAATATGCCGCATTTAATGCTAGGTTTTTTACACGAACTTCTTCTGAGTAACCACCATAATCTCTAGAATCGCCTTCGTTTGCTGTTACTATGTAGTTTAAATTACCAACTTTATATGAAGTAATAGCATCTGGCATAAACATACCTAATGTTGGATGTTGTGTAATATTAACGGCATTATCCTTATCGGAAGCATCAAAACCATAATCGTTAGCAAATGATATAATACCCAGCACACTTGCATCGGTAATTCCTGCGCCTGCTAAACCAAAATCGTTATCGTTTATAACAGCAATTTCGTTATTTGGAAGTAACGCGATGCCTTCTGCCTTATCAGAAGATTGATACCCAATAGTTGGTAAGTTTACAACTTTGTTTTTATGAACCGGACGAATGTTTTGAGCAATAATTTCATCTGCTGAAAGTTCCTCCAATTCTTTCCCTCCATAATTACCATTACCTAAAATATTGGTAGCAAAATTAATATCAATTTCAAAAATATATTTTTTACCATAAGTAACTGTTGGTCCTTCTGAATCACGTTCAATAACCAAAAATTTACCTTTTCCAGTATAAACTGCGTCACCTATTTTATCAACTCTTGAAGATGCATAGCCAGCATCTTTATTTCTTTCTAATAAATACACATATTCTTCAACAGGAATTCCTGTATCCGCATTAACTCCTAAAATTCTTATAACATCAGTTTTATTTCTAACTGCTGCACTTGAAGGATTATCTAAAGGCGATTGAATAAATGCGTACACAACGTGTTTAGCAGCATCGTAAGCAATGGCTTCAAAACCTCTGTTATCCCATCTTTTAGAGTACACAGCTGGCAATGTTTCATTACCATAGGCACCAATTGCTTGTGGTGTTGTACCTAATAAAGATGTTCCTGATGGCACAAAACGATCAATTAATTTTCCGGAAGCATCAAATTTATACATAGCTGGTCTATACTCATCACATGCCCAAAAATTTCCGTCTTTATCTATTAAAACACCTTCAAAATCGCCACCAAATTCATCGTAAGGTAATGCATGATATTGTTCCGAAGCTCCATCAACATAATCAGTATTAGTATAAGCTGTAGCAACGTCTGTATACGTTACTGGCACTTCATCAAAACCTGGTATATTTCCTTTTCCAGTTATTGGAGTAATACCATCTTGTCTGGTTAGTAATATTTGGTCATCTAAAGTAATAGCACCTGTTGTTTTGTTTAAAGTGAATTTTACTATTCTACCCTGATAATCTGGCAGTTTAAACGGTCTTAAAGGTTTTGTTGAAGCTGGTGTAACACCAGAAACAGCATCTGCATTTGGTCCTCTATCTGGAATGGCATAAAACACATAATTAGTCGCTGTAGAGTTTGCAGCATCATAAAACAAACCTGAAAAACCACCTAAGTTAACAGGCGCTTGCCCGCCATCATAAACTGGCGTTCCTAAAGTAGGCCAACCCGCAGCTAGTTCATTTATTACATAACTTGTTACTGTTGGTGTGCCTAACATATGGTTTTTATAACCTAGCGGTAAAATATCAATAATAGTATTTGTTGTTAGATTGATAACAACTAAAGCATTATTTTCTTGACAGCCTACATAGGCTTTAGTACCATCTGCTAAAACCGTAATGTATTCTGGTTCCATATCTTGCGAAACCGTAGCTAAACCATTATTTCCAAAAATACGAATACCTTTATTTTGAAGTGATGCTTTTTTGTTATCATAACTATTAAAGTTAATAGATGTTACCGAAGCAGCTAGAACACCAGAACTTAAATCTATTACAGAAATGGTTCCTTCTGGGTCGTTGGTATAATCATCAGATGGTTCACCTTCATTGGCTACTAAAAGTTTCATGCCATCTGGCGTAAATGTTAACATATCTGGCAATGCACCTGCTGTTATTTGGTGTACGTAATCGCCATTTAAATCAAAAAACACAACACTTCCTGGGTTTTGTTTTGGACTTGCTTCTACTGCCACAGCAACTAAACTACCATGTATAGCTATTGAATTTGGACCAGCGCCGTAAGAAGACAAATCGACAGTTTTAACTAAAGTAGGTGTAGAAGGATTACTAATATCTATTATTGTAAAACTATTACCTGCGGAATTTGTAAAAAAGGCTTGCTGATTAGTTACATCGTAAGCCACCGTTTCAGCAGAAGCGGTAACGCCAGTTTGGTAACTTGCCAAGTGCTGAAGCGTGTTTTGACTATTAACTGCCATAAAAGACAATGCTAGAAAACTAGCTAAAAAAGTAATTTTTTTCATTTTATTTAATAGGATTAATTAATTCTATCAAATAAAGTGATTACTGTTTTTTTTGTTATTACCTTACAATTATGTTGGTGTAAAATATCGGCTTTTAATTTTAACTTAATGAAAATTTAAGTTTATGAATGTTATCTAAACATTAAACACGCTGCTAGTTTTGCGTTAGCGATTGAACGGTTTGTTTGAGCTCGTCTACGCAGTAGGCAGCGAGTAGTGAAAGCGCGACCCTTGTGGTAACGCCCAAAGTGTTCAAAAAAAAATCCTGACTCAAAAAAGAATCAGGATTTTTACAATTAATGTTGGCTTACTAGGGCTCGAACCTAGACTCTTCTGGACCAAAACCAGACGTGTTGCCAGTTACACCATAAGCCAATGTGCAATTGAGGGTGCAAATTTAATACAAAGTTTTATTTTCGCAAGCATTTTTTTGAAAAATAATTTCAAATGCTTAACGTTTACTTAAAAACATTCTGAATACCATATTTATTGTTAAATTCGCCACAGTTAATAAACACTATTTTTTTTATGACCAATTTCAATTTTAAAAAATGGAATACTATTTTAGGATGGTTTACTTTTTTAATAGCTCTTGTAACATACGGATTAACAGTTGAACCAACAGTAAGTTTTTGGGATGCTGGTGAATATATTTTAACATCGGCAAAACTACAAGTTGGGCATCCACCTGGAGCGCCATTATTCCAAATGCTTGGAGCATTTTTCTCGATGTTTGCTTTAGAACCTTCGCAAGTTGGGTTTATGATGAATATGATGAGTGCCGTATCTAGCGCATTTACCATTCTTTTCATGTTTTGGACTATTACATTGCTATTAAAAAAGCTGGTTGGTAATAAAAAAGAAATTACTAAAGATAAAGCTATTGCTATTTTAGGCAGCGGTTTTGTTGGTAGTCTTGCTTTTACTTTTACCGATTCGTTTTGGTTTAACGCAGTAGAAACGGAGGTTTATGCCATGGCTACCTTAATTATGGCTGCTATGTTTTGGCTTGGGCTACGTTGGGAACAAGATATGCACAAACCGCGTGGTAACCGTTGGCTTATTTTAATTGCCTTTATTATTGGTTTATCGTTTGGTGTGCATTTTATGGGTTTATTAACCATTCCTGCTATTGGACTTATTTATTACTTTAAAAACTATAAAAATATTACGCTTAAAAACTTCATAGTTGCAAATGTAGCTTCGGTAGCAGTGTTACTTTTTATATTTAAATTATTAGCACCAAACATTCTTAAAATATTCAGTATTTCTGAAATTTTCTTTGTTAATTCTATTGGTCTTCCTTTTAATTCAGGTTCTATAATTGCTGGAATTATATTGGTTGTCACTATTGTTTATTCTTTAAAATACACGCAAAAAAAAGGTTTTGTTCATCTAAATACAGGAATTCTGTGTATAACATTTGTAATTATTGGATTTTCTACATGGTTAATGTTACCAATTCGTGCAAATGCTAATGTGGTTATTAATGAAAATAATCCTTCTAGTGCCAGAGAATTATTGGCTTATTACAACCTAGAACAATACCCAGAAACACACTTGTTTTATGGCCCACAATTTACCGACCAATATGCCTATTTAGATGAAAACAACCCTTATGTTGACGATAAGCCTAAATACGAAAAAGATGAAGCTAAAGGTAAATATGTTATTGTAAACAACTACAAAAAAGCAAAACAGAATTACAACCACAAACACGCTTCTCTTTTACCAAGAATGTGGAGTGCAGAACATGCTGAAAACTACATGATGTTTTCTGGATATTTAGATTTTAAGTTGAAACCTGAATACCAAATGGAAAATGAATTGCGCACTGCAATTAATAACTTTAAAAGTGATGTGGCAAAAGGTTCGGTTGATTATGAAGATTATAACAATTTCTTAAAACGCTTTAAAAGTTACATTGATATTGAAAAACCAAGTTTAATGCAAAACGTTAAGTACATGTTTGAATACCAACTTGGGTACATGTATTGGCGTTATTTTATGTGGAATTTCTCTGGAAGACAAGATGATATTCAAGGAAAATACGATAACCACGGCAATTGGATAACTGGTATTAAACCTTTAGATGAAAAACTTTTAGGTTTCTCGCAAGACAATTTACCTAGCGATGTTGTAAATAACAAAGCAAGAAACACTTATTATTTGTTACCACTTATTTTGGGCTTAATTGGTTTCTTCTTCTTATTTAATAAAAACAAAAACGTATTCTGGATTTTATTAGTGTTTTTCCTATTTACAGGTATTGCCATACAGGTATATACAAACGTACGCCCTTTTGAACCGCGCGAGCGTGATTACTCGGTAGTTGGTTCGTTTTACGTATTTGCACTTTGGATTGGCTTTGGTGTATATGCACTATTTGATGCTTTAAAAAAATTCATATCACCTAAACTTTTAGCACCTGCCATTTCTATTATTTGTTTGGTTTTAGTACCTGGTATTATGGCTGCAAACAATTGGGACGACCACGACCGTTCGGACAAATACACCGCCAAATCTATGGCTAAAATGTATTTAGATTCCTGTGCCGAAAATGGTATTTTGTTCACTATTGGAGACAACGATACCTTCGCACTATGGTATGCTCAAGAAATTGAAGGTTATAGAACCGATGTGCGTGTGGTAAACACCAGCTTATTTCAAACCGATTGGTATATAGACCAAATGAAACGTAAAGCGTATGAAAGCGACCCAATTCCTTCGCAATTAACACACGATTTATATAAATATGGCACTAATGATTATATCATTATAGAACCTGTTGTTAAAGACACATTACAGGTAAAACAGTTTTTAGACTTTGTTGCAAGCAATAACCCTAAAACGAAATACAAATACATTTTAGAACAAAAAGGAGTTGATGTATCTCAAGTTAGAGAACAAGATTTAGAAGCTAGTTATTTGCCTACCGAATTTTTAAGAATTCCTGTAAACAAAGAAAATGTTTTAAAATATGGTATTGTAAACCCAAAAGATGCCAATAAAATTGTATCTGAAATAAACATTAAAGTAACAGGTGGTGCATTATACAAAAACCGTCTTTTAATGCTTGATATTGTTGCCAATAACGATTGGAAACGCCCTATATATTTCACTGGTGGAAGCTTTGGTGACGACGATTATATTTGGATGAAAGATTACCTACAGCTAGATGGTATGTGCTACAAATTAGTACCAATCAAAACACCTGTAGATAAAGCAAACCCGTTTGACATGGGACGTGTAGATAGCGAGCTTATGTACAAAAAAGTTAAAAAATGGGATTGGGGTAATAGCGGTGGCGATATTTATCACGACCCAGAAACACGTAAAAACTCAATAACATACAGAGGTAATTTAGCCCGATTAATGGAACAATTACTAACCGAAAAGAAGTTAGACAAAGCTGAAAACATTGCAGATATTGCCATGACTAATATGCCTGTAGAATATTTTGGTTACTATACGCTTTTAGAACCTTATGTTAGCGGATACTATGAAGTTGGCAACAAACAAAAAGCACAAAAACTATTTAAAGAAGTTGCTAAAAAATACCAAGAGAATTTAACATATTACAGTAAACTTAAAACCGAAAACCAAGAGCGTTTATTTGAAGATATTTATACAGATATTGAACGTTATAAAGGTTTATTGAATGTATTGGTGAAATACGATCCTAAGTTTGCTGAAACAGAAGGTGCTATTTTTAATAATCATTTGATGTTATTTAAGCATTTTTACGGCGATTCATCAAAAGACAAACAAACTCCTAGAACAGAATTAGATATTCCTGAAACCGATAGTACTATCGATTTCACAACCGAATAAGGCATGACCTTAACACCTGTAAAAACACCATTAGTTGCAAAAAAAATGTTCCCAAACTATGTTTGGGACATTGCAACTAATAATAAGCTTATTTACCTAACGTTTGATGATGGTCCAACAGCAGAAATTACAAATTGGACATTAAACACCTTAAAAGCGTACAACGCCAAAGCTACTTTTTTCTGTATTGGTAATAATATTGAAAAGCATCCAGATATATTTCAAAATATAATTGAAGAAGGTCATGCCATTGGCAACCATACTCAAAACCATATAAAGGGCTGGAAAACAAAAGCAAAAGACTATCTAGAAAATATTGCTGAAGCTGAAAAGGTAATTAATACTAAAGTTCCAAATTCTGTAATCGTCAAACTATTTCGCCCGCCATACGGTCAAATTACTCCAAAACAGGGTAAAAAACTATTAGAATTAAATTACAAAGTTATAATGTGGGATGTTTTATCCTTTGATTGGGATAAAGATGTTCCTAAAGAAACATGCTTAAAAAACGTAATTTCAAATACAACAAACGGTAGTATTGTAGTGTTTCATGATAGTGTTAAAGCATCAAAGAACATGCAATATACATTACCTAAAGTATTAGAATATTTTAGCAAAAAAGGGTTTTCGTTTGAAGCTTTATAACCAACCCATCAGCATCTAGTCAATATATATAAGGCGATTGCTTTTTCACCTTAAAGACAGAAACCAAAATATTATTAAACATATTTTTGAATAATACCAATAAGTGTATTGGCATCTAACTCGCCACTTTGGCGCCATTTCATCTCGCCATCTTTATAAATTATTAATGTTGGCAATGTTTTAACCCGCAATGCTTCGGCTAGTTCTGCATTTTTTTCAACATCAATTTTTATAACTTTAGCTTTATCGCCAAGTGCAGCTGCCACATCTCTTAAAACGGCATGCATATCGGTAGATTGATCATTCCAATCTGTAAAAAAATCTAACAGAACAGGAATTTCAACATCAATAAGTTCCCCAAATTTTGACATACTTTATTGTTTATTAGTCAAATGTACTATACAAACCTACGCAATTTTTCGAATATATCAATAAACACGGTATTTATAATGCATTATTGTAAATTTAAACATAAAAAATAACATATAAAAAGAGAAATGCTAAGTAGCTTTTGTTCCTTTTTTAAGTTCTATTACTGTTATTTCTGGCCATATACCTACACGACCCGGAAATGCCAAATACCCAAAACCTCTGTTTACGTTTATGTATTGACCCATATTATTATAAATGCCTGCCCAATATTTGTAACGCCATTTTGCTGGACTCCATTTAAACCATCCAGGAATTTCTATACCAAATTGCATACCATGAGTATGCCCACTTAAGGTTAAATGATAATGGTAATCATCATTCACAACTTTCTTTTCCCAATGTGTTGGATCGTGACTCATTAAAACTTTAAAATCGGTTGCTTTTATGTTTTGCGCTGCTTTTTTTAAATCGCCTGCTTGTTTAAAACCGCCTGTTCCCCAATTTTCAACACCTAGTAACGCAATTTTTTCTCCATCTTTTTCTATATAGCGATGTTCGTTTAACAATAAATCGAATCCTATTTGTTTTTGTATTGCTTTTAAATCTTCTAAATTTTGGTGTTTTGCAGCTTCAGAATCCCATGTTACATAATCGCCATAGTCATGATTTCCTAATACAGAAAATTTACCGTCTTTAGCATAAAGCTTATTAAACACATCTAGGTATGGATGCATTTCCTCTGCTTTGTTGTTCACCATGTCGCCTGTAAATAATATCACATCACTTTGTTGTTCATTCACTAGGTTTACAGCGTATTTTACTTTTTCAACATCATCAAAACTTCCTGAGTGTATATCACTTATCTGGGTTATTTTATAGCCATCAAAAGCCTGTGGCAAATCTTCAAAAGTTAAGGTGTATTTTAAAACTTTAAAATTGTATTTTCCTTTGTAAATACCATACAAAACAGATGCTAATGGAATAGCTGCTAAACCCATTGCTATTTGACTTACAAATTGCCTACGCGACGGGAAGTAATTGCCTTTAGCCGTTTCGCCTTCGGTAAAATAACGGTAAATAGCTTGTGGTACTCTAAAAATATCTTCGGCAAGCATACCTAAAAGAAGAATCATTTTAGGAATTGTAATTGCTATAAGAAACCCAATAGCATACGAATTGGCTACAGTAAAACCATTACTTCTGTTAAATCCATAAAAATTGTATACAAAATTGCCAACTACCAAAACAGCTATAAGCCAATATAAAATGTGAAGCCAATTATTTTTTGAAACCGTTTTAAATGCTTGAAAAGCATAAACATCAACAATTGTAAAAATGACTAGGAAAATAATCCAACGAAGCATAAATTTCAAATTAATTGGTAAAGTTACTAATTTCATTTGCTGTTTTTCTTATCAAACTGTTAAACATTTATGTACTATCTATTGGGTTTTTGGTAATAAATTTTTGGCAATGGGTAAAAAAAATTATCAATCACAACCCTTAATCCTTAAATCAAAGAATAGTTTTTGTAGTTTTGGTTTCTTGTCTTTTTTAGCGCAGTCGAGAACATATTTAAAGTAAATGGTTTATAAAAAATTTTCAACTGCGCTCAAGATGACTTGGTTGTTTCAATTTAATATTTCAAAAATGTCCGATCAAAAACGCCTATTTTTAGTAGATGCTTATGCTTTAATTTTTCGTGGGTACTATGCCTTTATAAAAAACCCAAGAATCAACTCTAAAGGTGTAGATACATCGGCCATTATGGGTTTTATGAACTCGCTTTTAGATGTTATAAAACGTGAACGACCAGATCATTTAGCAGTTTGTTTTGATAAAGGCGGAAGTGCCGACCGTGTAGAAATGTTTGAAGCTTACAAAGCTAACCGCGATGAAACACCAGAAGCAATAAAAATTGCAGTACCATACATCCAAGATATTTTAAAAGCAATGCACATTCCTATAATGGTGAAGGAAGGCTATGAAGCCGATGATGTTATTGGAACGCTTTCAAAACAAGCAGAAAAGGAAGGTTACAAAACCTTTATGGTAACGCCCGACAAGGATTTTGCACAACTAGTTTCAGAAAATATATTTATGTATCGCCCCGTTTTTGGTGGTGGTTATGAAACCTGGGGAATTGAAGAAGTTAAGAAAAAATTTGAAGTAACTAACCCATTACAAGTAATAGATTTTTTAGGAATGATGGGTGATAGTAGTGATAATATTCCTGGGCTACCAGGTGTTGGTGAAAAAACTGCTAAAAAGTTTTTAGCACAATATGGCAGTATGGAAAACCTTTTAGCAAACACTCATGAATTAAAAGGTAAAATGAAGGAAAACATTGAAGGTGCTAAAGAATTAGGGTTGCTCTCAAAAAAACTAGCAACCATTATGCTAGATGTTCCTGTAACATTTGATGCGAAAGATTTTGAATTAGACCAACCCAATTTACCTAAGGTTACCGAAATTTTTATGGAGTTAGAATTCCGTCAATTACTTTCAAACTTTGAAAAAACATTTTCGGTTGAAGCTGTTTCAAATGCAAGCGAAACTACTTCTGAAAACACAGAAACCAAAGCAACTCCAAAAGAAACAAAATCGGCTGGAGCTGGACAATTTTCCTTATTTGGAGGAGATATTTCTTCCGCGGAAGCGCCAAAAGAAAACACATTTACACGTAAAACAGCCGAAACAACATCGCATTTTTACCAAAGTGTAGCCTCGGGTATGGCAACCAAACTGTTTATTAAAAACTTAATGAGCCAAACAAGTGTTTGTTTTGATACTGAAACTACCAATATTAACCCAATTACAGCACAATTGGTTGGCATTGCTTTTTCTTGGGAAGTTGGTAAAGGCTTTTATTTACCTTTTCCTGAAAATAAAGACGAAGCACAAGAATTAATAGAACAATTGCGTCCGTTTTTCGAAAGCGAAACCATTGAAAAAATTGGTCAGAATTTAAAATATGATATAAAAGTGTTGGCTAAATACAATGTAACAGTAAAAGGAAAACTGTTCGATACCATGTTGGCACACTATTTAATTAACCCAGACATGCGTCATAATATGGATGTACTGGCGGAAACGTATTTGAACTACACACCTATTTCAATTGAAGAATTAATCGGGAAAAAAGGCAAAAACCAAATAACCATGCGCGATGTTGCATTGGATAAACAAACAGAATATGCTGTTGAAGATGCCGATATTACGCTTCAATTAAAAGAACATTTTGAAAAAGAATTAGGCGAAGCCAATACCCAAAAACTATTTGATGAAATAGAAGTTCCGTTGCTTCGTGTATTGGCAGCTATGGAATTGGAAGGTATTAATTTAGATGAAAACTTTTTAAATACTTTGTCAGAACAGCTAGAAATAGACATCAAATCTTTGGAAACAAAAATTTATGCAGAAGCTGGCGAAGAATTCAACATAGCATCTCCAAAACAACTAGGTGATATTTTGTTCGATAAATTAAAATTAGTGGATAAACCTAAAAAAACAAAAACAGGACAATACGCCACTTCCGAAGATATTTTAAGTTACCTAGCCAAAGACCACGCTATTATTCAACACATATTAGATTTTAGAGGTTTATCGAAACTAAAAAGTACCTATGTAGATGCATTACCAACACAAGTAGAGCCATCAACAGGCAGAGTGCATACCGATTATATGCAAACTGTTGCAGCAACTGGGCGACTTTCAAGTAACAACCCGAACCTTCAAAATATTCCAATTCGTACCGAAAGAGGAAGACAAGTACGTAAAGCATTTATTCCGCGAAACGAAGATTATGTGTTACTAGCTGCCGATTATTCGCAAATAGAATTACGCATCATTGCTGCTTTAAGTAATGAAGAAACCATGATTTCAGCCTTTAAAAACGGTGAAGATATTCACGCCTCAACAGCTTCAAAAGTTTTTAATGTGCCTATAGAAAACGTAACGCGCGAACAACGTAGCAATGCTAAAACCGTAAATTTTGGTATTATATATGGTGTTTCAGCTTTTGGATTAAGTAATCAAACCGATTTATCGCGAAGTGAATCTAAAGAACTAATTGACACCTATTATGAAACCTACCCAAAACTACGTAAATACATTAGTGAACAAATTGATTTTGCGCGCGATAATGGCTATGTACAAACCGTTTTGGGCAGACGTCGTTATTTAAACGATATCAATTCTAGAAACGCTGTAGTTCGTGGAGCTGCCGAACGTAATGCTGTAAACGCACCTATACAAGGTAGTGCAGCAGACATTATTAAATTGGCAATGATTAAAATTTACGAAAAACTTCAAGCCGGAAACTTTAAAACTAAAATGCTATTGCAAGTACATGATGAGTTGGTTTTTGATGTTTACAAGCCTGAATTAGACACCATCAAAACCCTTGTTAAAACCGAAATGGAAAATGCTTACAAACTGGAAGTGCCTTTAGATGTAGATTTAGGCGTTGGTAACGACTGGTTAGAAGCACATTAATTTCATCTAAAAAAACATTCAATTTTTCAACTAATTTTCAACCTAAATAAAACACAAAACCATATTATGCCATCACCAACTTCAGAATGTCTATACTGTCAAAACAACGACACATTACATAGTTTAATGATTAAAATTTGCGATTTAGAGGTTTCGCAATTATTCCTGTTTAAAGAGCAATCTTACACAGGTCGCTGCAATGTAGTTTACAATAATCATGCAGTAGAATTTCATGAATTAAATGACGAACAACGCAATGCTTTTATGAAAGATGTTGCAACGGTTGGTAAAGCCATATCAAAAGCATTTAACCCAGACAAAATAAATTACGGTGCTTTTTCAGATACCTTATCGCATTTACACATGCATATTGTACCTAAATATAAAGATGGCTATAAATTTGGAGGTGTTTTTGAAATGAACCCAAACTTAACTAAACTTTCTGAAACTGATTGCGCAAAACTAATTGAACAAATTAAAGCTAATTTGTAAGCCTTTATTAATGTAAACAACAATTTTAACCGTGTTAATTTAATTATTATGAATACAACTATTGAAACAGTTGATGATTATATTAATAATTTCTCTTCTGAAATACAGGAAAAACTAAATACGATTAGAAAAATCATACTTGATAATGCACTTGATGTTGTAGAGTCCATTTCTTATGGTATGCCCGCTTACAAAACACACAAAAAACCACTTGTCTATTTTGCCGCTTATGCAAAGCATATTGGTTTTTATGCTACCCCAACAGGGCATATCGCATTTGCGGAAGAATTAAAAGGCTACAAACAAGGAAAAGGCTCTGTTCAATTTCCTATTGATGCACCACTTCCTTTCGATTTAATAACGCGTATTGTGAAATTTAGAGTTAATGAGAATGTTGAAAAATTTAACAAAAATTAAATATGCTAACCGCAATCCATCCTAAACTTCCAATGCGAAACAAAACAGTTACTAAAAATTACTATGTAACCAAATTAGGTTTTAAAGTGTTTGGAAGTGCCGATTTTGACGGGTATTTAATGATTGAAAAAGATAATATACAAATCCATTTTTTTGAATACAAAGCACTTAACCCTAAAGAAAATTATGGACAACTTTACATTCGTACCAATAGCATTGATACGCTTTACAATTCATTTTTAGAAAAAGGAATAAGCATCCATCCTGCTGGACATTTACAAATAAAACCTTGGGGACAAAAAGAGTTTTCCTTACTTGATCCTGACAATAATTTAATAACTTTTGGAGAAGCTATTTAAAAACTATCGCTTTTTACTCCTAAACTTAGCTTTATTTTTTCGCTGATTAAAAGGAATAGCATCATCAAACGTATGCTTCGCTTCACCACTTGGTTTGTTTTTACGCCATTTATCATTTTCGGGTAAGAGTACATTCAATAAATCTTGGCGTCCTAATTTATTTAAGGTTTTACGTATCCAATCTTTATTTTCGTTTTTATACCAAAAGAAAAAACGATGTTGCTCATCTTTTTCTTTTTGTGTTTTGGGCGTATTTACTTTTTTAAGCGTGTAGGGGTGGTAACCACTATAATAAATAACAGTAGCAACCGTCATGGGTGTTGGTGTAAACCCTTGAACCTGCTCTAGCTGGAAGCCCATATCTTTGGTTTCGGCAGCAAGATTCGCCATATCTTCCGCTTCACAGGCAGGGTGATTCGATATAAAATAAGGAATCAACTGCAAGTTTAAGCCTTTCTTAATATTAATTTTATCAAAACGTTCCTTAAACTTATGGAAATAAGAAAACGAGGGTTTCCGCATCAACTTCAAAACAGGGTCACTGGTATGTTCTGGTGCTACTTTTAATCTACCAGAAATATGCTTTGTCATCACCTCTTCGGTATAATCATCCAACTCTTTTGGGTCGGCATTTTTATTGAATTCAGGCACTAACATATCATGACGAATACCACTTCCTATAAATGATTTCTTAATTTTTGGGTGACTATCAACCGCTCTATATAATTCGGTCAAAGGTTTGTGCGATGTATCAAGGTTACTACAAATAACAGGAGAAA
This sequence comes from Mariniflexile jejuense, assembly GCF_042675665.1. Taxonomy (NCBI): domain Bacteria; kingdom Pseudomonadati; phylum Bacteroidota; class Flavobacteriia; order Flavobacteriales; family Flavobacteriaceae; genus Mariniflexile; species Mariniflexile jejuense. The sequence goes on from NZ_JBHTJI010000001.1 coordinate 1,063,546, forward strand.
TGCATGAAGGCGCTACACACTTATCGCATATAGACTGTATTTTTCCTTTCATTTTATACATGTTCGCACTTGGTCCACCAATATCACTTAAGTAACCTTTAAAATCGGGCATGTTTGCAACAGTATCCACTTCACGTAATACAGATTCTTGACTTCTACTTGCAATAAATTTACCCTGATGCGCTGAAATTGTGCAAAAACTACAGCCACCAAAACACCCACGATGGATGTTGATGGAAAACTTAATCATTTCATAAGCAGGAATAGGTCCGCGCTTATTATATTTTGGGTGAGGTAACCTTGTGTAGGGCAAATCAAAAGACGCATCAATTTCATCTTCGGTCATGGTTGGAAATGGCGGATTGATCATCAACGTTTTAGTTCCAACTTTTTGAAAAATTCGTCTTGCAGCCAGTTTATTACTCTCTTGTTCTATGGTTTTAAAGTTAGAAGCATAGGCTTTTTTATCTTTCAAACATTTTTCATGCGAAACAATTTCTACATCTTCCCAATTACTATTCTTTGGTATATCGGCTTCATTATCCAACAAAATAGCGGTTTGTAGTACCGTATTTATGTTTTTAAAAGGCACGCCTTTTTGTAGCAATCGCACCACTTCACGTAAAGGCTGTTCGCCCATGCCATATACCAACATATCTGCTTTCGAACTTTCTAAAATGGTAGGCATCAGCTTATCACTCCAATAATCATAATGTGTAACACGACGCAACGACGCTTCAATACCACCAATTAGAATAGGCACATCGGGCCATTTTTCTTTTAAAATATTAGAATATACTGTAGTAGCATAATCAGGTCTGAAACCAATATCACCATTAGGCGTATAAGCATCTTTATCACGCTTCTTTTTGCTTGCTGTGTAATTGCTAATCATGGGATCCATACAACCACCGGTAACTCCAAAAAATAATTTTGGCGCACCCAACTTTACAAAATCCTGAAGATTATCATTCACGTTAGGCTGTGGTACAATGGCAACACGCAAGCCATAACTTTCTAAAATACGGCCAATTACTGCAGGTCCAAAAGAGGGATGATCCACATAAGCATCACCACTAAACAGAATAACGTCTAGCGCATCCCAACCGCGTATTTTCACCTCTTTATTTGTGGTAGGTAACCAATCTGAAAGTTTTAACTCTTGCTTCACGCTGCAAAAATACACAAAAATCGGTTCTTAAACATTATATCCCTTTTAATCACAATAATGGGTTGAATTTTTTGCAAGTGATAATAAGTATTAATTAAAGTTTAACTTGAATAAACTAAAAAAATATAAATGGCAACATTCATTAAAAAACATAAAAAATTAACGGCATATTTCATCCTATCTAATGCCTTTAATACCCTTTTTTTCAAACTTTCTAAACCCTTGATTATCATTATATTTTTAATAGACAATAAAAAAGTTACTCACTATTTGGTAATCAAACAGATTATCGTACATTTGCAAACTCTTTTTGAAAGAGGAATGTTTAATAAAAAATAATTAATAACGTGGACACATTAAGCTACAAAACAATTTCAGCCAATAAAGCAACTGCAGATAAGCAGTGGGTTTTAGTTGATGCTGAAGGACAGTCTTTGGGCCGTTTAGCTTCAAAAGTTGCAAAACTTTTAAGAGGTAAACACAAGCCTAGCTTCACACCACACGTTGATTGTGGTGATAACGTAATTGTTATCAACTCAGAAAAAATCAACTTAACCGGAAACAAATGGAACGATAAAACGTACATTCGTCACACAGGTTATCCAGGTGGTCAAAGAAGTTTAACTGCTACAGAATTGTTTGGGAAAGACCCATCAAGAGTGGTAGAAAAATCAGTAAAAGGAATGTTACCTAAAAACAAATTAGGCGCAGATTTATTCCGTAACCTTACCGTTGTTGTTGGTACAGAGCATGCACATGCTGCACAAAAACCAAAAACAATTAACTTAAACGAATTCAAATAATGGATGTAATTCACAAAATTGGCCGTAGAAAGACGGCTGTTGCTCGTGTGTATGTAGCTTCAGGAACCGGAGCCATCACGATTAATAAAAAAGACATAACTGCTTACTTCCCTACTGCAACTTTACAGTATAAAGTAAAGCAACCTTTAGTTATGACTAACAATGATAGCAACTTTGATATTACAGTAAATGTATTAGGTGGTGGTATCACTGGTCAAGCTGAAGCTGTTCGTTTAGCTATCTCTCGCGCTATGTGCGAATTGGATGCTGAAAACAGATTGACACTTAAACCAGAAGGTTTATTAACAAGAGATCCAAGAATGGTAGAGCGTAAAAAATTCGGTCAGAAAAAAGCGCGTAAAAAATTCCAGTTCTCTAAACGTTAATATTATTGTTGAATTTATTTCAACACAATTAAAAAATTTAACTCAGTTATTGTTGTCCATGACTCAAAAAGTCAGGATTTAGTTAAGCATCTAAATGAAGCCTAAAGCATAAGCTAAAAAGGAACATTGCTAATCAACAGAACGTAAACTATTAAAAAATGGCAGTAGAAGTAAAAGAATTACTTGAAGCAGGTGTACACTTCGGTCACCTTACACGTAAGTGGGATCCAAACATGGCACCTTACGTATACATGGAGCGTAACGGCATCCATATCATAAACCTTTACAAAACAGCAGCTAAAATTGATGAAGCTGGAGCAGCACTTGCTAAAATTGCAGCTTCTGGTCGTAAAATTTTATTTGTTGCAACAAAAAAACAAGCAAAAGATATCGTTGCTGAAAAATCTGGAGCAATTAACATGCCTTACATCACTGAAAGATGGCCAGGTGGTATGTTAACTAACTTTGTTACTATTAGAAAAGCTGTTAAAAAAATGGCTATGATTGATAGAATGAAGAAAGACGGAACTTTCATGACGCTTTCTAAAAAAGAACGTTTACAAGTTGATCGTTTAAGAGCTAAGTTGGAAAAAAACTTAGGATCAATTGCAGACATGACACGTTTACCAGGTGCATTATTTGTAGTTGATATTAAACGTGAGCACATTGCTATAAAAGAAGCTCAAAAATTAAACATTCCTATTTTTGCAATGGTTGATACCAACTCTGATCCACGTCAAGTTGATTATGTAATACCTGCAAATGATGACGCTTCTAAATCTATTGATAAAGTATTATCTTATGTTACAGCTGCTATTGCTGAAGGCTTAGCAGACAGAAAATCTGATAAAGATACAGACCAAGATGATGACGAAGCAGTAGCACCAACAAAAAAACGTGCTTCTAAATTAGTTGTTACCGACGAGGAAGAATAATTAACAATTTCACAATACAAATAAGTCGTTTAATTATTTTCTTTACAGGAATATTTGAACGACTTTTTTAAATTTAAAAAACATATGGAATCTACAGTAAAAATTACAGCAGCAGACGTTAATAAACTAAGACAGTCTACTGGTGCAGGAATGATGGATTGTAAAAAAGCATTAGTTGAAGCTGAAGGCGATTTTGATAAAGCTATTGAAGTTTTACGTAAAAAAGGTCAAAAAGTGGCAGCTAACAGAGCAGATCGCGAGTCTTCTGAAGGTGCTGCAATTGCTAAAGTAAATGCAGACAATACAGTAGGTGTAGCAATCGTTTTAGGTTGTGAAACTGACTTTGTTGGTAAAAACGAAAACTTTATTGCTTTAGCAAACGAATTAGCAGATTTAGCATTTAACTTCAACACAAAAGAAGAGCTTTTAGCTGCTGATTTTGGAGGTATGACAGTTGCTGATAAATTAATTGAGCAAACTGGTGTTATAGGTGAAAAATTAGATATCAATGCTTTTGAAAAATTAGAAGCAGCTTACGTAGGTAGCTATGTTCACATTAACAAAATAGCCGCTTTAGTAGGTTTAACAGCTAATGTAAAAAATGCCGAAACGTTAGCTAAAGATGTTGCTATGCAAGTAGCATCAATGGGTGCAACTACATTATCGTACAAAGATTTTGATGCAGCTTTCATCGCTTCAGAACTAGAAGCAAGAATTGCTGTTATTGAAAAAGATAATGAAGAATTTGCTCGCTTAGGCAAAACACTTAAAAATGTACCTCAATACATTTCTATGGCACAATTAACACCTGAAGTATTAGCTCAGGCTGAAGAAGATGCAAAAGCACAATTAAAAGCTGAAGGTAAACCAGAACAAATTTGGGACAAAATTTTACCAGGTAAAATTGAGCGTTTCATTTCTGATAACACAACTTTAGACCAAGAACAATGTTTATTAGATCAAAACTTTATTAAAGATGACAAAATAAATGTTGCTAAATATGTTGCATCTTACGGCGATGTTGCTATTGCTGGATTTAAACGTGTTGCTTTAGGATAATACTAAATTCCTATAAACAGATATTTTAATACAAAACCACTACTTTAAAAATAGTGGTTTTTTTTTGCCTATAAACAGCCATCAATAATTAAAATATTGGCATATTTTCTCAGTTCAAAATTTTTTGACAAAATGGACTTCGGTAAACAACAAAAAATTATGTAATTTTGCGTCACTTTCAAAAACTACACATGAAATATAAAAGAATACTTCTTAAACTATCTGGCGAAGCCTTAATGGGAGATCGCCAATACGGTATTGACCCAGAACGTTTAGCAGAATATGCAAAAGACATTAAAGCCATAACAGATAAAGGCGTACAAGTAGCCATTGTAATTGGCGGTGGTAATATTTTTAGAGGTGTTGCTGGAGCAAGTAATGGTATGGATCGAGTACAAGGAGACCATATGGGCATGCTTGCTACGGTTATAAATGGTTTAGCATTACAAAGTGCATTGGAAGATACTGGATTACCTACACGATTACAATCTGCTGTTCACATAAATCAAGTTGCAGAACCTTTTATTCGCCGAAAAGCTATGCGCCATTTAGAAAAAGGTCGTGTTGTAATTTTTGGTGGTGGTACAGGAAATCCTTATTTCACAACAGATTCTGCTGCTGTTTTACGCGCCATAGAAATTGAAGCCGATGTTATTTTAAAAGGAACTCGTGTTGACGGTATTTATAATGCCGACCCAGAAAAAGATACAACTGCTGTTAAATTCAACTTTATTTCGTTTGATGATGTTTTAAGAAAAGGCTTAAAAGTTATGGATACTACAGCGTTCACACTAAGTCAAGAAAACCAACTTCCAATAATTGTATTCGATATGAATAAAAAAGGAAATTTACTAAAAGTTGTTTCTGGCGAAAAAGTTGGCACCGAAGTAAACATTTAAATTTGACGTGATTTTTGAGTAATTCATTGAAAAAAGTTTGAAGCTATGAACGAAGACATACAATTTATATTAGATACCGCAAAAGAATCCATGGAAAATGCTATTAAGCATTTAGAAAAGCAATTTGTAAATATACGTGCTGGAAAAGCAAGTCCTGCTATGCTAGGAAGCGTGATGGTAAACTATTATGGTGCCCAAACACCACTAGCTCAAGTTGCCAATATAAATACGCCAGATGGTAGAACTATTACAGTACAACCATGGGAAAAAAAGATGATTCAAGAAATTGAAAAAGGCATCCAAATTGCTAATCTTGGTTTTAACCCAATGAATAATGGCGATGTTATTATAATTAATGTACCACCTTTAACTGAAGAACGCCGTCGTGATTTAGCTAAACAAGCAAAAGCTGAAGCTGAAGACGCTAAGATAGGTGTTCGTTCTGCTAGAAAAGATGCAAATAATGATATTAAAAAAGCAGACGATGTATCGGAAGATTTAAAAAAGAATGCAGAAGTTGATGTACAACAATTAACAGATAAGTACGTTAAGAAGATTGATGACCTTTTTGATGCTAAAGAAAAGGAAATTATGACTGTGTAATATAAAGCGGCAAGTTTGTCGCTTTTTTTATAAATCTTTTATTCCATTTAGTGTTTGTATGTTTAAAAATAACATGCTTCTTTGTTTACTTTTTTTTGCAAACATGTTCTTGCAGGCACAATCTGTTGATAAAAATAAAATACAACCTTCGCAAGATTCAATTAAAAAAAATGTTTTTGTAAAAGGACTAGCCAATGGCTATATACCAACAAAATACTTCAATTTTGATTTACGCTATCTTATAAAATATAATCAATTTGAAGGTATTCGAACAGGTTTAGGAGGCATTACAAACGACGCATTTTCAAAAAGTGTTCGTGTAAATGGCTACACCGTTTACGGTTTTAGAGACGATCGTTTTAAATACAGTATTGGTAGTAGTTTTAGGTTAAATGAAGACAAAAATACTTGGCTAACACTTTCTTATACAGATGATTTACAAGAAACCGGAAGCACTAAATTTTTAACAGACAAACGGTTTTTTCAATTTTTTGAACCAAGGTTATTAAATATCGATTTATTTCATCAACACGTTACAAAAACTATTGGACTTGAACATGAATTCACTAACAACTTAAACGTAGTTTCCGAAATTTCAACTAGTTACATAAAGCCAACTTATAATTATGGATTTGTAACAAGTAATAGCATACTTAATACATTTAATTTAAGTACTGCTAAAATAGCTTTACAATGGCGTCCTTTTAAAAATGGTATAAGTTCGGAAACAACTTCAAAAGAAACAGATAATGATTTCCCAATGTTTGCCTTACAATACACCAAAAGTTTTACCGATGTATTTAAAAGCGATTTAAATTTTTCAAAATTAGATTTTAGAACCATTCATCAAATTGGAAAAAAAGGTAAAAGCATTTCAGAAATTACTTTAGTAGCTGGTTTGGCAAGTGGCGATATTCCTTTAACACATTTATACCACGCCTATCCTAATAATATTAACAAAGAAACTATTATGCAACGGTTTTCGGTGGCTGGAACCAATAGTTTTGAAACCATGTTTTTTAATGAGTTTTTTTCTGATAAGTTTGCTACACTTCAATTAAAACACTACATAAAACCTTTTAATATTACGCAAAGATATAAACCACAACTTGTATTGATAACCCGCTACGCTATTGGCGATATAAAAGAACCCGAAAGACACCAAAATGTAACCTTTGGTTCTCTAAAAAAAGGTTATACAGAATCTGGTTTTGAAATAAACAAATTACTATTTGGTTTTGGTTTAAGCTTTACCTACCGCTACGGCGCTTACCACTTGCCAGAAATTGGCGATAATGTTGCGTTTAAATTTACATTTAACGTGACTTTATGAGGTAATACAGCCATTTTTTCTACCTTTGCCCAACTTTTATTTAAGGCATGTTAAAACTTTTTACCAAAGATTTTTGGGACGTTATCGCAAGGTTAATTTTACGTAATAAAATTGGGATTCTTGTTAGTATTATCGTCATTACCGTTTTGTTTAGTACGCAATGGAAAAACATGCGTTTTTCTAATACCGAAGCAAACCTACTACCAGACGACAACGAAATAAATATTACCTACAACAACTTTTTAAAAACCTTTGGCGAAGAAGGAAATCTAATAATTATAGGCGTAAAAGATAGTACCTTATTAACAGTTGAAAAGCTTAATGCTTGGAACAAATTAGCTGATAGTTTCAAAAAATACAAAGAAGTTGAAACAGTTATATCTGTTAAAGACTTACAAAAGCTTGTAAAAGATACGCTTCAACAAAAATTTAGTTTAGAACCTTTTATTAAAGATTCAATCTCGTCTATTTCTCAAATAAATAAGCTTGAAGATGAGCTTTTTAATAAATACCCATTTTACGATAATTTCTTATTCAATAAGAAAACAAAAACAATAAGAACCATTATTTATCTTGACAAAGCTATTGTTAACACATCTGCTAGAAAAGATTTTGTGCTCAATAATTTAGTGCCAAAAATTGAAGCCTTTAAAACAGCCACCAATCTTGATGTACGTGTATCGGGCATGCCATATATTAGAACCCTAAATGCGCAATTAATAGTTGATGAAATTGTGTGGTTTGTATTGGCTGCTTTATTGGTAACTTCGCTTATTTTCTTCTTCTTTTTTAGGTCGTTCAGAGCTACTTTAATTTCCTTGGTTGTTGTATGCATTGGTGTTATGTGGACATTAGGTATTATTGGCGCTTTAAACTATGAAATTACAGTTTTAACGGCACTTATTCCGCCATTAATTATTGTTATTGGCATTCCAAATTGTATCTTTTTAATTAACAAATACCAACACGAAGTAAAACTGCATGGAAATAAAGTAAAATCGTTGCAACGTGTTATCACAAAAATTGGTAATGCAACGTTAATGACCAATGTTACTACTGCTTCTGGTTTTGCTACGTTTATCCTTACTGAAAGCACACTTTTAAAAGAATTTGGCATTGTTGCATCGTTAAGTATTTTAGGTATTTTTATGTTGTGTTTGCTTATCATTCCTATTCTTTATTCGTTTTTACCTTATCCAAAAGATCGCCATTTAGAGCATTTAAATAGACGCTGGATTGGTGGTTTTGTAAACTGGATGGAACGTATGGTAAAACACGAACGTATTGCTATTTATTCAACAGCATTGGTGTTATTAATAGTTAGCATTATTGGTATTTATCAAATAAAAATTTCAGGAAGTTTAATTGAAGATATGCCTCAAGACTCTGAATTTGTTAATGATATACGTTTTTTTGAAGATGAATTTAACGGCATCATGCCTTTAGAGTTTATGATTGACACCAAACGCAAACAAGGTGTTATGAAACTTGCTACGCTAAAGCGCATGGACGAATTGCAGGAATTAATTAATGAAATTCCTGAGTTATCAAAACCAATTTCGGTGGTAGATTTGGTTAAATACTCAAAACAAGCTTATTATAACGGCAATACTAATTTTTATCAATTACCAACATCACAAGAAAACAGTTTTATTTTATCGTATGCTAAAAACTCAACGTCCGATGTTGATTTGCTTAAAAACTTTGTAGATAGTACAGGCCAATATGCGCGCATTACCACCTTTATGAAAGATATTGGCACTGATAAAATGGAGCGTATTGAAGAAGATATTAAAACCAAAATTAATAAACTTTTCCCAAAAGAACGCTACGCGGTTACCATGACTGGTAAAGCTTTGGTGTTTCAAAAAGGCACAAACTACTTGGTTAAAAACCTAGCAATTTCGCTATCACTTGCTATTATTTTAATAGCGTTGTTTATGGCATATATGTTCCGTTCTGGTAGAATGATTATTATTTCACTAATACCAAACCTTATTCCGCTTTTAGTAACCGCGGGGTTAATGGGCTATTTAGGCGTTCCTATAAAACCTTCAACCATTTTAGTATTTAGTATTGCTTTTGGCATTTCGGTTGATGATACGATTCATTTCTTAGCAAAATACAGGCAAGAACTTCAAGCTAATAACTGGAAAATTAAAACATCCGTTTACGGCGCACTTCGTGAAACAGGTATAAGTATGTTTTACACATCCATCGTTTTATTCTTTGGGTTTTCAGTATTTACCATTTCTAGTTTTGGTGGTACAGTAGCTTTAGGCGCTTTAGTTTCGGCAACATTATTATTTGCTATGTTATCAAACTTACTTTTGCTTCCTTCTCTGTTATTATCGTTAGAACGTAGCATTGCGAATAAAGAAGTTTTAAGAGAACCTGCAATAAATATTATTCCAGAGGAAGACGAAACAGATGAAGAAAATTCCAATATTTAAAAGCCAAATTCCAATCTTCAACAACTTTTGGAATTTGGTTTTTAGAATTTGAATTTTCATCTACGAAACCTTTATATTTACATTATAAATTTTAAGACTTATGCAAAAACGTACTATTTCAGACTTACTTTCAAAAGATTTTGTTAGTTCTGAAGTTGATATAAAAGGATGGGTAAGAACCTTTAGAGCAAACAGATTCATTGCCTTAAACGATGGTTCTACACTAAATAATATTCAATGTGTAGTTGATTTTGAAAGCTTTGATGAAACGCTTTTAAAACGCATTACCACAGGTGCAGCAATTCATGTAAAAGGCGATTTGGTTGAAAGCCAAGGCAAAGGGCAACATGTAGAGATTCAAGTAAAGGAATTGAAAGTTTTAGGAGATTCTGATCCTGAAACCTACCCTATTCAACCTAAAAAACACTCGTTCGAGTTTTTAAGAGAAAATGCGCATTTACGCACCAGAACAAATACATTTAGTGCAGTAATGCGTTTACGTTCTGCTTTATCATTTGCCATTCATAAATATTTTAATGAAAACGGTTTTTACTATGTGCATACACCAATTATTACAGGAAGTGATGCCGAAGGTGCTGGCGAAATGTTTAGAGTTACCAATCTAGATACTAAAAAACCACCTTTAAATGATGAAGGCAATGTTGATTATTCTAAAGATTTCTTCGGAAAAGAAACCAATTTAACTGTTTCTGGTCAGTTAGAAGCCGAAACCTATGCCATGTCGTTAGGTAAAGTTTATACGTTTGGACCAACATTTAGAGCTGAAAATTCAAATACCTCGCGGCATTTAGCTGAATTCTGGATGATTGAACCCGAAGTTGCTTTTATGGATTTGGCTGGCAATATGGATTTAGCCGAAGATTTTATGAAATTCGTTCTAAAATACATCTTAAAAAACAATAGAGAAGATTTAGAGTTTTTAGATGCCCGTTTGCAGGACGAAGATAAAGCAAAACCACAAGCCGAACGTAACGACATGACGCTAATTGAAAAATTAAATTTCGTTACCGATAACAATTTTAAACGTGTAAGTTATACCGAAGCTATTGATATTCTTCGTGATAGTACGCCAAATAAGAAAAAGAAATTCAAATACATTATAAAAGATTGGGGAACCGATTTACAAAGTGAACACGAACGCTTTTTAGTTGAAAAACACTTTAAATGTCCTGTTATTTTGTTTGATTACCCAGCAAATATTAAAGCATTTTACATGCGTTTGAATGACGATGGTAAAACCGTTCGCGCCATGGATATTCTATTCCCTGGTATAGGTGAAATTGTTGGTGGTGCACAACGTGAAGAGCGTTTAGATGTGTTAAAACAAAAAATGGCAGTCATCAATATTCCTGAAGAAGACCTTTGGTGGTATTTAGACTTACGTAAATTTGGTACAGCAGTACATGCTGGCTTTGGTTTAGGTTTTGAGCGTTTGGTAATGTTTGCTACTGGAATGAGCAATATTAGAGACGTTATTCCGTTTCCAAGAACACCTCAAAATGCCGAATTTTAAATAAAAAATTCATATTTTAAACCTGTCTAGTTTTAAAAACCTGACAGGTCTTTTTTTTAGAAATAGTTTTATATTTTTACAGAAACCAAATCATAATATGCTTAAGCAACATTTACAATTTAAATTATCGCAAAAGCTTTCGCCACAACAAATTCAATTAATGAAATTGATACAGTTGCCAACACAAGCATTTGAGCAACGTTTAAAACAGGAATTAGAAGAAAATCCCGCACTAGAAGGTGGAAAAGATGATATTGACAGTGATTATGATTCTGATTTTGACAATACAAATGATGAATACGATGATTCTGAAAATATTGGTAACGATGATATAAATGTAGATGAATATTTAAGCGACGATGAAATACCAGATTATCGTACACAAGCCAATAACTATAGTAGCGACGATGAAGATAAAACGATGCCTTATGCTGCTGGAACATCGTTTACACAACATTTAATAAATCAGTTAAACACCTACAGACTTGATGATGAAGAATACGAAATTGCCGAATTTTTAGTTGGAAGTGTTGATGAAAGTGGCTATATACGTCGTTCACTACCAGATATTATGGACGATTTAGCTTTTACACAAAGTGTTTATACTACAGAAGAAAAAATAGGCAAAGTTTTAAAAATTGTGCATCAATTAGATCCTGCAGGCGTTGGTGCAAGAAACTTACAAGAATGTTTAAGTATTCAATTACATCGAAAAGAAAAAACACCAGATACCGAATTAGCTATCGAAATTATTGATAATGCTTTTGAGCAATTCACAAAAAAACACTACGATAAATTACTTCAAAAATTTGATATTTCTGAAATTCAATTGAAAGATGCTATTCACGAAATTGAACATTTAAACCCAAAACCAGGTGGTTCATATTCTGGAAACAATAGAATTGTAGAACATGTAGTTCCAGATTTTGCCATTAAAATAATTGATGGTGAATTAGAATTGACGCTTAACGGTAGAAATGCACCAGAGCTTCATGTGTCTAGAGAATATAACGATATGCTTAAAGGCTATAAAGATTCAAAAGACAAATCGAATTCACAAAAAGATGCAGTAATATTCATAAAACAAAAATTAGATGCTGCCAAATGGTTTATTGAAGCTATAAAACAGCGCCAACAAACCTTATTTGTTACAATGAGTGCTATTATGCATTATCAGTCTGAATATTTTTTAACTGGCGATGAGCGCAACCTAAAACCCATGATTTTAAAAGATATAGCTGATGAAATTTCAATGGATGTTTCTACAGTTTCAAGGGTTGCAAATAGTAAATATGTTGATACACCTTATGGCACTAAATTAGTAAAAGAGTTCTTTTCTGAATCAATGAAAAACGACCAAGGTGAAGATGTTTCAACAAGAGAAATAAAGAAAATTTTAGAAACCGTTATTCTGGAAGAAAACAAGAAAAAACCTCTAACTGATGACGCTTTAGCTGCCATTTTAAAAGACAAAGGCTATCCAATTGCCAGAAGAACAGTTGCTAAATACCGAGAGCAACTTGATATTCCTGTAGCACGATTACGCAAAAAAATATGATAGATCGCATTTTAAAGAGTATCTCGTATATTTTTCATCCATTAATTATGCCGCTACTTGGTGTACTTTTCTATTTTTATATTTCGCCTCGTTTTATAACAGAAGAGGTTATGCATGCTAAAATTATATCAATAGCTATACTTACCTTAATTTTACCCATTCTAATATTTTTTTTATTAAAAACATTGGGCAAAGTAGAATCTATTTATTTAAAAACCACTAATGAACGTATTTACCCTTTGGCACTACAATGTGTAATCATTTTATTGGTTTTAGTTCGCATACTATCGCAATCTGATTTAATTGAATTATACTTCTTTTTTGTTGGGATACTAATCTCTACAATGGCTTGTTTGCTTCTAGCGGTTTTAAGGTTTAAAGCTAGTATTCACATCATTTCTGTATCAGGATTATTTATGTTTTTTATTATTTTAAGTATCCATTTCAGTATTAACATAGTAGGAATATTAGCCTTAATGAGCATAATTACTGGCGCAGTAGCTACATCTAGATTGCATACTAAAGCACATAATACCAAAGAATTAGTTATGGGGTTTTTTATTGGTGTTATACCACAGTTAATACTTGTAACTTATTGGTTATAGTATAATTATAATATGTAAAATATTAATCCTACTTTCAATGCATTAGCATCTATGGTATTACCATTTAAGGTAGCGTCTTTAGAAAATATAGGATTTAAACCGTAATATAAATACAAATTCCAAGTATTGTAACCCGCAGCAAGTGTTAACCCATACTGAAGCTTGTTGAAATCTTCAATATTACGCTCTTTAAACGCGCCTAAATCACCTTTGTATTTAGATGAGCTAAAAACTGCATATCCCAGCTTAAAACCCGTATAAATACGCCAAAACTTATATTCGGTAGGTGTAGATGTTCGCCACCTAAACTCAATAGGTAATTCAATTAACTGATTGGAAAATTTATTTTTAGTATAACTACTACCATCTATTAAAGTATAAACAAAATTATCATTACTGTCTTTTGAGATAAGTAAATTTTGATTAAACGAATTAAATGAATAGCCTAAACCAACCCCTATTGCTATATTTCTATCCGTATTCAAAGGCATATCCTTAATAAACCCAAAGTGAATTCCTGTTGAAAAACCTTGTTGTGAAACATTATTAGGTTTATTTCCTAACAAATTATATGTTGTACTAATATAAATTTGATCTTCTTTATAAAGCTTATCACCAATATTTAACGTATCTTCTTGCGAATAACACAAGAAAACACCAAACATAACAAACAGATATTTATATACAGATTTCATTAATAATAATTTAATACTTATAAAGATTGATGTAATTAATTGTATGATGCTATATAAAAATAAAAAGGCGTTTTGAAATTACAAAACGCCTTTTATATAAAATTAAGAAAATAAAATTATTTGTTTTGAAAAACACTTCCTTTTTTGGTTGTGTAATTTATTTTAAGTGCATTAACTTTTCGTAATTCTTGCTTAATATCTCCTATTAATCCCATATTAGCATCGCTATCTACTTTTAAAGCAGTAGTTAAAAATGGTATTAATTCTTCTCTTTTAGAAGCGCGTTCTGCTGCAATAAAAGGAGCGATATCATTAATATCTGCAAAATCATCGTTAAGTTGAATTCTGGTTTCAGTACCATAATTCTTATAATTAGCACTTGGTTTACCTGCATAAATATACATAACCAAGTCTTTTTTATCTAACTTCTCTACCTGATCTGCATATGGTAAATTATTCTCAATTTTTAAGGTATTCTGTCTCATAACAGTAGCCACCATAAAAAAGAATAATAACATAAATACAATATCTGGTAACGATGCTGTTGATATTGCTGGCATCTCGCCTCCTGTTTTCTTTTTAAATTTAGCCATAATAATGTGTTAAATTTTAATTATTGAACTTCTGAAAGTTTTTGAGGATACTCAAGTTTGATTTTCTCAACTTGCTCTTTTAACTTTTCTTTATCTCCTGGCCAATTTACATCATTAAGATTAGCTTCCATCTCAGCAAAAGATTTTCCATACTGAGATTGCGCTCTAATGTTTCTTAAATCATTATAGGCAGCAACCAATTCATTTTGAACTGCGATATAAGTTTTATAAGTTGTTTCACGCTCATTTTTTAATGAAATAATTGCTTTGTCTGGATTGTCTGAAGACTCTGGGTCTTTTTTACCATGACAATAATCACAAGTTCTATCACCTCCATTATCTAGAAACTCAATTGCTGCGGCTCTTAAATCTTTAAGTTCCATTAGTTCATCTTCAACTAACAATTGATCTTTACCATTCAAAAGCACAGTGAATATATTCTTCTGTTTAATAACTACGTTTTCGTTATTATCCTCTATTGGAGGCAACTTACGATTAATCCCTGCATCTGTTTCAATAGTTGTTGTTACTAAGAAAAATATCAATAACAAAAACGCTATATCGGCCATGGAGCCTGCATTAACCTCTGGTGCTGCTCTTTTTGCCATAACTTATTTATTTAAAAGTTTTTTAATACTTGATAGTAGAGTAGCTCCTATTGCTATAACAGAAAGAAAGTAAAATGCATATAAACCTGCTCCTACGTTTTTAGAAACTCCTTCAGTAATACCTAAACCTTTATCGTTAAATTGTTTTAAATCTAAATCTGTTCCAGATGAAATAAGGTAAGAAATCAAGATAACTGCTAAAAACAATCCTACTGTTGTTAATGTCTTTTTAATATTCCCTGCGAATATGCCTTTTACAACATATATAAGTATTAACGCAATTACAACGAATAGTACAATGTAGGTAACATATAAAATGTTATCTATCATTCCGTCTGAGCCTGTCATTATTAAAAGTGCTAAAATGGCACCAATAATACCAAAGGCGTATGCGAAATACTTTAGTATTTTATGTAAATCCATGATTTGTTTTTATTTTATTATTACTTTTTATTTCTAATTAATAAGTCCATTAACGTGATAGAAGCATCTTCCATATCGTTAACAATACTATCAATTTTAGCAATAATGTAGTTATAAAAAACTTGAAGAATCATCGCTACTACAAGACCAAATACAGTTGTTAAAAGTGCTACTTTAATACCACCAGCAACAAGTGATGGTTGCATATCTCCAGCTGCCTCAATTTTATCAAATGCTTGAATCATACCAATTACTGTTCCCATGAACCCTAACATTGGTGCTAATGCAATAAATAATGAAATCCAAGATACGTTTTTCTCTAATTGTCCCATTTGAACACCACCGTAAGCTACAACAGCTTTTTCAACAGCGTCTAAACCTTCATCTGTTCTATCTAAACCTTGGTAATAAATAGATGCGATTGGACCTTTTGTGTTTCTGCAAACTTCTTTTGCAGCTTCAACACCACCAGAAGCTAAAGCGTCTTCAACTTCTTGAGTTAATTTTTTTGTGTTTGTTGTTGAAAGGTTTAAAAAGATAATTCTCTCTATAGCAATAGCTAATCCTAGAATTAAACATAATAATACAATCCCCATAAATCCAGGACCTCCTTCAATAAATCTCTTTTTTAATTCTTGATGAAACCCAAGTTCCTCTGCTGGTTGTGCAGTTTCGTCTTGCGTCATACTTGCTACAGTTGTTGCAACTGTACTTGTGTTTGCATTTGTAGTTGCGTTAACAGTTCCAAAAGCCATCATTCCTGTAATGGCAAGGATAGAAAATAATCTTTTCATGTTCTAAATCTTAATTTTATTAGTTAATTAAAGTGTTAAAGATATAAAAAAAATACAATAAAAAAATAAAAATAACAGCAGAGAGGAAGGGATTCGAACCCTCGATACCCTTTTGAGGTATACACACTTTCCAGGCGTGCGCCTTCGACCACTCGGCCACCTCTCTTTATTTTAATTGTACTTAATTACAGGGGGTCAAATAACGAAAAAAACTTTAAACCCTAAAATTTTAAAGGTTAATTTTAAGACATTTCTCCGCGTAGTGATGTTTCAAAGTTTCTTTTGAATTCTTTTTCTTGAATGTTTTGCCCCAACAAATACATTAATTTACATATTGCAGCTTCTGTTGTTAGGTCTTTACCTGAAACAACACCTATGATTTTCAATTGATTACTAGTTTCATAATGCCCCATCATTACACTTCCACTAATGCATTGCGTAATGTTAATTACTTGTACACCTCTAGTAATTGTTTGCTTTATTAAGTTCAAAAACCACGCTTCAGTGGTGCAATTTCCTGCACCATATGTCTCTAAAATTACAGCTTTTAAGGTTGTATTTGTTAAAACATTTGTTAAAAATGATTCTGAGATCCCAGGAAATAGCTTAATAAGCGCAATATTAGTATCTAAATGTTTATGAACTATTAATGATTTTTCTAAATCTGGCTTAAACAAATAATCATTATTAACTTTTAAATGCACACCAGATTCTGCCAATTCGGGGTAATTTAATGATGCAAATGCTTTAAAATTTTCTGCATTTAATTTAGTTGTTCTATTGGCGCGATACAATTTATACTCAAAATACAAGCAAACTTCTTTAATAATAGGCTTCTCGTTTTCTTGTAAAGATGCCATTTGAATGGAAGTAATTAAATTTTCTTTTGCGTCGGTTCTTAAATCGCCAATTGGTAATTGCGATCCTGTAAAAACCACAGGTTTTGCTAAATTTTCTAACATAAAACTTAATGCAGAAGCAGTATAACTCATGGTATCACTTCCATGAAGCACTACAAAACCATCAAATGTATTGTAATTAGATTCTATTATTTCGGCAATTTGCACCCAATACTCAGGATTCATGTTACTAGAATCGATAGGTTCATCAAAAGAAACTGTTTCAATGGTACATTCTAAAAGCTGCAATTCGGGTATTTTATCTAAAAGTGTTTTAAAATCAAAGGCTTTTAATACGCCTGTTTTAAAATCTTTTATCATACCAATAGTTCCGCCAGTATATATTAGTAAAATGTTAGGTTTAACCATTTAATTAAAATTTTAATTTGCTTTTTATATACCAAAAACTTCTTTTGAATTTTGAGTTGTTATACTTGCAATATCTTCTAAAGATACATTATATATATGTGATAGTTTTTCCAATACCTTTATTATATATACACTTTCATTACGTTTTCCTCGGTAGGGTGTTGGTGCTAAGTAAGGTGCATCGGTTTCTAAAACAATATGTTTTAAATTTATTTGATTTAAAAACTGATCAATTTTTCCATTTTTGAAGGTAGCAACACCGCCAATTCCTAACTTCATATTATAAGATATGGCTTGGTGTGCTTGCTCTAAGTTTCCTGTGAAACAATGAAAAATTCCAAATAAATCATCATCTTTTTCAGTTTCTAAAACTTCAAATATTTCATCAAAAGCTTCCCTGCAATGAATAACTATTGGTAGTTTGTACTTTTTAGCTAGTTGAATTTGATACTTAAAAGCTGCTTGTTGAATATTCAAAGTACTTTTATCCCAATACAAATCGATACCTATTTCACCAATCGCATAAAATTTTCGTTTTGCGAGCATCTCTTCAACATGATGTATTTCTTCTTTATAATTTTCTTTTACATGTGTTGGATGTAAACCCATCATTAAAAATATGTTTTGAGGAAAATCTTTTTCTAATTGAAGCATTGACTCTGTATACGATGAATCGATGGCTGGTATAAAAAATCTAGAAACACCTTGGTTGATGGCTCTATTAATCATTTCATGCCTATCTTCATCAAAAGCTTCACTATATAAATGGGTGTGAGTATCTGTAATTATCATGAGGTAAAAATAAAAAAGTCACCACTAATAATGGTGACTTTTAAAGGCTAATTTAGAATTGAAGTGTTTCAGTGTAATTTCTTAATTAGTTTTTGTGCTGCTTTATAATCTTCTGCATCTTCTGGAATGGTTTTTAAAATTTCTAAACAGGCAGCTTCTTTTTTCTGTTTTAATTTACTTAATGCCAAATACCATGTTGCTTTGTTTTTATATACCGAATTACCTTCTTTCAACCCTTTTAGCAACCAATCTGCTAAGGCAAAATTGTTTAATTCAATATTTGTTACACCTCTATAAAATTGTAATTCGGTGTTTTGTTCATCAGTTAATAATAGTTCTTTAAAGGCAACTTCCGCTTTTGCGAAATCTTTTTTATTAAAGGCATTTTCTGCAGTTTTTAATAGCCCATCTTGAGTACCTCTTACTGTTAAACTAATGCTTTCATAATTTGCATAATCGCTATAAACAGGATTAGACAACTTATTAAACATTGTTATACCTATTAATAATATAACACTAGCCGCCATAGCGTATTGCCAAGGTTTGAAACTGATACTTTTTTTAGGTGTATCTTGCTTTTCAAAATAGCTTTTTGAAATATTTTTTAAATTATTTTGAAATGCTGTTGAAGTGGCTTCATTTTTAAATTTATGCTCTAAAAATGATGATAATTCTTTATAGGTATTAAAACTTTCGTTGAAACTTGAATCGGTTTTGAGTCGTGTTTCAAAAGCATTTTTTTCGGCTTCAGAAAGTGCTTCTAAAAGGTAGTTTTCAAATAATATATAATCTTGCTCTTCCATAATGGTTAATTATTAAGTAGGTTAAACTTTGGTGATGCTTGAACCAGCTCTGTTAATTTACCAATACATAACGATTTCTTTTTTCGGGCATAAGCGTATGTTACACCTAAACTTTCAGCAACTTCTTCCATCGATTTTATTTTGAAGGTTGCCGTTAACAAATCTTTACAAGCGGTTCCTAGTTTATTGAACATTTCTGTAAATAAGGCTTGTTTTTCGCCAAATACATCGGTTTCAAAAGCTAGGTCTTGAGCGTCGTCACCTTTATATAAAACTTCCTCTTTAATTGTTACCTCTTTATTGGATGTTTTTTTTAGCACATTTAACCATTTGCGTTTACACAGTAAAAAGAAATAGGCATCAAACGGGCAGGTTAGTTCCAATTTTTTTTCACTTGCCTGATTATATATAGTTATTAAAGTGTCTTGTATAATATCTTGCGCTTGGTCACTATCTCCGCTATTCTGCTTAATATAATTAATAACCTTTGGCGCAAATTTATCATAAATAGCTTCTATAATAAAGGAGTTGTTTTGCAGCAATCCGTCAATGTATTTCTGGTCTTCGTGTAATTTTTTTTCGCTCATTAACCCTTGTATTTACTGCTAATTTAAAAAAAGTTTAAAATAAATGGGTAACAAAATTTAAATGGTTTTTATATAAGGGTGTAACAACAAAAATTACAAATCAAAAAAAATTAATTAATCCATAAAAATTAGAAATCATGAAAAAATCAATTTTAATTATCGCAACAGTAGCTTTTTCAATATTAAATACAAATGCTACAAATGAAAACAAAACCCTTAACACAACAACAAACCTTGAAACACTTACAAAAGACAACATTGCCCAAGTTTTTGAGTGGAAAGTTGAAACAACAAAAAGTACTTATTCTGGAACGTCTCTTAGTTTAGAAAGTGCCCAAGAAATGATAAAACTTTCAAGTACTGGCGAAGTTGTAACAGGAACAGAAATTACAAGCTACTTAGTATTAAGAAGCGAGTTAAACACTAAAAGAAATTATTTCTGGGAAGTTGAAACCGCAACAGGCTCTGCAAAAGGTTATGCTTCTTCTGAAGATTATGCTAATAAAATGATTGCTTTAGTTTCATCTGGCGATGCTATTGTATCTAAAATAATCATTAGTCAACCTCAACAATAAAAAAATAAAAAAAATTACCAAAACAGGGTAACAAACCAGTTGCCCTGTTTATATAACAATGAATAACAATTTAAAACCCAATGTATCATGAAAAATTTAAAACACATTTTAGGAACACTTTTAGTAACAGCTTTAGTATTTACAAGCTGTACAAAAAATGACAACGACGATTTACTTATTCCTGCAACTGCAGAAGAATTTAACAATTTAAAAGAAGAAGCTTTAGAAGAAATAACTCAAAATTTTCAGTTTAATGCAGAAGATGGCTCTACAACATTCACCTCAGAAAACGGTGTAGAAATAACCATTAATGGCAACTGTTTAACTAAAAACGGAAATACTGTTACTGGTGCTGTAAATTTAGAATTTATTGAATTGTTTGACAAAGGAAACATGCTTACCACAAACAAACCAACTATGGGCATTATGCCAAACGGTGATAAAGCCTTATTAATTTCAGGAGGCGAATTTTTTGTAGAAGCTACTCAAAATGGTGTTGCTTTAGATACCAATTGTGGCTTTCAACTTATCATTCCAGCAGCCTTAACAGGTGGCGCAGATAATAATATGATTCTTTGGAATGGTATTATTGACGATGATGGCAATTTAGCATGGGCAGAAAACAAACGCGATGGTGCTAACGGACAAGGTGGTGTTTTCGCAGAAGGAAACAGTTACTATGCCTTTTTAAATAGCTTTGGATGGAGTAACGTTGATAGATTTTACAGCGACCCAAGACCAAAAACAACTATTCTTGTTGATGTTCCAACAGGTTATGATAATACCAACTCTGCCGTTTATCTATCTTATGATGGTGAAGATACCGGATTAGCAAATTTAGACACTTATGATCCTGTAACAGGTTTATTTAGCGAACACTATGGTCAAATTCCAATAGGTTTAGAATGCCATGTTATTTTTGTAACTGAAGAAAATGACAACTGGAAATACGCTATAAAAGCAGTAACTATTGTTGCAAACGGTGTAATAACAATTACCGAAAGCGAAACAGCAGTGGTTACCGAAGCTCAACTTACAACCATAATAAACAATTTACCTTAAACAATCTACATATTTATTTCCTACTAATGTTTGGTTAGCTCAATTCTTTAACCTACTTATTAAAAACCAGAAGCGCAAGTTTCTGGTTTTTTCATTTTAATGGGTAACAAAAACAACATAAAATTGATATAATAGTATGAGAAGAAATGCCATTATAGTAATTCTAATAGTTTATGTCCTATTTATTTTATGGGCAAACTTGGTTATGATTGCATCTCATTTTTTAATGTTATAAAATAAGTAAGCACTTTTTGTATATTTATAAACAACTAAACCAAACATGTATAATGAAAAAATACATCATCATATTCTTATTCTTTGCATGTACGCTATCCACTTCAGCCCAAAAACTGATTAACGATACCATTACCAGAACCGCAACAATAAAAACAACCGTTACAGGAAACGCCGTTTTATTTACGCCTGAAACACCTGCTTTACTTCAAATAGCTGGTGCACCAAAAGCGTTTTATACCCATTTCTGGGAATTTGGCGATGGCAATTATAGTACAGAACCAGCACCAAAACACATTTATAAAAAAACAGGTGACTACGAAGTAAAACTTTGGGCAACTAACAATTATGACAACGGAAAACCGCCAACCACCAGACCTAAAAAAATTGCTATTAGCAACATTTCTGAAACACCAAATGATGTAGCTTCTATGGATGAAGATTTTATTTTAAAGCGAAATAGAGAACCTGTTCCAGATGAAGAAATGGTATTAGTTGTAAGTTACAAAAACCCAAAAGAGTATGTTACCAACGGGAAACTTTACTTGTTTTATAATGAACACCAATACAAAGCTAATAATTTTGAAATTTTAGAAACCCGAACCTATCATAATGAAAAAAACATAGATACGGAAGGTTTTGCCTTTACCCGAAATATTGATGATGATGGTACGTATTTAGCAACTTCCAATACCAATTTTATCGAAACCAAAACAGTATTACAAGATTCTACCGAAAAAACCAATCTGCCTTTAACCATTGCAAACTCGAAAGCATATTATAAAAACTGGAAACTTTTAGAATTTAATAATTTACAACCAAAAGAAGAACGCAACATTTTTTTCAGTTTAAAAACAACACCTGAAATGCTTAAAGACACCAGCGCCATCATTTCGGTTCGTGGTATTTATGTGCCTGATGCTAATTACGACAACCATAAAGTAAAAGATATGGAAATGGAAATTGTTACCTCGCACGATCCAAATAAAATGTCATCAAACGGCACATTTATGAATTACCGTTTGGTGCGTTTTAAAACCTTGAAATACAAAATTAAGTTTCAAAACAATGGTGAAGGTCCTGCACGAACTATTAGGTTGGAAACTGATATTCCGGATATGTTGGATAAATCGACCTTAAAGGTTCTAGATATGTATCCTAAATGCGATATTTGCCCCAAAAAAGACGTTTTATACAGCTGTTTAGATACCACGTTTACAAAAACTCAGGCAATTTTCACTTTTAAAAATATTTACCTTCCCGGAAGTGAGCAAAAAAACGTGAAGGAATACGATTCTACTAAAGGTTTCGTAAAATACAGTATTAAATTTGCTAAAGATTTTCATAAACAAAAAACAAAAAGTAGAACTGCTATCATATTCGATAAAAACGACCCTATCATTACCAACTATTCCACCACGCGCTTTTTGCCAGGTATTTCTATTGGCGCAAAAGTTGGTGTTAATTCGTTTTCAGATTTAAATAACTCTGAAAGTTACTTTTTTGGCGCAACGCTTTCACCTTACAAATCATATCGTTTGTATTGGCAAGTGGAATTGATGAATAATTTTCATAACTACAATGCAAACACAAATGTTTCTGAAGGTTTTGTTCAAGATGCACAAGGACTTCGGTTCTTTCAGCGTACCACAAGTAGTAATTCTTTTAAAAATATAGATTGGGATGTACCTGTTTTATTGCGTTATAACCTGAATAATTACATTGGTTTAGGTGCAGGTTTACAAAACACCATATCGATTAGTGAAAAACAAGAACAATCTGTTTTAATTGAACAATTTGAAGGTGACACATCGCAAGGTCCAGTAATAAGCTCAAAAGAAGAAACCACAAGTACAACCAATTCGTTTACCAATTTAAGAACAGGTTTGTTGTTTGAAGCTACTGCAGGTTTTGCTAGAATTGGTCCAAGTTTAGGCGCACGCTATATTTTGAATTTTGAAAAAAACTTTAATTATTGGCAATTTTACGCCATTTGGAAATTCTAAGAATAGCTGCTTACTCTTATGAAAAAACTTTGTTTTATTTTCTTTTTTACCTGTGGAATTGCTTTTTCTCAAAATTTGGAAGAAGCTATTTATACCGCTGCCGAAACTTTTATAAGCACTAAAAATGAAACTTCACTAAAACTTTTAACCACACAAGAAACGACTTTTAAAAACCAAGTAAAAACCAAAGACGAACAATTAGCTTTGGTTTTTTTACAATGCCATAAAGCCTATTATTTAGATGAACATTCAAAACTAAAAGAAGCCATTTTTACTTATGAAGATGCTTTAAAACGTTTTAACAACAACGAACTTTCTAAGTTATCCGATTTTGATATTATTGAAAGTTGTTTAAAACCATTAGGCAATTTATATACCAAAACGGGCGATTACACCAATGCCGTAAGTACCATAAACCAATACATTTTTTTAGCTGAAAAAAGCAAAAACACCAAGCATCAAATAAGTGGCGCTATAAATTTGGCTAAACTATATCAAACTATTGGCAAGCACGAAACGGTTTTAAAAATTGTGGATGATGCTTTTAAATTTTCAAATAGTAACACAAATCAAAAAGCGCTGCTTCAAAGCATCAAAGCTTCTAGTTTAATCGCTTTAAATAAGTATGAAGCTGCGTCTTTTTCAAACAATTCCGTTTCAAAATTTGAAAACTTTAAAAACAATTACATCTTAGAATTTCAAAAAGGCAATTATGAAAACGCTTTAACTTCATTTAAAAAAGCCAAAGAATGTATTGCAGAAGCTAATTTTTCTAAAAGAGAATTAGCTAAATTTTATGTTGAAGAAGCGCAACTTCAATTCATTTTAAAAAACAACAACATAGCTTTAACTAGTTTGCAAAAAGCCATTAAACTATTAATACCTAATTTAAAAAATGATGGCTTACCAACTAAAACCGATTTATATGCCGAAAACACGTTTATAGATATTTTTGATTTACAAGCATCTATTGAAACCAATTCAAAAAAAGCATTGGATAGCTACAATTTAAGCTTTTATGTTTCCGAATTATTGCAAGAAAACTGGACATCGCAAGAGGCCAAAATTTTAAACGAAACCAACAACCGCATAAGGAGTGAAAATTGTATTGAATTGCTTTACAATATGTATAATCAAACCAAAAACAAAGCATTTTTGTTTGAAGCATTTCAATATTCTGAAAGCAGTAAAGTTTCCATTTTAAAATCCATCAATCAGAAAAAAAAGCGTTTACAACAACACCCAAATGATGATTTGCTACTTAAAGAATTTCAATTAATTAAAAACCAAGAACATTACACCAATTTAATTATAAGAGAACAACTTGGTAACAATCAATCACAAAAAATAAATGCTTTAAGCGAAAAACTAACTGCAATAAGTCTTGAATTAAAAGCTTTAAAACCAAATATTGAAAAAAAATATCCCGAAAGGAAAAACACCTATACTTTAGAAACTGTTCAGAAAAAATTAAACAAAGACAAAGCGGTTTTAGTAGCGTATTTCTATGGAAAAAACACTGTTTATCAATTTATTATTTCTGAAAATGACATTACTGTTAAAAGCTTCAATTTAACCAATGAAACCAAGCAAAGCATCATTAGTTTTATTCATTTGTTTGATGACGCTTCCATTATAAATAATGATATAAGTAATTATACAAATCGAGCGTTTAATATGTTTAATTTGCTGAAATTAAACACGATTTCAACCTATAAAAACGTGGTAATTATTCCTGATGGCTTGTTAAATTTTATTCCTTTTGAGGCATTACTATCATCAAAAACCAATACAACGTTGTTTGAAAAGATGCCTTTTATTATTAAAAATAAAACTATTGCGTATAATTCTAGTGTACAATTTTATTTAACTGAAAATCAAAAAAATAACAAAACCGATTTACTAGGTTTTTTCCCGGTATTTGAAAATAGCAACCAAAAACTCACCTATTCCATTGATGAGGCACATGCGATTGAGAAGGAAATGACATCAACAATTTTAATGAATGCCGAAGCTTCAAAAGAAAATTTCTTAAAGGAAGCTTCTAATTTTGGTGTTCTGCATCTATCAACACATGCCAGTAGTGGCGATTTTATAATACCTGCAAACCTATCATTTCATGATGATACTATGTTTTTAAACGAACTTTATAGTTTAGATTTAAATACAAATTTGGTGGTTTTAAGTGCTTGCGAAACGGGTATTGGCAAACTATACAAAGGTGAAGGAGCAATGAGTATTGCTCGCGGATTTCAATATGCTGGTGCAGAAAATTTGGTTTTTACACTGTGGCAAATAAACGATTTATCAACCTCGCAAATTATGCAATCGTTTTATGAAAATTACAGCGATTCGAAATCGGCTTTCTTTGCAAACCAGCAATCAAAAATCGATTATTTAAAAAATGAAACCATTAGTAACGCAAAAAAATCGCCTTATTACTGGAGTTCCTTTGTATATTATGGCAAACTTGAACCTGCAAAATCAAATAACATCCTATTTTATATAATTTTTAGCATCGCATTAGGTTTGATTGTGTTACTTTTATTTTTGAAATACAGAAAACATGACAGAAACGCTTCAAGAATTTCTCCTTAATAAAGGTTACATTCGAGTAAAGTTACGCCTTACTAAAACAAATCATTTTGAAATAAAAGCAACTTTAAATGGAATTAAAGGACGTTTTATTTTAGATACTGGCGCATCAAATTCGTGCGTTGGTTTTGAAGCTGTTGATAATTTTAATCTAAAAGTAAAGGATTCAAATATTATGGCTGCTGGTGCTGGTGCTATTAATATGGAAACAAAAATGTCCAACAAAAACAAGGTTAAAATTGGCAAATGGGAAAGTAACAAAATTGTATTGGTACTTTTTAATTTAACACATGTAAATACGGCCTTAATAAATCATAAATCCAAACCCGTTGATGGTATTATTGGTGCCGATATTTTAAAAAAATCAAACGCTGTTATTGATTATGAAAAGAAATACTTATACTTAAAATTGTAATATTTATTATATTTACCTTTAAATTAATAGCATTTAACTCCCTATAATTAATGAATACTTCTATTGTAATTGCTGATGACCATCCGCTAATGCTACGTGGTTTAACAGATTTTTTAACCTCAAAAGGATTTAATATTATTGGAAGTGCTGAAGATGGCAATACCGCATACAATCTTATAGTAAAATTAAAACCTGAAATTGCTATTCTTGATATTAGAATGCCTCATAAAACAGGTTTAGAAATTGCTGAAGATTGCAAAAAAAACAACCTACCTACTAAAATTATATTAATCACTTTTGATAAAGAAGAAGCTCTTTTTGATCAAGCAAAAGCATTTAATGTTTATGGCTACATTTTAAAGGAATTTGCAGTAGAAGAAATTGAAATATGCATAAAACATATTTTGAAAAACAAACCTTATTTTAGTGAAGAAATAGCATCTTATTTGAACCAAAATTCAAATACAAAATCTGAAAAACTTGAATTACTTACTAAAACAGAAATGAAAATTATTAAGTTAATTTCTAATGGTAATTTAAGTAACGATATTGCTGATGAACTATCAATATCTGTTCGCACAGTTGAAAAACACCGAAGCAACATACTTGCCAAATTAGAATTAGAAAACAAACCCAATTCTTTATCTATTTGGGCAAATATTAATAAACACCATTTATAAAAAATACGTAGTACTGCGTATTTTTTATATCCTTTAAACAACTTACCTTTACAGTGCTATTAATTAGTTCTTAGGGAGAATTAAAAGAAGGCTTTAAGTGTAATGCTTAAAGCTTTCTGCATTTATATACCTTGCTAAACCCAAAAATACGTAGTACTGCGTATTTTTTTTCACCTAACCAAAACTTACCTTTACACTGCTATTAATTAATTATTTTGTGAAGTTATACATGTAAACCGCTTAAGTATTAATAGTGGTTTACAATAAAATTTCATTAAACCTAAAGCAATATTATGGAAAAAGACAATAGTTTTTTGGACAAATACTTTATTATTGGACTAATCACTTTAGTTGTTATTGTAATTGCCATAAACATTTTCTATTGCTTAGCATAGCATAGCTTTTAGTTTTCAATTAAAAAGGAGCTAACATAGTTTTATGTTAGCTCCTTTTTTTTATTAGCAAAAAAAAGAGTTATAACATAAATGCCAACTCTTTTTTATATTTATTAAAAACGATTTTTTAAAGTTCTAAAGCCTTTTTAATATCGTTATTCATTAACAATTCCGTTGGATTTTCTAAAGCTTCTTTTACAGCTACTAAAAACCCAACACTTTCTTTCCCATCAATAATTCTGTGGTCGTATGAAAGTGCTACATACATAATAGGACGAATTTCAACTTTCCCGTTAACAGCTACAGGACGCTCTACAATATTATGCATTCCTAAAATTCCACTTTGTGGTGGGTTAATAATTGGCGTAGATAACATACTACCAAAAACACCTCCATTTGTAATAGTGAATGTACCACCAGTCATTTCATCAACAGTAATTTGACCATCACGAGCACGAATTGCTAAACGTTTTATTTCAGCTTCAACACCTCTAAAACTTAAGTTTTCAGCATTTCTAACTACAGGCACCATCAATCCTTTAGGTCCAGAAACTGCAATACTAATATCGCAAAAATCGTAACTAAGCATTTCGTTACCATCAATCATTGAGTTTACTGCTGGATACATTTTTAATGCTCTTACTACAGCAAGTGTAAAGAAACTCATAAACCCTAAACCAACATTATGCTTGTTTTTAAAAGTGTCTTTATATTCTTCTCTTAAAGCAAAAATTGGCGACATATCAACCTCGTTAAAGGTAGTTAACATCGCTGTTGTATTTTTCACTTCAACCAAACGTTCTGCTACTTTACGACGTAGCATAGACATTTTACTTCTTGAAGTACCTCTACTACCTCCAGTTGGCGTTCCCATAGAAGGTACTGCACTTACAGCATCTTCTTTAGTTACACGACCATCTTTTCCTGTTCCAGAAACTGATGATGCATCCATTCCTTTTTCAGCTAAAATCTTTTTAGCAGCAGGACTTGCTGTACCTGTTGCGTATGTTTTAGTTTCTGCTACAACTGGTTTTGGAGCTTCAGCTTTAGGTGCTTCTTCTTTCTTTTCTTGTTTTGGTGCTTCTGCGCCTTCAGGTTTTGAAGCGCTAGTATCAATTAAACATACTACCGCGCCAACTGCAACTGCATCACCTTCTTCAGCTTTAAGTGTAATAATTCCACTAGCTTCAGCAGGAAGTTCTAAGGTTGCTTTATCGCTATCTACTTCAGCAATAGCTTGATCTTTTTCAACATAATCGCCATCTTGAACTAACCAAGTTGCAATTTCAACTTCTTTTATCGATTCGCCTGGTGAAGGCACTTTCATTTCTAAAATCATTGTTTCGTTTTTAATTTTTTAAGAGTTTTTCAACTCAACTTATATGTTATACGATATCAAATACTTGGTCAACAACGCGTTGTTGTCTTCGTTTATCTCTAGTGCCAGATCCTGGAGCAGGAACAGAGCTGTATGGTCTTGAATTTACTTCTAGTTTTACAAAATCTAAGCGTTGTACTACATGGCTCCAAGCGCCCATGTTTTTTGGTTCTTCTTGAGCCCAAACATATTTTTTAACATTAGGATACTTCGCTATAACTTGTTTTATTTTTTCTTCATGAAGCGGGAATAACTGCTCCAATCTTATAAGTGCTATATTGTTGTTCTCTAATTTTTCACGTTGTGCTAATAAATCATAATAGAATTTACCTGTACAGAACACTAATTTAGTAACATTTTTTGGATCTAATGTATCGTCAATTACTTCTTGAAATTCGCCAGTTGCTAATTCGTTTAAAGATGAAATAGCTTTTGGATGACGCAGCAAGCTTTTAGGAGTGAATACGATTAATGGTTTTCTAAAATCGCGTTTCATTTGTCTACGCAATAAATGGAAAAAGTTTGCAGGCGTTGTACAATCGGCCACAATCATATTATCATCGGCGCATAATTGTAAATAACGTTCCATTCTTGCTGATGAGTGTTCTGAACCTTGACCTTCGTACCCATGAGGCAATAATACTACTATACCGTTTTGAGCTTTCCATTTATCTTCCGCCGCCGATAAATACTGGTCGAAAATAATTTGAGCACCATTACTAAAATCACCAAACTGTGCTTCCCAAATAGTTAGTGTATTAGGGTTTGCCATAGCGTAACCATAATCAAAACCTAAGACACCATATTCAGATAAAAAGGAATTGTAAATATCCATTTTACCTTTATTTAGTGGGTTTGTATTTAGTAAATTAATTCGGTCTTCTGAAATTTCATCACGTAATATAGCATGACGGTGGCTAAACGTACCACGTTCAACATCTTGCCCTGATATACGAATGTTGAAACCTTCTTCTAATAAACTTCCGTAAGCTAAAGTTTCAGCCATACCCCAATCTAAAGTATCAGTTTCAAAAACCATAGAAGCACGACCTTCTAAAATTCGTTCTGCTTTTCTAACAAACTTTACGCCTTCAGGAACGGTAGAAACTACTTTTGCAATGCCTTCTAAATTGTTTTTTGGATAGGTTGTATTTTCGGTTTGAAGCATTTCTTCAAGTCCTCTACGTGTAAAACCTTTCCAACGTTCTATCATAAACTCTCTTACTTTTGAAGATTTCTCTTCTTTGGATTTTTCGTAAGCAGCTTCTAAAACATTTTTAAATTCTTCAGTAATACCATCGGTGTAGGCTTGATCAATTGTTTTTTCTGCAATTAATTTATCTGAATATATTTGATATGGATTGTCGTGTTTTGCTATTTCTTTGTATAGTTTTGGCTGTGTAAAACGAGGTTCATCACCTTCATTATGACCATATTTTCTGTAACCCAATAAATCGATGTACACATCTTTTTTATAACGCATTCTATATGCCAAAGCCAATTCTACAGCATGTACCACAGCTTCAGCATCATCAGCATTTACGTGTAAAACTGGTGATAATGTTACTTTTGCAACATCGGTACAATAGGTACTTGATCGTGCATCTAAATAGTTGGTTGTAAACCCAATTTGGTTATTTACAACAATATGAAGTGTTCCACCTGTTTTATAACCATTTAGTTGACTCATTTGTGCTACTTCATACACAATACCTTGACCTGCAATGGCAGCATCACCATGCACAATAATTGGTAAAATTTTAGAAGCATCACCATCATAATCAGAATCAATTTTTGCTCTTGTAATACCTTCTGCAACAGATGCTACTGTTTCTAAATGCGATGGATTTGGCACCAAATTCATCTTAATAGTTTTTCCGTTTTGGTAGGTTTTATCTAAAGTTAAACCTAGGTGGTATTTAACGTCGCCATCAAAATCTTGTTCTTCAAAATCTTTACCATCAAACTCGCTAAAAAGTTCGTGAACTGGTTTTCTAAAAATATTAACTAAAGTGCTTAAACGACCACGATGCGCCATTCCTAAAACACACTCTTTAACGCCATATTTTTCAACAGAAATGTATAATGTATTGCTTAACGCTGGAATTAATGATTCGCCACCTTCTAAAGAAAAACGTTTTTGACCAACATATTTTGTTTGCAAAAAGTTTTCGAAAGTAACTGCTTGGTTTAATTTTGAGAGAATATATTTTTTGGTTTCCTCATCAAAATTTGGTTGATTATCGTTTACATTCAATTGGTTTTGCCACCACCCAATAACTTCTGGGTTTCGCAAGTACATGTACTCTACACCAATAGAACTACAATAAATTTTATTTAAATGAACTAGTATTTCACGTAATGTTTGTGGGCCAATACCTAAAACTTCACCTGCATTAAATACAGTATCTAAATCGTTTGCGCTAAGGCCGAAATTTTCAATAGCCAATGTAGGCTCGTAACTTCTGCGTTCGCGTACTGGGTTTGTTTTAGTAAACAAATGCCCACGCATTCTATAACCATCAATAAGCTTTACTACTTGAAACTCTTTTTGAAGTGATTCTGGCATTTGTGCTGAAACTGCAGGAACACTTTGAATAACATCTGGTTGTAATCCGCTTTCTTCACTACCAAAATCGTACCCTTGAAAAAAGGCTCTCCAACTTGGCTCTACAGAATCAGGACTTTGTAAATATTGGTCGTATAAATCAGCAAAAAACGATGTATGTGCTGCGTTTAAAAAGGAAAATTTGTCCATTATTATTTTTAATACACTTAATTTAAATCAAATTTTGGGCAAAAATACAACTTTTACCAAAATTAGATGTTTCTTTTGTTATATTTATAAACGCGCTATAACCGTTATATCAATAAGTTAATTTTTTGTGTTAATTTTTTAAAGATTTCTAATTATATGAAGACATTTTCTTTAATCATTAAAATTACAATCGTGTTTTTTGCGATTTTCTCTTGCAATACTAATCGTTTAAACGCTCAACAAAGTGATTCTACATTTTGGCGTAATGTTCGTTTTGGCGGTGGTATAGGACTAAGTTTTGGCGATGGTTTTTTTAGCGGCACTTTAGCACCAAGTGCGATTTATGAATTTAATAACCAAGTTGCATTAGGCGTTGGTTTGAACGGTACTTACAACAAACAAAAAGATTTTTACAAATCGACCATTTTAGGCGGTAGCTTAATTGGTTTATTTAGCCCTATAAACAACATACAACTATCGGCTGAATTGGAACAACTTCATGTAAACCGTTGTTTCGATAGTTCTATAAATATAGAAAACGACACGTATTGGTCGCCTGCCTTATTTGTAGGTGCTGGCTATAGAAATGGCAATGTAACTTTTGGAATAAGATACGACCTTCTGTATGATGAAAACAAAAGTGTTTATGCCGATGCTTTGACGCCTTTTGTGAGATTTTATTTTTAATTGCACATCATAAATTCTTATTCAAATTTATATTCAATTTATTAAGCGTTTTAACAACCTCAATTCTTGTTCATTTTTCATTAGAGGCAAGCTATTAAAATTTTAAAAATACTTCTTCATTTTATATAATTAAATAGTAATAATTATAAAAAGGACAAAAATATCCTTTTTATGACTTTTGTCATATAATACCCCATGTTAGTCTTTTAAATTTGCTAGACTAAATTATTAAACCTTATGAAAAAAGCATTAAAATTTTTAGCAGTATTTATAGCAACACTACTTATAAGTTGTGGTGGTAAAGAAGAAAAGAAAAAAGAGGGTTTCTCATACGAAAAACAAGCTCCTACGGAAACTGTTGAAACAACAACCGAAACTGTTCCTGCCTCAAAAAAAATAGATTTATCCAACAAAGGCATTGGCCCTGTTAAATCGGTTACTTTAAACGAAGCTATAGACCAAGCGTTGGCTACACATGGTGCTAATGTTTATAAACAAATGTGTACTGCTTGCCACAGACCTGATAAAAAATTTATTGGTCCTGCTCCTATTGGAATTTTAGAACGCAGAACACCAGAATGGGTAATGAATATGATTTTGAATCCTGACGAAATGGTTCAAAACGATCCTTTAGCTAAAGAACTTCTTATTGAATTTAATGGCTCACCTATGGCTAACCAAAACTTAACAGAAGCTGATACTAGAGCTGTATTAGAATACTTTAGAACATTAAAATAACAACTATGAAATCTATAAATTTAATATTTACCGCTTTATTATTTATAGCATCCACGTCTTGTAAAAACGAAACAAAAGAAGCTACAAGCACTTTAGAAACCACCACTAAAGCTAATGAAAAAACAGGTCAAGCATTTATAAGTGATGATGAAAGCAAACCAACTGTTTTAAGCATTGCCATAAACTCTAAAGACCATACAACTTTAGTAGCCGCAGTACAAGCCGCCCAATTAGAAAATGCTTTAGTAAATGCAGGACCTTTAATGGTTTTTGCGCCAACTAATGAAGCGTTTGCAGCCTTACCAGCTGGAACCGTTGAAAATTTATTAAAACCTGAAAACAAAGATGCCTTAGCTAACATTTTAAAATACCATGTTACACCTGGTAATTATTCAAAAGAATTTTTAAAGAAATTTAAAAAATTAGGACAGGCTAACAACGGTTATGTAACTATAGAAGTTGTAGATGGTGAACCTTTAATTGGAGGTGCCAAAATTATAGCTAGCATTCCTGCGGGCAATGGTATTGTGCATGTAATTGACAAAGTTTTATTACCACCAACAGAATAATACACGACTAACTAAATTATAAAAAAATGAAAAAATTATTAAAATTAACATTGGCACTTTTAAGTGTTTTTACAGCCTTTACAAGTTGTAATAACTCAGAAAAAAAATCTGGAGCTTTAGCTGGCAATGTTGCTGAAAAAGTTTACGTTGCACCTGGACAACACGATGAATTTTACGCCTTTATCTCTGGTGGTTTTAGCGGACAGCTTTCTGTTTACGGACTACCATCAGGCAGATTATTTAAAGTAATACCAGTATTTTCTCAAGATCCAGAAAAAGCATACGGCTACAACGAAGAAACCAAACCTATGCTAAATACATCACATGGTTTTGTGCCTTGGGATGATGCACATCACCCTGATATTTCGCAAACCGCAGGTGTTATAGATGGCAGATGGGTGTTTATTAACGGAAATAACACACCACGTATTGCGAAAATAGATTTATCTACATTTGAAACTACCGAAATTATTGAAATTCCTAATAGTGCCGGAAACCACAGCTCTTCATTTGTAACAGAAAATACCGAGTATGTGGTAGCTGGAACTCGATTTTCAGTACCTATTCCTCAAAAAGACATGCCTATAAAAGATTATAAAGGCAATTTTAAAGGCTCATTATCTTTTATATCGGTAGACAAAGAGCATGGCAATATGGATATCAAATTCCAAATAATTATGCCTGGTTTTGATTATGATTTATCGCATCCTGGACGCGGAAAATCACATGGCTGGTTTTTTTTCACAACATATAATACTGAAGAAGCTAGTACGCTTTTAGAAGTAAATGCGTCACAAAACGACAAAGACTTTATTGCAGCTGTTAACTGGAAAAAAATAGAGGAATACGTAAACAACGGTGGTGGCACCATGATGCCAGCAAATTACGCGCATAATGTGTATGATGAAACAACACATACTGCAACTTCAACCATGAAAAAAGAAGTTCGCATAGTAAATCCATTAGATGTTCCTGGTGCTGTTTATTTATTACCTACTCCAAAATCACCTCATGGTTGCGATGTAGACCCAACTGGCGAATACATTGTTGGTAATGGTAAATTATCAGCTAACCTAACCGTACATTCTTTCACTAAAATGCTAAAAGCTATTGAAAACAAAAAATTTGCTGGTGATGCATATGGTATTCCAATTTTAAACTTTGAAGATGTTTTAGCTGGTTCTGTAGTGCAACCTGGTTTAGGTCCATTACATACAGAATTTGATGGAAAAGGAAATGCTTACACAACGTTCTTTATTTCATCGGAAGTTGTAAAATGGAAATTAGGCACTTGGGAAGTACTTGACAGACAACCTTGTTACTACTCTGTAGGTCATTTAATGATTCCTGGAGGAAATTCAGCAAAACCTTTTGGAAAATATGTGGTAGCCATGAACAAAATCACCAAAGACCGTTATTTACCAACTGGTCCAGAGGTAACACAATCCGCACAATTATATGATATTTCTGGAGATAAAATGGAACTATTATTAGATTTTCCTACCATTGGCGAACCACATTACGCCGCTGGTTGTCCTGCTGATTTAATAAAACCGCGTTCAAAAAAGATTTTCAATTTAAAAGACAACAAACACCCTTATGCTGCAAAAAGTGAAGCTGAAACTAAAGTTGTTAGAAATGGAAATATTGTTCATGTAAACATGACCATGATACGAAGTCATTTTTCACCAGATAATATTGAAGGCATAAAAGTTGGTGATAAAGTATATTTCCACGTAACAAATTTAGAGCAAGATTATGATGTACCTCACGGAATTAGTATGATTGGAGCTAATACCTCTGAACTACTAATAATGCCAGGACAAACAGAAACCTTCCTTTGGGAACCAAAACAAGTTGGTGTTTGGCCATTTTATTGTACCGATTTCTGCTCAGCATTACATCAAGAAATGCAAGGTTATGTACGTGTATCGGCCTCAAATGCTTCTACACCTTTAAAATGGTCGCTTGGTGAAGATATTGAATAATTAAAAAAAGGGAAATTTTGTTTTAGTGTTTATTTCCCTATTAAGGCGAGGGTTGCATTTCGCTCTCGCCTTTGTTTTTAAAACGCTATAACTAAATCATTTTCTCATGAAAAAGTCAAAAATAATTATGCTAATTGCGGCTTTATTGCCACTAGGACTTTTCTTTTTTCCTCTTTGGAAAATAACATTAGAAGCACCACAATACCCAACGCCACTGGGCATGTATATTCACATTAATGATTTTTCTGATGCTAATCCCTTCGATATTAAAAACATCAATTTAATGAACCATTATGTTGGCATGAAATACATTCCAGATGCGATTCCAGAATTCAAAATTTTTCCCATTGGTATTCTTATTACGTCGTCTATTGGCTTACTTATAGGTTTTTTTGGTAATTACAAATGGTTTTTAGCTTGGTTTATTTTAATGGTTGTTGTAAGTGCAGCAGGTATGTACGATTTTTATTTATGGGAACATGATTATGGGCATAATTTAGATCCTAAAGCCATTTTAAAATTCACAAATCCAGATGGTACACAAATGGGTTTTCAACCACCTATGTTGGGTTCAAAAGATATTTTAAACTTTAAAGCTCATTCCTATCCACGTTTGGGTGCGCTATTTTTATTCTTAGGCATTGTAACTTCTTTTGTTGCATTCATTGTTGGAAAAAAACAAACTAAAAAATAGATTTTATGTAAAAGTTACAAAACAAATCCACTAAAAAAACACTAAAGACATGCAAACACTAAAATACGTTTCTATTATCATATTGCTGCCATTATTATCTGGTTGCAATACATCACCACAACCAATAAACTACGGAATAGATGGTTGCCATTATTGCAAAATGACCATTGTAGATAAGGTACACGCTGCAGAAATTGTTACTAAAAAAGGCAAAGCGTATAAATTTGACGCAACAGAATGTATGGTTCATTTTTTAGATGAATTTAACACCAATGATATTAAACTTTACCTATCAAATAACTATATAGAACCAACTGTGTTTATTGATGCTACAAAAGCAACATTTCTAATTTCTGAAAATATCCCAAGTCCAATGGGTGCTTTTTTATCAGCTTTTAAAACTAAAGAAGATGCTGTAAAAATTCAAACCAAAAAGGGTGGAAATTTATATTCTTGGGAAACACTACTAGCACATTTAAAAAACTAGTACCATGAACAAAATAAGGGTTTTTATATTAGTCATTTTAATGGCCTGTAGTAGTTATGCTCAAAAAATTGAAGTGTGCAAAAACTGCACAACCTCAACTTTAAAAAAAGCCATAGCTATTGCTAAAGATTTTGATACCATTATAGTAAAAAAAGGCACATACAAAGAACATGATATCCTAATAAATAAACCCTTAACAATTATCGGGAAAAACTACCCAGTAATTGATGGTGAATTAAAAGGAGAAATAATAACAGTTATTGCAAATAACGTATCGGTTGATGGACTTTTTATAGTAAATGTTGGCACCAGCTACACACAAGATTATGCTGCGATTAGAGTAAAAAGAAGCAAACATTTCACTATTAAAAACTTAGTTTTAGAAAAATTATTCTTTGGCATTTATATTGAAAAATCAAGTTATGGGAACGTATATCATAACAAAATAATAGGTGATGCTGTTCAAGAATACAACTCTGGCAATGGCATTCAACTATGGTACAGCAACCATATTAATATTGAACACAATTATGTTGAACATGTGCGCGATGGTATTTATCTTGAATTTTCTGATGATTGTATTATTAAAAACAATGTAAGTGCCGAAAACTTACGGTATGGTTTACACTTTATGTTTTCGCACAGAGATGTGTATCGTGATAACACCTTTGAAAACAATGGCGCAGGTGTAGCTGTTATGTTTTCAAAAAACATAAAAATGTTGAATAACACTTTTAAAGAAAATTGGGGAACAGCTTCATACGGCATGCTTTTAAAAGAAATAAATGATGCTGAAATTACAGGAAACACATTTAAAGAAAACACTGTAGGTATTAATATTGAAGGCTCAAACCGAGTAACTTACAAAAACAACAATTTCATTAATAATGGTTGGGCTATTAAAGTACGAGGTGCATGCTATACCAATAGTTTTTTAGAGAATAATTTCTTGTATAATTCTTTTGATGTATCGTATAACAGTAACGTGAACGATAATATTTTCAACAAAAATTATTGGAGCAACTACACAGGTTATGATTTGGACAAAAATGGTATTGGCGATGTACCATATAGGCCCGTAAAACTGTTTTCTTACATCGTTAACAAAACGCCAGAAACTATCATTTTAATGCGAAGCTTGTTTATAGACATTATTGATTTTTCAGAAAAAGTATCACCTGTTTTCACACCAAATAATTTATTAGACCACCAACCTTCAATAAAAAAAATAACATGGTAAGTATTCAAAATTTACATAAAGCTTTTGGCAAAAACCAAGTATTAAGTGGTGTTGATTTAGCTATAAAAGAAGGTGGAATTTTTGCTGTTTTAGGTCCAAATGGTTCTGGAAAAACAACGTTAATCAAATCTATTTTAGGTATGGTTGTTCCAAATAAAGGTACTATTTCCATCAACAATCAAAACATAAAAAACAATTCAAATTATAGGTGTCAAATAGATTATTTACCACAAATAGCCAATTTTCCAAATAATTTAAAGGTGAAAGAATTAATTAAAATGATTAAGGATTTACGTGGAAAAACCAATGAAGATGAACACTTAATTGAATTATTTAAACTCCAACCATTTTTAGATAAAAAATTAGGAACACTTTCTGGCGGAACGAAACAAAAAGTGAATTTGGTACTAACCTTCATGTTTAATAGTCCGTTAATTATTCTTGACGAACCAACTTCTGGTTTAGATCCTATTTCACTTATTCGATTGAAAGATTTAATTCAAACCGAAAAAGCCAAAGGAAAAACTATTTTAATAACCTCACATATTATGAGTTTTGTTGAAGAAGTTTCAGATGAAATTGTTTTTCTACTAGAAGGAAAAATTTACTTTAAAGGCAGTATTTCAGAATTAAAAACAAAAACAAATCAACCCGATTTTGAACATGCCATTGCATCAATTTTAACCGAAAATCATGCTTAAAATATTAAAATATAGTTTTTACGATTTAATGCGAAGCCGCTGGAGTTACGTGTATTTTGCATTCTATTTATTACTGGGTGTTGTGTTGTTATTTTTAAATAACGATTTATCAAAAGCTGTTATTACCTTAATGAACATCATCATCATTCTTGTGCCTTTAATAGGAACTATTTTTGGTGTGATGTACTATTACAATTCTAAAGAATTTACCGAATTATTATTGGCACAACCACTTAAACGCTCATCAATATTTTTAGGTCAATATTTGGGCGTAGCTTTATCCTTATCTATGAGTTTAATTTTAGGTTTAGGTTTACCTTTTGTGTTTTACGGATTATTTAAAAGTGCTGCCATTTGGGATTTTTCTCTGCTACTTATTACTGGCATTTTTTTAACCCTAATATTCACAGCTTTGGCTTTTAATATTGCACTTTCAAACGAAAATAAAATTAAAGGCTTTGGCTATGCTATTTTAATGTGGCTATTTTTAGGTATTATTTACGACGGCATCTTTTTAATGTCGCTAATCTTGTTCGAAGATTATCCGTTGGATAAAGTCTCATTAATTGGCACCATACTAAATCCTATAGATTTATCAAGAACACTCATTCTTTTAAAGTTAGATATTTCGGCATTATTGGGTTATACTGGTGCTGTTTTTAAACAATTTTTTGGAACAGTATTAGGACTTATCATATCCTTTATAGCCTTATTATTATGGGTGGTTTTTCCTGTATTAAGCATCCTATTAAAATCAAAAAAGAAAGATTTTTAATCATTATGAATTTTGATATTTATCATAACAAAAACGAAAATTTATACTTAATTTCGCCGCATGATTTCAGCAATAGCTAATAAAATAACAGCATTTGTATTAGTTTTTATATTATTTGCACATAATATAAATACGCTTGCTATTATTGGCGATTTTATTGTTAATCAAGAGTTTATTGCAAAAACCTTGTGTATTCAAAAAGAAAACCAACAAGGTTGTAATGGTAAATGTCAATTAATGAAAGAATTAAAAGATAGTGAACCAGACTCAAAAAGTACCATTCCTGTTAAAGAAACCAGACGCTTTTCATTAGATGCCTTTTGTTTTTTTAATATTAAAAACCCTGAAAGTAATTCCTTTTTTAGTAAAAAATCTCATTCTAATATAAATGTGTATTCTACAAATATCGTAACTGCCTATTTCGATATTGATACGCCACCTCCTATTTCTTGCTGATTTTCAAATCGTTAAATTTTGAAAGCGTTCCTATTATTAATTTTTAGGAACACTATCTCCTATTGTTTAATATTAAAAAATCAACATGAAACTAAAAAATTTAGTATTCGTACTATGCATGTCTTTTGCTGTTTTATCATGTACAACCGAAGACAACGAAACAGAAATAAATGAAGTTGAAGGACTTACAATGGTTCAAGAACTATCAAACAACACACATACAATCGAACTTTTCAATGCAAATGGCAAATTTTTAACTGGTTACAATGCCATAAGCATTCGTCTGAAAGACAAGGTTTCAAACACCTATATTGAAAACGCTTCTATTACATGGAATCCGGTAATGCAAATGCCTACAATGCAACATTCTTGCCCAAAATCTACTATCATAAAAGCTAAAGGAAAAACAACGGTTTATGATGGTTTTATTATTTACCAAATGGCAAATTTAGATGGCACTGGTTGGTCGCTAACTGTAAACTATACCATTAATGATGTTGCATATTCTGTAACAGACACCATTACTGTAATGCAAGCAGAAAACCAAAATGTTACCACTTTTACCGGCAGTGATAGTAAACGCTATATTATAGCTTTAATTGACCCAAAAGCACCAAAAATAGCCATAAACAAACTAAAAGTTGGCTTATTTAAAATGGAAACCATGATGTCTTTTCCTGTGGTTGAAAACTACACTATAACATTAGACCCAAGAATGCCTAGTATGGGAAATCACAGTTCGCCAAACAATACCAATTTAACATATAATAGTGAAGACACAATGTATCATGGCGATTTATCATTAACCATGACGGGCTATTGGGTACTTAATTTAAAGTTACTTAATGCTCAAAATGAAGTTTTAAAAGGTGAAGCTGTAACTGCCGAAAACATACAAAGTTCGTTGTATTTAGAACTTGAATTTTAGGTTCTTTTTTATTCATAACAAACACATTAATTCAGTAATTTTTAATGTGTTTGTTCTAAAATTTTTAAAATGAAAAAGCTTATTATACTATGTGTTACCTTGCTTTTTTCAACATTATTATTGGCTCAAGAAGAAAGTAATATAACAAAAAAAGACACCACAAAGCTAGACGAAATAACACTTGTTAGTAGGCGTAGTTTAAGTAATTATAGGCAAGAAAAAACCTTATCTAGCATTGATAATTATTTAGAAAAAACCAATAAAATTACCATGATAAAGCGTGGTAATTATGCGTGGGAAGCGTCTATGAATAATATGAATAGCGACAGGTTATCTATCACTATTGATGGCATGCAAATTTTTGGTGCTTGCACCGATAAAATGGATCCAATAACATCGTATGTAGATGTCTCGAATTTAGAAAAAGTAAATGTTGGTTCTGGTCAATCTGGCTCAGAAAACGGACATTGCGTTGGCGGTGGCATCGATTTACAATTACCAACATCAACATTCAATAATAGCGGTTTAAAAACAGCTATCGATTTGGGTTATGAAACCAATGGCAATTACAAAACTACTGGTTTGGATATGGAATATGCTGCCAATAATTTCTACTTAAACGCCGATGGTATTTATAGAAAATCTGATAATTATAAGGCTGGCGGTAATAACGAAGTATTGTATTCTCAATTTGAAAAATATAATATCTCGCTACAAAGTGGCTACAAACTAAATACTAACCAGTCTTTAAACGCCAACGTTATTTATGATAAAGCCAGCAATATTGGTTACCCTGCACTTACTATGGACGTGTTGCTTGCCGAAGCATTAATTAGCTCATTATCTCATAATTATACTAATGATGCAACTTTTATTAAAGCCTTAGAAACTAAAATTTACTTTAATACCATTACCCATATTATGGACGATTCCAAACGTCCTGATGTGCCAATTCGTATGGATATGCCTGGTTGGAGCGATACGTATGGGTTTTATAGTAAGGCTACCATTAAACAAAATAAACATAACATATTGTTTAATTTTAATGGCTTTTACAACAAATCTTTGGCAGAAATGACCATGTACCCTAACAACCCAAACGAACCCGCAATGTTTATGTACACATGGCCAGATATTAGAACACTTTATTCTGGCGTTTATATAAAAGACGCGTTTTTTTTAAATGCTTTTGAAATACTATCAGCTTCGTTAAGAATGGGTTACCATAAAAACAAAATTGCTAAAGAAGTTGGTTTGGAAAGCTTACAAATTTTTTATCCAGAAATTAACGATTCAAAAAGCAGATTTTTAACCAGTTTTTCAGCAGATTATCAATTTAAAAAGAACGTATTTGAAACTACTTTTGGTGTAGGCTATGGTGAACGCGCACCAACTGTAAGTGAAGGTTATGGGTTTTTCTTGTACAATAGTTTTGATAATTTCGATTATATAGGAAACCCAACTTTAAATACCGAAAAAGCTATTGAAGCTAATTTTAAAGTTAATTATCATAAAAATGATTTTCAAGTAGGTATTGAATCATCCTATTTTTACATTTCAAATTATATTATTGGTGAAATTGATACATCTTTAAGCCCAATGACCATTGGTTCTAATGGTGTAAAAGTTTACAATGCTTTAAAACAGGCAACCATTTTTGATGTGTATTTAAACGCTTCATATCAACTTTCAAAACCCTTCTCTTTTAACGGAAGCTTAGGTTACAACTACGGAAAAGGCAGCAATAATGAAGCCTTGCCTTTTATAAAACCAATATCGTATCTAGCTGAATTGAATTACAAAACCACTAATTTTAACGCAGCAATTCAACTTGAAGGTAATGGCAACCAAAGTAACTATGGTAGTTTTTATGGTGAAGATAAAACACCTCAATATGCTATTTTAAACTTAAACCTTGGTAATTTATTTTACATAAAAAGCTACAAAACAATACTAAAATACGGTGTAGAAAATATTTTAGACACAAACTATTCTACCTATGCAGATTGGAATAATATACCCAGACAAGGGCGTAATTTCTACATAAACCTATCCTTTAGTATGCCATAAATACAAAACCTTTTTTTCTCCAAATTATAAAACCCATTACCAAACACATTATAAAAGTTTAGTAATGGGTTTTTTCGTTTATGATAAAAGTCATGTACTTTAAAAATCACAACGCCTATTTTTGTTTAAGCACAAATATTAAAGCATGATTCTATTCAAAATAGAATACAAAATAATTTTTTAAACCTAAATTTATAATAAATGAACTCATTTTCACTTGTTGCCGAAAAACTACCTGAAGGACATCCTATAAAAGTATACTATGAGGAAAGTGCCTTAATACAAGATTTATTATCAGAATTAAACAAATCAAATCCTGCTGAAGATTTTCAAAAATATTTTAAAATCTTTAATCAATTAAAAAACATTGAAAAACGCTTTGCACGTATAGAAAACCAATTATTCCCTTACTTAGAAAAGCATGGTTGGGAAGGACCAATTGATGGTTTATGGGCATTTCACAACAATTTACGCGAGCAAATAAACTTATTAAACGCTTATAATAGCGAAAGAAATATTGCTGAAATTCAAGATACTATTCCTGCCTTAACACATGATATTGAAAAATTGCTAACCCTTGAAGATACCCGACTATTTCCTAATTCTATGGAATTAATTGCAGAAGTAGATTGGAAAAATTTTTACATGAAAGATGCAGAAATTGGCTGGATGCTACAAAAAAAACCAAAACCTTTTTTAGCAACAAACTATTAAAAACTTAATAGTTAGTATAAACTCTATAATAAATTCCAAAAGATCAAAACGACCTTCTGGAATTATTAACTAACTGCTAGTAATTTAAAATTTACTATTAATTAAATTGCTGTTCTAATCTAATAGCTTCAGGAAATAAAATATTATTTTCTAAATGGATGTGTAAATGCAAATCTTGTTCAAATTCTTGCAACATCGCAAAAGTTACTTTATAGGTATTGCAAGCATCAGCTGGTGGCGTATAATTATTGCTTAATGCTGCTATTTTTCTAAAGCGTTCACCTTCATTATCATGTTCTTCCATCATCATTGCAATA
This sequence comes from Mariniflexile jejuense, assembly GCF_042675665.1. Classification (NCBI taxonomy): domain Bacteria; kingdom Pseudomonadati; phylum Bacteroidota; class Flavobacteriia; order Flavobacteriales; family Flavobacteriaceae; genus Mariniflexile; species Mariniflexile jejuense. Next base: position 1,107,910 of record NZ_JBHTJI010000001.1, read on the forward strand.
GGGTTTTCTACCGTTCCAAATTGTGGCGATTGTACAGCTCCAGATTCTAACTTAGCTTTTACCATATTTTTTACAAACGGAAATAGAATTAATTCTTCTTTCTTCATGTGTGAAGCTAAATCTTTTGATGATGCAATAAACAAGGCATTTATTTCTAACAACTCACGATGCCTTTCACCATGAACTTTACAAAGCTTATCTAAAAACTGACGTAAAACTGGTATTTTTTCTTCTACATAACGGTGGTGTTTTTTCTCTATATATTCTGCCAATAAATCTAATGGCCATGATTTATAATCGATAGATTGGTTTGCTTTCGAGTTTAAAACAGTTTGCAATTCTTCCAATAGTATATCACTATCAATTCCTTTGTTTTCACAAGCTTCTTCAACAGTTCTGTTTCCATTACAACAAAAATCTATTTTATATTTTGCAAATACTGCTGCAGTTCTAAAATCGTTTGCAACAAATTGACCTATTTGCTTTTGTGATGCTTTTTGTATTGTTTCCATGTGTTTGTTTTATTTCGGATAATTTTATCCTATTTATGTTCAAATTTTTTTTATACCTTCAAAAATGAAGCACCAGATTTTATATTAAGTGCTAATTCTTCTAAGCTTGTAGTTTCAAGCATGTGCTTTAATTCGTCTCGTACACTTTTAAACTTGTCGTGTACAGGACATGGATGGTTTTCATCGCAAGTTTCTAAACCCAAACCACAACCTTTATAAATACTATCACCATCAATAGCGTTTACAATTTGCGACAGTTTAATATGTTTAATTTCGTGTTTATTAACTTCAAATCCGCCATAAGCACCTTTAATTGAGCTAATAACATTGTGTCGCACCAATGCTTGTAATATTTTTGCAGTAAAAGCCTGAGGTGAATTAATTTCTTCAGCTATTTCTTTTGGACTTACACGTTTATCTTCATACGAGTTTATTGCAATGAAAACACATGCTTTAATACCATACTCGCAAGCTTTTGAAAACATATTAATTTTTAATTATGATACAAAAATATTAAATCTTTTTAAATTAAGATAAATTTATCTTAATTAATTTATTTGTATTTATTTCTAAACCATACTTTTTGCCATTCGCGTTTTAAAATTAAAAAGGAAACATCTTCAGAGAGTTTAAGGATGTCTTCACCATTTAACATTTTTACTTCTTTTTCTGAAACGTCTATAATATAAAGCAGGTTTAAATAATCGGTAAATTTTTCTTGAATGAGTTTATAAATCGTTTCATGAAGCAATAGTTTTAAACTTGATGGTAACACATCTTCATGAAAGTCGAGATTGATATTAGCCAACAAAAAATCCTTATTTAATTGAAGTACTAATTTTTGGTATAAGCTTAACTGGTTGGCATTCTCAATTAAATCTTCAAAAGTGTTTGGTAACTGCATTATACGGTTCTATTCATAAGGTTGTTACCAAACGCTTTTAACAGCATTCTTTTTTCTTCAGAAATAGACATGCTTTCCAAAACACCAAACGCTTTTTTAGTATAAGCTTCAATAGCTGTTTTAGTAGCTTCGGCAGAACCACTTTCAATAAAAATAGTTTTTACAGTTTCAATTTTTTCGTCGTTATTATCTAAGGTTTTACTAAACAAATCTAAAAGTTTAAGTTTATTTTTATCTTCTGAAAACTCTAGTGCTTTTATGTATAAATAGGTTTTTTTATTTTCAATAATATCACCGCCAACTTGTTTTCCAAATGTTTTTGGGTCGCCAAAAGCATCTAAATAATCGTCTTGTAATTGAAACGCAATACCCAAATTTTTACCAAATTCATAAATGTTATTTTGGTCTTCTTCTGATGCATTTGCTACAATTGCTCCCATTTTCATAGCAGCACCAACCAAAACAGCTGTTTTATATTCAATCATTTTTAAATACTCTGAAACTGAAACATCATTTCTGGTTTCAAAATCCACATCATATTGTTGGCCTTCACAAACCTCTAAAGCGGTTTTACTAAACAGTTTTGCAAGTGCTTGAAAGGTTTTTGGCTCATAGCTTTCAAATAATTGATAAGCCATAATTAGCATGGCATCACCCGATAAAATACCTGTATTAATGTTCCACTTTTCGTGTACAGTTTCTTTTCCTCGGCGTAATGGCGCACCATCCATAATATCATCATGTACTAACGAAAAATTATGAAAAACCTCAATACTTAATGCTGCATTTAAAGCTGTTGTATAGTTTTCCTCAAAAATTTCTGCAGCCATTAATGTTAAAACAGGTCGTAAACGTTTTCCGCCTAATTGCAAAATATAATTTATAGGATTGTATAATGAAATTGGTTCACGATGTATTGTAAACCCATTTAAAAACGAAGTAAATTCGTCTTGGTAAAATTGTACGTGTTGCATAAAACAAAAATAATGTAATTGCCCTAACAAAAACAATTTACATACTAACAAGTTTAAAAAATATAAGGGTTTAAATTATTTTTATAAAAATTTAAAGTAAAATCTGGTTTCATACGTCTTATATAACATGAAGCCGGCCGAAATTTTTACAATGTCTAAACAAGAAAAGGAAAGTATCATTTCACAAACTGTAAATAGTTATAGTGAAAAGCTTATGGCATTCATTAAGCCAAAAGTTAAAAATAGTGAAGATGCGCAAGACATTCTGCAAGAGGTTTGGTTTCAGTTTAGCAACCTTACAAACATTGCTGACATTGTAAATATTAGTAGTTGGCTTTTTTCGGTAACTCGAAATAAAATAACCGATAACTACCGAAAAAAAAGAACCGAAAACTTATCAAATTTTACTATTGAAGATGATGAAGGAAACTTTATTATTAAAGACATTTTACTTATTGACAATGAAAAAAACCCTGAAATTAAATTTTTTCAAGATGAAATTTGGGAAGAGCTTGTTAACGCACTAGATGAACTTCCTGAAAAACAACGCTTTGTATTTGTTGAAAATGAGTTTAATAATAAAACATTACAACAAATTGCAGATGAAACTAACGAAAACATTAAAACCATAATTAGCAGAAAAAGCTATGCCGTAAAGTATTTAAGGTTACGCCTAAAAACATTATATCAAGATTTAAACAACGATTAAAAAAAATATTATGAATCATAAATTCAAACAAAAAAGAAAACTTCTATTCTTTATTCCAATAATTATTCTATTCGGGCTTACTGCCATAGTTATGTGGCTTTGGAATGCCATTTTACCCAACGTTATTCATGTAAACACACTAACATATTGGCAAGCTATGGGTGTTTTAATATTAAGCAAAATTTTATTTGGTGGTTTTTCAGGCTGTGGAAAAGGCAAATACGCTATGCGAAAAAAACATTTTATAAATAAAATGAAAAACATGACACCAGAAGAATGCGAAACATTTAAAGACGCTTGGAAAGACCGCTTTAAAAACAGAAACTGGTGCCAAAAAGATTAGGCATTTTAAACTTCAATGTAAACTAAACATTTCTTAATTGTAAATTTTCTTTAAAACTTTGGAAACTTTTTTGGTTTTTAAAGTTTCCTTTATATATTTGCACCATTATTTTTTAAATTATGACAGCTTCAAAGTGGACAGTAGACTCAAATCAATCGGACGTTCTTTTAAAATCAAGACGTACCATTATAGCATATTTAGCAAGTTCAATTAATACGTTTAATGGTTCAATTGCTGTTAAAAATGACCAATTAGAAGATGCTTCTATTGAATTTTTAATTGATATACATTCAAAAGAAGGCACTTTAGAACCTTTTGATGTTGACCTAGACTTAATAGATTTTACAAACGCCAATATTTATCCTCCAATTCGTTTTAAATCAACTTCTTTTGAAAAAATAAATTCAACTCTTAATTTTTTAAAAGGCTATTTAACCATAAATAACATTACAAAAGTGGTTGAATTTGAAGCTGTATTGGTGAATTTAGAAACAAAAAATGGTTTTTATAAAGCACATTTTGAAATAGCAGGAACTATTAACAGAAAAGATTTTGGTTTAACACCTAAAGCTTTTAACAAAACAGGCAGTGTTGCAGTTGGCAAAGAAATTAACTTAACTGCCAACTTAGAATTTTATTCAAAAAACAATTAATGAGAACTCATATAATACAAAAATCGGCAGAATTGTTTTTAACACTAGGTTTTAAAAGTGTTACAATGGATGATATTGCAAATGAGTTAGCAATATCAAAAAAAACAATTTATGTTCATTTTGCAAATAAAACAAAGCTTGTTGAGGCTGTAACTTTTGAAGTTTTTGCCAATGTATGCGAAGGTATTGATGGTATTTGTAACACATCGCAAAACCCAATTCAAGAATTATACGACATAAAAATATTTGTGATGCAATATCTTAAAAATGAAAAAACATCACCACAATACCAACTTAAAAAATACTACCCACAAATACACAACCGCTTACACTTAAAACAATTTGAAAAAATGCACGAATCTGTTAAAGAAAGTTTGCAAAAAGGCATTGATACTAACTTTTACCGACATGAAATAAATGTAGATTTTATATCTAGAATGTACTTTAATGGCATGACTGGAATAAAAGATGACACATTTTTTCCAAACGAATTATATAACATGGAAACTCTAATGGAAAACTTTTTGGAATACCACTTAAGAGCTATTGTTACAGAAAAAGGACTTAAAGAATTAAACAAATTTATAAAATCAAATCAATCAATATAAAATGAAACAAAAACTAATACTATTACTTAGTTTATCACTTTCTATAAGCTTGTTTTCACAAGAAAACATACAAAGTTTCTCATTACAGGAAGCCATAAACTTCGCACTTCAAAACAATAGAACTGCAAAAAATGCTGCTCGCGATATTGAAGCAGCAAAAAAACAAAAATGGGAAACCACCGCAACAGGTTTGCCTCAGATTAACGCCGAAATAGGCTATCAAAACTGGTTAAAGCAACAAGTTTCATTAATTCCTGCCGAATTTTTTGGTGGTAATCCTGGAGAATTTGCCGAAGTTACTTTTGGCACCAAGCAAAGTGTTAATGCAACTGCTACATTAAGCCAGAAAATATTTGATGGTTCCTATTTAGTAGGCTTACAATCGGCCAAAGTGTTTTTAGAAATTTCTAAAAATGCCAAAATTAAAACCGATTTAGAGGTTAGAAAAGCTGTAATTAATGCTTACGGTAATGTGTTACTTGCCGAAGAGAGTGTTGCTATAATTGAAAAAAACAAAGCAATTTTAGAAAAAAACCTAAGCGATTTATCAAAAATATTTGAAAATGGTTTAGAAGAAGAAGAAAGTGTTGAGCAACTTCAAATAACCTTATCTGGCGTAAACAGTACATTACAAAACACAACGCGTTTAAAAACCTTGGCATATCAAATGCTAAATATCACTTTAGGCTTAGATGTTAATAGCACAACCGTTTTAACCGACAGTCTTGAGAGTTTAACAGTTCAAAACATCTCTTTAGAATTGGTTGATTCTAGTTTGAATTTAGATAATTCAATAGATTACCAAATTGCCGAAAACGACAAAAAAGCAAAAGAATTACTTCTTAAACTTGAAAAAAGCAAAGCGTTACCAACCTTAAATGCCTTTATAAATGGTGGCTACAATGCTTTTGGCGACAATTTTGAATTTACAAGTAAAGACCAAAAATGGTTTGGTTCATCACTTTTTGGTGTAAACATGAACATCCCAATTTTTAGTTCATTAGGTAGAAGCGCCGCAACACAACGCGCTAAAATAAACTTAGAAAAAGCGCAAGACGATTTGGTTGAAACCGAGCAAAAACTTCAACTTCAAACGGCAGCAGCAAAAAGTGATTACCAATTTGCTATTTCTGATTATGATAACAAAAAACAAAACCTAAATCTTGCAGAACGCATCGAGAAAAAAAACCAAACAAAGTTTTTTGAAGGTATTGCTTCAAGTTTCGATTTAAGACAAGCACAAACGCAATTATACACAGCACAACAAGAGTTTTTACAAGCCATGCTTGATGTTATAAACAAAAAAGCGGCGTTGGAAACCATACTTAACACAATCAATAACTAATCATCATACAAAATAAAAAATACTAAAAAATGAAACACATATATACTTTATTAATCGTTACTGTTCTTCTAACTGCTTGTGGTGGAGAACAAAAAGAAAAATCTGTTGAAGATTTAGTTGCTTCAAACAACTTAGAAGCCCTAAAACAAAAACGTGAAGAAATTGATGCTAAACAGCAAACTTTAGCAGATCAATTAAAACTAATTAACGATAGAATTTCAGAATTAGACACCATAAAAAAATTACCATTAGTTACTACTTTAACTATAAAATCGGAAAAATTTGAACATTACTTAGAGTTACAAGGTAATGTACAAACAAAACAAAACTTAGTTATTTATCCAGAAATGGCAGGAACATTAACCCGCGTTTATGTAAAAGAAGGCCAATATGTAACCAAAGGCCAATTACTTGCAACTATAGATGATGGTGGTTTAAGCCAACAAGTAGCTCAATTACAAATTCAAGCAGATTTAGCTAAAACCACGTTTGAGCGTCAAGAACGTTTATGGGAACAAAAAATAGGTAGTGAAATTCAATACCTTCAAGCAAAATCTAGCTACCAAGCACAACAACGTGCTGTTAGCCAATTAAAAAGTCAACTTAGTAAAACAACGGTTAGAGCGCCATTTACAGGCGTTATTGACGATGTTATTACAGACCAAGGTAGTGTTGTTGCGCCAGGACAATCGCAATTAATGCGTATTGTTAATTTAGACGATATGTATATTGAAACCGATGTGCCAGAAAGCTACATTTCTAACGTTACAGCTAACAAAACTGTAAAAGTGGAGTTTCCTATTTTAGGAAAATCATTAGAAGCTAAAATTAGACAAGCTGGTAATTTTATAAACCCAGCAAACAGAACTTTTAAAATAGAAGTTGCTGTTCCTAATAAAGATAAAAGCATCAAACCAAACCTTACAGCAAAACTTAAAATTAACGATTACACAAACGATACTGCCATTTTAATACCACAAAGTATTATTTCTGAAAATGCTGATGGTGAGCAATACATATACATTATTGAAAACAAAAATGCCGATAATAAAGGTAATGCAAAACGTGTAATTATTGAAACAGGAAAATCGCAAGGCGATGTAATTGAAGTAACCAAAGGACTTGGAAATACTGTTGAAATTATTCAAGAAGGCGCAAGAAGTGTAAACGACGGACAAACTGTTAAGGTTATTAATGGTCTTTAGTCGGTAGAGGGTAGACGGTAGAAAACTAATAGTAAATGAAAAATATAAAATTCAAATTTGAAGATTTACAAGTGTATCAAAAGGCATTAGAGTTTACTGATACCGCTTATGCTTTTACTAAAAATTTTCCTGACACCGAACGTTACGCACTAACATCGCAATTCACAAGAGCAGCTATTTCTATTACTCTAAATATAGCTGAAGGAACAGGTGATACAAACGCACAATTTAATAGATTTTTGCAAATAGCTATAGGATCTGTAAAAGAATGCGTTGTGTGTACGTCCATTGCTAAAAGACAAAATTACATTTCAATTGAACAAGAAATAGCATTAAGAGAAAAACTTGAAGAACTCTCAAAAATGATTATTAGCCTTCAAAAATATCTAAAAACAAACACTAAAGTCTAAAGACTAATTACTAACGTCTAAAGACTAAAGACTAACGACTCATAAAATGACGAAACAACAAAAACAAATCGATAAAGAATTCAAACTATCATCGTGGGCAATACACAACAAAACCACAATTTATATGATGATGGCTATGATTTTCTTTTTAGGTATTTCAGCATATTTTAAAATGCCTAGAGAAAGTTTCCCAGAAATTAAAGAAACTAAAATTTACATAAGCACACCTTTCTTTGGAAATACAGCTGAAGATATTGAAAAACTAATTACAGATCCGCTTGAAGATAAACTTAAAACTGTTAGTAACGTAGTTGAAATAACCTCATCATCACAAGAAGATTATTCTATGATTGTTGTTGAGTTTGATGAAGATATTAGCGTTGAACAAGCAAAACAAAAGGTAAAAGACGAAATAGATTCAGAAACTGCTAGTGAAGATTGGCCAACATTTAACGGCGCAAAAGTAGAACCTAATGCGTTTGAATTAAGCATGTCTGAAGAAATGCCAATTCTTAACATCAATATTTCAGGTGATTATCCGGTAGAAAAACTAAAAGAGTTTGGTGAATATTTACAAGATGAAATTGAAAAACTCATCGAAATTAAAAAGGTAGATATTCGTGGTGCTCAAGAAAAAGAAGTTGAAGTAGCCGTTGATATTTATAAAATGATGGCTTCACAAGTTAGTTTTGATGACGTAATTGGTGCCATAAACAAAGGAAACATGACTATGTCTGCTGGTAACTTCATTGCTAGTGGCCAACGCAGAACCATCAGGATTTTAGGAGAAATTGACAACCCAAACAACCTAAAAAACTTTGTCGTAAAAACAGAACACAACAACCCTATTTACTTAAAAGACATTGCAGATGTAAGCTTTAAAGAAAAAGACAAAACAACCTACGCACGCGAGTTTGGCGAACCTGTAGTGATGCTAGACGTAAAAAAACGTGCAGGTAAAAACATGGTTGAAGCTGCCGAAAAAATACAGGTAATTGTAGATAATGCTAAAGCAAACGTGTTCCCAAGAGATTTAAAAGTTACAACCACCAATGATCAATCATCTAAAACCATTGGACAAGTTGATGATTTAGTAAACAATATCATATTTGGCATCATACTAGTAGTAACCGTTTTAATGTTCTTTTTAGGCTTTAAAAACGCACTATTTGTTGGGTTTGCAATACCTATGTCTATGTTTATGTCTTTAATGATTTTAAACTTACTAGGCTATACCATGAATACTATGATTCTTTTCGGACTAATTATGGGTCTTGGTATGCTAGTAGATAACGGTATTGTTGTGGTTGAAAACGTTTACCGCCTTATGGATGAAGAAGGTATGAGCAGATTAGATGCTGCCAAAAAAGGGATTAGTGAGATTGCCTACCCTATTATTATTTCTACAGCTACTACAGTAGCGGCATTTATACCACTTGGTATGTGGCCTGGAGTTATGGGTGAATTTATGATTTATTTCCCAATAACATTATCAGTAGTTTTAGGGTCATCACTTTTTGTTGCTATTTTCTTTAACTCGGTACTTGTATCTCAGTTTATGACAGTTGAAGATAAAGACATGCCATTAAAACGCATCATTTACATAACAGCTACTGTATCTATCATTGGGCTTATCATCCTCATTATAGGTGGCGACTATAGAGCTTTAGGTTCATTAATGATTTTTACAGCCATTATGTTGTGGGTTTACCGTTTGTTACTTCGTAAAATGGCAAATCGTTTTCAAAACAAAACATTAGTAAAACTAGAAATATTATATGAAAAAACCCTAAAATGGGCATTAAAAAGTAAAAGAACCTATGTTATAAGTATTGCTACTTTTATACTTTTAATCATATCTTTTATAGTTTTTGGTTGGTCTTTAGGCACACAACGTACTGAAGTACAATTCTTCCCCGAAAACAAACCAAATCAAATCATTGTATATATTGAATATCCCGAAGGTACCGATATTAAAAAAACAAACGCTATTACCAAAGAAATAGAAAAAAAAGTATACACTGTTTTAAATGAAGGCATGTATAGAAAAGGTGACTATAATTTTATGGTTGAAAGTGCCGTTTCTCAAGTTGGTGAAGGTGCAGGAAACCCACAAACCGATGGTGGTTCAGCAGCTGAAATGCCTCATAAAGGTAAAATTACGGCATCCATGCGCGAATATAAATTTAGAGAAGGTGAAGACAGTGAATTAATGCGCCAAAAGGTACAAGAAGCTTTGGTAGGGATTTATCCTGGAGTATTAATTTCAGTTGAAAAAGATCAAAATGGACCACCTGCTGGTGCACCAATTAACATTGAATTAGAAGGTGATGACTATTCTGAACTTATAAATACCGCCGAAAAAATGCGCGACTTCATAAACTCTAGAAGTATTGCTGGTATTGATGAGTTAAAAATAGACGTAAATAAAGATAAACCTGCAATGCAAGTGGTTGTTGATAGAGAAAAAGCAGGTGAGTTAGGTATTGGTGCTTCTCAAGTAGGGCAACAACTAAGAAATGCTATTTTTGGAGCTAAAGCTGGTGTTTATAAAGAAGATGGTGATGATTTTGATATCTATGTTCGTTTTAACGAAGAAAACCGCTATAACTCTAGTGCTATTTTCAATCAAAAAATAACGTTCAGAGATATGGCTTCAGGGCAAATTAAAGAAGTTCCTGTATCTGCTGTTGCTAAACAATCAAACACATCTGGTTTTAGTTCTATAAAACATAGAGATGTTCGTCGTGTCGTTACAGTGTATTCAGCACTTGCTCCAGGTTATACCGATGCTGGTGCTGTTGTTGGTCAAGTTCAACATGCCATGAAAGAATTTAAAGAATTACCAAAAAGTGTGAAAATTGACTATACAGGACAAATTGAAGAACAAAACAAACAAATGGCATTTTTAATGGGTGCATTTTTTACAGGTTTGTTCTTAATATTTTTAATTCTTATTTTCCAGTTTAACTCGTTTTCTAAGCCAGCAATTATTATGCTTGCCATATTTTTAAGCTTAATTGGTGTATTTTTTGGTATTGTTTTTACAGGCAGTGCGTTTGTAATTATGATGACTATGATGGGCATTATTTCACTTGCTGGTATTGTGGTAAACAACGGTGTTGTACTTCTAGATTATGCACAACTTCTAATTGATAGAAAAAAATACGACAGAGGTTTAGATGAAGATGATTATTTAAGTAAAGAAGATTTATTCAATAGTATTGTTCAAGCAGGCAAAGCACGTTTACGTCCTGTTTTATTAACCGCAATTACTACCATATTAGGCTTAATACCATTAGCAATTGGTTTAAATATTAATTTTTTCACGTTGTTTAGTGAGCTTAATCCGCATATCTATTTTGGTGGTGATAACGTTATTTTCTGGGGTCCATTAGCTTGGACCGTTATTTACGGATTATTTGTAGCTACATTTTTAACGTTAGTAGTTGTACCTGTGTTATTCTATTTAGCAATGCAACTTAAAATGTGGATAAAAAGCAAAACAGCTTCTAAAAACACAATACAAGAACCAGAAATTTTAGATTAATAACTAATTATAAAAAATCTAAAAAACGCTTCAACAAATGTTGAAGCGTTTTTTATTTGATAATCACTTAAGTTATGTAAATTTGCACTTCAATTTTCAACTATGTACAGAAGTCATAATTGTGGTGAGTTAAATACATCACACATTAATAAAGAAGTTACACTTGCAGGGTGGGTTCAAAAATCTAGAGATAAAGGTTTTATTGTATGGGTAGATTTACGCGACCGTTACGGTATTACGCAACTTGTTTTTGATGCTGAGCGTACTTCAAAAGCCATGTTAGTACAGGCTCAAAACCTAGGACGCGAATTCGTTATCCAAGTAAAAGGAACGGTTATAGAACGTGCTTCCAAAAACCCAAACATCCCAACTGGCGATATTGAAATTTTGGTTTCCGAATTAAATATTTTAAATGAAGCCTTGTTACCACCGTTCACTATTGAAGATAAAACCGATGGTGGTGAAGAGTTACGCATGAAGTATCGCTATTTAGATATTCGTCGTAACCCCGTTAAAAACAGCTTGATTTTTAGACATAAAGTAACCCAAGAAGTTAGAAATTACCTTTCAAAAGAAGGTTTTATTGAAGTTGAAACACCGTATTTAATAAAATCGACTCCCGAAGGTGCGCGCGATTTCGTAGTACCTTCACGCATGAATGCTGGTCAGTTTTACGCACTTCCACAATCGCCTCAAACGTTCAAACAACTCTTGATGGTTGGCGGTATGGATAAATATTTCCAAATTGTAAAGTGTTTTAGAGATGAAGATTTACGTGCTGATAGACAACCAGAATTCACACAAATAGATTGTGAAATGGCGTTTATTGAGCAAGAAGATATTTTAAATGCGTTTGAAGGTTTAACACGTCATTTACTTAAAGAAGTGAACGGTGTTGAAATTGAAAAATTTCCAAGAATGCTATACGACGATGCGATGCGTTTGTATGGAAACGACAAACCAGACATTCGTTTTGGAATGCAATTTGGCGAACTTAACGACGTAGCACAACACAAAGATTTTGGCGTTTTCAATAGTGCTGAGTTGGTAGTGGGTATTGCTGTTCCGGGTGGAAACGCTTACACCAGAAAAGATATAGACCAATTGATAGATTGGGTAAAACGCCCACAAATTGGCGCCTTAGGCATGGTGTATGTACGTTGTAATGACGATGGCACCTACAAATCATCCGTAGATAAATTTTATGATGAAGCCGATTTAACTAAATGGGCAGAAGTCACTGGTGCTAAAGCCGGCGATTTAATTTGTGTGCTTTCTGGCGACAAACATAAAGTGCGCACCCAATTAAGCGCATTACGTATGGAATTAGCAGAACGTTTAGGACTTAGAAACCCTAAAGAGTTTGCACCGCTTTGGGTGATGGATTTCCCGCTTTTAGAATGGGATGAAGAAACCGAACGTTACCACGCCATGCACCACCCATTTACATCACCAAAACCAGGCCAATTAGAGCTTCTAAAAACAAACCCAGGTGAAGTAAAAGCCAATGCTTACGATTTGGTGTTGAACGGAAACGAAATTGGTGGCGGTTCTATAAGAATTCATGATAAAGAAACCCAATCCCTAATGTTCGATTATTTAGGCTTTACACCTGAAGAAGCAAAAGCGCAATTTGGCTTTTTAATGGATGCTTTTCAGTATGGCGCACCACCACATGGCGGTTTAGCTTTTGGATTGGATAGATTGGTTGCTATTTTGGGTGGACAGGAAACCATCCGCGACTTTATCGCATTCCCAAAAAACAATGCAGGTCGTGATGTAATGATTGATGCACCAGCACCAATTGACGATGCACAATTAACAGAGTTAAGCCTAAAACTTAATTTAAAACAATAAAAAAGAATCCTGCAAAATGCAGGATTTTTTAGTAGATTTAAATATGCCGAAACAAACCATTTTAAAACAAGTACTCATCTGGAGAGCAAAACACATTTCTCACAGACAGTTTGTATATATTCTAAGCATCGTTATTGGTTTCACATCAGGAGTTGGTGCGGTTATCCTAAAAAACTTAACCCATTTTTTTCAACATTTATTAGAAGGCAATTTAATAGACTATTATCATACAGCATTTTACTTTGTATTTCCCATCATTGGACTTACGTTAGTTTATTTCATTATAAAATACGTTATTAGAAATAAAGTAAGCCACGGTATTCCCTCTACCCTTTTTGCTATTTCAAAACGAAAAGGTGTAATGAAACAATACCAAATGTTTGGTTCTATTTTAACGGCACCATTAACGGTTGGTTTTGGCGGTTCCGTAGGGCTAGAAGGTCCAACAGTAGCTACTGGTGCTGCCATTGGTTCAAACATTTCTAGAATGTTCCACATGAACCAAACCACTCGAAATTTACTCATTGGTTGTGCTGCTGCTGGTGCCATGAGTTCTATTTTTAAAGCACCTATTGCCGCTATAGTTTTTGCTATTGAAGTGTTTAGTTTAGACTTAACAATAGCATCCATGTTACCACTTTTGTTAGCTTCACTTTCAGCAATTCTAACTTCTTATTTTTTCTTTGGCGATGACATTTTATTACCATTCAAAATTGAAGACAAATTTATACTTGCCGATGCGCCTTTCTATATGATTCTTGGTGTTTTTGCAGCTATAACTTCCATTTACTTCGCTCAAGTTTACGATAAGTTTCATACGTTTTTTGATAAAATAAATTCACCTATCAAACGCTTACTTATTGGTGGTCTTCTATTAGGCGTTTTAGTTTATTTTATTCCACCACTTTATGGTGAAGGTTTTGATGTTATAAATAATCTTATTGCTGGAAATCCTGAAAAAGCCTTAGAAAACAACGTATTCCAAATGGATTTAACTAATATTTGGACCATTGTTTTACTACTAGCAGGCTTAGTGTTTTTTAAAATTATAGCCAGCGCTCTTACTTTTGGTGCTGGTGGTGTTGGCGGTATTTTTGCACCTACGCTTTTTATGGGTAGCATTATGGGCAATTGTATTGCTAAAATAATTAATAACTGTGGTTTATTTAGCAATCCAGTTTCCGAAAGCAATTTTACCCTAGTAGGTATGGCGGGTTTATTAGCTGGTGTTTTACATGCGCCACTAACCGCTATTTTCTTAATTGCCGAACTTACCAGTGGTTACGAACTTTTCATTCCGCTAATGCTTACCGCAACCATTTCATTTGGCATTACAAAATATTTTAGCTCACATTCTGTCTATAATATGGAATTGGGCAGAAAAGGAGAACTTATAACGCACGATAAAGATCATGCTGTTTTAACCCTAATGGAAATTGAAAAAGTTATTGAAGATAATTTTGTATCCATAACCCCGAAAATGACTTTAGGTGAAATGGTGCATCAAGCAGTTGTAAAATCGAACCGAAACATTTTTCCTGTGGTTAATGAAAAAACCAACGCTTTACTAGGCATTATTTTATTGGATGATTTACGCCCTGTTATGTTCGACCAAAGCTTATACAACGATATTATTGCGACCGATATCATGCAACCCGCACCCGAAATAATAGATTTCGATAACGATAAAATGACCGAAATCATGCAAAAATTTCAAGACAGTAGCGCATGGAATTTACCTGTTGTAAAAAACGGTGTTTATATCGGTTTTATTTCCAAATCCAAACTACTAACCGCTTACAGAAGGCAATTAATTAACTTTACTAAGTAAATGAAATATCTAATCATTTTTCTATTTATAGCCGCTTTAGGAAGTATTCTAACTGGCTTTTTAATTGAAACCGCCTATTCAGAAAAACTTATAGGCTTTGGCGTTTCCGGCCTTTTTTTAATTGCATTTCCACTATTTTCATATTACCGCTGGAAAGATAAAGATGTTAAAAATTACATGCTTACCAAAGAGAATTTAGATAAAATGCGCGAAAATCAAAAAGATAAAAAATATTAATATTTAGGCGTTACCACAAGGGTCGTGCTTTACGTTACAAGTCCTCGCTCATACTTCGCTGTGGGTTTTCCACTGCAAATGCAGAGCATTCACGATTTCAGTTTTAAAATAATATGTATGAGTAATCGCTAACGCAACTTCAATTCAAATTGCGTTTTTCAATAAAAAAACGCTTTAACAAAGCCGAAGCTTCAGCTTCCAAAACACCACCTTTAATAGTGGTTTTAGGGTGTAATTTGGTGTTCAAATTAATACAACCGCGTTCTAAATCGCGTGCAGCATACACAATATTCGAAATTTGACTCCAATACAAAGCACCTGCACACATTTGGCAAGGCTCTAAAGTCACGTATAGTGTACAATCTTTTAAATATTTGCCACCTAAAAAATTTGATGCCGCAGTTATAGCTTGCATTTCGGCATGAGCGGTAACATCGGTAAGCAATTCTGTTAAATTATGGCCTCTAGCAATTACTCTATTATCAATTACAATAACAGCACCTACAGGTATTTCGCCTTTTTCAAAAGCAAGTTCAGCTTCTTGCAAGGCTTTTTTCATAAAATAAGTATCATCAAAAGGTTGTATCATAATAGCAAAAATACAAATTCAACGTATTTAAAAATCTTTCGGCAAGAAATTTGATGTAACTTTTTAAACACATAAGTCATGAAAAACTACTACAGCATTGCAATACCCAAACCTTGCCATGAAAATTGGAATACCATGATGCCTACAGAAAAAGGTAAATTTTGTAATTCTTGTTCTAAAACAGTAGTAGATTTTACAAAAATGGATACTCACGAAATTCAAGATTTTATAATTGCAAACAAAAACAATCGTATTTGCGGTCATTTTAAACAATCGCAATTAGATAGTATCAATATCTACATTCCATCACAAGTACTAGTTAGCCCTAAAAGCTTTCATAAAACATTTTTACTAGCTTTACTTATAGCTATGGGCACTTCACTGTTTAATTGTACAAACAAGAGTGGTAACAAACAAAAAATAGACAGCATTGAAGTAATTGATACCATAAAAACTTCTGAAGAAATTACGTTTGGCGAACCACTTTTTAATGAAAATGATTCTATTTTAAGTAAAAAATATAAAACAAACCAAAAAAAAATTAGTAATTCTGAATTAATGGTTGAAGGTGAACTAGCAATAGAAACAGTTGGCGACATAGTTATAATTGAAAATCTTCCTAAAAACCCAGATTCAATAATACCGTCTACAAAATCTGAAAACCAAAAATTATAAAATTGATTACAAATAGAAGAATAATAATTTCTCGTACTTTTGCTTCGTGCAAAATTCATTTTTAAATCAAATAAATTCTCCTAAAGAACTTCGTCTTTTAAATAAAAAAGACTTACCACAGCTTGCACAAGAATTACGTGAGTTCATCATAAATATAGTCGCAACCAAAGAAGGTCATTTAGGAGCGAGTTTGGGTGTTGTTGAACTTACCATTGCAATACATTACGTATTTAATACACCTGAAGACCAACTTATTTGGGATGTTGGTCATCAAGCCTACGGGCATAAAATATTAACTGGCAGAAAAAAGCTATTCCATACCAACAGGCAAATAGGTGGCATAAGTGGTTTTCCTAAGCGAGACGAAAGTGTTTATGATGCCTTTGGTGTTGGGCATGCTTCAACATCCATTTCGGCGGCATTAGGTATGGCAATCGCTTCTCAAATAAAAGGTGATTTTGAAAAACAACATATTGCAGTTATTGGCGATGCATCGATAGCTGGTGGTATGGCGTTTGAAGGTTTAAACCATGCTGGCGTAACCAATGCTAATTTGCTTGTTATTTTAAATGATAATGCTATTGGAATTGACCCAAGTGTTGGTGCATTAAAACAATACTTAACCAACGTTAAAAAAGGAATTCATAAAAAAAACAATATAATTAAAGCCTTAAATTTTGATTATTCCGGACCTATTGATGGTCATGATATTGATAAAATCATCTCAGAATTACAACGTTTAAAAACAGTTAAAGGTCCAAAATTTTTACATGTTATTACAACCAAAGGCAAAGGCTTAAAACAAGCCGAAGAAAACCAAGTTACATACCATGCTCCTGGAAAATTTGATGCATCAACGGGCGATTTGCTTACCAAAAAACCATCAGAATTTACAAAATATCAAGATGTTTTTGGGCATACACTTGTTGAACTTGCAAAACAAAACAACCATATTGTAGGTATTACACCTGCTATGCCAACAGGAAGTTCATTAAAATATATGATGAACGAAATACCAGAGCGTGCTTTTGATGTTGGTATTGCCGAACAACATGCTGTAACACTAGCTGCAGGTATGGCAACACAAGGTTTAATACCCTTTTGTAACATTTATTCAACCTTTTTGCAACGTGCTTACGATCAAATAATTCATGATGTTGCTTTACAAAAACTACCTGTTATTTTTTGTTTAGATCGTGCAGGTTTGGTTGGTGAAGACGGTGCAACACACCATGGTATTTTCGATTTAAGTTATTTAAGATGCATTCCAAATTTAATTGTGTTTGCACCAAGAAATGAAATTGAATTAAGAAACATCATGTACACCGCACAATTGGAACTTAGCCTGCCTATTGCTATTCGCTACCCTAGAGGCATTGGTGTTACTATAAACTGGAAACAACCTTTTGAAACTATAAAAATTGGTGAAGGCGTACAACTTAAAGAAGGCAAAAATATTGCTGTTTTAAGTACAGGAACCATTGCTAAAAATGTTTCTGAAGCTATTTTGAATTTAGATATTTCGCATTATGATATACGCTTTGTTAAACCATTAGATGAACCTTTACTTCACAGCATCTTTAAAAATTACAAAACTATTATTACAGTTGAAGACAATGCTATAAAAGGCGGATTTGGCTCTACTATTTTAGAATTTGCTTCAGAAAATAATTATGATAACAGCATAAAAATATTAGGAATTCCTGATGAATTTATTGAACACGGAAACGTAACCGAACTTCAAAAACACGTTGGTTTAGATGCTGAAAGCTTATTTGAAATTTTTAAAAACACCTTAAATAACTAAGTCTGTTATTTATTCATCAACCATATCTTTTTCAAAATACCACCACAAACTAGAATCAATAGACGCTTTCATTCTATTAATATCTACCGCGTCTTTCAAAAAGATGGTCAAATTTTCATCCGCACGATTTTGCTCTACAGTATCGCTTATTTCAATAGATTCTATTTCGGTGAAATGCTCTAGATGATTTTTTATCTGACCATCTAAAGATTCATCACTCAAATATATTTTAATGGTTTGCTGCGATGGAGCGTTTCTAATTTCAGATCTAAATGGAGGTAGCATAAACAATAATTTTTAGTGAAACAATACTTAGCTTAATTGCAAATGCATGATGCAATATGCCTAAGTTAATAAATTTTTTCAATAAAATCAATAAAAAAGCCCTTTCTGTTTCCAAAAAGGGCTTTAAATATTATTTAGTAAGTCTACTTAATCTATTAATTTATCCTTTTATATCTTAAAGTTAAGTGTACCTATTAACCTAATGGTATTAGTCTTTATATTTCCAGATATTTGATTTTCATATTTATTAATATTACTTAAACCAATATCATCTCTTACTTGAATTGTTATATCCCAAGATTCATTTAAATGAAAAACGATACCTGTACCAAAAGCTAAGCCAAAATTATAGTCTTCAAATTCAATAAACAAAGGCATAATTCCATTAGGTTGACCTTTGTTATAATAATTCATAAAACCACCAGTATCTAAAAAGTACTTTTTTTGACCGCCAAACTTATAACGGACAAATAATGGTACATTAAAAAAATCATATCCTTCTTTGGACTCATTTGAATAATGATTATAATAAATGTCTATACTTTTTTTCCACCTCTCAAAATTAACACTTGTAACGATTGAAACCGATTGACTTAAGCCAAGTTCTAAATTTACACCAACAGATTGAACTATATCAAATTTATTATCCGTCTCATATTCTATACCTCTAAGACTAGAAACCTGACCTCCAATATTTACTCCAATCTTCAAATTAATTTGAGCAATTGTACTTGATAAGTTAAAAATGGTTATTAAAAAAACAATATAAAATTCTTTCTTCATTGTAAGATTTTAAGTAATTCAAATATAATAAAAAAACCCTTTCTGAAAACAGAAAGGGTTTAGTCTTTAAAAGAAAACTGTTTCTTAAACCTCAAAAGGTACTATAGAAACATAAGATTTGTTATCTTTTTTCTTTGTGAATTTTACAATACCGTCAACGTATGCGTGTAATGTATGATCTTTTGAAGAATACACGTTTTCACCTGGGTGGTGTGTATTACCTCTTTGTCTTACGATAATGTTTCCAGCAATAGCAGCTTGACCACCAAAAATCTTAACGCCTAAACGTTTTGATTCTGATTCTCTACCATTCTTAGAACTACCTACTCCTTTTTTATGAGCCATTGTCTTAAGTTTTTATATTGTTAAACTTCAGCGGTTAGCAATTAAGCTTTCCCACCATTTAATTCGTCTTGCCATTTTTTCAACTCATCCCATTTGCCTTCAGCAGCTAACTTAGCTTGTGCTGGCCAAGTATCAGTTACGTGGTTTCCACGAACTTCAGCGATGATTTCAGCAATTTTTTCTGGTGTTGATTTTGCTAATTCAGCAAAAGTTGTAATTCCTGCAGCATTTAATGTTTCAGCAATTTTTGGTCCAATACCTTCAACTTTTTTCAAATCATCAGCTTTTGCTGTTGCTTTTTTTGATGCTGGTTTAGCTTCTGCTTTTGGTGCAACAGCTTCAACTTTAGCTTCAACTTTTTTCTCTGCTTTTACTGGTGCAACTTTTTTAGCTCCAGAAGCAGCAATGCTTTCTATTACAATTTCAGTTAAAGATTGACGGTGACCGTTTTTCTTGCGGTATCCTTTACGTCTTTTCTTTTTGAAAACTATAACTTTGTCACCTTTAAGGTGCTTTAAGACTTTTGCTCCTACTTGAGCTCCGTCTATAGCTGGGGCGCCTACAGTTACATTGTCACCATCACCAATTAAAAGAACATTATCAAAAGCTACTTGCTTTCCTTCTTCTGTTTGTAAACGGTGTACAAAAACCTTTTGGTCTTTAACAACTTTAAATTGTTGCCCTGCTATCTCTACAATTGCGTACATAGCGTAACGTGTTTATTAATTAATTTTTGTTCAAAAATGAGTGCAAATATACTGCTATTTAATTAATCTACAAGCGTTTTATTTTTATTTAGGCAAGATTTTTATTGTTTTTTAAAAGTTGCATAACTGCAAGTGTTGAAACTACCGTGGTTGCAAGCCCCATAATGGCTACTACAAAGGTTACCAAACCTACATCGGCGCCTAAACCACCATGCATTTCTTTAAGTAATTCGGGTAAAAAACTAGGACTAAACTCTGTAGCATAAAAAAGAAAGAAAATTGTAAAAAGCATGGTTGCAATAAAGCCTGTAATTAGACCTATTTTAAAACCTTCACCATAAGAAAACGCTTCAGGACTTTCAAGCTTACTTAATCGTATTGCTTCATATACTCCAAAAGCGGTTATTACAGCGTTAAAAAAACTAAATACGGGGTTAATATGTCTATGAAATAATGCTAAAATTAAAAAATAAGCAATCAACACAGCGCTTGTAACCAAACCAAATCTAATAGAAAGCGTTAATTTTTTCATGTTCTTAAATGTTTAAATTGTGGCAAATACCATAGGTTATTAGTTCACTTCATAATTAAAATTTGGAGCATAATTTATTTTTTGGAGCAATTTATGCTATTAAATTTCGTGAAAATTTTGGTAAAAAAATAATTTTAACAAGTTTTTAATTATTAATAACTCCATTTTAAATCGCTTTATTTAGTAATTTTGCGTCATATATAATACCATTATAAAATGAAAACAATAAAAAATATAATAATGGTTTTGTTTCTAGCTTTGTTTGTTATGAACTGTAAAAACGAAACCAAACCAGAAGTAAAAGCTGTAGAAGTTGCTGCAGATGCCTCTAAAACTTTAGATCCAAATGCTACTTATGCCAAAGCCGAATTTACTATTGAAGGTATGACATGTGCTATGGGTTGTGCAAAAACCATTGAAAGTAAAATAGCTAAAATGGATGGTGTGAAATCTGCTTCGGTTGATTTTGACAAAAAATTAGCTATGGTTGAGTATGATGAAGCTAAAGTAACACCTGCATTATTAGAAAAAACAGTTACCAAAGTTTCTAGCACTTACAAAGTTATGAACATGAAAAGTGGTAGTTCTAGTAAAGGAACTTGTGAAAAAGACTGTAAAAAAGCAGATTGCACAAATAAAACCGAAGCTGAAAAAGCAGCTTGTACTAGCGACTGTAAAAAAGCTTGTTGTACTACAAAAGCTAGCGCATAAAAACACACAAAACACATTTTAGTAAAGCTTCTTAGTTTAAAATTAAGGAGCTTTTTTATTTCCAGTGAAGTGATTCCATAATTTGAGTCATATCCCTTTGCAAATAATTTGCTGCTGGCAAAATAGAATCATAATTAGGTTTTGCATAAAAATAAAGTGAACCAACAAGGAAATGCTGAACACTATCAGTTACATAAAACTGTGCTGGCGATGCAACGTTTCCTTTTACTTCAGAAAAAACACCATACACTTTGCGTTCTTTATTTTCATATGGAAACACAGGAATTTCATCTGCTTTGATAGTATGCTCTAGTGTGAATTTTTGCGCATCACGAAGGTATTCAGTAAGCACTTTTTTATCACCATTAATGGCTTTATAGGTTAAAAAAATAGTACCTTTTAGTGATTTATACTCGATATTTATCCCGTAACTTTCAGTTGATGCTGGTAGTTTTTTATATTTGATACTTGTTGCCAAATTATTTTTTTTAAAAGTAAAAGGCAAATTTGCATTAATGGTTTTGTATTGTGCCTCTGGATATTCTAATCGTAAAAAAGCATTTGGCTTTGGAATATAATCTTGTCCGCATGAAACACAAAGAACAAGCATAAAAAATATATATAAGAAATGCTTCATTATGTAATTGTAAATTTTACGAGCTTTATGCGCTTTTTATCTAAAGCTTCTATTTTGAAAACGTAATTTTCAAAATTTATTTTACTATTTAATTTAGGAAAACTACCTGATATTTCTAAAACAAAACCTGCAATGGTTTCGGCTTCACCTTTGTATTCTTCAAAAACTGCTACGTCTTCAATTTTTATAATTTTATAAAAATCTTTTAATGCTGTTTTACCTTCAAACACAAAGTTATTATCGTCTAATTTTGAATAGGTTAAATCTTCATCATCAAACTCATCACTAATATCGCCAACAATTTCTTCAATTATGTCTTCTAAAGAAATAAGTCCTGAAGTACCACCATACTCATCAACCACAACTGCTAAATGTACTTTCTTCTCTTGAAATTCAGCCATTAAATCATCCAACTTTTTATTTTCAGGCACAAAAAATGGTTCTCGCATTAAAGTTGTCCAATCGAATTGCTTTCTGTCTATGTATGGTAGTAAATCTTTAACATACAAAATACCTTTTATGCTATCTATATTATCTTTATAAACTGGAATTCTAGAGTAGCCGTTTTTAACTATTTCTGGCATAATCTCAATGTACTTTTGCTCGATGTTTAAAGCGAAAATATCAATACGTGGACGCATAACTTGCTTGGTATCTGTATTTCCAAATTGTACAATGCCTTGTAATATTTTGTGTTCTTCTTTGGTGGTATCTTCTTCACTTGTAAGCTCTAATGCTTGTGATAATTGATCGACACTTAAATTAGATTTTTGCTTTCCTAGTTTATTATGTATTGCAATTGTTACACTTCGCATTGGCAAACTTAATGGCGACAACAACACATCTAAAACCCTTAGTGGGTATGCCATAAATGTGGCAAATTTTAAATTGTTTCTACTAGCATATATTTTAGGAAGAATTTCACCAAACAACAAAATTAAAAATGTAACAATAACAACCTCTAAAATGAATTTTAATATGGGTGATGCGATGCCTGAAAACCATTCACTGCTTAAATAAGCAAACAATATTACGATGCCAATATTTATAAAGTTATTAGCTACTAAAATGGTTGCTAGTAATTTTTTAGGACGATCTAAGAGTGCATCTATAATTTCAATACGTTTCGATTTTGCTTCTAATCCTTTATCTATATCAGTTCTTGAAAGTGAAAAAAGTGCTACTTCGGCACCAGAAATTAATGCAGAAAACAGCAACAGTAAAAATAATAATACAATGCCAAAAACAATTGAAACATCAATTGCCATAATTAATCTTATAAAACTCGCGGGGTCAGGATCCAAGTACTAGGTTTTTAGTTACACAAAACAGTCTCGTGGTTTCGAGATATTTATTATTAAAATGGTAAATCATCATCATCTTCACCAACAATAGGTTCTGGCGCGCTTTCACGTTGTGGTTTGGCAACAGGCTTTTGTGCTGTAACTGTTGTATTTGACGCATTACCTTCACTTTCCTTTTTAGTTGTTAAAAAAGTAAATTCTGTACATTGTATTTCGGTTGTATAACGTTCTGTACCACTTTCATCTTGCCATTTTCTGGTTTTTAAACGACCTTCAACATATACTTTATCGCCTTTACTTAAATACTTTTCGCAAATTTCAGCTCCTTTATTTCTAATTACAATATTATGCCATTCAGTGTTCGAAATGCGTTCATTTGTCTGTTTACTTAGGTAACTTTCATTTGTTGCCAAAGGAAAGCGACCAATACATCCTCCTCCTTCAAAATAATGTATTTTAACTTCATCTCCTAAATGCCCAATTAGCATAACTTTATTTAATGTTCCAGACATAATTTAATTCTTTGATTAGCAAAATTACTGAATTGCTTTGCATTTTAACGGCTTGCTTTTCGTTTTTTTAAAATTAATAAAAAATTTAATTGAATGTATTAAACGAATCAAAATTAAAACGTTCTATAAAATTACCAATTAATATTGGTACTGCATAATTTTGAATTTCAGATGTTAAAATACCATTTTTTGAAGTTCTATCAACCTGTACAATCCAGAATTTAGTGTAAAGGTGTTGATGTGATAATTTATGAACAATACTGTCTTCATTATATAGTACCATTTCAACCAATTTATCTTTTACTATTGGATGCTTCTTAACAAGCTTAACAAAATCATCAAAAGTAGTAGCTTTTTCAGTTTCAATTAAAGGAAATTGATATAGGTTTTGCCAAATACCTTTACCTTCTCGTTTTTCTAAAATGGTTTTTTTATCATTAAATATAAACACTAAAAAATTGAAATTACGTTTTTTAACTTTTGCTGCTTTTAATTTTACTGGCAATTCTGAAATCCTGTTTTTATTAAAAGCGATACAACTACTATTAAAAGGGCAAATATTACAATCTGGATTTTGAGGTTTGCATTGTGTTGCGCCAAATTCCATAATAGCCTGATTAAAGGTTGCGGGGTTTTTAACATCAATCAATTCTTGGGCTAATTGCTTAAACTCCTTATTGCCTTGCGATGAGTTAATAGGCGTATCGATACCAAAATAGCGCGATAACACTCTATATACATTACCATCAACCACCGCCGTAGCTTCATTAAAACAAATAGATGCAATAGCACTTGCTGTATAATCGCCTACGCCTTTAAGTTTTAATAAGTCTTTATAGTTATTAGGGAATTTGCCATTCAACGCGTTGGCAATGTATTTGGCGGTAGCATGTAAATTTCTGGCTCTAGAATAATACCCCAACCCTTGCCATAATTTTAGCACATCGCTTTCACCAGCATTGGCTAAATGAAAAACAGAAGGAAAACTATGTGTAAATTTGACGTAATATGGAAGACCTTGAACCACTTGGGTTTGCTGTAAAATGATTTCGGATAACCAAATATAATACGGGTCTTTTGTTTGTCTCCACGGTAGTTCGCGCTTATTGTTTGAATACCAAAGGGTTATTGTTTTTGAAAATTTCATTAATTAAATAAATACAGCAAACAAAAATAAACGTTTATAATCTTAAATTTTAATGAATTAGGTTTGAAATATTGAATTTTAAATTCCTATATTTGCATCCCTTTTAAAATTTATAGTAACTTAAAAAACAATATTAAAATGACTAAGGCTGATATAGTAGCAAAAATTTCTGATAAATTAGGAATTGAAAAAGGTGATGTTCAAGCAACTGTTGAAACATTTATGGAAGAGGTAAAATCTTCTTTAGAAAGTGGTGATAATGTATACTTAAGAGGTTTTGGTAGCTTTATTATTAAAACTAGAGCTGAAAAAACTGGTAGAAACATTTCAAAAAACACTACCATTAAAATTCCATCTCATAATATCCCTGCATTTAAGCCAGCAAAAGTTTTTGTTGAAGGCGTTAAAACAAATGTAGACGTTAAATAAAACATTAAAATAAATTATTAATCAAAAAAGACACTATTTATGCCAAGTGGTAAAAAACGTAAGAGACACAAGGTAGCGACGCACAAACGTAAAAAACGTAGACGCGCTAACCGTCACAAAAAGAAAAAATAAACCCTAAAAAGTAGTTTTAATAGCTACTTTTTTGGTTTTAAAACAAGAAAAGTTCTTTGAAATGAGTTCATTAAATTTTTAGATGCATTTTAGCGTTTTATGAACTCCACGGATATTAAAAAAATCCTGTGAAAAATATTGTTTAATCCATCTGTACAGTTCAGTCGTTAGTCGTTAGCTGTTAGTTGTTGGTTGTTTTTTGTTAAGCAACTTTACAACTTTACAACTTACAACTTTACAACTTAAACGTATGGATAAAAATTAACTTAATGGATAAAGAATTGATTATTCGATCTAGTTCCGAGCACGTTGATTTTGCCTTATTAAAAGATGGAAGACTTATTGAATTACAGAAAGATGAAGATGATAACAATTTTTCGGTTGGTGATGTGTTTATAGCCAAAATACGAAAAGCTGTTCCTGGACTAAATGCTGCATTTGTAAATGTAGGTTATGAAAAAGATGCTTTTTTGCATTATCATGATTTAGGGCCAAAATTGCCTTCACTTTTAAAATTCACAAAAAGTGTAAGCACAGGTAAACTAAAAGATTTTACTTTAAAAAATTTCCCATTTGAAAAAGATATTGATAAAGACGGAAAGATTTCTGATGTCTTAAAATCAAATCAATCGCTATTGGTACAAATAGTAAAAGAACCCATATCCACCAAAGGCCCTAGAATAAGCTCCGAGCTTTCTATTGCTGGAAGATATATTGTTTTAGTACCTTTTTCTAGTCGTATTTCTATTTCACAAAAAATAGAAGATAAAGACGAAAAAGACCGCCTAAAACGATTGGTAAAAAGCATTACGCCACCAGGTTTCGGCATTATTGTACGCACCGTAGCACAAGGCAAAAAAGTAGCCGAATTAGATAAAGATTTGCAAAATTTGTTAGGTCGTTGGACCGCAATGTGCAAAAAGCTACACAAAGCACATCATCCAAGTAAAGTATTAGGTGAAATGAACAAAGCCTCGTCAATTTTACGAGATATTTTTAACGACACCTTTACTGCAATTCATGTTGATGATGAAGCGCTTTACATTCAAATTAAAGATTACGTGCATGAAATTGCACCTAATAAAGAATCAATCGTAAAATTGTATCAGTCAACAGTTCCAATTTTTGAAAAATTTGGAATTGAACGACAAATTAAAACCTCATTTGGCAAAACTGTTTCTATGGCAAAAGGTGCCTATTTAATTATAGAACACACCGAAGCACTACACGTTATAGACGTAAATAGTGGAAATAGATCTAACAAAGCCAACAACCAAGAGGATACAGCACTAGAAGTTAATTTAATAGCAGCTACCGAAATGGCTCGTCAATTGCGTTTACGCGATATGGGAGGCATTATAGTAGTTGATTTTATTGACATGTCTAGCGCTGAAAACAGGCAAAAACTCTTCAATCACCTTCGCGATGAAATGAAGGATGATAGAGCAAAACACAAAATATTGCCACCAAGTAAATTTGGTTTGATACAAATTACAAGACAACGCGTTCGCCCAGAAATGAATATTAAAACTAAGGAAGAAAATCCTGACGAAGTTAATAACGGTTCTGAGGTTGAAGCTCCAATAGGCATTGTACAAAAAATACAGTACGATCTAGAACAACTATTTAAAAAAGACTATAAAAAGTTGACCTTAAACACACATCCTTTTATAGCAGCCTTTTTAACAAAAGGTTTTCCATCAATACGTTCAAAATGGTTTTTTGAACACAAAAAATGGGTTAAAGTTTTACCAAGAGATGCTTACACGTATTTAGAATACCACTTTTTTGATAAAGATGGTAAACAAATTAAATAATTTAAAAAAGCCTTACTATTAATTTAGTGAGGCTTTTTTGTTTTTATACCTTATTGCGAACCTAATAAGATAATTTACACTCAATATTTATTTTTGGTGTTAGCCTAAAACCATTGGGCTATACGCTACATGTCCGCACTCTTACCTTACTATCAACTATCCTTCACAAATGTATAGCTTTTATGATTTTTTGTTTTAAAATAATATGCATGAGTAATTTTTAACGCATTAATTTGCTAAATAAATTCTAGCCATTTTACAACTAAGTATTCTTACATTAACAAAACCAAAAAATAAAAACAAACAACTAATTTACAACTATTTAACAGCATTTTATTTGACAAAATACTTAAACAAATTGCAAATAATTTTAAATTAATTATATGATTTCTTAGTTTTGCGCCAAAAAAAAAAAGATGATTTGTGAGTTAGAAAGAAAAGATATTGAAACATTTAAAACAACAAACATACTACCTCAAACGCCATTTTGGGGGCGTATAAAAAGCAAACAAGGATTTATACCACAAGGATTTGAACTTACTATTTCAAAAAATATACTAACTAGTAATGCAAGTTCTTTAGAAAAAGCAAATGAAGACTTGTTGATACTTATAAGATACATAAACGATAATACTTGTATTGCTTATGTTCCTTACGGACCAAAATTAGAACCTACATTCGAAAACCAAGGCTTATTTTTAGAACTTTTATCCGAATCTATAAAACCTCACTTACCTTCAAATTGCATCTTTATTCGCTATGATTTAATTTGGGAAAATCAATGGGCTGTTGAAAAAGAATATTTCGACAATTCAGGTAATTGGCTTGGTCCTCCACCAAATAGAACACAAGAATTTAGAATGAATTTTGGCACAACCAATTGGAACTTGCAAAAAAGTGTACAAGACAATCTTCCTAAAAACACTTTTTTTCTTGATTTAACTTTAGACGAAGCAGATTTACTTGCTAACATGCGATATAATACAAGGTACAATGTAAAAAAAGCAAATAAAAAAGGAATTAAAGTTCGTGAATATGGCATAGAATATATAGATTCATGGTATAAGTTATATGTTGATACCGCCTTACGGCATAACATACCAGTACAAAATCAAGAATTTTTTACTACCATTTTAAAAAACCAAGATAACACAAAAAATGGCACTACAGTTAAAATGCTAATGGCTGATATTGATGGTAAATTTCTATCTTCTATGTTTTTAGTATTATCAAAAAAAAGAGGCACTTATTTATATGGTGCATCTAAATCATCTAAAAATAACGCAATGGCAAGTTATGCACTGCAATGGGAATCTATTAAAATAGCAAAAGCCTGGGGTTGTACAGAATACGATATGTTTGGCTCTGCACCTAATTTAAATAGAAAACATCCATTACATGGTGTACATATTTACAAAAAAGGATTTGGCGGCGACCTTTTTCATAGAATGGGGTGTTGGGATTACCCATACAACAAAAAGCTTTATGACTTTTATAAGTTACAGGAAGCTAAAAAATAAATTTGAACAAAAGCCAGATTACAACGAAGTAGCACTAAATGTGTCGCCTTGCGACAAATCACCCGTGTCAAATCCTTTTTTAAACCATCGCATGCGTTGTGCAGAAGTTCCGTGTGTGAACGAATCTGGCACTACCCTGCCACTTGATTGTTTTTGCAACCTATCATCACCAATAGCATTGGCGGCATTCATTGCTTCTTCTAAATCTCCTGTTTCCATCATACGTGTCATGGCTTGAGAATGATGTGCCCAAACACCTGCTAAAAAATCGGCTTGAAGCTCTAACATTACCGAGTATCTGTTATATTCGGTTTGAGAAACTTGCCCTCGTAAACGATTCATTTTATCCGAAATTCCTGTTATTTTTTGAATGTGATGTCCAACCTCATGTGCAATTACATATGCCTGAGCAAAATCTCCGGGCGCATTTAAACGGCGTTCCATTTCATCAAAAAAACTTAAATCGATATATAATTTCTCATCGCCTGGGCAATAAAAAGGACCTGTGGCACTAGAAGCAGAACCGCAAGCAGAAGAAACTGAACCTGTAAAAAGCACTAATTCTGGTTCTCTATAATTAGTTAAAAGTTTGTTCCAAACATCTTCTGTGTTTGCTAATATTGTTGCACTAAAATCGGCTAATTCTTTATCTTTTGCAGTAGCTTTATATGGTGTAGCAGATTCTGTTTGTGGCATTCCTCCACTTAAAAGTTGGGTAATTAAGCTAAGTGGATTTTTCCCCATAACCAATGAAATAACTAAAAACAACCCAACAATAATCAGTCCTACTTTTGAAAAAAGAAGCTTTACAATTGGCCCTAAAAGCGTTGGGTTAAATCCGCCTATTCCTTGACCAGAACCACTACTTTGCCCTCTACGATCATCTATATTAGTGCTTTTTCTTCTACCTTGCCATTTCATGCTTTATTCAATTTAATGTATAATTTATTGCTTCAATTTACATATAATTTCAATATGTTGAATTAATTAAGCTTAAGATATTTTAGAGTTCGTTTATGTAGCAGGATTAGGAATGGCTGTATGCACATCATTTATTTCTTTTAAAATAGCTTCATCCAATGTAATATTTACACTTCCTATGTTTTCTTTTAACTGCTCTAAACTGGTTGCTCCAATAATATTACTGGTTACAAACGGTTGTTGTGTTACAAATGCTAAACTCATTTGCGCCAAAGTCATGTTATTAGCTTCTGCTATATTTAGATAACGTTTTGTTGCTTCGGTAGATGCTTCGCTGCTATAACGCGCAAACCTTGGGAACAATTTTAACCGAGCATTATCAGCTGCTGTTCCTTTGATGTATTTACCAGAAAGTACACCAAATGCCATAGGTGAATAGGCTAATAATCCTAAATTTTCGCGTATTGCTATTTCTGCCATATCGCCTTCAAAACCTCTGTTAATTAATGAATAAGCATTTTGAATAGTTTTCATGCGTGGTAAACTATGGTTTTTTGATTCTTCCAATAAACGCATTGCACCCCAAGCTTTTTCGTTTGACATACCAACGTGACGAATTTTACCAACTTTAATTTGTTGTTCTAATTTTTGAAGTACTTCGTTAAAATTATCTTTCCATGCATCATCAGGATTATGTTTATAATCGCGTGTATTGAATGTGTTGGTATCGCGTTCTGGCCAGTGAATTTGGTATAAATCGATATAATCGGTTTGCAAACGTTTTAATTCGGCATTAATAGCTTCTTCAATAGCGTTTCCATTTAAGCCTGTGGTTCTAATATGTGCTGTATAATCGCTTGGGCGACCTCCAATTTTACTTGCTAAAACAACTTTATCTCGATTCCCAGATTTTTGTAACCATGTACCAATAATTTTACTGGTTGCACCTTGTGTTTCTGGACTTGCTGGCACTGGATACATTTCGGCAGTATCTATAAAATTAACACCTTGCTCTAAAGCGTAATCTAATTGTGCATGTCCTTCGGCTTCGGTATTTTGGTTGCCCCAAGTCATGGTACCTAGGCAAATTTTACTAACTTTTATGTTTGTGTGTGGTAGGGTAGTGTATTTCATTTTTAGATTGTTAGACTGCCTAGATATTTAGATTATTAGACAGTTTCTTTTTGTTTTTAAATAAGATGTTAAAGATAAAAAAACCTTTCAGTTACTTATGGACTGAAAGGTTTAAAAATGTGTTAAGGTTTGTTTTGCGTTAGGGATTACTCATAAGTTTTATTTTTAAACTTAGAAATCGTGAATGCTTCGCATTTGCAGTGGAAAACCCGACCCTTGTGGTAACGCCCAACTTTTAATTATCTTTTAATAGTTTTGAAAGCTCATCTAACTTAGGTGTTAAAATAACTTCGATACGACGGTTTTTTGCTTTTCCTTCTTGAGTTTCATTGGTGGCAATTGGTGCAAACTCACCACGACCTGCGGCGGTTAAATTTTCAGCATTTATAGATGCGTTTTCTCTTAAAATATTAACGATAGCTGTGGCACGTTTGGTTGACAAATCCCAGTTACCAACTATTTGCCCGTTTCCTTGATATGGTACATTATCAGTATGACCTTCTATTAAAATGGCAATATCTGGGTTTTTAGCTAAAACGTTGCCTAATTGTTGTACAGCTCTACGACCTTCTACTCCAACTGCCCAACTACCAGAACTAAAAAGTAATTTGTTTTCCATAGATACGTAAACTTTACCATCGCGTTGTACTACGGTTAAACCTTTACCTTCAAAATCGGTTAAGGCTTTGGAAATAGCATCCTTTAAAGCACTCATTGCTGCATCTTTATCTGAAATAACTTTTTCAAGTTCTGCAACACGGTTTGAACGGTCTTGTAATTGCTTTTTAAGGTTTTCTAAACGTTGATTTTCATCGGCCAATGCTTGTTCTTTAGCTTCTAATTGCGCTAAAAGTTCTCTGTTTTTTTCTGAATTTGCAGCTATTGATGCTGAACTATTTTTCTCTAAAGCATCATACGATGATTTAAGTGCTTCTAAATTTGCTTTTGCAGCATCAAAATCGCTTTGTAATTTATTGCGTTGTGCTAGTGCTTCGGCATAATCTGTTTTAAGTTGTTTTAACTCATTTTCCGCTTTTGTTTTATCGAAAAGTAAATCTTCGTTTTCATCAGCAAGTTTTCTGTTTGCTTGTTTTAAATTGGCATATTTTGACTCTAATTCTTTGTAAATTTTAGGTGAAACGCATGATGTTGCAAGTACTAATGTTAAAGCAACTAATGAAATTTTTTTTATCATTTTAAAAATACTTTTTAGGTTTGGTTATTATAAATTGGGTTTTAATTTTCTATTTCAACTAATATTGGACAATGGTCGCTATGCACAGCGTCTGATAGTATAACGGCTCTTTTTATCTTTTCTTGTATGTGGTTTGAAACCATGGCATAATCTAATCGCCAACCTTTGTTATTAGCTCTGGAATTGGCACGGTAACTCCACCATGTATAGTTATTAGGTTCTTTGTTTAAATGGCGAAAAGAGTCTGTAAACCCGCTATTAATAAACCCACCTATCCACTTGCGTTCTGCAGGTAAAAACCCAGAAACG
Organism: Mariniflexile jejuense; assembly: GCF_042675665.1. NCBI lineage: Bacteria > Pseudomonadati > Bacteroidota > Flavobacteriia > Flavobacteriales > Flavobacteriaceae > Mariniflexile > Mariniflexile jejuense. Next base: position 1,140,539 of record NZ_JBHTJI010000001.1, read on the forward strand.
TTACTTAATCCTTTTGGGTTATGAATGTCAATTTCTTCATGACATATATTATAATCACCACAGATAACTAAATTAGGAACCTCTTTTTTAAGGGTGTTTATATAATCTTGAAACATATCCATATACTCAAACTTATGGTCTAACCTATCATCATTGGTTCCTGATGGTAAATATAAACTCATTACCGAAACACCATCAAAATCGGCACGCAGGTTTCTACCTTCAAAATCCATTGAAGCAATTCCTGTGCCATATTCTACATGCTTTGGCTCTATTTTACTTAAAATAGCAACACCGCTGTAGCCTTTTTTTTGAGCACTAAACCAATAGTTGTATTTGTAACCAGCTTCGGCAAAAATATCCAAATCCAATTGCTCTTTTAAAGCTTTAATTTCTTGTAAACAAATTACATCTGGGTTAGCACTTTTTAACCAATCTATAAAACCTTTATTCAATGCTGCACGAATACCGTTTACGTTGTATGAGATTATTTTCATTTTCTAGTAAGTTTGATGAAATCCCAAACTGCTTTGGGATAACTCACTTTTAAAAAGTGAGTTAATTTCAGCTAAAATAAATAATGCGTTACTTTTACACTATTATTTTATGCCACATTTAACGAAAACTATTAACAAAATATTTTAAACTATTTGCAGTTTAAGTATCTAATGAAGTTTATAACCTTTCTTTTTATCTTTTTTATTGGGTTTAGTGCATTTGCTCAAAACTCAAATTATAGAACTAAAAAAGTTGCTATAAACGATACTATTGTAATTGATAGTGTGAGTATAAACTCGAACTACTTCACCATTAAAACCAAAAACGATTCACTTATTGACAAGTCTTTTTATAAAGTTGATTTTGGAAAAGCTATTCTAAAATTTTTAAAACCTATTGAAACAGATTCTATTATTATTAATTATTTGAAATTTCCAGATTTTTTAACAAAAACCTATCAGCAGTTAGATGATACTATTATTGTTGAAAATACCGAGAATCTTCAAAAACTATATCAAATTTCACAACCAAACACCTCAAAAAACTACATCCCATTTGATGGTTTAACAACATCGGGAAGCATTTCACGTGGTGTTACCGTTGGCAATAATCAAAACTCGGTATTAAATAGTGAATTAGATTTGCAAATTTCTGGAAAATTAAGTGAAAAAGTGTCGCTTCGCGCATCCATTCAAGATGCCAATATTCCGTTGCAAGAAAGTGGCTATAGCCAACGTTTGGATGAATTTGACCAAGTTTTTATTGAATTGTATAGTGATAAGTGGAACATTCGTGCAGGTGATATCGACTTGCAAAACACTCATTCTTATTTTGCTAATTTTTCAAAACGTGTTCAAGGCTTATCAATACTAACCAATTTAGGTGATGATGATACTAAAACAAATCTATTTGCCGCAGGCGCTTTGGTACGTGGGCAATTTACTAGAAGTACTTTTAAAGCCCAAGAAGGCAACCAAGGTCCATACAAATTACAAGGACAAAATGGCGAATTGTTTGTGCTTATTGTTTCGGGTAGTGAAACCGTTTATGTAAATGGTGTGGTGGCGCAACGCGGTGAAAACAAAGATTATATTATTGATTACAATGCTGGTGAAATTATATTCAACTCCACTTTTCCTATTACCTCTGAAATGCGAATTACCGTCGATTACCAATATAGCGAACGTAATTATTCTCGTTTAGTTGCTTACGGCGGCGGCAGGTTTGAAAGTAAAAAATTAACTTTTGGTGTTTCTGTATATTCTGAAAATGATGCTAAAAACCAACCATTACAACAAAACCTATCAGACGCACAAGTACAAATATTGGCTAACGCTGGTGATGATAGAACGCAAATGGTTGCGCCTTCAGAAGTTGAAGAAGCTCAAAACGATAATCGTATTTTATACAAAAAAGAATTAATTGGTGGCGTTGAAGCTTTTGTTTTTTCAAACAATCCAGATGATACATTATATCGTGTTACCTTTTCTCAAGTTGGAATTAACCAAGGCGATTATATTTTAAGTAGCACAAATGCTATTAATAATATTTACGAATATATAGGTGTTTTACAAGGTAATTATGCACCAATCACACAATTAATTGCGCCAACAAAACTTCAAATAGCGGTGGTAAATGGTAATTATACCCCTAACCAAAAAACAGCTATTGGTTTTGAAGTTGCTGGTAGCAAAAACGATTTAAACCTGTTTTCAAATTTAGATGATGCCAATAATGATGGTTTTGCAGGAAAACTTAAACTATCTCAAAACCTTATCAAAAATGATAGTTTATGGGATTTAAATGTGTTTGCCAATGGCGATTTTATTCAAAAAAACTTCAAAACCATTGAACGTTTATACAACGCCGAATTTAATAGAGATTGGAATTTAAACGATGATACTACTACCATTTTGAATGTTAATTTAGGCAATCAAACCTTATTTTCTTCTGGGTTTAATTTGAATCATCCTGAAAAAGGAAATGCTACCTATCAATTTGAACATTTAGGATATTCTGAAAATTTTAATGGCAACAGGCATATTTTCAATACACATTTAATGTTGAATAAGTTTAGGATTACTTCGTATTCAAGTTTTTTAAATGCAAATTCAAACACAAATACCTCAACGTTTTTAAGGTCTTCAAACCAAATTACGTATAGCATGAAAAAAAGTTGGTTAGGTACAAAATTAGCTATTGAAGCTAATGAGCAAAAAAATATATCAACTCAAGAATTAACAGCATTAAGTCAGAAATTCAAATCGTACGAAGTATTTTATGGCGTTGGTGATAGCACGAAAATTTTTACCGAAATTGGTTATAAAAACCGTGTGAATGACAGTATTAGAAACAATAAATTACAAAAAGTAAACACCTCAAACACGTTTTATCTAGATACCAAACTCATTCAAAACACAAATACCAATTTAGCTCTTTTTGCTAATTACAGAACTTTAAAAAGTGCAGAAAAAGTCATAAACGATGAGCAATCTATAAACTCTCGTTTGCAGTTTAATCAAAAACTTTTTAAACAATTAGTACAATGGAATACCTTATTTGAAACTAATTCGGGAAGTATTTTTGAACAAGATTTCACTTATGTTGAAGTTGAGCCTGGTCAGGGAGTTTATACATGGATTGACAATCCTGAAGAAGGTGAAATCGGAGTTCAAGAACTTGAAGAATTTGAAATCGCACAATTTCAAGACCAAGGAAAATACATTCGGGTATTGTTACCAAACCGAAACCCTATAAAAACGCATCAAAACAGGTTGAGTCAAACCTTAACAATCAATCCGTCGCAATGGTCGGTTAGTGAAAATAAAACTCAAAAATTCTGGTCGCATTTTTACAACCAAACCAGTTATTTGGTAGATAGGAAATTAAAACGTAATGGTTCAAGTTTCAACTTAAATCCGTTTGAAAATAATACAGAAAACCAATTAGGCCTTCAATTAAATTTTAGAAATGTATTGTTTTTTAATCGAGGAAAACAACATTATACAACATCTTACACGTATCTTTCAAACAAAACTAGTAACATTTTATCGATTGGTTTTATTGAAAATGGATTGAAAAGTCATCAGTTTAATTTTAATCATAAAATTGCCGAAAGTTGGTTAATAACACTTCAATCTGAATTTGAAACCAATGAAAGTTTAAGCCAAAATTTCGCAAGTAAAAATTATAATTTTGATGAAACCCGTTTCAACCCAAAACTATCCTATTTGTTTAATGATAATTCGCGGTTTGATATTTTCTACCAATTTGCCAACAAAGAAAATACCATTGGCAGTTTAGAAACCTTAAAACAACAAAAATATGGTACATCGTTTACGCTTTCATCTAGCCAAAAAAGTTCAGTAATTGGTGAATTTAACTTTTTCTCAAATAACTTTAGTGGTAGTGCAAATACGCCTGTTTCATACCAAATGCTTGAAGGGTTGCAACCCGGTAGAAACTTTACATGGAGCTTATTGGCGCAAAAAAAACTGACTACCTTTTTAGATTTAAACCTAAGCTATTTTGGCAGAAAAACACCTGCCAGCAAAACCATTCACACAGGTACGATACAATTGAAAGCTTATTTTTAACAAAATACAACTATTTAACAATCAATATTTTTTGTAATATTGCCTTAGGTATGAGTAAAATTATTGTTGTAATATATTCCTTTTTGATTCTTATTCAAAGTTTCAACATTAACATTGAAGACATTTCGAAGTTTAATGCATTATTGGAACATGCCAAATACCATCAAGAAGTTTACGGCGATAATTTTTTTGAATTTATCTCTGAACATTACGGTGAAAAGATGGCTTCCCATCAAAACAAACATAAAGGGCACGAGAATTTACCTTTTAAAGATAACCACCATATGTGTTCGCACATACATACTTCTTTTACAATGTTTGCATCAATTACATATACCGTTTACTCGCAAACATTTACAGAAATTCCTCTTAACTTTTTTTATAAACAACTCTTTTCTTCTTTCGAAAAACCTGCTGTTTTTCAACCACCCAAAATAGCTTAATTCTATTTCAATTTCTTTTTTAAACTATTCAAATCTTTTTTTTGAATAGCATTTATTAATTTTTATTAAAATAAATTATGCTAGAAAACATAATAAAATTCAGCTTAAAAAATAAGCTTGTAATTCTGCTATTTATAGGTTCTGTAATTGGTTTCGGAATTTTTTCGTTAACCCAAATACCTATAGGTGCCGTACCAGATATTACCAATAACCAAGTACAGGTTATTACAACTTCAAGAAATTTATCAACCCAAGATGTTGAACAGTTCATTACCTATCCTGTGGAACTTGAAATGGCAAATTTGCCTGGTGTTGAAGAAATTCGTTCGGTTTCAAAATTCGGATTATCAGTAGTTACCATTGTTTTTGAAGATAAACTTGGTACCTATTTACCACGACAGCTTATTGCTGAAAAAATAAAATCGGCTACCGAAAAAATTCCCGAGGGTTTTGGTACTCCAGAAATGGGACCAATAACAACGGGTTTAGGTGAAATTTATCAATACATTTTAGATGTAAAACCAGAATTTAAAAACCGTTATTCTGCTACCGAACTACGTACCATTCAAGATTGGATAGTTAAACGCCAGCTTTCTGGTATTCCTGGTGTTGTAGAAATTAATACATGGGGTGGTAATTTAAAACAGTATGAAGTTGCCATAAATCCAGAAAAATTGAAAGCAATGAATATTGACAATATGGCTGTTTTTGATGCTTTAGAAAAAAACAATAGTATTGCTGGTGGCGGTTATATTGAAAAAACCAACAAAGCCTTTTTTATTCGTGGTGAAGGCTTGGTAACATCACTAGAAGATATTGAAAACATTGTTATAAAAAATGAAGGCTTGCCGATATACATAAAAGACGTTGCTAATGTAGGTTTTGGAAGTGCTACACGTTTTGGTGCCATAACAGGAAATGGCGAAGGCGAAAAAGTACTAGGGCAAGTTATGATGCTAAAAGATAGCAACTCCAAAGAAGTGATAGATGCCGTAAAAGAACGTGTTGCTTCCATCCAAAACTCGTTACCCGAAGGCGTTTATATTAATGGCTTTTTAGAACGAAGCGAACTTATAGGAAAAACAACCTTTACCGTTGCCGAAAATTTAATTTTAGGTTCACTAATCGTAATTTTTGTGGTGGTTTTACTATTAGGAAATTTACGTTCAGGCTTGGTTGTAGCATCGGTAATTCCATTGTGCTTATTATTTGCTATTTCATTAATGAATATTTTTGGTATAGATGCCAATTTAATGAGTTTAGGTGCTATCGATTTTGGTATTATAATAGACGGCGCTGTTATTATTGTTGAATTTATTGCCTTCCAAATTACATCGCAAAGTTTAAAAATTTCATCCCTTTCAAAAGCAAATCAGCAAGCTTCTATTGATAATATCACGCAAAAAAGTGCTTCAAAAATGATGAATTCTGCCATATTTGGGCAACTCATCATCCTTATTGTTTTCATTCCTATTTTATCTTTAAGTGGTGTTGAAGGTAAAATGTTTAAACCAATGGCATTAACATTCAGTTTTGCTTTAATTGGCGCTATGATTTTTTGCTTGACGTATGTACCTGTAATTTCATCACTGTTTTTAAAACCAGAAAAACAAAGTGATAAAAACATTTCTGTTAGGTTAATGCAGTTTTTAACAAAACTATATAAACCAACAATACATTGGGCGTTAGAAAACAAAAAAATAGTGATTTCTGGAGCTGGTTTTTTATTAGCATTTAGTATTTGGCTTTTTACTACAATGGGCGGCGAATTTGTACCGACTTTGGATGAAGGTGATTTTGTAATTCAACCGGTTTTAAAAACCGGAACTTCGCTTGGAAAAACCATTGAAATTACCACTAAAATTGAAAAAACACTTTTAGATAATTTTCCAGAAGTTGACCAAGTAGTAAGTAGAATTGGTGCTGCCGAAGTACCAACCGACCCAATGAGTATGGAAGAAAGTGATGTTATTATCAAACTAAAACCAAAAAAAGAATGGGTTTCTGCAAAAAGTAAAGATGAATTGGCTGATAAATTTAAAGAAGCCCTTAGCATTATTCCAGGTATGGAAGTAGAATTTACACAACCCATCGAAATGCGTTTTAATGAGCTTATCACAGGTGTTAGAGCCGATGTTGCAATCAAAATTTTTGGTGAAGATTTATCGATTTTAGCAAAAAAAGCAAATGAAATTAAGTCACTTATTCAACATGTTGAAGGCGCATCAGATATTATTATTGAAAAAGTGGAAGGTTTACCACAAATGAGTGTTACCTATAACCGAAGCAAAATTGCTCGCTATGGCTTAAATATTTCAGATATTAACCAATTAATTTCTATGGGTTTTGCAGGCGCTAGTGCAGGAACTGTTTTTGAAGGTGAAAAACGGTTTGATTTGGTAATTCGTTTAGATAATAAACATCGAACCAATATTGAAAATCTTCAAAATTTATATGTTGATACACCTAATGGTTTGAAAATTCCGCTTAGCGAACTCGCCGAAATAAAATACACTACAGGTCCAGCAAAAATTTCAAGAGATGATACCAAACGACGCATTGTAGTTGGAATTAATGTTAGAAATCGTGATTTACAATCGGTTGTAGATGATGTTAAACATATTATAGAAACCAAAGTAAAACTTCCGGTTGGGTATAACATTACCTATGGCGGTCAATTTGAAAATCTGCAAAGTGCCAAAGCAAGATTAATGATAGCTGTTCCTGTAGCACTTGTTCTCATTTTTATCTTATTACATTTTGCCTTTGGTTCAATTAAAGAAGCGGTTATGGTGTATTCAGCCATTCCTCTTTCAGCTGTTGGTGGCGTACTATTACTTTGGCTTAGAGATTTGCCCTTTAGCATATCGGCAGGTGTTGGTTTTATAGCACTTTTTGGTATTGCAGTACTAAATGGTATTGTACTAATAGAGCATTTTAAAGAACTGAAAGAAGAAGGCATTACCAACATTGAAGAACTTATAAAAAGAGGTACTACCGAACGTTTACGTCCTGTTTTACTTACAGCCGCCGCTGCCGCACTTGGGTTTCTACCTATGGCAATTTCTACAAATGCAGGTGCCGAAGTACAACGCCCTTTAGCAACCGTAGTTATTGGTGGTTTGGTTACCGCAACGGTGTTAACCCTAATTGTTTTACCCGTTTTGTACGCTTGGTTTGAAGAAAAAAAAGAAATTAAAATGAACAAAAAAACAATACTACCAATGGTTGCGATTTTAATATCACTAAACATAAATGCTCAACAAAAACCTTTAACCATTGAAGAAACAATAAATCTGGCAATTGAAAATAATGCACATTTAAAAGCGACTTCGTTTAAAACTGACGAAACAAATGCTTTAATAGGTAGTGCATTTAGCTTTGATAAAACATCGTTTTATTATCATTATGATGAAAACAATTTAGCAATAAATGGTTTGCCATTAAAGGTTTTTGGCATATCTCAAGATTTTAAATTTCCAACAGTTTATTTTGCAGATAAGAAAGTAAATAAAGCAAAATATAACCTTCAAAAATCGGAATACGCTATAAAATTAGAAACCTTAAAACGCGATGTTACGCTGGCTTATTACAACTTAATTTATTCAAAAAACAAAGCCAAAACATACAAGTATTTAGATAGTTTATACCAAAATTTTGCAAATGCTGCAGAACGCCGTTTTCAATTGGGCGAAACCAATTATTTAGAAATGATTAGTGCAAAATCGAAACGAAAACAGATTGAAACTAACTACAAACAAGCACAACAAGATGTTACTTTAGCTGAAGAACAATTAAAAAAATTGGTGCAAACAGAAACCATTTTTACAACAAAAGAACCTTTAAAAAAGCTTGAATTACAAACTATATCTCTACAAAATAATATTGGAATTGTGTATTATGAGCATAATGAAGCTGTTTACAAAGCATTACATCAGCAAGAAAAGCAAAACCTGTTGCCCGATTTAAGTTTGGAATACTTTCAAGGCACCAACGCTACTTTAAATGGAACTATTAAAGGCTATCAATTAGGTGTTAAAATCCCAATATTTTTTAGTGGAAATACTTCAAGAATAAAAGCTTCAAATATAGCCAAAGAGGTTATTCAAGCCGAAAAACAAGATTATAAAGTTAAATTAAATAGCGAACACCAAATGTTATTGGCAAAACTTCAACAATACGATGAAGCTATAAATTATTATGAAACACAAGGCAAGTCTCTTTCCGAAGAAATTATAAAAACTGCCGAACGTACTTTTAAAGAAGGCGAAATAGATTTTTTTCAATACATACAAAGCATTGAAACTGCTTCAGATATTGAGCTATTTTATTTAAGCAATATTCATGGTTATAACCAAACTATAATCGCCATAAATTACCTAATACTATAAATTAAACACTATGAAAAACATATATATCTTAACCGTTTTCCTTGCTTTAATGGCTTGCGGAAATTCAGAAAAAAACAAAGCTTCTAAAGATGAAGAAATAGTAAATTCAAATGAAATTTTAATAACGCAATCTCAGTTTAATAGTGAACAAATGCAATTGGGTAAACTAGAAGAACATGATTTTAATGAAGAAATTAAAACCAGTGGTATTATTGATGTGCCACCACATAATAAAGCTTCTGTAAGCGCATTTATGGGTGGTTATATTACAAAAACACCTTTGCTTATTGGCGATAAAGTAAAAAAAGGACAACTTTTAGTAACGCTTGAAAACCCTGAATTTGTAGAAATGCAACAGCAATATTTAGAAATTGCAGAACAACTTAGCTATTTAAAATCTGAATTTACGCGTCAAAAAACATTGTTTGATGAAAAAATAACTTCAGAAAAAAACTTTTTAAAAGCTGAAGGAACTTATAAAAGTAGTTTAGCACAATACAACGGTTTACGAAAAAAACTAAATATGCTAAATATTAGTACTGCTGCTGTTGAACAAGGTAATTTAACCTCAACCGTTAATTTATATTCACCTATTAATGGTTTTGTAACCAAAGTAAATATAAGCAATGGCGCCTATGTTTCGCCAGCCGATGTTATAATGGAAATTATTGATACAGACCATATCCATATTGAACTATCGGTATTTGAAAAAGATATTTTGAAGGTTAAAAAAAATCAAAAAATACGTTTTAAAATTCCAGAAGCTTCTAGTGAAACTTTTGAAGCAGAAGTGCATTTGGTAGGCACAACTATTGATGAAAAAACAAGAATTGTAAAAGTGCATGCGCATATACTTAACGAAGAACAAGCAAGTTTTATAGTTGGTATGTTTGTAGAAGCTATTATTATTACTGGTTCTGTTAAAAGTTTAGCATTGCCAAAAGATGCTATTTTAGAAATGGATACCAACTATTTTACTTTAGTTCTAGATAAGAAAGCCAACAACAACTTCTACTTTAAAAAAATAAAACTTGATTTAGGTTCGCAAAATGAAGATTATGCGACCGTTTTAAATTCAGATGAATTAAAAAATAAAGACATTTTAATTAAAGGTGGCTTTATGTTATTAAACGAAAGTGAGTAATATATTATATAGGAAGCTGTTAAAGTTGTAATACATCAATTTTTTCAAAAACAGCTATAATAACTTTAACAGCTTCTATATAAAATGCTTGTTGTATGTTTTCATAATCATCAGTTGGTTCGTGGTAATCTTTATGGTCTTCAACACCAAAATAGAGAAATGGAATGCCTTTTTTATGAAACGATGCATGGTCTGATGCATCCGTCCAGTTTTCTTTCCAATTACCATGGTCGTGTCCTGCAACAAGTTTTATTTTAGTAGAATATTTATGATTTAAAATAACATCCTTTAATGTTTTATTAAAAACTGTTCCAACAGCAAATAGTTCGTGCAAATCACTTCTACTAATCATATCCATATTAAGGTTAACCATTATTTGTTTTAATGGTATTATAGTATGATTTAAGTAATATTTTGAGCCTTGTAACCCTAGTTCTTCACTATCAAAGGCGGCTAATATAACAGAGTGTTTTGGTGGATTATTTTTAAAATATTCGGCAAAACTAAATAAGGCAGAAGTTCCAGATGCGTTATCATCTGCACCATTATATATGTGTCCATTTTTAATACCTTCATGATCGTAATGTGCACTAATTACAATGTATTTATCTGGATATAAAGAGCCTTTAATCAACCCTAAAAGGTTAACACCATTGTAATTTTTCCCTTCAGAACTGAATGAAAATGGTTGTGTATAATTTTTTTCTAATGGTAAAACATTAAACGAAGTAAACTGGTTAATAATATATTTTTCAGTTTTTAAAGCACCTTTTGTTCCTGTTCTTCTACCCTCAAAAGCATCAGATGATAATGTTTTTATGTGACTAAGTAACATATGTTCATCAAATAAAGATTTGGTTTCGTGTTTTTCTTGTAAACTTATTTGAGAAAAAAGTAACGCAGAAAAAAGAAAAATAAAGCTTATGGTAGTTATTTTAATGAATTTCATCAAACTAGTTAATTTGGTTAGGTAAAGTAAAGCTAAACAAAAAACCCAAGCGTAGGCTTGGGTTTTATTAATTATCGATGAAAGGGAATTATTATATACTTGCCTTTATTAATTCTCTATTCATTCTAGCAATATTTTCTAATGAGATACCTTTAGGGCATTCAATTTCGCAAGCACCAGTATTAGTACAGTTTCCAAAACCTTCCAAATCCATTTGTGCTACCATGTTACGAACACGATCTGCAGCTTCAACTTGTCCTTGAGGTAACAATGCATATTGTGATACTTTTGCCCCAACAAACAACATTGCAGATGAGTTTTTACATGTTGCAACGCAAGCACCACAACCAATACATGTTGCTGCATCCATTGCTTCATCAGCTGCATGTTTTGAAATTGGAATAGAATTCGCATCTTGAGTATTTCCAGATGTGTTTACAGAAATGTAACCTCCCGCTTGTTGAATACGCTCAAAAGCACTTCTATCTACCACTAAATCTTTAATTACAGGAAATGCAGCTGCTCTAAATGGTTCTATGGTAATAGTATCGCCATCTTTAAACATACGCATGTGTAATTGGCAGGTTGTTACGCCTCTATCAGGACCATGTGCTTCACCGTTTATGTACATAGAACACATACCGCAAATACCTTCACGACAATCGTGATCAAAAGCCACAGGTTCTTCACCTGAATTTATTAATTGTTCATTCAAAACATCCATCATTTCAAGAAAAGACATGTGTTCTGAAATTTCAGTAACTTTATAATCGACCATTTGACCCTTTGCTTTTGAGTCTTTTTGTCTCCAAATTTTAAGTGTTAGATTCATTTTATAGTTTATTAGCCAAAAGTCAAAAGTGAATAGAAAAACTACTTATCAATTGATTTTATAAAGGCATTTAACATTTTACTTTCTTCGGTTATTAAATCTTGAACTTTATTAAAACTTTCAGTTGTAATAAAATTTAATTCTTTTGCTATAATAATTTGAGTCTCTAATTCTAATAAAGATCCTCTTGAATATTTTAAGAACTGTAAATAATTCTTAGTATAATTTCTTCCCCAGCCTTCTGCTATATTAGATGGGATTGAAATTGAAGACCGCTTAATTTGACTTTGTAATCCAAATATTTCATCGTTTGGAATTTCTTTACATAATAAATATACTTCCTTTACGATTTCAATTCCTTTTTGCCAAATCAATAAATCTTTATATGTCTTAATCTCACTCATCTAATGGCTATTGCCTAATGACTAAATTACTTATAAGAACGTTGTTTTAGTTCAATATCTTTAAATTCTAATATTTCTTTATGTAAAACGGCATCGGCTGGTTCGCCTTTAAACTCCCAAGCAGCTACATAAGCGTAATCTTTATCATTTCGTTTTGCTTCTCCTTTTTGTTCACCATCCAATTCAACCGATTCTTCTCTAAAGTGTCCACCACAAGATTCATTTCTGTTAAGTGCATCTTTAGCAAATAATTCACCTAATTCCAAGAAATCTGCTACACGACCTGCTTTTTCTAACTCAGGATTCATTTCGCTTGCAGTACCAGGTACTTTTACATTTTTCCAGAAATCTTCACGTAATGCTTTAATTTCTGTCATCGCTTCTTTTAAACCTTGCTCGTTACGAGACATTCCACATTTATCCCACATTATTTTTCCTAATTTTTTGTGGTAATAATCTACAGAGTTTGTTCCCTTGTTATTAATGAAGAAATTGATTCTATCGGTTACTTCTTTTTCAGCTTCATCAAATTCTGGCGTGTTGGTTGGAATTTTACCCGTTCTAATCTCTTTAGAAAGATAATCTCCTATTGTATAAGGTAACACAAAATAACCATCTGCCAAACCTTGCATTAATGCCGAAGCACCAAGTCTGTTAGCACCGTGCTCTGAGAAATTTGCTTCTCCAATACAATACAACCCATTAACAGTAGTCATTAAATTATAATCTACCCAAATACCACCCATAGTGTAGTGCGTTGCAGGGTAAATCATCATTGGTGTTTTGTATGGATTTTCATCTACAATTTTTTCATACATTTGGAATAAGTTTCCGTATTTTTCTTCAACAATCGCTTGACCTAATTCGTATATTTTAGCATCCGAAGGATTTTCAATATTCTGAATTTTTGCTTGTGTTTTTCCGTAACGTGTAATTGCCGAAGCGAAATCTAAAAATACTGCTTCACCAGTTGCGTTCACTCCGTAACCAGCATCACAACGCTCTTTAGCGGCACGAGATGCTACATCACGAGGTACCAAGTTACCAAATGCTGGATAACGACGCTCTAAGAAATAATCTCTGTTTTCTTCAGCAATATCGGTTGGTTTCATTTTTCGTTGTTGTAGTGCTTTGGCATCTTCAATATTCTTTGGAACCCAAATACGTCCATCATTACGCAACGACTCAGACATCAACGTTAATTTAGATTGATAATCGCCCGAACGTGGAATACATGTTGGGTGAATTTGTGTATAACAAGGATTTGCGAAATACGCACCTTTTTTATGGATTTTCCAAGCAGCTGTTGCGTTACTTCCCATCGCATTTGTTGATAGGAAATATACATTTCCGTAACCACCAGAAGCAATAACTACAGCATGAGCCGAATGGCGTTCTATTTCACCGGTAATTAAATTACGAGCTATAATACCTCTTGCTTTTCCATCAACTTTAACAACATCGAGCATTTCGTGGCGGTTAAACATTTCTATTTTACCGCGAGCAATTTGACGGTTCATAGCTGAATAGGCACCTAACAACAATTGTTGACCTGTTTGACCTTTAGCATAAAATGTTCTTGAAACCAATACACCACCAAATGAACGGTTATCTAACAACCCGCCATAATCACGTGCAAAAGGAACACCTTGTGCTACACATTGGTCTATAATATTAGCCGAAACCTCAGCTAAACGATATACGTTGGCTTCGCGCGAACGGTAATCGCCACCTTTTACAGTATCGTAAAACAATCTGTATGTTGAATCGCCATCACCTTGATAATTTTTTGCTGCATTTATACCACCTTGTGCTGCAATAGAATGCGCACGACGTGGAGAATCTTGATAAGCAAATGCTTTTACATTATAACCTAATTCTGCCAAAGTAGCAGCTGCAGAACCACCTGCTAAACCTGTTCCAACAACTATAATATCAATATGACGCTTGTTTGCTGGGTTAACTAAGTCTATGTGGTTTTTATAATCTGTCCATTTATTTTGAATTGGACCGTGTGGTATTTTTGAATCTAATGCCATATATCTAAGATTAATGGTGATTTAAATGATGAAAAAGCGCAATAATTATAAATCCTAAAGGAATAATAATTGAATAGGCTTTTCCTATATTTTGTAATGTTTTCTTTCTTCCTGCAGTTGCTCCCATAGATTGAAATGCTGAAGTAAAACCGTGTAATAAATGCAATGCTAAAAATACAAATGCAACAACATAAGCAGCAACTCGAGCTGGACTGTGGAATTTTTCTACCAACTCAGGAAAATATCTTGTTGGGTCTTCTGGTAAAAACGCAATGTATTTGTGATTAATTTCTGGAAACCAAAAATCAATAAAATGTAAAATGATGAATGCTAAAATAGCAATCCCACTATAAATCATGTTTCTGCTCATCCAAGTTGAATTTGCTGCACCATTATTTTTAGCATAAGCTACACCTTGTGCTTTTTTGTTTTTCAGTTCTAATATAAAACCCATTACAAAGTGAAAAACAACACCAAAAATTAAAATTGGCTGCATTACAAATTGAATTAACCAATTGGTACCCATAAAGTGAGATACCTCATTAAAAAGGTCGCCACTAAAAACAGATAAAAGGTTAATTGCAAAATGCTGAAGTAAGAAAAACATGAGGAAGAAAGCCGATAGCGCCATGGCTACTTTTCTTCCAATTGAAGATTTAAAAAATCCGCTCATTAGTTAATTTATTAAGATAGTTTACAAATGTAATTTACAATAAATTCATAGGCAAAAAGTTGAGCTGTAAAATTCTAATTTAGAATAATTATAAGTAATAATACTTAGTTTTAAAAATCTATAAACATATTGCTGTTTTTTAGACTTAAAAATGATTAAAATCATAAAAAAATAACACTAAATTTAGTTTTTATTAAAATAAATTGAACTATATAACAAAAAAAAGACACGTTTAACGTGTCTTTTTTTTAAAATTTTTATTCTATTTTTTATTGAATAAGTATTTTTTTAGTTATTTCTGCTCTTTCAGAAAGAATCTTAACAAAATAAACACCTTTTGAAACTCCAGATAGGTTAATTGTTTTTATTCTTGCTGAGTTTTTCATATCGTATTCAGACATTAATCTTCCTCTTACATCGTAAATAACTACCTTATCTAAATTGATAAGTGATGTATTGCTTATGCTGAACTCGCCTTTTGATGGATTTGGATATATGCTTATAGATGCGTCTAATTCTTCTTCATCTATCCCTAAAGAACATGGATGCGTTAGCATTAAAGGTTGAGAACAAACCATAGCGCTTGTACTTCTTGCTTGTACTGCGCTTGCAGCAGTTATATTACTTGTTCCTAATACTCTTTGCTCTTCTGAATTTGAAATAGCATAATTCATGAGGTCGTTTGTGTCTATAACATGAGATAATTGATGCCCATGTCCTAACTCATGAAGTGCTACACTTTCAAAATCATATTCATTAATACCTGTTGAATTAGTAGCAGAACTAAAATTCCAGTTTGTTGTATCATCAAAAACTATATCTAACTCAGATACAAACCAATTAAATGTTGAACCGTTAGAACAACCATTATAATATGACACACATTGCCCTAATACATTATTATCCAACTCATTACCATTATCAAATCTTATAACATTAATATTGTCTCTTACTGTAGCGTCTGTTGAAATTTGTGTTCCAATAACCCAAAAAATGCCTGTTTGGCATCTCCAAGTATCAAAAGCTCTTAAAAAAGAAGCTTTAGCATTAGCATTAGCGTTAAAATCTGTAAACATTCGCCATGTATAACCTCCTGGGGTTGTACCAAATTGATCGTCATTAATATGTTGAGGTCTATAGGCATAAGTAGGAAGCGGACCGTTACTGCCTCCTGTACTTGTATTATCATCAGAATCGTATTCAATATTAGATTCTGAATATGTAATTGTTAAATTATTAGTAGATGTTGCAGAAGCGCCAAAAGCATCCGTTACTCTAATTTTTCCAGTTCCTGCACTTGACGGAATTTCTACTGTAATTTGAGTATCTGTCCAAGTTAAAACTTGTGTGCCAAGAGCTTCTACGTAAGTTGCTCCTCCATCATCAGAGTCACTAAATAACACTTTGCCTTTTGTAGCACCAAAACCTGTACCATTAATTGTTAATACACTTTTAGTACCAGCCGTTGAAGTTGTTGGATTAAAGGTAATTGTACCTGGAGCTGCCAAACTACTTTTACCCAAATTGGTTTGTTTACTTAAAACTTCTGTGTTAACAACTTCAATGTAATTATTTTTTGTAATGTTTGTTATTTCATTGTAAAAAGAGGTTGTTATACCTTTTCTTTTACTAAACGGGTTAACAGCTTCGTCACTATAAACATTATATTTGTAAAAACCTTGTAACGAACCATAAGGTTTGAATTGTGATTTTGATGATTTAGAATAATTACTCAACTTAACATCATTGTTATAAAGCATAAATATTCCAAAATCATTTGAGTTTAATTTCAAACTTGGTGTTACTACTTCAGCAGATAAGCCAACTGTTCCACCTTTAGTTATTACTTCAATAGTTTCTATAAATTCACCTTTAAAAATTTTATGTACTTCCACAGTATTGGAAGTATATATTCTTTTACTATCAGCATCCCAAAAAGACTTTTTGGAAATAACTCGACCTTCAACAACTAAACTTGAATTATCTATTTGATTTTTTAACGAAGTTTCTTTAAGTAGGATTTGCGCATTTAATCCAGATAAACTTATAAGAAAACCAAATAAGATTAGTCTAGATTGTAGTGTAATTTTACTCATAGCATTTAAAATTTTAACAATTATTTAGAATGGGGTCAGTATCAAATATAGCAAATTATTAAATATGATTTACTTAGCTTTGCTATATTTAGTAAATTTAATATACGGATAACACAGAATTAAGGATCTTTTTAAAACCATAAAACCCACATGAAATATTTTCCAATAGATTCATCACTTTTCATTGCTAATAGAAAAAATTTTACAGCTAAAATGAAACCTAACAGTTTAGCAGTTTTTAATTCAAACGATATTTACCCTATAAGTGCCGATAGTACAATGCCTTTTCAGCAGCATCGTGATATTTTCTATTTAAGCGGTGTCGACCAAGAGGAAAGTATTTTGGTATTATTCCCTAATTGCCCTAAAGAAAACCATCGTGAAATATTATTTTTAAAAGAAACAAACGCACACATTGCTATTTGGGAAGGCGAAAAATTAACTAAAGAAAAAGCATTTGAAACTAGCGGTATAAAAACAGTTTATTGGCTTCAAGACATGGAAAAAATCATGTTTGAGCTTATGACACAGTGCGATACTGTTTACATAAACACCAACGAACACTACCGAGCCAATGTTGAAACCGAAACACGTGAAGACCGTTTTACAAAATGGCTTTTAGCAAAATATCCTGCACACAGTGTTGCTAAAAGCGCACCTATTTTACAACGCCTACGTTCGGTAAAAAACCAAATAGAAATAGATTTAATTCAACAAGCTTGTAATATTACCGAAAAAGGATTTCGACGTGTTTTAAATTTTGTAAAGCCAGGCGTTTGGGAATATGAAATTGAAGCTGAATTGATGCACGAATTTTTAAGAAATCGTTCCAAAGGTTTTGCTTATACGCCAATTATTGCCTCTGGAAATAACGCTAATGTGTTACATTACATTGAAAACAATAAACAGTGTAAAGCAGGCGATTTAATTTTATTTGATACGGCTGCTGAATATGCCAATTATGCTAGCGATTTAAGTAGAACCATTCCTGTTTCTGGAAGATATTCTGATAGACAAAAAGCAGTTTACAATGCCGTTTTAAGAGTGAAAAATGAAGCCACAAAACTACTAACACCTGGAACTATTTGGGCAGATTACCATGTTGAAGTTGGCAAAATAATGACCTCAGAATTATTAGGTTTAGGATTATTAGACAAAGCCGATGTACAAAACGAAAACCCCGATTGGCCAGCATATAAAAAATACTTTATGCACGGAACAAGTCACCATATGGGATTAGACACACATGATTATGGTATTTTAACAGAACCAATGCAAGCTAATATGGTGTTTACTGTAGAACCTGGAATTTATATTCCTGATGAAGGTTTTGGCATTCGATTGGAAGATGATGTTGTTATTCAACCTTCAGGCGAACCTTTAAATTTAATGAAAAATATTCCTATTGAAGCTGAAGAAATTGAAGATTTAATGAATGCCTAACTTCATTATAAAAATTTATAAAAATAAAAAAAGGGTCGTTTTCAACGACCCTTTTTGCTGCTAACATTACTAATTTTTGCAATTTACAGAGTGACTAATTCAAATAAATAATCGTTTAGTTTTTGCAGCGTGTTTATTTTGTTTTTGGTATCAACCAAAAGTGAAATATTGTTATTACTACCACCATAAGAAATCATTCTAATTTTTACATCTTGTAGTATTTGGAATAACTTATAAGTTTCTTGATGGTTAACTACTGAATGACCAACCAAACAGATAATACTTTGGTTTTTATCAACTTCAATAGTGGCGAATTTTTCTAATTCTACTAAAATTTTATCTAAGTTTTTATCATCATCAATAGTTAAAGATACAGCAACTTCCGAAGTTGTAATCATATCTATAGATGTTTCGTATGTTTCAAAAATTTCAAACACTTTTCTTAAAAAACCATGTGCTTGAAGCATTCTGCCAGATTTTATTTTAATAGCAGTAATACCATCTTTAGCAGCCATAGCTTTCACCCCGTTTTCAGAATGGTCGTTATTAATTAACGTGCCATAAGCTTCTGGGTTCATGGTGTTTTTTAATCGTACTGGTATGTTAAGCGATCTTACAGGAGTTACAGTTTGTGGGTGTAATATTTTTGCTCCAAAATATGCTAATTCCGCAGCCTCGTCAAATGATAAGTTTGATATTGGTCTGGTATTTTCAACATATCTTGGATCGTTATTATGCATCCCATCAATATCAGTCCAAATTTGTACTTCTTCAGCATTTATTGCTGCACCAATAATAGTTGCAGTATAATCGCTTCCACCTCGTTGTAAGTTTGAAATTTCACCTTTATCATCTAAACAAATAAACCCTTGCGTGATGTAAATTTGAGCATCTTCAGCTTTACTATAAGTTGTTTTAAATTGCGCTTTTATATAATTGATATCTGGATCTTTTGCTTCATCAATACGCATGAAGTTTAATGCTGGTAATAATGCTGAACTTACACCTTCTTGATTTAAATACGCATTAACCATGTATGTTGAAAGCAATTCACCTTGCGCTACAATTTGATTTTCCAACACAATTGAATACGGTTTGCTTGTAGCCTCTAATAGCAAATTAAAAATACTGGAAACATATGTTTGAACATCATTATTTAAAGATCCATTATTAATAAGTTTATTAATAGTTGCAATATATGTTTCGTGTAGCTTGCTAATTTTTTCAGTAGCTTCATTTGGCTCATTATCTGCGATATGCTTAGATATAGCAACTAATTGGTTTGTTGTACCAGACATAGCCGATAATACAACAACCTTTTTTTCGCCATCGTTAATAATATTTTTAACGTTGCATATATTTTCAACCGACCCAACCGAAGTGCCTCCAAATTTTAATACTTTCATATATAATTTTCGCTAATTGTATTGTTTAATTGATTCATTTTCATCAATTAGACCGCTAAACTATAACTCCTTAGCCTAAAAAAGATATTTATTAAAAAATATGTTTATTTTTGCACATATTGTTAAATAATTAACATGAAGACTGTATCAAACTGTGTAGAAGACATTCTAATTACGCAACCCTATTTAGAGGAAGCGCTTTCAAGAAACATTATAAACTTTAGCGCATTGGCTATAGAGTTGACCGAACCTATAAGTAAAATGCTTAAAAAGGACGTGAAACCAGGCGCTATTATGATGGCATTAAGACGCTACAACCCTCCACCTGCATTATCAAATAGTGTGAAAATGAAAAAATTTATGCAGAATTTAGGCGATATAACGGTTCGGTCTAATTTAACCGATTTTACCATAAAAAATTCTGAAACGATTATAGATAATCATGCTAAAATATTAGATAAAATCAATCAAGAATCTAAATTGTTTTATACATTTACCAGAGGAATTCATGAAAGCAACATAATTATTTCCAGTAGCTTAAATGATTTCATTAAAGAAAATTTAAAAAACGAAAGTTTTATTGCCATTCAAGATGGATTATCAGCAATTAGTGTTAATCTTCCTCAAGACAACTCTAGAATTGCTGGGTTGTACTATCAGTTTTTTAAACGATTAGCTTGGGAAGGTATTGTGCTTTACGAGGTAATTTCTACTACAAACGAGTTTACAATTTTGGTTGAAGACGATATAGTAGATAAAGCCTTTGCTGCCATAAAAAAAGTAAAAGCTTAGTTTATATGACACTACATTACAAAGGCATTAACATTTTTTATACCGATGAAGGTAGTGGAAACCCAGTGGTTTTACTTCATGGATTTTTAGAAAACTTAACCATGTGGGATGCTTTCATTCCTAAACTAAGCAAAAACAATCGCATTATTTGTATTGATTTATTAGGTCATGGAAAAACCGAATGTTTAGGCTATGTGCACACTATGGAGCTAATGGCAGAAGTTGTTTTAGCGGTGCTTAATCATTTAAAAATAAACAAATCAACACTAATCGGTCATTCTATGGGTGGTTATGTAGCACTCGCTTTCGCGGAAAAAAACCCTGAAAAATTAAATGGTTTGTGTTTGATGAACTCAACTGCGCTACCCGATACCGAGGAAAAGAAACAAAATAGAGATCGTGCTATTGTTGCTGTAAAACAAAATTACAAAACCTTTATTCGTATAGCTGTAAACAATTTATTTCGCCCAAAAAACAGAACTGCTTTTGCTGATAAAATTAAAGATGTTGTTAATGAAGCATTACAAACACCATTACAAGGTATTATTGCTGCTTTAGAAGGCATGAAAATTAGAAATGATAGAACGCATATTCTAAAACTATCTGGTTTCAAAAAAATGATGATTATTAGTAAAAAAGATCCTGTTTTAGATTATTCAAGCTTAATTGCTCAAACCCAAAACAATGATATAAAAGTAGTAGAATTCCCAGACGGACACATGAGTCATATAGAAAATGAAAGTGCTTTCTTAATAAATATTGCGCATTTCATCGAAAAATAATAGCATTTTGTCGTTTATTTGGATTTTTTCATTATGTTTACTTCTCAAAATAAGCTACTTATGAAAAAACCTGCCACTAAAACTGCCTTAATTCCAAAAATGTATTGCAATTTGTTTGGACATGATTATGAAGTAACTAAAAAAGTTACTTATCACGTAAAGGAGTATACGTGTTCACATTGTAAAAAACAATTAACCACAAATAGCAATGGTAGTTTAATTGAATTAACACCAAAATTCAGAGAAATAAATGCCATTTTAGAACGCATACACAATACAAGAATGGAACGTTCAAGGGAAAAAATGCTCGTTTCGTCGATTTGTTAACACATTATCTAAAAAATTTAAATGTTTTTATTTAGTTTAATAGTCTCTAAGATAGCTAATTAAAGTAAATAAATGAAAAACATCCATTGTTTGGTGTTCGGGCATGATTTTAAAGTAACCCGAAATGTTACTTATCATGTTAAAGAATACACTTGCAAAACCTGTAACAAACAGCTCACCACAAATGGCAGCGGCCATTTAACCGAATTAACCCCAAAGTTTAAAGAAATTAACGATGTGTTAGAACGCATTCACAATAAACGAATTTCTAAAACCAAACATCAAAAGGTTAAAAGTGATTTATTGGTTTTTAGTCATTAAAATTTTTCCAGCCTTGAGCCTTTAAAGGTATTTTGCTATCGCCCCTGGTTACTAAATGCATGCCATCTTTAGCATCTTTCATAAAACCAATTACACTCAAACTTGGGTTTGCTTTTATTTTAGGAAAATCGGCTTGCGATACGGTGAACAACAATTCATAATCTTCACCACCATTTAAAGCAACAGTTGTACTATCAATATTAAATTCTTCACAAGTTGAAATAACTTGTGGATCTAACGGAATTTTTTCTTCATACAAATCGCAACCCACATTGCTTTGTTTGCACAAATGAATAATTTCAGACGATAAACCATCACTAATATCGATCATAGAAGTAGGTTTTACATCTAAATCTTTCAATAATTGAATTACATCTTTACGCGCTTCAGGTTTTAATTGACGCTCAATAATATAAGTATAAGGTTCTAAATCTGGTTGATTATTTGGGTTTACTTTATACACTTCTTTTTCACGTTCCAACACTTGCAAACCCATAAATGCCCCACCCAAATCGCCAGAAACAACCAATAAATCGTTAGGTTTTGCACCACTTCTGTATACTTCATCTTCAACTTCACCAATAGCTGTTACAGAAATCAAAAGTCCTGTATTAGACGATGTTGTATCGCCACCAACCACATCAACATTATAAATTTTAGCTGCAGTTTCAATGCCAGCATACAATTCTTCAAGTGCTTCCAAAGGAAATCTATTAGAAACAGCTATTGATACTGTAATTTGTGTTGCTTTTGCATTCATCGCATATACATCCGATAAGTTTACAACAACAGCTTTATAACCCAGATGTTTAAGCGGCATGTAACTTAAATCGAAATGTACGCTTTCAACTAACAAATCGGTAGAAACCACAATTTTTTTGTTTTCAAAAGCTAAAACAGCCGCATCATCACCAATGCCTTTTATAGTTGATGATTGACTCATTTTGAAATTCTTAGTTAAGTGGTCTATCAATCCAAACTCTCCTAAATCACTTAATTGTGTACGCTGTTGGTTTTTATCTTCTATCATGCTGCAAAAATAAGAAGCTTATTTTTATAAATGCTAACGCTTTAACTAATAAAAATTCAAATTTTTAAACTAAAAACTAAAAATCTACAACAAACACTGCTTTTTTCAATCAATAAAAAAAACCTATAAAACTATATGCTAATATAATGTTAGGTTATATGGTAATCCATGACTTATATTGTATATTTGCAACCTATTTAGAAGTCGTCTTAATAAAAATAGCAGTATAGACTTCTCTAAATTTAATTTAAAACATATGATAAAAGTTTCTGAAACAGCTAAGAAAAAAGTTATCGAACTTATGCAAGAAGATGGCTTTAACCCTACTACCGATTTTGTGCGTGTAGGCGTTAAAAGCGGTGGTTGTTCTGGGCTATCTTACGATTTAAAGTTTGATAAAGAAAATAAAGAAGATGATAAAGTATTTGTAGACAATGATGTTAAAATTATTGTAGACAAAAAAAGTTTCTTGTACCTAGTAGGAACTACTTTAGAATACTCAGGAGGATTGAACGGCACTGGGTTTGTATTTAATAATCCAAATGCAAATCGTACTTGTGGGTGTGGTGAATCGTTTTCATTATAAGTAAAAAGTAGAAAGTTAAAAAGTTTTAAAGTGGATGGCGAAATTTAATTCTTTTGAAGAAATTGTTTCATGGCAAAAAGCAAGAGAATTAAACAGAGAAATTTATCTTTTAACTATTGAAAACGAAAAATTTAATAGAGATTACGGTTTAAGAGACCAAATAAGACGTTCAAGTATTTCAATTTCTTCAAATATAGCTGAAGGTTTTGAAAGAGAAACAACAAAAGAGTTCATTCGCTTTTTATACATTGCAAAAGCCTCCGCAGGAGAATTTCGATCACAATTGTATTTAGCTAATGATATAAACTATTTAAATTCAGAAGAATTTGAAAAATTAAAGTTAAAAGTAAACGAAGTTTCAAAGTTAATTAGTGGTTTAATTAAATACCTAACTTCAACTTTATAACTTTATACTTTACAACATTAATACTGATTATGAGTAAATATACTGAAGACGATTTAAGGGAAGAGCTTAAAACCAAGGAATATGAATACGGATTTTATACCGATATAGAATCTGACACATTTCCTGTTGGTTTAAATGAAGATATTGTTCGTGCTATTTCCCATAGAAAAGAAGAGCCAGAATGGATGACAGAATGGCGATTAGAAGCCTTTCGTGCTTGGGAAAAGATGGAAGAACCAGAATGGGCCAATGTACATTACACCAAACCAGATTTTCAAGCCATTTCATACTATTCTGCACCAAACAGCAAGCCTAAATACAATAGTTTAGATGAAGTAGACCCCGAGTTATTAGCAACATTCGCTAAACTTGGTATATCTTTAGATGAACAAAAAAAACTATCTGGTGTTGCTATGGACGTGGTGGTAGATTCCGTTTCTGTAGCTACAACTTTTAAGAAAACTTTAGGTGAAAAAGGCATCATTTTTTGTTCTATTTCTGAAGCGTTGCGTGAGCATCCAGATTTAGTTAAAAAATACATCGGTACCGTTGTGCCACAAAAAGACAACTTTTATGCCGCTTTAAACTCGGCTGTTTTTAGTGATGGAAGTTTCTGCTACATTCCAAAAGGCGTTAAATGCCCCATGGAACTTTCTACTTATTTTAGAATAAACCAAGCAGGAACAGGGCAATTTGAAAGAACCTTGGTTATTGCCGATGAAGGTAGTTACGTTTCTTATTTAGAAGGTTGTACCGCACCAAGTCGTGATGAAAACCAATTACACGCAGCCGTTGTTGAGTTAATTGCTTTAGATGATGCTGAAATAAAATATTCAACCGTTCAAAACTGGTATCCAGGAAATGCTGAAGGAAAAGGTGGTGTTTTCAATTTTGTAACCAAACGTGGTTTATGCGAAAAGAACGCTAAAATTTCTTGGACACAGGTTGAAACCGGAAGTGCCGTTACTTGGAAATACCCTTCATGTGTATTAAAGGGTGATAATTCGGTTGGTGAGTTTTACTCCATCGCCGTTACCAACAATTTCCAACAAGCCGATACGGGTACGAAAATGATTCATTTAGGTAAAAACACCAAATCGACCATCATTTCTAAAGGTATTTCAGCAGGAAAATCACAAAATAGTTATCGCGGATTGGTAAAAATAAGTCCGAATGCCGATAACGCCCGTAACTTTTCGCAATGCGATAGTTTGCTAATGGGTAACGAATGTGGTGCACACACGTTTCCGTACATTGAAGCTAAAAATAAATCGGCTAAAATAGAACACGAAGCAACCACTAGTAAAATTGGTGAAGATCAAATTTTCTATTGCAACCAACGTGGTATAGATACCGAAAAAGCGATTGCATTAATTGTAAATGGTTTCAGCAAAGAAGTATTAAACAAACTTCCTATGGAGTTTGCTGTAGAAGCTCAAAAACTATTAGAAATAAGTTTAGAAGGCTCGGTAGGATAAAATAAAAAACGACAAAAATCAAAAAACAAATTCCAAATACCAAAATGAAAATCGAGGTTTAAATTCGGAATTATAAATTTAATAAACAGTTCAGGTTCTTAACCTTGAATCTTGAACTTTAAACTTTGAATTAAAAGGAATGTTAAAAATTGAAAATTTACACGCAAGTGTTGAAGATAAAGCCATTTTAAGAGGCATAAATTTAGAAGTTAAAGCCGGAGAAGTTCACGCTATTATGGGACCAAACGGTTCTGGAAAAAGCACATTAGCTTCTGTAATTGCTGGAAAGGAAGAATATGAAGTAACTGAAGGTGACATTATATTCAACAACGAAGACATTAATGAATTGGCTGCTGAAGAGCGTGCACACAAAGGCGTGTTTTTATCGTTCCAATACCCTGTTGAAATTCCAGGCGTTTCAGTAACAAACTTCATGAAAACCGCTATTAACGAAACACGTAAAGCCAAAGGTTTGGAAGAAATGCCTGCTAAAGACATGCTGAAGTTAATCCGTGAGAAATCAGAATTATTGGAAATTGATAGAAAGTTTTTATCGCGTTCATTAAACGAAGGTTTTTCAGGTGGTGAAAAGAAGCGTAACGAGATTTTTCAAATGGCCATGTTAGAACCTAAATTAGCTATTCTTGATGAAACCGATTCTGGTTT
This sequence comes from Mariniflexile jejuense, assembly GCF_042675665.1. NCBI lineage: Bacteria > Pseudomonadati > Bacteroidota > Flavobacteriia > Flavobacteriales > Flavobacteriaceae > Mariniflexile > Mariniflexile jejuense. Next base: position 1,166,841 of record NZ_JBHTJI010000001.1, read on the forward strand.
AGATATCGATGCCCTAAGAATTGTTGCCAATGGTGTTAACAAACTTAAAAGCAAAGACAACGCGGTTATTGTTATTACACATTACCAACGTTTGTTAGATTATATCGTTCCAGATTTTGTACACGTACTTTATAACGGACGTATCGTAAAATCGGGCGGAAAAGAATTAGCGCACGAACTTGAAGAAAAAGGATACGACTGGATTAAAGAAGAAGTGAACGCTTAAAATTAGTTTTCAGTTAGCAGTCTCAGTATACAGTAACTTACTAACGACTAACAACTAACGACTAACAACTAGAAACAATGGATTTAAAAGAAAAATTAATATCATCCTTTTTAGCATTCGAAGAACGTGTAGATGTAGATGCATACGTACACGACGTTAGAAACGAAGCTATCAAAATATTTGAAGAAAAAGGCTTCCCTACCAAAAAGGAAGAAGCTTGGAAATACACCTCTTTAAACAGCGTTTTAAAAGAAGACTACAGCGTTTTTCCAAAAAATGAAAACGCCATAGAATATAACGATGTAAAAAAATATTTCATACACGATATAGACACCTTTAATGTGGTGTTTATTGATGGAAAATATTCTTCACACCTATCGCAAACCACACACGACGGATTGGATGTTTGCTTAATGTCTTCAGCATTAACAAAACCAAAATACCGTCTGATTATTGAAAACTATTTTAATAAAGCAGCTACTAAAGATAGCTTGCCTTCATTAAACACAGCATTTTCAAGCGAAGGTGCTTACATTCATATTCCAAAAAACAAATTGGTTCAAAAGCCCATTCAAATCATTTATTTTTCAACAGGAAACGAAGCAGCCACCATGTTGCAACCGCGTAACCTAATTGTGGTTGATGAGAATTCGCATGTACAAATCATAGAACGTCACCAAAGTTTAACCGATAACCCTGTTTTAACCAATAGCGTTACCGAAATATTCGCTAATAAACGCGCCATTGTCGATTATTACAAAATTCAAAACGACAACCAAAGCGCTACACTTATAGACAATACGTTTATTAAACAAAAGCAAGAAAGTGTTGCCTCGGTGCATACTTTTGCGTTTGGCGGTAAATTGGTGCGTAACAATTTGAACTTCTACCAAACAGGCGAACGTATTGAATCTACCCTAAAAGGTGTTACCATTATTGGCGACAAACAGCATGTAGACCACAACACTTTGGTACACCATATCGAACCAAATTGTGAAAGCCATCAAGATTACAAAGGTATTTTTGGCGAAAATTCAACAGGTGTTTTTAACGGAAAAATCATCGTTGAAAAAGAGGCTCAAAAAACCAATGCATTTCAAGCCAATAACAACATTTTAATAAGCGACAAAGCAACCATAAACACCAAACCTCAGCTAGAAATTTTTGCTGATGATGTAAAATGTTCTCACGGTTGCACCATTGGGCAGTTAGACGAAAATGCCATGTTTTACATGCGTTCACGCGGTATTCCAGAAAAAGAAGCCAAGGCCCTTTTAATGTACGCCTTTAGCAATAACGTGTTAAGTTCGGTTAAAATCCCAGAAATTAAACAACGTATTACTAAAATTATCGCCAACAAATTAGGCGTTAATATTGGTTTCGATTTATAAATTTTTTTTGAAGCTGTTCCCGCTTTCGGCAGTCGCTCTCTGCGAGGAGCTCCAACAAATGCCTCAATCGGGGCTAAACTTAAACCTATGTTCAACGTAGAAACCATTCGAAAAGACTTTCCCATTCTTTCTCGCAAAGTAAATGGTAAACCTTTGGTGTATTTTGATAATGCAGCAACCTCACAAACCCCGCAACAGGTTATTGATGTTATTGTAGATTATTATTCAAATTACAACGCGAATATTCACCGTGGTGTGCATAGTTTAAGTCAAGAAGCCACCGATAAATACGAACAAGCACGTCAAAAAATTCAAAAACATTTCAATGCAAAACATGCGCACGAAATTATATTCACATCGGGTACAACGCATGGCATCAATTTGGTTGCAAACGGATTTTCATCTCTATTAAAAAAAGGCGATGAGATAATCGTTTCAGCTTTAGAGCATCACAGTAACATCGTACCATGGCAAATGCTTTGCGAGCGTTCTGGAGCTATATTAAAAGTCATTCCCATGAACCAAGAAGGCGAATTGGTAATGACCGCATACGATAAATTACTTTCAAAAAACACCAAACTTGTTTTTGTAAATCATATTTCAAACGCCTTAGGCACCATCAATCCTATTGAATACATCATTGAAAAAGCGCACCAAGTAGGTGCTGCCGTTTTAATTGATGGCGCACAATCATGTCCTCACATAAAACCAGATGTTCAAGCTTTAGACGTCGATTTTTATGTAGCTTCAGCTCATAAAATGTGCGGACCAACAGGCGAAGGCATGTTGTACGGTAAAGAAAGTTGGCTTAAAAAACTACCGCCTTACCAAGGTGGTGGCGAAATGATAGCCGAAGTCACTTTCGAAAAAACCACGTATGCCGATTTACCTCATAAATTCGAAGCCGGAACTCCAAACATTTGTGGCGGTATCGCTTTTGGAGCCGCTATCGATTATATGAACGCTATTGGCTTTGATGCTATTGCTAAATACGAACACGAACTTTTAGATTACGCTACTGAGCAATTATCTCAAATTGATGGATTAAAATTCTACGGTACTTCAAAACATAAAACGTCTGTTATTTCTTTTAATTTAGAAGGCATTCACCCATACGACGTTGGAACTATTTTAGATAAATTAGGAATTGCCGTTCGTACGGGTCATCACTGTGCACAACCTATTATGGATTATTATAAAATTCCAGGAACGGTGCGTGCTTCTTTTGCTTTTTACAACACCAAAGAAGAAATTGATGTTCTTGTTGCTGGTATTAAAAAAGCGAAAATGATGTTATCGTAATTTTTGGCTTCTTTTTTGTATTATTATAAAAAGAAACCAAACCTTAAATCATCATGAAATTCTTAGTCATTCTTTTATCGTTCTTGTTTGTAGACAATGGTTGTTCAGCATCCAAAATAAATCAAGATGCTATCTCTATTGAATATATGGCACGTTCTAGAAGAACTTTCAAACATATTTCAATCAACAAAAAAAACATTTCAATAGTAAATAAAAGTGGCGACACACCGTCAACAAAACCCTGTTCTGAAGCAGATTGGAAAAACATTTTAAAAGTTTTAAAACCTATTGATGTTGAAAATATCCCAAACCTAAATGCGCCTTCTGAAAACCGTTTTTTTGATGGTGCTGCTATTGCCAACTTAAAAATTATATATGAAGGCAAAACTTATGAAAGTCAAAGTTTCGACCATGGGAATCCACCCAAAGAAATAGCGCAACTTGTTAAAGAAATACTATCTATTTCAGAAAACATTGAATAGCAACATTTCTTGTTGTATTTTTGCTATATAATTTGATGTCAGGTCGAGCGCAGTCGAACCTCTTTATGTTTTACCTATGGAAATAACCTCTCGACTGCGCTCGAGGAGACAACTATAAAATTTTAAGAGTGAGTATTGAAGATATCCAAAACGAAATAATAGACGAATTCTCAATGTTTGAAGATTGGGAAGAACGCTACCAATATATGATTGATTTAGGGAAAGATTTACCTTTAATTGACGACCAATACAAAACCGACAGCAATATTATAAAAGGTTGCCAAAGTAAAGTTTGGGTACATGCTGAAATGCAAGACGATAAAATAGAATTCACTGCCGATAGTGATGCCATCATTACCAAAGGTATTATTGCTATTTTAATACGTGTGTTTTCAAACCAGCACCCAAAAGATATTATTAATGCCGATATGGGTTTTATTGATAAAATTGGTTTAAAAGAACATTTATCGCCTACCAGAGCAAATGGTTTGGTAAGTATGATAAAACAACTTAAAATGTATGCTATTGCGTACCAAACACAGTTAAAATAAGTTTATTCGTTGAATCGTTTATTTGTTGTTACATTCCGAATAAACACCTCAACAAATAAACAATTAAACATTAGAAAAAAATGAGCGAAACAATTGATACCACCGAATTAGGAGAAAAAATAGTAAACGTACTTAAAACCATTTACGATCCAGAAATTCCTGTAGACATCTACGAATTAGGTTTAATTTATGATGTATTTGTAAATGAAGATTACGACGTAAAAATTTTAATGACTTTAACAACCCCAAACTGCCCAGTAGCAGAAACACTACCACTAGAGGTTGAAGAAAAAATAAAGTCATTAAACGATGTAAAATCGGCTGAAGTTGAAATTACTTTCGATCCGCCTTGGACACAAGATTTAATGAGCGAAGAAGCTAAGTTGGAATTAGGAATGCTTTAATTAGTTAAGTCGTTTGTTGTAGAGTCGTTCAAAAAAACAACACACAAATCAACAACCCAACAATATACGTTTTGGAAGACGAAATTATAAATCGCGTTGCAAATAGCGCACTAGTAACAATAAACCTTGAAGATTACTATCCTAAAGGTAATCGCATATTGTTTGATATTAAAGATTGGCTATTTGAAGGCTTTGTTTTACGAGAAAAAGATTTTAGAAACCAAGTAGCCGAATACGATTGGTCGCAATACCAAGATTGCTATGTGGCATTAACCTGTAGCAGTGATGCTATTATACCAGGTTGGGCTTTCATGTTAATTAGTTTACAATTAGAATCGGTTGCAAAAAAAACCGTTATAGGAAATCTTGAAGCTTTAGAAACTTCTATTTATCAAGATGTTTTAAACGCTTTAGATGTTTCTGAATTTACCAATAAACCGCTTATTATTAAAGGCTGTTCAAAAAAACCCGTACCTCAAAATGCATACATCATGCTCGCTTCAAAATTAAAACCCATTGCAAAATCTATTATGTATGGTGAAGCTTGCTCGTCTGTACCACTTTTCAAAAAAAAATAATATTATTTGTGACTTCGCAATAATAACCGTGTCTTAATATGTAATAATTATAATACGTAAATTAATAATTAATTTATATTTGCACCATTCTATAAACATTAAAATAAATGAAAAAAACACTTTTATTACTTACTTTATTTATTGGTATTGCAACCATAAATGCACAAACAAAAGAAGAACTTGAAGCCCAAAAAGCAGAAAAGCAAGCTGCTGGAAACGCTTTATTAAGCGAAGCGAAAGCTTTACAAGCACAAATTGATGCTTTACCTGGCTGGAGAACAGGTGCTTTTGGTACTATTGGTGGAAGTTTATCAAACTTTAGTAAATGGTATGCACAAGGTGCTCCAAACAATTCATCTGGAAATATTGGTTTTACTTTCAATGGGTATGCTAATTTAATACAAGAGAAATTCTTTTGGAGAAATGCCTTAACAACCAATTTAAATTGGGTAAAATTAGATGATAAGGATAACCCAGCAGATGATGATAGCTTTAAACCAACTACTGATGTTTTTAATATTTCATCTTTGTACGGTAGAAATATAACTAAAACGCTAGCCGCTTCTGGATTGATGGAATACAGAACTACGCTTTTAGATAATTTTAACGACCCAGGATATTTAGATTTAGGTGTTGGTGCTACTTGGACACCAATAAACAATTTAATTGTAGTAATTCACCCTTTAAACTACAACTTTGTATTTAGTAGTGGTGAAACCGTTTTTGAATCGTCTTTAGGAGCTAAAATTGTTGCCGATTATACCAGACAAATTGGTGCAGTAAACTTTAAAACAAACCTTTCTATGTTTCAAAGTTATAAGACTAGTGATTATTCAAATTATACTTGGACTAACTCATTTAGTTATACATTATGGAAAATGATAGGTGTAGGTTTTGATTTTGGTTTAAGAAATAACAAACAAGAAGCACTTAATTACGCTTTGGCGCAAACTCCAGCAACAGCAACTGGTTTTGATGATTTAGACAACGATTTACAAACCTATTACACAATTGGTTTAAGTTATAAATTCTAATTTGAAAGTTTTATTTAAACAAAAAATGCACATCTTTAAGATGTGCGTTTTTTGTTTAAACTAGCTTATATCATCATAATCTGGATATAAGAATTTATTATATGGGAAACGTGTAATATGTATTTCACGAACCTCATCATAAACACGTTTTTTAAAATCTTCTAAATTCTCTTTATTTATTGCCGAAATGAAAAGTGCATTATTTTTTCCAACTTTGCCCATCCAAGTACTTTTCCATTCACTAAGTGTGTTATGTTTTGAGCTACGTTCGGTTTCTAAATCGTCATCATCTAACGGTTCAGGCTCATAAGCATCAATTTTATTGAACACCATAATAGTTGGCTTATCCGAACTTTTAATTTCACCCAAAATCTTATTTACAGACTCAATATGTTCTTCAAAATTAGGATGTGAAATATCAACCACATGCAACAATAAGTCTGCTTCTCTAACCTCATCTAAAGTTCCTTTAAAGCTTTCAACCAATTGGGTAGGCAACTTTCTAATAAAACCAACTGTATCACTTAATAAAAATGGTAAATTTTGTATAACCACTTTTCTAACTGTGGTATCTAAGGTTGCAAACAATTTATTTTCAGCAAAAACCTCGCTTTTACTTATTACATTCATTAACGTTGATTTTCCAACATTCGTATAACCTACCAACGCTACACGAACCATGGCACCACGATTTCCACGTTGTACCGACATTTGTTTATCAATCGTTTTTAATTTTTCTTTAAGTAATGAAATTCTTTCGCGTACAATTCGTCTATCCGTTTCAATTTCGGTTTCACCAGGTCCACGCATACCAATACCACCTTTTTGACGCTCCAAATGTGTCCACATGCCTCGTAATCGTGGTAATAAATATTCGCATTGCGCCAATTCTACTTGGGTTCTGGCATAACTTGTTTGTGCACGTTGTGCAAAAATATCAAGTATTAAATTGGTTCTGTCTAATACTTTACAATTTAAAATTTTGCTTATGTTACGTTCTTGAGCCGATGATAACTCATCATCAAAAATAGCAGTCCCAATTTCGTTTTCTTCAATATATTTTCGAACATCTTCAATTTTACCAGTTCCAATAAAGGTTCTAGGGTCTGGTCGTTCCATTTTTTGGGTAAAACGTTTCACCACTTCACCACCTGCTGTATAGGTTAAAAACTCAAGCTCATCTAAATATTCTCGAGATTTAACTTCGTCTTGTTCCTTAGTGATAACACCTATTAAAACGGCTTTTTCTAAAGTAATATCTTTCTTTTCTAACATAAAATAATCGTAATATGCAAAGTTACATAATTGCATCCACTTTAATTTTTATATTTTTAGTGTTTATTTTTGATTTATGACCGACTCTCTTGAAGACATTCCTATTAGACACGATTTAAATACCGTCGCTTTTTACAACCTTGAAAACTTGTTTGATTTTTATGATGATACCAGAACGAATGATAACGACTTTTTACCAACATCTGTAAAAAAATGGACGCCTAAACGCTACGAAAACAAACTTAGAAAGTTGAGTTTTGCTATTTCGAACATAGGACGTAGAGAAACAGGAAAACATCCTGCACTGGTTGGATTAGCAGAAGTTGAAAATGCAAAAGCCATAAAAAATTTAATAAGCCACAAAAACTTACAAGCTTGCAATTACAGCTATGTACATTATGATTCTTTAGATGAACGTGGCATTGACGTAGCATTACTTTATGATGCTACTGCTTTTGAAGTAATACACACTGAAGTTTTTAGAATTTATTTGGAAAATGATGAAGGTATGCCCGACTATACCAGAGATATTTTACTGGTTTCTGGCATTTTAGATGGCGATGCTGTTCATGTAATTGTAAACCATTGGTCTTCTAGACGCGAAGGTGAAAAGGAAACAGAACCTAAACGCATGGCTTCTTCAATTAAAGTAGATGAAATTATTGCCAATTTAAGACTGGAAAACGAAGATGCTAAAATTATAGTTATGGGCGATTTTAATGATGACCCATCAAGTAATAGTATTAGAAGTTTGGTTGCAAATTCTAACTTATATAACCCTATGGAAACATTACGATCATTTAGCAGAGGCACAACTTACCATAACAGGCAATGGAATTTATTTGACCAGATTATGTTTTCAACTAACTTTTTTGAAAACAGTCCAAACACTTTAGAATTTGAAACTGCTAATATTTTTGATGAAGATTTTTTAAAGCTTTTTAATGGCAAGTTTAAAGGCACGCCATTTAGAACATATATTGGCAAACGATACCAAGGTGGTTATAGCGACCATTTTCCTGTATATGCTATTTTTAAGAAGAATATATAAATAAAAAAAACCGCTTGATAGCGGTTTTTTTTATTTATATATTCTGAATTTAATTTGCTATAACTTTCACATTATCAACTTCATAAGTTGAAGAAGCCGAAGTAGTTGAAGTATATTTAAATGCTACAAATAAATTTCCACCTGCTGCTGCTGATACGTTTATGTTTCCAGAATCAGTCCAAGTCCAACTATTTCCTGATGATATAATTGCATTTAATTTGGTCCAAGTTCCAGTAGTGGTTGGGTTGCTTCCTGGCACATAATTGGTACTCATATATACTTCTAACACATTACCTGCATAATTTTGAGCTGTTTGAAATGTTAAAGTAGCACCCGTAACACCCGATAAATTAATTGCTGGTGTAATTAACCAATCTTCATTGGCTTTATTACCACTTGCATAACCAGACATTGCTGCACACTTACCTGGGTTTCCATAATTATTAGATTGCCATACTTGAGCACCAGTAACGCTGTAATTGGTCCATGTTGTGAAATTGGTTTCAAAGGTTTCAACAAATAATGGGTCGCAACGGTTTCCATCCATAACCACATCTGTTGTAGAGTTTAGGTTAATTACTAAATCGTAACCATCATAGGTTTTGTTAATTATTCCTGAAATAGTTCCTTTTCCATTAGTTGGTAATATCGTGTTTTTAAAAGAAGCGAATGTACTAGATTCTAAGATAAACTCTGCCGAATCTCCACAGCTTTCAATTGGTCTTTGCGAATCAAAATCATCTGTAGGATCTATATAAGGTTGTCCAGCTAAACCTATAGGAAATTGTACATCTAGTAGCTTTACAAACATACCAATATGAGCTTCTGTAATTTGTGATAAATTCAATTCTTTTGCTACCAAAGTTTCTGTTGTTGCTGAACGAAATAAGTGACTTGGTATTTGGTTTGTTGTCATTGCTAAAATATCATTATCAAACGAGTCAAACTTACCACCAATAGTAATTACATCATCACCTGTATTTGTTTCACCAATATATAAATCTTTCAAATAGATATAAACCTCTCTACCAATATTAAATTGATTGTATGTGTCTACTTGATTTAAAACAATTTTAAGTGTTGACGTTGGGTTTGTTGGACTATCTTGAATAAAAAATTCTTTATAAAAATTTCCTGTTTCATCACTTGATGATACATAACCTTTTACTGCAATTTCTGAAGTAATTTGAGTTGCTTCATACTGAACAAAGTTACTTTTTACTTGAGCTATCGTTTGAAGTTGCACTTGACCACTTTCAATTTTAGCTAATAGTTTTGTTAAACCTTTATTTTCATCATTTCCTAAGCTAGAAGGAATTTCAAAATCGGTATCTTGAACACATGATGTAATAGTAAAACTAGCTACTAATACAACCAATAACATTAAAATTTTGTTTATATTTTTCATAATACTGTTTTTTATATTTTATTTTTCTTAATTATTTTTTTAAAACCTAATGTAAAAGTTAACAAAGTAATTAATACCACGTGCGTACCAATATTTGTTTCCAAATACGCGTGTTGGGTTTGCATTGTCATCTCTTAACTCGCGGTAGTTTGCGTTTCTTCCTTGTTCAAAACCGCCTGTTTTATATTCTTCATCTAAAAGGTTTCCTACACTTGCAAAAAAGCCAACATACTTATCGTCTATTTTCCATGATTTTCCACCAACAAGGTTTATAACCATATAATCATCAAATTTCTCTTGTTTTAAAAGCTCTCTTGCAATAGTTTCGTCGTAATCATTAAAAGGTAATCCATCGGCATCTGAATAAAAATTCTTTGTTCTGGTTAATGAATTAATATCTATGTATGTATTAGTAAAGAAATTTGCTGTTGCACCAAACCACCAATAATCTGGATCTCTATATTCAAAACCAACAGAATATGCGCCTTGTGGACCACCAGCAACTTTATAATCTTTTAAATTTGCTTCACCGTAAGATATAGCTCCCGTTGGCGTATTAAAACTAGCAGATGTTAAATACAAATCTGGATTATTAGCATACGTAAATTGACCCCATGAAGCTGCTCCTTTTAATTTGATTGTAGGTGTTACTTGTGCTTCAATACCCAATTCTGCACCAATATTCTTTTTATCAATACCTTGTAATACTTCTTGAACGAAAGCAGATGTATCGTTACTTTCAATATCTTCTCCACTTAAACCATCGGCAAAATAAAAACCAACTTCGTTTGCATCTTCAATTTTAGAATAATACGCAGTTAATCTTGCTTTTACTATTGGTGAACGGAAAATATAACTTGCGTCTGCAGCTGTTACTTTTTCTTCTTCAATGTTTCTAACTATATTATGATTTTCTCTAGAGTTTGAATATGTGTTACGTAACGATGGTGCTCTAGTAATGTAACCTGCATTAACATCAAATAAATGTTTTCCTGTAATTTTATAGGTAAAACCTGCTTTTGCGCCAAAACCATCAAAAGTTAATTCTTCACCTTTACCATACGATTGGCTTCCAGGAAATCTACTATGTTCCCATAATCCTTCTCGTTGGTAAGTGGTATTAGTTACACTACCTGAAAGGTAAAAATCTAGTTTATTGAATTTAAATTGTGCTTGTGCATAACCAGAAATAACATTGGCAAACAAGTTATAATTGTATCGGTATTTTTCACCTTCACCAACAACTCTATTTGGATTTTGAGTATCGTATTGGTAATTATCAAAAGAATCTACGTTAAAAACGCCTGTATTTGAACCTAAAACATCAATAATTTCTCCAAAATTTGAAGACTTTAATTTCTTATAATTAACCGAAGCATTTAGTATAATGTTTTGATTGATTTCAGAATTTAAAATTGAATTTAAAGTAAGTTGTTTATCATCGCTTCTATCTTCATATAATGCATAAGCAGCTGTTGTTCCTGTAACATTGTTTGTAAGATTAGCATCGTAAAGTCTGTTCCAATCTATCTGTCCGTTATTTAAAAACTCTTGTTCAGCTTCATAAGCTCCTGCATTATCAGGACCATCTGGATCAGACAAAAAGTAACTTGGTAATTTTTGATAGTATGTTGGGCTAGGGTTTGCGCCTCCAGCATAATCTAACCTGCTATTTCCTATTTGACCAAATTGATAACCAACGTTAGTATTTAACTTTGTTTTTTTAGAAATATTCCAGAAATGGTTTAACATTAAAACAGGTTCTTCAACTTCTTTTATACGAGAGTTGCGTTTTTCACCATCTTGATATCCCCAGAAATCATTGTATTTGATACCTTTTAAATCATATACTTCTTGCGTATTTGGCGATGATTTTCCACGTCTGTTTGGTGCATAAATAGAAGTAAAGTTTAAGCTATGCTTATCTCCAAATTGTTTTTCTATAGAAGCAAAAAATGAATTTGCATCATAAAAAGTAGCATCTTGATAACCTTCGTCACCCCAACGTCTGGATAGCATAACTGCCATAGACCATCCATCTTTCATTAAACCAGTAGCATAACTTGCCATAACTCTATTTGTATAACTTCTGTTAGAAGATGAATAGGTTATTTGACCGCCTTCACGATAGTTAGAAGCTCTAGTATTCATGTTTGTGGTTCCTAAAATACCTCCAAAATTGTAAGCAGAAGGTGTTAATCCTGTAGTTAATTCTTGGTTTCTAACCATATCGTTTAAACCACCCCAATTACCCCATTGTGGTCGTCCATCGTAAAGTTTATTCATTTCGATACCGTTTATTAAAACAGAACCGTTTTCAGAATCTAAACCTCGTACTCTAAAAAACGACGAACTAAACTCGAAAGCTGCTGTGCGTTGAAATACGTCCATTGAAGCCGATAAAAGTCCTGATATGTTATCAGAACCACTGGTATCATCGTTTAACTCATCATCAGACAGAGCAATGGTAAACAAACCTTGATCGTTTGTAACATCAAACTCTAAAGTCATATCGCTGATGTTTACCGTTCTCGATTCGTTTACAACAATAGGATAGCGCTTAACAATATATCCTTCTTTAAAAATCTTTAAAACTTGCTCTCCTAAAGGCACATTTGCTGAAAACACAAAGCTTCCATTAGCATCGGTTTGTGTTGTTTGGTTTGTTTCTTCTATTGTAATAGAAACATCTGGAATGGGTTCAAAAGACACAGCATCTTTTACACTACCTTTTATAATAGTTTGTTGTGCAAAAACTGTGAAAACTGTAAACAATCCAAATAAAGAAATAAGTAATCTTTTTTTCATACTTTAATTTAAAAGTTATAAGTTCAAATTTGATAAATAATATTAATTTAACGGTTACAAATTTACATTATTTATAATTAATATTTACTTTTGGCTTAAATTTTGTAACCAAAATAACATTAACGTAACATTTCACTAATGAAAAAAATTAAATACTGTTTTCTACTCTTAATTTTATGCTTTATTGGTAAAGCTAATGCGCAAGAAAAAAAAGTATATAAAATACATACCGTGGCTTTTTATAATTTAGAAAACTTATTCGATCCTGTTGATGATCCAACAAAATTTGATGAAGCTAGCCCTATAATGGAATTGAATACCGATAGAGAAGCTGTTTATAAAAAGAAAGTGCATAATATGGCTCGTGTTTTAGCCGATATTGGTAAAGAAGACACAAACAATTCACCAGCTGTTATTGGTGTTTGCGAAGTTGAAAACAGAGAAGTCCTAGAAGATGTTGTAAATGATTCTTTACTAAGAGATAAAGATTATGGCATTATACATTACCACTCGCCAGATGCTAGAGGTATTGATGTGGCCTTATTATATCAGAAAAAATTATTCACTCCTATTTCAACCAGTAGCCATGAATTGAAAATTTTTGATGACCAAACTAGAAAACGCGTTTACACCAGAGACCAACTTTTAGTAAGTGGCGAATTGGAAGGCGATTTAATTCATGTACTAGTAAACCATTGGCCTTCTAGAAGCGGCGGTGAAGCACGAAGTAGACCAAAACGTGTTGCAGCAGCTAAATTGAGTAAACATTTAGTTGACTCACTTCAAGTAATAGACCCATATGCTAAAATTTTTGTTATGGGCGATTTGAATGACGACCCAACCAACGAAAGCGTTAAAAAGATTTTAAAAACTGAAAAAGACAAAGAGAAAGTAGGTTTTAAAGGCATTTATAACCCTTATGAGAGCTATTTTAAAGATGGCTTAGGTACAACAGCATATAGAGATGCTTGGAGCTTATTCGACCAGATTATGATTACCAAACCATTGCTTGAAAAAGATTATTCTACATTTCGATTTTATAAATCTGGTATTTACAATAAAAACTATTTAATTGAAAAAGCAGGTGCTTACAAAGGCTATCCAAAACGCAGTTGGGGTTATGGTGGTTTTACCGATGGGTTTAGCGACCACTTTCCAGTTTATGTATATCTAATAAAAGAAATTGCTAATTAATTTTCTTCTTTCAATAAAACAAAAAAGCGACTTTAAAAAGTCGCTTTTTTGTTTTATATACTATTCTAAGCTAGCCAAATACTCCAAGGAATTCTTGACAATAGCAACACTAAAGCAATGCTGTAAAAAATAGCAATTGGTTTTAATTTAGCTTTTGATGTTAACTTCTTCTTATGTTTTGAATAGCCAATTGTAATTAAAGCAACAGCTATAATGTTAACTAATGGGTGTTCTACTAAATATAAACGTGCTAAAGGGTTTTTCATAACCTCACTACCTAATTGACTCCATAAATCAAACTTTGGTGATACAAAGTAAAGCACAATACCAATAAGTAGTTGAATATGTGAAACTATTAATGTAAAAAGTGAAATTCTAAAATCTTTAGCTTCATACTCCTTATCTCCAAACACTTTTATTAATGCGTTTACAACTGCAATAATTAAAATTAATAGTACTAAATAAGCCCAATAAGAATGAAGTTTAAATATAGCTTGATACATGAAAATAAGTTTTTAAAATTTAGATTACAAATGTAATAATTAAAAGCATAAAAAAACCGCTTCAAATGAAGCGGTTTTTTTTAAAAGCTTTATGAAATTAAAACTTCAATCTCATACTGAAATTCCATGTTCTTCCATAACCAAAATATACTTGGTTAGCTGTAGACACACCTTTATATGTAGTTCCACCTGAAGTTGTATGTATGTTAGTTAAAGACTCAGCAATGTACTCTTCGTCTAAAACGTTATTTACATTCAATCTTAAAACAAGATTATAATCGCTATTAATTTTCCAATCGTAAGTTAAACCAGCATCTAATAAATTGTAATCTGGTAATTTTACAGCACCTCTATTGTTTGCTGTTGAAAATTCAGAATCAGTTGGTGCAAAAGCTGCATACAAATCAGCATATGAAAGATAATCAGCATCAATACTTAGTCCTTTTAAAAACTCATATCTACCACTTACACCCCAAGAAGTTTGAGCTGCATCTCCTACTTTAGTACCATCTAAATATAAAGGATCTCCTTCTGCAACAACATTTTGATTGTCATCATAAACAGTTTGAGATGCATTACCATCATACTTCCAATCTCCAACTGAAGCAAAACCTTTAAACATTATTTCGCTAGTTGGTTTTAAAGTAAAATCTAATTCTACACCTTTGTGAACTTGAGTTACACCTTGGTATTGATAAAATCCATTACCTGTGCTTAAACTTCCACTTACAACTCTATCTGCCCATGTTGTATGATACACGTTTATATTAGCAGCAAAAATATCGCCTCTAAACCCATAACCAGCTTCAAAACCTGTGATTTTTTCATTTGTTAATAATGGATTAACATTATTTCTGAAATTTAAAAACATGTTATCTTGGTAAGGTTGTCTTGAATAATGACCAGCATTTACAAATACATTATGTTGCTCATTAATGTTGTAATTGGCTCCTGCTTTAATATTAAAACCATCATTAGTTACTTTTTCAGACTTTTCGTTTCCTTTAGTATAATTGAAATAGTCAAAACGTTGATTAGATTGTGTGGAATAAGCTCCTTGAATAAAGGCTGAAATTTTATCCTTAGCATATTCTAATTGACCAAAACCACCTAAATAACGAATATTTTCTGGGTTATCGTACCCTAATCGTTGATTTCTTGGAGTATTATGAAATGTTGCAGCCCATGCGTTTGCACTGTAAGCTTGTGTAACTACGTAGTCATTTCCTAATTGTTGGTTAGTTGTATCATCATCCCAACCATCTAAACCTAAAAAGTCTACTACGCGTCTGTAGTGTTCTCCATGGTATGATCGCCCATCAAAACCAACATTAAAACTTAAAGTTTCACTTATTTGATGGTTAAAATTAGATACTATGCCGTACCATTTGTGTTCATTAACACTAGATCTAATTATATCTGCTTTTCCAGCGGCATAAGTTGATCTTCTTGCTCCAACTATTTGACCGTTTGTTGGCGTAATAGATTTATTGATAGCTGTTTGCTTATCTAAATCAAAATAATCTCCAACATCAGAACTATAATTTCTTAAACCAATAGAGCCTCCTCTACCATAAGAAGCATATAAAACTGTTGATAAACTTGAAGCTTCGTTTATATCCCAATCCCAACTTAAGTTGGCAATAGGTTTGTGATAATAATTACCTGCTCCCGCAGCAATTCTCTCTCCATTTAAAAGCCCCCATTGATCATTATACTTTAAGCCTTTATCTAACAATTGTGCAATAGTATAACGATTTCTCTGGTTATGGTTTTGAGGTGCACCAGTAATTAAGAAGTTAAATGTGTGGTTTTCATTTGGCACATAACCAACAGAGAAAAAGTAGGTTTGACCTATACCATACATTTCTTGATTATAACCATCACCTTGCCAATGACCTAGTAAAGAAGAAAAAGACCATCCTTTATCACTTAAACCTGTTGAATAATATGCGGTTGTTTTTAAATAATTATTGTTGGCAACCATGGTTTGAAAAAAGCCACCTTCTTTTTTATCAACTGTCTTTGTAACAATATTAATTGTACCACCAACAGATGATATTGCTAATTTTGATGATCCTAAACCACGTTGTACTTGAATGGCATTGGCTACATCTGTTACACCTTGCCAGTTAGACCAATACATTTTACCATCTTCCATACCATTAATTGGCTGACCATTTATTAAAAACGCTGTGTTAGATTGATCAAATCCTCGTGTATTAATTCTTGCATCACCAAAACCACCACCGCTTTTAGTTGCATAAATAGATGGTGTAGATTTTAATAGTTCTGGAAACTCTTGGTTCCCTCCTTTGATAGCAATTTCGGCAGCTTTTACGGTTGAAACCGCCACAGGTGTTTGCCTGTCCTTAGCTAAATCTATAACGCCTGTTCCTGTAATAACTATTTCATCTAATGAGTTGTCTGGAGTTAATTTAATAACACCTAAATTAGTTGTTCCTGTTACTTTTAAAGTTATGGAGCTATAACCAACAAATGAAATTACAATTTGTCCTGATGCAGTAGTTGTTTGTAATTTAAACTTTCCATCAAAATCTGAAGATGTTCCATTAGATGTGCCTTTTTCAACAATATTAGCACCAGGTAATGGTGAATTTAATTCTGCATCTACAATAGTACCGGTTACTGTACTTTGAGCCGTAATAACCGTAGTAAATAACAATACTACAGCCATCAATAAAAATTGAGTAGTTTTTTTCATAATAAAGATTAATTAATTGAATTAGTCGATGCAAAAATACGTATTAATATCTTACTTTTATTAAGTAATTGTTAACATATCAGCCAATTTTTATTAAATAACAAAAGCATCTACAGTTTTATGTATAGATGCTTTTTGTTTATATAGGTGATTTTTTTTAAAACGACTCAAGACATTCGCTTATAATGATTCAACAAATTTTGAGTTGACGAGTCGTGATTATTAACCGCGCTATTGTTAAATTCTTGTAAAATTTTACTAGCTAATTGTTTCCCTAACTCAACACCAAATTGGTCGTAGCTAAATATGTTCCAAATAATACCTTGAACAAATATTTTATGTTCGTACATAGCTATTAATTTACCTAAACTTTCTGGTGTTAATTTGTTAATAAATATTGTATTAGTTGGTTTATTACCGTCAAATATTTTAAACGGAATGATGCTTGATGCTGTACCTTCTGCTATTACTTCCGCTTCGGTTTTTCCATTTAATAAAGCCTCGGTTTGTGCAAAAAAGTTAGACATTAACTTATCTTGATGGTCTTGATTGCCGTGTAACGATTGTGTAAAACCTATAAAATCGGCAGGTATTAACTTTGTTCCTTGATGTATTAATTGAAAAAAAGCGTGCTGTGAATTTGTTCCTGGTTCGCCCCAAATAATAGTACCTGTTTGGTAGTCAATTGGATTTCCGTTTCTATCAATACTTTTTCCATTACTTTCCATAATACCTTGTTGAAGGTATGTTGCAAATTGGTTTAAATATTGGCAGTATGGTATGATGGCTTCGCTTTCTGCTTTAAAAAAGTTGTTATACCAAACACTTATTAATGCTAAAACTACTGGAATATTGGTTTTAAAATCTTCATTTTTAAAATGCTCATCCATTTTGTTTGCGCCTAGTAATAAGCTATCAAAATTTTTGTAACCTACTGCTAAACTAATGGTTAAACCTACAGCACTCCAAAGTGAAAAACGACCGCCAACCCAATCCCACATTGGGAAAATATTGTTTTCATCAATACCAAAGGCTTTTACGTTTTGAATATTGGTTGAAACTGCTACGAAGTGTTTTGCAATAGCTGCCTCTGTAGCCGATTTTAAAAACCAAGCTTTTAACGTATTTGCATTTGAAAGTGTTTCTTGTGTAGTAAAGGTTTTAGAAACAATTACAAATAGTGTAGTTTCTGGATTTAGTTTTTTAATAACTTCATTTACATGATCGCCATCAATATTACTTACAAAATGTGTAGTTAAATGATTTTTGTAATATTGAAGCGCATCTACAACCATTGCTGGACCTAAATCTGAACCACCAATACCAATATTTACAACATCGGTAAATGCTTTTCCTGTAAAGCCTTTTAATTCGCCATTTACAACTTGATTTGTAAATGTTTCAATTTTTTGCTTTACAGCATATATTTCTGGCATTACATTAACCCCTTCTACTTTAAAATTAGCATCTTTTGGTGCGCGTAATGCGGTGTGTAAAACGGCTCGACCTTCCGTTTCATTTATTATTTCACCAGAAAACTGACTTTTTATTGCGTCTTTTAATTTTACTTCTTCAGCTAATTCTAAAAGATAATTTAGCGTTTGTTCGGTAATTCTATTTTTTGAAAAATCGACATAAAAATCGTCCCATTTCACTGTAAATTTATTAGCTCGCTCTTTATCTTGAGCAAACAAATCTTTCATATGAATGTTACCAAAAGTTCCGTAATGGTCTTGAAGCTTTTTCCAAGCGTTTGTTTTTGTTGGATTGATGGTTGGTAGTGACATATTTTTATTTTTTTTGAGTTTTTACATCTTGAACCTCTTTTTCTTTTGAATCATCATGAATTGGCAAACCATCAAGCTGTAACTTAAGCGGTTTGATAAATTCTAAATAATCGCCTTTTAGTGCTTCTGAAATAGGTTCTGAACTTGATAGTTTCTCTTTAAACGGATCAACCTCTTTACCATTTTTCCAAAAACGGTAACAAACGTGTGGACCACCGGTATTACCCGTCATACCTATCCAACCTATCACATCGCCTTGTTTAACATGCTGACCAACGCTTACTTTACGTTTTTGCATGTGAAGGTATTGGGTTTCATAAGTTGAATTATGTCTTATTTTTACATAATTTCCGTTACCACCTTTGTATTGTGATGCTGTTACTACACCATTTGCAGTTGCTAAAATTGGCGTTCCAATAGGTGCTGCAAAATCGGTACCTCTATGTGGACGTAAGGCAAAACCATAATATGCTATACGCCTATTTAAGTTATATTTTGATGAGATTCTGCTAAATTGTACTGGCGCTTTTAGGAAGGCACGACGTAAATCTTTAGCAACTTCATTATAATATTCGTATTTGTTTTTTATGGAATCGGTTCGGTATCTAAACGCATAATACGGTTTGTTTTTGTGTTTAATAACAACTGCTTTTACGTTTTGGATGCCTGCATAAATACTATCATCAATATACTTGTCGGTATATATTACTTTAAAAGTATCGCCTTTTTGAAGTCTTGTAAAATCGATGGTCCAAGCAAAAATTTGTTCAGCTAATTTATTTGTTAATACAGCACTAACGCCTCTTTTATCCAATTCGGCAGATATGCTACCATTTAATACGCCTGTTACTGTTTTTTCAACATATTTAATAGGTTTTCTTCTTGTGTATGCATGAATGGAATCTTGAAAACTTATTACAACAAATTCTTCTTGATTGGGTTGATATATGAAATGCTTTGGTGCTTTTAAGCTGTCTTTAGAGCAAAGTATTGTGTAAGGCTTTCCTATTTTTAATTTTCTAATATCGAATGTGTCTTTTGCTTTTTCTGATATGCTAAATATTTTAGAATAATCAACTTTATTTTGAGCTAAAATATAGCCAAAGCTATCGCCACTTCTTATAGTGTCTCTTTTTACAACAAAATCGTTTAAATTAAAACCAAACTCATAAACATCTGGTATCTCTTCGGGAATTACTTCTACTGGTTTTTCTTCTTTTTCTTTACAACCTACAAAAACGATTGCAAATATTAATAATACTATAAATCTGTTCCCCATGCTTCTATTTCTTGCTTTGTCCATAAGTCTGGAAAAAATATCCTCTTTTGATACTTTGGATGCATATATTTTACCCATTCACTTCCTCCTGTTGCTTCGGCGGTTTTTCCGCCTATATTTAAATAATGATTTGCAGTGTTATAATGTGCCATAACCCATTTTATGTTTACGGTATAATCAAAATGACGCATGGCGGTAATTAACTCTTGGTTTTCTCTGGCTTCCTTAGGAAGTTCTTTAAATTTAGAGTATAAATTATTTGTGCTATAAAACTGGGCAAATCTAATGAATTCGTCTTTATATTTTTCTTCAAAAACTGTTAATGTGTAACTTTTTTTGCCTGTTTTATAATTCTTACCTGCGGCTTGCCAATATAGATGTTCAAAGGCGTTTTCATAGGTAGAATTTCTATCGATAGTATCTCTAAATCGCTTGTCAATTAAATTGATAAGTTCGGTTGATGCAAATTCAATTTTTCTGTATTGTGCACTTTGAAAACCACTTGCAGGCGTTAATGTTGTTCTAAATTTTGTGTATTGTTCTAAATCCATACCATCTTTCATAATGCTGAAAGATGATGTTAGCATATCAAAATACCTACTAATTCGTGATAGTTTATTTGTGAACAATTCTGCCGTTAAAGCATTACTTTTTGCAACTTGATTAATTTCAACAAGTATCATTTTAAACAACAATTCGTTTATTTGATGATACATGATGAACACCATTTCGTCTGGAAAAACAGTACGTTGTATTTGAAGATTTAATAAAGCATCGGTTTGAATATAATCCCAATAATTTATGGGTTTACTGTGTAATAAACCCTCCAAATAATCTTCTAAATCTTGGTTTATTGCCTCGTATTTTTCTTTAAGTTGGTTGTTTATTTTAGATTTCAAAATGTTTTTTAATTTGCAACAACTATTTTAAATGGGTGCTTTAAGCCTTTAAAAGCTTCCAAATCGGCACGTAGCGAACCTACTCTTAAATCGGCCTTGATACGCAAAGGTATTTTATTTTTATCTTTTGACACCCAAAGCGTTAAACTTTCTTCTTCTTTAAAAACGCGTCCTGCCATTACATACGGTCTGAATTTTAGCGATTCTACTTTACCAAAATCGGTATCAATTGTTTCGGTTCCTAGATATTGTAGTTTAAATCCGTAATTTTCATCATCAAAAAACATATCGGTGCGTATTTCATCGCCTACTTTAAGAGCGTTTATATTAATCTTATTTCGTAAATAATAGTAGGTAGACACCATGTCTTGAATGTTTGGTTTGGTATCAAACACTTCTTTGGTTTTTTTCTTTTTATCATTTACATAAGCTTTGTTATTGCTTTGGTCAAAATCAACTTCTAAGTCTTTTGTATGACCGCCTTCATCTATATTTCTAATAAATTTGTATGGTAGTAGCGTAGTTCTATCAAAATAACTTTCGTAGCGATCTTTAACTTTAAAAAACCATTTTATCATACCAGAAGTCCAGCCTTTACCAATTACATGATACACATCTTTATCATTTAGTTTGGTTTCTTTCACATAAAGTGACGCATTTCCTGCTTTTAAAAAACCGCTGTAACTCATTTTAAACTGAAACCACTCACCATCACCGAATGCCGATTCTTGTTGTGCAAATGAAACTTGTGTAATTATTATTGTCGCTATTATAAGTAATGTCTTTTTCATTTCTATTGAGGTAATTGTGATTAAATTTTTGAACAGTATATTTAACTTGTAAATAAGAATTTACAATTACTGTTCCAAAAATATAAAAATTACTTGTTCTATTTATATTTAAAAGAAGACCAAAATGTTAATTTGTTACAAAATACAAAAGAAAGAAGATTGAAAAAAGTGTTTTTATTAAGTTTAAAGAGTGCCTCTACTTGCTTGTTCTCTTTCAATAGATTCAAAAAGTGCTTTAAAATTTCCTGCTCCAAAACCTCGCGCACCCATACGTTGGATTATTTCAAAAAACAAAGTTGGTCTATCTTCTACTGGTTTTGTGAAAATTTGTAGCAAATAACCTTCTTCATCAGCATCAATCATAATACCTAAACTTTTTAGTGTTTCAATATCTTCTCTTAATTCATGATTGTGTTCGTGCAATCTATCTGGAACTGCTTTATAGTAGTCTTCTGGTGGTGTAGATAGAAACTCGACACCGCGTGCTTTTAATTGGCTTACAGCCTTAATAATATCATCGGTTGCTACAGCAATGTGTTGCACGCCAGCACCTTCATAAAAATCAAGATATTCTTCAATTTGCGAACGTTTTTTTCCTTTTGCTGGTTCGTTTATGGGGAATTTTATGCGTCCGTTACCATTACTCATTACTTTACTCATTAATGCAGAATATTCGGTATGAATTTGTTTGTCGTCAAAAGATAAAAAGTTTTCAAAACCCATAACATCTTCATACCATTTTACCCACGTATTCATTTGCCCCCAACCTACATTACCTACCATGTGGTCTATATATTTTAGGCCTACTGGTTCTGGATTATAATCAGATTTCCATTCACTAAACCCTGGCAAAAATGTTCCTTTGTAGTTTTTACGTTCAACAAACATGTGTACTGTTTCACCATAGGTGTAAATACCAGCTCTAACAACTTCACCATGTTCGTCTGTTTCAACAACAGGTTCCATATAGGATTTGGCACCTCTACTGGTGGTTTCTTGATATGCTTTTTTAGCATCTTCAACCCAAAGCGCAATTACTTTTACGCCATCGCCATGTTTTACAATGTGTTCATTTATGGACGATTTACTTGTTAAAGGTGTAGTTAATACTAACTTGATTTTGTCTTGTTTAAGCACGTAACTTACTGTGCTTTTAGAGCCTGTTTCTAAACCTTTATAGGCATACGATTGAAAACCAAATGCTGTTTTATAAAAATGTGCTGCTTGTTTAGCGTTTCCTACGTAAAATTCTACGTAATCGGTTCCTAAAAGTGGCAAAAAATCTTGTGCGCCTTTAAATATTTTTTCTAAACCGTAGTTTACTGTTTTTATAGCTTTACTCATAATTCTAGTATTTAATTACGTATTCGTTAAACTAATATTTATACTAACGAATGGGTTTTAGCCCTGATTGAGGCATTTGTTGGAGCTCCTCGCAGAGAGCGACTGCCGAAAGCAGGATTAGCTTCTTGAAATTTTAATGTTCTAACCAAGATGTATGATAATCTGGATCGGCAATTTTCATGCCTTCTTCGGTTACCATAAGTGGCTTAAAGGTATCTACCATTACTGCAAGTTCATCGGTTTTGGTTTTACCAATACTTCTTTCTGTTGCTCCTGGATGTGGACCATGTGGAATACCTGCAGGATGTAGCGAGATATGACCCGCTTCAATATCATTTCTACTCATAAAATCGCCATCTACATAATACAATACCTCATCACTATCTATATTACTATGGTTATATGGCGCAGGAATGGATAGTGGATGATAATCGTACAACCTAGGCACAAAACTACACACCACAAAAGCATCGGTTTCAAAGGTTTGATGCACTGGTGGTGGTTGATGTATGCGTCCTGTTATGGGTTCAAAATCGTGAATTGAAAATGCATACGGATAATTATACCCATCATACCCAACAACATCAAACGGATGTGACGCATACACCATTTCTATAATATCGTCTTGTTTTTTTACTTTAATTAAAAAATCTCCTGTTTCGTTATTAGTTTCAAGTTCTTGTGGTCTTCTTATATCGCGTTCGCAATATGGTGCGTGTTCTAAAAGTTGCCCAAACCAATTGCGATAGCGTTTTGGGGTGTAAATTGGTCGGCGAGATTCGACAATAAACAACCTATTATCTTCAGTATCAAAATCAATTTTGTAAATAACACCTCTAGGCACTAATAAATAATCGCCATATTTAAAATCAAGATTTCCTAAATGTGTTCTTAGTTTTCCTGTGCCTTTGTGGATAAAAATAAGTTCATCTGCATCGGTATTTTTATAAAAATAATTTTGGCTAGATTGTTTAGGTGCTGCCAAAATAATAGCACAGTCTTTATTAACTAAAACTGTTTTTCGACTTTCCAAATAATCGCTTTCTGGCTTTATTTGAAACCCTTTTAAACGATAGGATTGTATATTGTTTGCTTTGGCAATTTTTGGTGCAACACTATATTGGTTTTTAATTTCTTTTACCTGTGTAGGGCGTTGTTCGTGGTAGCTATTTGTATACATGCCATCAAACCCAATAGTACCAAACAATTGTTCTGAATACAAACTGCCATCTGGTTTTCTAAATTGGGTATGGCGTTTATGCGGAATGCTTCCTAATTTATGATAAAAAGGCATACTTTAAAAATTTAAGAGTTAAAAGTATAAAGTTCAAAGTTGAGACCTTCGGCTGTACCAAAGGCGACATTGAACTAAAAATCAATTACATATAAAGATACAATAAAGTAAGCTTATTCCGGATTTCTCTTGATAAGGTAGTGTAGAAATAATAGTAAATCTTGCCAAAAAGCTTTCATAACTATACAAATATGGTAAAATAATATGACTTTTAAAAAATGAAAAGCTAACTTAAAACCAAAATCCAACATTAAAAAACCAAACGCTTTGTGTTTGTTCTGGTGAATAGCTGTATTTTACTTGAATTGGCCCAATAAAGGTTTCAACTGCGTAACCTAAAGCATAACCTCTATAATTTGGAAGTGTAAGCCATTCGCCTGTTTGAAAAATATCATCTTCCACATTTGCCCAGTTTCCTTCTAAAGTAATGTGTTGCTTTTTAAAAATTTGATAATCGGCACTTGCAAATGCTTTTACATAACTATTTCCGGTAAGGGAAATAAAATCGTAACCCACAAATGGAATAAAATTATTTATCAAATTGTTTCCGTAACCACCAAGTGCAAAATCTAGTGTTTGGGTTGACTTGCTACCTACCTTAAAGCCACCACCGGTTTGTAAATTAAACACCAATTTGTTTGACACACTAAATGTATAACCTATATCTGCTTTTGCTATTGAAAAATTATCAAAATCTGTATTAAATTTTGATGCGTACAAATACATGTGTAAATCGCCATTAAAATACACACCACTTTTAGGAAAGTATTTATTATCGTAAGTATCAAATTTTAAACCTCCAAAAACACTAACGTAATCGGTACTTTCAAATACAAATGGATTGGTTTGATTATTTGAAGCTAAGGTTTGTGTTTTTATTTCTAATCGTTTGTGTTCTAACCCTGCACTTAATGAAAAATCTTTTCTGAACAAAGTTTGAACATAAAATTGATTGGTTTGATCTTGCAACTCAACATCAATTTTATTTAAACCTGTACTGGTTATTTGTGCATCATCAAGTAATAATTTAGCACTAATATCTTTATTAAATTGATGGTATCTAGACCTTAAACCTATGCTCCAATAAAAGCCTTTATCAATAAAATACTCAAAATTATAGCGTATGTTGTCTCCTAAAACAAAATCTAACGATGCTACATCATTATCAAACAATAATCGTTTTTGAGTAATATTAACTAATGCTGCACTTTTATACAAATCATCAAAATGCAAGGCTAATTTTAAAAATGTATTTACTTTGGTTTCTTTTAAATTAGCTATTAAGTTGTAACCTTTTTTATTATTACTATCCTTCAATTCAAACTCAAAAGAATCAAAATTATTGGTAGCAACTAAATTGTTTATACCGTTGTTAAAACTTTCGTAACTAATTTTTTCGTTATTTTTTAGCTTCAGTTTTCCTAAAATATAAGCTCTTGTATATTTTTCATTGCCTTTTATAACAATATCATTTATGGTAATACTGTCTTTAGCATTCATGTTAATTTTATAGCTTGTTTTCTTTTGAGAAGGATTTATTAGTTTTTTTAAATTATCAATTTTTTCAAAAGCAGCTTGTTTTCCGTTTTCAATAATTTTTGAACCTTCATCAAAAGATACCACTGAATAATCTTTAATATCTGGTTTAATATAAACATCCGTTTTTTTAACCTTCAATTTCATGTCATTGATGGTTCTAAAATTATTTATTTGTGCTAAAACGTCTAAAGCCGAACTTAGTTCTTCTATAGTTGCTAATCCATCTTGCACATCAACACCTATAATAATATCCATACCTTTTGCTCGCAACTCATCAATAGGATAGTTGTTTACCACGCCACCATCTATTAATACTTGATTGTTAATTGTAACTGGTTGAAATAGCGAAGGTAACGCGCCACTAGCCATAACAGATTGTGCTAAATTACCCGAGTTTAACATGACTGCTTGTCCAGTTTCAATATTAGTAGCAATACAGAAAAACGGAATTGGAAGCTTACTAAAATCGGTTATATTGTTTACATGCAAGGTTAATCTTGAAATTAAAGCATAAGTATTTTGCCCTCTTGATAATGCCGATGGCAATTTAATTTTAAAGTTTTCAAAAGGTAACGTTACTGCATATTTTTCAGAATTTTCACGTTCATAAAATGCTTTTGAAGCTCTGGGCAAATCATCATTTATAAGCTTATCAAAATCAATGACTTTAAAAATAGAATCGAGTTGTTTGCCAGTATAACCTGAAGCATAAAGCGATCCAATAATAGCACCCATACTGGTTCCAGCAACATAGTCAACTTTCACACCAAGGCTATCAATAACTTTTAAAACACCAATATGCGCCAACCCTTTTGCGCCACCACCACTTAACACCAACCCTATTTTTGGCGTGCTTGTTTTTAATGTATCGTTTTGCGCTTTCGCGGAAAACAATGCAAGCATGAATAGGGTTAATATGATGATTTTGATTTTCAAATTATAATTTTATTTACTGTGATAATAATTATAAACTTTTTCTGCTCTTGAAACGCCAACAACGGTTTCCAGTTCATCTAACTTAGCATTAGCAACACGTTTTGCCGATTTAAAATGTTTTAACAAATCAACAACCGTTTTTTCGCCAACACCAGGTATAGTTTCCAATTCGGTATTTAAGGCGCTTTTGCTGCGCTTATTTCTATGGTGTTCAATACCAAAACGATGCGCTTCGTTTCGCAATTGCTGAATAACTTTAAGCGTTTCGCTTTTTTTATCTAAATATAACGGAATTGGGTCGTTTGGGTAGAATAATTCTTCCAAACGCTTTGCAATTCCGATGATTGCTATTTTTCCACGTAAATTAAGTGCATCTAAACTTTTTAAAGCTGAAGATAGTTGACCTTTTCCACCATCAATAATGATGAGTTGGGGTAATTTTTCTTCTTCATCAAGCATCCGTTTATAGCGTCGATATACAACTTCTTCCATAGAAGCAAAATCATCTGGACCTTCAACTGTTTTTATGTTAAAATGCCTGTAATCCTTTTTACTAGGTTTTCCGTTTTTAAAAACCACGCATGCTGCAACTGGGTTTGTGCCCTGAATATTCGAGTTATCAAAACATTCAATATGGCGCGGTTCTTCATGCAAACGCAAATCTGCTTTCATTTGTGCCATAATACGATTTGCATGCCTATCTGGATCTACAATTTTTTCTTGTTTAAAACGCTCCATACGGTAATATTTGGCGTTTCGAAGTGATAAATCTAAAATATGCTTTTTATCTCCTAATTGCGGTATGGTTACTTTAACAGCTTCACCCAACTCAACTTTAAAAGGTACATATATTTCTTTTGATTTTGAATGAAAACGTTGGCGAATTTCGGTTATTGCTAGGGTTAATAATTCCTCGTCCGTTTCATCTAATTTCTTTTTAATTTCCAAAGTATGCGAACGAATAATGGAGCCATAAGAAAGTTGCAAAAAATTTACATAACCATAGCTTTCATCGCTCATTATTGAAAACACATCTACATTGCTAATTTTTGGATTTACAATGGTAGATTTTGATTGATAATTTTCAAGAACTTCTATTTTTTCCTTAATTTTTTGAGCTTCTTCAAACTGCATATCTTCGGCATATTGCTTCATTTGAAGTTTGAATTGATGGAGTGAATCTTTAAAATTTCCTTTTAAAATTTCTTTAATATCTTTAATATTTTCATGGTATGCTTGCTCGGTTTCATAGCCTTCACAAGCGCCTTTACAATTACCCAAGTGGTATTCTAAGCATACTTTGTACTTGCCTGCTTCAATATTTTTTTCAGATAAATCATAAGTGCAATTTCGTATTGAATACAAGCCTTTTATTAAATCTAAAAGTGTGTGAACGGTTTTCATGCTTGTGTAGGGTCCAAAATATTCAGAGCCATCTTTAAAAACACGTCTGGTTGAAAACACACGAGGAAATCGTTCGTTTTTAATACAAATCCAAGGGTACGATTTGTCGTCTTTCAACATCACATTGTACTTGGGTTGGTGCTTTTTAATCAAGTTATTTTCAAGCAACAACGCATCTGTTTCAGTTTCAACTACAATGTGTTTTATGGTTGCTATTTTTTTTACCAATACACGCGTTTTACCATTATCGTGTGTTTTGTTAAAATAGGAACTTACCCGCTTCTTTAAATTCTTAGCTTTTCCAACGTATAGAATGGTGCCTTCAGTATCATAATACTGATACACACCTGGTTGATTTGGTAAGGTTTGTAATTGTATTTCTAAGGTAGGTTTATCCATTAACGTAAAGGTAATTATTTTTAATTTTTAATATTGAAATACGGCTTTAAATCTGTTAAACTTTTGTCGCTTATTCATTATATAACTAACTATTTTGGTACATTGCGATACATTTTAAAATCATAAAATGAACAAAAAAGTAATTGGCAGAGTAGATAAAATTGATTTTCCTAAATTGGGTCTATTTAATATTGATGTTAAAGTTGACACAGGCGCTTATACCTCTACCATTCACTATGATGAAATTATTGAAGAAAACAACACCATACAATGTGTTTTTAATAGTGATAAGCATCAAAATTTTGGCAAAACCGTAATTGTTTTTGATGAATTTTCTAGCACTATTGTAAAAAGCAGTAATGGGTTGAAAGAAAAACGATATAAAATAAAATCTGAAGTCATTTTTTTTGGAAAGACCTACAAGATTAACCTAACTTTAAGCACACGCAATGATATGCGCTTTCCTGTTTTAATAGGCAGACAATTTTTAAAACGAAAATTTATGGTTGATGTAGATTTAGAAAATGTTTCTTTTAATACAAAACCCTTATGAATATAGTTATATTATCCAGAAACTCGAATCTCTACTCAACAGACAGGTTGGTTGAAGAAGGCGAAAAAAGAGGTCATAAAATAGAAGTTATAGACCCTTTAAAATGCGATATTATTATTGAAAGAGAAAAACCAACCATTTATTATAAAGACCGCTATTTAGATTATGTAGATGCTGTAATTCCTAGAATTGGCGCATCTATAACCTTTTACGGTTGCGCAGTAGTGCGTCAATTCGAAATGATGAATGTATTTACTATTGCAACGTCCGATGCGATACAACGTTCCAGAGATAAACTACGTAGTTTACAGCGCTTAAGTAAAGCAGGTATTGGTATGCCAAAAACCGTTTTTACCAATTACTCGCGTGATGTTGAAGAAGTTATAGAACACGTTGGTGGCGTACCTGTAATAATAAAATTATTAGAAGGCACACAAGGTTTAGGCGTTGTTTTAGCTGAAACAAAAAATGCTGCCGAATCGGTTTTAGAAGCTTTTAATGGTTTGGAAGCTCGTGTAATAGTACAAGAATTTATAAAAGAAGCTAAAGGTGCCGATTTACGAGCTTTGGTTGTAGATGGACAAGTAATTGGTGCCATGAAACGCCAAGGAAAAGAAGGTGAATTTCGTTCAAACTTACATCGCGGTGGCACTGCAAACATTATAAAATTAAGCGAAGCCGAATTGCGCTTAGCTACCAATGCATCCAAAGTACTAAAATTACCTGTTTGTGGTGTTGATATGCTACAATCGGCTCGTGGACCATTGCTTTTAGAAGTAAATTCTACACCTGGTTTAGAAGGTATTGAAGAAGCAACAGGTAAAAACATTGCTAAAAGCATTATCACTTATATAGAACGTAATAGACGTTAGTTAGATATGACATTAGTAAATAACATTTTAACCATTCTAGACACCAAAATTTACCCAGGCGAAAGTAAAGAAATTGATTTTGATGTTGCCAATTTACATACCTCATCACCTGTAAATGTGCCTATTATTATTGAACGTGCAAAAAAACCAGGTCCTATTGTTTTATTTACCGCGGGTATTCATGGAGACGAAGTAAATGGTGTTGAAATTGTTAGGCAACTTATAGCAAATGGTATTAATAAACCTAAAATAGGCACCATTATTTGTATTCCTGTTATTAATGTTTTTGGCTTTATAAACTTAAAACGCGAATTTCCTGATGGAAGGGATTTAAACAGGGTATTTCCAGGCACTGTTGATGGCTCTTTAGCTAGTAGAGTTGCTCACAAACTAGTACATGATATTATACCTTGTGTAGATTGCATTGTCGATTTTCATACTGGTGGTTCCGGAAGGTTTAACGCGCCACAAATACGCATTTCTAAAGAAAACAGACACCTAAACGAATTGGCAAAAGTATTCGCCATGCCATTTGTTTTGTATTCTAAAAACTTAAATAAATCGTTTAGAAATACCTGTTATAAATTAGGAAAAGCCATGTTACTTTTTGAAGGTGGTAAATCGTTTCACATAGACGATAACATTACTAACTACGGTGTAAACGGATCTAAACGTCTTTTAAAACATTTAGGAATGTTAAACTCACAAACTAAAGTTAGTAAACCAAAAAAAGACACTGTTTTTATTAACGAAAGTAGGTGGCAACGAGCTAGTTTTTCAGGCATGTTTAGAGCCACTATTGCTATTAGTAGTCATGTTAAAAAAGGTGATATTTTAGGATATATTACCGATCCATACGGCAAATTAAACCAAGCCGTAAAAGCGCCAAACGCCGGCTATATTATTAATGTAAACGAATCGCCCATTGTATATCAAGGTGATGCTTTGTTTCATATTTCAACAAAACTTAAAAGATAAGAAGTATGCTTAAAGCAGACTTACGAAAAAAATACAAATCGCTTCGTAATACTTTGTCAATGACTCAAATTGATAATTTAAGTATGGCTATTGCTAACCAAGTTTTGAAATTGCCTATTTGGGAACATTCCTTTTACCACATTTTTTTAGCTATTGAAGAGCAAAAAGAAGTAAATACAGATTATATTTTGAATATCCTTTCAGGAAAAGACAAACACATTGTTATTTCTAAAAGTGATTTTGAAACGGGTTTAATGACAAACTTTCTTTTAACCGATAATACCGTTATTAAAAAGAACAACTACAACATTCCTGAACCTGTTGATAGTATTGAAATTTCAAACGAAAAAATAAATGTTGTTTTTATACCACTTTTAGCTTTTGATGAAAAAGGAAACCGTGTGGGTTATGGCAAAGGTTTTTACGATCGTTTTTTAGCCAACTGCAAACCTGAAACCATTAAAATTGGTTTGTCTTTTTTTGAAGCTGAAACTGAAATTAACGATGTTTTTGAAAGTGATATAAGGTTGGATTTTTGCGTGACGCCTGAGAATATTTATAGGTTTTGAGTATTATAAATTAGGAAAGACTAATTTAATTTTATCTTTTGTGACTACTTGATTTGTTTCTATTACTTTTATTTCTGGAGATTCTACTAAATTATACTTCTTTAAATCCAATATTAATCTATTAAAATACTCGCTTGTTGCACAAACAGCACTATCCAAACCAATTACATCGCCAACTTTTTGTTTTTCATTTACCATTTTTGCATCATCATCTGATAATGTAATTAAAAAACATTGAGAACGCCTATGCACATATTTCATTGCTATAGCTTCTAAATCGGCTTGTTTATATCTTTCTCTAAATGAAGTTTTAGCACTTAAACATATAGGCCCTCTATCGGTCGTGTAAAACAATAAATCGTAATTAATGTTTGGTACAAAAGCAACTTTAGCATTTAAATAAATAGGGTAAATTTTTTCTCTAATTAATAATGTAGCTATTATGTATTCAAAAATTTTACCGTTAACTCCTCTTTTTTGTTGATCATTTTCTAACTCAACATCTCTTATTTGTAAATACGCATTCCAATACTTTAAAATATATTCACTGGGTTGTAGATATGTAACATCCATAAAAGAAGGAAATAGCTTTTCAAATATATTACCAGCTAAAGTATCGTTACCTTTTACAATATCTAAATCTTGAAGTAAACCCATATTCTTAATAATTTAATTTATCAAGTATTTTTTTTGCTGTAGCTTGAATAGCTGGTACAGCCACTGAATTACCAAATTGTTTGTATGCCTGCGCATCAGAAACTACTATCCTAAAATTATCCGGAAAACCCTGTAATCTAGCCCATTCACGCGGTGTCATTTTTCGAATTCCTTCTCTGTTTACTTCTCCTGTAATATTAGTAACGGGCTTAAAATTTGTAAGTCTTTTATCTAAAACAAGGTTTCTTTCTCTTCCCATTCCTCCACAAACAACAGCATTTGCTATTCCATCGTTAGGAATTATTTCATAACCGAAGCCATTCCCTTTATTTTTATGTCTTTCTTTATGATTTTTCAAAGTTTGCATGTAGGTTGTTGATAAATAATATTTTACAGAAACTGCTTTTTCTTCTAAAACATCTTCCAATACTACATTGTTGTTAATTGGTTTTGGATACTCAAAACTTTCTATACCTAAATCACTTCTAAAACCAACAATAAAAATTCTTTCTCTGTTTTGTGGCAACCCAAACTCTTTCGCATTAACAATACTTGGTTCTGGAACAAAATACCCTAAATCGTTTCTTAAGACATTTAAGATTGTTTCTAAAGTTTTTCCCTTATCATGACTCCTAAGTCCTTTTACATTTTCTAAAAAAAAGGCTTTTGGTTGTTTCTTCTTAATAATTTCTGCAACTTCAAAAAAAAGAGTTCCACGTGTATCTTCAAATCCACCCCTTCTTCCTGCAATTGAAAAAGCTTGACAAGGAAATCCTGCACATAATACATCAAAATCATCAGGAATATAACTCTTTGTTTTTTCTTTTGTTATATCTCCAAAAGGAATTTCTCCAAAATTAGCTTTATATGTTTGTTTTGAATATTTATCCCATTCGCTTGTAAAAACACATTTTCCACTCAAATTTTGGAATGCTAACCTAAATCCGCCAATTCCAGCAAAAAGATCTATAAATTTAAACTTAGGATTTTCGGGTGCGAGAAATGGCACAGACTCATTACTTTCAAAAATTAAATATTGTAGGGTTTCTTCAACAACCTTGTTAGTTATTTGATTAGAAGTATATGATTTTTTAAGAATGTCCTCCACATATAAAAGAGCGTCATTTTTATAATATTTAGAAACCCCATTCTTGTAATTATGCAAAAAATGTGTAAACGATGAAGCTTTAAAATCGTCTGATTCAAACACTTTTACCTCAAACAGTTTTTCATCAATATTATGTAGGCTAACTTTCTCTTTTATCATTACTTCATTATTTAAACCACAAGTTAAAAAAGTTATTATACTATAAAACAACTCATTTTCTTTTTGTTTACAAATATTATTAACAAAACTATTTCTTCGGAAACGCCCTTTTATTAAACACAATAAGCATAATAAATCCAGTACTTATTGCCATATCTGCAATATTAAAAACGGGTTCGAAAAAATTAAAACGTTTACCACCACCTATTGGAAACCATTGAGGTAAATCGACTTCAAATAAAGGAAAA
Source organism: Mariniflexile jejuense (assembly GCF_042675665.1). NCBI lineage: Bacteria > Pseudomonadati > Bacteroidota > Flavobacteriia > Flavobacteriales > Flavobacteriaceae > Mariniflexile > Mariniflexile jejuense. The sequence goes on from NZ_JBHTJI010000001.1 coordinate 1,200,589, forward strand.
TATAGCATATCTACTACTTTTCCGTGTAGTAAGGTATCATAACCACCAGCTTCAGGCAAAAATACTGCTACTTGGTTAAAACTATCATCAAACAAAACGCCATAAAATACAGAATCTATAATATTACCTAAAGCACCAGCAAATATTAAAGCAATAGCCAGTATTAATATTTTAGACGCTTTCTTTTTAGTGGCATCAAACAACCAATACCCTATTCCAAAAATGGCAACTATTCTAAAAACAGTTAAAAATATTTTAGCAGAACGCTCGGAAACAAAAGATACGAAATCACTAATTTTTGTTCCCCAAGCCATTCCATCGTTTTCTATAAAATAGATTTGGAACCAACTAAATACTTCAATGTTTTCTTGAAGTTTGAAATGTGTTTTTATGTATATTTTACTTATTTGGTCTATAAGTAAAATGATGATGATTAAGATAATGGATTTTTTTAGTGACATTAAAGCATAAACTTTTTAAGTAGTGAATTCCTGCCTACACAGGAATGACAAATAAAAAACGCCTCAAAAAATGAGACGTTTCAAATATATCATTTAAAATAAAATTATTGCATGTTTTTTGCTTCAATACTTAAGGTTGCATGAGGCACTAATTTTAAACGCTCTTTAGCAATTAACTTACCAGTAACTCTACATACGCCGTATGTTTTGTTTTCTATTCTAATAAGCGCGTTTTTTAAATCGCGAATAAATTTTTCTTGTCTAATAGCTAATTGCGAATTAGACTCTTTGCTCATTACTTCACTACCTTCATCAAACGCTTTAAATGTTGGCGATGTATCATCGGTTCCATTATTATGGTCGTTCATGTAGGCACTTTTTATAAGCTCTAGATCGTGTTGTGCTTTATCTATTTTATCTTTTATCAATTCTTTAAATTCTGCTAAGTCTTTATCAGAATATCTTACATTTAAATCTAAACTCATAATTTTAATGTTTTTGTATATATAACTTGGTATTTACATCATCAAAGGCAATTTCTATACCATTATCTAATTTTTCAATAATTTCAAGTTTTTCGGTTAATGTTTCTGCTTTAATATACGACATATTTGTGTTTATAGCCGTATCAATTTGTTTATCGCTTTGCAATTTAACATCAATTCTGTCGGTTACTTCAAAACCTGAATCTTTACGTAAATTTTGAATACGATTTACAAGTTCTCTGGCAACACCTTCCATTCGTAAATCATCCGAAATAGTAACATCCAAAGCAACTGTTAAATTTCCTTCGTTTGCTACCAACCAACCTTCAATATCTTGTGATGTAATTTCTACATCATCTAGGGCTAAAGTTATATTTTTTCCATTAACTTCAATATCCAAAACACCATTTTGTTCTATTTTGTTAATATCTTGTGCTGAAAAGTTAGTAACTAAACTAGCAACTGCTTTCATATCTTTACCAAAACGAGGTCCTAAAGTTTTAAAATTAGGTTTTATTTGTTTTACCAAAATATCTGAAGCTTCTTCTAGCAGTTCTATTTCTTTAACGTTAACTTCGTGTTTTATTAAATCGGAAACCGCTAAAATCTCTTCCTTTTGCTGTTTACTAGTTACAGGAATCATGATTTTTTGAAGTGGTTGACGCACTTTAATCTTTTCCTTAGCTCTTAACGATAATACTAAAGATGAAATGGTTTGTGCTGCTTCCATTTTGCTTTCCAAACTCTTATCTACAAGTGAAGCGTCGTATTTTGGAAATTCAGCTAAATGAACACTTTCAAACGTTTCTTTTTGGGTGGCTGCATTCAAATCTAAATACAATCTATCCATAAAAAACGGAGCGATTGGCGCGCCTAACTTCGCAATAGTTACCATACAGGTATAAAGTGTTTGGTATGCCGAAATTTTATCTTGTCCATAATCGCCCTTCCAGAAACGTCTTCTACATAAACGCACATACCAGTTACTTAAGTAATCTTGCGTGAAATCTGAAATAGCGCGTGCTGCTTTTGTTGGTTCGTACTCCGCATAAAACGCATCAACTTTTTTAATTAATGTGTTTAATTCTGAAAGAATCCAACGGTCAATTTCTGGGCGTTCGTTTATAGCAATTTCAGCTTCACTATAATTAAAACTATCAAGGTTTGCATACAGCTGAAAGAACGAATAGGTATTGTAAAGCGTACCGAAGAATTTACGTTTTACCTCTTCAACACCTTCCAAATCGAATTTTAAATTATCCCAAGGATTTGCATTTGAAATCATGTACCAACGGGTAGCATCGGCACCATAAGTTGATAATGTTTCAAACGGGTCGATGGCATTCCCTAAACGTTTGGACATTTTTTGTCCGTTTTTATCCAACACCAATCCGTTTGACACCACATTTTTATACGCAACCGAATCGAAAACCATGGTTCCAATAGCATGCAGTGTATAAAACCAACCACGTGTTTGGTCTACACCTTCGGCAATAAAATCGGCTGGATACGATGTTCCTTTATCAATTAAATTCTTGTTTTCAAACGGGTAATGCCATTGTGCATACGGCATTGCACCAGAATCGAACCAAACATCAATTAAATCACTTTCGCGTTTCATTGGTTTTCCTGAAGCTGAAACCAATACAATTTCATCTACAATGTTTTTATGCAAATCGATTTTCGCATAGTTTTCTTCAGAATTGTTTCCAACTTCAAAATCTTCAAAAATAGCTTTTGAAAGAATACCTGCTGAAACAGCTTTTTCCATTTCAGATTTTAATTCTTCAACAGAACCGATACAGATTTCCTCTTTACCATCTTCGGTTCTCCAAATTGGTAATGGAATACCCCAGTAACGAGACCGCGATAAATTCCAATCGTTGGCATTTGCTAACCAGTTCCCAAAACGACCTGTACCAGTTGCTTTTGGCTTCCAGTTGATGGTTTCGTTCAATTCGAACATACGCTCTTTAATATCGGTGACTTTAATAAACCAAGAGTCTAACGGATAGTACAGAATTGGTTTATCGGTTCTCCAGCAGTTTGGATAACTGTGCTTATATTTTTCAACCTTAAAGGCTTTGTTTTCTTCTTTTAATTTGATGGCAATTTCAACATCAACTGAACGCTCTGGAGCTTCGCCATCATTATAATATTCATTCTTCACATATTTACCAGCATATTCGCCCATTTCTGGACGGAATTTACCTTGTAAATCTACAAGAGGCACTAAATTTCCATTTTCATCTTTCACCAACATAGGTGGCACTTCTGGTGTTGCTTGTTTAGCAACCAAAGCATCGTCGGCACCAAATGTAGGCGCCGTGTGTACGATACCTGTACCATCTTCGGTGGTAACGAAATCGCCCGAAATGACTCTAAATGCATTTTCTGGATTATCGTTTGGAAGTGCGTAAGGCAATAATTGTTCGTAGGTGATGCCCACTAAATCTTTACCAATAAATTCTTTAACGATGAAAAAAGGAATTTTTTTATCGTTTGTATTATAGCCTGATAATTCCTCTTTTGTTTCAACTTGATTAAACTTTCCTGCAAATTGATAAGGCACTAATTTTTTTGCCAAAATCACATTGATAGGCTCAAAAGTATATTGATTGAACGTTTTAACCAACACATAGTCGATTTTTGGACCAACGGTTAATGCTGTGTTACTTGGCAAGGTCCAAGGTGTAGTTGTCCAAGCTAAAAAACGAATATCGCCTTCGTTTTGTAAAAAATTTGGTAACGATGCTGGTTTTGCTTTGAATTGCGCAACAATCGTAGTATCCGTTACATCTTGATACGTTCCAGGTTGGTTCAACTCATGCGAGCTTAAACCTGTTCCCGCTTTTGGCGAATACGGCTGAATGGTATAGCCTTTATACAATAAGTTTTTATTGTAAATTTCTTTTAGCAACCACCAAACACTTTCCATGTATTTTGGTTCGTAGGTAATGTATGGGTCGTCCATATCTACCCAATAACCCATTTTTTGGGTTAGGTCGTTCCAAACATCGGTGTAACGCATTACGGCTTTACGGCAAGCAGCGTTATAATCTTCTACCGAAATGGTTTTACCAATATCTTCTTTGGTAATGCCCAATTCTTTTTCAACACCCAATTCAATAGGTAACCCGTGTGTATCCCAACCTGCTTTACGCTTTACTTGATACCCTTTCATGGTTTTGTATCGCGGAAAAATATCTTTAATGGCGCGCGCCAACACGTGGTGAACACCAGGTAAACCGTTTGCTGAAGGTGGTCCTTCAAAAAACACAAACGATTCATTGTTTTCTCTGGTAGAAACACTTTTTTCAAAAATGTTGTTTTCTTGCCAATAGTTAAGAATCTCTTCTGCAACTTTTGGTAAGTCAAGTCCTTTATATTCAGGAAATTTCATGCTCATTATATCAAATTTCTTTTCGAGGTGCGAAATTAAGGATTTATCCTTAAATGATTAATTTTTAATCATAAAAAAAGCCAAAACTATTATTTTGGCTTTTTTAAGACTAACTCTAACTATTATAAATTAATTAACTATGAATTTTTTTGTTACAACTTGACCCGTTTTGGCTTTAAACCAAGCTATGTATGCTCCTGTTGAAACATTTGATATTTTTATACCATTATTCAAGGTTTCTTGTGATACATTGGTAAACTCTTGCACTATTTGACCACGCATATCTACTATGGACAATTTA